>JBHGUX010000074.1:0-384694 GCA_048976605.1 Pristimantibacillus sp. | reverse complement strand
GCTCAAGGGCGCGGCGGCGAAGCTGGCGGCGCGCAGCGGAGGCGCGGAAGCGCCGGTCGCGGAGCGGCAGCGGGTGCGAACGCCACCGGCGGAAGCACGGGGGCTTCACCATGGCTAGAGCCAGGAGCACCGCTCGAGTCTGGTCGACCAGTACGCGGCGGTAAAGGCGCAGCGAAGAAGGACATGTGGGGCTTACCCATCAGTGGGGAGCACCGGAGCAGAGGCGCAGATACGGGTGAAGATGCGGATGCGACCAAACGTCGCAGCAGATCGTCAGAGGGCCGTAATCACCAGAAAAATTCCCCAACTTCATCGTCTGGCGTGAATAATTCTGGTGAAGAAGGGAAGAACAAGAAGAGGAAGAAAAAGAACGAAGGAAGCGGTAACGCGACAGCTGCGTTCGTTCGTAAAAAAAGAAAATAAATACCAAAGTTGACTATAAACCTAGAATACGGCGTTATTGAGCGGTTTAACAGCCGATAACGCCGTCTATTGGATAAGCTGGCAAAATATATTTAAGCATGTAGCTTGCTTTTTGAATATGGGTATAGTACACTCAAATCAATCGATAATATGAACCTGAATTCACATATTGAAAAGGGTATCATTAACGTATGGCACCTTTTTCAATGTGTGAATTTTTTGTTTCAATACGAAACAGGCGCATATTAATTTTATTTTGTGGAGGTTTTTACAAATGCAACAAGGTACAGTAAAATGGTTTAACGCAGAAAAAGGTTTTGGTTTTATCGAAGTTGAAGGCGGCAACGATGTATTCGTACATTTCTCCGCAATCACTGGCGAAGGCTTCAAAACTCTTGAAGAAGGCCAACGCGTTGAATTCAACGTTGTTCAAGGCAACCGTGGACCACAAGCAGAAAACGTAGTAAAACTGTAATAGTTTTATAACTACGAGCGGAACCGCCCTAACCGTCAGGTTATGGGCGGTTTTTGTGTTTGCTGACATAGATACGCGGGTTAACCCGCTGTCCGCCTTGCTTTCCATGTTCAAAGTTGTTACAATGAATTCCTAATACGCTTTTATGAATTGACGTTTGAGGTGATCGCAATGGTGGCTAAGAAAAATGACGGCAAGCAACTCGCTCAGAATAAGAAGGCTTCCCATGATTACTTCATCGAAGAAACATTCGAAGCGGGAATCGTACTTATGGGCACAGAGATTAAGGCGCTTCGACTAGGAAGAGCCAATATCGGCGATGCGTTCGCAACGATCCGTAACGGCGAGATATTCATTCACAACATGCACATTAGTCCGTTCGAGCAGGGCAACCGTCACAATCCTGACGACCCTACGCGCGCGCGCAAGCTGCTGATGCATAAGCAACAGATTCATAAGCTGCTTGGTCTGTCCAAGCAAGAGGGCTACTCGATCGTACCGCTCAAGATCTATGTGCGTAACGGTTATGCGAAGCTTCTCATTGGACTAGGTAAAGGTAAAAAGCAGTATGACAAGCGTGATACTGCGGCCAAACGTGATGCTCAGCGTGATATCCAGCGGGCACTTCGTGAGAAGCAGAAGATTATCCGCTAATCATCAATGATTCCAGCTTACGGTCAGTTTGGAAACAACAAACTAGGCATTCTAAGACGGATTCGTGTTATACTAACTAGGCAGTACAGTAATCCTTGATTTACTTGATTGTTAAGTAAGGCAATCATGCTCTCTTAGATATCATCACCTAACGGTGCTGACCTCATTCAGAGCGTTTCTCGAGCTAATCGGTACCCTTTATAGTGAACATGCTAGAAGAGGCCGTTTATGCCATATTGGGGGCGTTTATGGATTCGACGGGGATAGGACGAGCGCGGGTTGCGGGTAGTGGGGACGCGTCCACTTCATCAACGCTAAAGCCTATTAAATGGCAAACAACAAACAAACTACGCTTTAGCAGCCTAAGAAACTGTTGGCGTGCTTCTACCCAGCATCGTCCATGTGACTGGGATAGGGGCTAACAAGTAGTGGAATACGCTGTCTCATCTCCGCCTGCGGTGAGCTGAAGAAGATAATCAGGCTGACCTTGGAAGAAGCCGGTTACAGGGCGTCCTCCTGGGTGACATCAAATCTGTGACTACACCCGTAGAAGCCTGTGTGGCGTGATCTTCGGACAGGGGTTCAAATCCCCTCGCCTCCACCAATACCATCAGAAAAGCGACCGTGTCAGGTCGTTTTTTTGCGTTTTCGTATGCGTTGCGGTTGGTAAACCCGCGTGGTTACTGGGATTGTGGTGATTTCGACGATGAATATGATATATTTCTGATGGTGTGGAGTGTGGTACCGCTTTCTATAGCAGTTCATGGATATCCAACCAAGAGACATTATGATGCCAGTTCCCTTTAGTTATTCTCAAATAATATCCGAAAGTATAGTCATTATTCTTTGTTAGTCAACGCTCGAAGACCACGACCAAACTTATCTGAATCAATGTTGATCATTTTATGGAGAACTATTAAGTATCTGTACAATTTAAAGATAAGTTCTGTTCCTTCAATTATATTGCTTTCTAAGATGTATTCTTTAAATTCATCTGTCTCGACTTTAACTGTTTCGGAATCTATTTCGTTAAAGTTGCTGTCAGAGTGTCTACCAAATTTCTCAGGTGGCATATTCATTTCTTCAAAGCCCATTTTTGTGAAAAGTAGCCGGTTAATTTGATCAATCTCTAGTGCAGATGAATTAAAAAGAAATAAAGCAGTAAATTCATATTTTGATTTCAAAAACCATCTAGATACATAAGAATTTTCGGCAAGTTTCATTACATTAATTTCTTGAATAAACGCATCCAATACAGGAATATTCTCGAAATAAAAATCTTTGGATTCTTTATATCGTTGGGCTACCCATCTTCTTTGGGCGGGAATTGAAGCATTGGGTTGAATTTTGTATGCATAGCATTCCACAATTAGATCGTAACAATTTATTGCATATTCAATATTTTTAGAGCCTGTGGAGATGAGGTCGCTAATGTAATGTGACAACTCCCGATGCTTAAGAACTACTTCTTCAAGTTTTTTTCGATTTGCTTGTGCTACAGCACGGCGAATAATTCCGCGTCGGCTAACAAAATATCCAAGAAATAATATTAGAACAACCACCACAGTTGCTGAGAGTTTAGTGAAATTATCCCATAAAAAAACTGCGCTTTCATTCCACATATTAATTACAGTATTCTGAAGTGTATTGATTAATTGATCATTGAAGGTGAGAAATGTTAGAATGCCTGCTAGAATTGAAACTCTATTAAAGAGCAGTGATAGAATGGCTTTCATAGTTTCACTAAATGTAGGCTTACCTATATAGTCTATTAGCTCTGGACGGTCATTGCCACTTGAAGCGATATAAATTAAACCAAATCTCATATGATAGCTAAGTTTGTTATAACCATATTTAAATCTTACTAACTTCAATAGGTACCACTTTTTCTTGATACATTTGTGTGTAAGATCATTATAAATGGCATTTACCAACCTGTTGAGTCTAATCCATAATAAGTCCCAAATGAAGATAAGAATTATTATCTCAATCCAGTATATTGAGAATAGTCCATACCATTGAGTTGCCCATTCCCACATGTGATTCCATTCGATTATTATTTGCATAAATCCCAAGGGGCTGTATTTAAAAACAAGAATAAAAAGTATGGATATTAATGAGGCAATAAACGACCATTCAATAATGATTGCTTTGTTTTCAGAAAAGAAACCAGTGTTTTTCTTATTCAAATACATTCTCCCCCTAATGTTCAAATTATCTTCTTCCTTTTGCTATATTATACTTTTTCTTCTAGAAATTAATCATATCGTGGACAGTTAGTCCATTGATTAATCGGATACGCAACGATTCAGGGGCCTCTTGGGCTGATTTCGTAAAGTTACTCGTAGTTATAATCCATGCATCATAACAACCATGTACTTGTTTTCCAGCTTTCAGTCGAAGTACGATGTCATTGCCGACAGTTCGTTCCTACGTTTGCATAGTACCGCAATCTTATAACCTTCCTTACCTTTCAGAATTAAGTCCACCTCATGACCGCCAGACCCGCCAACCCATTCGACGTCATACCCTTTATCTCTAAATAAAGTTTTATCAGACGTTCAAAATCTGTTCCAGATAACGTATCAATATCAGTATTTATAATTTCTTCATCCGACAGGCCGGATTTCAGAATGGTGGTGCGACTCAGCCTAGTGTTCCGAACCTTCTGTTTAGAGGATGAGTCTCTAGAAGCTCGAGTGCGTTTAGTCGATTTCCTTTTAGATTGAATCCATATAGAGCCAATGATTTCTGCTACTATTACTCCTGAGATTAAAAATACGAATAGGAAACTCCAATGGAGTCCGGGAATGACATAAAAGTATATGACCCAGCCTAGAATAACAAAAAGCCCCCGAAGAAAGTTTGTAACCAACCTGCCCTCAGCATAATGTGTTCTTGCCACCATAAACCTCCATCATTATTTGTTGCATTTAAAACTACGACATTATACGTCATTGTTCCTGCTTTTTTCCATATATTGAGACGAATAGACTTTTAGAGCGTCTATTGGTATCCTTCGGCACATCTCACAATATGATGCGGTTTTTAATACTGAAGTAGACAATTCCATTAACTCAGTCTTAAGGAAACAGAATGGTCTTGAAAAACATAATCTTGTAGAGTGTGTATAGTAATATTCTGAACAGCAGCACCGGATCCATTATAAGTAGTAATAATAAAATAATTGAAGAGTTGGGCATATTCTATTCTAAGAAAAATGGCAGCGACTTCTGGGTATTGGAAAATAAAAATATATCATTGTATGATATTGCTCAGAAGTTGATTAAGGAAGAGCAGAATAATGAACAATTGACTATTTTTGATTTGTAATGAAATAGGAATTTATAAGTGAGGTGATAGAGTATGTTTAAATGTTCTTGTGGAGGGGTATTACTCGTTAAAAGTATTTATCCTATTCCCTCAGGTTTACAGGGGCAAGAAAAACTTGAGTACGAAAGAAAATGTGATGCAGAATGTGTGGAGTGTGGAAAACTAATCAAGGATTTAAAGTGTGATTGAGAATAAATTCCAGTCAGTCTATGTTTCTGCCGGATATCCGGCACGAAAATAGGCTTTTTTGTTTTTTAAGGGTTGAAGACTATACATCGGAAGTTTCCATTATTCAGGAAGGATACCGGTGTGAATATGTCGAAATACCTAGAAAAGTATAACAAAGAGGTGATGACCTTGCATAAGAACGTTACAAACGACGAATATGATATTGCTGAGCCTAAGGCTGACTCACTTATTCATTCGATAAGGTCATTCGGCTATGAATTATCAACCGCACTTGCGGATTTGATTGATAATAGTATTACAGCAAAAGCTAAAAATGTTTGGGTGAATTTTTTTTGGAATGGGTCTGCTTCCTGGATCTCGATTAAAGACGATGGGTTAGGGATGACGCAAGAGGAATTAATAAGAGCGATGACATTAGGCTCCAAAAACCCATTATTACCTAGACCAACTAATGACCTAGGACGATTCGGACTTGGTTTAAAAACAGCAACGTTTTCGCAGTGTAAACAGCTAACTGTTGGGACTAAGTTGAAGGGAGAAAACTTAGTCGTCCGTTGCTGGGATTTGGATTATGTTTCAGACTGTGGGCAATGGCGTTTGTTGAAACAGGGATCTAATAATCTGGAGACTAAAACTTTTGAGGAATTAGAACAAGGTACACTTGTTGTTTGGGATAAACTCGACAGAGTGGTAGACAAGGAAGTAGAAGTTGATGATGATCGGGCTCATAATCATTTTTTAGAGAAGGCGGCAATCGTAAAGAAACACTTGGCAATGGTTTTTCATAGATTTTTAGAAGGCCCAAATCCATTGAAGATTTGGTTTAACGACAAGTTGGTGTCATCGTGGAATCCTTTCCTCATTGATCTGAAAGCGACGGAGCTACTAACGGTGGAGCCATTATTTATAAACGGGAAACGAATAGAGGTAAGGCCGTATATATTACCCCATCATTCTAAGATGTCTCAAGAAGAACATACATATGGTGCGGGTACAAAGGGTTGGAATGCTCATCAAGGATTTTACGTTTATCGCAATAAGCGAATGCTAGTCGCAGGTGACTGGTTGGGGCTTAGTTTTCAAAAGGAAGAGCATTATAAACTTGCTCGTATCCAGATAGATATACCAAATAATCTTGATCAAGAGTGGTCAATAGATGTTAAAAAATCTAAAGCACGACCACCGCATAATATTAGGCAAGACCTTAAAAGAATTGCAAAATTAACCCGAGATAGAGCTTCAAATATTTATAGGCATCGTGGTAAAGTAGTCTCACGTACAAGTAGTACAGAATTCATTTATTTATGGCAGCAGAGTGCGAAGCATGGAAAAATATCTTATAAAATAAATCGCGAACATCCACTTATTCGCGAATGTAGTACCTCCATTAAAGGAAACCAGACCTTAGAAACATTGTTAAGAATGTTAGAGGAAACAATTCCTATTCCAATGATCCTACTGAACTATTCGGAACAATCCGATAATATAAAAGGTCCTTTTGAAGATGAACCGCCTAAAGAGTTAAATGCGGTGTTAGAGAATAGTCTTAAAGCTCTATTGAATCAAGGATTGGCGATAAGTGATATTAAAAAAAGGTTGTTAGCAATGGAACCCTTTGATCTATACAAGGAATACGTTATTGCTCGTTGCGAAGAATTTGAGGAGGGGAATACATGAATTTATTGGATGTTGCCAAAAGTCACGTTATGGTGAATTTAAGGCAGTACGATATAGTTACGTCAGATATCATTAAAAACTCCATAGAACCTGTATTGGCTATGTTACATGTACTATATCCAGGACAAAGCATTGATGAAGAAAGATTATACCGAGATTTATTAAGTATTAATAATGTGTATGTTGCGAATGAAACTCAACTGAGAGATGATCGTGATCATATTGTGTGGTTACCTGATAGAAAAAGTGAGATACAATGGGGGTTTTGGAATCGATATAGGAATTATTTGGAGGATGTTAAAACATATCCTTCAATTGTTATTTCTAAGCTGCACGGGCTCACAGATAATATATTAGGCAGCTTAGAAGATCCCAAACGACAGGTGGAATGGGACAGAAGAGGTATGGTTGTAGGTTATGTGCAATCCGGCAAAACCCTTAATTATACGGGCTTAATATGCAAGGCTGCTGATGCTGGGTATAAACTTATTATTGTAATGGCTGGGATGCATAATGATTTACGGAGTCAAACGCAGCTAAGACTAGATGAGGATTTTCTTGGCTATGATACTCGATTGAGCAGGCAATATAGTAATTCAAATAGAAAAGTCGGTGTCGGCAAACTTATTGAACATGGTGAATTGGTAATCCATTCATTAACGAGCAGTGCTGAAGATGGAGATTACCGGACCCAGATTGCCCGAAATGTGGGATTTATGTTGGGTGGAGATCCGGTGATCTTGGTAGTCAAAAAGAATGCCTCTGTGCTTAAAAACCTTTTGCGCTGGATTCAAAGTGATGGAAGGGTTGACTCCGAAACAGGAGAAATTACTAGGGATAATATTCCATTGCTATTAATAGATGACGAAGCTGACAATGCCTCAGTAGATGGAAAACAAGCAAAAAGAGATGAAAATGGTAATATATTAGAGGATAACGATCCCACGACAATAAACCGATTAATTAGACAGCTTTTAAAAACCTTCCAGAAAAGTTCTTATGTAGGTTACACTGCAACACCATTTGCCAATATATTTATCTATCCTCCGGATGATAGTGGGAATGTAAGCAGATATGGGGAAGATCTTTTCCCTCGCAGTTTTATTATTAATCTGCCAGCTCCCACAAATTACGTTGGGCCGGTACAAGTATTTGGACTGGATGATGATGGAGAGCTCGGGTTAGACGAACACTCAGGATTACCCATTGTAATCGAAGTATGTGACTATGAACCTCACATCCCAGATCGGCATAAAAAAGACCACCCTGTTACGTCGCTCCCCGCTACTCTTAAGAAAGCAATTAAAGTATTTGTTATTTCATGTGCAGCACGTATGGCGAGAGGGCAAATTACTGATCATAAATCGATGCTTATTCATGTCACGCGCTTTACGGCAGTACAGGGTTTAATAAAGGATCTTGTTCTGGAGGAAGTTACAAGACTTCAGAATCTGTTGGAATTTGGTTCAGGGAATTCTACTAAACAAATATTTGATGAATTAAAACGTATCTGGGAAAACGATTTTATTAGTGTTACAGACGATATACAGAATATGGTTGATGATCCCCAAATAACAAGCATACAGTGGGAACAAGTTGAAGATCATCTTTATGATGCCGCGGCGAAAGTTCAAATTAAAGCCATAAACGGTTCAGCGAAAGATGTCTTGGATTATAGGGATCACCCCAATGGTATGAGTGTTATTGCTATTGGCGGAGACAAATTATCTCGTGGTATTACCTTGGAGGGTTTAAGCGTAAGTTATTATCTTCGTGCTTCTAAAATGTACGACACCCTTATGCAGATGGGAAGATGGTTCGGATATAGACCTGGATATCTGGATTTATGTCGTCTGTATACTAGTGAAGAGCTCATAAGTTGGTATAAACATATAGCTATGGCTAATGAAGAGCTCCGCAAGGAGTTTGACTATATGGCAGCTACTGGCGGCACCCCTATGGATTACGGACTTAGAGTTCGTACGCATCCTGATGGCCTGCAAATCACTTCCTCAAATAAATTAAAACACGGTACAAAAATGGCAGTCTCCTTTTCAGGGGGAATCAGTGAAACTGTTGTATTCCACAAAGATAAAGAAATTGTGGAGAAAAACTATACGAACGTAAACAATTGGCTGTACCAATTAGAGACACCGGAACAAGTTGACAGCGGTTCTTGGAGATGGAAAGAAGTCGAAGGTGAAAAAATAATTGAATTACTTGAAGGGTTCCGGACGCATCCATTATCTCGAAAAGCTGACCCATCAACATTATGCAAATATATCAGGAAGCTACTTCTTGAAGATGAACTTAAGGAATGGACTGTTGTGCTAATATCAAGTGGAAGAGGAACGGAGGGGAAAATTGCAGGACGAAGCGTAGGCCTTATAAAAAGAAAAGACGATAGTAAGGAAGATCCTAAGAAGTGGATGTTATCTAAGGGTAGATTACTCAGCCCTGTTGATGAATACAAATATGATTTTAATGAATCTGAAATAGCGACGGCCCTAGAAGCGACCATTTCGGCATGGAGGAATAATCCCAAAAGAAGAGGGACGGAAGTACCAAAAATGCCGAGTGGTCCATATATTAGAGCAGTCAGACCCAAACAAAGAGGATTATTACTGCTCTACCCGTTGCTCCCGCCTTTTTCCGATTGTGAAACACCTGTAATTGGGTATTCCATTAGTTTTCCAAAGAGCCATAAATCAGTTCAGGTTGAGTACCTTGTCGATACCACTTACTGGAGAAATATATATGGCGACAATGAAGAATGATATTGAGTTTAGTTGGCGGCAGATCGAAGAATCCATCAAAGCAGAAGACATAAGAAAAGGTATAATCAAGAGGTTAATTATGCCTCAAAGGAAAAATAAATTATTTCTAGGCATTGAGATTGAAACTAGAAAACGATTATTTGTATTCGAGGCTCCATATAAAGTATTGCGAAACTTGGGCCCCCTGCCTCAAACAAACGGGTTTGAGGCAAGCATACGGTATTTGGGAGATGAAGAGGAAAATTACTTATCATTGTTTCTAATTGTAAAAAAGATACAGTTTCATGATTTATTTGTTTCATTAATAAAAAACATCTTGGAACACCTGAATCCACTGGATACTGAACATTCGGTAGAAAATATTATATTAAGACTTTTAAAGTGGCAAAAGTTTTTGGAAAGGTTTCATCTTGAGGGGTTGGGAGAAGAAGCTCAAAGAGGTCTTTTTGGTGAACTTTTTTTTCTGAATCGTTTACTTGAAGTTGGCGTTAACAGCAATGTTGTTATAAATGCGTGGAAAGGACCGGAGAAAACTGTTCATGACTTCATATTCGAGGATTGTTCGTTAGAAGTGAAAACTTCAATAAGCAAACAGCACCAAAAGGTATATATTTCAAGCGAAAGGCAATTAGATAATAGCCAGTCAGGAGAATTGTATTTATGTCATTTCTCTTTGGATAATCAGTCAGGTCAAGGATACTCCCTAAATCAAATTGTACTTATCGTTAGGGAGAAAATTAAAACATCCCCTCTGGTTTCAGAGCTATTTGAGGATAAATTGTTTGAAGCAGGCTATTTGGATGTTCACTCTGAACGTTATGAGAATCCAACCTATAGCATAAGGGAATACAACCTATTTAAGGTGAGTCAAGGCTTCCCAAGAATCATCGAAAACGACCTGATTGAAGGCGTTGGTGACGTTAAATACTCCATTATGATTTCTCAATGCAAACAGTACCTAGTGGCAGAAAATGCTGTGTTAAATATGATTGGGGATGTAGATTCAAATGGGTAAGAATATATTAGAGTTTGCACAAGACTTTCAACAGGAGATTATTAGCTTATCAGAAATGGAAGGCGAAGAGAACTTTCGTGAGGATCAGTTTACAAGATTATTCATGGACTATTTAACTGATTTTGAAGAAATTGAAGATAGTGATGTCTGCTCTTACCGTGGAAGAGGTATGCAGATTAATGGTTATAGCTTCTCCGAGGAGCTTGATCGGATCGTTCTCTTTGTGGCGAACTACTCTGCTTCGTGCCCTCCTGAATCCGTGCGAAAAAGTGATCTGGATGCTGCAATTAAAAGGTGCATTGGTTTTTTTAAAAGAGCACTGGGAGGACTACACACTTCGCTTGAGGAAGCATCACCTGTATTTGATTTAGCACTGCAAATATTTGAGACAAAAGACATACTAACGGAACTGAAAATTGTATATATGACAGATGGACTTGCAAAGTCTGAGATTGCGAATGAAACCTCTTTGAACGGTATCCCGATTAAAGTACATGTGTGGGATATTGAAAGATTATACCGGTCATGGAGCTCTGGACAGAAACGAGAAGCAATAGAAATTGATTTTACTGAGCATGGTCAGGCAATTCCATGTTTGCCTATGCCTGAAGAAGAAAATTCAGACTATATGACATATCTGGCTATATTTCCTGGTCAAGTCCTTGTAAGTATTTACGGACAATATGGCCCAAGGCTTCTGGAGCGTAATGTAAGGTCCTTCCTGCAAGCAAGAGGCAGTGTTAATAAAGGAATACGTTCCACCATTCGATACGAGCCGCATATGTTTTTAGCATATAATAATGGTCTTTCTGCTGTAGCTGAAAACATCGAATTAATAGCTTTGGATAATGGTACTAAAGCCATAAAAGCTGTAAAGGATCTTCAGATTGTCAATGGGGGTCAGACCACTGCCTCCATTTATCATGCGTATAGAAAAGATAAGGCCGATATGAACAATTTATTTGTACAAGTGAAGCTGACGGTAATTTTGGACTCAAGTAAAATTGATGAGATCGTTCCTCGTATTTCGGAATATGCAAATAACCAAAATAAAATTCAAACAGCCGATTTCTCTGCCAATGATCCCTTTCATAGGAAAGTTGAAGAACTATCTAGGACAATTTGGGCTCCTGCAACAAGTGGGATCCAGAGACAAACTAGATGGTTTTATGAGAGAGCAAGAGGCCAGTACATGGATGAAAAAGGAAGGGCTTCTACGCCGGCACAAAAGAAACAATTTGATCTTACTCATCCTAAGCGCCAATTGTTTACCAAAACTGATTTAGCTAAATATGAAAACACGTGGAATCAGGTTCCACACAATGTGAGCAGAGGTGCACAGAAAAACTTTAATGAATTTACAGTTATAAATAGCGAGCAGAAAACCTCTTCCCTTCCAGATCAAAACTATTTTGAGAGACTTGTAGCCAAAGCAATTCTATTTCGTAGAACGGAGAAGTTAGTTCAAGAACAAAAGTATGGAGGATATAGGGCTAACATTGTTACATATACCCTAGCTTGGTTAGCCCATGCGACTCAAAAAAAGATAGACCTTCATAAGATTTGGAAGGAGCAAGACATATCACCTACATTAGAAAAGACAATTATTCATGTTTCTGGTTATGCTCATCGACATATCATTAGTGCACCTGGAAATGGGAACGTAACCGAATGGTGCAAGAAGGCGGAATGTTGGGAGAGCTTTAAAAAATGCGAAATTAAACTACCAGATGAACTTTTTGAAGAGTTGGTGGAATTTGAACAAGACGGAGAAAATGATGATGAAAGCGAACAGTTAAGACTGATTGACAAAATTAAGGAAATAAATTCGCAAACATGGTTTGACATAGCCGCTTGGAGTAAAGAGACCAATAATTTGCTTCCTTGGCAGAGAAGCTTATCTTTCAGTTTGGGAAAGATAGCAAAGCAAGGAATTACTCCCTCAATTAAACAAGCAATACATGCTGAAAAAATACTAGTTGACTTGGATAAGGTTGGTTACTTCTTAGATGATCAGCGGGTCACTTCTTAGTATTTATCTTTCTATCTTAACCTGGTATAATGAGTTATAATATTGATTTTGGGAGACTGTCTATGAATTTTATCGATTTATTTGCCGGTGCCGGAGGTTTATCAGAAGGTTTTATACGTCAGGGTTTTGTACCTGTGGCTCATATTGAGATGGATGCTTATGCTGCACAGACTCTTAAAACTCGTGCGGCGTATCATTATCTTAAAGAGAACGGCAGATTAGACGTATATCATAGATACCTTAAAAATCTAATTACTAAAGAAGAACTATATGGTGAAGTCGATCCTACAGTTCTAAAATCAGTACTTAATAGAGAAATTTCTGATGAAAGTATTGGGGAAATATTTCAAACCATTGATGAAAGCCTTAATAATCAAGGCACATCGTCTGTCGATGTTTTAATTGGGGGGCCACCATGTCAAGCTTATTCGTTAGTTGGCCGAGCGCGTGATCCTTATAACAAAGAACACGATCCTAGAAATTATTTATATCGGCAGTATGTTAAGTTTTTAGAGAAGTACAAACCTAAGTTGTTTGTTTTTGAAAATGTTCCTGGCATTTTGACCGCTGGAAAAGGAAAGTTATTTGATGATGTCCAGAGGATTATGGATGATGCCGGTTATAACATTGAGGCAAGAATACTTGATGCAAGTATGTTTGGAGTATTACAAAAAAGACGACGTGTAATTTTAATTGGATGGGTAAAGGGCACTGACCTCTTCTATCCTGAATTTGACAATTATGATCACAACTACTTGGTCTCAGATATCCTTAATGATATGCCTACTCTTCAACCTGGAGAAACAAAGGATTTTATGTACTTCTCCTCCCCTTCTGAGTACCTGAGAAAATACGGTATCAGATCGGATGAGGATATATTAGTACAGCATATTAGCCGTCCCCATAATGATCATGACAGAGAAATATACAGACTTGCTATTGATCAATGGGACAAAGAGAAGAAACGCTTGAAGTATACAGATGTTCCTGAAGAAGACAGGACTCATAGTAATATTACTGCCTTTTTAGATCGATTTAAGGTCGTAGCAGGTGATCTTAGTTATTCGCATACAATGGTTGCACATATAGCAAAGGATGGCCATTATTACATTCATCCAGATATTAATCAATTACGTTCCTTATCAGTTCGTGAAGCGGCTAGGATACAGTCATTCCCTGATAATTTTTTCTTCGAAGGTCCAAGAACAGCTATGTTCACTCAGATCGGAAATGCGGTTCCGCCTCTGATGGCAGAGAGCTTAGCTGAAAAGATTAAACAGATGTTACAGAATAAAATAGATCGGCAATTAGAGCTATCCTTTTAAAAAGCAAAGGATGGCCTTTTTTATTTAAAAAACAAAAATCATAAATTCAATGAAAAGCTAATTGCAGGTAAAGGGTTCCATTTTGTCGAAATATAAATTCTAAATAGTATCAATAAAGGTAGGTGTTTAAATAATGGAAGCAGTGGCATTTAAACCGAGAGCCAGATTAATGTCCCAATTGGGAGATCAACTAATAAAAGATGAAAATATTGCTGTGTTAGAGTTAATAAAAAACTCATATGATGCTGATGCTAAAAATGTAAGGATCTTTATGGAAAATCTAGATGAGCCTAATCTTTCAAGGATTATTATTGAAGATGATGGTGATGGAATGTCTTTAGAAATAGTAAAAAATTGTTGGATGGAACCTGGGACAGATTTTAAAGAAGAAAAGCTTAAGGATATGTTAGTAAAAAAAATAAAAAGCAAACTTAATAGATTACCCATGGGTGAAAAAGGAATAGGGAGATTCGGGGTTCATAAATTAGGAAACAAAATTACTTTAATTACTCGTTCCGACGGAAACAATGAGGTCTATTTTCAAATAGATTGGGATGATTTCAATTCCAGCAAGTATCTTTCGGATGTTCCAATAAATATTTTCGAAAGAAAGGCAACAAATAAATTTATAAACGATAGTCCAACTGGCACTAAGATAATTATTGAAAGGCTTAAGGGATCTTGGACAAGGGGAAAAATAAGAGATTTGCAACGTTCAATAACATCATTGAATTCACCATTTAAAGCTCTAGATTCTTTTAATGTTGAATTAAAAGTTGACAATGAAGATTGGTTAAAAGGTTTATTGAAATATGAAGAAATAAAAGATTACGCCTTATTCAAAGCTAGTATGAAGATTTCTGGCAATAAAATCAAAAATTATAAATATGAGTTTAAGCCTTGGAACTCGCTTTCAAAACTTGAGGAAAGAGTCGAAATTGACGAAATTGATATGGTACTTGAACAGAGGGTAGAAACTGAGAAAGGGAAGAAGAGAAAGGAACTAATACCTATTGATTTGTCTCAATATAACATTGGCGATGTTGAAATTGAGTTACTTAGCTTTGATTTGGATTCTTCTATATATAAGTTAGGCGACCGGGATTTAAGCGGGTTGAAAAAATACATGAGCTCCAATGGTGGGATATTTGTCTATAGAGATAACATTAGAGTTTACTCGTCCGGCGAAAACGATTGGCTAGGCTTGGAATCCAAAAGGCTAAATGCTCCTGGAGATAAAATAAGTGCCAATCTTGTCTTAGGTAGTGTAAATCTTTATAGGGAACATAGTTCGGACCTAAGAGAAAAAACAAATAGGGAAGGTTTCATAGAGGATGCCGCTTACAACATCTTTCGTGAAGCAGTTCTTTTTGCAGTGCAGAAATTTGAGAGAGACAGGGCTATAGATAAACAGTATTTAAGAAAGTATTATGGGGTAACATCTAAATCAGAACCAGTAATAGCTGAAATAACAACTTTAAAGGAAAAAATCAATGTTAAGATTCAAGATAATGAGTTGAAAAAAGAAATTTACGGTTGTTTGGATAATATTGAAAAGGAATATAAGCATATTACCGAGGTTTATCAAAAGAGTTCCAGTGCAGGTTTGAGTATGAGTGTGGTTTTGCACGAAATAGAAAAAATTCTAGCTGAACTTGAATATGTAATAAATTCAGAGAAAACTTCTGACCATGTAAAGTCCCTTGTTAAAAGATTAGGGAATTTAACCGATGGTTATGCTTCAGTCGTAAAGTCTAAGTCAATTAGAGCATTTAATTTAAAAAAAATGATTGATCAGTCACTTTATATGATTGATTTTAGACTGTCAGCACATGAAGTTGAAATTGATAAGTCATACCTGAGTATAAAAGAAAAGATTATGATAAAGGGTAATGAGAGTCTCTTAGCAAGTACTATAATAAACATTATTGACAACTCGATTTGGTGGCTACACTATGCGAAAGTGTCTAACAAGAAGATATATATAGATATCACTAAAGATATTACGGGGTATATAAGCGTGATTATTGCAGATAATGGGAAAGGATTTACAATACCCACGGATATTATAGCAAGGCCATTTATAACTGATAAGCCAGGCGGAATGGGATTGGGCCTTCATTTAGCTAGCGAAATTATGAAACAACATGGAGGTATTCTGTATTTCCCAGATTTCAATGATATAAAATTACCTATCGAGTATAAACAAGGAGCCATTATTGCACTATCTTTTAAGGAGGAATAAGTAATTTTGGAAACATCTTTTGTAAGCAAAGTATTAATCATTGATGATAAAATTGAAGAGGCTATGCCAATAATGCAGTCTTTATCAACGAGAGGGATTTATACCTTATATTGGGACGGAAGGCATGATACAAAACCATTAAAACCACTCGAAGGAGTCCGGTTGGTTTTTCTAGATATGCGGTATTCGCATGTTACTGATTCGCGGTCAATAGTAAGTCATCTCTTTACATTAATGAAACACTCCATAAGTGCGAATAATGGACCATTCATTTTATGTGTATGGAGTAAACATACTAACGAATATTTTGCAGACTTTAAAATGGATTTAGAAAAGCATACCGATGTTCCCAGACCTTATTTAATAACAAGTATGGAAAAAAACCAATTTATTAAGCAGATTATTGAAAAAAATGATATGCACGATCAAATAGCGGCAACACTTCAAAATAACGCAAAGACCGAAGCCATAGAGCAAGTTTTGCAAATATTACAAGAACAAGGGTCTATGACTTCAGAACGTTTTGAGATCGAGGAAGATACGATAGATATACTTCTGCATCGTATAGACGAAAAGCTGAAAGAAATGAATTCTTTAGCGGCTTTGTTGTTGTGGGAGGATTTAGTGAATAAATCCGCTCAAACTCTAGTAAATGAAATTACGTTACTTTCTGAGCTAAGTGCACATTGGGATAACAATATTAAAACATTGATACAGCATCTAGCTGCTGCAAATGCAGGGAAATCTCTAGGAGAAACAGCTAAAGACTATATTACTAATGCATTTTCAACATTAAATTACATGTTGCCTGACGAACTTTTGAATCGTATAAATCGATTGGAGATTAAAGAAGAGGATTATGAATTCATAAAAGAACCAACAATTAAGGAAATGCATAATCAGGTGGAATTTTCTATTACTAAGAAAAACAAATTTACTATTAAGAAAAGCGGCTCTGATTACATATCATTTAAAACAGTATCAGAAATAAAAGATGATAATCCAGAGAAAGAGATCTTCAAAAAATTACATGATAAATATATGTCTATAACTGGTCAAAGCAATTTTAGATTACTATGTGAGAGAGTCATTCAAGAGACAGTTTGTAAGCCAGGGGGCTTATTTAAAGTTACAAACAGTGATTTATTCACTGAAGTGAGTAACTCTATCTTTAAAAGTACAGGTAGTATAAATACTGCAGTAAATTCGTTAATAAAATTAGATATCTCATCAGCATGTGATTACGCACAAAGTAAACTAAAGAAAGTGCGGTCGTTATACGGTATGATGGTAGGGAATGAAAATTTTTCACAGATTAGTGATACTGATGATATTTACTGCACACCCAATATTCTTGTAGATGGAAAAATCGTTAAGATCGTTTTAAATTTTCACTTCTTACAATACGATGCACCAAATAATATGAAAAGTGAGGACAAACTTCTACATTTCAGAGAACTCATTCTCACTGAGATAAAACACGATCTAAGTTCGTTTATATCTAGGGTTGGTTTAATAAATTTATAATTAATTCTTTAATAGTCCTTAAACATTCAAAAGACCTCGTTGGTTATTGTCTCCAGCCAGGTCTTTAATAGTGTGGATCCAATCCTTTTTTTAGTGTTTCAAAATCTGTATATTTAGATATAACACTGTTTAAAGTTCAGTCCTTTTGAGAATAATAAGATATAGATCCTCTGGAACAAGTATTCGGGCCGCACCATTAGCCACCCGTCAAAGGGCGATCTCATTGGGTGGCGAAATAGACCTTAACTTCTTCCGAGTAAGGTCTATTTATTTTTTAAGGTACTTTCGAAAGCACGTTCGATTTATTATGTCGGAATGAAATTGTCGATGCAGTTGGATCGACAGCCTTCGTGTTCATACTGCCAATAATCAACCTCTGTTTTTAGAAGATTTTGTGAAGAGTTTCACTTGAACAAACGGGAGGAAGTTAAATAAGCTAATCTATAAAGGGGCTTAGAACCACAAAGGGATTGAATATTTGATTGTGTATAACAAAAAACGCAAAAGGCAACGTTCAATATGATTCATTATATGCCAGCATAGTCCATCTTAGGAGGCTGTCGATTAACTGTGTGTAAAAAAATAGCTTCAGAGTTCCTGAATTTTGAAAGGATAATTCGTTGCCATATTAGCTTGGTTTTGAGCGACCCTAAACTACAATTGATAGTACAAACCCTTTAATCGGCTAGAAAATGTTTTAAGACGCTTTTTTGGAGCTTAAATGACGGATTCAAACCCTTTATGGTTGCTCAGATTAGCAGATTAATTAATAGCTCGTCAATGAGCAAAGTTATTCACAATGAATCGACAGCCTCCTTAGAGCCGCTATCTTGGTATTTTGTTGTGGTGGAAACCTTTGAATAATCTAATATAAGTTATATTATTCATTCTTTTACGTTCAAATCTACTTGTGGCGGATTAGGGAATAATTCATTAACTAGTAGTACCAGAGCTTCATTCAATTCATATCGTGCAATTTTCCCTTTGTACTCTAAACCACGGATGTAGTCAATAGCACTATCAAGGTTGTCAAGGACGCAACTCTCTTGATTTGGTAATATAGATGTAAGTTGAAGATCATGTAGCCTATCAAAAAAATTAGGAAAGCCCTCTGCTGCAAGAAACTTGTTAAATGACTCTCTCATATCTTTCCTCATGTAGGTGGCTTCATTTTCAGGTTGTGTGATTTCTCTTATGGCTTTTATCGCTTCGCCATTCAAACCCATATAAGAACACGCCTTCTCCACTGAAAATGAAATCCCGTCAGTTTCACCAGTGAGATAGCCAACATCTACACTAAAGAAACCTGCAATTAGAAGCATAGTATCGTATTTAGGAAAGCCGACTTCTCCATTTTTAATTTTGGCTCCTGTATTCATCCATCTGCTAACATCTTTTTGGCTATAACTAGTTCCATATTTGTTGTTTAAGGCTTCAGCAAAGGATGCTTGAGTATATCTGCCTGCATCCATACACTTTTTTAATCTAATTTTCCAGTACGTCGCCTTATCTTTTAATAAGTCATTCATGTTATAGAAAACCTCCATTCGGGGTGAATTATATACCTTGCGTAAGTCTTGAGCAACCTAAAACTACGAGCTATTATGTTAGAAGAGTCAAAGAAACAGTAGATAATTGAGAAAAGAGAGCTTTTGTTGCAAAGGAACGTATTAACATAAAAGAGAAAAAAGGAGGTAAATACTTTATGAGAATGTCTACCAGAATGATTGGAGAAAAACTGGGATGACAGTTTAAGAAGTAAATTTTCTTTTAAAAGACAAGAGTTTCCTCGATGGCGAAGAAGGCAATTGGTCCTTAACGGAACTAGGTAGGCATGTTGGTGGTCAATTGAGGCAAAAAGATAATGGAGGGGGGGTTCTATAGACGCACATGATCAGTTTTATCTTGAGATGAAAAAATAGTCAATAAATTGAAAAAGAAATAATCCAGTAGCAATCATAGCTCTATTTGCAACTATGACAATCATCCCCATTGTTGGAGCGGTAATTAAAGCAATTCTGGATACAAGCAAATTGAAAGAAATACTATATCAAATAGCTAAGGGTGATGAATAAAATGGAGAATAACAAAAATGAAAAAGATTATGCCGAATATAACCATGATAACAAAACGGTTAGATTTGGTGGTAAGCCCGCAATTATTATTTCAGTGTTTGCAGGTGTAACTTTAGTAGGACTTGCTGGAAGCATTACATACATAATGACTAGAAATCTAAAAGCAACAAAGGAAGTAGCAACTAAAGTATTAAAGGAAGTAACAAAACACGCAGCATAAAAACATCATTGACACCTTTGCTGTGCAGTGCAAGTATACTGGTAATAGAGTGGACATCAAGAGACGATCACTTTTAGGGTGGTCGTATTTCTTATTTGACACATACTGTGCTTTAAAGTTCTTCATTTATGATCTTTTTGCTCCTTTTGAAAAGGAAAGGAAGCAGATGGTAGGGAATGAATATATTAGAAAATAGTAGTGAGGGAGGGACATTGGATGGAATTTGGCGATTTTCTTAGAAAGAATTATCATTTGGGAGACAAATCTGTAAAAGATTATATTAGTCGCTGGAACGGGATCCTTAACAAAGGTTTATATAATGGAGAAACGGAACTGACTCCTTCTTTGATAGCATCTGTTGATAGGGAGTATCCTGAAGACACTCATTATCAACTCACACTTAAACGATATATTGAATTCCAAAACAAACAGAAGGAAAATAGAGGAGGAAAAAACTATGGGTGAAAGATTTCCTAATGTTGATTGGCATTGTGATCGTTGCAATGCATATTTAAATGGTCAGTCAGGGTTTGATGATCGTAAGTATATTTGGAAATGTACAGAATGTGGTCATAAAAATAGCATCTCAGCATCTAATGTGTATGAATCGAAAGAAGATTATAGAAATGGGGGTAATTGGTGATTATTATTGTAGAGCAAAATAGATTGCCATAAGTTCATGAATTTGACTAATTGCACCGATGAACTTGCGGAATGTTCAGTAAACTTTGGACGAGAAGTTGTTATTACTTCGTGATGATAGAAAACTTAGAGAACGGGAAATTCATCCCATTTAATAAAGGCTGCTGTTTCGGTAACAAGCTCTAAGGACGAGGTCGTGCCCGGTTCATTTAGAGTAAACAGACAGGGTTTTTAAGAGTGTAAGGTCGCCTCCACCATATCTAAATATTTGATACAAGTCCAGTGTTACTGGGCTTTTTCGGTTTTCAAGGACAAAACCGTGGTACTTTCAGGAGCGGTTTTGACGGTAAGTCCGTTTCCCCAAATGCCCCAAAATACAAATCGTGCAAATTCGGCTGAAACGTATAATGCCGGGGATACGCCCTTCCTCACATAATTTTTGTATTCGGCGTTCGAAGATACCCCATTTTTCCGAAGCATGGGAGGGTATCCTCACTGGATTTTATTATAATACAGTTCCCAGAATGTTCTTTCAGTAGTTGTCGTCTTCGCTCTGCTGCCGGAGTCAGGCAAGCAAATAGTCGATCCGGAGCAGAAGATTCAGCAAGCGTATTCTGCGATCACGCTCCAGAGTCGCTGGACCTTATTGGTGAGATGAAGCAACTGGAGATGTTCTAAGGAATTTATCACTTAGGGAAGGGGGGCTCCAGTGCCTTCTTGTTCGATATGGTCTCTATTTCTTATAGCTTGAATTATGCTACAATAATTATATTGAAGCTCTGGAGGTGGAGAAATGCGCTGGCAAGAAGTACAGGAACGGTTCCCAGAGGAGTGGGTTGTTTTAGAGGCAACGAAGGCTCATTCTGCGGAAGGACATCGCTACATTGAGGAAGTAATTGTAATCGATACGTTCGCTGATTCTACAGAAGCCCTTCGCCGCTACAGCGAACTGCATCGGCAAGAACCAGGACGTGAATATTGCTTCTTTCACACCTCTCGACCGGAACTAGTAGCCAGAGAACGCTATGTTGGAATCCGAGGACCGAGATGAACATAACTGAGGTATACGGATTACCTTTTGTGAAAATCACGATTGTATTCAGAGGAAAAGCGCTTGAACTGAACAGAGTGCTGCTCGATACGGGTTCGGCAAGTACACTTTTTAACGCCGATTTGGTTGGAGATATCGGAATCGTTCCTGAAGAGAATGATGCTGTGGATACCATTCGAGGAGTAGGTGGAGTTGAGTACGTATACACCAAATTTCTGGATGCCATCCATTTCGGCGGCCAGTCTCTTTCTCATTTCCAGGTCGAGATTGGGAGCATGGACTACGGTCTTGAAATTGACGGTATTATTGGCTTTGACTTTATGAAGGCAATCGGCCTAGTGATTAATGCCAATGAAATGACGGCTAATTCGCTTTCGTAGTAATGATGCTATGCACCCTTTTTAAATAACCTCACTATCACACTACGGCGAATTGTGGTTTTGCATAGCCACGGTTCGTCTCAACCAATACTTTCAGAAAAGACACCGTGTTAGGTGTCTTTTTTATTTGTTCTTTACTCATTGCGGTTATGAAAGTCTTGATACGACAAGGTTTTTGGTAAGTTATGAAGGGTACATGAAGTATCTTACGGTCCTTTAAATGGATATATCACTTATAAGAGTATTGTTCGACTTGTATCGAATAGTGGGGTCTATCTAGAACGCTATAAAAAGAAAGAATATCAAATCGAGTCAGTAGTGGTCCAATGGATTGTATCGTTTAAGGCTAAAAAGCATAGTTGAATGGATACGGAATCTTGAACAATTAAAACTGTAATACCATGTTATAATATACTAAATTTGGTTTAGGAGGGGGACGCGATACTTACCGTACTGCTCGTAGACGATGAACCGCTTGTTATCGAAGGGCTTAAATTCATGGTAGATTGGCAAAGTTATGGATTCCAAGTTTGCGGAGAAGCTTGCGATGGCGAGGATGCGCTCGATCTTATTCGAGAGCTTGAACCAGATTTGGTTGTAACGGACATACGTATGCCAATTGTGGATGGACTGCAATTGATCGAGCAATCCGCTAATAGAATGAAAGTCCGTTGTGGATTTGTCATTCTGAGCGGACATGAGGATTTCACCGTCGCTCATCAAGCACTACAGCACGGTGTGTTGGATTACTGGCTTAAGCCGATCAATACGGATGAGATACATCTAACTTTAAATAGGCTGCAAGTCCAATGGACCGATAAGCACCAAGATAGGATGCATGTGGGCTTGCTTGAATTCCCTATCTCTTCAATAAGCGAGCAATTGCGTTCGGCAGAGGATCGTCTCCTGCTTGCGATTGAAGCTCTTGACACTGAGCAGATTGATACGGCTGTTCATTATTTATATCGACAGATGGAGCAAGCCTTCGAGAATTCGGACTTGCGAAAGTCATATCTATCGAGTCTTCTCTTAGAGCTCCGCTGGCAAACAACCGAATGGGATGTGAGAGGGAATGCGCTGCCACACAATCCAGCATCGAACGCTTTCTTACAATTAGAGTGCGAACAGTGGCTTCTCTCATTAACTTCATTATGTCAGGAGAATGCATTAATCCTGAAGGAACAACGAGCCAGGGAGGGTCCAGTGGGGAATGTGGTGCGATATATTCGTAAGGAATACAAAAAGCCGCTTAGGCTTCAGGATGTTGCCAAAGAGCTACATTTCCAACCCGCCTATATGGGGCAGCTTTTTAAGAAGAAGATGGGCATGTCTTTTATAGAATACCTTCATCGAACCCGCATTGAGGAAGCGAGTAAGCTTCTGAGAAGAACAAATCTCATCATCTCTGACATAGCTCGGATAGTCGGTTATACGGACCCTGAGCTGTTCTCCCATAAGTTCAAGAAATATATGAGTATTTCCCCCTCCCAGTACAAGAAAATTTGAATCCATGGAGGTAACCTTATGCGCATGAGTCGCAGTTGGTTAGGTTCAGTGAACGATATCCCTCTTACCTGGAAATTCGCGTTGATCTATCTCCTCTGCGTGCTGGTTCCCCTTCTAACGATTAACTTCATATTCTATCAGAAGGTATCTGAGAATATCCAGGCGCGTGAAGAGAGTAACCTGCAGATGACGCTCGATCGAGCTTCTAAGAAAGTAACAGACATTATTGTGGGCGGTGTCACACTAAGTCACTCTGTCGCAACAGATCGATCGCTTTACGAGGATCTAGATCGGAGTTATTCGGACCTGGTAGAATTCTACGGAACATTCTCCAATGTGCTTAGTAATAAGATGAAGCCTTTTCTCTCCGCATACATTTATGTCGAGAATATTTCTGTGTATACAAGGAACGATACGATTGCTAGCGGTGGGAATTATTTCATTCTAGACGATGCGGAAAAGGAGAAACCTTGGTACAAGAAGGCGGCTAGCTCCTCCTCAGCAGTTACTGTAATCGTCTATAGAGATGTTAATCCGTTAAATAAAAGTGCGGATAGAGCTTATTTCAGTATTATTCGTAAATTGAATGAATTTCCCCTATATAGCCAGTATGAAAAATACTTAAAAATCGATATCAAGGCTTCAAGCATCGATGACATCCTGAGTGAAGAATCGCAGGATATGGAATTGAGGGTGGTAGACCCCCAAGGAAATATATTGTTTCCATCAGCTTCTTTTCTATTAGATGATAAATGGTCGGGGAAAGCCGAGGGAGAAGGCTTGCAGTTTGAAACTCTGCTCAGCTCTGCTTCCTATGTCCACAATTGGAAGTTGCACGGTTTGGGTAACAAGCTTCTGTACAAGGCTGCGCTTCAGGATTCCGAACGGTTCATCTGGCTTATGGTTGTGATCAGCATACTAGTACCGACATCGCTCATCTTTATCATTCTGCGGTCTTATAATTATAGAATCAAACGATTATCTCGTCATATGGATAAAGCCAATAATGAGAAATTCGATCTCATTCGGCTGCCTGAGGGTAAGGATGAGATTGGCGGCCTGATCCGCAGCTTCAATCGAATGACACAGACTATCAAATCCTTGATCAACGATGTATATAAGCTGGAAATTGAGCAGAAGGACATGCAGCTTGAACAGATCCGCGCAGAGCTGAAGCTGCTGCAAAGCCAGATGAACCCGCACTTTCTGTTCAATACGTTAAATGCATTGCTCGTTGTGAGTGCCAAGAATGGCTACACCGAAGTAACGGATATTATTAAGAATTTGTCCCAACTCCTCAGAAGAATGCTCAGCTGGTCAGATGATGCAGTCACACTGAAGGAGGAGCTTCATTTTATTACCATGTATCTGCAAATTGAAAAATTCCGATTCGCTGACCGTTTTAACTATACCTTCCATGTCGATGAATCAGTCTTGCTGTGTATGGTACCTAAGATGTGCATTCAGATGCTTGTTGAGAACGCCTGCAAGCATGGTTTGCAATCCGTTAAGGGTCAGCGTCATATTCAGATTAGGGCACGCCAATCGGATACATTTTTATTCATAGAAGTTGAAGATAACGGCAAAGGCATCGATGCACAAAGACTTGACGAGATTCGCAGCCAATTGGATGGCGGCTTGAATACGGACGAGAGTATAGGCCTACGTAACGTATATAAGCGGTTGCGTTTGCATTATGGCGACCGTGTTGACTTGTATATCTTGAGCCGAGTGGATGAAGGGACGACAATCAGCTTTCGTATACCGTTTCAACAAACGAACGAGGGGAGTGGGAACCATGTACTCGGTACTGTTGATTGATGATGAGCCGCGTGCGATTGAGAGTCTTCTTTATTTCGTAAAATGGCAGCAGCTTGGATTCCAAGTGTGCGGGACCTGCGACAATGGTGAGGATGCATTAGAGCTGATTATGAGAACATTACCGGACATAGTCATTACGGATATCCGAATGCCAATTATGGACGGACTAGAGTTAATTAGACAGTTGCATGAGCGGATGAAGACACCTCCTGAAATCGTTGTACTCAGCGGGTACAATGAATTCTCGTATGCTAGACGTGCGTTGCAGTTAGGAGTTCGTCATTATTTATTAAAGCCGGTTATAGAGGATGAGGCATCCGAAGTACTTCGGCAAGTACATAAGAGTCTGGAAGCTCGTCTGACAATTCATCTGCCGATTGAAGCTGTTCGTGAAGTTCGAATGATCCTTGGGGCAATTGAAGCACTCGACAGGAGGAAGTCAGCCGATCTGATTCATCGCTTGTTCGACGAGATAAGAGAGAAACCTGCCGCATGGACAGTTGCATTAATCAATCATTTGACACTCCAGTGTATGAAACTGATTCAACAGCTTGTTAAACACCCAGGTGTATTCAATATTGATCAACTGATAGCTTTAAGTCAGGAGCAAGGCCAGGGAATGAAGGGGGCCCTAGTTCTTTATGTAAACCAAGTCATCGACTCCCTGCAGTCTACTCACGAGCGGAAACAAGGAATTCGCATGCTGGACATTGACCAATTTTTAGTGGAGCATTATCGAAGCAATCTGTCCATCAAGCAAGTAGCAGCACAGTTCTATCTTAACCCTGTATATCTTGGTAAAGCTTATCATGAGAAGTTCGGCTGTGGACTGTTGGATCGAATCCATGATTTGAGAATTGAAGAGGCTCAAAGACTGCTTCGTACCACAGACCTTATATCCAAAGTGGTGGCCGAGGAAGTTGGCTACTCTCAATATAATTACTTTTTGAAGCAATTTGAGAAACGTATAGGTATGAAGCCTATGGATTATAGGGCAAGAGACAGGTGCTTGCAGGGATAATCATATTTTTGAGGGGGATACCCATTTAATATGTGAATTGTAAACGCATACAATGTAAATTATCCTTAGCATTAGTAAGACGAATGCGCACCGTCTTGCTCTAATATTGTCGAGGAGGGTTCAACATGGGGGTAGGTGCAAGAAAGTTAGTTTTAGGGCTGTTCATGCTAATCCTGGTGTTCAGTGTCGTTGCAGCAGGATGCTCTAGCAACAACAATAATAAGGGTAACAGTCCTACGGCTACGAAGCCGGCGAACAACTCAGAGTCTTCAACTCCAGCATCATCTGCAGCGATAGAGCCAATGACGATCTCAGCATTTCTAGGCGTTCCAGGTCCCATTCCAACAGACAGCAATAGAATCTACAAAAAAATAAAGGATGATCTGGGCGTAACTCTGAAGGAGGAATATTTAGTTGGTGATTTAGAGCAGAAGCTAGGAGTTATGATCGCCGGTGGTGATTACCCGGATATCATCTCAGCGAATGTTAAACTTACAGCAGCTAATGCGGTTATACCGCTCGAGGATTTAATTGAACAGTATGCGCCAAACTTGAAAAAGCATTATGCAGATGTTTGGAACATGCTTAAAAGCCCAGAAGATGGCCATATCTATTGGCTGCCTAACTTTGGCGTGTATCAAGGAGAATTCGCATCTACACAACATTTTGGGCCAGCCTTCTTTATTCAGAGGGCAGTACTTAAGGAATATAATTATCCGAAGTTCAAGACTCTGGATGAGTACTTTAAGTTGATTGAGGATTATCAGGCTAAATATCCGGAGATAGACGGGCAACCAACAATTGGATTTACTGCGCTTGCCTTCGACTGGCGTGACTTCGGTCTACGGAATGCTCCACAGCACCTTATCGGTCATCCGAATGATGGCGGCGTTGTCGTCGACCCAGCAACGAATGTGGCGGAGCTCTACGAAAGTACGGATATTGCGAAGCCCTACTATCAGAAGTTGAATGAAATTAACGAGAAGGGTCTGATGGATAGAGAGGCTTTCGCACAGAACTTCGACCAGTATATCGCCAAAATCGCCAGCGGTCGTGTGCTCGGAATGTTTGATCAGCGTTGGAACTTCCAGCAAGGTGAAGATTCCTTGATTTCACAAGGCAAGTCAGAACGGGCTTATGTGGGTCTGCCTCTTGTCTATGATGCGAGTACAACTGACTATTACTTAGATCGACCTGTGGTCAACTTGAATAATGGATTTGGGATTACCGTTAATGCTAAAGATCCGGTGAAGGTCATCCAATTCATCGATACGATAATGAGTGAGAAATGGCAGAAGCTGCTTTCTTGGGGTGAAGAGGGCATTGATTATCAAGTTGGTGATAACGGATTGTATTATCGAACACCTGAGCAACGTAAAGAGCAGGAAGATGTCACTTGGAGACAAGCTAACAAGGCGGAATCTTTATATGGTCAACTGCCGAAGCTGGAGGGTAAATACCCGGACGGTAATGCAGAAGGCGCTGGCAATCAGCCAGATGAATTCTTCGCGAATTTGAAAGATATCGATAAGGAAGTGTTAGAAGCATACGGCTACAAAGTGTGGACCGATTTCTTCTCGGCACCGCCCGAGAACCGAGTGACTTACCCCGCATGGAATATTGATCAAATTGAAGGGTCAGCAGCTAAGATAGCCAGCCAGAAGATGAAGGACCTTGCTCTTAAATATCTTCCGAAAGCGATTCTAAGCAAGCCGGAGAGCTTCGATAGCGTATGGACTGAGTATGGCGAACAAATCATGAAGGTAAAACCTGAAGCCTACTTGGAACGAATTAACGAACAATTGAAGTGGCGCCAAGACAATTGGAGCAAATAAAGAATCATGGAGACGGAAGGTAGGAGATTGTTTCTATCCTTCCGTCTGTCCTTAACAGGAGGCGGAGCCGATGCAGCAGGGCACGGTGCTTAAAGAAGAAGTGGCAACTGGGTCAGAACGACGAGCCGAATCTTATTGGCGTAGAATGGTCCGCCAGCGGCAGCTTATCTTCATGTCATTTCCAATGCTCATCTATGTATTAATCTTTGCTTATTTCCCAATATGGGGCTGGCTGATGGCTTTTCAGCAATTTAAGCCGGGCTTTGCAACATTCGATCAGAAGTGGGTCGGTTTATATCAATTCAGATTCCTGTTTGAGGATGACGGTTTTATAAGAGTACTCCGCAATACACTTGCGATGAGCATTATTTCTCTTGTGCTCAGCTTTGTTACTGCAATTGGGCTGGCGATTCTGCTCAATGAAATTAAGAAAACAGGCATCAAGCGTATTATCCAGACGATATCCTACCTTCCTCACTTTTTATCCTGGGTTATTGTTACAGGTATAGTAGCCACTTCACTCTCTACTCAAGATGGCATCGTTAACATTGTTCTGCTGAAGCTCCAAATTATTCAGGAGCCTATTCTCTGGTTAGGTGAAGGCAAATACTTCTGGGGAATTGTTGGTGCATCTAATGTATGGAAGGAAGTTGGTTGGAACACGATTATATACTTAGCTGCAATTGCATCGATTAATCCATCCTTGTATGAGGCGGCAGAGATAGATGGTGCGGGGCGCTATCGTAGAATCATGCATATTACGCTGCCCGGTATTAAGCCGGTCATCGTTATTCTTCTAATTCTGAATATCGGCTGGATCCTTAATGGCGGAGGATTCGAGATTCAATATTTTCTTGGTAATGGCCAAGTACTCGATTGGTCAGAGACGATCGATATTTTCGTGTTGAAGTATGGGCTTAAGATTGGGAATTATTCACTAGGCGTGGCCGCAGGTATATTCAAAACAGCTGTCAGCATTGTGCTGCTCATCATTGCGAATACCATAGCCAAACGACTTGGTGAAGAACGATTGATTTAAGGGGGACTCCGCATGCAAAAGGTCATTAAACGGATGAATACTGAGTCGCTATTCTTCCATACATTCAACTACATCTTCATGGTGCTGCTGGCCGTCGTTACGCTATATCCATTTCTCAATACGTTGGCCGTTTCATTCAATGCAGGAGTAGATACAACTCGAGGCGGCATCTACCTGTGGCCTAGGATGTGGACGTTGAAGAACTATGAAGCCGTATTTATTACCGGGCATGTGTATAATGCGTTCTGGGTATCCGTTGCTCGGACGGTAATCGGTACGCTTCTCAGTGTTATATTGACGGCTATGCTTGCTTACACGATTAGTCGTAAGGATTTTATGTTCCGGAAGCTTGTGACAATCACGTTCGTCATGACGATGTATTTTAGTGCTGGACTTATTCCTTCTTATTTTTTAATTAAAGATTTGCATATGCTGAATACTTTCCTCGTCTACATTCTATACCCCGGGGCTGCCGCGGGATTAATCAGCGCGTTCAACATGCTGGTTGTTCGGACCTATATCCATACGCTTCCGGAGAGTTTAATTGAATCAGCTAAGATAGACGGTGCAGGAGAGTTTCGTGTATTCGTTAGCGTTGTTTTACCTCTATGCACACCAGTTCTTGCAACAATCGCCTTATTCACTGCTGTAGGTCAATGGAACACATGGTTCGATACGTTCATCTTCGCTTCCTCTTCGCAGAATCTGAGTACTTTACAATATGAGCTAATTAAGCTGCTTTCCTCAACGACAAATTTTAATGCCAACCCGAATTTAACTTCTTCGGCAGCACGTGATATTGCAGCTATGATTACCCCGATCTCGATTCGTGCTGCCATTACGATTGTTGCATCGGTACCCATCATTGTCGTATATCCATTTCTTCAACGGCATTTTGTTTCGGGGCTTCAATTAGGAGGCGTGAAGGAGTAAATCACAGCGTTTGGAATCGGGTGGAGCATATCAGCTTGGCACGGGTGAAGTCTATCTTCACTCTTTTTGTGTACCAAGACTCGATTAGCTCGGGGTTTGCTGTAGGCTTTGCCATGTGTAGTGTCGACTTCAAATCATTCTAATAGCTTACGTTCGACTACCGAAGGGAGAAGTGTTACATGCTCAGAGTAGTAAGTGTTGAGAACGGGATGGTTCAGGGGCTGCCGGCAGCTGATCCTCGGATCACAAGCTTTAAAGGAATACCATTCGCTGCTCCGCCCGTAGGCGAGAACCGCTGGCGTGCGCCACAGCCCGCGCAAGACTGGGAAGGCGTGCTCAAATCATACGAATTCGCACCAATCTCGATGCAGGCGAGAGTAGTGATCGATGTTAATAACATTTATACCCGTGAATGGGCAGTGGAGCCCAACATCGCAATGGACGAAGACTGTCTCCACCTGAACGTATGGACGCCGGCTAATCGTACGGATGAAAAACTTCCAGTATATGTATGGTATTTTGGCGGAGGACTGCAGGTTGGCCATACAGCCGAAATGGAGTTTGACGGGGAGCGCATTGCCAGACGTGGCATCGTGGTGGTCACGATCAACTATCGTCTGAATGTGTTTGGATTTTTAGCTCATCCAGAGATTACGGCGGAGGCGCCGGAAGCGCCCGCTAACTTCGGAAACCTCGACCAACAGGCGGCGACAAGATGGGTAAAGCGCAACATTGCGGCTTTCGGCGGCAATCCAGATAACATCACCATTGGCGGACAGTCCGCTGGAGGGGGAAGCGTCATTAGCCAGCTCGCATCACCTCAGAACGAAGGTCTTTTTCAGAGGGTGATCATCCAAAGCGGGATATTTACGAAGCTATACCCGGCAACCCCCTTGCCCAAGCATAGGAGTGATTTAACGGAAGTCGAACAAGAAGGTGTGAATTTTTTTGAGTTTCTTGGCGTATCCTCGCTTGCGGAAGCCCGACAGTTGGATGCGGTCTATCTCCGTGATAAGGCTGTGGAGTACGGAGGATTCTGGGGCACCGTCCCGGATCAGGTATTCATCTCTGGCAACCCGTTCGAAATGTTCATTCAGAACAAAAGCTTGAAGGTGCCAGTATTGTTCGGGCATACGTCCTCGGAGTTTTTCAGTGTTCCGAATGTCGACACGATAGGCGACCTCAAAGAGATGGCCTTGGACATGTTTGGAGACGATGCCGATACGTTTCTGGAGCTTTGCGAGATTCATTCCGTCAATATCAAGGAGATCAAAAAGAAGGCATCGGTGAGCAGCATCGAATATGCGATTCGCGTTGCCGGGATGGCTAGTGCAGATACCGGTGTAAATACGCCCTTGTACTATTATAATTTCGACGCGGAGATACCTGGGTGGGATAACCCCGGCACCTTCCACTCGGTGGATCTCTGGTTTTTCTTTGAGACGCTTGCTAAATGCTGGAGACCATTCGTCGGCAAACATTACGATTTGGCCCGCCAGATGTGTAATTACTGGGCTAACTTCATCCGTTCCGGCGACCCGAACGGACAAGACTCTACAGGAGAGAATCTGCCGCACTGGGAGCCCTATACGTCTGAAGCACCCTATGGTATGTTGTTCGCAGATCGGGTCGAGTTTTTCAGAGAAAAACCGAATGAGATTATCAAATTTCTAATACAGCAGTATTTCAAGAAGAACAAGTTGATTCAGCAACATGAATAAGAGATGGGCTGCAATAGAATAATCGGTGCGCTGATTCCGATATATAAGGTTCAAATCATATCAGACCTGTCCTCGGCTAAAGGACACCACTTGGAGGCGAGTGTGACGATGATGAATAGAGATAGAACGGAACGGGAAATCCCTGTTGCGTACATGAGGACTGCTGCGAGTGGCAAGCAAGGCTTAGTTAAGGAGGCCGTATATCCGGTATATAACTATATTGACTCATCGCGACAGCTCGTGACGGATCGTCGTATCGATGCGGGGGAAGCGGGAAGAGCGACGGTTAGTGGTGAAGCAATCATGAAATCCTGCAACGTCTATCTCCCAGCGGGTTACGACGAAATCGATCTGGATACGTGTTACAACGTGTTGTACTTACTTCACGGCGTAGGCGGAGACCAATACGAGTGGTTACGCGGAGGTATTGAAGGCGGTAATTATATCTTATGTAATGTATTGGACAATCTCATCGCCAACGGAGATATCGATCCGGTCATTGTCGTTATGTCGAATGGAAGAAGCTCACATGATTGGAAGGATTGCACCTTCAATACGGAAGGGACTAATATACTCGGATTTTACTATTTCGATTATGAGCTGAGATACGATTTAATCCCATTCATAGAATCCACATTCAAGACTTATGCGAATATACGAGAGACGTCTCCGGAAGCAGTCGAATATAATCGTATGCATAGGGCAATTACGGGTTTGTCTATGGGCGGAATGCAGGCATTGAACTTGATCCTTGGTGGTTATCGATGCGATTCGGCATCTATTGCCGGAATGGAGAGCGGTTGGAGAAACGGGCTTGTCACGACTGTTCCTGCGCAGGGAATGACCGATCTGTTCGCTTACGTAGGTGCCTTCTCAAATGCACCTACATCAAGCAATGGCAAGATTCTGGGCGAGAGCATATCATTGAAAGGCTATAAGCTTCGCTTGCTGTATATGACTTGTGGAGATGCCGATGACATATCTATCGATTGCTACGCACAATCAATTGACGGGCTTGCGGACAATGCAGGAGATTATCTCGACGAGTACTGCCAAGTTCAGATCAAAGATGGTGTACATGATTTCAAATTGTGGTACAGCGGTGTATACCGTTTTATCCGTCTATTATTCGGGAATGGAGGAGTTCACGCGAAGTCGAAGGTCGGGGGTATACTATAATCCAAATAACGTATCCTGCGGCGAACAGCAATTTTCATCATGAAAAGGGATAACTCCACCGTCGACTCTATCACGAAAGCCCCGCCCTGTTTCGGGCGAGGCTTTGTTAAGACCGATCATAGTTTCTTATTTGTAGTAGGAGGTCGTAAGTGGGATAAATAGGCTCCCGCCGTCTTTGAGATCTGAATGTATAAAGAGAGTTTCAACGCCGCTAATATCAATTTCGAACGTTTTTAATCCTTCTGCCACATCGATAGTATCGATTTCAAGCTTAGCATTGGTCGCATTATCTTGGACGAAAAATTCCTCGATATCTTCACCCACTGCTGCTACTTGAAGGTACAATTTTTGATATTTTCCTTCGGGATAAAGCATAAATCCGCTTGAGCGGTTGCCGTCGCTGTTATTGAAGTAAACATCTTTATAGTCTTTTCCTTTATAACTCGTTAACTGGGGATCCTTAGTCCGGAAACTGTCATCAAAACCAGCAGCAATTGAGACACCTTCACTTTTTTCGCCGAGAAAAATGGTACTGGTTTTATTATCATATTCTATTGCAACGCCGAGCGCCTTAGAAATTGCACGTACTGGAAGATATGTACTTCCGTTATATGTGATTGGTGCCATAACCGCACCGTTATCATTTTGCGGTTGAAACGGTTTCCCATTCACCTGAAATTTTATGGAATGATTTAGAAATGCCTTAATTTGCTGCAGATTAGCGCCCGCATATACACCAGCACTGGTACTCATTAGTAAGATACCAACTGCTCCAGCTGCAATCCATTTCTTCTTCATATTGGCATTCTCCTCCAGATAAATTTAGTTAAATTGGAAATTACAGAGTTAATTATACATAAATACCTAGTGTGAGGGTATAGTCTAAAAGCCTCACAAGGAGGCTGCTGAAGTCATCGTAATCCTATATCTGAATGAGAGCATCAGAATGAAAGAATGATGGATATAAAGTTGCTTCAAATTTCTTAATCTCCGGTATGTTGTGGTCAGTAATTTCATCTATGAACCGGGAAGCAGTTATCGCAGAGTATCTCTGTGATGGCTGCTTTTTCTTTTGAATGAGGCTTGATATTATCTAATAATTCAAAGGCTTGTTCTAAATTTGAATACTTCTTATAACAATATGAAGTCGGTTCCACTGCTACTAACAAATGAATTCGCAACCTTAAAAATCCTATTCCGTATTTAAGATACGAAATGAATCGGATGAATCCGTTATAGCTGAGAAACCTCATCCCCCAAATAAGATTTTTCCTATAACTACTATAGAAGTTGAGGTATACAATTTATGAATGAGGAATTAATAGTTCATGCCGATACCTGTTATCGGTTGGCTGAGCAGAAGGCAGCTCGATACTTTGCGACGCTTTGCGAGCAAGTCATGGAAAAGACGTATGTGCCTGCTTTGTCAGAGGATATTCAATTGTGGAAACGAAATCATATTCATCGGCGGTCGTGGTTATCTTTCTTGTCACGGGGAAAGAGAACATCCGATGTCGGAGGGTATCATCGGCAAATACAGTGGCTGAATCATACGGGCAAATTGGATGATTATCTGGATCGAAGCGTGTCGTATATTTATATGAGAGATCTGGGCAAAGCCATGGATTCTCCCGAAACACAGGCAAGGATTCAGAGTGTAGCTGCTGACATCAAGCAACGTTTGATTCATCCCACCGAAACGAACCAAGGAGACCAGCCAGAGTTTATAAGTCTGGCGGGGCTATACCGGTGGGCGCAGAAGGAAGGTATTGAAACGGCCGTAATATGGGTGATCGGCAAGCTTAAGAATGTATCGGATCACATCCCGGAGCAATTGAATCCCGAGCACGCTCAGCGCAAGCTGATTAAGATCATTATCGGAGTGGTCCTGCATGCGATAGAAGAGTTGGGTGATGAACGATCGCCTGCGGAACGTGCCAAGAGACTTGATGAAGCCATTCGACTTGGTTATTCCTATGGGCTGACCTATCCGTTCATTGACGATCTTCTGGATGCACAGGTCCTAACCTCTCAAGAGAAAGCACAATATTCCCATATTATCCGGGTCGCGCTTCTCACTGGATCGGTGCCGGAATTAAGCGAGTGGAACGGAATGAACAAGGCTATGATTCAATTCGTACATGCGGAGCTGGGGGAGGCTTTTGAATATATTAAGCGACATCAGCGACCGGAGACACAACACCTGTTTTTCGAGCAGACTTACGTTTTTTTTCACTCACAGGAATTGGATCGTGCTAAGGTTCTGTCTAATACAACGTATACCAACGAAGAGCTGTATATCCCCATCATAATAAAGTCGGCCTCTTCTCGATTGATCGCTCGTTCTGTCCTAAGTGCTTCCGAGGACGAGGGCTTTGAGAATCGGACCTTCTTTTATGGAATCTACAACCAACTGGCTGACGATTTTGCGGATATGTTTGACGATATGAGAGATGGCACGGTAACCCCCTATACCTACTATTTAACATACCATGATCAGCGTTCGGATCTTATTAATCCCTTTGAATTATACTGGACCGTCATTTCCCATCTGATTCATAACGTGTATCACTCCGATACAAAGGCCCGTGAGGTGATCCTCGATCGTGCCATCAACGGTCTAAAACGTTGTAAAGCACGGATTGGCACTGAAAAATACAACAGCATAATGGGGATATTTGCTTGCGGAGGCCAGGCGTTCAATCGGCTCGTCCAGTATATGGTTCAACATGCGAGTGATGTGGAATTCCTGGATAAGCTGCTTCGGGACCAACTAGTTACCATTCTGAAAAACAACCGGAAGGAGAAAGAAGATTTCTTAGAGACAATCAAAACGGCCCGTGAGCAGATCAACAACATCTTGCGAATTGGCAAGCCCGTCGGGATGCCGCTGATGAAGGATACACTGATCGATGCGGCAAATTACAGTCTCGAAGGGGATGGGAAACGTCTGCGTCCAATACTGACATGGGTGATGAGTGTGCAAGAATATGGACTGCATGCACAAGCAATCGAGCCCTTATTGAGATCATTGGAATATATGCATACGGCATCCCTGATTTTCGATGATTTGCCATCCCAGGATAACGCACCTACCCGAAGAGGGCGTCCAACGCTTCATCAGGTGCATAATAGTGCCACTGCGGAATTAACCGGTCTGTTGCTGATTCAGAAGGCGATTCAGGAACAAGCGTCACTCAATCTTTTTGATGCGAAAGCCGTGCTTGCCTTGATGAAATATTCGTCCCAAAAGGCAGAGGATCTGTGTATGGGACAGCTGATGGATTTGAACTCCAAAGGAGAGAATTTAACCCTCGAGCAATTGAATGAGATATGCTTTTACAAAACCGGAATTGCATTTGAGGCTGCTCTGGTTATGCCCGCTATTCTCGCACAGGTTAATGAGCAGGAAATTGCTATTTTAAAAACATTTGCTTATCATGCGGGTATTGCCTTTCAGATTAAGGATGATCTGCTGGATTTAGAAGGAGATGTTCGCTTACTGGGGAAGCCTGTTGGCAAGGATGTGGAAAACAATACTTCGACTTTCGTAACGATTCTAGGGCAGGAAGGCGCTAATAAACAAATGTGGGAACACTACTGTCTGGCCATGGAAGTATTGAGCGGGAGGCCGCGTCAACCTGCATTTCTGAAGCATTTATTGAATTATATGGTTCACCGGGACCGTTAGGCGTATCGATTGTGCAGTATTCTTCGGCGAATTGTGGTTTGGGATAGCCACGGTTCGCCTCCACCAGTAAACCCCGACCGAAAATGAGGTCGGGGTTTTTGTTTTTTGATAAACTCATTGTAAAACTAGTTCATCAATATTCCTAACATTGAAGAGTGACACCATATGACGTTTCAGTTTATCTACCACGTCTTCGCGAATAATTCTCTGAGCATAAGCTATATCACTGGAAAATAATTGTGTTATAATCGTTGCAAATGATAATCATTATCATATATAATAAGGGTAAATCTCTCAACGTGGATTGAAAGAGAAGGGGAGAGCAAAACTGTGAAATTGAATGATCAAGCTTTGCTATGGAATCAGGCATTCATAAAAATCATAGATGTGCGGCATACAAGAATGGAGCAAGGCGAGGAGCTGCATGCGTATAGAATGCCCTCAAGCGCCTTCTTGTATGTGACTAGAGGCAGCGCACAGCTCCAGTTGGATGGCATCGCACACCGCGTCAGCCGGTTCTCTTTGCTTCACGGGGGCAAGGGGCTCTGTTTGGATATTACGGCAGATGAGCTGCTGGACTTTTATATGATTTTGTATAAAGCGGTGCTGGCACTGCCTGCCCCCCAAGAAACGATCAAACTGATGGAGCAGCACAATCCGTTCCAAATGCAATATCTGTTTAAGCCCCATTACCCGGTCTCCATCTTTCATCAAGTCACCTCCATGAGCAAAGAATGGTATCGTTCGGATCTGCTGGATAAGCTGCAAGTCAAAGCGATATTCTATCAAATGGTCTATGAAATACTAGAACAAATGGAACGCCAGAATGTAATAGCCGTCAAGCCGGACCTGGTCGCTCAAGCGATTCGTTATATTCATGAGCGCTACCGAGAGCCGATAACGCTCGAGACGCTGCTTGAGCAGCTTGGATGCAGCTCCAGACAGCTGCTTCGTTCCTTTAAGAAGCAAGTGAGTACGAGCCCGATCGACTATTTGATTCAATTACGGTTGAGCAAGGCGAAGGCTTTACTTCTTTCCACAGATTTCACTTTGAAGGAAATTGCAGAGTGCGTAGGCTATACCGACAGCTATTATTTCAGTCGTATCTTCAAGAAATACGAAGGCGTTTCACCCACCAGCTTTAAAGAAGGTGCGTTGCAGCAGGAGCAGCGTCGAAATAATCCATCCCCCGTGTTCAGATCTCCCATTGTTGCTAGAAGGCAGCAACGTTATATTGGTAATGAGTTTGAGAATCGTTATCAATATAAGAAAGAAGGGGAAGTACCGATGTATCGTAAGTCAAGAACAGCAATGGCAGCAACTTTATTATTTTGTTTGGCCCTCCTATTGAGCGCATGCACGACTGGAGGAACGAATGCGACACCGGCAAACAGCAACTCGCCCAGCAGCAATGTAGCAGCTTCCGCAAGTCCGGCTGCAAGTCCGTCGCCGGAAGCAAGTAATGATACAAGAGTGATTAAGCATGCGATGGGGGAAGAAACGCTCACCGGCACCCCTGAACGTGTTGTCATATTGACCAATGAAGGAACAGAAGCGCTTCTGGCAGTCGGTATTAAACCGATCGGAGCCGTTCAGTCTTGGATTGGCGACCCTTGGTACGACCATATCAAGCAAGAGATGGAAGGCGTCACCGTTGTTGGAGACGAGCTTCAGCCGAATATTGAATTGATCGCAAGCCTCAAGCCGGATCTGATTATCGGTAATAAAGTCAGGCAAGAGAAGATCTACGACCAATTAAAGCAGATTGCTCCAACGATATTCTCCGATGATCTGGCTGGAGATTGGAAAATCAATTTCAAGCTCTATTCCGAAGCTTTGAACAAGCAGGAAGAAGGAGAGCAGGCGATGGCGGCTTTCGACAAACGCGTTGCAGAGGTCAAGGCGAAGCTGGGCAGCAAAGCGGATACGAAAGTATCGGTGGTCCGGTTCTCAGCCAATCAAGTTCGCATCTATCAGAAGCAAACCTTCTCCGGTGTGCTCTTGAGCCAATTAGGCATTGCGCGGCCAGAATCGCAGGATAAAGATTCCTTTATTGAAGTCATGTCCAAAGAGACGATACCTAGCATGGACGGCGATGTGCTCTTCTACTTCGTATCGGAGGCTCCGGGCAAGAACGATGCGGCGAAGGTCGTGGGGGAATGGAAAAAAGATCCGCTGTTCCAGAACTTGAGTGTTACCAAGAACAATAAGGTGATTCAAGTCGATGAAAGCATCTGGAACTCGGCAGGCGGATATGAAGCGGCTAATTTGCTGCTGGACGAACTTGTTAAATACTTTGATGTGAAATAATAAAAGCGTATCGAATCGACAGGCTGACGCTGTATTCGCGTCAGCTTGTTGACGATTCCGGCAGTTTAGTATTTTGGGCTGCAATGAATAGGAGGCTCGGTGTAGACGTGAATGGTCCTTCCCTAATGCGAAGCCGCAAGCGAAAGCTCGCCGGCCTAGTTATCGGCGCTATCCTGCTGCTGATTAGTATGTTGTGCAGTGTATTGTACGGTCTTCATCACTTCGGGCTGCAAGACCTATGGCAGGCTTACAGTCAATTTGATGGTTCCAACGAGCATCTTGTTATTACGACGGCTCGCGTTCCCCGAACCTTGGTTGCGGCACTGGTAGGGGCAAGCTTAGCCGTAGCCGGCGCGATTATGCAGGTTCTGACGAGAAATCCGCTGGCTTCACCCTCCGTCTTTGGCGTAAATGCGGGTGCCGTACTATTTATTGTCATCGGACTGCTCGCATTCGGCTCCTCGTTAACGATGAGTGGCATGGTCTGGCTCGCTTTCGCCGGTGCGGTCGCAACTTCGGCGGCCGTCTATACGCTTGGCTTGCAGGGGGGCGGGTTCGAGCCGGTAAAGCTGACCTTGGCAGGCGCTTGTATGGCGGCTTTTGCTTCCTCGATTACAGCCGGCATTATTCTAATTAATAAGCAGTCGCTGGAATCGGTCCTATTCTGGATGATCGGTTCCGTTGAAGGAAGAAATGTGGAGCATTTGCTGATGGTGCTGCCATATATAGCGGCAGGACTTGCGATCTCTCTCCTGCTGGCGGGCTCGTTAAATATTATGGCGCTGGGAGACGATGGAGCGAAGAACTTGGGACAGCGGCTGACGCTGGTGCGCGTGCTTTCGGCTGCGGCAATCGTACTATTGGCGGGAAGCTCAGTAGCGGCGGCTGGTCCGATCGCTTTTATCGGGCTTATCGTCCCTCACTTGTGCAGATACATCATCGGGCATGATTTCAGATGGCTGCTTCCTTATACCGCATTAGTTGGAGCGATTCTTCTGGTAACGGCGGATTTAGCATCGCGATTTATTCTGGAATCCAAAGAAGTTCCTGTCGGCGTCGCGACGGCGATTATCGGGGTTCCCTTTCTGATTCATGTGGCCAGGAGGAAACAGCATGCTTAATCCGCGAACAGCGAAACATACGTTCATGTTTATAGCTTTAATTTTTATCGTTGCGGCCGTGTCGCTTCTTAGTTTATCGGTTGGGGGAGTTGGCGTTCCTTTGACAGAGGTGCTTGCTTCTCTTGCCGGGCGAAATGCGGAAGCCAGCAACCTGATCATTATGCAGTTCCGTATGCCTCGAATAGCAGCCGCTATTCTTATTGGCGCGGCATTGGCGGCAGGCGGAGCGCTATTGCAGGGTGTCATACGCAATCCGCTTGCTTCGCCCGATCTGCTGGGTGTAACGGGAGGTGCGTCAGTAGCTGTGGTTGCCTTCATGACTTTCGTGACCGGCTATAGCATCCACTGGGTACCGTTCATTGCCGTTGGCGGTGCGTTGGTTACGGCTGCCATCAATTATGTATTTGCTTGGAAAAAAGGAGTGTCGCCGTTTCGGTTGGTGCTGATCGGTATTGGCATTTCTACTGCAATGGGGGCGCTCACTACGTTCTTGCTTATTAGCGGGCCGGCGTATTTGGCCGCTCAAGTGCTGAATTGGATGACGGGAAGCATCTACGGTACCAATTGGAGCTATATTGAAGTGCTCTGGCCGTGGGTAGCGGTATTCATTCCATTGTCGCTGCTGCTGGCGAAGGAGTTAAATGTGCAATCCTTGGGCGAGGATGTCGCTCGCGGGCTTGGAAGTAGGCTTCAGCTAAGCCGGATGGTTCTCTTATTTTATAGTGTTGCGCTTGCCGGCGTTGCGGTTGGCGTAGCCGGGACGATATCGTTCATCGGATTGATGGCGCCTCATATCGCCAGAAAGCTTGTCGGAAATTCTTACAAGATGATCATTCCGGTATCCGCGTTTATAGGTGCGATCATTCTACTGCTGGCGGATTTGGCGGGAAGAATGCTTTTTCAGCCGCTGGATATTCCGGCAGGCGTATTCACAGCAGGCATTGGAGCTCCTTTCTTCATGTATTTGCTATTTAAACGCAAGAAGACTTAGATCGTCATTCAAGGGAGACCGGGAGCAGAGGGAGCAAAAGAATGGAACAGAAATTGGAGCTATATGACATAACCATAATCGGTGGAGGGCCAGCGGGTCTGTATGCTGCCTTTTACAGCGGAATGCGTGACATGAAGACGAAGTTGATCGAGGCGAGAGAGGAGCTTGGGGGAAGGACGTTGACGTATCCGGAGAAGATCGTCTGGGATGTTGGAGGTATGGCCCCTGTTCGCGCCGCTCAGCTGACAGAGCTCATGATTCAGCAAGCTCAAACCTTTGCTCCGACCATTGTGCTGGGTCAACAAATTACCGAGCTGGAAAGATTGGCTGATGGCACGATGCGCATAACGTCTGCGACTGGAGAGCAGCATTGGAGCCGGACGTTGATCTTGGCCGTAGGCCATGGAGCGCTGAAGCTAGCTAAGCTTAATCTCCCAGAAGCGGAGAATTATGAAAAGACAAATCTCCATTATACCGTTAAAGAATTGGCAAGCTTTCGCGGCAAAAGAGTGTTAATCTCCGGAGGTGGGGATTCAGCTGTCGATTGGGCTAATGAACTAGTGAAAATCGCCTCATCGGTTACGCTCGTGCACCGTCGGGACCGCTTCAGCGGCCTGGAGCGGAATGTGAGGAGGATGAAGGCATCGAACGTTCAAGTACTTACGCCATATGCCATTACGGGTATATATGGGAATGGCAATCATCTTGATGCTGTTTCGATCGCACCATTAAATGCGGACGGGGAATGGACGGATGAAACGGAACAGGAGCGTCTCGCGGTGGACGCCGTCTTAATTAATCATGGGCTGCGCGGCGATCTCGGTCCTATGGTAAATTGGGGGTTAGCGAGAGAGGATTGGAATTTTAATGCGGATGAGAAGCTGGCAACCAATCTTCCGGGTGTGTTCGTAGCTGGAGATACGGCAAATTACGGCAGCAAGCTGTATCTTATTGCCGGAGCTTTCACGGATGCGGCTCTAGCCGTGAATAGCGCCAAGCTGTATATCGAGCCGGATGCGCCAATAAGAGCGCAGGTTTCTTCGCATAACAGCAAGTTTGATGAGAAGAACAGGGCGCTCGAACTTGTAGAGGAATGAAGCAGAAGGAATGGCTTACGTTTTAGAACCAAAATAATAGTTATGTCGGGTGAAAAGAACATACATCTTCAAGAAGCCGCAGAAATCGCGGCTTTTTATTTTTATTGCGTCACACATGACGATTAACTAGGTGGTGAAAGTTTGTTCTAAGCTTGATTGATTTTGATTTATATAAGTTAATTAAAGGGCTTTAATGCCAGTGAGCGAATAATTTCCTCTTGGGAGAAAGGTTTTGTCCTGCCCAATTGTCGGACCCTTACCACAAAGGGGCTTTCAGGATTTTTCATATGGTAAAAGCCAGGTATACGCATGACTCTTGATAGATTGGTAATCATGGCATCAGAACTGAATTTTTTGGCTAAAGCTTTTTGAATAGGAACGAATTTGCTTACGGATCCGCCTTGAAGAACCCAATAGATGTGATATCCGTTTTTAGTTTCGATAATCATCGTATCCTTAATTTGAGTCCTGAATTTTTTAATAAACGCAGTCTTTAATTTTGCTACTCTCTGTTTTTTTCGCAGAGCCAAAAGATGGTATTGACCTTGTTTATTTCTTTTAACTGTAATTGACTGAAGCTTTTCTGCAGGGTTGGATTGAATAGTTTTAATCATCTGCTCGGCTTGTTCTTTTGTGTCAAAATGCATTGAAATCTTGTTTAAATCAACATCAATGAACTGAGCTCTAACTTTTTTGAAATCACTAGACCTTGTTTCTCGGTGATTGATCTCCATAAATACGGCATAACCTCTTTTATTTTGACTGAGGACATGTATGAGTTTATTTCTTTTGGAAAGGAGTGTGAATTGAGGAGTAAGCTTTTCAAGTAGATTTAGAGGTTTATGCAGTGTCATCGCCGGGTGATTGGAAGAAGAACTGAATTTCTTGTTATTGTTTTTAGGATCATGGACTAAAATAAAATGCAGTTGTTCGTTCTGCCTGCAGCCTAGCTTTTTTATGAAAAGACGTGCGTGACCGGAGAACTTTCGCAAATTTTTGGAATATTTCATTTTACTTAAACGCTGTGTCATCGAGCTACCTCTCCTTTAAAGGATGCGTCAGTCTTTTTCGGTTCTTTTCTAAACAATCATATTCCGGCAAGAGGACACAAGTGTAAGTGTTATTACCCATTTTTCAACATTGGATATGCTAATAAAATAGTCGAGAACATTTGCTCGGGTGACATCAAAAAGGTGACTACACTTGTAGAAGCCTGTTTGGAGTGAACATCAGGTTAAATCGAAATATAGTTACTCCCCTCGCCATCACTGCTGTCAGGATTTTTGATTATTCCCATTTTTCTGAAAATAAAAGAGCTCAACATACCATTTTATGGTATGTTATTTGGTGGATGTCTTAACATAGGGGCTGTGTAAGAATGATAGGGAATACGACGGAGAAAGAACGGACGATATTTGATCATGCTGGAAATACGATCAAGACAGATGATCGAGAGATTCGAATTCTTGCCAAGTATGAGGCACCTTTGGTTGTCGTATTAGGGAATGTGCTTAGCCATGAGGAATGTGATGAGCTGATTAACCAATCTAGGGAACAATTGCAACGTTCAAAGATAGGCGGAGATCATGCGGTCAATTCAATTAGAACGAGCAGTGGCGTGTTCTGTGAGCAGAATGAGACGATTACTAGAATTGAGAAGCGATTCTCTCAAATTATGAATATTCCGATTGAACATGGTGATGGCTTGCAAGTTCTGCTGTATACCCCCGGCCAAGAGTATCAGCCTCATTATGATTTCTTTGCAGAGAGTAGTCGAGCAAGTGTCAACAATCGTATTAGTACACTCGTCATGTATTTGAATGATGTGGAGGAAGGCGGAGAGACGGCGTTCCCCATGCTTAATATTTCTGTTTTTCCTAACAAAGGTATGGCTGTCTACTTCGAATATTTTTATAATGATCATGAATTAAACGATTATACCTTGCATGCAGGTACACCGGTGATCAAAGGGGAAAAGTGGGTAGCCACGATGTGGATGAGAAGACAAGCCCTTCGCTCCTTCTAGATGTATGGTCATGTATTAACTCGTTTCCGATATGTAACCCCCGGCCGCAAAGGTCGGGGTTTTTCGTTCTTTGGCATTATAAAAAAATCTATATAACATGTTAACTGGATAAATATACTAATTTGTCATATGACAATAATGATGACAGCAGTAACTATTCTCTAAAATGCCGTAATTATATAATAGATAGATTACATACAAAGATGGAGACAGTGGGCTTACGAGCGTGAAATGAATGATAATATATTGATTTTTTACTGATGAAAAGGGGAGTAACAATGAAAGAAAGAATTCTAATTCTATTAATGACTATGGTTATGGTATTCACGATAATCACACCGGGGATGGTACCAAGGGCTGAGGCGGCAGGGGGCACAGTTACAAAGACCTACACAGCAACTGCTGATACGATGCAATTGAATGGTCAACCGGAATATGACGGAATCTATGATCATGACGGCGATGCTATTCTCTATGTTGGCATGAGCAATAATGACGGCTTCGTCAATGTGCGTAATAGAATGGCTGCATCTTTTAATCTAGGTGCTCCAGAAGGGACTGTTGTATCAGCGGAGTTGGTCTTGACTGTTGCTACTGTATTAAGAGTCCCAGATCACACTTTGTACATGGAGGCAAGGGGTACTGCTGTGAATAATTTGGACCATAATTTTAGTGGTTCCTTCCCCTCTGTAGATACAACTAGCCCTTATGCAGATAAATTTACGGCGAAAAGCACTGCGGAAGTACCGATGGGCACGTATCTTCAGGATCAAACGATTACACTAAACGTCAAGAGCGCTGTAGATGCCTTTACGGATGGTTCTGATCGCAATGTAACTTTTATACTTAACGGGAATGAAGCAGATATGGACAGCGGGAGATTCTTATTCTATTCCTTAGAAGCTGGGAATGCTGCATTCCGCCCGAAGCTGGTCGTTACTTATCAGACTGAACCGGTTAATACTCCACCCACGGGCTCTTTCACGATTACTGAAGGAGCAGCTACAAGCAGCAGCATAGTCAGTTTATCCGTAACAGGATCAGATCCTGATGCGGGAGACAGTGTTACTGGCATGAGATTTGCGAATAGCGCTGCTAATTTATCGGCGGCATCTTGGCTGCCATTCAGCAATACAGCAACATTCATTCTAAGCGGAGGAGATGGGTCGAAGACCATCTATATGCAGCTTATGGATTCCAACAATGGAGTCTCATCGAATTCTTCACAGACCATTCTATTGGATCAGACAGCTCCAACAGGAACAATCATTATTAATGATGGCGCTGCATGGACGAACTCGGCTACTGTCACCTTGAAAGGAACTTATACGGATGGAAGCGGCTCAGGAATTGATCAGGCACGTCTCTCCAATATTAATGGCACTTGGCAGACCAGCTGGTTCAATATTGCTGACCTTAATGGGAGATCATGGGTCCTCCCGGCTGGCGAGGGAGCTAAGACCGTATATGTGCAATATAAAGATAAAGTAAATAATTCGAGCAGTTCGACTATTAGCCATACAATTACAGTAGATACAATAGCTCCTGTTATTACGAATGTGGTAAATAATAAAGCATATAACAGCACAGTTGCTCCTCAATTTACGGAAGGCAGCGGATTGCTCAATGGGAATCCCTATTCCAGCGGTACAGATATTACGCAGGATGGAGCGTATACGTTGATCGTATCCGATCCAGCAGGCAATAGTACGACGGTGACCTTCAAGATTGATACGATTGCACCTGACGTGGTGGGAGTAGCGAATGGTGGTATATACAATACAAGCAAAACGATTACCTTTAACGAAGGGACAGCGACCTTAAACGGAGCAGCTTTTGTGAATAATACACAGGTCACACTAGATGGTGTGTATACTCTAGTCGTAACAGATGATGCAGGCAATAAAACAACAGTAATCTTCGAAATTGATAAGTCAGCCCCTACAGTGACAGGGATTACGAACAATGGGAATTACAAAGAGACGGTTACTGTATCCTTTAACGAAGGAACAGCAAACTTGAATGGTGCGGCGTTTGCGAATGGTGCGGATATTGATCAGGATGGCAGTTACACCCTGGTCGTAACGGATGTGGCAGGGAATGTAACTACTGTAAGCTTTAAGATTGATACAGTAGCGCCTATAGTTACTGACGTAACCGCTGGAGGAATATACAAAGCGAAGGTAACGCCGAGCTTTAATGAAGGAACGGCAACGTTGAACGGAGCTGCCTTTGCAAGTGGCACAGAGATTGAACAGGACGGCGTCTATACGCTGGTCGTAACGGATGCGGCAGGCAATGCGGCAACCGTCGGCTTCACGATAGATACGACCGCTCCTGTTGTTACTGGAGTTGCGAATAATGGATTATTCAATTCCAAGATGACGGCAGAATTCAATGAAGGAACGGCAACGTTGAATGGAGCAGCCTTTGCAAGTGGTACAGAGATTGAACAGGACGGCGTCTATGCGCTGGTCGTAACGGATGCGGCAGGGAATGTAACGACGGTAAGCTTCACGATCGATACAGAAGCCCCAGCAATTACAGGGGTAAGCGATGGCGGGGTATATCTTTCGGCCACTCCGGAATTCAATGAAGGAACGGCGACGCTGAATGGAGCTGCCTTTGCGAGCGGTACAGAGATCGAACAGGACGGCATCTATACGCTAGCAGTAACGGATACGGCAGGTAATGCGGCAACGGTTCAATTCCAAATCGACACAATCGAGCCAACGGGTACGGTCATCATTCAAGCCGGTGCGGAATGGACGAATGAGGCGGATGTTGCGCTCACTCTGACTAGCGATGACGGAAATAATGGCAGCGGTGTAGTGGAGATGCGCTTTTCTAATAACGGAAGTGACTGGGGAAGCTGGGAACCATCAGAGATAACAAAGGCTTGGAGTCTTGTAGCGGGTGACGGTGAGAAGTCGGTACATGTACAGTTCAAAGACAAGGCTGGCAATGTGAGTGGAGCAATCAATGACATGATTAAACTAGACCAAATGATTCCTACAGGATCAATCGTTATTAACAATGGCGAAAGCACGACAAGCAGCAAGTCGGTGGCAGTGACTTTGACTTCTTCAGATGGCGCAGGCAGCAGCGTTACAGAAATGCGTTTTTCCGAAGATAATCTAACATGGTTGAATTGGGAGAACGTACTGCCTGCGACAAATTGGAGCTTTACGGGCAGCTCGGGATTAAAGAAGCTTTACGTCCAATATCGAGATGCTGCGGGTAATGTTAGTGTGGCCAACATGGCTACAATTACCTACCAAGAAAGCTCTGGTTCTAACGGCGGCACTTCTGGAAGTACGGGGGGCACAGCTATCACTCCTAGTGTTGATGTTGTCATTAGTATGGGGAGTAAGTCGGAGAATGCAGCTAAAGTTGATGTGAAAATAGTAGAAGGAAAAAAGGTAACAACGGTCTTCTTGGAAGAAGCTCAACTTCAAGGGATGCTGAATGAATCGGGCAACAAACCAGTTATTACCATTACGGTTCGTAACCATTCCGATACCGTCAATTGGGAGATGAACGCTGCACTCCTGCAAAGCTTAGAGAACAACCATGCAATCATTCAAGTGATTACAGAAAACGTTATATATACTCTTCCCCTAGATCAAGTCAGCGTTAATAAATGGCGGGATCAATTAGGAGCCGCCGATATCCCTTTGGGGGATATGAAGATCAAGGTAGAAATGATTAATCTTCCTATTTCGGCATTTGAGAATTCGGGTGATGGAGAGGTTTCACTTGTCGTCCCTGCGGTAAGTTTCTCTATAGAAGGGTTGTATGGGAATAAGGAAATAGAATTAAATCAATTCGATACTTTTGTAGAAAGACGCTTTGCAATACCCGCAGGGATAGATGCTGCACGCATTACAACGGGAGTAAAGCTTATGTCGGATGGTACGATTATTCATATCCCGACGAAGGTAGTACGTGAAGGAGAGCGAGATTATGCTATCCTTAATAGTATGACCAATAGCATTTATGGACTTATTTATAATAAAAAAACCTTTAATGATGTATCTGGGCATTGGGCGCAAGAAAGTATCAATGACTTAGCATCAAGACTCGTTATTAATGGAGCAGACGAGCAGCGTTTTTTACCGGATAGTGAAATTACGCGCGCAGAGTTTATGGCTATTATGATCAGAGCATTAGGATTAAGTTCAGCTAACAAGACATATCCATTCAAGGATATAGAGGAAAAAGCATGGTATCATCAAGCCGTTCAGATCGGATATTCTTATGGGCTGGTTGATGGATATAGCGATGGTTCCTTCAACCCTAATGAGAAGATTACTAGACAGGAAGCGATGGTTATTCTATCTAGGGCAATGAAGCTTGTGGAGTTGAATAAGGAAATAGATGATATGAAGCAGCAAGAGCTAGTCAACCATTTCGCAGACAGCGAACAATTGGCCGCCTGGGCTCGTCAAGCTGCAGCATTAACCATTGAAATCGGCGTCATCGGCGGTAACAAAGGCGAATTGCGTCCTCTGCATAATATTACGAGAGCAGAAACCGCAGCAATTATTCAGCGGCTTCTTCAAAAAGCGGAATTCATTTAATAAATAGGTATTTACTATTAAAGAAGCGTTTGAATATCTCTCAAGCAATCCCAGCATGGAATAATGGAATTGCACAGCTTAAATGAATAAAAAAAGAGAACATCATCTTATTGTGATGTTCTCTTTTTACTATTCTGGCTAAAGGAAACCAAGATTACACTCGAAAAGCCTGTGGGGTAATCTTCGGGCAGGAATTATCCGTTTAAGTTATAAACCGGTTAGCGATATCTTTCCTACAGAGGATCAGATAGAACTGGCGAAATATGTGGACCTTTTTCAATAGAGTGGTAAAAACTATTGCTGGTTTATTAGTAGGAGGCAAAATAACGGAGTGTTAAGCGTGGAGGCAATGGATAGCAATGAACCAATGAATCCCCTTTACTTTTGAACGGCGTGGTGATAATATTGATTTCGATAGTTTTAGAACTGCGAAAAAAGATTCGGGGAGGTGATAATAATGGGTGAAAATCAAGAAGATATGGGGCAAGCGGTTAAATTGTATAAAGCTTTGGGGGAACCTACTAGACTTAAAATCGCTTTACTGCTCGTGAAAGAGAGTAATTTATGTTTCACCGCCATCGGTGAAAAGCTTGAATCGGTTGCAGGCTCGACGCTATCGCATCATCTGAAACAATTGACGGACTCTGGCTTGATTGATTTTCGCAAGAATGGATCGTTTATTCATTATAACGTCAATCGAGAAATAGCTGAAAAATTTGCGCCCTATTTGTTGGCGTAATTTTTTTAAGAATCAATTCTACAGATATAGAACTGTAGAATTGATATACGAGCGTTTTGGAAGGATCATTCAACATTTTTACTAATCATTCCTATTCCATATGAAAAAGGAGAGTATGACTATGAGCGATCAAACGAATATGATGGAGATTGGAATCAGCACATTCCTTCATGCAAATCCTGGAAATGGCGGTGTCTCGCACGCCCAGAGGCTGCGCCAAGCGATAGAAGAGATTCAATTAGCGGATCAAGTTGGCCTTGACGTCTATGCCATAGGCGAGCATCATCGAATCGACTACACAAGCTCGTCGCCAGCCGTCATTCTGGCCACCGCTGCCGCTACAACGAGGCGGATCCGGCTCTCGAGTGCAGTGACGGTGCTATCTTCGGATGATCCGGTGCGGGTATATCAGGACTTCGCAACGCTGGACGGTCTATCGAACGGGCGAGCGGAGATCATGGCCGGACGTGGTTCGTTCACCGAATCGTTTCCGTTATTCGGCTATGACTTGAAGGATTATGAGGAATTGTACGAAGAGAAACTGGAACTGCTGTTGAAGATCCGCGCTTCTGAAAAAGTGACCTGGAGCGGTGGTCATCGTCCGGCGATTGACAATATGGGCATCTATCCTCGTGCACAACAGGAGCTTCTACCTGTCTGGATCGGCACGGGCGGCAGCCCGGAATCGGCTGTTCGTGCCGGCTTGCTGGGACTTCCGATTGTCTTCTCTATCCTAGGCGGGATGCCGGAGAGATTCGCACCCTTGGTGGAACTTTATAAGGAAGCCGCTGTAAGAGCAGGTCACGATCCGAATAAGCTTCAAATTGCTACGCATTCGCATGGCTTTATTTCGGATACGACACAAGACGCTGCAGAACGGTATTACCCGGTCATGGCCGCCCAAATGAACCACATTGGACGGGAACGAGGCTGGCAACCTTACACGCGTGACTCGTACGATGCAGCCAGCAGCCTTCGAGGCGCTCTTTATGTTGGCGACCCCGAATATGTTGCAGAGAAGATCGTACTGCTGAAAAAGAACCTAGGTTTGACTCGATTCATGATGTACGTCGATTTTAGTTCGTTGCCGCATCGTGACTTGCTACGGACAATTGAGCTTCTTGGCACCAAAGTGGCACCGATTGTCCGTAAGGAACTCGCCCGTCAGACGTCTGGTCGTAACACTTAAAGCAGCGAACGTTGGAGCAAAGGGCCTGATTGGACCGATAAATGGTGTGGGGAATTGGGATTTTTCTAATTATGATTTCTATATATTTAGAACTATGAAAATGAAAAGGGGAGAATTAAATGAGAAATACATTGACTATTTATATTCTGGCCATTATCAGCTTTTTAGTCGGAACTTCGGAATTCGTAATTGCCGGCATTTTGGATATGCTTGCAAGTGATACTGGAGTATCATTAGCAGCGGCCGGACAGCTGATTACGGTCTACTCGCTTGCTTATGCCATCGGCACTCCAATCCTTATTGCCCTAACGGCAAAAATGGATCGAAGGAAGCTTATGCTATTATCCTTGGGATTATTTTTCGTAGGGAACTTGATCACTGTCACGTCCACAGGCTATGGCATTCTGATCGGAGCAAGAATTATATTGGCGCTAAGCACGGGGGTATTTATGGTCGTCGCCCTGACCGTTGCGGCCAAAATCTCTCAACCCGGAAAACAAGGCAGCGCTATTGCCAAGGTTCTCTTGGGCTTTAACCTCGCGCTCATTCTCGGGGTCCCGCTTGGGAGGATCATTGCAGGCTCGTATGATTGGAAAATCATCTTCACGGGGATCGGAGTACTCAGCTTGATCGCGATGTTGGTCCTCTTGCTGGCGGTTCCGAAGACGGAAGGAGAGGCTCCCGTTCCTATTCGGGAACAGCTCGCTTTGCTAAAAAGTCCCCGAATCTCAGTCGCGCTGTCCATCAGTTTTTTCTGGATATTAGGATATATGATTCTGTACACTTATATAACGCCGTTTCTTCTGGACATGACGGGGATGAGCGAGCGGATGGTAAGCATCGGATTGTTTGCCTTTGGACTGGCAAGTCTCATAGGCTCCCAAATTGGCGGCTACGGTGTAGATAAATGGGGGATCCCCCGCACGATGATTGGAGGATTGCTCTTACACGCAGGAATATTATTTTTACTGGCGGCATTCTCGCATTCGACCATGTTCGTATTGCCTTTGCTGATGTTATGGTCCTTGTTTGCTTGGTCGACGGGGCCGGTTCAACAAGTTTATTTACTCGGTATGGCTCCACAGGCTTCGGGGATCATCTTGAGTTTGAACAATTCTATCGTACAGTTGGGCATGGCCATAGGGGCTGTAATCGGGGGAGTCATCGTTGAAAACATCTCACTTACAGCAGCCGGTTGGTTTGGAGGAATTGGGGTCGCACTAGGACTCATCCCGGCTATTTATTCCTTATCCATGCGTCGTAGATCTGGAATACTGGAACAGAAAAAACGATAAAGCGGTAGTTTAAAAAGATAATATTGATGGATAAGGAATTGGTACAATTTATTGGGGTCACGAGTTTTTGACGGAAAAGAGTAGAGCAGCATATTGCTTTACCCTTATCATAAGTGGTATTCACATTGCTCATTTCAAAATTGGGGCAGTTGGATTAATAATGAATGCCGTTCTAATTGAACGATAGATCAAGACAACACTTCAGGTCAGCAGTTGGTAAGTAACCAGCTGCTGATTTTAGATATAACATTGTCTAAGGTTGGGGGGAAGGGGCTTTCGTAAAAGATAGAGCAGGCCATGCTTGACAAGGAAATCGACATGGCGGTGCACTGTTTGAAGGACATGCCCTTCGAGCTTGACACTTCGTTTGGATCTTATTATTGAGCCGATACGCGGGAATATTGATTCACGTCTTTGTAAGTTGGAAAATATCAGCGATCTACAATTTTAACTTATCGGCCTACAGCCATGGCTCGCCTCCACCATCATCAACCCCGACCGAAAGAGGTCGAGGTTTTTTGCTTTTTCCGATTTAAATGCTCCAAATCGTAAAAAAAACAATACGTTCTTAACTTCTTCCATGTCGCTCTTAAATCTATAAATGTATGATCAAGGATATAAATACATACGTCTGAACCGCATCTGACGGCAGATTTCTTTATATTTGAAGGTCCATATTTAAATATGCAGCCCTCTGACCATTAGAATCGCCTGTCTTTATGAAAAATTCAAGGTTTAAAATTGAATACGCTTTCAATAATATGAGGTTTGACCACGAATTTTATAAAGGGAGGCGTTATTATTGTTCAAGGTGAAATCTGCTAAAACAGCCATGACGGCGTTGTCATTAACATTAGCCTTATCGGTTGTATCCGGTTGTGTTCCGGGGACTAACAAGGATAACAAAGCAACAGATCCTAAAGAAGCTGAAACGGCGGCAAAGCTGACTTCATTAACGTATTGGGCGGCACTTAACCCAGCGGCTGCAGCTACAATGAAAAGCTACAACGAAATGGAAGTTTACAAGGAGATGGAGCAATTAACCGGAGTTAAGCTTGACTTCCAGCATCCTCCTCAAGGAGGAACTGCAGAAAAAGAGCAATTCAATCTAATGCTCACGTCCAGTTCTCTCCCAGATGTAATCGAATATAATTGGAACGGTTATCCAGGCGGTCCTCAGAAAGCAATCGATGATAATCGAATCGTTAAGTTGAATGACTATATTGATAAATTTGCACCTAATTACAAAAAAGTACTTGATTCTCACCCGGAATGGAAAAAGCAGGTTACAACGGATGATGGCAGCATTATTGGGTTTCATTTTATTCGTGGAGACCGTTCTCTGCAAATATTTAGAGGACCTATTATTAGGCAAGACTGGTTGGACAAATTAGAACTGAAGCAGCCTGCTACTATCGATGAGTGGTACAACGTATTGAAAGCATTCAAGGATAACGACCCTAATGGAAATGGCGAAGCAGATGAAATCCCGCTGCTGCTGACTCTATCTGAGTTGAAAAATACGCAAGCATTTGTTGGAGCATATGGCGTGCCGAGCGGCTTTTATAAAGAAGGAGATACGGTCAAATTCGGGCCGATTGAGCCAGGTTATAAAGAATTCTTAACAACGATGAACAAATGGTACGAAGAAGGTCTAATCGACAGGGACTTCGCGGCAACAGATACTAAGCTTCTAGATGCCAAAGTCACTAATAACCAAATTGGAGCTATGGTTGGAGCTGCAGGCGGAGCTCTCGGCAAGTATATGGGTCTTATGGCAGCCAAGGATAAAAACTTTAGACTGAGCGGGGTACCTTACCCTGTACTAAAAGCGGGTGAAAAGCCGCAATTCGGACATTATGATCAACCAGTTCCTGGTAAATCTGCGGCGATTACAACTAGCAACAAGAACATTGAAGAAACGGTTAAATATCTGGATATGGGCTACAGCGAGCAAGGACATATGCTCTTTAATTTCGGTAAAGAAGGCGTAAGCTACAAGCTTGAGGACGGTTACCCCAAATATGCAGATGTCATTACTAAAAATCCCGACGGGCTGCCGATGAGTCAAGCAATCGCACAACATAACCGTGCTTCCTGGGATGGGATCATGGTACAGGATATCCGGTACTCCGAGCAGTATCAAGGACAAGTTCCAGAACAATTACAAGCCATCGAAATATGGTCAACACCGCTTAACGAGAAGGTAATGCCTCCGGTAACTCCTAACAAAGAGGAATCGAGTAAGTATGCCATGATTATGACGGACATTAATACGTATAAAGATGAGATGTACAACAAGTTTATTATGGGTGAAGAGCCTATCGAAAATTTTGATAAGTATGTACAAACATTAAAATCCATGGGAATTGATGATGCGATTACGATCCAACAGGCCGCTCTTGAAAGATACAACAAGAGATAACGGCAGCATATGGAGGAGGCAGGGACTTGCCCGCGAGTCTCTGCCTAGCTCTGCTGCTGGTATCGGATAAGAAGGGGAGTGGATGATATGAGTAAACGGACAATTATACTTAAGGATTTGAAGAGAAATAAATATATTTATTTCATGCTGCTGCCGGTGATAGCCTATTATGCGATTTTTCAATATGGACCTATGTACGGTTTGCAAATTGCATTTAAGGACTATAGCGTTGGCCAAGGAATCTGGAAGAGTGAATGGATTGGTTTCCAGCATTTCATTGATTTTTTTAATGGGTTTTATTTTTGGAGACTTATTAGAAATACACTGCTCATTAATATATATGAGCTCTTGTTCGCCTTTCCTGCTGCGATTATTTTAGCCTTACTCTTAAATGAGATTCGCAATAATGTGTTCAAGAGAATCGTGCAGACGATTTCCTATTTGCCGCATTTTATATCCATCGTTGTTGTTGTAGGCATGATGGTTGACTTTCTCTCTCGAGATGGTCTCATTAATCAATTGCTTGTCCTATTCGGGTTTGAATCCATTGTATTTCTGCGCGAGCCGGAATGGTTCCGCTTCCTCTTCGTTTCCTCAGGTGTCTGGCAAGGGATTGGATGGGGATCCATTATTTATTTAGCTGCGATGTCTAGTATCGATCCAACTCTGTATGAAGCGGCCAAAATAGATGGAGCAGGCAGATGGAAGCAGACCTTGCATATTACCATTCGGGGGATTATGCCTACCATTGTCATTATGCTGATCCTGAATATGGGCTCCATGCTGAGCGTAGGCAGTGATAAAGTACTGTTGATGTACAATCCGTCAACTTATTCTACCGCTGATGTTATATCCACTTACGTCTATCGAAAAGGGATTCTGGAAGCGAGCTACAGCTATACCGCAGCGGTTGGATTATTTAACTCCATCATTTCCTTCATCCTAATCATTAGTGCGAACACGATCAGCAAACGCTTAAGTGATAATAAGCTATGGTAAGGGGGAGCCATCTTGAGACTTAGCCCAAGTGAAAGAGTTTTCGGTGTTTTTAATACGATTCTAATGCTAATGCTGTGCTTTGTAACGATGTATCCATTTCTCTATGTTCTTCTCGCTTCATTCAGTGATCCTGCACGAGTTGCGATGCATAGGGGCTTGCTTCTATCACCGCTTGGTTTCACTTTAGATGCGTATCGAGCTGTTTTGGATAATCCAATGATAAGCACTGGCTATCAAAATACGATATTCTATGTAGTCGTCGGCACCGCAGTCAACTTGTTTATGACGGCACTAGGTGCATACGCCCTTTCCCGGAGAGGCGTATATTTTAAGAACTTCATTATGTTTGCTATCGTCTTTACGATGGTCTTTCACGGGGGGCTGATTCCAACCTATCTGGTTGTAGGGAACTTAGGGCTGCTGGACACGCCTTGGGCGTTAATTTTCCCAGGAGCCATCAGCACCTTTAATTTGATTATTATGCGTACCGCCTTTCAACAGGTGCCCATCAGCCTTGAAGAATCGGCGAAATTGGACGGTGCGAACGACTTTACGATATTGTACCGCGTCATCATCCCGCTCTCGATGCCGGTTATTGCTGTAATGATATTATGGTATGCGGTATCTCACTGGAATTCCTATTTCAGTGCGTTAATCTACTTGAGAGACCGGGAGCTGTATCCGCTTCAGCTGATTTTGCGGGAGATTCTGGTGAATAACAATACGGATAGCATGATGACGGGCGCGGGAACCCTCGACAAAATTGATGTGGGGGAAACCATTAAGTACGCTACGATCATCGTCTCCACCTTGCCGATCCTGATCCTCTACCCGTTTTTGCAAAAATACTTTGTTAAGGGGATTATGATCGGGGCCATTAAAGAATGAATGAACTAAAGGAAAAATTATAAGCGCTTACATACTAGGTTATTTGAGGAGGTAACTTTCTATATGCTGCCATATGTTAGAAATCTCCTCAGAAATAAGAGGCATAATAACCGCAGTGTGTTTATCAGTATGTTACTGTCCAATATCATCATTTTGCTTGTGCCCTTAGTGATTGGATTCGTTTTATACACAAAAGTCGAGCAAATCATGATTGCAAATGCCAGCCGCTCTAATCTAGCTATGCTGGAACAACTGCGGCTGACTATGGACAACCATTTTAAAGAAGTTCATCAATTAGACCAGCAAATCGTCTTTAACCCGCAAATCGATATGTTGTTAAGTAAAGAGAACTCTGAGGATAATTACAGTGAAATCGAATTCATTAAATATCTGAAAACCTACCAAAAAATAGACAGCGGATTTATTAAAGATTATTATGTCTATTTTCAAGGCAGCGACACGATCCTTTCTCCAGCTATCCGAACGGATTCTCGGACCTTCTATGAACGGTATTATAAATATGAAGATTTGAGCTATGAACAGTGGAAGGAGGAGCTGCTGGAAAGCTATCATAATAGGCATTACCTCCCGACTGCCAGGCTGCAGCGAGATGGAGGGATGGGCATGATGAATAATCAAGATCGTATGCCGATTAATGTCATCACTTATGTGCATTCGCTGCCCGTCCGTGAAGTATCGAATATTCGTGGAAGCTTAGTGGTCCTCCTTGACGAACAGCAAATAAAGGACAGGCTTACACAGATTGAGGCCGCCAATCAAAGTGCTATCTATATTATCGATGATAAACAAAATGTGATCTTGAGTACGACAGATGAATATAAGCTCTCAAGCCATTTCTTTAATAACTTGACGAATGATACGGGTCTGTTCGATTATTCGTTGAATGGACAGGAGCTGATGGTTTCTTATACGTCCACCGACCAGACAGGATGGAAGTATGTCTCAGTCATGCTGAAAGAGCATTATATGAAGCCTGTCTATACCATTAAGATGACTGCGCTTGGGTTGTTTATATTGTGCCTGATTGCTGGAACCGGATTCGCTTACCTAGCGGCCTATCGGAACTATAGCCCAGTCAAACATATGGTTAACGCCATTATGCAAGGCAACCGAACGGTAACCCGTCCTTCTGGGGATGAATATGACTATATTCGGAAATCTATCGAAGGCTCGATTATCGAAGAGAAACAGCTGCGGGGCATACTCTCCCAGCAAGCTTCCGTTGTTAGGGCAAACTTCTTGTCTCGCTTGATTCGGGGGCAGGTCGATTTAAGCCAGATTAACGCAGAGGAATCACTAGGATTCTTGAATTTACCGCCATTCGTATACAAATCTTATGCTGTGATGGTGATTCAAGTGGACGATGCTTCCCAATTTACAAATAATCAATCAGAGAAACATTGGGCTCTCATCCGGTTCATTATATCCAATATCGGTATGGATATGGTCAATCAAGGTCATATCGGATACGATGTCGATTTGGACCGCGACCGTCTTGCGTTCGTTATCAATCTTGACGACGATGGGCAGGCGGCAGCTGCTGATAAGCTCAAGGTTATAGCACATTCGCTTAAGCAAGTCGTCGAAACAAGGTTCAAGCTAATTCTTACTGTGGCGATCAGCAAGATCCATGAAAGTCTGGAGGAGATCGGCGAAGGCTATGAAGAAGCACTGGCAGCGTTAGATTATAAAATGATTATGGGACAAAGCGCTATTATTTGCTTTGATGATATCAAGGATACAGAGCTGCACTATCATTATCCGATTGAAACCGAAACACAGTTGATGAACCTAGTACAAAGCGGTGATTTTGACAACGTCGAGAAGCTTCTTGACCGTATTTACGAGCTCAATTTCTCTTCGAATCTATTAACACCCGAGCTTGGAACCTGTATTTTTATCAATATGATAAGCACATTGCTTAAGATTATGAATGCTTCAAACATTGGGTATGGCGGGATGGAAGGGGAGGGGATATTCGATCCTGTAAAGCAAATCCAAAGCTGCGGCACAGCGCAAGAGATGCATGAGAAAACCAAACGGTTCTACAAGCAGCTCACTACATTGCTGCAGTCCGAGCGAAGCGATCACAGTGATCTGTTGCTCGCCGATATCAAGCGGTTTATCAATCAGCATTACATGGATCCCAATCTCGGACTTGCTATGATTTCCAACCATTGCGGGAAAACCCCGCAGTATATCTCTACCTTTTTCAAAAAAAACAGCGGTCAAAACATTACAGATTACCTATCCAGAATGCGAGTCGATCAAGCAAAGAGCCTCATGGAGAACAAAGCCTTAACCAATCTCCAAATTGCGCAAATGGTCGGATACATGAACGATTTGGCCTTTATACGCGTATTCAAAAAAATGGAAGGAGTCACTCCAGGCAAGTACCGTGAAAGCGTTTCGGAAATGATAGCTTCTGAAGCTGGACCAATATAAAACATAGTGATGGGGGGGGATACGATCATTACGGCAGGTTGCTGGTTAACTGGCTTGGTATATTAAAAAATGTTGAGGAGTGAATGATATGCTTAAGAAGCTTAACAAGAGGATATCTATCTTATTAGTATTCACTTTTATGATCAGTCTAGGCATTCTGCCCGAGCAAGCAGCGCGTGCGGAATCAAATGAAACCGACAGTGCTCCGAGCACATTAACGAGCCTTCCTCAGTACGCTGATAATTACTTAAATGACCCAGGCAGCGGTTACGCCATTATCACGCCTAACTATCCTGGAATGAGTCTCACAATTGGTCGTCCGGCAGTTGTAGACGCGAACGCAGTTTCTAATAAGTTTCCTGTTTTCAATGTTATGAATGCGCTTTCTGGAACTTCGATTACGGGGACACTCCTTGCCCCAGACGGTTCGGAGTTATATAGCTTTCCTGTAACCAGTGCAGACACAGAAGGCAATGCGGTTATGTCTGTTCCTGATTCTATAACACTGGTTGAAGGCACTTATAGGGCGGAATTCACGCTTGCAAATAACGGAAGCACCTTATATGACAACTACTACTTTACAGCGATAGATCATTTTGCAGATTATAGGTCAACGACGAATGAGATGAATTCAAATAATGCAAATATCGCAAATGTAAATCCGGATTCATGGGCTAACCAGTCCTATCCAGCTGTACAACTGGATGGTTCGGGTAAAATCCTCTATGCACCGGACTTCAAAGGGAATCAAGTCATGGATTATTCGGCTGTCGGTTACCAAGGCGGCGGTGTATCGATTCCCAATGTGCCGGTGCGTGTGAAGATAGCGCCTCTCGCCAACAATACCGAGGATGCGTGGCAGGCGATCCAGGAGGCAATTGACTATGTTTCAAGCTACCCGGTCCAATCGGATGGCTTCCGTGGTGCTGTATATCTGGAGCCGGGAGTGTTCCGTATCAGTAAACCGCTTCATGTGACCACATCAGGGGTCGTAATACGGGGAGCAGGATCGGGAACGGTTACTCCAGTTGTCGGCAATGGCACGATTGAGAATCCGTATGACCAACAAATCGCAAGTGAAGAAGCAGAGCCAGGTGTTACGAAACTGATAGCGACTTGGAAGCTAACCGATTCTTCGTACACTCCGCCTGCAGACCATAAGACAACGACGGGCAGCCCTTATACAAAAGGCTCCAACAGCACATTAATTAACTTTAATGGACAAGGGGTAATCAGGTCCGCATCCACCACCATTGCTGATCAATATGTAGGTGCCGGGCAATATGCCGTGCATGTTGCGAGTGCATCCGGTCTTTCAGTTGGCGATCGTGTATCTGTACAGAAGGCGGTTAATGCGAATTGGGTGAAGGCCATGTATATGGATAAAGTGGACGGTGCGAGCAACTGGCTGCCTGATGGCAACCTAGAGAGTGGATTTGCCGGTACGCCGTTCACATCTGAACGGACGATCAAGAGTATTGATACCGAGACAAACAAGATAACCTTTACAGAGCCTCTTGCTGATAATCTGGATATGCGCTGGGGTGTGTCCAAAGTCGTAAAAGTAGCAGAGGACGGTCGTATTAGTCATGTAGGCGTTGAGAATATCCAAGGTATCTCGCATTTTTATAATACAAGCAAGCCCGCCCTGTCAAAGTACGGGGTGAATTATCTCTCCTATAATGATGAGAACCACGCTCAAGTATTTGTTGCGATGGTTAATGTTAGTGACGGTTGGATGCGTAATTTTACGACCTATCACATAGACAGCGCATTTGTTACTGACAGCAATTCTCGAAATATAACGGTGCAAGACGGAAATGTCTTGGATCCTGTCAGCCTTATGGATGCAGGGGAGCGGCGTTATTCCATCTACTTTAAGAAATCGGAATTCATGTTCACACAGCGGGTATACGCAAGATATATGCGTCATGCCTTCATCGTTGATTCTTATACCTCTGGTCCGAATGTGTTCTACAATAGTACAAGCGAGTATGTATCCAATGCGTCTGAGCCGCATTTCCGCTGGTCGTCCGGAGGACTGTACGATAATGTTGCAGCACGCATATACTTGCAAAACAGATGGAATATGGGGACGTCCCATGGTTGGGCAGGTGTTAACTATTTGCTTTATAATAGTACCGGCCCCTATATTGCCACGCAGCCACAGATTACACCAAATTATGTGATTGGACATCTATTTGATAATGCCAACAATCGTTTGGGATCAGCTACCGACCCGTTGACTGGTCGTCAGAAGACCGATAAGTCAGACTCTGCTAATATGGCCAGCGCAGGGCTTAATGGAGGCAAGGTGCCGAATTTTGAAGCCTATGAATACAGCATGACTAATAAGGTAACCCCAGCAGTTAACAATATGCCGGATAGTCTCTATGTGCAGCAGCTTGTCAATAGTCTTGGTTCCCAGGCGGCTGCTATTCTCGCAGAAAATACCGTTCCGCCTATCGATGATCAATCAAGCACGCAGCGTCCTAAGCTCTTAGATCTTCAAGTGGATGGGCAGACGCTTGCTGGATTTTCACCAGATATGTACCAGTATACCTACACCCTTCCTCTTGATTATGACTATTCTCGACAAGTTGAGGTTACTGCTCAAGCAGGTGAGGGGATATCAATTGACATTGCTTATCCTCAAGATATAAGCAGTGGAAGTGTTCGAATAACGCTTACGAATGCTGAAGGTGCGAAAAATTTTTATAATTTATCCATGAATATGATTTCTAAGTCGCCAATTGTGGCTGCAAGCGACCAGCAGGTAGACTCGAGCAATTCCAATTATGCGTTAAATGTATTGAACCCTAATGATTATGCAGGCACTAACTCGCTCCGTTGGGCGGCTAGCGGCTCAGCGTGGATTAGAATGTATTTGGGAGAAACAACGAAACAGATAACTGGCGTGCAGGTTGGATTTATCCAGCATGCTACTAATACACGCTTCTATAAGTTAAGAGTCGAGTACTCGATGGATGGGCGAAATTGGTCTTATGTACCGTCGGGAACAGTGCTAAGCGACACGACAGCTTCACCGGTATCATGGAGCAATGAGGCGGATACGTATGCTAACTCACTACCGCTTAATCCAGCTAATGCATCATCGGCGGCAAACACTTTGCAGACGTTCAGGTTTGATACACCTGTACAAGCACGATTTATTAGAATTGCCGGAAACGGCAATACAACAGGTACGGGCAGCAATGCATGGAATTCCTATTGGAGGCTGCGTCCTGTTTTTGAACAGGCGGATCTACCCTATACGCCTCCTGCAGGAGTCGCTATTTCCGGACCTTCGACCCTTCATTCATCTGATTCTACACAACTTCAAGCAATAATTACCCCTAACACCGCCACGGTGAAAGAGGTCATTTGGACTTCAAGTAATCCTGCTATTGCGACTGTGGATTCTAGTGGTAAGGTAACAGCTGTTGCAGAAGGCAAGGTAACGATCACTGCAACTACCGTTGATGGTACGTTTGTTTCTGCGGGTGTGCTTCAACAGGCAACTAGCACACATGACTTAACCATTACCCAAAGAAGTTATGCTGGATTGAGATCTTTGACGTTGTCAAACGGCAGCTTAAGTCCTGTTTTTGCAGCTGATACAATGGACTATACTTCAAATGTGGCTGCAGGAGTACCCCGAATTACAGTAACAGCAAGTGTATATGATTCTAACGCAACAATGACTGTGAACGGAAAGCAGATTGCAAGCGGTCAACAAAGCGGAGATATCAAGCTGAAGATAGGAAGCAATACGATTAACGTTGCAGTGACAGCACAGGACGGTACAGTGAAGACCTACACGATCATCGTTAACCGAGTACCGGGTAACGGCGGCGGCAACTAAAGAGGCAGTAAAGGATATAACAAGGGCATTCCGGAGTGGTCTAAAGATCATATCAATTGTTTGAAACAGAGAAAGGGTTATTCTGCAGGCAGTCGAAGAGACTGCTTGAGTGGAATAACCCTCTTTGTAATCCCTTTAATTGGTCCTCCCTATATTTTGTATTCCTACACATATTCACAACATTCACCAAGGCTGGTAAAATAGAATGCTTGATAGAGATGTTGAAATCGAAGTTTAAATACATAGTTACGTATTGAGGAGAATACACGATGAACGGCATTGAATCTTTAGAAACTGTGGTTACAATGATTCCAATCTTAAAGACGGCAGTTCCTGCTGAATTATCGATTGCTATTTGTGATACAGAGAAATTTATTGCTTATTGGCCTGGAGAAAATATTGATTTGAAGATACGAGTTGGTCAATTGCTGCATCACGAGGAACCGTTAACGCAGGCAATTAGGGACGATGTAGCACTACGGTCGGAAGTACCTGCCGCATTTTATGGTTTTGAATTTACGGGAACGGCTACACCGCTCCACGACTCCAATGGAAATGTGATCGGTGGAATAGCCATTCAGCTTCGCAAACAAAGTGAATTAATAGCCATCGCCGATCAAATTACGGTTTCACTAACACAAGCCAACAATCAGCTCTCGCATGTCGCGGAAGGCTCGGATATTCTGGCGGAATCTGCCCAGCAGCTTCTTACACTGGCCAATCAGACGGTTGTACAGGTGAATGAAACAGACAAAGTTGTATCGATGGTTAGAAGAGTAGCAGACCAAACGAATTTATTAGGTATTAATGCAGCAATTGAAGCGGCTCATGCAGGAGATCGAGGAAGAGGATTCGGCATTGTAGCGGGTGAGATTCGGAAACTATCCAATGAAACGGTTACGTCCACGAATGCGATTCAGCATACATTGAAAACATTCGAAAAGGCGATAAACGAAATGCGTATATCCATCGAACATATGACGACAATCGTTGAACGGCAGGCGACGTCATCTCGACAGGTAACGGATTTCATCGAAGAGGTCCATCGGATGTCGGAGCAATTGAATACATTCTCAAAGAGATTGTAACTCGACTCTACAAGATGGGAACTGGCGATCCTGACAAGATAACCGTAGTTTAACGATTGATAAAGATGATACGAGCCAGTTCCACTTTTACAGGAGACGGGCTTGTTTGTTTTGGTCAAACTACCTGTTCGCTTCAGCTCAAATAGCTCTTTTTAGCAACTGCAGCTGGATTCGACACAATACCATTATTATTTTCTTATTGATAACCTATACGGGATTGTTTTATAAAGTAGTGTTTAATATACTACAACAATATCGAGAGGATCTAATCATTAGGATAGGATTATAAGTCATGTGATTCAAAAGTGGATTCTGGTCTAGCAGCATGAAAGAAGTTGAAGATGTGTAATGTATATTTCAGTTAAAAACAAATTTTATATTAGTCATGGTATAGCACTGCTATGGATGTTGTTTTCAGTAATAGTATCATTTCCTTGGCTTGAAGCCCTTGGGACGATAGTTACCTTACCTGTAGCTATTCTTATAATTATTGGAATCTCTTATATTCCTGGCTATATGAATGCGTTTATGATTTCAAGTCTCCTATTTGATAAACAACCTAAAATGAAAGACCTCAATCCAACTGAGCCTGTAACGATATTAGTAGCTTGTTACAATGAGGAAGCCGGCATTGCGGATACAATCCGTTATATTGCGACTCAAGATTATGATGGAGAGGTTACGATTATTGTCATTGACAATAATTCATCTGACCGAACGGCAGTGATTGCAGAAGAAACAGCGGATGAACTAAACCTTCATTTGAAAGTCATTCACGAAGCTGCGCCTGGGAAGAATCACGCGTTGAACGCTGCTCTTTCCCATGTAGAAACAGAACTGATGATTACATTAGATGCGGATACATTGCTTCATAAATCAGCAATTAGGCATATTGTTGCAAGATACATATCTTCCCCAAGTGATGTTTGCGCTGTGGCAGGTGCAGTTCTTGTACGCAACAGTCGCGGTAATTTTTTGGCTAAAATACAGGAATGGGATTATTTTCTCGGTATTGCCAGTATTAAGAGGCTTCAAGGCTTATTTCAAGGGACTTTAGTCGCTCAAGGAGCTTTCTCGCTTTATAAAACAAAGGTGGTTAAGGAAGTCAATGGATGGCCTGATGCGATTGGTGAAGATATCGTGTTGACCTGGCGATTCCTAGGTAAGGGTTGGAAGGTTTATTTTGAGCCATTAGCAGTAGCATTCACTGATGTCCCAGAAAGCCTGTACCACTTTTTTAGACAAAGAAGCCGCTGGGCAAGAGGTATGGTAGAAGCTCTAAAGGTTGTAAAGCCATGGGAGCAGCCATCACCCTATACGAAGTACTTAACCTTCTGTAATCTCGTTATGCCGTATTTGGATTTTGTTTATACTTTTGTTTGGCTCCCGGGTCTTATACTGGCTTTTTTCGGATATTATTGGATTGTAGGTATTACAACATTGTTGGTGCTTCCTCTTACCTTTTGCGTGAACCTCATTTTGTACCTATATCAGAGACGTGTCTTTAAAACACTAAATTTACGAATACGAAAAAATGCAATTGGCTTCCTTGCCTATGTTATGTTATATCAAATTATTATGAGTCCTATATCTGTTTGGGGATATATTCAGGAAACATTCAAACTGGACAGGGTTTGGAAATAATAATAATAATACAGAATAAAAACTCTCTTTAAGCTAGCTCAGAGAGTTTTTTTTATGCTAGATTGTTCTCTAAAGGGGGGACTACGATGGCGAGCGTATTCACTTGCATTGTTGGAGGTATTCTGTTTTTACTGAGCGGAATCCATCTGTATTGGTTGGGAGGCGGGAGAAGAGGGGTTCTGGCGGCGATACCAAGCGATGGTTCAGAAGTAAAGCTTCGACCGCCGAAGATTGCTACAGGCATCGTGGCGGTAGCATTGGCTCTAGCGGGATTGTTTGTGTTAGAGCTTGGAGAAGTCATGGAGAGGCTGATATTCCCTGATTGGCTATTTCTTTATGGGGGTTGGGTCTTAGCTGGCGTATTTATTTTACGATCCGTCGGGGATTTTCGCTGGGTTGGCTTCTTTAAGAAACAGAAAAGAACCTTATTTGCCAAATGGGACACAGTGTTGTATTCCCCGTTGTGTCTCTTCATCGGGATAGGTCTGATTATTGTAACAAACAGTTGATAGAGAGTCGCTAAGGACAATCAATGTATGATTACACATAAAGGAAGTTGAACGGAATGAAAAAGCTTATCGCCGCATGCGCCTTAATTGGCATGATTTGTTTTAGTTCGTCTGCTCTAGCGGCCGAGAATATCAGTATCAAGGTAAATAACAAACAGCTGCAAACAGACAACGCACCTATTATCGTTCAGGGAAGGGTACTGGTTCCGCTTCGCACCGTCTCAGCATCGCTAGGTGCGTCAGTCGAGTGGAATCAACAAAAGAAATCCGCTATCGTTACGAAGTGGTCAAAGAAAGCTTCGCTGACTGTCGGAAAAAAGACTGCACGGGTTGAGAATAGTGCGGATGGTGAGACGTTCGATGTTTCATTGGATGTTACGGTCAGAACCATCAATAGTCGGGTTTATGTACCTTTGCGGTTCATTTCAGAGCAACTTGGCTACAAGTTGGACTACAAAAACAATACCATTTCGATCCAATCGCCGTATGCAGGTAGGTACAATGAGAATTACCTCGCTCAGATCCTCTCAGGAGACTTGTCGAGAAGCAGATCCATCTTGGTAGGAAATATGAGCGCATACGGTTTACGCAATTATGAGCACCCGCCTTTGAAAACTACTTATCCTGCTCACAACGAGGTATTCCTGTTTCCAGAGGGAGAGGCGCTGCGGTTTTTCATGATTGAAAACAATGAAACCATAACATTTTTTGAGTATAAGTATGATTTTTTCGTGGCTACTTGGCAGGCTCACATCGATGAGGTAGAAGGCAACGCCATTGAACAATTATTTGCGGATAAGCTTAAGGACCGTACAGGATCGACACCAATAATCAACAAGCCCTTTCTTTATTTCTACGTTAAACCTTACGGGAGCACTGTCCATCGATACGGCCTGATCGATGTCGATGGAAACTATACAGAAACGGGATACAAAGATGCGACGCATTCATTTGGAATGATTTCGCTCGTGCTCCCGAATGAGGTTCGAAAGGAAATCGTACTAATAACGCAAAGTTAAACGATTCATTAAGCACATGAAAAAGCTCCATTCCTAGTGGAACGGAGCTTTTTCGTGTGTTCATTTAGAAGCATGTAAAGGATTGAATCGACTGCAAGCTCAGCCCAGTATACATCCAGAACCTTCCGTTCCACTGAAACCCCGCAACCGATGTACGCCCTACGAAAATCGGGTAAAACCAGAATTGATTTCTATTCACGAGCCAAACGTACGTATTCCGAAACAAACAACCAGCAATCGCTCCCGGGTCGACAGCAAAGGGCGAAACCGTAGGTTGTTGAGGAGTGAATCCCGGCGGGGGTGAGCTGGGTCCCATGAGTCCCGGCTGCCCCGGCGGCTGTCCTGGCGGTCCTGACTGTCCTGGCGGTCCTGGCTGTCCTGGGAATCCTGGAAATCCTGGGAATCCTGGCGGTCTTGGAGGTGGGAAAAATGACATAATCTTGTCACTCCTTATTTGATGGGCTAAAACATTGTATGTAGGAGCGGAGATAAGGGAATGGGCGTAGCGAGTATTTTCTTATTGTAGCGTGTGTCTTAAGGCAGCACCATCAGCAAATGCTCCCCATTTCTTCCTTCTACGGAACCGATCATCCAGAATAGGGCCGATTCCAGCGACTGCTTATTAATTAGAATAATGCCGGATGTAATCGAGGAAGCATACTCCTCGAAAAACTACACATGACAGTAAGTACAAATCGGTTTAGGAGAAGACCTAAACTTCTGATATAATTAAAGGATGAAGTCAAGAAAGTTATTGGCTAAGAATAGGGAAGGTTATGCCGATCTATGAATGAGTTCGAAGACTGGAATCTTAAAGTGAAAAAAACCTTTAATGCTACAAGTAATGAAGTTGTGTTAACTGTTACAGAAGCAGGTAGTTTATTAGGTCTTTCTAAAGATCAAATGAAAGCTTATGCAGATAAAAGCAGTTTAACCAAAGTGCCGATCACGAGAAGCGTTCATAGGTACCTTTTATTGAAGAGTGAAATAGATGAGTTAGTAAAGTAATCTCCCTTCGCCTCCACCTTGTAAACCCTGACCACAAGAGGTCGGGTTTTTTTTTTGCTTCACGATCTTAACTTTCATTTTAATATAGGACTTCTACAGCACATACACGATTACGTATTGAAATCAAAGCTCCCGGATAAGTAACTAAGGGCTGCCTTTAGGCGCAAATCTCGCAAATATTCAATAATAGCCACTTTGTGTCGGCAGGGTTTCTAGGTACAGATGGCAGTATTGATATTCAACAACTTAGGGTGCAGGAGATTACATTGCATTGCCCATCCGGTTGGACAAAGGAAAGAATGGATGCAACGCTGGCTGGAATTCATGATGGCTGGCTGCAGACTGTCCCCTTAATTACTCACTTACTTCCCGCGCATAAGGCGAAAGGCATGACATTTATTATCGAGTGTGTCAATCGATGCTTCGGAAATTGGGAGATGCTTAATTAAAAAATAACATTTATTGGGTACCGAAAGCGGGTTCCCTCTTTGTGTTTACCTTGGAACAATTCCCTCCCTTTATTAATCATGATATGCTTCTTGTATGAATTGAAAATAAAGGTAAGGGGTTTTCTCATGCAAACTTTTATCATGCTAGGCAGTATATTGATGGTTTTGGCGGTCGCTATTGGGGCATTCGGCGCACATGCATTAAAAAGCAGATTAGCACCAGACAAGCTGAAGGTATATGAAGTGGGTGTGCAATACCATATCGCACACGCATTGGGCTTAATTCTAATCGGTCTGCTTGCTAATCATTATCCGGATGCTGGGATGATCGTAACGGCAGGCTGGTTTTTGGTAGCGGGAATTGTTTTGTTCTCGGGAAGCCTATATGTGCTTAGTGTGGCCAAAGCTCGGTTTCTTGGTCCGATTACTCCGCTAGGCGGCCTTTGCTTTATGATTGGTTGGGTACTAGTCGCTGTCGGCGTCTTGTAGGGAAGGGGGAGCTCTCTTGATTCAATACCAGAGCGAGCACGTAACCGTGTTCCAAAGCGAATTATTTCAGACGACCTCGACTGTGATTCAAACGGATGAAATAGTACTCATCGTGGATCCGAACTGGCTTTCCGGTGAGGTAGAGCTGATCAAAGAGTATGTGAATACGATTAAAGGGAACCGAGATACCTATCTATTATTTACACATGGGGATTTCGATCATATTATTGGCTATCAAGCGTTCCCTGATGCGAGAGTAATTGGCAGTGCAGAGCTGCATAATCATTCACAGAAAGAGCAGAAGCTCCAACTGATCAGAGAGTTTGATAACAAATATTATATAACAAGAAGCTATCCAATAGAGTTTCCGAGACTGGATATCGTAATTGATGAGGATGGTCAGCAGCTTCGTATAGGGAGTACCACACTAACCTTCTATTTAGCTCCTGGACATACGGCAGATGGATTGATTACTATTGTTGAACCTCTGGGGGTTATGATTGCAGGGGATTATTTATCTCATTTTGAACTGCCTTTTATTTATCATAGTGCGAAGGCCTATAATCAAACCTTAGAGAAAGCGGAGCACATCTTCGCTTCTCACTCCATTGCGTTGCTCATCCCTGGTCATGGGCAATCGACTGACGACTCAGCTGAGATGAGGAGAAGACTGGAATTAGCGACGGATTATATGAAACGCCTTTGTGCGGCAGTCCTTGCAAACAATGAGTCCGAACTTGATGGTCTCTACAAGGAGCATGCCTTTCCATCTGACTTTACCGAGTACTGTCACAAGGAAAATGTAAGAATAGTCAGAAGTGAGTTTCTGTAACAGTACATATTCGTAATGGAAAAAATGCACCCCTTAGAATTTGGTTGGTTGATCCAACTTCCATTCTAAGGGGTGCACTTACTTTTCAATCGACATATTGCCTAGCATTGTGGTTAGCTGCTGAAGCTGCTGCGCCTCTTTTTATAATGCCCATGACCATATTTCGGGTTCTGTGGCGGGTAGTAGTTGCCTTTCTTATAATCGCTGCTGCTGTAATGCTGCTTGCCATAGGGACCATGACCGTAATGATTACTGTGATGCTTGCGACCGGTAATAGAGCCGAGGAGCCTATTCAACAAATGTCTAATCATCATATGACCTCCTAACAATAGTTTGTTATATTGGAAAGTGCTTGAGACTTATGGAGTAATACGTACTTGTAAATATCAGGTTCCGTTATCCGATGCCTATTTCTGTATTCCAATAGAAACCAGGACCCTTGGACTGACGTATCTGGAGGAAAGGGAGTGAGTCGGATGCTTGGTGCATGGTGGCAACAATGGAAGCGCAATTGGATGGACTATCCGCTCCGGGAAGGCAAGATATGGGCGGGGAGGTATCGGATCGAGCAGTTTATTGGAATGGGGAGCTACGGCCAAGCGTATCGCTGCACTGATCTGATGTCCGACTCCTTCGTGCTTATGAAGCGGGGGAAACCAAGCAAACGAGATATCGGGAGAAAGATGCTGAAGCAGGAGAGCGAAATTCTTCAAAGACTCGATCATCCGCAAATTCCTAAGTGGTTAAACGATGCCATACATCGACATGAAGAGGCACTCATCATGGAGCTTGTGGAGGGTGATAATCTTGAGCACTCTATTATGGAGTCGGGGCTGACTTACACGGAGGGAGAAGCGCTGCGCCTCGTTCGTCAATTGCTGGACCCTCTGAAATATTTGCATGAAGCAGGTTATGTACATCGTGATGTGCGTACCCCGAACGTTGTGGAACACGGCGGACGTATAAGCTTGATCGACTTCGGCTTAACTTGCCGCATTGGCGAGGTAACGTCAAACCAACGGCAGACAGATACCGGGGATGCGGAATTAAGTGGATTCGCGGACAGCTGGGGAGCAGTGAGGCATAGGATGCGTTATCCGTACCCAACAAGTGACTTGTACGGGCTTGGTCATCTATTTCTGTTTCTCATGTATGCAGGTTATGTGCCGGATGAAGGTCAGGGAGAGCGGGGCTGGGAGGAAGAGCTGGCTTTCCACCCGTTGGTAAAAAATTTCATCCGAGGCTTACTGGAGGACAAATGGCAGTCAGCAGTCGAATGTGAACAGGAGCTTGATCGCATATTGAAGGAATTATCCTGAAATATGCACTTGCCTATCATGATTCAACGGAATCAATACGATGGGAAAGAGTACGTTCAGGGTTTTTCTTTTACAGGATATAGAGTATTATATTAGCGAAGTATGATGATCTGGGAGTGTAAGAGTGAAGAATGTAAACTACACATTATTAGGCCTAAGAGGACTTCTCGCCTTTTCTGTCGTTATTTTCCATATATATGGATCTGCAGTGATTGAAGGCTACATTGGTGGATTCTCACAAGAGCAGCTGCTCTATATGATCAATTATGCTGGACCTATTTCTGTGGATCTGTTTTTTGTTATAAGCGGCTATCTCATAACACAGAGTTTATCGAATAAGCGATCACTTGGTGAGTTTGTTATTAATCGAATGATTCGAATTTATCCCGTATTTATAGTCATTCATTTGTTTATCTTCGCTGTTGGTCCGTTTATAGAATATAAATGGATGGCCGGAATTGGCGTGAGAGAGTATGTTACTCATTTTGTATCTAATGCCCTTCTTCTACCAGGGATATTCGAGCTTCCGATTGCACAAATAGTGGCTTGGTCATTGAGCTATGAACTATTCTTTTACATCATAGCAGGTTTGACTTGGTTCATTTATTGCGGGACAAAGTTACATAAGCTTGGAAAATATACGTTTTATCTTTTGATCATCACCCTTTGCGCGATTCTTGTCTATTATCGTAAGGACATGCTCTTCTTTGCGGTGGGTGCAGCCTTATACTTTAGTCAAGATTGGATAAAGAGAGGTTGGAAACCGAATAAGTATTTTTACTTTAATGGAGTTATTACTCTAGCGGCTATTTATTGTTCTTTCCAATTATTGAAGGCTCCAATTATCGCAGCGCTTGTATTAAGCTTCTTATTCTTTATTACAATTATTACCGAACATGGTCTGCTGTCCTCGTTGCTGCGTACTAAGCTAATGCGTTATCTGGGTAAAATAAGTTTTAGTCTATATATGTGGCATACAATGGTAATGTTTCCTTTGAAAATCTTTGTTCCGAAAATTAGCGGACTATTAGGTTCTTCTTCGCTCGCTTTTACCATTTATGCTTCGCTGTCTCTCGTTCTATCGATTGTTATTTCACATCTATCGTATCAATATCTCGAGGTCCGTTTCGCGGGATATTTGAAAACAAGATGGAAAAGGAACCGTGCAGTTAATAGGTCTGAATCAGAGCGTGTAATCAATCAGAACTGAGGAGGAAAGATGGAGGGGGATCGTACCAAATTCGGAGAGGAACAAACTAGTGACTTAATGCTTCTTTCGTAATCTGTTTAATATCAACGGGGCAAGTAGAGCTTTCTTCAACGAGATCGGGCAATATATGCTGCAGGAAATAGTCTACACAATGTAGATTGATGTTTTTGATTTTAATCAATGCATCGCGATACATGACTACAAATTCCTTCTCTGTATTGCCTCTTCTTAGTTCGGTAAAGGCTTCATAGACTTGATCGAGTTTATCAGCTGTTTCAAGAATTAACCCTTCAACGGAATCATCTTTGCCTTCACGCAATTGTCTGCGAAAAATCGATTTGAATTCCTCAGGTATATTCTCATCAATAAAATGAGCAGTCATGCCTTCCTCTACTTTCTGAAGCATACCGCGAAGCTCGAGAGAATAATGTTTCACAGGAGTTTTAATATCCCCAATGAATATCTCGCCGTAATCATGACTGCTTGTAATTTCGTAAAGCTTTTTCCAATCTACCGTTACTCCATTACTTTCCTCGATATCGGCTAATGTCTTCGCATATTGCACAACTTTCCAAGAATGAGCAGACACGCTATGCTCTTCAAATTTGAACTTACCTGGACAACGAATAATGCGTTCAAGATCGTTAAGCGATTGAAAATAAGTGTGAACTCCCATTATGAGCGTTCAATCCTTTCTTTATTTAAAGTTAGGGTATTACCTTACCTCAGTATAGGGATGATTTGTTATAGGAGAATTAAACCCAAACACCAATTTATAGAATTTCCTATTTGTATATCATTAATCTTTTTTATATCCGATATTATTTACAAGTGTTATCCTTATTATTTCAATGCTGGAGGGAATGAGTATGAATATTTCATCGTCCGTGCCATCAACCAATGCGGGTACAGGTGCAGCGAGTAACGATATTGATAAGCAGATCATGCAATTAGAAAAGCGTAAAGCCGTTTTAATCAAGGAAGTATTTAAGGTTATGGCAGGGGGCGAATCGCCAGAAGCGAAGCAGGAAAGAGTAGAGGCGTTGAATAAGGAAATTATGATGGTTGATATGCAGATTAACTTCTTATTAGCAAAAAAGGCTCAGATTGAGAAAGATAAGCAAAAAAATGAAAGCGTTCCGAAAGTAGAGAAGAGCCCGCATAATCAAATTGATGTGAAAAGTTAATCATTCATTGTTTATCCTTTTAATCTTAGTTGTAGTGTGCAATGTTAAAAAGTAATCTTTTACGAATTGACATATCGCAAATTAACGATATAATATTTCTTATGAAACCACTTGATATATTTAAAGCTCTATCTAATGAATCAAGGCTGCAAATATTAAATTGGCTCAAAGAACCAAATCAACATTTTACGCCCCATGAAGGGATTGATATGGAAGAAATCGGGGTATGTGTAAGTCAGATAACGGATAAATTGAACATGACGCAGTCGACGGCTTCTCAGTATCTTTCTATGCTGCAAAGAGCTGGACTGATCAAAACTAAACGGATAGGCAAATTCACTTATTATCAACGAGATGATGATGCCATTCGTGCATTGGCTCATTTTTTTGAGCAGGAAATCTAAAGGGATGAACTGAATTCCTCATGATGGGATTCAGTTTTATTTTAAACCAATCATATCGACAATTCGCGAATTGTTTGATTGACTATCATATCTACAGTAATTTTAATTAGGAGTGAATCATGATTATGAACAACACATGGAAAGTATATATTTTGGCGCTAGTTAGTTTTTTGGTGGGAACATCGGAATACATCATATCCGGCATATTAGACACGATTGCAGCTTCTCTTCATATCAGCTTGGGGGCAGCAGGCCAGCTTATTACTATTTTCTCTCTTGTATATGCTATTGGAACACCAATTCTAATGGCGCTGACAGCAACGCTGGATAGACGCAAATTAATGATGTATGCACTTGGCTTGTTCGTTGTCGGGAATATTCTTTCCTTTGCTTTACCTGGGTATGGATGGTTTGTAGTTGCTCGTATCATCATGGCGCTTGGTGCCGGAATCGTAGTTGTTACCGCACTTAATGTCGCTTCGAAGATCGCTCCTCCGGGCAAACAGGCGAGTTCAATTGCAACTGTCGTAATGGGATTCACGGCTTCATTAATAATCGGCGTGCCTATTGGAAGGATGGTTGCAGAAGCATTCGATTGGAGAGTTTTGTTTGGCGTAATTGCTATGCTAGGTATCCTTGCAATGGTTGTTATTTTCCTGACAATACCCCGTTTAAAGGGTGATACGCCTATTCCATTGCTCCAACAATTCGCACTTTTGAAGAAACCTAAGATAGCTATTGGATTATCCATCACTTTTTTCTGGTTAGGAGGATATTCGATTGCCTATACTTACATTTCTCCCTACCTGCTCACAGTATCTGGGATAGCCGAACATTTGCTTAGCACTGCTTTGCTGCTATTTGGAATCGCCAGTCTGATTGGTTCCAAGTTTGGAGGCTATAGCGCCGATCGATGGGGCGTGCCAACTACATTAATCGGAGGCATGTCATTGCATATCCTTATGCTGATTCTAATGTCCCTGATCACGAACTCGCTTGTAGGGGTACTTGGTGTCTTAATCTTATGGTCTTTCGCTGCTTGGTCTTCTGGACCAACGCTGCAATATCATTTGGCAACGATTGAGCCAGGAGCGTCTGGTGTATTACTTGGTCTTAATCAATCCATGATGCAATTGGCTATGGCTGCTGGCGCAGGAATTGGGGGTATCGTCGTAGATCGCGTATCACTGGTTTCAATTTCCTGGCTTGGTGCTCTCGGGGTTGTTGTCGCTATTGCGGCTGTCGTGGCAAGTTTCTTTACGAGATCCAACAAGAAGACAATCTAACACTACATGGACTCCATCCCTAGAAAAAGCTAGGCTATCCAATAAGGACAGCCTAGCTTTTTGTTCTTTCATTCAATATTTATTTCTAGCTAAGTGTCACTTGATCAGCGACTGCCCAGTTGCCTACAGGTGTGATTTCATAGTCTACGCCGGCTGCAAGCTTGCCATTGTTCTGTAATTCGAACACACCAACTGCACCTTTGCGAGTCTGAACTTTGTATTGCGCTGTCAATGTTGTACCGTCTGAGCCCTTCAATTGAATGGAACGGTAGGCGAACAATTCATCCGTTGCATCTTCAGACAGAGTGACATTAAGCGTAGCGGAATCGACTTTGGATACGGATGCGATGGTCAACGGCGCAATGGTCTGTGCAGTAAACGTATTATTCTCCAGCTCGAACCAGTTCGATGTTACCGTGTATTTCATACCTGGCTGCAGGGATGTACCTGCCGGCAGACGGAATTTCGGCTCTTGCTTGCCATCTGTCGATTGCGTATATCCTACATAACTAACGGTAATTGGCTCTCCGCCTTCAGGTGTGAGAGTTGCTTGTCTCGTAGCAAGGGATGAAATCACTTGCATGGTTTGCCCATTGTACTGGTTATTCTCATCCAATATGGTGGCGTGCTCGCCTTTGCCAGCTACATAAGCGGAGATGAAGTAACCATAATCGATAACACCTTCAGCCCGTAAGGAATCGACTTCGAAAGTATCGGAAGTGACTTGGCGCACATCGTTAAGCTGAATCATCTCTGCGCTTGCCGCTGCAGAATGTGCCGCTTTGCCTTTATAGTTCGTTGTATAGGTCGTTCCTGGTGTCATGGTTTGCACAGGAATGATATAAGTTGCGATAGATCCCGTTTTCAGACGCGGCTGATTAACGAGCTTCAAGTCATGGTCGAAAGCAAAATTGGCATTCGCTGCTGCCGTTGTTTCATCTTCGATCGTAAGCGGTGCATTAAAAGTTACTTCAAAAGTGATTTTATTCAACGCTTTTATCGATAGGATCTCAGCCGATTCGGAACGAATCGCTTTCTCAGACAGCACGAGAAGCTGCGCGGCTTCACCGCGAGTTATGGTATCGTTGCCAACCTTGAAGCCTTCCATCCAGTATTGAACGGATTTTGTATCACGCTGCAATGCTTTTGCGATCATTGGAGCTACATCAGCGCTTACTGCAGGCTTATTCGGTTGGAATTTATCCGCACTGTCAATAAGACCATTAGCTACAGCTGCATCTACATAAGACGTATACCATTTGTCTTTCTTGCCTTCATTTTGCTGTGCGTCTTCCGATTGATCCAGATCCAGTGCGAGCACGAGCATTTTGACAAACTCAGCATTCGTCACATGCTTGTCTGCTCTCATTTGTCCATCTTCGTATCCTTTTAGAACGCCTTGACTTACTAATTGTTGAATAGCTTTGTCAGCCTGTTGATTGAAATTCGTAACAGCTGATTGTTGTATATTAGCTACTGGCGCCAATGATGCCGCCTGTGCTTGGAATGGGAGCAATGCGCCTCCGCCTATAAGTGCTGTTAGAGCTACGATAGCTGCTTTCTGATTTATCTTATTCATTACTCATCTTCCTCTCGGTTTAAAGTGGTGTTTCGTTCATAAACCAATCTTAAACGACCACTCTAAATCGGCTGATAAGGAAGTATAAACAATTTATAAACAGAAGGATAACTTTTTGCAAAGTGTCTAGAAGGGTTGTCAGACCGTAAACCGATAACCGGCGCCCCAGACGGTCTCAATGAACTGCGGATTGGATGGATCAGCCTCGATCTTCTCCCGAATTCGCGAAATATGAACGGTCACTGTCGCTATTTCTCCATTTGATTCGAAGCCCCAAATTTTCTCGAATAGCTGATCTTTAGTGAATACTCGATTGGGATTGGCAGCCATGAACACAAGCACTTCGAATTCTTTTGCCGTGAGCATCACTTCTTTGTCATGCACGAATACTCGATGAGAGGATTTGTTGATCGAGAGCTCTCGAATATGGATAGTATCTGACTCTTTACTCTTATTGCCTCCTGTAAACCGTTCATATCTTGCCAAATGCGCTTTTGCTCTGGCTACCAACTCATTCGGGCTGAACGGCTTTGTAACGAAGTCGTCTGCACCAAGACCAAAGCCTCGAATTTTATCAAGTTCTTCTTTCTTAGCCGATACAATCAGAATAGGAACATCCAATTGCTCGCGGATTCTTCTGCAAATCTCGAACCCATCCATACCTGGCAATTGGAGATCAAGAATAATGAGATCATGTTCTCCGCTTAGCGCTTTGTTGAGACCCTCTTGTCCATCATGGCTTAATTCAACCTCGTAGTCATGCAGCATGAAATAATCTCTCTGCAGCTCTGCAATGTAGGGGTCATCTTCAATTATTAAAATTCGTTTCATCTCTATGCTCACCGACGATCTACAAATATTTTTAATGTGAAAAAGATGCTCGTTCCTTGGCCTGGTTCACTAATCGCCCAGATCGTTCCTCCATGCCCTTCGATGATTTGCTGGGCAATTGCAAGTCCAAGGCCGCTGCCTCCAGCAGCTTGGCTTCGTGAAGGCTCCTCACGGTAAAACCGTTCAAAAATATGGGGCAGGGATTCCCGCTGAATGCCTGGACCGTTATCGACAATTCTAATGACAGCATGCTCCTCTTGGCGCTCAATCCCAATGGTCAATTGCTTCGGGTGCTGATTCATATATTTGAGACAATTGTCGAGTAAATTCATAATGACACGCTTCAGCTTCTCGCGATCAGCCAGAACGAATAACGGTTGTTGAAGATCCTCTTCCCATTGCACTTCAACGACATGATTATCGAATTCGATGGCCAACTCATCCGCTATGCGATGAAGGAATGGACTTAACTCCACCTGCTCGAATGAAAAAGGTTCTTTCTTCAAATCAAGCTTTGAATAGAATAACAGCTCATCTACAAGACGCTCCATATCTGTTGCTCTCGTATGGATCGCTCCCACATACTTATCCAGCTTATCCTGCGTATTGGTGACGCCGTCTCGTATTCCTTCTGCGTACCCTTTAATCGTCGTAATCGGGGTCCGTAAATCATGCGATATATTCGACAGCAGCTGTTTGCGGTTTTCTTCATAATGGAGCTGAAGCTGAATGGAATCGAATAATTGCTGACGCATTTGATCAAAGGTTTGCACGAGCTGACCCACTTCATCACGAGAGGTAGCTTGCAGCTCAAAGGTCAGATCCCCATCCTTAATATGCTCTGCTGATTGTCTAAGCTTATCAAGGGGATGAATGATTGTGCGAGTGACATAACGATAAAGCAGAAATCCAGTTAGCAATAAGATAGCAATGAATACGGATATTAAAATAGGGAGCAGCGTTCGCACCACCTCGGCGAACGGACTTCTCTCGCGGATGACAAAGACGCTTCCCTTTTCACCTGTCTCAGGAGAGAAGTAGAAATCAAACTTGGCGTAGGAGAAAAAGCGGCTTCCCGCATTCATCGTATTGCGTATAGAATTATTGCCCATATCATAGGCGGGCATAATCGAAGTCAAATCCACGTCTTTTAATGTTGGCGCGGCATAGATGATTTTATTATTTTCCCGGACAACAAGTCCGGCTTGTACCATCTTCAGCTGATAGTCATATTCAGCGAGCAGAAGCTGATCCTTCAACTTTTCCGGGTCGTGCTTGGCCAAATATTTCATATCGATAAATAGGTTTTCCTCTTCTTCTGAGAGTGGATGAAGGGCATAATGAATATTATAGAAGCTGCTAATACTGCGAACATCCCCTGTTACGGCAACGGATAGCAGATAGGCGGTCAGTACGAACAGAATAACGGAAACAACGACCACCGATGTAAAAGAAAGCAGCAGCCTGAATCGAATCGACAATTTTTCACCCCTCCCCTACCTAATTACACCAATCGACGATTTGTTTATATTGTGTACATTAATGATGAATTGTAGTTTAGTTTGTCATTTCTCGCAACTGCAACCGCATGTGCACAGCTAGTTCATCTCTTTCATGAGATCGATGAAATGTTAATTCCAGTGACGAATGAAAAAAGTATGGAAAATGAACGATTTAAATATTTTTCGTATATTAAACGCTATGGTACCATAGTTGTAGACTCAGAAGAAAGAGGTCGCTGTTTATGCGATATATGATGATGTTTGCAGTTATCTGGATGCTGACAGGGTGTCAGCAGCAGGAGGATTTCACTAAAGAGGATGTGGCCCTTATCTCGTCAATGAATCTATCTTTCATTCAGGCAGCGGAGAATGGAGATACGGATAAGGTATTGCAAGGGATCAAAGACGGGATAGATATGAATACAAGGGATGACCAAGGGCGGACGGCTATTCTGGCCGCTACACATGGCAATAAAGTAGATACAGTAAGAGCGTTGGTGGAAGCTGGGGCGGATATTAATCTGCAAGATAATAGATTGGATAATCCGTTGTTATATGCAGGTGCGGAAGGATTGCTCGATATTGTGAAGGTTATGGTTGAGGCTGGCGCAGACCCAGCGATCACGAATCGTTATGGAGGAACAGCACTCATTCCCGCATCGGAGCACGGATATGTTGAAGTCGTTAAGGAGCTGCTCTCAGGGTCTACTATTAATGTGAACCATGTTAATAATCTAGGATGGACAGCGTTGATGGAAGCGATCGTATTAAATGATGGCGGGGAACAGCAACAGCAGGTCATCCAGCTGCTTATTGAATATGGAGCGGATGTAACGATTCCAGATAAGAATGGGGTTACTCCACTGGAGCATGCAAGAGCTAATCATTTTGAAGCCATTGAGCGTTTGTTGGTAGCTGCTGAGCTTAATTCGGAGAAAGTGAGGGGATGACATGTTGAATGCTTCGTATTGGTTAACGAATGTGAGATTAGAACAAGGTTATGTAATGGAGAACGGACAGGCAGTTAGTACGGAAACGAGGATTTGTCATATCCGAATAGAGAGCGGAATAATTGCTGAAATGACAGAGGCAGACTGCGAGCTTCAAAGTAATCTTCCGAAATATGACTGCAAACAATTATTGCTGCTGCCTTCTTTCGAGGAAGCGCATATTCATTTGGATAAAACGTATTACGATGGGCCTTGGAAAGCGGTCAAGCAGGTATCGAGCATATTCGAACGGATTGAGGAGGAGAAGGTATTATTGCCTAAGCTCCTGCCTATGGCTAAACGACAGGCCGAGAGTATTTTAACGCTGATCCAGCGTTTTGGCGCTACACATGTACGCAGTCACTGTAATATCGAGCCGGTAAGCGGACTGCAACGATTAGAGGCAACCAAGCAAGCGCTAAGTACATTTTCCGGTAAAATCTCATCTGAAATTGTAGCTTTTCCGCAGCATGGACTGCTTCGATCAAATTCTGTCCAGCTCGTTAAGCAATCTCTGGCAGAGGGAGCTACTCATGTAGGCGGGGTAGATCCGTTCACGGTGGATGGAGATATAGAGAAATCACTGCAGACCATGGTAGAACTCGCGGTTCAGAATAATGCCGGTATAGATATTCACTTGCATGATGGGAAGGAAGCGGGCAAGCAAACACTGATGCGTCTAGCGGATTTGACTGAAGAGGCTGGATTGCAAGGGAAGGTAACCGTTAGCCATGCGTTCTGGTTTGCGGGCGCTGAGCAACAAGAGGCAGAAGAAGTTGCTGAGCGGATGGCATCGCTTGGAATGGCGGTTGCCTCGACGGTACCGATTGGGAAATCAATGATGCCGCTGCCGATGCTGCATCGTAAAGGAGTAACGGTGAGGCTGGCAACAGACAGTCTAACGGATCACTGGTCTCCTTTTGGCAATGGAGATCAGTTAGAGAAGGCAGGGCGGTTCGCAGAATTGTATGGGTATAACGATGAACGGTCTCTGTCTCAATCTCTTGGGTTCATAACAGGAGGGTTAACGCCGCTGAATCAACAAGGTGAACAGGTGTGGCCTAAGATTGGAGATGCTGCGAGCTTTGTACTCTTGCATGCAAGCTGCTCAGCTGAAGCGATAGCTCGAAGAGCAGAGCGTCAGGCTGTATGGTATGAGGGGAAACTCGTGAGCGGTTCGTTATAAGTTTGTCTGGTTTTGTGAGAATGAAAAGACACCGATCGGGTGTCTTTTTGCTTTATTTGGCGCTTTCACCGCTTTCTTGCACCAGATATAGGATTGATTAATTTGAATCAGGAATATCGATCCGAACCTTCTAAACTTTGCACGAAAAGTCGGATAGGCAAATGCAATAGCTGTTATTCTGTTGGTGAGGAGGTCATTTATGAATATGGAAGGAATGAATGGAGCATTACGCTATATTGAAGAGAATCTCACGGACGATATTGATTTTGCTGAAGTAGCAAGACTGGCGCTTTGTTCGGAATATCATTTTAAGAGAATGTTCTCGTTACTTGCTGGTGTTTCGCTGTCTGAGTACATCCGGCGTAGACGTCTTACACTTGCCGCTTTTGAGCTGAATCAAAGCCATATCAAGATAATAGATGCAGCGATAAAGTATGGGTACAATTCTCCCGATGCTTTTACAAAAGCTTTTCAAAATTTACATGGTGTAACGCCGTCAGAGGCAAGGGGTATTGGGCAATCCCTGAAAGCCTATCCGCGAATGACCTTTCAATTAACAATCAAAGGAGGAAGTGAAATGAATTATAGAATTATTGAAAAAGAGGCCTTCCGTATCATCGGTATAAAAAAGCGGGTTCCCATCGTTTTTAATGGAGTGAATCTTGAGATTGCTGCTATGTGGAAAAGTTTAAATGAAGAGACAATAAATAATCTCAAGAAGCTTTCTAATATAGAGCCTGTAGGATTAATTAGTGCATCCACGAACTTCTCAGAAGGCCGGATGGAGGAAAAAGGAGAACTTGATCATTATATAGGCGTAGCTACAACCATGGAATGTTCTGATCATCCGTCTCAACTCGAAGTTCCAGTGGGAACATGGGCTGTATTCGAAGCCGTCGGACCTTTTCCAGATACACTTCAAAATGTCTGGGGCCGCATTTATGCGGAATGGTTTCCATCCTCAAACTATGAACTGAGAGAAGGGCCAGAAATCTTATGGAACGAGTCAAAGGATGTAGCTTCTCCTAATTTCAGGAGTGAAATTTGGATTCCGATTTGGAGAAAGTAACGAAGGCGGCTTCCAGAACCATCGCAGAGCACAATTTCTTACTTATAGTTCAAAATCGTTCGCAGCTGTGCCGGAATAATCAGAAAAAGGTTCGGGGATAATGACCTGGAATGGGTAAAATTGCGAATGAATATTGAGGTGCGAGCGTTGGATCATAATCAATTTGAAGATATGGAAGATACAATGGCAGACAAGTATTTGCCGATGACCTCCTTTAGGAGCGGTTCAAATGAAAAAGTTGCAAAGGATGTTTACTGCTGTACGATTCAAATCGTCAATATTGCATTAGTTGGAACACCTGAAGAGTGGTTTTTAGTTGATGCAGGGATGCCCCGATCCGCTCATAAAATAAGGGAAGAAGCAGAGGAACGGTTTGGCGATCATGCGGTGCCGAAGGCGATTATTTTAACGCATGGACATTTTGATCATGTGGGATCTCTAATTGATCTTGTCAAAGCATGGAATGTTCCCGTTTATGCCCATGAGCTGGAGTTTCCTATCTTACGGGTCAATCCCATTACCCAGAACCTGACGGGTCAGTCGAAGGCGGATTAATCGCCAAGCTGTCACCCTGGTTTCCGAATGAACCGATCGATTTGGGCAGCCATGTATCAGCCTTGCCTAGTGACGGTACCATTCCCGGCATGTCCGGATGGCGTTGGTTGCATACACCTGGACACACGCCTGGTCATATCTCCTTGTTTCGAGATGAAGACAGAATGCTCCTTGCCGGCGATGCATTCGTGACCGTAGAGCAGGATTCATTATATGATGTCTTGCTGCAGACAAAAGAACTGACTGGTCCTCCTGTGTACTTTACGACAGATTGGGATATGGCGTGGAATTCGGTGAAAAAGCTGGAGGCATTAAAACCGGTATTCGCACTTACCGGTCACGGATCACCCATGGGAGGTGAAGAGCTGGCGCGTGATCTGGCTCGTCTTGCCGATGATTTTGACCAAATCGCAATTCCGAAGCATGGTCGATATGTGGATGGCAATCACTGATCATGAATGGTTTGCCATAGTGCTAATCCATATGTTAGAATAAGCGTACTTAAATGGGAACGGAGGGTTACGTGTGATAGACTTTATCCGAGTTAGATCTTTGCGCAGCTAATTGAATAGCGCCAAGACTCTGCCTGTGTGCAGAGGACTCAGGATAGGTCTGTCCCATTAAAGGTAACCCATATGCTTTACTAATCACGAGATCAATCGGATATAGGTCTCGTGTTGCCTTTAAGGTATGAAGTTTGCGAAAGTGCATAAGGAATACTCGCCTACATGGCGAGCTTCTTTCTCATCGCTGTCGCGGCTTGCCTATTTGCCTATAGTCGGTAAGCTTCGGCTTCCATTAGGGTATAATCTAAGTCCTCTTCAATCGAACACACAGGCCAGGGTGCCAGTGTGTTTTTTTGTCTTTTCGAACGATAATATCGCCTTATTTGAAGGAGGAGTTTTTTTATATGGAACAACCGAACAATAAAGCCGTGATCGTCGGCGTTAATTTACAGGATCGTCCTGATTTTGCTTATTCGATGGAGGAGCTGGGCAATCTTGCGGAAGCATGCCAGATTGAGGTGGTCGGGCAATTGACGCAGAAGGCTGCTAAGATCAATAGCTCCAATTATTTGGGTACAGGTAAAGTGAGTGAGCTGTCTGCACTTATCGAAGAGGTCGATGCCTCGACAGTCATTTTCAACGATGAGCTGTCTCCTTCGCAAATCCGTAATCTGGAGGGTGCATTGCAGAAAAAGGTGATCGATCGCACGATTCTGATCTTGGATATATTCGCTTCACGCGCTCGAACACGTGAAGCGCAGCTGCAAGTCGAAGTAGCGCAGCTGCAATATATGCTGCCGCGGCTCGTCGGTCTGCGTGAATCGCTTGGCCGGCAAGGCGGCGGCTCTGGTATGAAGAATAAAGGAACGGGCGAAACAAAGCTGGAGCTAGATCGTCGGCGTATCGAGGATCGAATTTCCGCACTGCAGCATGAGCTGGAGAAGCTCGTTGCACAACGTCAGGTTCAACGTAAGCAGCGGCAGAAAACCGGTGTGCCTGTTGTCTGTCTCGTTGGATATACCAATGCAGGCAAGTCTAGTCTCATGAATGCGATTCTCGATCAATATATGCCTGATATGAACAAGCAGGTGTTGGCCAAAGACATGTTATTCGCCACATTAGAGACGTCGGTACGCAGCATTGAATTGCCCGATAACAAGTCGTTCCTACTCACAGATACAGTTGGTTTCGTCAGCCAACTGCCGCATTATCTGGTCAAAGCATTCCGTTCAACCCTTGAAGAAGTCACTGAAGCCGACCTGTTAATACAGGTCGTAGATTATTCTAATCTTGAGTATGAACGCCTTATCGAGGTAACGAATCATACGCTCAAGGAGCTGGGAGCCGATCATATTCCGATGGTATATGCGTACAATAAGACCGATCTGACCGGAGAGCAATATCCACGAACGAATGAAGACAAGGTCTATCTCTCCGTTAAGGAAAAGGTAGGGGTAGATGAGCTAATTGCACTTGTGAAGGATCGGATTTTCCAAGGCTATATACAGTGTGAAGTCATCATTCCTTTTGCGGAAGGTCGTTTGGTCGCTTATTTCAATGCTAATGCACATGTACACTCCACCAGCTATGAGCCGAATGGAACCAGACTTACGATGGAATGCAAACAATCCGACTATGAGAGATACCAGCATTTATTCGCAGAGCCAGAGGCGGTTGAAGAGTAAGCCGTCAGATGTCATTCTGTGAAGCATAATAAAGTGACAGGTTAATCCTGTTGACCGAGAACACCCTCCTGTCGATATTACTCGAGAGGAGGGTGTTCTTATGAGTTCGTATCTATTAAAAAGGATTCAGCACATGGAAGAAGACGTTCGGCGAAGCCATGCGGTAATAATAACTGCACCAGCCGACCCCTTTGTTGTTGAAGCGGTTGGAAGTACTATATACTAATCGTTCTTGCTCCAGCTCTTCAATCCTTGGGATTCGTCCCTCTACATAATCAAGAATTCTGGCGGATGCGGTATCCAATCGATTAATGACACCACCGTAACGGATGTCGATCACTTCCCAGCCAAAAGGTTTGAACATCTGTAACCATTGTGTGCGATGCGCTGCGCGCAGCTTGTGCACGGCCTCTGTAATCGCAGTCAGTTCATCTGTTGCTAACTGTCTCAGCTTTTCATTATCTTTCGCATCATAAGCTTGCTTCAATGCAATACCGATCTCGCTTTTACGCTTTAGCACGGCAGACAACTTCTCAGGTACCTCGAATAAATAATCGAGAACCGCGTCTTTATCGCGTTTATTGTGTATACGCAATTCTAACTCGGCATAGTGAGTCGCCAAATCCAAGCCTTCAATTTGCTTGTCGAACATCCCTAGAAGCACATCCTGGTACAGCAAAAATTTCGATGGATTGCTTTGTTTGCTGTTGTTTGGCTCTGAGCCGGGTATTTCGTCGAGATCCTTCATTTGCATGAAAGCATCCGCCTCTATCCCCGTACAGAATTTAACCCGTTCAGCAAGCTGTTCCCAGGTTGGCTTTTCTTCCGAGTAGGCATGTTCCGCATAGAGCTGCAAGCCAAGTAAAGCGGCGAACGGGTTTCCTTCATTGCCGTCATCGCCCCACATCGTTGCGTACACCTCTCGGATGCCTTCTTGCTTGCACACTTGCAGTGCAACGTCAGAAGCGTTAAGGGAGAGGCCGTAATTCACGCCAAATGTGTTGAATATCCATACTGCGCCTGCGAATACCAAGTTGCAGCCGAGCGGTCGGTGATTGGCGATAACTTTCTCGTAATCCTCCGCTTCCATGTGGACATAATCCCAATAAACCATATCGACATCTTTGGGAATTCGTCGAGCCATTTCCTCTGGGATGGCCGTTTCTTTATCATAATAATCATCACCGTTCCCAGAAGCGAGCTTCAAGAACATATCGCTCCACATCATCGGTTTCAAGCCGCGTTGTCGAACGACTTTCAGTACCTTATCCAAATGCGTAGTCATAATGTCAAAGCGGCTCTCGTATCCGTTCAGATCTAGATATTTGCCTCGACCCAGTTCTTCCGCTTCATCCATTCCGATATGGATTTTGCGGCTGCGGAACGGAGAACTGGCTGCCTCAATCATTTTCTCAATCAATTTATCAGTGCGTTCGTCCCCAACCAGCAGGGCTCCTTTTGTATCACGGTAATGTTTAATCGGCTCCCATTTCAGAAATTCCTCCAGATGCGCGAGTGTCTGTATGCTTGGGAAAGCTTCAATGCCGAATTGGTCAGCGTAATCATCAATTTCCTTCAACTCCGCTTGCGTGTAGCGGCCCCGCATGTATCCGAAATACGGCTCCCCTTCGATTTCATAGGTATCCTCCATATATAACATAACGGTGTTCATTCCCATTAAAGCCATTTTGTTCAGCATGAATTTAAAGCTGTCCAGCGTCAGCACGGCGTTGCGGGATAGATCGAACATAGGACCGACTTGATCGAATTGCTGCTTCTCTTGAATATGGAAGGTATTGCTCTTGCGACTATGCTGAATGAGTAAGCCAATCCCACGGTAGAATTGATGCTTCTGTCCGTATCGAATGTAGGCTGCGCCTTGTTCGAGACCAACTTCGAGTGCGCCTTCCGACGCTTCTACCCGAACGAGCATCCCATCCTCTTGTAATTCAATGCCAAGCTCGCTTAACAGCAGCTGTACACCGGGCATTAACTCTGCAACATTACCCTCAAAACGTATCTTCATATGGAATTCCTCCTGCAACCCTTGATTTATTAAAATGATAAACATTAAACATTATAACATTATATTGTTTAATGTTATTCGAATCTATTAGGGAAAGCAATAGTTACTTCTGTTGCGTGTGAGGATAGTTGGGATATGAGAGCGAAGTAGAACTAGAAGAAGGGACCGCTGCCATTGTAAATGGGTCAGCGGTCCCGCTCGAAATACTAGTAGTGTAGAGTGATCTCATATTGTCCAGATAACAAATCGAGCTCCAGCAGTTCGCTGGATAGCCGACAGTTCGCCGTCGCATGGATGGTAGGTGAATGATTATCCCACAGAGTCTCTCCATTCTCGGTTATACGTCTGATTGGGCGTGATGCTGGGGAGTCTAGTTTCACATGAGCGCTTATCATGCAAGGCAAAGCCAGTCTGACAAGGATGGTTGTTTCAGTGAGCCGTTCCCAACGTACAGACACAGCACCTCTGACTGTAGGGACTACGGCTTCGGCAAAAGTCAGGTCCGCAGCGAAGTAAGGACGAATTAGCGTAGTGGCGAATCCAGTTGTGACGCTCTGTATGCCTACGATATATTCTTGGAGCAAGCGGGCCGGATAGCCGTTCCAAGCATGGCAATGGGATTCGATATCGTCCCAACCCTCCCACATCGTTGTCGCACCTTGGGCAATCATATAACCCCAGCCCGGATAATCCTGCTTGCTGAGCAGATGATAAGCAAGCGCTTGATACCCATTTTCAAATAGTACTCGCAGCAGGGGTAGGGATAAGACCGTCTTGCATTCCCATGGACGGTCAGTGACACCAGCCAATACAGCTTTGTGATCCTCACCAGTCAGCAGTCCGGCATAGAGTGCGAGTGCTCCAACCCCTTGATGTGCTGCAGTTGAGTCCGAGCTGTCTCGTAATTTTCCAGTCGATGGATCATATAAATGGGCAAGGATGGCGGTTTGCAATGCAGCCGCTTGTGAAGCATATGTCTCGCTATCCGAAGCATAGCCGAGTATCGCAGCAGCTTCTGATGTGATGCGTAATGCTTGCCATGCTTTTATTTGCTGAACGGTCAAATGCTCGCCCTTATGCTCGATTGTCGGATATGGCCAATCGCTGATATGCCAGCCGCGCCCGATCGGAATTAATCCTGTATCGGGTGACAGAGTGGACATGTAAGCATCGATCATAGCCCGCATCGATTCGTAGTGGCGTTCGAGTAACTGCTCGTCGCCGCTAGACTGATAGAGTTTCCACAGCAGCGTAGCGAAATGCAAATCCCATTCAGGTATTTGGATATAAAAGTCCGGATGCTCGTAATTGGAGGGGAAGACGAATGGAAAGGTGCCGTCATCCAATTGGCCATCCGCGAAATCTTGCAGTGTTTTATCAAGAATAGAATAGGCATCAAAGTTGTACAGAAGCGTCTCTGCTTGCAGGTCAGTATCGGCCAAATATTGTGCTTGCTCGCGGTGCGGACAATCGACAATTTGACCAAGAGTGTTGTTGCGCTGCGTCTGCAGGCTTACTTGGAATAGCTTATTCAGCGGTTCAGATGAACAGTGGAAGTATCCTTCCTCCGCTATCCCAGTACTGAGGGAGCAAATGGTTAGTTGTTCTGCCTCAAGCGGATGCGGATAACCGGTTACTTCTATATAGCGAAATGCTTTGTAACTAAAGTCGGGGCTCCAAATCTCGGTGCCGCCTCTGCCGTGCATCGTGTAACGGTCATAATAATGGGAGGATTGCTCGTTGCATACTTGATGGCTAACCCATCCCTGATCGTTAAGCGACTCAGAGTAGCGCAGCTGGATTGTCACTCCGGCGAGGCTGGGCAAGGCGATCCTCGGCCAACCAGATATAATTGTGCCAGTATCAAATAGTTGAACCAAATCTTCATCACTATCTATGAATGGTTTGGTTACAGGAGAAGGGACGATAAGCTCGATCTCCTTGCCTTCACGAATTTGCTGCCACTTCAACTGCCACTGCTGAATAGTTGCATCAGCTAGTACGGCAGGCTGGCAATGCTCTTCGCTATACTCAGGCTGAAGCCAGCTCGGATCGAGCTTCGAAGCATCGTAATCTTCAATAGCTGAAAGACGGCGATTTTGCTGATAGGGAGTGCCAATGCGATGTGGTACACTGCGAAGCGTTTGCCAGGTCCGGTCGGATTTGACGAGCAGCTGCTCCCCGTCTGTATTCTCAATATGCAGCTGCAATAGAAATCCTGGCACCCCGTTCACATAGTTCTGTCCGCTGCCTCCAAGATAATGCGCTGTGGCGCCCATACAGTTGACCCCATCTAGTAGAGCATCTGTTACATCATAAGCGAGATAATATTTGCAGTTAGGGACCCCCGTTGGTGCCGGAGAACCGTAACCGCCGATACGCTGCCCATTAACGTAGAGCTGGAATAAATGATGAGCAGATACATATAATTTGGCTCGAACTACTGGGGTTGCAAGCTCGAAGGTATGACGGAAATAGGCGAAGTCGTTTATTTGCATGTTGTCGGAGCGCCATATCCATTGCGCTTGCCAATCACCGGGGAATAATCCGGTCTCCCAACATTCTGGTGTCATTTCGATGCAATTGCCTTGGCTATCCCAAACGCTGGCTTGCCACCAGTAGCGCATATTACCTATTAACGGAGGACCCTCATATGTAAGATGAAGCTGGTTGCCGATCCGTTGGCCGCTGTCCCATAGAACAGCACCACTTTGGAGACCTTCCTTGGAAGCGGCAACTTTGACACCATATGCAATAGATTGCTCTCCACGCTCAGTGCCAGTCAGTTGCCAGGAGAAGCGGGGAAACGAAACATCCAATCCTAGTGGAGCACGAAGTCCATTAACAAGCGGTTTATGTATAGTGAGCATGGATTGACCCTCCTTAAATGTTTGCGAAGCAAAAATACATCGAAAGCATACGCTTAATTTTTGCGAAGCAAAAATACATCGAAAGCATACGCTTAATTTTTGCGAAGCAAAAATACATCGAAAGCATACGCTTAAATTTTTGCGAAGCAAAAATACATCGAAAGCATAGTTTAATGCACAGTATAGTTCGCGTAAGCGGACGAAGAAAGGGGGAAATATGGTATATTTATAGGTAGATTACATCATGGTGATAAAGGTAGGGATGGGTGATGAAGGGAAAGCCTCTTTTGCTGGAAGGCATTGATTACTGGAGGGATGGATTGCAGCTGGTGGTTAATAGGGAGCATGAACAGTTCACCCTGCCGCTGCACGCCCATGATTTTATTGAAATTAACTATGTGGCCCAAGGTGAAGGTCTCCATTATATCGGCAATGAACGACTTACGGTCCGGCAACAGAATATTTTTGTCCTCCCCGTTGGTACAAGCCATGTATATCGTCCTAAGTCGCCAGCGGCTAGAGATGAGCTGATTGTCTACAACTGCCTGATTGGCATAGACCTACTGGTGTCACTTTGCACAGAATTTCCGATGCCGGAAAACCTCCGAGCGGTAGTTGGCCTAGAAGGAATGTCCTACAAACAGTTCAATGACCCTCATGGTGATGTAAGGCGCATAATGGACGGGTTCCATAAAGAATATGTTCAGCAGAAGCCGGGATATGAAGCATATTTACTTGGTTGTTTGACACAGCTGCTGTTAACTTTATATCGTCTTGGCTTGCAGCAGGAAGGAACGGTGCGTTCGTTCCCGGAAATTCGCCCAGTCCTGCAATTTATCGACGTTCATTACCAAGAAAGAATTACTCTGAAGCAAGCGGCAGATCTTATTCCGGTCAGCATCAGCCATCTGCAGCGCTTATTCAAGGCGGCTACTGATCAGTCTTTTACGGAATATGTGCAAAATGTGCGAATCGATAAAAGCTGTGAGCTGCTGGAGCAAACGAGGCTGAGCATAGGAGATATCTCCCGACTGGCCGGTTATCGCGATATTAAGTTTTTTTACCCTTTGTTTAAAAAGAAAACCGGTCTCTCTCCCCTCCAATATCGCAAACGGTTGAGCCCCCCTCATACAGGAGACGCCGATTTCATAAACATACCTGCTGCCCGGCCGTTCCTCGAATAGTGTCACTTGCTTCACCTCGCATACCGTTGAAAAATCATCCGAAAAAAAGAGAGGAAACACGAATTTTAAGCCATTTTTACCCTCGACGCTTTCCGGTAACATGAAATTACCGAAAGGAGATGAGGGGTAAGTGTTTAAACTGACTATGAACAAGAAGGAGCATTTGGTATTTGCCTGTTTCATCGCACCGGCATTGATTGTGTACAGCATGTTTCTGCTCGGTCCGGTTCTCGGCAGCTTCTTCTATAGTCTGACGAACTGGAATGGTCTCTACCAAACGATGGATTTTGTCGGACTTCGTAATTTCTCTAATCTGTTGGATGACAAAGTATTTGGCCAAGCGATCCGCAACACGCTGGTGTTCACTTTGTTTGTCGTGATCATTCAGAATGGCCTAGGTGTTCCGTTGGCATTAGCAATGGATTCCAAAATTCGCAGCAAGCAAATTTTGAAGACGGTGTTTTTTGTGCCGGCTATCTTGAGTCCACTCGTTGTCGGCTACACCTGGATGTATATTTTTGAACCGCAGAACGGCGTATTGAATATACTGCTGCGCACCTTGGGCTTGTCCGCCTGGGAGCAAAGCTGGCTTGGTGATCCTCAATTTGCCTTGTTCAGCATCGTGCTAATGGCTGTTTGGCAATTTTCCGGCTATTCTATGGTCATTTATCTAGCTAATCTACAGACAATTCCGGGTGAATTATACGAAGCCGCGGGCATTGATGGGGCGAGTGGTTGGCAGAAATTCAAATCGGTTACATTTCCGCTGCTTGCTCCATCCATTACGATTAATGTTGTTTTATCCAGCATCGGAACTTTGAAAGCGTTTGATATTATTTTTGTGACAACCAAAGGCGGACCTTTCCATGCGACAGAGACGATGACAACCCTGTTGTTTTCTACGGCGTTTACCAAGAGCAGCTTCGGATACGGCACGGCAATGGGTGTTGTGATGTTCTTGTTCGTATTCGCTATTTCACTGGTGCAGATCTTGCTGCTGCGTCGAAGAGAGGTGTAGAGGCACATGTGGAAAAAGTCTAAACGCAATACGTTCTTCTTGGAAGTTGTGATGATTCTACTTGCCGTCATTTCCATTTATCCGCTATTTTTTATTGTTTCAATGACACTGAAAACGCCGAAGGAGATGGCAGGATCACCCTTATCTTTGCCCTCTTCCCTTAATTTCAGCAACTTCGCAGCAACATGGGAGCAGATGCGGTTCCCGCTTGTATTCACCAATACACTGCTCATTACTGCGGGGACTGTCGTTTTGCTTATTCTCATCGGCTCTCTAGCAGCCTATCCCTTAGCTCGTAAAACAGAGAAATCTTACTATATGATTTACATGTATTTTATAGCGGGAATTATGCTGCCATTTCAATTGGCGATGGTGCCTCTATATCGATTCATTAATCTGCTTCATATGGTCAACACCTACCATGGCGCCATTCTCATTTATACCGCTATCAATTTGCCGCTGACTGTATTTTTATATACGGGATTTTTGCGGACATCGCCCAAGGAGTTGGAGGAAGCGGCAAAAATAGACGGATGCTCACTGTTCAGAGCCTTCTGGCTGGCTGTCTTCCCCATTATTAAGCCGGTTACAGCAACGATTGTTGTACTGTGCTCTCTTAATGTTTGGAATGACTTCACGGTTCCACTCTTGTTTTTGCAAAAGCAGGAATTCCGTACGATCACGATTGAACTATATATGTTCGTAGGAGAGCATGTCACCAATTGGTCCCTGTTGTTTCCAGGTATGGTTTTGTCTGTAATGCCGCTGCTGCTTGTGTATATATTCTTGCAAAAGTTTATTATAAAAGGTCTTGCGGCTGGTTCTGTAAAAGGATAACATCCTCTTAATACCAGGTGGAAATGCAGAAGGATGCTGGAGCGGTCTCGAAAATAGAGGAGGATTCTTGCATGAAGCGCAAGCTGAGATTAGCACGATTTCGAGACTGGAGTCTGGATAAGAAGCTTATCTGTGTATATGCGCTTTGCATCATTATCCCAGTCTATATTGTGACTTTGCTTGGTTTTCAGCGTTATCACGATAACCTGACGACACGGGTGAGTGAGTTCGGCTTGAACCTGACTGATCAGATTAGCACGAATCTAGATAACTATATTTTGCAGCTCGACCGCTTGTCGCTGGCATTCTATCTGGACGGTGTGGACGGGCTAACCGGCAAAAAAGACCCTATGAACGTATATAACGAGAAGATAGCCGTAGATCGTGCCCTCCGCAATATGATGCAAATTATCCCGATTCATGATGTCGAAGGGATTTACTGGGTTAGTGATGGAGAAGTTCAGTACTCCCAATATGGCTCAGGGAAACTGGTCAATCATAGTGGATTTATAGATGAGGGCTGGTATGACCGAGTAATAGCGGCAGATGGACGAGGTGTCATTGTACCTCCGTACCAGCCTCGGTATGTGGTCGAGAATAGTCAATCGAATCCTTATATTTTTTCTTATGCGCGCAGCATCGTAAAGGTAGCTAACCGCAACTCTTATGGAGTGCTGCTTATTGATGTTTCTATGGACTATATTCATAAGCTGCTTAGTGAGACGAAGATTAAGACCTCATCCACACTGTTCATCGTGGATGAGAGTGGGACGATCGTGTATCATCCACAAACCGAGCATATTTCAGAGCCATTTTCCTTGCCGCTGGAAGGGAAATTTGGAAAATTCACAGCCGACATAGAAGGGGAGCCGACGATGGTGCAATTCGTTCGCTCCCCTCAGACCGGTTGGATTGTATTGAATACGATTTCAGTTAGACAGCTATCGGATGAATTAAGCATTCTGCGTAATCTGCTTTGGATATTTACAGGGGCGGTTCTTCTTCTTTCTATTATCTTCTCCTCCGTGCTGACGATGAGCATTATCAAGCCTTTAAAAGGTATGAAGCGCTTAATGCGCCGAGTGGAAATGGGTGATTACGAAGTTCGGTTCCACACGCAGGCTAAGGACGAGGTCGGACAGCTCGGAAATAGCTTTAACCACATGGTGGAAACGATCAATGAATTGGTCAATCGGGTACTAACGATGAAAATCTATCAGCAGCAGGCAGACTTCAAGCTGCTGCAAAGTCAGATTAATCCGCATTTTTTGTTCAATACACTAGAATCAATCAATATGAAGGCAGAGATCAACAAGGACTACGAGGTAGCGGAAATGGTATCTCTACTCGGGAAGCTGTTTCGTTTATCTTTGCAGCAGAGCATAGATTCCATCCCATTGTCACGGGAGTTGGAGTATGTACAGGTCTATATGAAGCTGCAGCATATTCGTTTTCCAAAAATGATCTATTCCATAGAAATTGCTGCCGAGTTGCTTCTATGCCGTACATTGCCTTGGATTATTCAACCGCTTGTAGAGAATGCGATTGTACATGCGATCGCCCCGGCTCGCGGAAACGGGAGTATTCATATTGCGGGAGAGCGACTGGGAGATGATCTGCTCATAAGCATTCGCAACGATGGGATCAGCATTAGTACAGAACGATTGACCGAAGTGGAGCAATTGCTGTCGGCTGGATCTAGGGAAGATGGGGAAGAGCATATCGGTCTGTACAATGTACATAAACGGATAACCGGCTTTTATGGAGAGCAATATGGACTGAGCATTCAGCAGTTGCCGACATCGGGCACACTGGTGCAGTTGACAATCAGGTATTGTACAGACAAGGGAGGAAGCGACCATGCCGAGAATGATGATTGTTGATGATGAGGAAACGATTCGCCTTGGATTAACACAGCTTGTACAACGGCTGTTGCCGGAATGGGAAATCGTGCTGAGCTGCGAAGATGCCGAGAGTGCGCTTGTTGCCGTGGAGGAGCGTGCGCCTGAGCTTGCCATTATTGATATTAATATGCCCGGCATGAGTGGACTGGAGCTGTCTCGTCTGCTAGAAAAAAACCGGCCGGAAATGTACAAAATCATTCTGACTGGATATGAAAAGTTCGACTATGCACAGACAGCTATTCGGAATGGAGCAACCGATTACCTGCTTAAGCCTGTGCAACGGGATGAGCTGGTGCATGCTGTACGCAAAGTCGAACAATTGCTGCGAGAGAAAGAGCTTCAATCAGCCGTTCATGTGGAGAAGCTTCTGCTCGAATGGCTGGTCAGTCAAAGCGATAATCGCTTTAGCGAGCTGCGTCAGGCATTCGTATCACGCGGATGGCTGAATGAGCAACAGGACGGTGTGTTGGAATATTCAGTGATTACAATGTTCTGGGATTACGGGAATTCGGGTATTGACCGCCTGCACATGGATCTTGTGGCAGGTCATTTGGAGCGGGCTGCACCGGGTGTGCAACAGGTGATCGGGGTTGTTGTGTCTGAATCATGCACGTTGTTTGTTGTCATTGGAACGGGTATGCCCGGTCATACGGAATGGGAAGCCATGCTGTTAAGGCTTAATTTAGGCCGCAATTCTGCTTATCACACAGGTCCACGCTTGAACAGCCTAGGCTGCTCAAGCCCTTTCACACGTTTAGAGCAGTTGCATGAAGGCTACAAATACGCGTTGAAGCGGGTATTTCATCGTGAAGGGGAGGAAATTCAAGAGCATGGCAAGGAGGATCGTGAGCGTCTCAAGAAGCTGACGGTAGCGATAGAAACCAATGATGTTCAAGCTACGCTTGAGCTGCTGCAGCAATGGAAGCGGGAAGTGGCGCGTTTGTCCGGGGAAAGTATATTTTATATTGCATCACGCTGTTATCAATTTCTGTCGGTGCTATCTGGTGCAGCGCTCCTGAGCAACCATTCGAGGCTGGGGAGCCAGCTTAAGCAGGAATCGGAGCAACTGGCCGAGCGTTTGCCATTGGCACTGACTGCAGCAGAGATGGTGCGTGCGGTGGAAGCATTCGTAGATGGTCTGGCGCTGGGAGATTCAGATGAACGCAATATTCGTAAAGTCATTGAGCGGGTACAGGAGATGATTAAACAACAATTTTCCAACCATGAGCTCAATCTTGAATTACTGGCCCAGAGTGTATTTCTACATCCAACTTATTTAAGCGAGTTATTCAAGGAATCTACGGGGCAGAAGTTTATTGATTATTTGACGATGGTCCGGCTGGAAGAGGCGCGCCGCATACTAAGAGAATCCGATATGAAGATGTATGAGGTTGCTTTTGCTGTCGGTTATACTAGTCCCAAATATTTCAGCACATTGTTCCGCAAGGTTTATCATATGACACCTATGATGTATAGGGAAAGAGCACATTAAGCCGATCATAAGTTGCTCTTTTTTTTTCGTTTTCTTCGTGCAGCACTCAGGGGAGAATCCGAAAAAAAAGGAATAAACAATAATTTTACGCAATTTTAATACCATCTGCGATCAAGTAAGCTGAACATGTGAGAATGGCTCACGTAAAAACCGGGGAGGTATTGAATAATGAACAGAAAAACAACGTATGTAGCATTAGTGCTTTCTTTGTTTCTAGTACTGGCAGCATGCTCTGGGAACGGTAACAAAGGGAGCAATTCTGGAGGAAATGTAAGCGCAACCAATGATGCGAAAGCGACGGCAACTCCGGCTGTTGAACAGGTGGAGCTGAAGGTAACCGGATTTAAATCAGGTACTGAGCTTGGAGCTATTCCGGAATTGAATGAGAAGTTCATGAAAGAGAATCCGAATATTAAAGTGGTGTATGAGGGGATGCCGGGAGGACAGTTCAAAGACTTTTTGAAGGCACGGTTTGCAGCAAATGATGCCTCCGATGTCATTATGATACACCCGGGCATGTCGGATATCATTGCTTACGGCAAGGCTGGGTATTTACTAGACCTGTCAGGAGAATCATGGATTTCTAATTTCACTGACGCTGCGTTGAAAGCGACTTCGTTCGATGGTCAAGTCGTAGGTATTCCCAACGATATGAACGTGCTTGGCGTTTACTACAACGAGAAAATATTTGCTGATCTTAGCATTGAAATCCCTGAGAACTGGGATGAGTTTCTAGCTGCGGCAGAGAAGATCAAGGCATCTGGCGTACTGCCGATTTCCATTGGCAACAATGATGGCTGGATGACACTTGCTTCGCTGTTCACAATGGGACCGGGTACAGTGTACACGAAGAATCCTGAATTTGATGCACAATTGAACGCAGGAACAACAACATTTTCCAAGGAATGGAGCCTGATGGTCAATAACTGGTTTGAGCTTGATACGAAAGGTTATTTGACCTCAAAAAGCACCGGTGTCAGCTTGGATCAAGCGCAGCAAGCGTTCGTAACAGGAGCGGCGGCTATGTACATTGACGGTAACTGGTCATTGCCAGGCATCCAGAAGGCCAATCCCGATCTAAAAGTAGGCATGTTCCCAATGCCGTCCAACGCAGCAGGTGAGAAGGTAGTTGCGTCAGCGGCTGTTGGCACAACGTTCACCATTAATAAAAGCTCGAAGGTAATTGATGCGGCGAAGAAATACCTCGAATTCTGGTCGCAAAGTGAGAACCAAGCGGTATGGGCGAAGAGCCAACAAGCATTCATGACAATCAAGGGAGAGACTGGTGAAGTTAATCCATCGTTGAAATACATTGCTGATATCGTGGCGAGCGGAAGCAGCTATCCATTCCTGGATCAAGGCTGGGAGTTCGGCGGGGCGGCAACGGCTGAGATGATGACGTCTGCGCAAGGGGTTTATCTGAAAGCAATCAACCCTGACGGCATGCTGGAGAATATGGATAAAGCTTGGAAGGACGCATTAAGCAATCGCTAGATGCAGGCAATGCATAAGAATACAGATTTAATAACCTTGGAGGTGTCAATGTGAGGAGAAAGGGCAACAGGTTTACAGTATACGCGCTGATAGCGGCCATGCTGCTGACTTATTTTCCAATAGGCGGTGTGCAGGCGGCTGGAGAACCGGAAATGAATGTAGCACTTGGAAAAACGGTTACCTATTCGAGCAGTTATGAAATGGCGGTCGAAGGTTGGACGGCTGCCAACTTAGTCGATGGGGCAAAAACAGGTCCGCGTGCTGCGGGAGCAAAAGAAAATGGATTTACGACTCTACCCACCAGTACTGCGGCTACAGTAGCTAATCCCGTCTGGGTCATGATTGACTTGGGTGCATCTCACACAATCGACGAGGTTATTCTCTGGCCTAGAAGCGACGATGGTACGATTAATAAAGGGGTCGGCTTCCCGATTGATTTTCAAATCAAGCTATCGAATGACCAAGTGAATTGGAGCGTTGTTGCAGATCTAACGGGTTATCCGAATCCTGTGGATGCTGCTGCACAATCATTCAGCTTCACTTCAACGGATGCCCGCTATATTCGAGTTGAAGCGACCCAAATGTTCCGCGAGGGCGGCGGACGGGATGACGGCAAATATATGATGCAGCTTCGGGAGATGGAGGTCATGCAGGCGGACAACGGGCTTCCCGATCAGGACATTGTCGATCAAGATTATGATTGGCTGGAACTGGAGCGTGCGCAGAATCTAACGTCAAGTCTGATTCTTCCCTCCTTAGGTCCTAAGGGGTCCACTGTTACTTGGAGCACGTATGGTTCTCCTTATGTACATGATGATGGCAAGGTAATAAGGCCGCCTGCGAATGAGCCTACGGCTGAGGTTAAGCTCTGGGCGAGTATCAAGCGCGGAGATGTTGAACGGTATAAGGATTTCGATCTCACGGTTAAACCGCATCGGGAACGCGAGGAAAACACGGGCGATGAACTGCTGATTGGCGTATTCTGGCCTCCAACCTGGGAATATACCAATGAGGAGCAATATCAGTATTTGAAGGATGCCAATGTTGATGTCTTGCAAAATGTAATTGGCTCTGGGCTCGACACCGAGCAACGCAATATGCGGATGCTTGAGCTTGGAGAAGAAATCGGTCTAAAGGTTAATGTGGCCGATCCACGCATTCGACTTGGCGATGACAAGGTTCGGGAAGTTGTAGATACGTATAAGGATTACTGGGCTACTGCAGGCTACTATATTATGGATGAGCCTGGTATAGGACAGCTAGCGGATGTTGGGCATATTTATCAAGAGGTGCTCAAGCATGATGATACGAAAAATCCGTATATCAATTTATTGCCTAATATCTATGGCGCTGCTTATGAATCGGAGTATGTCAGGGCATGGGTAGAGGCTGCTGGGAAAAATGCTTCCGGTGAACCTAACTTGCGTTACTTGTCTTATGACAATTATCCATTCCTGAGCAATGGCTTCTCGAATAATTATTATGATATGGCCGATATCATTCGACGGGTAGGGCTTGATTATGATATTAAAACCGCTTCTTACTTGCAATCGGTCGGGTTCGGCAGCAGTCCGGCTAATATGGGTCACCGCAGGCCAAGTGAAGAGGATCTGACGTTTAGTGCCTACTCTTATCTGGCTTATGGATTCAAATATTTGACTTGGTTCACGTATTGGACGCCTACTGGCCGGGGTGAAGCGTTTACGGACGCTATTATAGATCCGCAGGGCAATAAAACGGATTTGTATGAGCCTTTCAAGCAAATTAACAGTGAGGTTAAACAGCTTGGAAAAACGCTGATTCATCTCAGTGCTCTCGATGTTTATCATTCCGGAGCTGTAATGCCTACAGCGAATACTCTGCGAGTGCCGGATAACTTTCTGCTGAAACCAGTGAATAGCGATGATGAATTGATCTTAACTTACTTTGTGCATAAGGACACAGGAGCCTCCTATGTGATGGCGGTGAACAAGTCATTGACGGAAACAGCTACAGTGAATTTTCAAGCGGATAGTCGTCTATCTAATATAAGTGAAGTTTCGAAGGTGGACGGAGAATTGGTTGCAGCGGATTACGACAGCAAGTCTGGGACTTTAGTAAGCACGCTGGAGCCGGGAGATGGCAGACTTTATTTATTGGAAGGGGCTTTCCCTCAATATTTAGGACCTCAGGATCCGGAAGTGCTTGTTGATCCCGTACATCCACTTGGTAATCTGGCCTTAAACAAGCCTGTTGAAGTTTCGAGTGATGTTGGCAACTGGGGCTGGTTGAAGACCAACGCTGTTGATGGCAAGAGAGTCGCAGACACAGTGGCTTCCGGCTGGAGCAGCTTGCCTGTGAAAGATCATCCTGCTACACCGACCTGGATTAAGGTTGATCTTGGTGGAAGCTACTCGATTGAGAAAATCATGTTGTGGCCGCGCAGCGATAATGGCAATGTGGGAGTAGGTTTCCCAGAGCAGGTAACGGTGAAGGTGTCAGAGGATGGCTTGAACTGGTCGGAGGTAATAACGAAGACTCAAATTGGGCAACCAACCGACGGTGCTCCGTTGGAACTTCAACTGGACAGCGCTCAGCTTGGCAGATATGTCCGGGTTGAATCGAGCGCTCTGAGAGCTGACCCTAACAAACAATATGCTTTTCAATTGACAGAGCTAGAAGTATTCCAAGAGGCATCACGTCTTCATGCAGAGATTGCTTCGCCTAATTTATTGGTTGGGCAAACTTCAAGTGTGAAGGTTGGTGTGTGGCAAGAAGACCTGAGTGAACTGCCAGTGCAAAGTGTAACATTCAGCAGCAGCGATGAAAAGGTAGTATCCATTACTGCTGATGGTGTTGTGAGTGCACTGCAAACGGGATCGGCTGTGATCGACATTGTCGCTGATATTGGCGGCGGTATCATCCTTAATGAGCAGCTGGATGTTCATGTTAGGGAGCTGCCTAATCCATGGCAAGCTGCATCGGTTGGCAGTGCTAAGGCTGCTATTATCCCACAAGCAAATAGCGTGGAGCTTCAGGCTGCGGGAGTCGGATTAACAACTGATAAGGATGCATTTGCGTTCGTGCATCGGTCAGTAGATGGGAATAGCACCGAACTGACAGCTGCTTTTGAGCGGTTTGCTATACCAACCGGAGAAGGAGCTATGAATAGCCGTACTGGGTTGATGTACCGCGATGGATTGGGGGAAAGTGCACCTTTTATCTTCTTATCAGTTAGTCCTGAAGGACAGTTGGCATTAGGATCAAGATCGGAAGCTGGCGGAGCTATTCAAGAAGTGAAGGGGGCTTACGTTAAACTGCCTGTTGAGCTGAAGCTTGAACAGAAGGGCAGAAGCTACACCGGTTATTTCAAGCAAAATGGTACTTGGTTCCCTGTTGCTCATACGGTTGAAACATCTACGGTTACTATGGGCAATTATGAAGTTCCGCAAGCAGGGGTTGTATCATTCTCAGGGATAGAAGGCAAACTGAACCGCACCAATACAACTGGTCTGACTTTCCGTGTACTTGGGGAAGAGAACAATGATCTCGAAGACGTTCAATCAGCATTGGATGCACTTCAGTTAGGCAATCTGACTGCTATAGTAGCAGATATATCTTTGCCTACAACAGGTACGAACGGTACCTCTATCACTTGGGTAAGCTCGAATCAAGCATATATGACCAATAGCGGGAAGCTGCTGCAACGTCCTGCTGCTGGCCAACCCGATCTTACTTTGACTCTTACAGCAACAGTTTCCAAAGGTGATGCCATGTTGTACAAAACGTTCAACGTTGTCATTAAGGCGCAAAATGGCAATGGAGGCAACAACGGTGGCAATAACGGCGGCGGCAATGGCAACGGCAATGGTGGGAATAATGGAAATAACGGAAACAACGGCAACAACGGCAACAACGGCAATAACGGAAACAACGGCAACAACGGTGGAAACAACGGCGGTGGAACTGGAGGCTCTAGTATTGAGTTGACGGACATTGGTGGGCACTGGGCTGAAGATGCCATTAAACGGGCTGTGGAGCTAGGGATTGTTCAAGGGTATGATGATGGAACGTTCAGAAGCGAGAATCCAATCAGCAGAGATGAGTTCACGGCTTTACTGATCCGTGCATTAGGTTTGAACACAACGGAGGGAGAAAGCGGATTAGCTTTCACGGATATTGACTCTATCCAGAAATGGGCGTATCCCTATATTACGGCAGCGCTCAAGGCAGGTATCGTCAGCGGTTACGGTGATGATTCCTTCCGTCCGAAGCAAGCCGTTACTCGCACAGAATTGACAGTCATGATCGTGCGTGGACTGGGCTTGCCTGTGGAGGAAAATGCTGAATTACCGTTTAATGACGCTTCGCAAATAGAGGCATGGGCACGTCCATATGTCGCAGCAGCATATGCGGCTGGAATGATTAATGGGAAACTAGGCAATTTATTTGATGGTAAAGCAGCAGCCACACGGGCTGATGCGGTCACTCTAATCATACGGATGCTGGATCAACGCTAATCAAGAGCATAAAAGCACATAGAATGAGCAGCTTATCAGCTAAGGATGGGCTGCTCATTTCTATTTGGTGAATTTTTCACCCCATATTTATGCGGCTCAAGCGGAACACAGACATGCAGTTGTCTGGATTAGGCGATTATAAGAACTATAGGAAACAACAGCTAAGAGATACCCGATGACCTTATCATATTGGATGGAGTATGTTTATGTACACAACATTTGAGGAGGAAATCGATAATGAGTGAAACAAAGCCGTTACGAGGATTTGCTACTATTCGAGAGGCTGATATCTATGGGAGCGAAGGAGTACGAGGCACCTACAGAACGGGGACCGGGATTCACCACGGCTTCTGTGATCGATCCGTTTGGGAACATTCTAGGCATCATGTATAATCAACATTATTTGTAGATTCTGAGTTCAAGACAAGCTTATCCCATACGATTCTGCACGGCGTCAGAATCCACCGATTATGTCCTCGCCCAATTATGCGCTTGATGACAAAATGGTTCGGGGGTAGAGCTACATAATTCCAAAAAGTTTTGGGCTGTTTTTGATAAGCGACGATTTTTCAACCATATTAATCCCACTGGGGACGATAGTTCGGCTGAATGAGATATTTTGTGGAACTGTACTTCGTATCCCTTGTGCGTTGTAAGCAGAGTTTCTGGAACTATGGACGCGCAAAAATCAGATGAAATCAAGTTCATCAAAAGTGAAATGTCGGAGCATTCGCCTATGATTGTGGGATGCAGGTGAAGCTGGGAGAAGGCTTCCTGAATTAAATAATGCACGCCTAATCCTTGAGTGCTGGGCAACATAAGCGGCAGGTCTTGTAAATCAGCAAGCGATACATCATCACCGATCGACGGCTTTTTTCTACTATTCGACGTTAGTAAATAAAACGGTTCGGTATAGAGGTGAAGTATAAAAAAATCATCCAAATCAAGCGGCAGTCGAACGAAAGCCAGCTCAATCGAACGCTTCCTTACCAATTCACATAAATGGGCGGATTCGTTCTGTTGTATTTTGTAAGTCACAGAGGGATATTTCTTTTGAAATTGTTGAAGCATATTGGAAAGTTCTGCGACCGAAAATGTATTTAGACCTATCGACAGATTGCCCTTTGTCCCGTTTCCAATTTCCTTCACTTCCATTTTTGCTTCTTCCATTAGATCAACCATTTGTAAGGCAAATTCATACAGCTTTTTTCCTTCTTCGGTTACTTCCAAATACTTTCCACGTCTCTCCATTAAAGTAATGCCAAGTTCCTTCTCCATGGCTTTCAATTGTTGACTTAACGGGGGCTGAGCCATATGAAGTCTTTTCGCAGCGGCGGAAACTGTTCCTTCCTCCACGATTGCCATAAAATATCGCAGTTGTCGAATATCCATAAATTTCGTTTACCCTCCTTCTATACGAAAAAAGTATAGAAAACCTAATTACTAAATATTTTTCGTTTATGTTACTTCATGATAGCATGTTTTTAATGAACGATGAATCACAACAGAGGCAGATTGTTAAGAATACCTGCTGGTTTACGAAAAAAAGGAGGTGTAATCATGATCAATGAAACTGATTTGAAGCATTTGCATCGCTGTATTGAACTTGCGGAGGCTGCTCTGGAGGTTGGCGATGAGCCGTTCGGTTCAGTTCTTGTCTCTGCGGGTGGAGAGGTGCTTGCGGAAGACCACAATCATGTTGCTGGTGGCGATTATACTCAACATCCGGAGTTTGCGTTGGCGCGTTGGGCGGCCAATAACCTGTCCCAGGAAGAACGAATCCATGCAACGGTTTATACCTCTGGCGAACATTGCCCAATGTGCGCTGCAGCGCATGGCTGGGTTGGCTTAGGTCGAATCGTATATGCGAGTTCCTCCAAGCAACTTTTACAGTGGTTGAGTGAAATGGGGGTTGATCTGCCGCGCGTTCGAAATTTGCCGATTCAGGACGTCATTCGAGATGCCGTTATAGCAGGGCCAGTACCTGAACTCGAGGAGCAAGTCCGACAACTCCATCGTAAATTCCATGAAATGAAATCTCGCAACTATAGACAAGAATAGAGAAAAGGGGCTGTCCTAAGGTCAATTCTGACCTTTTGAGACAGCCCTTTTTATAATAGAGGAGCTCTGTTCCTCTATTGTCCGTGCATCACACGATTATCTTATAATAGCGGATGCACGATCCTTTAATTTATCACATTGATCGTGTTTTTAATGATTCTAGTCCTATAGCGGAACTCCGTTCCTTTATGGCTGGCGACATTCAGGATAAGACAGAAATAGAGGAACGGTGTTCCTTTTATTATGATGCGGTTCGAGTTCGGCATCACAAAGCTTACTTCATCCCCTGTTAACCCGAACAAAACAAAACTAGGGGATCCCAAAAGGTAATTAAACCTTATGGGACAGCTCCTTTTTTCATATTCCCCACTATTTCTGTTCAAAGTGAGCTTTTCCTTCTGCGAGCTTTATGCATTTGATACAGCCTCTTCTTATTTTTTCACTGACCATCAGCTTTTCAAATAACTCAACAAAATATGCTTAAGGATGACCAGCTGTTCTTCGGGAACGAGGTCAGGCTCGACAACGAGAATATTTTTCTGCAAGGAGAGCTTTCTGGCGAAAATACCAAACGTATTCATGATCGTAGTTAGTGTATTTTCAATCGGAAGATCGGTTCGAATCGATCCGTCGTGCTGACCTTGTTGAATAATAGTGGAGAATACTTTCGAAATTTCACGATAGACGGAATTAAATAATTCGATATCTTCAAGAGGCTCTTTATAGTTAGCAGCAAAACTCTCGAAGTTTTCTAATAGTTTGACATTAGAGCTGTCTTTTTTCTCAAGGAGTGAAATAGAGTGATTGAACAGCAGATCAAGCTTTTCCAGACAGGATACTGGCGTGGCGGCGATAGCTTGGAAGGTTTCGAGTACCATATCGAGTTGTTTCGTTGCGACTGCAACAGCAAGCTTTTCCTTTCGAGGGAAAAACCGAAATACAGTAGCTACTCCGATATTTGCTTGGTTAGCAATATCCTGCATGGTCGTTTTTTCAATTCCTTTATGGGTAAACAAATGCTCAGCTGCTTCAAGCATATGTTGCGTACGCTTAAGTCTCGTTTGTGGATTCATCGAGTACCTCTCATTCATTTCTATTTATGTTATCTCGTATTATATCGTTTCACCATTTGTATAACAAATATCGATTGAATTATTTTTAGGAATTTGGTATGATTGTCCCGAATTGATAGTTATGCTATCAATTTCTGAAAAATAGGCAACATATTCTAGAATTCAGAATGGAGATACAACCATGCCAACGAAAAAACCTGCACAGTGGGATCGCGAAGTCGATGTAGTTGTTATGGGGACCGGAGGTGCAGCGTTAGTAGCTGCCATTACGGCTCATGACCAGGGTGCGAAAGTTTTGATTCTGGAGAAAATGTCCCAAATCGGGGGAACAACCGCGTTCTCCGGCGGTATTCCTTGGATTCCGATGAATCGATATATGATGGAAGCAGGAATTAATGATACACGTGAGGATGCACTCACTTATATCAAACGTCTAACTGGCGGTAAAGAACCAGATCCAGCACTTCTTGAAGTGTTTGTAGATAATGGCCATAAAATGATTGATTACCTTCACGAAAATACACCATTGAGATTTGCAGTACCTCTGTCCTACCCGTCTTATTACGGTAATCTTCCAGGTGCTAAAAATGGACGTTCTCTTGATCCGGCACCATTCGATATGACTCAAATCAATGAATGGGGAGAAAAGGTTCGTCAGAACCCGACATTCCCACCGCTAACACTTGAAGAAGGCGGTGCAATTGGCGGCATTGATTTCGCTAAAGTTGCAGAGCGCATGGAGAACAACATCGTAACGATGGGACGTTCCCTGATCGCTTCTATGTTCAAAGGTGTTCTTGACCGTGGAATTGAAACATTAGTGGAAACTCCGGGCAAGGAGCTTGTACTTAACGATGACGGCGAAGTAATTGGTATCGTTGCTGAGCAAAACGGTGAGAAATTATACATTGGTGCTCGCAAAGGGGTAGTTCTTGCATCGGGCGGGTTCGAGTGGAACCAAGAGCTCGTGAAAACTTTCTTGAAAGGTCAAATTACACATCCAATGTCGCCTCCGGGCAATGATGGAGATAGCTTGATCATGGCAATGGAGGCAGGCGCTGCTCTCGGCAATATGAGCGAAGCTTGGTGGTACCCATCCATGGTGGATCCTACCTTCGAATACGATGATCATGTGATGAATCAGCTTGGCGGCGGACGTATGGGTCCAAACAGCATTGTTGTTAACCGTCATGGTAAACGTTTTGTTCACGAAGGAACGACTTATAACGATATGCCTAAAGCATTCTACCAATATGATCCTGTTGCTCTTGAGTGGCCGAATGAACCGCCAGTATGGATGGTCTTCGACCAACAATTAAAAGACAGCACAATGATCATTACAATGATGCCTGGCGAGGACACTCCTGAGTGGGTTGATCGTGCTGACAGCATTAGAGAACTAGCTGAGAAAATCGGTGTAGATGCTGATGGTCTTGAAGCTACGGTTCAACGTTGGAATGAAAATTCGAAAAAAGGGATTGATCCAGATTTCCACCGTGGAGAAACTTTCTTCGAGAACTTGCAAGGCGGAGGCGGCACTGCTGCTGCTAACATTGGTCCAATCGAAAAAGGACCTTTCTATGCATTGCCGATTTATTTCGGAGCACTTGGCACGAGCGGTGGACCAAGAATCAATGCGGATGGACAAGTTATCAACCTTCGCGGCAAAGCGATTAATGGTCTGTATGCTGCTGGTAATGCAGCTATGGGAGTTATGGGACAAACTTATGCAAGCGCAGGCGGAACAATTGGTCCAGCTATGACATTTGGTTATCTTGCAGGAATCGCTGTCGGCAAATCAGAACCAAAGAACATCTAAGATATACAAACAAAAACATGAAAGAAGCGTGAATGTTATGCCAAACGGCTCTCATAATATGGAACTTGCTGTTCCGATTCAAAATATTTGGAACTTCGTAAGTGATATGGACAAATGGGCTCCACTAGTACCGGGATACATCGAGCATGAAATTATTAATGATCGCGAATCCACTTGGTCCTTCAAGGGTGACCTTGGTTTCATGAAAAAGACAGTTAAACTGAAAATCGATATTACGAATTGGATTGAACCAACTAAAGTAACTTTCGATTTGAAGGGTCTTTCGGATAACTTCGTTGGCGACGGTTACTTCGAAGCGAAAGCAATTGACGCTAACAACACTAGCATGACTGGATATCTTGATATCACAGCAAAAGGTGCTATGGGACCGATGATCAATACGATCTTGAAAAACTTCGTACCGAAGACTGCTGAGGAACTTACTATAGCAATCTCCGACAAAATCGTTGAAATCGAGAATGTTAAAGCTTAGATTGACCTCCTCTGTAATGAAATAAAATTAATAGAAGGCCCAGCCAATAGGCTGGGCTTTTTGCTTGAACATATAAGAATTTATATGTTTTGGGTTTAGGGTAAGCGAAGCATACCCTTATTTAGTTGTTTATGGTTGGTTGGAGGGAGGGATTAGCGGAATACGGCAGAATGAGGTGGCATGATGAACTTAAGGCCCATATTGGGCCTTAAGTGGAGAGCGAGGTTGTGGCGAGAGGCAGATAAGACCCGAAAAGGGTTTTATCTTGAGAGAAATGGGTTCATTCGAGGTAGAATGGAGCGGAATGCGGCGTAATGAGAAAATTTAAGGCCCATATTGGGCCTTAAGTGGAGAGCGGGGGTGTGGCGAGAGGCAGATAAGACCCGAGAAGGGTCTTATCTTGTAAGATAGACCTATAGGTCTATCTGCAAATAAAGGTCAGCTGTACCACCATCTACGGGCTTTACCAACCCTCAACCATTCATGCTTATGTTTGATACCTTTGGCTGTTCTTCGGTTGGCCATAACAAGTGTCTCAATAACACACCCAATAGACCGAGCGTACCTGTCATAAGCCCGATCAGCACGAAGGAGCTGCTTGCCCCAACTGAACGGATGAGCACTCCGCCTGCAAGTGGGGCCGTCAGCAGAATAAAGCTTATTATTGTATTTTGAATACCAAATACTCGTCCAGTCATGTGTGCAGGCGTTTCTTTCTGCAGAGTATAGTTTTGCGTCACCATATACAGCCCATTGCCAATACCGATCACAACACCATAGCCTAGCAGCAAGCCGATTCCTATTCCCGGCGGGGAGCTGCCTAGCAGAATGATACCTATACCGATCAAAACATAGCCTCCGCCTAGTCCCCACCCGCTGTTTATCCGGTTAAGATGGTTCAGAACTAGGATGATACCTACTGCACCAGCACCAATTGCTGATACAAACCAACCGAGAAGTGACTCATTGGAAGGATCAATACCTCGTAGTACGGCCGGAAATTGATAATCGATCATCAACAGCGTCAACAGACCGAAAAAGCCGAACACCATTGTATGCATGACTGTTCTCGTCCGCAGCATGAAAGCCCAGCCTTCACGCCATTCTTCCCAAAACATATTGTGCCCGTCTACTTGTTCTTGCTTAGCATTGCTGAATTCCTCTCTCATACTGCGCAAAGGCCACAACAGCAGGGCAGACATCACCTTTGAGACTGCGTTCAGGATGATACATGCCTGGGGACTCAATAGAACTAACGCAAATGCACCGAGCAGCGGACCCGCTACCTTAGAAAATTGGCTGACAAGTCCATTGAGAGAAGTAGCCTGAAGCAATAGTTCGGAAGGAACCACTTGTTTGGTTAATGCTTGCTGGGCAGGGACATGGAATATGCTCGCAGCAGCACGAAGAGCAAGCAACGGCAGCAGCCATCCCATATTCGTTGCGGTTAGCACGCACAGCGTCAAGATGGCAGTCACTACATCGCATAGTATCATAATCCGAGCTTTACACATCCGATCGACCCATGTACCAGCAAATGAACCAAGCAACACACCCGGCAACGCCATTACCGTCGGGATCAGCGCAATCATAAGCGGGTCTACACCCCACCGGTAAGCTACCAACACTTGAATGGCGAGCATATCGAACCAATCTCCGAAAGAAGCGAGGAAATAAGAGGAAAATAGGAGTCTGAATTTACGGTTCGACAGTAAGGCTAAGCGAGTTCTTTTATCCAAGGACCATTCCTCCATTATAATAACGATGGAATAATCGTATAGGATGAATGTCAGAGGAATATCAGACGGGTGCCAATGTACTTTCAATAATCTGCTCTAATTCCTCACGGTGTTTCGTTAATAGGTATTCTTTATCCAGTGCGTCATAAGCTGCCTCATATTTGCCGAGAAGGGCGACATCGGATACATGGCGCTTCAAATAAAGAATGATCTGGCATATTGCGATCAACTGCAAGGGTACGTTCAAGGCCATGTTCAGCACTTTTATTCCTTCATCAAGCATAATGATTGCTTCTTTTCGATCTCCGATGGTTAACAGCCATAGTCCTTTCACAATCTGATACCGCCCGATCTCTCGCAAATAGGGCGTTTCTTGAAGCAATCCCTCCAATAAAGTTACCTTGCGTTCTACTTCTGTTAAATTTCCCGCCAACAGAAACACATACATCTCCATTATGGCAACGGGCATGACGAAGCTGCTTAATTGGTCGTTCCTCATCTTTATGTGAGTGTGCTCGAATTTTGTGATTGCCTCAAGAGGCCGTCCTGCCTCGGCATATATTTCTAAAATATTAAGGATAGTCATTTCTCTATACTGCTCATGCGAAAGTAGACCTGTGGCAAGAGCAGCTCTCTCACAAAAATTCAACATTCGCTCTGGGGCAGGAGCCGTCCCTTTGTATAACAACAACAGCCAATATAACCTTTCGCGAATAGGGATATCGTTAGTATGGATAAACCAATTGAAATCACCTTGAATGAAGCGGATATATATCCGATAGAATGGATCGACCTCGAAACCGAGCACATCCTGTTGGGTAGACAGTGCCAGCATCGATTTACCCTGCCCGAATAGATGGTATTTCATGAATAAGCTGCTGATGGTCTCCTTCATGTCATTGTCATACATCGAAGGATTAGCAAGTTTTCTTGGTTCGCTTATGGTAAGGCTATATCCGTATCCCCGTACCGTATTAATTGCTATATCATGCCAGTTTTTCAGCTTTTTCCTCAGCCTGTATATATGATCATCAACCGTTCGTTCCACGGGATATTCAAGCGGCCATACTCGATCAAGCAGTTGTTCCCTAGTAAAGGCCCGATTACGGTTCTCGAACAAAAATCGAAGCAATGCGAACTCTTTGGCAAGCAATTCTTGTCGGTCTGCACCACGAGTGATTACATAGCCAGCAGGATCAAATACAAGCTCCAACATCAGCCCTCTTCCTTCCGTTTCCAATTATTCACTAGCATAGCATAGAAAAATAAAGCAGTGGAATTCTTAATTTGGTGATTCATAGTTGCTGCATGGATTTCTGAAGATGTTTCGTAAATTGCACGATTAGTGCAGATTGTCTGCGTTCCTGGTTATAGCTTAAATAAACATATCTCTTAAATAGATTATGAGGAATCGGACGAGCTTCTAACTCTCCGAGCTCAGCTTCTTTATGAACGGCAAGCTTCGAAATAAAGGCTGCGCTGTTCCCCAGCATAACGGATTGTTTGATGGCCTCGACGGAGTCTAGCTCTAGATGGGCATTGAGCATTAGGTTATGTGCGACAGCCCACTTATCGGTCAATTGCCTAGTACTCGATTCTAGTCCATGAAGAATGAATGGCGTCTTAACCAGCAGTGCAGGATTGAGCTCATCATACCCAGCTAGCTGATGTTTGGGGGAGAAGATCACGACAAGCTCGTCCTCACAGAGGATTTCACTGACAAGTGGAGGAAGCTGGAACGGTTCAGTAGACATCATGCCAATATCAATCTCATGATTCATCAGCATGTCTTTAATGACGGGAGACGCTTTTACGACTAGAGAAATACTAATCTGAGGATATAGATTGGTAAAGCTGCTTAGAAGGGCAGGCAAGATATAGGTACCTGGAACATAGCTGGCACCGATCCGAATCGTACCTCGTTCCAGTTTATTGAACTCCTTCACAACCCGTTCTGCATCTTGAGCGAGAACGTTAATCTTCTGCGCATAATGGCGAAGTGCTTCTCCAGCTTCAGTCAGATAGGTTTTGCTGGCACGAGATTCAAAGAGCTGTACACCGAACTCCTTCTCTAGGTTTTTCATATGAAAAGTGACGGTAGGCTGCTTAAGACCCAGCAGTTCAGCGACGAGAGTGATTTTATTATGCTGCGCGATTAATTCCACGATTTTGAACTTCATTAGGTTAAGATTCATCGCTATCCATTCTCCTCAATAATCTCTTTAGTCATCCATTAGTATAGAAAAAATCTATGGAGTTGAATAGTATTCATTGAAAAAATTAACATCAGATTTACGTTCGGATAATATGATCTGTCATTTGGACAAGTACACTAAAAGTAGTTCAGCAAGAATAGGCAAATAGGCAGGTTGATAATATGGATGTTGTCATTAAAGGTTTGGAGAAATCGTTTGAGCAGGTACATGCCCTTAAGCCAACCGATCTTCACATTAAAAAGGGGCAATTCACGACTCTGCTTGGTCCATCTGGTTGCGGGAAAACGACGCTGCTGCGGATGATTGCAGGTCTCGATCAGCCTGATCAAGGCGAGATTCATGTCGGAGAGGATTGTTATTTCTCATCTGTTAGAAGGATTGATAAGCCTGCACACCGCCGTAATTTTGGAATGGTGTTCCAAGATTTTGCGCTGTGGCCGCATATGACTGTTTTTGAGAATGTGGCTTTTTCACTGAGAGCATCGGGGAGGAAGAAGGATCTCGCCCTTCATGTGCAAGAGGCGATCGACATGGTGAGGCTGCAAGGGATGGAGAAGCGCTATCCACATCAGTTATCTGGTGGACAGCAGCAGCGGGTTGCCTTTGCTAGAGCCGTTGCGATGAGACCGCAGCTCGTACTTTTCGATGAACCGTTAAGTGCACTGGACGCTGTGCTGCGGGATGAAATGCGAATTGAGCTGACAGGCCTTGTACGCAACATCGGACTGACGGCCCTATATGTAACGCATGATCAGATTGAGGCGATGTCGATGTCGGATGAGATTGTGGTCATGCAGGCGGGTCAAATTCTGCAAGTTGGTTCCCCGGAGGATATTTATCATAGACCAGCTCATCCTTTCGTTGCACAGTTTATTGGCAAATCGAACTGGCTAGTCAAGGATGAACAGGTAATCCGTCCAGAGCATATTCGCTTCTTAACGGATCAGGAAGATGCACAAAAGAGCTATTTGGCTCGTATTCATGCGGTCAGCTACGTGGGAGATCGGTACGAAATTCAGTTAGATATGGGTGCGCTAGGAAGCTGGATCGCTTATCATCACGAACGTCTCACAATAGGAGATACGGTGAAGATAACGCTATCCGAACAACATATTCATCATATTAATGGACATTAAGGGAGGATTACAAAGTGAAAAAGGCAAACGGTTTGAAGAAGGGTGCATTCGTTTTATTGACGGCAATGGTTGGATTTGGAGTCGTGGGCTGCGGCAATGCCCAGAACAATACAGCAGGATCGAATGCATCACAGCCTCCAGCTACTGAGGCAGCTACAGCAACAACAGCTCCAGTTGATCAAGTGCAAGATAAGAAGCTTAGCGGCAAGCTAGTCGTGTATAGTGCAGGACCAAAAGGGCTGGCCGAGGCTATTCAAAAAGGCTATGAGGATAAAACAGGCGTTAAAGTAGAGATGTTCCAAGGTACCACAGGCAAAATTCTAGCCCGGATGGAAGCGGAGAAAGCAAATCCTGTAGTTGATGTTGTTGTTCTAGCTTCGCTGCCTTCCGCACAAGGCTTGAAGAACAGTGAAATGACGCTAGCTTATACAGATGCTCCGAATGCGGACAAGATGATTCCAGAATGGACGGATGCGGAAGGGAACTATTTTGGATACAGTGCTTCAGCTTTAGGAATTGCTTATAACACGAAGCTGGTACAGAACCCTCCAACAGAGTGGGAAGATCTATTGAAGGAAGAATGGAAAGGGAAAGTGAATATTCCTGATCCAGCGTTATCTGGTTCGGCTTTGGATTTCATTACAGGCTACTTGAGTGCTAAGGGTGATTCTGGTTGGAGCCTGTTCGAACAGTATAAAGCGAACGGAGTGGCGTTGGCTGGAGCTAATCAAGAGGCATTAGATCCGGTTATTACTGGGGCAAAAAGTATGGTAGCAGCAGGTGTTGACTATATGACCTATCAAGCAAAAGCGAAAGGCGAGCCTATTGATTTGGTTTATCCTGCTGGCGGAACCGTCATTAGCCCGCGTCCAGCCGCTATTATGAAGACAAGCCAAAACATGGACAATGCCAAGGCGTTCATCGATTATTTGATCTCTGATGAAGCACAACAAATGGTTGCCGATACTTATTTGCTTCCAGGACGCAAAGATGTAGCAGCGAAGGGGCGCCCCGGCATCGATGAAATTCCATTGCTTACTGTAGATTGGGCTTGGATGGACAGCAACGGTGACGATATCATTAAGAAATTTACAGAGCTCTACAAATAATAGAAGTGAATAAGATGGTGACCTTATGCAATTCTTAGGCAAATTTAATGTCAAATCTATTGGGGTGACGCTAGCGTTATTGTTATTAATGCTGCTAGTCGTCGTCCCGCTTTTTTTCATCTTTCTGACGAGTGTATACCCAGATGGCTCGCTTGATCTGCTGGCTCCACCTCGAACGATTATGGAAGATCATCTGTTTGGCGTGTTCTTAAACTCCATCGGGCTCGGGTTATGTGTCGTATTGGGTACGACCTTGCTTGCTCTGCCTCTAGCCTGGATTATGGCTAAGACTAGTCTTAGCCGTCATACATGGCTGGATGTCGTGTTGTTGATTCCTTTCATGACTCCGCCCTATATTGGATCGATGGGTTGGATTCTATTCATGCAGACCAACGGCTATCTGGAACAAATGATTCCCGCTGCGGCAGGGCTAACGCCGGTCTTCTTCAGCTTTCTCGGTATGACCCTGATTATGTGTCTTCACTTATTTCCGTTTCTGTATTTGATTCTACGGAATGCACTAGTGCAGATTGGCGGAAGCAAGGAAGACGCTGCCGCTATTCATGGGGGCAGGTTCTTTTATCGATTCCGACGTGTTGTGCTGCCGTTGCTGTTCTCCAGTTATGCGATGGGTGCTTTGCTCGTATTCGTGAAAACGATAGCCGAGTTCGGTACACCTACGACATTTGGCCGAAAGATTGGATTTTACGTACTGACCTCAGAAATTCATAAATATATTTCGAGCTGGCCAATTGATTTCGGCAAAGCGACTGCGCTTGCTTCTGTTCTATTAAGTACATGCTTGCTGTTATGGTATGTGCAAACGGTCATCAGTCAGAGGTTTTCCTACCGTTTAGTTAGCGGAAAAGGCTCGCGAAATAAACAATATCCTTTGTCTATAGGGATGAAGATTGTCTGTTGGGTTTATACAGCAGGCTTGCTCATCCTATCGATAGGTATCCCGTACTTTTCCATTATTGCGGCTTCGATGATGAAGCTGCGCGGCGAAGGATTGTCATGGGGTAATTTCACCTTCCAGCATTATGGAGAGCTGCTGACATGGGGCTCGAAGAGTATGCAGGCGCTGATGAACAGCCTCAGTCTTTCTCTTATTGCGGCGACTATATCAGTTGTGCTTGGCACATGGTTTGCTTTAACAATCAAGAAGTCACTGACTTGGCCGCAGCGTATTACCGATCTGTTCAGTCTATTGCCGAATACGGTCCCGGGAATTGTTATCGTTGTAGCACTCATTATTTTTTGGAATTCACCTTGGATGCCGATTCCGTTATACAACACTTATGGAATCGTCGTTCTGACGTATGTGGTTTTCTTCATTCCTTATACCGTACAGTATGTGAAAGCGAATTTTGGTCAATTAGATCCTGCTTTATTCCAGGCTGGTCAAGTGTTTGGCGGCAGACCCTTCTATATTTTCCGCAGAATTCTGCTTCCTTTAATTATTCCGGGAATGTTAGCCGGGTGGATGATGACCTTCACCATCTCTGTTCGTGAATTGGTAGCTTCCTTAATGATTCTACCGCCTTCGATGGAAACCTCAGCAACGTATATTTTTGCCCAGTTCGAGCAGGGAGAGGTTTCGTTAGGGATGGCCATGGCTGTTATTTCCGTGGGATTAACGACGCTGATGCTGTTAATTATTAACTTCATAAGTTCAAACAGAAAGTGGAATGTGTAAAATGATACGATTGACCGTGTGGGGCGGAGCAGGTGAGCATGGCCGCTCCTGTTATTATATCGAAATAGCAGGCAAGCGAATTTTGCTTGATTGTGGGGTTAAGAAGGAGCAATCCGGTGTTTATCCGTTATTAGACAGGCAAAAGGTCCAGCAGCTAGATGCTGTATTTCTATCTCATGCCCATGAAGATCATTCCATCGCATTGCCGCTGCTCGTTAAGATGGGATTCACAGGCAAGGTTTGGACAACAAGGGCTACGGTCCAGCAGTTGGCAGGATACTTTACCTCTTGGCATAAATATGTGCGAGGGCGCGGGGCAGAGTTGCCTTATGACAATGAACATATCGAAGCACTTCGTTTTGCTTATATAGAAGAAGCGGGCGCAGCGGGACAATGGCTGCAGTTGGAGCCGGGTCTGGAAGTACGCTGGGGACGAAGCGGGCATTTGATTGGCTCAGTTTGGCTGGAGATACAGGCAGACGGAAAAAGAGTGTTCTATTCAGGTGATTATTCGTCGGAATCTGGTTTACTTATCGCAGACACTCCTGGGCAGCAGGACGAGGCAGAATCTTCTGAGGTAGATGCTGCTATTATCGATGCTGCGTATGGTATGGATAAGGAAACACAGGAGATGAAGATGGATCAACTCACCGTGCTTGTCAGAACCATGGTCGATCAAGGCGGCAAGGCTCTTTTTCCAGTACCTGCATATGGACGTGGTCAAGATCTTATCCTATGGGCTGTGGAGCAATTCCCTCACACACCGGTTTATATCGAATCGGAGCTGATGGAGGGTATGCTGCAAATGCTGGAATGGCCGGATTGGTTGCTTCCTGGAGCAGTCGAGCGGATTGTTCAATGGGTGGAATCCGACAGGTTAGTCGTTATCGATTCGCAGCAAGAGCGAGAGCGGCAAATAAGCAATAGCGGAAGTGGAATTATATTCACGAATGATGGAATGATGCAATCGGATAAAGCGAAGTGGTATTACAGCAAGCTGAAAGACGACCCGATGAATGGTGTTATTTTGACAGGACATCTAGCTCAAGGATGCTTTGGACAACAGCTGTTGGAGGAGCAAGCAGGCAACCAAGGTAGAAGTCTGGCACGAGTCGCAAGGGTAAGATACAAGGTTCATCAAGGCTTGCCGGATGTCCGCAGGATGCTCCGAATCATTCGCAGCAAGCATACGTTGCTGGTGCATACAGGGAAATCGGATACAGATTCGCTCTGTGAACAGCTTGTAATAGAAGGATTTGCAGGTTTGTATTCGCTGATTCCTGGCGATACGTTGGAAACGAAATAAAGGTAACCCGACTTCCTTACTTTGTCACAAAATGATTTGAAGCATGCTCATCGCACTCAAATAAACGAAATAAAATAAAAACGGTCAAAATGAAGAAAAATTTACGCCATTTTGACCGTTTTTTCATTTGAGGAAGGTATCTTCTAAATTCAAACAGATTTTCTTGAGCTGTTTATTTCAAGGTTCCATTTGAGTTATTGAGAGCGCAATGATTCCAGTAACTCAGAGAGTCTGTCCAGCGTTTGATTACCGTTTTCAATTGCTCCATATTCCTTAACTACGTAGTCTCTCTCTTCTGATGTTTTGAATAGCATCTGCATGGTAACTAATGTCTTATCGCCGTCCTTAGAGAACGTTATAGTGGTTTGAAACTGTCCTTGACTATCTTCATCACCGTCACTTGCTGCATATAAGATACGTTCCGGTTTTTGTATCTCCATAAATACAATCTGGTTAGGATACTCGACACCATCTGGTCCTGTCATAGTGAACTTCCAAATACCCCCGGGTTGGAAATTGAACATCGACGTTGTAATTGTAAATCCTTGCGGCCCCCACCAATTTGCAAGATGTTCCGGTTGAGTCCATACTTCCCAAACTAAATCTTGAGGAGCATTTAAAGTGCGGTTTAATAAGATTCCCCTGTTTTGTACCTCTACTGCAGTTTCTCTGAGTGTATTCTCGCTCATTATTAAAACCCTCCATTATTTAATTGTTCCCTTTTCGGGTTGTGCTTTCTGACTGTCTTGAAGTGTTTGCAAATATTGATCCAATCGATCAAATTTCTCTTCCCAGGCTCGGCTAATCGCCTTCAGCCAATCATCAATTTCCTTAAAGGGCTCCCTTCCCAAGTTATAAATCCGACGATTCGCATCTGCATTGACTTCCACAATACCCGCATCAAGCAGAACACGGAGATGCTTGGATACTTGAGGCTGCCGCATCTGTAGTCTTTCTCCAACTTCTCCGACAGTTAGTGGACCAAATTGCAGCAGTTCGACGATTCTAAACCGGTTGGGCTCGGCAAGGGCGCTAAATATGTCAGTATTCATGAGTGAGTGACCCCGCTTTCTTTCTCAATAAATAGATGATGATGTAATTCCTGTGCGTTTAATATACCACAACAAGAATATTCCTGTAAAGGAATATTTAAAATAAACCTGTCTTCCATACATGCAGCACAAAAGAAGAAAATGACCCCCAAAAAACAACAAACGGAGTAAGCGAATGATTCTGAAGAAGCACCAGCGTTCGCCTGTATTCGGATTCCAACCATCATCTTTCATTAAAGGAATCCGGATACAACAGCGATCATAAGAACATTTGCTTGCGCAGTTTCCTTGGTAATAGTGAATTCGGGATTGTGGAGTGAAAAATAGGCAAAAATGGATTTATGATGACTTGACCCCCCAATTAAGCAGGGATATGATTAAAACTACTTTGTACTTTTACTGGGAGGGCAATAGACATGGTTTCTAGAGTCAAACATGATGGCTTGATTGATTGTGATATACATCCCGTATTGACGAATTTCGATGAATTGATTCCTTATATGGATGAATCCATTCAGCAGTATATGAATATCGGCAAGTTTGCCAAGGGCTTGATGTCCAAGCAAAACAGCGGATCATTCAAATTTCCTACATCGGCTTATGCCAATCCTTTGCCAGTGCCGCTGCGCGCAGATGCTTTTCCACCGAATGGAGATTTGCCCGGTGGAGATCCAGAATTTCTTGCTAAGGATTTGCTCGATCGCTGCGGCACCACCTATGGCATTCTCAATATTGGACATGGAACCATGTCTGCCTACCACAATGTTGAAGTAGCGGCGAAATATACTTCAGCAACGAATGATTGGCTCTATCACAAATGGGTGAAAAGCGACCCGCGTTATCGGATGACGATTGAAATTACGCCGCTTGATCCTGTATTGGCTGTCAAAGAAATCGAACGCATGGCGCATCTGCCGGAAGTTGTTGGGATCAACATGCATTGCGTGAATATCCCGCTGGGCAAACGTCATTACTGGCCGATCTATGAGATCGCTGAGAAATACAATCTTCCGATTATTCTTCATCCTGATACGGAAGGAACGGGTGAATATGCTGCTGGTTTTGGCGTAGGTCCTGCTTCTACGTATATGGAATGGCATTCCTCACTTGGCTTGATTGGTCAGCGGAATGTGATTAGCCTGGTATGTGAAGGTGTATTTGAGCAATTTCCTAATTTGAAAGTGAATTTTATCGAATATGGCTTTTCGTGGATTGCATCAGTCATGTGGAGATTAGACAAGAACTGGAAAGCGCTGCGCCATGAGGTTCCGTGGTTGAAGATGCTGCCTAGTGAATATATAAGAAGAAATATCCGATTCGGCACACAGCCTATCGAAGAGCCAGCGCGTCCGAAGGATCTAGTCGAGCTGATTCAAATGATCAATGCGGAGGACATGCTATTGTTCTGCAGTGATTATCCGCATTGGGATGGGGACGAGATGGATCGTGCATTTGTACATTTTCCGAAGGAACTGAGGCATAAGGTTTTCTTTCAGAATCCTCTAGAGTCTTATCGACTATAATAACTGGGAGTGTATGACTATGAACCAACGGAAAAAACATCGACTGGTCGTCTGTTCGGCTGATGAGCTGCAAGAAGGACAACGTCAGCTGGTCGAAGTTAATGGGGTGGAAATTGGACTGATTCGTGCAGAAGGGAAATGCTACGCCTTTAGGAATAGCTGCCCGCATCAAGGAGTGCCGATGATTTATGGTTCAGTGACTGGAACAATGCTGCCATCGAATCCGCAAGAATATGTCTATGGACATCATAATGAGCTTATTAGATGCCCGTTGCATGGTTGGGAATTTAATCTCAAGACGGGCAAGGCTATGTTCTCTCCAGACGTATCGATTAAAAAGTACGATGTAGAGGAAGAAGAAGGGAACATCGTTCTTTATTTGGACAAGCAACCGGAAGAGATGGTTCGTAAATCATTTTTCTGTGCGATATAAATGGGGCATTCTAATTTTCCCTTGACTGCAAAGGAAAAATCACTTAAAGTTAAATTCACAGTAATCCTATAAGAAATAGTAGAATAAGGGGGCTTATCATGAAACGTATACATTTTTCCCTAGCAATAGTATTGGTATTGACATTGGTCATAGCGGGTTGCGGCGGCAATACAAAAGATAATAATGCAGGTGGCGAAGAACAAAACAAGCTTAAAGTCGGTATTATGTCAGGTCCGGAAGAAGATATTTGGGAAGTAGTCAAAGAGGTTGCTGCGAAGGACGGATTAGAGCTTGAGCTTGTACTTTTCAGTGATTATATTCAACCTAATAAGGTGCTGGATGACGGTCAACTGGATGCGAATGCCTTTCAGCACGGACCTTACTTAGATGAGTTTAATGCGAATAACGGTACTCATGTCGTGAAGCTTGCTGATACGATCAACTATCCGATTGGTATCTACTCCGAGAAAATTAAAGATTTGGCAGAACTGAAGGACGGCGACGTGCTGGGCTTGCCGAATGACCCGACGAATGGTGGACGTGCGCTGATCTTGTTCGAAAGCGCGGGCCTTATTAAATTAAAAGAAGGCGTCGGTGTTACAGCAACGGTGCGTGATATTGTAGAAAATCCTAAGAATCTAACCTTCAAAGAATTGGATGCTGCTTTTATTCCGAAGACATTGGGCGAATTGACAGCAGCCGTTATTAATACGAATTTTGCAGTACCAGCTGGATTGAGCCTTACTGAGGATGCAATCTATAGCGAGCCTAAAGATTCACCATGGGTAAACATTATTGCAGTTCGTGAAGCGGATAAAGATAAACCAGTCTTCGATAAACTAGTCAAAGCTTTTCATTCCGATGAAGTGAGAAAGCTAGTCGAAGAGAAATATGGCGAATCGATGGTTCCGGCTTGGTAATAAGGATTAACAACGGCGCAGGTCTCTCTTTATAAAAGGGAGACCTGCCGTTCTGTTTATAGGCATTTGCTACTGTGGGGAAGGTGATAGTGTTGATTGAATTAGATCAAGTATCAAAGGTTTTTTATCAAGACAAAAGAAAAATAGAAGCAGTCAAGAACGCTTCGCTTCACGTGAAAAAGGGTGAAATATTCGGTATTATCGGTTACAGCGGAGCTGGCAAGAGTACATTAATCCGCTGCATGAATTACCTTGAGAGGCCAACTCATGGCTGTGTGCGAATTAACGGTGTAGATCTGGCAGGTTTGAATGAAGCGCAGCTGCGAGATACTCGCAGAAGAATCGGCATGATCTTTCAAAGCTTCAATCTGTTATCTTCTAATACCGTCTTCGATAATGTGGCAGCACCCCTATACTTAATCCACACACCGAAGAAGGACATTGCGGAGAAGGTGCGTGAGCTGCTGGAGCTAGTGGGGCTGAAGGATAAGGAAACGGTTTATCCATCCCAGCTGTCAGGCGGGCAGAAGCAACGTGTTGCAATCGCTCGAGCTTTGGCAAGTGATCCAGAAATCCTGCTATGCGATGAAGCAACATCGGCATTGGATCCTCAAACAACGGATTCCATTCTTGACCTGCTGCTTGAAATAAACCGCAAATATAAGATTACGATTGCGTTAATTACCCATGAGATGCATGTCATTAAGAAAATATGCGATCGGGTAGCTGTCATGGACAATGGCGAGATCGTAGAGCAAGGGAATGTACTGGATATTTTTGCTCAACCACGTATGCCGATTACGAAAAATTTTATTAAAAGTATTTTTGATGTCAATCTTCCAGCGTATCTATGGACGAAGCTGAAGCTGCAGGATAAAGAGAATCCGGGGAGAATCTTGCGTATTTCGTTTATTGGCGATCAAGCAAGCGAACCGTTTTTGGCCGATTTAGCGACCAAATATAAGCTGCGTCCTTCTATTTTGTATGGGAATATTACGCAGGTGAAGGATACGACATTTGGCTGTCTTATTGTTCGTGTAACTGGAGATCCAGCGTTGGTTGAAGCAGGTATTATCGATTTAGCGAATCAGCAGCTGCAGATTGAGGTGATTGAACATGTTGGCTGACTATTTTAACAGCTTTTCCGAATACGGAGATTTATATTGGACTTCGATTAAAGAAACTGTGGTCATGGTTGGTTATTCGTTGCTCATCTCCACGATAATCGGTCTCTTTCTAGGTATTGTTCTCGTCGTGACTCGCGCTAATCATATCTATGAGAACAAAGTCATTTATCAAATCCTGAATGTTACGATTAATATTTTACGTTCCTTGCCATTTATCATATTAATGGTTGCTATTATTCCATTTACTAAGTTTATTATGGGAACCAGCATAGGGGTGACAGGTGCAATCGTACCGCTCGTTGTGTATACGGCTCCTTATCTTGCACGATTAATGGAATCCGCTCTTCTAGAAGTAGATAAAGGTGTCATTGAAGCCTTTCAAGCGATGGGTGCGACCAGAAATCAGATTATTATACGAGTCATGCTAAGAGAGGCAAGACCGGCATTGATTCTCGGTCTAACGACTGGAACGATTGGCTTAATAGGCGCTTCTGCGATGGCTGGCGTTATCGGTGCTGGAGGACTGGGGGATGTTGCTATTCGATACGGGTATCAGCGTTGGCAGCCGTCCGTCATGATCACCTGTGTAATCTTGCTTGTCATCTCTGTTCAGTTGGTACAATCATTAGGGAACTTCACTGCCAAACGATTGCGTAAACGTTAATCTTTAATGATATTAAAGAATCTAGACCCCAGCCGTGTGAGGCTGGGGTTCTTGTTGTTGCAGGAAAGACCAGGCAATGGACTGGCAATGAAAGGATGATTGTCAGGCTCGGTCTCCGAGTATACAATGTTGTAAGTGCAAAACAGAATATTTGTTTCTATCAAGGAGAGTGCAACAGGTTTGTCATCAGGTGTTATTCAGTCAGAGTCTCTTACTTTTCGTTATCGTTTAATTACTTTACTGCTAGTTGTTATGGTTGCAGGCATGAGCCAAGGGCTGCTATTGCCATTGCTGTCGATCATGCTTGAAGGCTCCGGTGTGTCGCCCGATAGGAATGGCATGAACTCAGCGGCGATGTATATCGGGATTTTTTGTACGATGTTTTTTATAGAGAAGCCAGTCTTGCGTTTTGGTTATAAAAAAGTCATTCTAGCAGGCATGATACTGGTCACGCTTTCCAGCATACTCTTCCCGTTCACCCATTCGCTAGCCGTCTGGTTCGTTTTGCGTCTGCTCGTCGGTGTTGGCGATAGTGCGCTTCATTATTCAACTCAGCTATGGATTGTAAGTTCAAGTCCTGCTAATGGGCGGGGAAAATATATCTCCTTGTACGGGATGGCGTATGGGCTTGGTTTCAGCTTGGGGCCGCTTGGTATTAATCTGCTTCCGTTCGGCAGGGCGGTACCGTTCATGGTGACTTGCCTGTTCTTCGTTACGGTGCTGCTGCTCGTATTGCGAATGAACAATGAGATACCAGAGCGAGCTGCAAAAGGGGCTGTGAACGAAAACCGTTTCGTAACGACCTATCGTGTTGCATGGTTCGTGCTCATACCAGGCTTATTGTTCGGATTAATGGAATCATCCATGAATAGCAGCTTTCCGCTTTATGGTTTGCGTATTGATCTAGAACAGCACTGGATATCCTTATTGTTACTGTCATTCGGTGCAGGTGGTCTGATTCTGCAGTTGCCGCTTGGCATGTGGAGCGACCGTATCGGAAGAAAGCCGATATTGATCGCCTGTGGAATAGTAGGTTCGCTTACTTTCTTCGCAATACCTGCAGCTGGAAGCAATGTTGCCTTATTATTTGTATTGTTCGCAATAGCTGGCGGGGTCGTCGGTTCCTTCTATTCGTTGGGCCTTGCTTATGCGGCTGATATTCTGCCTCGAGCCATCCTGCCAGCTGCGAATGTCATCGCCTCGATCCATTTCAGCATCGGGAGTATCATGGGTCCGACTCTTGGCGGCTATGGCATGCGTTATGTATCCCTCCACAGTTTCTTTCTGTTCTTGGGAGCTGCGTTTCTCGTGTTCGCCTTGCTTGGCTTTATGTTTCGTGCGAAAAGAAACATCGAGACTACTGTATAGCATAGGCTTGTACAATAATAATGATAGGACGCTCGCCGGCGTCCTATTTGCGTTAGGAATTCATATTACGGTTTGTCATCACCTACTTGTAAGTCACCCCTAATTTTAATTTAGTTTTCTTTGAATTAGATCTGCCTGCGAGGAATACGCCCCCGAGAATGAAAGCAAGCCCCATCAATAAATTCCAGTGAATCTCTTCGTTCAACATGGTGTATCCCCAAACAATGGCACTAGCAGGCAAAAGATAGGTCACCATTGTAGCGAATTCAGGACTCCCTTTCTGAACAATAAAATAAAAGAGGATATAGGCAATTCCCGATCCGAAAATCCCTAATCCAGTTATGGCGGCTAGATTGGAGGGGGAGGAAAGCTGCGAGAAAGGGATCTGTTCTGAAGCAAAGGCAAAGATACCGCTGCCGAGCATGGCACAAAGTAATGTACCGTATGTAATTTGATACATGGAAAGTCCATTAAGAAGACGTTTGGAAAGCTGAGATCCGATGGCATAACATAACGAGGCAACAATCATACCAATAAATCCTAATGGATCTACGGATGTAACGGAAACAGTATTTAAACCAAGGAGCGTAACTAAACCGATAGCAGCTACACCCATACCCAACCATTGTAATCGGTAAGTAACGGTCCGGAAGAACGTAACTCCGATAACCATTGTCCATAGCGGAGTTGTTGCATTCAGCACAGATGCCATGCTGCTGGTTATTCTCGTCTCACTGAGACCGATAATGGCCCATGGTATCGCTGTATTGATCAAGGCCATAATAGCCATTGAAACCCAAGGGATTTTTCTGAATTCAAAAGGTTTTCGTAATAACAGCATGATCAGTGCAATAGTAGCTAAACCAAAGGATGATCTAAGAAAAGCAATTGTCCATGGTCCAAAATCATGAAGTAGTATTTTGATAAAGAAATACGATCCTCCCCAGATAAGACTGAGAAGGAATAGAGCTAAAAAGAGTGAACGAGGCATATGAATTCCTTCTTTCTTCCTAAGCATGATGGGCAATAACAAACGATATGAAACATGTCCTTTCTCTTTATTAATAGGGTTATTGATCGAATGCCTAATGAAACCTTATAATAAATCTGACCCTCCATAAATGGTCAGATTTGTATCTTTATAAAAGACAGTTATCCGAGGGGGTTCATCATGTTCGATATTTTGCTTGCAGATCAAAACGATCAGCCGCTGTACATGCAGCTTTATATGCAAATTCGCAATCATATTCGAAGTGGTATTAAGAATGGTACACGCCTGCCTTCCGTCAGATCCTTACAATTGCAATTGAACATAAGCAAAACACCTATAGAAACGGCCTATCAGATGTTATCAGCCGAGGGATATGTCATCTGTAAGCCGCGTTCGGGGATCTACACGGTCAATCCGCATGAAACAGTACCTTCTAAGCAAATAAAGGATACCTCTCTATCAATTCGAGCTGAACAGGAGCATGTGATCCATAATCCTGAACTGCCCAACTACCCCATTGATTTCAATCCATCCGTTGTGGATGAGGACAATTTTCCGAACCGGACTTGGCGAAAAATGATTTTTGAAACCCTTGTGAATAGCGGTGAACGGATTTGTCAGTACGGAGATCCTCAAGGGGAGTATCATTTCCGCAGTGTTCTGGCTGACTATCTAAGGAATTCCCGAGGTGTTAACTGTACACCAGAACAAATTATAATCGGGTCTGGTCTTTCATACAGTATTGGTATCCTTACGAAGCTCTTTAAGGGGATTCAACATGTGGCAATGGAGGAGCCTGGTTATGCACCGGTTCGGGAACAATTCAAACATAACGGTTATGACCTTATTCCGATTTCTGTTCATGATAAAGGACTTTCATTAGAGGAACTGGGGCAAAGTGAAGCTCAAGCTGTATATGTGACACCCTCTCATCAATTCCCAACTGGGAGCATTATTCCTTACACCGAACGAGAATATTTGTTAGATTGGGCCAACGCGAGAGAGGCTTATATCATAGAAGATGATTATGACGGAGAATTCCGTTATTATGGCAAACCAATTCCATCGCTGCAGAGTCTCGACCGTCATGGAAGAGTCATCTACATTGGCACCTTCTCTAAAGCGTTTACGCCTGCCATTCGCATGAATTATATGGTGATGCCAATAGAATTGCTGGAGACCATGTTAAACCTTCAGCATTTGCTGTCAGCTCCCTCTCGTATTGAACAATTGGCTATGCAATCCTTTATTGAACAAGGACACTGGTACCGCCATATTCGAAAAATGCGCAATTTATATCGGAGGAAGCATCATCGATTAATCGAATTATTACATACTCATTTTGCAGACTATATTGAAATTACAGGTCATAGTGCAGGGCTTCATCTGCAAGTGACGGTGAAAACCTTACTAACCGCCGGGAATTTAATTGAATTAGCTGCAGCTAAAGGTGTGCGTGTGTATGATTTACAACAAATGTGGGCGAATCAGAATCACACGGGTTATCCCGTGGTCTATTTGGGTTTTAGCGGATTAAGTGAATCCCAATTAGAAAAGGGTATTTTACTGTTAAAAGAGGCTTGGCCCTTGCATGGGGGAGGAATCGAATTAATAGAGAAGCAATAACATCAGTAAGATTGTATTACATGAGAAGAGGACAATAGTAGAACAGCTATTAATCGGCGGTTATAATACGATGTATATCATGATAGAAATAGGCGGCAATAAGAAGCCAGCTTGCTATGGGAAAGAGGGAAAACAGCGTTGAAGACATTAGCGAGCTTTTATTTTTTATGGTATCTGACGATTTCTGTTCTTATGCCTTATACAAGTCTGTATTTCAGCGACAGGGGATTCAGCCATACTACTGTCGGTCTAATCTTGTCATTATGGGCACTAGTTAGTGTTATTGCTCAGCCCGTTATGGGTCTGATTAATGACCGTATTAATAATCCACGGAAAATTTTGATGATCTGCGCGATTACGGCTCCAATACTCGGCTTGGGATTTCATTTCACAGAGGGACTAGCTGGGATTCTATTTTTATCGATTTTATTCGCGTGGTTTCAATCCTCAGGTGGACCGATTGGTGATGCAATGGCTGTGGAGATTGCTAGTAAAAGAGGATTTTCATTCGGCAGTGTGAGGTTATGGGGAGCGTTAAGCTACTCAGTAGGGACGTTTGCTACGGGCATTTTATACGGAAAATTCGGCTATAACGATATCTTTATTTATTATCTAGTGGTTAGTACTACGCTTTGGCTCGTGCTCCTATTTTTCCCTGCGGCTGAAGTCTCCCGTCGTAAATTGAAGTTATCCAGTCAACTGGGTGAAGTTGTTCGCAACAAGCCATTCATGATATTTGTTATCACCAGTATGCTGATGATGATGTCCGCTTCGGTTAATATGAATTTTTTGCCGCTTTACTTTAAAGAAATGGGCTTTGATAAGAGCTGGATCGGCAGCGCATTTGCGATTGCAGCCATTATTGAGGTACCTATGTTCTGGGTAGCGACTAAGCTAAGCCAAAAAATAGGCAGATATCAGGTGCTTTGCTTGGCTGCCGCCATTTATGGCATTCAATATTTCATGTTATTCACTTTCACCAACATCACTTTGACACTGGCTGTTCAGCTGTTGAATGGGATCGCCTTCGCACTCGTCGCAGGCACAGCTATAGAAGTTGTTCAGAGTTATGCGACAGAAGGAACAAAAGCGACGTTGCAAACGGTATATGCGGCTGTAACTTGGGGACTTGGAGGGATTGTCGGCAATACGATCGGAGGCGTGGTCATCGACCGGTTTGGTGCGCCATTTCTTTATTTAATTCTGTTTTGTTTATGTACAGCTGCCTCGTTGCTGTTTATCGTGACCAAGCATTATCAGCAATCCATCAAGCAGGATTTTGCTGCATAAAGGTTAGCTGAACGGTTAGCGAGCCAATCGGTTCGCTTACTTTCTTCGCTATTCCACGGCTGGAAGCCATGTTCCTTTATTATTCATGTTATTCGCCATTGCAGGCGGAGTCGTTGGCTCCTTCTATTCCTTAGTGCTTGCTTATGCGGCAGATATTCTACCGCGAGCGATACTGCCGGCGGCGAATGTTATCGCCTCGATCCATTTCAGTATAGGGAGTATCATGGGACCGACTCTTGGCCGTTATGGCATGCGTTATGTATCCCTCTACAGCCCCTTTCTATTCTTGGGAGCTGCGTTTCTCGTGTTCGCTTTGCTCGGCTTTGCGTTTCGTGCGAGAAGGAACATCGAGAGTGCGGAATAGTTCAGGCCGTACAAAAGGGGCTGTATCAAAAAGGTCATGTATGGCCTTTCGATACAGCCCCTTTTGAACAATAGAGGAATGCTGTAACCCTATTTGCATATGGAGCAGGTGACTAAGCCTGTATTTTCCGAGCAGTTGCAGTTGAAGCTGAGGCTGAGGCTAACTGAGCTGGCGCATCAAGATGAACAGGTCTTCCTTGTCCTAATGCTGAGAATGGACGATAGGGCAGACGAGGCTGACTGAGCTGGCGCAAGATGATTCAGATTTTCCTTGTCCTAATGTTGGGAATGGACGATTGGGCAGATGAGGCAGAGTGTGTAATTAAGGTAAATCTATCCATTAATATCCTGCTCTATGGTAACATAGAGAAAATCATATTTTCACTTGGGAGGCAGACGGCAACGATGGAACAAGAGCTAAGCGCACAGATCATGCAGTGGCACGAGAATGACGAACATCAGCAGATTGTAGACACTCTGTTGAAAATTCCTCCAGCGGACAGGGATTACGATATGATCGGCAGCATAGGTCGGGCTTATAACAATTTGAGTATGTATGGAAGAGCACTAGAACAGTTTGCTTTCATTGCTGAGCAGGGAAAAAAGGATCCGTTGTGGTATTTTCGCGTAGGCTATTCCTATTATTATATGGAACGGTATGAGGAAGCGGCAGGTGTGCTTAGCACCGCGCTGGAGCTGGATCCTGGCGATCAGGATGCAGCCAGACTTCTAGATTGGAGCCATAGCAAATGGCAACAGCAACTAAAGGCTGAATCCGAGTCGGACGAGGGCGAAGGTGGCGGGGATGCCAATTTTAACTATTTGCAAGACATGTATAAGGACAGCTACTATCCAACTTTTTTGGTAGATAAGGTGAAAGAGCAGATCTTGGAAGTGGTACGGTTTCTAGAAAGCGGGTCGTATTCAAATGAAGCGATACAAGACGAGCTGGATAAGATGACGATCGCCATCAACAATTTGCAGGAAGAATTCGATGAGCATGATAGCGAAATCGAAACCGTGGCACGGGATTCTATCGGGACGACTGTAGCAACGATCCTGCATGCTTTCAAGGTAGATATCGATATCGAGACGGCCATCAGGGAGAGAGATTGGTAATTGCCCTAGCTAAAGTGGAACTATAGGCGTGATAGCCGCTGATTATGCAAATAGAAGAACGCTTAACTGTGTGAGGAGGACGTGCCGTGTATATTATGAAGTGGTGGGGAAATTTGGTTGGCGGATCAGATGATTCGTTATTATTGGTCGATTACTTTGAAAAACTACCGAAGACTACGATTTCTTTAGATGAAATTTATCGTAATCTTGGACTGGATACTATTTTTCAAAATGGTCAATTAAAGCAGGGTGCTGCTATGGGATTTGATATGCCTATCAACGGAAGCCTTGTTCATGCAGAGATGGATATAGCGAGTGGAGCTGTCATTGACCTAGCAGCGATTGTACTTGAGAGCTTACATAGCGGATTTGTTGATTTGCAAGATTTGGATCATGCAAGGAGCGAGAAGCGAATCACCATCCAGGCGACGAAACAGGATGTTGCCCTTCTTTGCAGGGAGCTTGAAACATTTGCGGCAGACCCGCTTGCCTATGATTTGGCAAAGTTTGTGCCTGAAGAAGATATGCTGGAGCTTGGACAAGCCGCGCAAGAAATAGCGAACGAACTGGATAAAATTTTGTAATCTTTCGATCACCCTACCCAGCTCTCTCCGCATAGAACTGATACTGATTTTTACCGCTCTCTTTCGAAAGATAGAGAGCCATATCGGCTTTTTTACATAGGGAGTCTTGATCGATGCCATGTTCTGGAGCGAACGAGATTCCGATACTGACGGAGATGTCTTTAGTTAATTCAGCCTCTTGGGCAACAGCGCTCTCTACAGCAGTAATGATCAAGTGGGCCGTTCTCGCCACGGCTTGTTTATTGGTTAGAGGCATAACGATTACGAATTCGTCACCGCCTAACCGGAAGACAATGTCGGATTTACCTGCCACCGAACGCATGATATCGGCAACCCCTTGCAGCAGTTGATCACCTTTGTCATGTCCTAGACTGTCATTCACTTGCTTGAAGTTGTCCAGATCAATCATGAGCAAGGCGGTCATTCCTTTATTGGCGGCTAGAATTGTTTCTAATGTTTCATCAAAGGCAGCTCTGTTCTTCAAACCGGTCAGGCTGTCATGAAAAGCAAGATGCATCGGCCTGGCAACCCATCTAGAGATGATTAAAGCTAATACGATAGCCACAATGGTGACCATAATGAGCTGGATAATAAAGGTTTGTTGATTATCGCTAAGAATAGCTTGCAGGTCATGCTCATTATAGATAACTTCCAAAACCTTGTTTCTAGTCGTCCCTGTGTCGAAGTTGGAGGAATATTGAACATATAGATAAATGGCTGGTGTATCATTCCATGTACTCTTAAGCTCGGTAGTTTCACCTGTCGCCAAAGTATGCTCGAACGCAGCTCTTCGATCTTTATTAAGCTTGTCCTTAATTTCCCCTAATGGGAGTCCGCCGATGTTCAGAACGTTGATCTCATTAATGGAACCATTATTGTGAATTAAACGATCAATGGTGTTAAAGAAGTTGAATTGTTGAAAAATAGCACCCTCCTCAAGCGAATAGCCGAGTTGAATCATATACTTTTTGTCGGGAGTCGCCATATAACTGTACTTCTTGATCTTTCCCGTATGCTGTTCAACATCAAAGCCATCATGGTGAAAGTCACCCGATGCTCTTCTCTCGTCTAGAATAGCAGCAAGCTTGCTGCAGCAAGTTGAGAAATTAAGACCAATATCACTGGGCATAGTGCTGTGAGTAATCATATTTTGACTATTAATAATATAGATATCCAAGGAGAACATTTGTCGTAACAATTCAAAATCCCATTCATCAAAGGAAGGTGTCCTATCGTACTTATTTAATAACCGAAGTGAGCTGTCCCGCATAATCTCTGCAATATTTTCCCCCAGCATGAAGCTCGCTTTCTCGCTCGTCTCTAATGCATAGGTAAGCATCTCTACATCTTGCTGTAGTTGATTGTGTGCATTATTGATTGCTAGATTCTTCAGTCGGAAGTAATCTGTCGTTGCAAGAGTAATCGATATAGCAAGAGCGAATACGATCATTGTAATCGTTAGTTTAAGTCGAAAATGTGCCTTCACATGTTACACCTCTCTAGAAGCCATATAGGACAAAAGACTTAATTTACAATATTCCACAATAGGATAAAAAACCCTCTATTCTGACAAAATTCATTGTCATAAGAAGGTTGATTGTACGGGTATGAATAAGAATCAAACCGGGGCATCTTATTCCACGTCTGTTCGTGATATATTGACGCATGTAGCGCTTCATGGACAGTATCACCGCGGACAAATCAATACCATACTCCGAGCTGCAGGCGGAGAACCGGTCAACATTGACTATATCACCTTTGTAAGAGAGCAATCATAATCTAGAGTGAAAAAAGAAGCACTTATAATTCAACTAGCTGGAGAGTAAGACAAGTTCTGCTATATGCCCGGAATAATGGAAGCCACCGGCTAAGCCGGTGGCTATGTCTTCGGTCTTCGAATGCCAGACCTGTTAAGTAAACATTTTACGTACGCTCTGCACGAAACAATGCCTCAAACTTGGCTTTTCCTTGCTTCTCCATCCAGGTATTGAAATCGGCGACAACTAATCATCGCGTTATTTGGCACGTGAAGATTAATGGACAAGCACACGCATGGAAGTTTGGATATGTTCCGCATACTTTTTAGCCTCTTGCTCAAGATATTCATCCGTGCCTTCGTTTGCATTATAGGTGACGAATGCAGGAAGATAGGTGCCATTGCATCTGGTAATAGTACTTTGTATCGGTCTTAATAATTCGCTGATCGTGAACCAGTTGTAACCCCCCGAACGGTATTGCCTTTCCGTACCGCCTATCGTCGTTGCGACTATAAACTCTTTGCCTTTTAAATTATCCCCTTCGGGTCCAAAAGCCCAGCCAAACGTCAATACATCATCAAACCACTTTTTTAAAAGAGGAGGGCTGCTATACCAATAAAAGGGGAACTGAAACACAACTCGGTCATATTGAAGCAGCAATTGTTGTTCCCTCTCCACATCGATATTCCAATTAGTGTACTCCTGATAGAGGTCGCGGAAGTAGATATCAGTTTGATCTTTCAGCTCTCGTGCCAACGCCTGATTGGCCCGGGAATTATTTAGATTGGGATGTGCAGTGATAACCATAATTTTCATAACGATCATCCTTTCTCATTTCGTAGCATCACGATCTACATCCCCATTATTGTGCGGAATTTTATTTTTGCAAAGTACGCTTTTTTAACAGACTAAGTCCTGAGAAACGTACCATAGACGAAGCCTGATTTCGGTAGGTAGTACGATAATCCGTACTAAGTATGATAAATCATCGTTCTGTTGTCATTCTGGATACTTTGATAAAATTACTAACAAGGTAAAGATCATGTGATCGGGAGATGGTAAGATGCGAGAGGAAATTCACGATTCCAATAAGACACAGGGGATATTAGCCACTCTGCAGGTGATCGGAGGAAAATGGAAGCCGCTCATTTTATTTGTTTTATTGCATCAAGGCACAAAGCGATTCGGGGAATTGAGACGTCTGCTTCCGAATGTCACGCAAGGAATGCTTACCAATCAGCTTCGTGAGATGGAACGGGACGGACTCATCATACGCCGAGTGTATCAAGAGATTCCCCCCAAAGTTGAATATTTTTTGACCGATCACGGAAAAACGTTAAGTTCGGTTTTGACCGACATGTGCGGGTGGGGATTTAAGCATATCGAATTTATGAATAGTGCGAATGGGGACGACGCGAACTCCCTTTGATCTCAATGCCATATTGCGCCTGTAGTGTCGGAAGCAGCGGTGAGATCAGGAACGTATCGGTTCCGATCATGAACATAATAAGAAAAAACACCACGGAATATTTGAGCATGGTCATTCATTCCTTTGGTTTGGTCTTGCTTGTTGCCCTTATCCTAACGGATAATAGTGACATATTCTGTCATTGATATTGAAATAGGAGGGATAGGGTTGCCCAAATCAAAAAGGCTAATGGAGCTCATGATGATTGTCAATCGTAAACGCCGTTTCAAAGTGCAGGAGCTGGCCGATGAGTTTGGTGTCTCCAAGCGGACTATTCTAAGGGATTTACAAGAGCTGAGTGAGCTGGGTGTTCCTCTCTATTCGGAAGTGGGGCCACATGGGGGTTATCAGGTACTGAGGGAGAGAGTACTGCCTCCGATTGCATTTACGGAAGAAGAGGCAGTGGCGATGTTTTTTGCAGTGCATGCTTTGAGGCACTACTCATCCTTACCATTCGAGACGGAGTCCGCTTCTGCGTTGAACAAGTTTTATTTGCATATGCCTGGTGATATACGTGACCGCATCGACAGCATGAAGCACAGGGTCGATTTCATTACGCCAACAAGGCGGGGAGATGCTCCCTGTCTGTCCGTGCTGCTGGATGCAGCGGTACATCAGAAGTTGCTAGATATCGAGTATGAGACGAAAGACAGCGAAGCTGGATGCCGTAAAATCCAGCCGGTATGCATTTATGCTCATAACGGGCTCTGGTACTGCACGGCGTATTGCTTCCTTCGTGAAGGCTTCCGGGTATTCCGATGCGATCGAATTCGCTTAGCAACAGAAGATACATCCGGTACGGCCAAGAAGGATCTCGGGGATATTCGCGTTAGCCGCCAGACGACAGTGGTGCCAAGCGATCCGATCCGTCTGCACTTGGAGCTGAGCAGGGTAGGAGTTCAGCGATGCGAAGCGGAGCTATGGCTGGCTCCTATGCTGCAGGTCCGGGAAGACGGCAGCGGCATGGTCGATGCGGATGTCTCCCGTGGGGATATATCTTTTTATACGGAATTTTTAATTGGGCTTGGAGAAGAAGTGGTGCTCAAGGGACCAGAGGAACTACGGGAAGCAGTGCGGGGCAGATTGGCGTGGCTAATGGACCGTTATCGCTGATCGCAATAGTCGGGTTGATAGCCAGCTAGAAAGGGCTGATGGACGGCTTGCTTCGCCGATCCGGACGGGCATGTGTGGGAGATTGCGCAGTTGCTGCAATGAATTGGGATTAGCGGGGAGATGATCTGGGTGTTAAACAATTCTTCGGCTATTATCGAGCAATACATACGGAATCTAGACAGATATTCGATAGAGCAATTGCGTTTTAAATACAAAGAAAACGAGTGGTCGGTCGGGCAAATGTATATCCACGTGATCGAAGTGGCGAAAGAGTACATCGGGTATATTGAAACATGCACTAAGGGAACGCATGAAGAACCTGAAGACAAGACGGAAGACGGAACGAAGGCGCTTGCCGAAAAGAAATGGCCCAATATCCGTGTGAAACTTGAGCAACCGGCGAACGAGACAAGAAACCCCGAGAGTAAAGATGAAATCATAGCCGGCCTGGAGCAGGTGCTTGAAAAGTTGGCCTACTGGGCGTATTGCGTAGATGAAGCAAATCCGGCTTGCAAGGTGCGCCATGGCTGGTTTGGCTGGCTCAACGCGGGTGAATGGTTTGAGATGGTTGGTATGCACAGCAGGCATCATTTGCATCAGAAGGCGAAGCTGGACGAGGAACTGGCGGAGGCAGGTATTAGTTAAACGGATTTTTCTATAGCACTTTGCTTACTACAGCTTTTCAACTCAGCTGCTGTGCGTTTTCACTCCAGCAAACACGCTTTTCGTCTGGATCGATCCCAAGCGAGTATTCGGGAATATCAAACTTGCCCAATATAGCTTCTTGTCCCATTAGGCATGGAGAGTAAGTTATCCCGACTGTATTTATCGAATAGTTCGGATAGAGATTGTACGAACCTGTTATATAGTTCATCGGTAGGTTTGGGTGCGTAAGAGGCAGATAGATTACGTCCAATAAAGCTGTTCAAATCAAATTGGATGGGATTCTTGAATTCGTTGTAGTCATAGTTGCCATTCCGAAAAAAAAGCTGATAGATCTCAGGAGTTTCATCTATCCCCCCGCTGAATCCATGGAATGAAGGGCAATACTCCTTGCATATTTCTGCATTTTCCATAATTAAATCACTTGAAGCAACTCTGCTGTTCCATACCAACGCAACATAGGCATCTGGTTTCAATATTCGTTGACATTCCACTCTAAATTGGTCCTTGTCGAACCAATGAAAGGCTTGAGCAACTGTAATTAAATCAACATTATGATTGGGGAGCGAGGTATGCTCGGCTGCACCGCTTAATGATGTAAACCGTTCATAATGATTTAGAGTTTGTTCCGCAATGGCTCTCATATCAGAGTTAGGTTCAATAGCGATTACTTTTAGCTGCTGCTCAAGCAGCTGTCTAGTTAGTATTCCTGTACCAGCGCCTATATCTGCTACCGTATGAGCAGAAGTTAAATGATTGAATTCAACTAGATATTGAATATATTCCAGCGGATAATTCGGACGAAACACGGAATAGATAGAAGCCTTTCCTGTGAACTTATCTGTTGTCCCCAAATAGATGACCTCCTGCAGCTTATTTAACGATCAATTGGCATGAATCAGCTATTGTTATTAGGATCTTACAATAACGAATGGTTCAGGGCAATCACCATATCCCAATCCCAATGGTATACTAGTTATAACTTAAATGAGATATCGATGAGATAGTTGACGGGGAGTGCAATTGCATGATCGAGATGCCGGGTTATCAGACATTAGATGTAATAGGAAATAATGGGGATATAAAGCTATATCGATTATTGCGTCAAGAGGATAATCTAGTTGTCATAGCCAAGATGACCTGCGATGAATATCCAAGTCCTGCTACGATAGAGGCTTTCCATTATGAGTATGAAATGCTAAGGGAGCTTAGCGGCAAAGGAACGCTGGAAGTATATAGCCTGGAAACCATAGAGGAGCAACCTGTTCTGCTTATGCAGAATATTGAGGGATGCACCCTTGACCGGGTACTGCGTATGCGCGGCAATACATTAGAGCTTCCTGCTCTGCTTCGTATTGCAGCAGGTGTGACCGAATGCATCATGCAAATCCATCGTGTGGACATTACACTTAATGAGGTAACCCCTTCTCAATTTATAGTCAATCCCGACACCTATGAAGTGAAAATGATCGACATTCGGATGTGTTCGACTAACCTGAGGAAGAGTCCAATGTCATTGTCAAACAGGCGGCCGGACTCTATGTTGCCCTACATATCTCCTGAGCAGACAGGCAGAACAGGAATATTACCGGATTATCGCTCTGATTTCTATTCGCTCGGCGTTATTTTATATGAATGGTTGTCAGGGAGTTTGCCGTTTGAACTTCAGGATGTGTTGAATATCGTATACCGTCATTTGGCTAGCACGCCAGAGCCTTTACATCATAGATTTCCCTCTATACCCCAACCTATATCAGACATTATTGCCAAATGTATGGAGAAGATGCCTGATGCAAGGTATGTCAGCGCTTTCGGGATCAAGTTAGATCTTGAAGAGTGTTTGACTCATTGTGAAACACCAGAGAAGGCTCAATCCTTTGTACTGGCAAGTAGAGATATTTCCGAGCGCTGGATAACTCCGACTGCGTTCTACGGCCGACGTACAGAGCAACAAAGCTTACGGGCAGCGCTGCAAAGAGCATCAGATGGGGCAGCGGAAGTTGTGCGGGTCAGCGGCAATGGGGGAATTGGGAAAAGTACTTTCGTAAGGGAAACTCTGCGTACAGCAGTTCCTGTAGAAGGACTATTCCTTACAGTCAAGTTCAACTCTCAAGACTCAGCACTCCCTTATGGCGGCTGGATTCAAATGATAGAGGCATTGATTGCTCAGCTATTCATGGAAAATAAGCTGCAGGAGGAAGTCTGGAAACTGCGTATCTTGAACGCGTTAGACGGTTACGGTCAACTGCTCATTGAGATGGTTCCAAAGCTAGAATTGCTAATTGGTCCACAACCGTCCGTACCAACGTTGCCGCCGGTTGAATCCCTTCATCGGCTTCATCTCATTATGAACCGATTCATTCAGTTGTTTCTTCATGAAGATCGTCCCTTGGTCTTGTTCTTTGACGATATTCAGTGGATGGATGAGGCATCGCTTCAATATCTAGCATACCTTCTAGAGGATAGGACAAGTAAGTATTTACTCGTCATGTTGGCTTCTCGGGATGATGAGATGAAAGCTATTAATCCGTCAAGTCGATTGGACAAGATTCTGATAGAGCGTAGGATAGCGGCAATGGTCATTCCTCTGCAGGGGCTTGAACTAGCGGATTTAAAGCAGCTTTTACGTGACGCTATGCACAACGAAGCTGCAGAGATAGATGATCTGGCATCCGTATTATTGCAACGGACAGAGGGTAATCCGTTCTTCGTCAAGCAATTTATTCAAGATTTGATTGATAGTGGGCGGCTATCCTTTAATGAAATAAGCCGAGGCTGGCAATGGCAACTGCCGCTTATTATGGAAATGAATATTCCCGACAATATTATTTCTTACCAATCGGACAAACTAAAGCTTTTTCCTTACCTTGCGGTACATACGCTTAGCAGGGCTGCCTTTCTAGGCAACAGATTTGATTTAGATAGGCTTTCTGAGTTAGTTGACCTATCTGCTCAACAATTGTCGGAAGGGCTGGACATAGCTGTCAGAGAACATATCTTGCAATCGATCGGCAGCAATAATGGCGGAATTTATAAATTCCGCCATAACCGTATTCAGCAAGCTGCGTACGCTCTTGTAGCTGAAGCCGAGCGGCCCGACCTGCATTTGAGAATCGGCAACCTTCTATTAAATGAGATGATGTTGAGTGATAGAGCAACCATATTCGAAGTAGTTAGCCACTTCAATCAAGCAACGGAAGGAATGGTAGACTCGGAGCAGCGGCTTAAGCTAGCCGAGCTAAATTTACAAGCAGGTATTAAAGCGAAGCAGACAACTGCTTATGAGACAGCTTTAGGTTATTTGCGTAATGCCACAGCTTTATTGGAAGAGGATAGTTGGGTTAAAGGATATACTTTAACCTTCTCTGCCTTCCGGGAAAGAGCGGAGACTGAGTATCTATGCGGCAATTTTGCTATAGCGAATGATTTGTTCAATCTATTAATGAACAGAGCGGATACCCATTTGGATAAAGCGCTTGTGTGCACCATGAAGATCCAGTTAGAGGTGAGTAAGGATAACTATGAAGAGGTTATCTCCTTAGGCAGACACGCCTTGCAATTATTAAATATAGATCATAATTTCGATCCAGGATCGTTCGAATTGACTCTCCAATGGCACAGGGTGACAGGGAAAATGCGGAAGCATTCGATTGAATCCTTGCATGCATTGCCGCCAATGACCGATGAAGTCCGTAGAGCGGCCATGTCTGTGTTAGTTCATACGGCCAATGCCTGTTTTGTTGTCAACAAGAAGGGCTGGCTAGCAACGTCTTTCGCGATTATTGAGATGACGCTAGATCATGGGATGACACCGGAAGCATCCATTGGATTTATGAGCTATGCGGTGTTTCTCTATATTAAATTCCATCAATATGAAGAGGTATTCAAGTGGGGAATGGTTGCCTACAGCCTATCTAAGCCCTATCCGACGCTGCATGCGAAGACGCTTACTGCATTTGCATTTTGTTGTGATAGCTGGCGAGCTCATGATCCGTCAATGCTCGAGACTTTTACTGAACATACCGGTAAAGTAGCATTAGAATGCGGAGATTTATGGCAGGCGAATCAAAGTATCTTAATTAATTGTGCAATTCTATTTCAATTTGGTTATCCTCTTAGGAAAATTTATGACCGTTTAATGGCTCATTCAGGAGATTTTCTAAGGAATAATAATAAGCTTCATTGGAAGCAAGCAAGCTTGCTGACCGCTATTATCGTCCGCTTAACAGGCTACCGATCTCCAGATGATCCATTTGCCACAGAAGACTTTGATGAACCCGTTCATGGAGACGAATTTAATATTGTACAAGAGGCTGCTTGTATGTTGCAATATATCCCTGGTTATTTGTTCGGTGAATATACAGAGGCGAATAAGGCTTTAATAGAAGCTAACGCAATATTAGAGTCGCGTAAGGACAACATGACTAATCAGGCTCAATATTTTTATGAATCATTAGTCTGGGCGCAGCTCTATGAAGAAGCATCTTACCAGGAGCAGAAGGTATATAGGGCTAACCTGCAGAGGCGTTTGAAGAAGCTGAAGCGATTAGCACATCGTTCCCCGACAAACTATCAGCATAAATACTTGTTTATCCAAGCGGAAGTGGCTCGATTGAAACGAAAGAGACGTTTAGCTGAGCAGCTGTATGAGCAATCGATAGAGACTGCGCGTACCAATGATCATATCCACGATCTAGCGATGGCTGCTGAGTGTTATGGCAAATATGGGCTTCGTCTTGGCAAGCTCCAGCTAGCGAAGATCTACATGACAGAAGCCTATGAGAGTTATTTGCAATGGGGCGCCGATTTGAAAGCGGCTGATTTGGAACAAAAATACGGACATCTTCTGCAATTTAGGCGAGAGTCGGGTTTAGAGAGCGTTGATTCACTTGCTGTTGTTATGTCCGCACAGGCTTTATCAGGTGAGATGGAGATGGGTAGGCTGCTAGACAATTTGATGCGAATTATGCTCCACAATGCAGGTGCGGATTCTGGCGCACTCATTTTCGACCATGAAGGCAGGTGGATGGTCGAGGCCTATGGCAATACAGAGAAGCTCTACATCGAGTCGGTTCCGCTTGAAGAGGAGTCGGATATTGTTCCAGCAGCGATCATAGGTTATGCAGCAAGAACGAAAGAAGAAGTAGTCTTGCATGATGCATCTAATGAAGGAATGTTCGCCCGCAATCCATTTGTTAGGGGCAGTGGATTGAGATCTGTTCTTTGCTTGCCGATCATGCATCAGAACAGATTGGTTTGTCTGCTCTATATGGAGAATAAGCTGTCTGCAGGCGTATTCACACCGCAGCGGTTGAAAGTGCTGAAGCTGCTTGGCTCGCAATGTGCGATCTCAATCGTTAACGCGAAGCTGTTCTCCGGGATCCAATATTTGAAAAATAATCTAGAGGATCAAGTGGAGGAGAGAACCCGCAGCCTGGAGCGCTCCATGCGTGAGACGTCCGCAGCTCTTGCAGAAGTGTCCATCTATGAGGAGCGCAATCGGATTGCTCATGAAATTCATGATATTGTTGGTCATACGCTTACATCAACGCTTCTTCAGATTGAAGCCGGCAAGCGGTTGATTCATAAGGATGTAGAAGGCGCCACGGTACGATTGAAAGAAGCACAGGATCTTGTGAGGCATAGCTTGAATGAAATCCGTGGATCTATCCATATGCTGAAGGAGGATAAGTATACTGACCTCGCACATATGTTGAATCAACTGATACGCGATACGGAGCGTAATATGGATGTAGTCATTCATGCAGCGATTCATGAAATACCTGAGTTATCGACAGGTTATAAGAAGACGATCTATCATGCACTGCAGGAGGGCTTAACGAATGGAATTCGACATGGCGACAGCAAAGAGTTCCGTTTCAGTCTACAGACTATTGGAACGTATTTGCAGTTCAGGCTCGAAGATCATGGGAAAGGGACTGCTGCAATCGTACTGGGCTTTGGGTTGAAAGCGATGAAGGAGCGTGTTGAACAACTGGGCGGCAGCTTATCTATAGATTCACAGCCTAACAAAGGCTGTTTGTTAAGAATTGATCTGCCGAACCCGATGTGATGGATTGGAGATAAAGAATGAGGGAAATAACGATTGTAATTGCCGACGATCAGATGCTCACACGTGAGGGACTCCGGACCATTCTAGACTTAGAAGATGATTTCGAAGTTATTGGTGTAGCCAAGAATGGAGAAGAAGCAAGCGAAATGGCAGAATCGCTCCGTCCTGACCTTGTGCTCTTAGATATACAAATGCCTGTTATGAACGGACTTAGTGCGTTGAAGCGAATAAAGCGGAGACACCCAGAAATTTATATATTAATACTGACCACTTTCATCGATACCGATTATATTGTAGAAGGAATGGCTAATGGGGCAAGCGGTTATATGCTAAAGGATATGGATGCGGATAAAATGATCGCTGCCATTCGAGATACGGTATCTGGTCAATTCATATTGCCTGCCCCTGTCGCGGCTAAATTAGCAGCGAGAATGAACAAGTTTATGGAAGATGATGAATGGAAAAGATCCAATCTGAATGACATGAAGCTGACGGAGCGGGAAGAGGAATTGGGACAACTCATTATTCGAGGATTAAACAATCGTGAAATCGCCGATGTGCTGCATATAGCGGAGGGTACGGCCCGCAATTATATTAGCAATCTCTATAGCAAATTGGAAGTCGTTGACAGAGCGCAGGCGATTATTCGATTGCAAGCTATCATTTAATCTACACGTCATTACGGATCTTTCTGCCGCTGATTTCCTGCCCGACCGATGTTGAAGCGCTGATTCACAAAAACATTTTGCCGATTCGACCCGTTCGCTCAGGGCAAAAAAATATGCACAAAATCCGCTCGAAATCATCTGTTAGCTTCGTCTGCAGAGTAGCATAATTTAAGTTCCCATTAACATTTTTTAAGCCGATACTCTGTACTTTTTTTTCTTGCTTGCACAAAAAAAACGGCACGGGCTTTTCCTATACCGTTTCGGATTCCATTTTTACATAAAGACTCTTCGACCTATATAGCGCCAAACCATCCCCGTTGAGCTAAGCTTTAGCGGGTCTGTAGGTAACCAAGAGGGAACCAACCTTAAGCGTTTTGACGTCCACGAGATGGAATTCCTTCTGCTCATTAAGATTGTCAAACAAATGCTCACCTACGTTGACCACAACCGGGTGCATGACTATCTGATATTCGTCAATAAGATTTGCGTTTGCAAGTGATCGCACGAGCGTTGGACTACCGAAGATAACAATGTCGCCACCGTCACCATTTTTTAGGTCCTTAATTTGCTCTTCTATATTACTGCCGGTCAATTGTTTTGGAGCTTCAAATTCTCCCCATTGTAGCTTGTCGAGCGGACGGGCGCTTGTTACAACTAGTTTGTGGGCGTTGTTTATCTTATCACCCAGGCTTGAACCTCGAGTAGTCGGCCACTTTCTAGAGAGGTCTTCGTAGGTTCCGCGGCCAAGCAAAATGGTATCAGCTGTCTCGAAAGTATTTAATAGATACTGAGAACCTTCCTCAATGCCAGCACTATTTCTCCAGACCGCCCAGTTGGTTTTGTCCTCGCTTGGGTCGCCAGTAACAACTCCATTAATAGTACTGTGAATGAATAGAATGATTTTACGCATGAACGATCGTCCTTTCTATCTTTGATAATCGTAATTTTGTTTCTCATTTATTTAGACGAAATTAGATTGCGATATTCATCGGTGTATTTGTGCAGGAAGCCCAAATCGGGAAAATAATTTTGTATTAATGAAATTTTGGACGTGGTATATTTGCTTGTCCTTTATTTCAATAATGTGAATACCCCAGGGTACCAAGTAGGAGTCTTCACCGCTTGGCACATACTGTGCGAAAGCAGGATAACCCGCATTCGCCGTAATCGGCAAAAAACGGGATCCCTCACAATGCCAGCGTGTAAGCGCAAAAAACTTGAACAAATCGTCTTTGCCGCGTACCCACATTGCGAAAGGCGGCATTGACAGACGGCCTTCCTCATGAAACAACGCTACCAGCGCATGGATATCAAATTGTTCGAAGGCTTCCACATACCGTGATAGCAGCTCACGATCAGGTTCGACATCCATCATGCTAAACTCGTTAGAATGAAGTTTCGTTCGGTCCATCGTTTCTCTGGCTCTTTGCAGGGCGCTGTTAACCGCTGCCGGCGATATTCCTAAAGTTTCTCCGATCTGTTTGGAGGACCATTCGAATACATCCTTCAAAATAAGAACCGCACGTTGACGGGGGGGTAAGATCTGTAAGAGTGTAATAAAACAGAGTTCAAGAGTATCTTTGCGAATGAAAATATCTTCCGGACTCCCCGAGAAATCAGGGGCAGGCCAAATCCAAGCTGAGTCGGGAAACTTTTCGCGGGGTTCGACGATGAGTACCGCTGGGTCGGATAGGTCAATGGGACGCGTGCGGCGTTTGGCTTGTCTTAGCTTGTCCAGGCATAAGTTTGATGCAATACGATAAACCCATGTTTTGAATGAGGAATCCTGCCTGAATGAATGCCAACTTTGCCAAACACGAATAAAGGTTTCCTGAACAGCATCGTCTGCGTCATCGATGGACCCTAGCATTCTGTAACAGAACGATGTTAACTCAGGCTTTAAGTTCTCAAATAACTGAAGATCTAATGCGGTTTCGTTCATCTTGGCCTCCTTTTGACGGGCAAAACACCCTTTTCACACATGACACAGAACCGATCGTCTCCATTGTATAAGCCACTTATTCGTCTTTGATGTAATGAGAAAGCACAACTACTACCTGAATAATGGGGGGGGAGGGATTTCCTCACGCTCTCTGAATATAACGGTAGCTTCGTCTACAGAGTAGCATAACTCGGTTCTCATGAACATTTTTTATGAGGATATTCCATCCACTTTGTTCGCTGACGCTTTTTCCTTGCTTGCACAAAAAAACAAACGGCACAGGGCTTTTTCCCATGCCGTTTCGGATTCCATTTTTCCCGGAAGTGTCTCTAGGCCTAACTTAATGACATTTACCTCGAGAGGTGCTCTTTGTTGTGGTGCATGTTATTCCAGGAATTCTCTAGCATGGAGAGGGCCGCCTTCTCGCATGACCGTCCATAAGGGATCATTATCCGCATCCATGGTCGACATCATGGCATCATGCCAGTCATTGAGCAAGTACACCGCTTCCTTGCAAATATCTCGTCTTTCATCCGCTACATTATGCTGCTCATATGGATCGTTCTGCAAGTCAAACAACATTTCCTTCGGGAAGCCATGATGGCCGTCATGATAGGATCGAATATATAGCCAATTCTGGAAACGTACACTTCGCTGGCATACATGTGCGCATTGGGATAATACCAAGTAATCTCTGCCAGTATCGGTACCGCTCAGGATGCTTTCGGAATAACTGATGCCATCCCATGAGGGAGCGTTCTCCGCCCCAAGCAAGCTAGCGAGAGTAGGAGCCAGATCAAGTTGATAATGCAGCCCTTCATCTACGGCACCTTGAACTCCTCCGGGCCAACGGATGATCATAGGGATGCGGCAGGTGGCTTGATCCGCAGTTCCATGCTCGGAATAGATGCCGAGCTCGCCCATGTTTTCTCCATGATCTGCACTAATGAGAATAGCGGTATCCTCCAAGATCCCCAATTGCTCTAGGTGTCGAATGACCTGACCAACATGCTCATCCATATAACGAATAGCGCTGTCATAATTATCGATGATGGCTCGCAGATCCTCTAATTGTTCAATCGGCTTGCCATGTCTTGAATGCCGATAGTAATGGGATTTAGCTAAAGCATTCATATGGTCAATGCTGTGCTGTCCTTTTTTCTGCTTATGAGCTTGGAATACCTCTTCATTCAGCCATTCGGGCATAGGCACATGCTCGAACGGATTTCCGTATTGATCAGGTATTCGATAAGGGGTATGAGGGTCCCAGAAATTCAAGTGCAGAAACCAGTTGTCCTCTGTACCGTTATCCTCCAGCCATTTCAGTGCAACAGGTAGTACATGCTGGGCAGATTCATGACCTTTGGCACCAATATTGAACACTTCATTAAATCCTGCATTAAAGGTCCAGGCGGAGTGTCTTTCTGCGAATGTGCTAATAGAAGCTGTCTTCATCGCAGCTTGTCGCAGCATACCGGGCAGACTTTCGAATACAAGTCGATCATTGAACCCTCGATGAACTCCTTCACGCCTCATATCTGCCGCCGTACCGCCATGTCCGACAATTCCGTTATGAATGCCGAATCTCCCTGACATAAGTGCTGATCGAGATGGCAGACAAGGCGCATCGGAGCAATAATAATTAGTGAACCGCAAGCCCTCTTCCGCAATCTGATCGATATTCGGAGAGGTATTGCGATGATAGCCGTAACATCCCAGATGATCCGGGCGAAGGGAGTCCAAGTCCAAGTATAGAATTCTCAATTGTATAACCATCCTTTAAGTGAATTCTCATGTGAGTTGCAATCTATTGTACAGTCGTATTTCATGCAGCTTATGGCAAGCTTATCCCGTATACCTCGGTCTCTACATAATGGTTCCATACGTTCACGCTGTTTCCATTGGACCAGAACCGCACATATCTTGCTTGCATGGGTGTGAAGGTGATGGTCTTGCCAGCAGAAGTTTCCGTATATTCGGCATCTGCACCTATACCTTGTCCTGCACTGTTATTGGCATCATTGTTGAATACGGTCGATACCCCGCTGGAGAAGTCGGAGGTCTCTGACAGCTGCACGATGACATCTTTGTATGCTCTTCCGAAATAACGCCACATTTTAATCGAGCTTACCTCATAGCTTTGTCCCAGATCGATGGTCATCCATTGTAATCCTTGATCTAATCCTGCGTATTGATCTGCATTCGCCGATAGTCCGTCTGTTACACGCACCGAATTGTTCATATAGCTGCCGGAAACAGCTGTTTTCCCCAATGCGATGTTAGTAGGCAGACTAATGCTGGATTGATGCTCATAAGCTCCGCGGTCTGGAGCTAGATGATAAAGAGGGTTACCCCAGAAGTCCTTGCCTCCGTTATTCGTTAGCGTAACGCCGCTGTTAATCGCTGGTGACGTACTTTGCAATTGATATCCGCCCAAGTCATTAATTCCTGTTGCTTGTCCGGGATTAACGAATAGGGGATTAGAGGTAATTGCATGAGCATCCGGAATGGTAGTTGTAGTAGGGATATTATTGCCGAAGAAAATATTGCTATCGTAAGTCCAGCTAGCTTTTTTCGTATAAGCACCTGTTCCTAAATGATAAAAAATATTGTTCTTGAAGCTTGCTTGTCCATTGCCGCCTTGGTTCACGAGCATCTTATTGGAGATGCCAGGACCGACATAAAATACATTATTATAAAACTGCATGTTGCTATAGTTGCTGCCAGAACATACGGTAATCATTTGATAGTGATCATTCTGACTGAGGTTATAACGGAAGACACCGTCAGTAACAGAGCCATTGCTTTCGTTCTGACATATAAGAACGGTTCCGCCTTCGTTGTCGTGACTATAATTATATTGGTATACGATTCCTTTGGTGCCATTGTCAAAGTCAAAGGACATTCCGTCCTTAATAGTCTGACCACCCGATACCTCATTGTATTGATATAAGGTGTAATCGCCATTATACGTCCACATGCCTGCATTATAATCAACCTCGGCTTCATTATAGCCATGAACCCGGTTGTGCTCGACTAATGCACCAGTGGATACATGAGGGACGATTCCGTCACCGCTGACATGAAGAACCTCGTTGCCCCGGATGACAACATTAGTTGCAGGAGTCCAAGGGAAATTGGGATTAACAATTGAGCCGCCCTGCTGAGGCCGGTTGTACCATATGGAATTAACCATTATTCCGGTTCTCGTTACATTCTCTATTTTGTTGTTCTCAATAAGGACCTGATCGAATTTGGTTACCCGGTTCGGAGAACCATCTGTCTTGCTTCTGACGACGACATTAATCGCTGCACTGCCATTAATAGACTTCGTATGCAGCCCGTTAATATCGTGAATATACAAGTCATGCAGATGGATGTTGTGAAGGGTGGAGACGTTGACAATGTCCGTAGCAGAGCCGACAAGGTAATCTTCACCAATAACTTCAATACCGCTTCTAGCTTGTGTACCCTGAACCGGAGTTGAATTGGTAATTTCAAGATTGCCGATACTCCAGTGCTCTTGATTATACAGTTGAATAACATTGGTTGCGCCTTGTCCTTCAATGACAGGCTTAGCGCCTGCTCCGTATTTATCCAATACGATAGGAGCATTGGCTGATCCTGACCCCTGTGGCTTAAGCGAACCTGTCCATCGTTCTCCTGCCTTTAGTAAAATCTGATCACCTGGTCCAAAAGCGGCTGCGTTCACCTTCGATAATGATTTCCAAGCTGTCTGTGCGGATAGTCCGTCATTGGCATCATTGCCTGCTGTTGCATCGACATAGTAGGTTTGATTATTGGCATGAGCAGTGTAATCAAAAACGACGCATGACACCAACAAGGCGAATACATACAACCATTTTTTCATTTTCATCAGCTATCATCCCTTCTTAATCGCATCTCTATTAAAAAAACAACTTCCAGACGGCGAACTCTACATGTCGGGAAGTTGTTTTTGTTAACAATGAACTACTGAATACCTTGTGCAGCTGCTTCTGTATTCACTTCTTCAATCATTTTGTCGAGGCCTTTAGCTTGATAGCCCTTCAGTATATCTCCCCATACTTTCTCTACCGGGTCCTTAGAAAGCATAACTTTAAGTAGATCGTCATGGTCGAGTACGCTGAATTTATCTTTTGTCGGAGTAGACATGTAAGTTAAGCGGATGTCATAGTCCGGCACCTTCGTATTGTTCAGTACCCAGTCAACGTAGTCAACTGCGTCCTGTCTAATACTTTCGTTAGAAATAGTAGGATTATTCATATCATAATTGTCAGATGTCTCATAGGCTACGAGGGTTCTTAAGAAGATTCTCGCAGGATATTTCTCATTGAGGGAGCCCTTCTCAATCATAACCTTCTTATCGCCTTCTACTTTATAATCCGTACCTTCAATTCCGTAAACCAGCAAATCTTTGCCTTCAGGAGAAAGGACATAATCATAGAGAGCCATAATACGATCTAATTTTTCTGGTTCGATGTCGCCTCTGAAGTAGCTTTCTGACCAGTAGGTTTTGAATACGGCATGAGCTGTTTCCCCATCTGGACCAACCATAGGCTTCAGAACTTTAATGCTTTCGGTAATGTCTTTATCTGGGTTAGCAATCTTCCATCTTTTCTCGTAAACCTGTTGATCGTAATTGATAAAGCCGCCGCCTGCAAGCAAAGCTGCTGCTTTACCAGAAGCGAATTTATCGTAGGCTACGTCTGCTTTTGTCAGTGCGATATCTGGATCGATCAGACCGTTATCATACATATCTCTCATATTTTGAAGAGCAGGCAACGCATTTTTGGAGAATACAGCAGGAATGAACTTGCCGTCTTCTTTGATCCATTTGAAATCGCTTCCGCTTCCATCGCTAGTTGCTACTTGGTTGCCGTATAGCCAGAACAGTCCACCAATCATTTTCACTTGGTTAGCTGTAAGACCGGTAACCTTCGGATCTTTTTTCACAATCGCTTCAAGCATAGCTTTGAACTCATCCCAAGTTTCCGGCTCTTTCGTAATTCCTGCTTCTTGAGCCAAATCCCATCTGTATAGAACAACTCTATCCAATGCGCTCCAATCTACGCTAGGGAACATACGTCTAGGAACGGTGTAATGTTTACCGTCTACAGCAAGTCCTTTAATATCAGAGGTCTCAAAATATTTCGTAAGATTCGGGTATTTCGTTAAATCAGGCAATGCGCTAACTACGCCTTGTTGTACCCATTTTCTCTGGTATTGCGTACCGATTGCATCGATTGCAAAGATGTCAGGAAGCTGGTTGGATGCAGCCCATGTCTGGATCTTCTGACCATAATCATCCCATGTTGTATTAACTGGCTTGAACGTAATATTAAATTTCTTTAGAATATCTTGAACAATAGGGTCCTTCTCGATTTTGGCGATTTCAGCATCAACATCCCAGAAGGCGACCGAAATTTCCATTGGCTCTTTATACGGATTATCAGTGTCCGTTTGAGCAGTACCTTCCTCTTTCACTGGTTCTGTGGTTCCCCCGTTGCCATTGCCTTTGTTGTCGCTGCATGCTGCGAGCAGACTTCCGAACAGGGTCAAACTTAATGCAATCATCGTTAGTTTTTTGAACATTTTCTTGAACCCTCCCATTAATACTTATTAGGATATCATTTTTATATAAAAAATTGCTTATCCTTTAATTGAGCCTACCAATATGCCTTTGTTAAAATGCTTTTGCAAGAATGGATACACGGCAATAATAGGGACGCAGGTAATGACAATAGTGGCCATTTGCAAGGCGGGCCCATACACTTTAGCCGTCTGCTCTTGTTGAGCCATATTTTGAGCCATGAGACCTAACATGGAGTTTGAAGAAGTTAGTGTTTCTTTCAAATAGATTTGCAGCGGCACCTTTGATGAATCACTAATAAAGATCATGGCGTACCACCATTCATTCCATCTTTCGACGGCATAGAAGAGACCGAATGTAGCAATGAATGGAGCAGATATAGGCAAGATGATTTTCAATAAAATATAAAGGTCGTTGGCCCCATCGAGCTTGGCTGATTCCTCGAGACCTTCGGGAATGGTATGGAAATAGTTCTTCATGATGATCAAATAAAAGGTATTAATGCCTGCAGGTATGATCATAACTAGAATGCTATTCACAAGGTGGAGATCCTTAACGATGAGATAGAAAGGAATAAGTCCTCCGTTAAAGAACATGGTGAATAGAATGAGACTTAACATCACGTTTCTTCCTGGCATCCCTTTCTTGGAGAGCGCATAGGCTCCAGCGACAGAGACGATCATACTGAATGCTACTCCAACAACCGTTACAATGATGGAGTTCATAAAGGAAGTCCAGAACTTCGTATCAGCCAGTATCAGCTTATAAGCTGATAGATCGAATGAAAGCGGAAGGATGTAGAGGTTGCTTTCACTGATTACATCAAATTTGGCAAATGAGATGAGTAAAACGTTATAAAAAGGAAAGAAAGTAACAATGGATAGTACTCCTAATAGGATAAGAGCTGAGATGTCAAAGACACTCCATTTGTTTTTTTTCTTCATTCGTACAGCTTCCATATGAGGTTCTCCTTTGTAGTCGTTAGTATAAGCCTTGCTCTCCAGATTTCTTCACTATCGTATTGGCGAGGGTAAGCAGCACAAGGCTAATGACTGATTTGACTACCCCAACCGCTGTCATATATCCAAAGTCTCCTCCAACTGTAAAGGAGGTTCGATAAATATAAGTGTCGATCGTATCCGCGACGGAGTACACAGGTGAGCTGTACAAGTTGAAGATTTGTTCAAAGCTTGCACCCTGGCTCAATAGCTGCCCCACGTGAAGGATTAACAGAATAGCTACTGTACTTTTGATTCCAGGCCATGACACGTTAAGAAGACGTTGAAATCGATTTGCTCCATCAATTTCCGCTGCTTCGTTCAATTCCGGATTAATTCCCGCTAATGCAGCAAGATAAATGATAGAATCCCAGCCAATCTCTCTCCAAATGTGAGTAATATACAAGATTGGTCGGAACATGCCCTCGTCTTGTAGAGGAGATATCGGATCACCGCCGAATAGAACAATAATCTGATTGAATATGCCGTCTCTACTAAGAATGTTGGTAATAATACCTGCTAGAACGACCCACGAAATAAAGTGAGGGAACGTAAGAATGGTTTGGAAAAACCTTCTAGCGGCAGTCCGTGAAAATTCATGTAAAATAATCGCTAGAATAATAGGCATCGGGAAGTGAACAACGAGCTTCACAAGACTAATAATGATCGTATTGTAGAATGCACTTTGAAACTCCGTGTCTGTGAACAAGGTTTTGAAATTTTCTAGTCCGATCCAAGGGCTTCCGAGAATACCTCCGCTGTAGTCGAAGGTTTTGAATGCAAGGATTACCCCATACATAGGGCCATAACTGAAAAGTCCATACCAGATAATAAGGGGAAGAACCATCAGGTAAAAGTATTTAAATTGAAGAAGTGTTTTCCATAATCCTTTCTTGGGCGCTTTCGCTGCTATCAGGTTGGCCAATCGGATTCGCCGCCTTTCTTAATTCTGTTTATTTAAGTATGTAAGCGTTGTATATGATAAATTATAGATAGCATTAAGAGGTGCGAGTATAGACGATCTGCAGGATCAATGTGTAATTATAGATGTTTATCTTTACAAAAAAATCATTATCCTAGTTTTGGACATAACAATCATAGGATCGTCCATACTCATCAAAGTTCTCATTGAGTACGATTGAAATGAGAGAAGACACATATAGGGGGACGGCAGCATGCACAAGACGATTGTGGTCGATGATGAGAAGTGGATTGTCGAAGGGATCAAGGTGGGTGTGAACTGGCAGGAGTATGGATTTGAGGTTATTGCGGATGCTGAGAATGGTCAAGAAGCGCTTCAGCTAATCGAACAACTTCGTCCAGACATTGTCTTCACTGATATTAAAATGCCGATCCTGAATGGTCTGGAGCTTATACAACGGGGCAAAGTCGTTTCGCCAGATACCTTGTTTGTCGTGTTGAGCGGACATGCAGAATTCGCCTATGCGCAAAAGGCAATTAATTATGGGACATTCGGCTATTGTTTGAAACCGTTCGAGATAGAAGAAATCCACGGTATGTTAAAACGTCTCTCACAATTTATATCATCCAAAAAGAAAGTAGCTGTCGAAGGCTACTCGTTTGAATTATATGAAGCTATTTGTTCTAATGATAATGATTCATTGAATCAACTCTTGCAGGCAAATGATATGCCATTAACGGGTACTGATACTCTTATCTCTATAGTTGTACAAAGCAAAGAGCTATGCCCTGTTGGTCAAGAGGTTAAGCATTTGAGCTTCCCCATGAGTCGTCGGCGGAATGGTTATCTCGTTCATGATTCGATACGGGAGGATTTCCTGCGGATTCTAGGCCGGACGAATAAGAATAATGAATACAGTATAGGGATTGGCTACGCGATCTCCGACTTATCGGAGCTAGAGGCTTCCTTGGAAGCGGCTTCCCATGCTGCGTATGGCAAATTCGTTACCGGAAATTCCGGCATATACCACGCTGCCGTTGCCAAGAATTCTCCCATAGAGGAGAAGCTTAAGGAAATATCGCATGCGCTTTACCATAAGGATAGAGTCCAATTCGTTGCGATTCTGGAATCGACGAGAGATCTCTTTCATGAAGAGAATTTCTCTATTAAAGATGCTTATCTGATCTACTCCTCAGTGATGTATCTGTTCACCTTCGAAGGATCAAGAACGAACAGTCGCTTCTTCGAGGGCTATGAGCAGCTTGATTCTCATTATCGCAACGTCAATGTGATGATTGATCATCTTATTGAGCTGACACTGGCCTCTTTTGCAGAAGAAATGGAAGCCCATCTATCCGGTATTTCACATAAGAAGCTGAAAGAAATCGTTCTCTATATTCAAAAAAATTTCAATCAGGAAATATCCATTCAAAGTCTAGCTGATAAGTTTTTCCTTAGTCCGAATTATTTATGTCAGCTGTTCAAAAAAGAAGTAGGGGAGACGATCGTGGAATATCTATCTCGTCTGAGAATTGAATACGCTTGCAAGCTGTTGATCGATACGAAGCTCTCTATCTATCAGGTAGGGGAGAAATGCGGCTTTCAAGACTATTTCTACTTCACCCGGATTTTCAAACGAATGGTCAAGTTGACGCCGACACAATACAGGGAGAGAAAATGAAGCTGATCAGAATAAATTTGTTCAAAAAACTGTCTATACGTGTCCAAGTCTTGCTGATTGGGTTGATCATACTTGCCATTATTCCGCTCGTTATTGTGAAGGTATACCAGCAGTCTAGTCAGACCATTATTACTCAAAATACGCAATACAATACGGAACTCGTATCCATGCTTCAACAAAGAGTTTCTGCGAATTATGCCAATATTTCTAATCTGATGATCAATCTCGGATATGATACAACCGTGCAGAACTTTCTAACCGAAAGCGACAAGCTGACGATCTATGATTATTCAAAAAAGGTAGAAAGTCTGATGAGCGTCGTGAGAAGCACCGACAAGAATATTGTTGATATCATCATTATAGGTGCTCCGAATATCTATGCATCTATGTATGGCAATGTCAGATATGCAAATGGAATCATGACAACAATCAGAGATGATGGAGATGTTTATTATGGAGGTTTTCAGAGAAAGGGTCCTTTATTGAACAATGACATCTTTATTTTCGGGATGAATATTTATGCATCTGGAGATAATCCGCTTTACGGTGAAAAAATAGGCTACATTACGGCCCTCATGGATGTAAAGTCAATTAATTCGGAGCTTGAGAAGTATCCTAGGCTGGCTGGGACAAGCTTCTTTGTGATGGATAATCGAGAGTTGGTTTATACCAATAGCGAGAATAATTTGAGTATGATTGAGCATATCGAGTCAGCTTCCTCAGACAAGTATAGCGAGACGGCTGTCTTAGAGACAATTGCTGACAAGCGATATGCGATTCAGTCCTTCGAGCTGCCCGAAATTTCAGGGAAAATTATTATGGCTGTGCCCATCAGCAACCTGATGAAAGAGCTGGAGAAGCTTAAGGAAACAAGCTATCTTCTGATGATTGTTACCTTGCTGATCGTATCCATTCCCTATGCCGTACTTATGATGAATCTGTTGAAGCCACTGACTAAGCTAATGAGGTTCATGACGAAGCTGAAGGCTGGAAATTTGGAAGTGCTGCATTCCAAAGTTAATCTTGAGGGCTATGCTGAGATTGAGGTTATATCCAATGAGTTCAATACGATGCTTGAGCGGATTAATGATTTGACGAATCAACTAATCGAAACGACGACCAAGCTGTATCAAGTAGACTTGGAGAAGCAACGGGCGGAGTATGCCTTTCTCCAAAGCCAGATCAATCCGCATTTTCTAAGCAATACGCTCGACTCGATCAAGGGGATTGCTCTAGTGAAGGGCAATAAGGAAATCTACGAGATGACCAATGCGTTAAGCACGATGCTGCGATATAGCATTAAGGGCAATGATGAGGTGAGTTTGGGAGAAGAGCTGAAAATTGCTGGAGCTTGCGTCAAAATTCATCAGGGCAGGTTCCCTGGGAAAATTACATTCGAGCAGATTTGCCCAGAAGAGCTATTCTCCATACCTGTACCGAAGATGATGCTCCAGCCGATTGTGGAGAATGCACTCGAACATGGGCTGGAATTACTAGGTAAAGAAGGTTTTCTGCGGATCATCGTAGACAAGCGAGACGATGATTGTCTTCAAATTACGATTATAGATAATGGCGTTGGGATTGACAGTCATCGTCTCGATTTACTTCATGAACAAATAGACAGCCAAAACATTACGTCGAATGAACATATTGGGATTCAGAATGTGAATAACCGAATATGGCTCAAATACGGCGAGATGTATGGGATTAAGATCTTTAGTATGGCAGGGCAGGGAACGAAGGTCGTGATTACATTACCCTGTAATGTGCAGGAAGCAAGTTAAGTGATCTGTTGACGAATCCAGCTTGCGGTTGCTTCAGGCTGAGAGATAGGGAATTGATGTCCATAAGGAATATAGGTGGTAGCCATACGCTCATAGCCTGTAGGGATGTGGTATTGGTTGTCCTGTTCGCCCCATAATAAGCGGACCTTATCGGTATTCCAGGAATGAGGCTGCAATTGGAATGGTTCTGAATTAGTTAAGGATGACATGACCACTGCTGTGGTCTTGCGTACTCTAGGTGATTTCAGATCGTCGATTACATAGGCTGCATAGGGATCAAGCCCTTTGTCATTAAGCGCGAATTCGCTTGATTGCAGCAATGTTTTCTTAAACCTAGATCTGGTCATATATTTCAACATGGTATTCGTTAAAAGGGAATGTCGATACATCGAAGCTATTGGATGAAGGACAGGCTGCAGCAGCAGCAATTGCTGAATATGCGCATCAATTCGCTCCATAACCTTGGCGGCTATAAGCCCTCCAAAGGAATGACCTGCTAGAATAACGGGAGTATTCAGATTGACGATCATCTTGGTGACAGCCTCCACATATCCGTCGATAACCGATGGATTGTGATGGTAGGGCGTCCGTCCGAAGCCTGGCAGGTCGACCAACAATACGTTAGAATCCGTCATTGATTCTACAATTGGAACGAAGCAATCTGCGCCGCTAAAGGTGCCGTGAAGAAAGAGGATGGGGATACCATGAGCATCACCTTGCGTAGAGCGTTCCAGCGATATCAGATCGGATCTTCTGCATTGTGAGAAGTTGTGAGCCTCATTGGACTCGGGGTGGGACAGACGGTAGTCTAGATCCGCGACCACATAAGGAAGTGTGGATGAAGCAATAGATACAGCATTCCCGCTCTTTTGTTCAATAGCTGATTTAGATTGGGTTGGAAACGTCTGTTTAACCAGAAAGTTCATCGATTCTTTGGGGATGCCGAGTCGTTTTCCTGCGCCCAAAGCTAGAATAGCTTTCAACAGCGGGAGCGGGACTGTACCGACAGGCGGTCTCTCTCTTAGCTCTACCGCAATTAGGTTAAGCAGCTCAGTGATAGATAGACTTTCTTGTTTCTGATCCAATAAATAGTAGGTGTTGCTCTCGACAGCATCTAGTTCTACTAAGGTCGAGATGAAGGAAGCAACATGATCAACATGGACCATAGGCAGCCAATAGTTGGCCCCGCCTGGCGTGGATGGCATTAATTTTCTTCTTACCGAATCGACTAATATACTCAATCCCCCGATTTGTTCCGTAGCCCCAGAGTAAGAATCTCCAATAACAACACTAGGATTGACTGTAGACAGCGGAATTTGCAATGTACGCAGAGAATTGCGAATAAGAGAATCAGCTTGGAACTTCATCTGCTCATAGGGAGGAAGTGACGAAGCGAGCGGCTCTACCGCAGCGTTATGTTCGTTATAGGGACTCATGAATCCGACCACATGAATGAAATGATGCAACCCTTTAGCCGCATGTATCGCTTTCGCTAGGTCAACGATCTCTATGGCGGGTTGAAGAAACATCTGCTCTGCCTGAGTATGTGAGAGCTCAATGTTCATTGGACCGCCAGCATGGATAATAATGTCGACAGATAGAATTCGTTGATAGTCATCCTCCTGCAACCCGAATTGAGGTTGAGATAAATCTCCAATTACAGGTGTGATATTGCCTTCTCTTAAATTTAATCGTTTCATTATTTGTTGAAATCGAGTGTGACTTCGAACAAGAACATAAATGTGGTGAGACCGTGTGTGCGTGGCTAACTGTAGCAGAAGTTGTCGGCCAATAAACCCAGTTCCGCCGGTCATGAATATGTTCATTTTAATAACCACCTTTAATAGAGTTATTAGTACTAGGTAGTACTAGTCATTTCAAAAAAATTACTTTAGCAAGGAAGCTAAAGCAGAGGAAAGGTCTTGTAATAAAGCAGGTTTGTTGGAAGCTTTGGCTATGAATAAGGCTCCCTCAATTGAGGAAATAATCAGAGCAGCTATTTGGGGAACCGGCAAGCTTTCTCTTATTTCTTTGTTTGCTATCCCTTCAGTCAAGAGCAGCTGTATAGAATCGAATTGTCGTTCGAAGAAGGCTTGGATTTTTCCTTTTACCTCTGAAGACTCGTTTGCTGTTTGCGTATACAGAGTCAGGAAGGGGCACCCTCCTAGATAGTCATTCTCCTCTTGTTCCTCAGTGAGTGCTTGAAGGATTAACTCTAATTTGTTAGGAGCGGACACTTCCTTCTGAGAGAGAACCCAATGAATTCGTTGCTCATAATGGTAGACTAGTTGATCCACAATAACGAGAAGAAGCTCCTCCTTGCTTTTAAAATGATAATAAATGTTCGTTTTCGATACTTTACTGTGTGCGACGATATCGTCCATGCTGGTTACTTGAAAGCCTTTTGTCAGAAAAAGAGTCGCGGCTGCTTGCAGAGCAATATCTCTGTTGGAAATCTTATGCTTATTGTTATTCATAATTAGTACTATATAGTACTAATTAATTCAAGTCAAGTTGGTCTCATCACAAAAGCAGCTACATCTGAACCTGCCACTTTCTGCTATAATACTCACATAATTATTCCAATGCTGATGAGATTGAATGGGGAAAAGGGATAGATGATGAATAAGCAATTAGCGGTTTTTCTAAGCGTGATAGGTGTGTTTTTTGCCATTACTTTTGCTTTTATGTTCGAATGGCTCCATCCATCGGTTGAATTCCCTGAAGCGCATGAAGGGGTTCTGGATGCAAGACAGTGGGATTTTGCTGATCAGGGTATCATTCCTCTTCGTGGGGAGTGGGAGTTTTATGAGGGAAAGCTGCTCGGTCCAGATGATTTTCGGAGTGGGGGACAAGGTCTGGAGACAGAAATGGATATTGTCCAGGTTCCAGGAAATTGGAAGGGGGTTGTAAATACTGGCCACGGCGACGGTTACGGGGCAGGAACCTATCGACTGCTCGTGGAGGTTGAGCAAGCTGATATCTATAGCCTTCGTGGGAAAAAGATTCGTATGTCCAGTCATATCTATATAAACGGTACGGATGTGGGTGGGAATGGCCAGCCTTCCTTATCGGCTGAGGAATTCATTCCCAGCAACCTTCCTTTCTTCGGTACGGCAAAAGCCGATTCCGGTCCAGTAGAAATTATTGTTCAGCTAGCCAGCTATGAATATATGGAAGGCGGATTGGTTCAAGCCATAGAATTCGGTCTGGTGCAGGATGTGGTAGAACGCCGTGATATTTCTCGGCTAGCCGATATGATCTTAATCACGATGCTTCTTGTATTCGGACTTTATTATGTTGGCATGTTCAAGCAGTGGCGCAATGAACCGCATCTGATGCACTTCAGCTTATTCTGTTTGGCAACGGGTCTATTTTTTAGTCTTGATAATGAAATATTGGCAGCAAGCCTATTCCCAACTCTCCCTTTCCCATGGCTGCAAAAGCTGATATTTCTGCTCCCATTTCTTTCTTTTCTATTTTTCATCCAATATATCTATCATTATTTAGGTGAGAAGGATAATGTCGTTATTCTTTGGCTGCGCCGGATCGCTTATGTCTACTTTGTCGTCCTATTAGTCATCCCTAATTCTTATTTACCAGAGACTCTTGGGTTTGACATTCTATTGCAAACGGTCGTCTTTATCGCTATCTTCATCGTTATATTCCGTAGTAAATCCCGAGGTGTTCATGGCAGCTACTATATTATGCTGGGTGTATTCTTCCTTATTGTAAGTTGGATTTATGCGCAGTTCCGCTATCAGCTGGCGCTGGATAATCCTTTTTATATGATTGTTACGCCGCTCCTGCTCGTATTCTCGCAAGCCTTTTTGCTATCTGATCGGTTTCGCGAAGCGTTCCGTGAGAGCGAAAGGTTGATGAAGCAGCTTATTGATTATGATCGGCAAAAAGATGAGTTTCTAGCGAAAACCTCCCATGAGCTTCGCACACCTCTTCATGGCATTATTAATTTATCGGAATTGATTCTTGATGATCGGGACAAGCCGCTACGACCAGAACATCGAGATAATGTACAATTGCTGCATCTAGTAGGGAGAAGACTAGCCTCATTGGTGCACAATATTTTGGACATGAATCAAATTCGTTACGGGCAGCTGCATATTCATCTGACTTCTGTTGATCTAGGCATGTCGGTTCGTTTTGTCATCGAGACCCTGTCGATTTCTTCTATTAATAAGGATGTTAGATTTGTCAATGAGTTGCCAAGGTTCCTCCCATTGGTAGAGGCTGATGAGAATCGGCTTAGGCAAATTCTTCATAACCTGCTGGAGAACGGCTTGAAATATACAGATCAAGGAACGGTGACCATATCTGCGGACAACAGAGGAGGTCAGTTGGCTGTATCTATTACGGATACGGGAAGAGGTATTCCTTCTGCCGCAATGGAAGGATTGTTTCACCCGTTCGTTCAATATAACGAAGAAGGAGCGAGTCCGAAGGAAGGGCTTGGTCTAGGTCTTAGTATTACCAAGCAATTAGTAGAACTGCATGGTGGAATAATGGAGGTGCAATCCGAAGTAGGTGTAGGAACTAGGTTCACATTTACCTTACCAATTGCCCATGTGAACGAAGAGTCTGCCGCTGCATCAGAGTATCCAACAATGGCTGAGTTCGCCCCTTTATTCGGGATAATGCAAGACGATCAAGAAGCGGAATTTCACATTCTTATTGTAGATGATGAGCCTTCCAACTTGAAAATCTTAATTGATACAATCTCTTCCATGCGCTATGGATATACCGCTGTTGTAAGCGGCGCGGAAGCACTGGCAGCTCTGAAGCTTGATCTTAAACCGGATTTAGTGCTGCTTGATTTGATGATGCCAGGCACATCAGGATTAGATGTATGCCGGGAAATCCGTTCTCTTCAAGGTTTAGCTGAGCTTCCTGTTCTCATGCTGACCGCATCAGGACAGACGGGAGATATTGTTGCGTCATTCGCCCATGGGGCGAATGATATTTTGCAGAAACCGTTCGAGTTGGCTGAATTAAAAGCAAGGGTGCAATCACTGTTAGCGATGAAGAGCTCTTCCGAGCATGCCGTTCGCAGGGAGATGGACTTCCTTCAAGCACAGATTACACCTCATTTTCTATATAACAGTCTGAATGCTTTGGTAGGTCTTAGCTATAGAGGAGACGTGGATAAGCTTCGTGAAACGATTCAACATCTGACGACATATCTTCGTGCTAAGTTCACCTTCGTATTTGAGGGTGAGCTTGTGACAGTGGATCGGGAGTTGGAGCTGGTTAAAGCATATTTGGCTATTGAAATGCTCCGATTCGGGGACAGACTTCAGGTACGCTATCAGATCGAAGAAGGGCTTCAATGCTTGCTGCCCCCGCTTACTCTTCAACCAATTGTAGAGAATGCAGTACGTCACGGAATTGGACCGAGGCCCTCGGGAGGCATGATCGACATTATCATCTCCCGCAGCAGTAGTGGAGTGGATATTACCGTTGAAGACAATGGTGTTGGCATGGATGAAGAAATAGTAGTGAGGTTGAACAAGGGACATGCGGCCGGAGTTGGAGTGGGCAATGTGAATCGTCGTCTGCAAATACGATATGGCCACAGATTGGACATTCACAGCGAGCTTGGAAAGGGTACACAGGTCAAGTTTCATATTCCAGGAGGAGACAACAGTGAGAGCGATACTAATTGATGATGAGGAAATCGCAATTGATGTATTAGAGATTTTATTGCAAGAAGCAGGAGGGGTATCTGTTGTGGGCAAGTTCGGGCTGGTGACGGAGGCCGTTGAACAGGTAGCTGAGTTGAAGCCCGATATTATCTTCCTAGATATTGAAATGCCAGGCATGAACGGACTAGCTGGTGCAGAACCATTACTGTCCCGCTGCCCTGAGGCAGAGATTATTTTCGTTACCGCTCATCATCAGTATGCTGTGGATGCTTTCGAGACGAACGCTATTGGCTATTTGCTTAAGCCCGTTGCAAAGGATCGGTTAGTTAGGGCATTGGAACGGTATGCAAGTATTCATGGGAAAGCAGCAGGTCGCAGGGGCAGTGAACAACTAAGCAGCGAAATATCGAGTGCTGGAGCGGAAGGGGATGCTTCGGAAGAGCTGCCGCAGCAAGCTTTGCATCTCAAGGTATTAGGGAGTCTGGAGCTCTATACCTCCGATGGAAAGCTCTTCACCTGGAGAACGAAGAAGACGAAAGAACTGTTTGCTTATTTATGGCATCATAGCGGGGAGCCTGTTTATCGTTACCATATTCTTGACGACTTATGGCCGAGCCTTACTCCAGATCGTGCACAGACCATATTTCATACGACATTATACAATTTGCGCAATCTATTGAAAGCGGCGGGTCATCCGGAAATGGTTGAATTCGGAGATGAGCGCTATAGGATGGACATTCAATGTATATTCAGTGATAAGGGAAGACTGGATCGACATCTACGCCTTGGATGCCAAGGTGATGAAATAGATGAGTTGCTCTCGCTTTATAGGGGAGAATATTTGGAAACGGAGCATTATAGCTGGGCGGAGAGCAGAAGATATGAGTATCATTCCTCCTATATAAGCTGCCTTGAGACTTTGTCGGACAAAGCGATAGGTTGGGCTAAGGAACAGCTGCTGAGAAAGTTAATCGAGCTTGAGCCTTACTCAGAGAAGTATTACAAATGGCTGTTGGCGTATTTTGCTGAGACAGATAATAGGGCTGAGGCAGATCGCATGCGAGAACTGAAGAAACATAGGTTAGGGCAGGTAATGGAGTCAAGGGAATAATGAGAGGTTATATAGTTTTGTTGACCATGAAATGACAAATTTCATGGTTTTTTTGTTATATATGCGCTTAAACGACATAATATTAGGATTTGTTCGGAAAATGTTCAGAGTCTGCTTGTTATCCTGTCGAGTAGAATACATCACGGTTAAGAAGAGGGAGATAACCAATGACAGCGCAACAATGGAAACAGGATATGGTTCGGAAAATGAGTATTTATCCTATTTTGATTTTACTTTTAATTAGCTCACAATTGAATTTTGCTGGAATTGCCAATGCACGTTCAGACAACGATGAATCGGGTATTCGGGCAGTATCAGCTGGTGGTTATTTTACGTTATTTCTTCATCAAGATGGTACGGTCACAGGCATAGGGATTAATAATTTGGGTCAGCTTAATATCCCGAGTGACTTGGCCAATGTTACTGCGATTTCAGCAGGTGAGAACTCCGCTTTGGCTTTGAAAGAGGATGGAACGGTTGTCGCATGGGGCCATAATGCGAGCGGAAAAGCGACCGTACCTGCAGGATTAAAAAATGTCAGTGCAATAGCTGCCGGGGGAGGAATTTCATTAGCCCTGAAAACAGATGGAACCGTTGTGCATTGGGGTTATACCGGTTATGGCACCGTCCCAAGCGATCTAACTCATGTGAAATCTATCGCAGCAGGAAACGGCCATGCGGTCGCACTTAAAGAGGATGGGACAGTGGTTACATGGGGGCTTAATAATTATGGTCAACGAACAGTTCCTGACGGTTTAACAGATGTGATTGCCATAGATGCTGGTACAAATCATACGATAGCTTTGAAGTCCGATGGAACCGTTACAGCTTGGGGATACAATGTCAATGGTGAAACGTCTGTCCCCGCAGGACTAACGAATGTTAAAGCCATTGATGCAGGAAATTCCTTCTCTATGGCTCTTAAAGAGGATGGCACGGTTGTTGTATGGAGAGAGAGGGTTGACATAAACGTCCCACAAGGTTTGACGAATGTCGAATCGATAACTGCTGGAGGAGCACATGCATTGGCTCTCAGATCGAATGGTACAGTTGTTGGCTGGGGCAATAATGAGGTGGGGCAACTTCCTCCTGTTGATAATGCGCCTGAATATATCAGCAACTATCCTATTGAAAGCAATATCCAACTGAACAGTGCTGCTGTTTTGGTTAAAACTAATGAAGCGAGTACCGTATATTATGTCCTTCTGCCTTCAAACGCAGATGTGCCAAGCGCTGCCCAGGTTAAGGCAGGTACCAATCACGCTGATGAGGAAGCCAGTGTGAAAGGCCAGATTACTCTTCTTGCTAATGAGGAGTCTTCTATTGACCTGACAGGTCTGACACCAGGTACAGAATATAGTGTCTATATGGTTGCAGAGGATAATCAATTGAATTTGCAGACGCAGCCTGCAAGAGTACACTTTACAACAGCAGTACCGGAACCGATCGTTGCACCTGCGATTACTGGCTTGATTTGGGGACCAGGAAGCACGGTAGGTACGACAAAAGTAACGGAAATGCCAGGCGATACGACGTTATTGTATGCAATTGGAGCGGATGGAGCATACGCTCAGCCGATGGTTGGAGAGGATGCTTCCACTCTGGGCTATACAGAGGAGCTGCTCTATAACAACGACATTGCCGTCATAAGCGGTCAACATATTTATGTAGTAATCGTGGATGGGTCTGGTCATATTGTACAATGGTCGAATGTGGCGGTAGAAGATTCTAATATTGCCAAGCCTGCAACGGGTGGAGGCTCTGGAGAAACAGAGGGTCCAGGAGACACAGAAGGTCCAGGAGAAACAGAAGGTCCAGGAGACACAGAAGGTCCAGGAAACACAGAAGGTCCAGGAGAAACAGAAGGTCCAGGAGACACAGAGGGTCCAGGAGACACAGAGGGTCCAGGAAACACAGAAGGTCCAGGAGACACAGAGGGTCCAGGAGACACAGAGGGTCCAGGAAACACAGGTAACAACGGAAACACAGGAAACACAGGAAACACAGGCGGCAGTTCGCCTGTCCTACCGAGCACGAATGAAGACAATGTAACGATTATTCTTAACGGAGAGGTGCAGGATAAAGCAGCCACCGCTCAAGTAGTTACGGTAGACAATAAGAAGAAGACAACGGTCAAGGTAGATGAACAAAAGCTGAATAACAAGCTGGCATCGATTAGCCAAGGCTATGTTTTGACGATTCCAGTACTGAATAAGTCGGATAGTATCGTTGGGCAATTAAATGCACAAATGATTAAAAATATGCAAACCAAAGGTGCATTTCTTGAACTGAAGACAGAGCTGGCAAGTTATATGCTGCCCGCCTCTGAAGTGAATGTAGAGGCGATCTCCACACAATTGGGACAGAGTGTGCAATTGTCTGATATCACTGTGCAAGTAACAATGACTAATGTTCCCAACAGCCAAATCACATTTGCAGCAGATAAGAATGGGAACATCCAGCTTGTCGCTCCTGCGGTAGATTTTCAGATCACGGCAGTTTATGAAGGTCGTACAGTTATCGTCGATCAATTTAATACCTATGTAGAAAGAAGAATCGCAATCCCACAAGGCGTTGATCCTTCTCGAATTACGACAGGAGTAATTGTGAATCCTGATGGCAGCATTGATCATGTGCCAACCAAAGTACAACAAATAGCTGGCACTTACTATGCAATTATCAATAGCCTATCGAATAGTGTATACTCTGTCATCTACAATGAGAAATCATTCCTAGATGTTGCTGATCACTGGGCACAAGCAAGTATCGAGAACTTGGCGTCACGGCTAGTTATTCAGGGTGTTGATATGCAGCATTTCTTGCCAGACAATGAAATTTCACGAGCTGAATTTACAGCGGTTATGGTTAGAGCGCTTGGTCTACAGAAAGCTGAACAAGAGCCATCTTTCAAAGATGTTAAACAGACCGATTGGTTCTATGAAGCCGTCTCAATCGGTTCCTCTTATGGCTTGATTCAAGGATATACAAACGGAAACTTCGGACCAGATTTAAAGATTACAAGACAAGAAGCGATGGTGATCATCTCCAAAGCGCTGAAGATCTCCAAGATAGATACTTCCTTGACTGCTGAACAACAAGAGAAGCTGCTTGCAGCATTCTCTGATGCAGATCAAGCAGACGAATGGGCGAAACAAGCGGCAGCCTTGAATATCCAGCATGGTATTGTATCAGGGAATGCGAATAAGCTTAATCCTTTGCACAATATAACAAGAGCGGAAACAGCGGCTATCGTTGAACGGTTGCTTCAGCAAGCGGAATTGATTTAATAACATTCATTAAACTAGGATTTCAGAACAACAAAACAATACCCCCTAGCGGTGCTAGGGGGTATTGTTTTTCTGGTTATCGTAACTCAAGCTAATCCCTGACCGCTTCCGAATTGGCGGTTACTTTGTTTCATAGTCGAATTTGCCGTCTGAAGCAAAGACATATTCGCAAGAGTTGTCACCCCAAGTTGCGGTAATACTGAAAACTCTTCCGCTTGTGGCAATATCGCTTTCCGCTGCGGGAGGATTAATGAATTCATATCCACCATCAACTTTATTAACAGGAACCTCTATTATCGGCAGAAGTGATTCGTCCAAGCTATCGGTTAAATAAGCCATTGCCACGGTAACGTTGTCTGGTGTGTATGATCCGAAATCGACTTTCATTTGCTCTCCTGGTTTAAGCCGTCGAAGGCCAGTTAGAAGGGTAGGTTCACCGTACCATGCCGCTTGATAGAAGGATTGTCTATCATATTTAGCGCCATCCCAGCTGGACTTCAGTATTCTATAGTTCTCGATAGGATCGGAGTCTCCTCCGTTATGAGTGATGATTGCCGAAGGCGGTTCAACAGGAATGGTTGTACCAGAGCTTACACTGTTGCTTTCGTTTACCTTTTGCTTACTAGTTCCCACACTCGCCCCCAGTGCCACAGCACTGCAAATAACAGCAACAAGCAATAGAACTGAAAGTAAAGCAATCATCTTTGATTTCTTGCTTGGCCGCATAATGGCTATCAGCCTTTCTTTTAGAATAGTTTTCTCTTCACTGAAGGTAGCTTGCATTCCACCTGCTGGATATTTTTTCCTTGATGCCATGGAGATTAAAGTTTCACCATATTGCTGTCGTTGTGCCGAGTTAAGTTTGCGGATCACAGCTTCATCACAGGATAATTCGCACATATGATTCATTTCTTTGTTGAGCACATACATAAGCGGGTTAAACCAATGAAGAGAAGTAACGATCACGCCGAACCATTTGATTGCAATATCGAATCGTTTTAGATGGGTAAGCTCATGAAGCAGTATGTTTTTCAGCTCAATTTCATTGATTATTGTATCTGGAATAATGATTGTCGGCTGTCGGATTCCTATGAGCATTGGAGTAGCAACAAAAGGACTGCGTACAAGCTTCACTTGTTGGCGTCCGTCTAGTAAGCTGTGGAACATTCTATTTTCCCAATCAGAGACTGGCTTACAGGTAGTCCTTAAGTTCCGGGAGAAGCGGATGTATCCTGATAACTTCAAGGTGAGTGATAGAATGACCCCGAACAGCCAAATATAAATCGCATAGTGGTTAAAAAGTTGCATGAACGGTTTACTTTTCTCACCGTAATCACCGTAAACATCGGTTGAAGGACTTCCCTCTTTGCCTGAAGGAACCAGGGGAAGTGATGGAGCTGCCTCTAGGGTATTTGTTGGAACAACCTCAACCTGGTCAATGGAAGCAAATAGTTGATTGCCTCCAAACACATTATTCATAATACTCCCCTCTAATGAAAAGGGAATAACCAGTCGCAGCAGAACTACAATCCAAATGTAGTACTGTATGGATTTCGATAATTTATGCTTCATGAACGGCTTCATTAACAAGATAAGCAGCACAAGCATGCTGCCCGACATGGAAAGGGAAAGGAGGAGCTTCAGTGGTTCATTCATCATTATCCACTACCTTGAATAAAGTGCGAAGCTCCTCAATATCGGCATCATTTAGTTTTTTGCCGCCTAATAGTGTGGCCACAAGACTCTTGGCATTACCGCCGTACAACCGATCAATTAAACTTTGGGTAGCATGCTCGTTATATTCCTGTTCGCTCACTAGAGGTTTGTAATAAAACACTTCTCTCTTTGCAGCTAACACGACTCCCTTTTCACAAAGCCTGCGAAGCAAGGTTTTTATAGTGGAGCTTTCCCAACTGCTGGTTTGTTCGAGACATCGTCTTATATCAGCAATAGGCATGTCATCTCCGGCTTCCCATAATACGCGCATCACTTCAAGCTCTGAGTCCGTAATTTTTGAAATTAAATGGTTCATTTATTAATGCCTCCTACTAAGGTTACAACTGTAAACTAAGTACAGTTTACAACAGTAACCTCATGCTGTCAAAGAGTAATTATTTCGAATGTTGATTATGTTGTGATATTAAAAAAAGCAGCCCTGGATGGCTGCTTGTAGGATCATTTTTCAATTACAGATTGCTGTTTCTTCAAAGCCTCATTTATCTGCATCGCCTGTTCTAAATCCTCAGCTGGTGAACTGATTATTAATACCTCTTCTTGATACTCTTGCTTTGTTAAAGTGTAATACAACTCGCTATTACTAACTTCTATCGTAAACTGTTTAGTCTCATTATTATAATAGATTTGGCCCACAAAGGTTCTTTCTGTTCCATCATAAGCTACTAACCCCATGCTAGAAACGAATAATATGGTTGAGAAATTCACATCATTAATCGTCATCGATCCCTCAAAATTACCTTTGCTATGATTATAAAATCCATTTAGAACAACAGTTGCCTTCTGGTTCACACTAGAGTCGGTATTATACATATAGGCAGGTGTGTGGATTTCGATTTTTTCAGTCTTGCTGCAACCAGCGATGAATATAGCCAATGTCACACTGGTAAGGAAAAGTAGAATCTTTTTCATATAGCCCTCCAAATAGATAGATCCATCTCACTCCGAGTATAATGGTAAAAGGTGTTTATTCCAAGTAATGTTAATTATTAATGAGGCTAATTAAGGATATCAAGAATGAAGCAGGGGAGGGAATAGGTTGTGAAGACTGACGATCAAGTGGATAAAAAGATTAGTGTAATTATTACAGGTGCTACGGGTATGGTAGGTGAAGGTGTTTTACATGAATGCTTGATACACCCGGATGTAGAACGGATATTGCTCATTAATCGGAGACCATGCGGCCTATCTCATCCCAAATTGAAGGAGATTGTGCAAGCTGATCTCTTTGATTTATCTTCAGTGGAATCGCAATTGAGCGATTATCAAGCATGTTTCTACTGTCTTGGAGTGTCGTCGGTTGGGATGAGTGAAGCGGAATATAGCAGAATTACCTATGATTTGACTCTGTATGTGGCAGGACTTTTATCGAGATTGAATCCGGAGATGGTCTTCTGCTACGTAACGGGGGAAGGGACCGATCAAACGGAGCAAGGGAAGAGCATGTGGGCTAGGGTCAAAGGGAGAACGGAAAACCATCTGTTACAGCTTCCTTTTAAAAGAGCCTATATGTTCCGTCCGGGTTACATCCATCCAATTAAAGGATTGAACAACGCACATCGCTATTATGCTGTATTATCTTGGATATATCCTATCTTGCGTCGGCTTATGCCTAAGTATGTTATTTCCTTAAGTGAACTAGGCAGAGCAATGATCACTCTTGTTAATGAGGGGTATGAGGCTTCTATTCTGACAAGTAAAGATATGGAAGAAATAGTAAAGAGGCAAGTAAGTCATTGATTCATTCTGATATCAAATAAATAGGGAAGCTTAGTAAAACTGTCGAGAGTCTCGGCAGTTTTTTTGTGCATGCAAGTCTAAAAGAAACAATAGGCGTGAATATACTATTTAATTAACAAAAATGGCTTGCCCGACTTAGGGCAAGCTCATAGTCAAAAAGTTAATAAATTAGTGATGCTTTCTTAAGAAAAGGGAAGTGTCAGATCACCGCATTAACGCTGGTTAGGATGATGATTAATGCAGTGAACATAAGGGCAGGCGCCGTTTTACCGATTGGGTCTTTGACCCTGAAATGTGCGAGGCATGCCAATAACATCGTAATTCCAAGCCAAATGCAAGCCCATGTGACTGCATCTGAATACCAGTAGCCGATGATAAGTAAAGCGGCACCGATTAACTGGACGACGCCTGTGACGACACGAAACCATTGAGGTATGCCAAGATTGTTGAAAATATCGACCCAATATTTGGCCCCTATGGTCTTTGCAGTGCCCGAAAATATATAGTATATGGCTAGCAAGCTTTGAAGAACGATGAAAAGAACAGTCATTAGAAATTCCTCCCTTTATTTTAAGTAACAGATTACTGGTGTCCTCTTGTGAGAATTCGGAACGTGATGCCGAATTTATCCGTTACATTGCCGTAAGCGGGGCTGAAGAAATTTGCCTGCATCGGCTCATTCACTTGACCGCCCTGCTTCAATACTTCAAAATATTGGTTAGCTTTGTTTTTATCGTTGGTTTGAACAACAATGGTGATTTGCGTACCCTTCTCGTAGGTGCTTCCGGTAACATGATCGGTTATTTGCAGTTCTGAATCGCCGATTTTCAAGATTGCATAATTAATCCAGTCCTTCTTTTCTGGCGGTAGCGGAGATTCTGGATTTTCCGGCATATCTCCGAATCGCAGCACATAAACAACCTTGGCATCCAGTGCATTCTCATAAAAATCGATGGCCTCATTAGCGCTGCCGTTCATTTCAAGAAAAGGGATCAAACTCGTACTCACAACAATCATCTCCTTAGTTTGAATTATTTTTCGGGAGACCTTCGGTATTATTCGCACTATCCGGTTTCCCTTGTCACTAACTATGTCGTAAGTCAGTGAGGAAACGTGACCGTTTCGGTAAAAAATCTTTTAGTATGAATTACTCAAGAAAGAAATTCAGATCTTGTACATCTCCATTGTCACATCTATTCAGTTTCGTACGACATATAAGTAAAAAGGAAAACGAAGGAAGGAATGTGAAGTATGAATGATCATCATTGGCTTGTGGAACAATTCGAGGCGCATCGGAATCATCTGAAAACGGTGGCATATCGGATGCTCGGATCTTTAAGTGAAGCGGATGATGCTGTACAGGAGTCATGGATTCGTCTTAGCCGCACCGATACTAATGAAGTCGAGAATATGAGGGGATGGCTGACAACGATAGTCTCCAGGGTGTGTCTGGATATGCTGCGATCTCGCAAATCACGGCGCGAGGAGCTTACGCTGGTTAGCGTACCTGAGCCGGTTACGGGGCTTCAAGACGGAAGCGATCCCGAGCACGAAACATTGCTGGCTGACTCTGTTGGTCTTGCAATGCTTATGGTCCTCGGAAATTTGAATCCCGCCGAACGCATTGCGTTCGTATTGCACGATATTTTTGCCTTGTCTTACTCGGAGATCGCTCCGATCATAGGTCGTAACGAGGTTGCAGCTAGACAGCTGGCGAGTCGTGCACGTCGTCGGGTTCAGGGGGCGAAAGTGACTGCGGATTCGGAGGAGTTCAAGCGGAAGCGGGAGCTTGTAGATGCTTTCCTAGCTGCGTCGCGTTGTGGAGATTTTGAGAAGCTTCTTTCGGTATTAGACCCTGATGTTGTGCTCCGACAAGACCCTGCATTTCCTCCGGTCGCGGCTTGGCCAGTTGTTCTCGGTGCGGACGCTGTGGCCAAGGGCTTCGCTGGTCGTGCCCAAGGTGCACGGTCGGTGCTCGTGAATGGATCCGTGGGCGTAGTCGTTGCTCCTCGCGGTCAAATGCTCTTCGTTCTCGAACTCAAGATTGTGGATGGCAAGATCACAGAGATCGACATGACTGCCGATCCAGCACGGATTCGCCAGCTCGACTTAGCAGAAATGAAGGATTGATAGGTTAGCTTTGAAGAGCAGCTGCAATAATAAAATAAATGACTTGGACTACTAAAAATAGTGGATGCTATGTTCATTTTATGAACATAGCATCCACTATTTTTATACATGATAGATTTATTTATTAGAGGAGTTAGCACGCGGCTAAAAACCTCTTTATTCATCATCAAGAAATGCTTCAAGATCGTTTAGCTTACTCGACCAGAAGTGTCGGTAGGATTCAAGCCATGTATCGATTTCTTGCAAAGGCTCGGGACGTAAAGAATATATTTTCTTTTGAGACACCGATTTTACCTCCACCAGTCCAGCTTCCTTTAACACACGAAGATGCTTGGAGACCCCCGGTTGACTTAATTGAAAGATGCTAACCAACTCTCCGACGGACCTTTCTCGAACGCGCAGTAAATCAAGCATAGACCGTCTGTGCGGTTCAGCCAAGATCTCGAATATATTATTTGTTTTCATTATTTACACCTTGGTTAGTATATTTGAAATTGCTCGTTCGTTTCGAATATTGCTCCTCCATTGGATTCTCCAATTGATGTCTCGGAACAACTCCATACGTAATTCCATGCTCTAAGTAGTATTTTAGCAAAGTCAATGCTTCTCCCCATCCGACCGCACAGTCGCCAAACGCCTTTAAGTCTATGTCGGTTTGCTTATATCCAGACTCCACTAGAGTTAGCAAAGTTCCCTCGCCCAATACCGATAAATGGAAGGAAATTGTCGTTGTCGATTCGCCTGGCGTCCACTGGTAGACAAACTTTTCATTAGGGATCGCTTCCAGAACAGTTCCGCCATCTTCTAATGTAATGTGATCGGGACCAAAATCCTTAAAGCGGAAATGAATCGTCCCGCCCGGTTTTGCATCCACAGTTGTGCCTTGTGTGAACCATGCATCCCAGCCTGCTCCCGTTGTAATCGCCTCATACACTTTGTTCGATGCAGCATTAATGAAAGTACGATGTTGAATATTCAGAGTGTTCATCGAAGTATATTGCTCTCGAACCTCCTTCACGCGCTCCCAAGGGAAATGGGTAAACTGCTTATCAAGAACGAGGCCCAGCACATCAAGATGCACATGCCAGCCCGCCAGAAAATTGGGTACAGCGGCGGTTTCGTAGAAGGTATGTGTCAGATGAAGTAGACATCCCTCTCCATCGTCTTTCAATTTCCAGTATACTGTTGAGTATCCTGAAGATTGTTCCAGCCATGTGTACTCTAGCTCGTATGGAGGAGCGATCTTAGTGAACTTGCCCGTTACAAGATCTCCACTCTCCCAACGAAAGGCGAGTTGTCCATCCACAACCAACTCCATTTCCGATTGTGCGGTTAACCATTTTGCAATTTGCTCTGGGCTCGTTATTGCATTCCACACTTTTTCCACCGGATGCTTCAAATAACGTTCGAAACTAACTACACGGCATCCATTAATCTGCACAACCTTCCCATCCATGCTATCACCCCTATTGTTAAAGTAGCCTTCATTCATTATATTACCATTTGGTTATATAACTGTAAAGTAATTAATAAGGGAGCTTATACTTATCAATGGTTGTATGGTACAAGAGAACAGGGGGACGGTTGTTATGCTCCCGAGATAGGGACGGAAGTTTTGCTGAAATTCACACTATCGACCTTCCATACTCCATTGACGTAGACGAGATTAATAGATCGATTAACAGAGTGAGTTTCCCAAGCGTCATGTCCAATATCCAAAGATTGCAACAGTCTAGCGGTTGTCTTGCTCGTATAGTTAGGAGATACTAGCGGAGCATTGAATTGATAATCGTGAAGCAACCCTTTATCTTGAATAATTGAATGAATAAGACGATCTGTAAAATAAGGCTTGAAATGAGTCCGAATTTGCTTAATGGATGACACATCAGCTGCTTCGTTCAATTTATCTGATAACAGCTTCATGTGGGCAATCGATGCCTTTTGAGCGGAAGAAGGCTGAGGTCGTATGACATTTACGACAATTTGCTTGCCGTTTAACGTAATCGTCGCCTGATAGCCGTATTGGTTCCAGTCAATATCCGCTCCTAAAGTTTGGCTGATAAATCGCAGCGGAACAAAGGTTGTGTTCTGGATTAATTGGGTCGGTACGTCCAGCTCCATTTCTGATTGATTAACAAGCACTTTTTTGGAGTTGACGGTAAGCACCATTTCGGTGTCGTCTTTCTTAATTGTGATGGTTTGCAGCTGCTGGTTCCACTTTACGGAAGCATCCAAGTTCTGAGAAACGTCGCGCAAGGGGATAAGCACTCGGCTATTCTTCATGATGCCGTTGTTCAATTCGATCGGCTTGCTATTTGCCAAGCTGGGAGCTGAAAAGATAGGAACAGCAAGCATTGCAGAAGCCAATAGCGTCACAGTTAGTTTTTTTAACATGATACCTCCAACAAAATGTATTACTGTCAAATGGATAGACGTGAATAGGATGAAAAAGTTACCTTCTGGAGGATTTTACAAAGTGTTGGTGGATTCCGGTACTACTTTCATTTATCGATGCATCAAAATTTTATCATTGCCAGATAAAGGTTGGTAAGCTATAGTGGTGTTAATTAAATATTGGAGCACGGGTGCTGGATAAAGTCTGGCTGAGATAGGGAACGTATTTTCCTGACCGTTAATCTGATCCAGGTAATGCTGGCGTAGAGAACTTATCGAATTTGTAACCATTCGTCTATTCTCGAATGGTTTTTTTCTATGTTCTGCACCTGTTTTCCACAAGAAGGAGGGAAAAATAGTACTATTTTCCACCAAAATGATGTGAAGAGGTGAGTCTATTCATGGTTGCTTTCAGTGAAAGATTGTATCGTTCGGTTCAACCGATATGGGAAAAGAGCCACCGTCATCCCTTTCTGACGGAGCTTAGGGAAGGGACACTCAGTCCTCAAATTTTCATCTATTATCTGAAGCAGGATTATATGTATTTGATCGACTATGCCAAAATGTTTGCGCTAGGCAGCATTAAGGCGCAGGACCTGGAGACAATGGGCAAGTTCGCGGAGCTGCTTCATTCTACGCTCAATGTGGAGATGGAGCTTCATCGCAAGTATGCAGAGCAATTCGGTATTTCAAGAGAAGAGCTAGAAGCGACGGAGCCAGCACCAACAACAATGGCTTATACCAAATACATGTTGGAGGCCGGAGGTCAAGGCACTTTGGCTGATGTTGTGGCATCGCTCCTGCCGTGTATGTGGAGTTACCGCGAGATTGGAACGCTGTTCTCGAAGCAGTCTGCTGCTTTGGACCATCCGCTTTATAGGGAATGGATTCTGATGTACAGCTCTGAGGGATTTGGTGTTCTTACAGATTGGTGCATCAGCTTGATGGATCAATTAGCGGAGGGGTTGCCTGAACGGGAGCTTGAACGTCTGGAAGAACGATTCGTTATCACTTCGAAGTATGAATATATGTTCTGGGATATGGCTTATCGGCAAGAGAAGTGGCCTGTCGGATGAACGGAATTAAGCACAGAGATGAGGCTCCAGCTTTATCGGTAAAAGGGCTTACGTATTCTTTTCCAGGGGAACCGTTATTATTCGATCATCTGAGCTTTGACATCAAAGAGGGTGAATTCGTCAGTTTGCTTGCAGCGAGCGGTATTGGCAAAACAACGCTGTTCCGTCTTCTAGCAGGCTTACTGGATGGTACTGCTGGTGAGATTGTCATCGGCGGGGCACAGCCCTCAATCGCAGCTGAACCAAAGCAGGGGAGAGTTGGCTACATGCCGCAAAGAGATTGCTTGATGCCATGGAGAACCGTGCTGGATAATGCTGCATTAGGCTTGGAACTTACGGGCTTATCCAAGAGAGAGGCACGTCTTCGAGCGCTGGAGCAACTATCGCTTGCCGGGCTAGAAGGGAAGGAGCATAAGTATCCCCATGAGCTGTCTGGAGGAATGCGCCAAAGAGTGTCGTTCCTGCGGTCGTTGCTCGGAGGTGCAAATGTGCTGCTGCTAGATGAGCCCTTTAGCGCTTTGGATGCGATGACGCGAAGCAATATGCAGGAATGGCTGCTGCAAGTCTGGGAGCAGCATCGCAAAACCATTGTATTCGTCACTCATGATGTAGATGAGGCGCTGCTCTTATCGGATAGGGTGCTTATTGCTGCGAAGTCTCCTGTTGTAAGGCTTGAAGAGTTCACAGTTAATCTGCCTCGTCCGCGAACCTATGAGACGGTAATGGATGAAGCGTTCATTGCGCTGAAGCGTGAAGTGTTGAAGCTAGTTAGGCATGACAGCAGTGTCCTTGGTCTAGAAAGAGGAGGACTATGATGCGGCGATTTTTTGCGAGCCTGCCAGTTATTCTATTCGTTATACTGCTGGCTGTCGCATGGGAAATCGGAACGACAATCATTCAGATTCCCCATTACATCATCCCCAAGCTATCGAATGTGTTCCTCTCGGTATGGGATAACGGGTCGCTGCTGATCGGACATTTTGCTGTTACATTGGGCGAGGCACTGCTTGGGCTTGGAATCTCCGTCGTATGGGGAGTGCTGGCTGCGATATGGATTGATCGTTCAAGCTTGGCGAAAAAGACGATTTACCCTTTAATCGTTACCTCGCAGACGATTCCGATTATTGCGCTTTCGCCTATTATGGTGATGTGGTTCGGCTATGAAATATGGAGCAAAGCTGCGGTTGTTGTTTTATTCACTTTCTTCCCGATAGCCGTTAATACGGCAGACGGGTTTCGTTCGGCAGATCCCGACATTGGAGAGCTGATGCGGACGATGAGAGCAAGTAAAATGCAGCTGTTTCTTAAGTGGAAGATTCCATCTGCGCTGCCCGGTTTTTTTACCGGAATGAAGATGGCTGCGGCAATTAGCGTAGGAGGGGCAACGCTGGGGGAATGGCTGGGGGGCGATTCTGGACTTGGCATGTACACGAAGCGGGCATCTAATATGCTGCGGGGCGAAGAGGTTTTCTCTGGTGTCTTGCTTCTCTCCTTAATGGGTGTGTTATTGTTCTTGGCTGTTCAGTGGATTGAACGGATCAGCTTAACCCGTCGGAGACCGCGAACCAATAGGTCATTATAGTAATCGAATATAGAAGTGAAGATAGAGTAGAAATTGGAGTAGAAATAGAACTAGCAGGAGGAGTTAAATTGAAGTTTCGAAAGTGGAATCAACGAATAGGGATTATTGTAGCTTTTACCCTTGTATTAGTTGGGATGACGGGTTGTGCGACTTCTGATAAAAAAACCGACGATGCAGAGCTGACGGAGCTTACCGTGCTGCTGGATTGGTACCCTAATGCGGTACATACGTTTCTTTTCGCGGCACAGGAGCAGGGCTATTTCGAGGAAGAGGGCTTGGACGTCAAGCTGCAGACCCCGGCAGATCCCAATGATGCCCTGAAGCTTGTGGCAACAGGCAAAGCTGATTTGGCGCTTAGTTATCAGATGCAGGTGGCGATAGCACGCTCAGAGGATATCCCCATTGTATCGGTGGCCGCAATTGTCCGCCATCCGATTAATCAGTTGTTTGCCCTGCAGTCAGCAGGGGTTCAACGTCCTAACGATTTGATCGGTAAAAAGATCGGTTATCCCTCTTCCCCTCTTGATGAAGCTATCGTCAATACGATGGTGCAGACAGATGGCGGTGACCCCTCCAAGCTGCAATATGTCGATGTAGGCTGGGATCTCATCCCTGCTATGACAACGAACAAGGTGGATGCCATTATTGGGGGCTTTGTGAATCATGAGAAGCTGCTTCTGGAGAAGGAAGGAGAACAGCTTACCGTTCTTGAGCCTTCTAAGTTCGGAGTGCCCGATTACTACGAGCTGGTGATGACAGCTAGTGAAGAAGGGCTTGACCGCAAGACTGATGCCATCCAGAAGTTTATGAAAGCCGCAATCAAAGGACAGGAGTACACCGTTCAGCATCCGGATGAAGCGCTGCAAGTCTTACTGAACAAGCAAGAGAAGGAATCTCCTTTGGACGCTGACATTGAGAAACAAAGCTTAGCGATCTTGCTCCCGCTGATGGATGCTGGCTCTGAGCCGTTCGGTACGCAATCTGAACAATCATGGAGCTCAGTTATTGAATGGTTAACGAAGCATCAGATTCTTAAGAAGGAAGTTAAGGCAGATCAAGCCTTCCGGAATTTATAAGCTTGGAGGGAGCGGGATCAATGAATGAGCGGTATTCCAGACAGATGCTGTTCACGCCAATTGGTGAAGCTGGGCAGCTTAAGCTGAAGAAGAGCAGCGTATGTATTGTCGGTCTGGGGGCATTAGGTACGGTGCTTGCCAACCATATGGTAAGAGCGGGTATTGGCTTTGTGCGTATTGTTGATCGGGACTATGTGGAGACCAGCAATCTGCAACGCCAGATGTTATACGACGAAGAGGATGTGCAGAACGATTATCCCAAGGCGGTTGCCGCTGAGAAGAAGCTTCGGAAGATTAATTCCAATGTACGGATCGAGGCGATTGTTGCGGATGTCACTGTTCATAATATCGAAGCTCTACTAGAGGGCATAGATATCGTTCTGGATGGTACAGATAATTTCACAACGAGATTTCTGCTGAATGACGCTTGTTATCGCATGGGAATTCCCTTCACCTATGGTGGAGCCGTCAGCTCTCGGGGGATGAGCGCCATTCTTATTCCGGGGATAACCCCTTGCTTGCGCTGTTTCATTCAATCAGCGGATGGAGGAGGGCAAACCTGCGATACGATTGGTGTCATTGCCCCAGTGGTGGATATCGTTGCTTCCTATCAAGCGGTTGAAGCATTGAAGTATTTGGTCGATGCCGAGGGGAGCAGGAGAGAAAGCTTAGTTACGTTCGATGTATGGCATAACCAATACTATGAGATGAAGCTTGGGAAGCCAAGAGCCGACTGTCCTTGCTGCCAGCTGAAACAATATCCTGCCTTAGAGCAGGAGCAGGAAGCAGTCCTTTCTTTATGCGGACGGGATACGGTACAGATTGCGGGCAGCGGGCAGCTTGATCTTGAGCTGTGGAAGCAAAGGCTGGAGCCTGCGGTAGTTAGTGTGAAATGGAACCCGTATCTGCTCAGGGCAGAGCTTCCAGAGGGCGAACGGCTTGTTTTGTTTCCCGATGGTCGAGTGTTGGTGCAGGGGACGGATGATTTCATTCGTGCGAAGACCCTTTATGCGCGTTATATCGGACTATAAAGAAGGGATCGTGAAGTCATGAAGGATTTCAGATTATATGCGATTACCGGTGAGCAATTTCATCCAGGGCGTGATTTGATTGACGTGATGGAGGAAGCGATTATCGGCGGTGTAGACATTATTCAACTGCGGGATAAGGATAGCGGAAAAGTAGAGCTGCTGCAGAAAGCAAAGGCGTTGCGGGAGCTGACACGCCGGTATCAGGTAACCTTTATCGTGAATGATTACATCGATATTGCCATGGAAGCTGAGGCGGATGGCATCCATCTTGGACAGGGTGATCTGTCTATTGTGGAGGCGAGGAAGATCGTAGGAGATAAAATCATCGGTATATCTACGCATGCCATCGAGGAAGCAAGGCTAGCGGAACAACAGGGTGCCGATTACATTGGCGTTGGACCAGTCTTCCGGACGGCAACGAAGGTCGATGTAGTAGATCCGGTATCCGTATCGTATGTGCGGGAAGTGTCGCAGAGCATCAAGATTCCTTTTGTAGCGATAGGCGGTATTAAGCTGCATAACGTGGAGGAAGTTATTGCCGCAGGAGCGACTCGTATTTGCGCGATTAGCGAAATTGTTGGCAGCAAGGACGTGAAAGGGACTTGCGAGGCGTTTCTTAGAAAGCTTACAAAATAGGAGTGAGCGTATGGAGCTGATTATTAACGGAACGGAATATCAGTTGGATGTGACAACCATTCAGGATGTTGTGCATTATTTCGGTTTAACAGGCAAGCCGCTTGTGGTAGAAGCTGGTGGAACGATATATACAGAAGAGCAATGGGGAGCAACAGCGGTCCATGCTCACATGAAGATTGAGCTAGTCCATTTTGTTGGAGGGGGTTGACCGATGGAAGCAGATGTATTGCGCATAGGCGGGCGTGCCTTATCCTCTCGTTTTTTTATCGGCACAGGACTATTTCCTAATCCATTTGTTCAGAAGGAAGCGATCAAAGCGTCGGGGGCTGAGGTGCTGACCTTTGCCATCCGTCGAATCAACCTTGAAGCGACGGAGGATGATTCTATTCTCCAGCATCTAGAGAATGAGTCGTATATTTATCTTCCGAATACATCAGGTGCAAGAACAGCAGATGAAGCTGTGCGGATCGCTCGTTTGGCTCGAGCCTCTGGGCTTAGCGACTGGATTAAGGTAGAGATCAGTGTGAATGAACGAACGCTGCTGCCCGATCCCATTGAAACGTTGAAAGCGACAGAAATTCTCGTCAAAGAAGGATTTACCGTTCTGCCGTATACATCGGATGATCCTGTTATCTGCAAACGGCTGGAGGAAGCGGGAGCTGCAGCGGTCATGCCGGGAGCCGCTCCTATTGGAACGGGACTGGGCATACTTAATCCTTATCATATCGGTCTAATTGTCGAAGAAGCGAATGTCCCCATCATTGTAGATGCCGGACTAGGCTCGGCAAGTGATGTGGCTCAGGCGATGGAGCTTGGCGTATCGGGTGTATTAATGAATACACCTGTTGCGAAAGCTACAGATCCAGTGCGGATGGCGAGGGCGATGAGTCTGGCGATTGAAGCGGGACGGCTTTCTTATCTAGCAGGGCGAATTACGAAGAAGAAATACGCGTCAGCCAGCAGTGGTCTAGACGCCTTCAAGCTGCAATAATACGGCTGTTGTGACGGCAAGGAGAGGTAATAAGATGAAAGAAACCATCGTCATTATGGGTGGAGGCATCATTGGCCTATCCTGCGCATTTGAATTGCAAAGACGCGGGCATCAGGTCATCTTACTGGAGAAGAATCGCTGCGGCGGGCAAGCATCCGGTGCGGCAGCTGGTATGCTGGCACCGTACTCCGAGAATATGGAGGGTCCTGATGCGTTCTTTCAGTTGTGTTTGGAAAGTCTGCAGCTATACCCCGAGTTTCAGCGCGAGGTAAGGCAGATTTCCGGTCAGGCGTTTGAATACACGAATTCAGGCAGTTTATATATCGCTTATCATGAGGCGGATTTGCTTGCGCTTGAGGGCAGGCTCTTGTGGCAACGCCAGAACGGTTCCACAGGTACCATCCTCACTGGAGATGCCTTATTCAACATAGAACCGATGCTGTCAAGGAATGTGCAGGCAGCTCTGTATACGCCGGAAGAGAGCCATCTTTATGCACCGGATTATGTACATGCGCTTGAACAAGCTTGCCGAGCGATCGGTGTGCAGATCTACGAGCAGTTGGATTCTCTAGCTATTGTGGAATGGCAACGCGAGGTCGTTCTCCAGTCTGCGGATCAACGCTATTTCAGCGGGGACCGTCTGCTTGTCTGCTCTGGGGCCTGGGCACAGGAGCTAGCGAGTACGTTTAACATCGAGATTCCCGTCTATCCTATTCGCGGGCAAATCTGTGCCTATAAGACAGATGCAAAACCGGTACAGCATATGGTATTTGGCAATCAGGGCTATCTGGTAGCCAAGGAGAATTCGACATTGGTATGCGGAGCCTCTGAGGATGTAGCGGGATTCGATACGTCAGTTACAGACAAGGGAATTGAGTGGCTTAGAAAATGGAATAAACAAGCGTTCCCGTTCCTTGCGGATTCCGTTCCTTTCCATCGATGGGCGGGACTGCGTCCTTCCACACAGGACGGTTATCCCCTCGTTGGTTCGATAAGCAGCTCGAACCGAGTTGTACTCGCCGTCGGACATTATCGCAATGGCATTCTTCTCAGTCCGGTGACTGCTCAATATGCGGCTGATTTAATCGAGGGGAAGAAGACGCCGGAAGCTTATCAGGCATTCTCTCCAGAGCGATTTGGTTTAAGAGGACGATAGGGGGAAAGGGGAGCATTCAGTCGTGAATCAACAGAACAAACAGAAGATTGCTAGGGCGCTGACGATTGCTGGCTCAGATAGCGGAGGCGGTGCAGGTATTCAAGCCGATCTCAAGACATTTCAAGAGCTAAGTGCCTACGGCATGTCCGCCATTACGGCTGTGACTGTGCAGAATACGCTTGGCGTACAAGCGGTGTATCCGCTAAGTCCAGAGGCGGTTGTTGGTCAAATTCATGCTGTTGGTGAAGATATTGGTGTCGATGCTGTTAAGACGGGCATGTTATTCAGCAAGGAGATTATACTTGCCGTGGCAGAAGCCATTCGGGCATTCGGCTGGACAAAGCTAGTTGTAGACCCTGTAATGATTGCGAAGGGCGGCTCTGTCTTATTGCAGGAGGAGGCGATACGCGCCTTGACGGCAGACCTGCTGCCGCTTACAGCAGTGGTGACGCCCAACATACCGGAAGCGGAGAAGCTGACAGGGATGATCATACATAATAAAACCGATAGGCAAGAGGCTGCGAGGCGTCTCGCAAACTTCGGCGCTCAGTATGTCATTATTAAAGGCGGTCATGATTCCGGAGCGGAAGCGATTGATTTGCTGTATGATGGGAAATATTTTACGGAACTAGCTGGTAAAAGAATTGCGACCTCGCATACGCATGGAACTGGCTGCACCTTTTCTGCGGCTCTAACAGCCGGGCTTGCTCAAGGAATGGAAGTCGAGGCGGCTATGCAATTAGCCAAAGCCTTCATCCAAGCCGCTATTGAGGATGGGATTGTTATCGGCAACGGTCATGGTCCGACTAACCATTGGGCCTACCGCAGAAGCCGTGTGCAGACTACTCTATTAACAGGGTTGCATTAACCGTTTATTATAGGAAGGGCACCGAATGAGGTGCTCTTTTTTTGTTGCCATGCGATTCATATTCGGATGAAGAAAAATCATTTTTTTAGAGCAAACCAAAAAATCTTAGATTTCGACGGTTAGTTAGAACACCTATACTGAAAAACAAGGGAACCGCAGAATGTGGTCCTGCTTCTTACAAACTGGGGGGGTTATACCTTGAAACAAAGAAAATCAATTGGAATCATGCTTCTCATTCTAGCTTTTATCGTAGCGGGATGCGGGGGGAATAAAGGCAGTGATCCAGCAAACGCTGGAACGACTAACAACTCATCTTCAACGCAATCGGAAACTTCTAAGGAAAAGGTTAAGGTTCGGATGGTTTACTGGAACAAGGAGGATAGCACCAAATCGCTATTGGAGCTGATTGATCAGAAATTGCCAAATATCGAATTGGAATATCAATTCATCGACAATAAGCAGTTTGACAACATCGTTGCGACTCAGTTAGCTGCAGGTACGGGACCAGATATCATTGCGGTTAGCCCGACTTCAAGCGCGAAATATTCGAAACTAAATTATCTTGCTGACTTGTCCAGTCTGGCGGATCGCTACAATGATGCAGGAAAGAATGTTTACTCCTCTAATGGAACTCTAATGGCGATTCCAGGTATCAGTTGGTTCGAAGGTATTTTTTATAACAAGGAAATATTCGATAAGCTGGGGCTGAAGCCTCCGACTACATTCGAAGAAGAAATTCAATTGCATGAGGACTTGAAGAACAATGGCATTAAGCCGCAAGCTATGGGGGCCAAATCATGGGAGCCTATGATGAAATCCTCAATGGGATTGGTTATGAATGAGTTTCTAGCGCTGCCGGAGAACAAAGACTTTGACGTTCAATTCGGCTTAGGCGAAAAGACATTGGAAGGCAACTTGAATGCCAGCATTGAGAAGTGGAGCGAGTTGATTAAGAAGGGTTACTTGAACGCTGATATGCTTGGTATCGATTATGATCAAGCGCTGGATGAATTCGCAAGCGGCAAAGCTGCAATTTGGGAGTCTGGCCCTTGGGCAATGGAAACCATTAAGCAGAAAAACCCTGATATTCAAATCGGCATGTTCCCATTCTATGGATCTACACCAGGTCCGGGTTGGTTGATTGGTGGTCCGGGTGCTGGGTTCGCTGCGAATAGCCAATCGAAACATTTGGATGAAGTTATGCAAGTGCTGGATCTGATCTCCACTCCGGAAGGTCAGCAAGCGTTCTGGACTGACAATCAGGGAGGAAGCAGCTACTTAAAAGGAGTAGAGTTTGACATGCCTGCTGAATACGCGGGTGTCCAGGAAACGTTTAAAGCTGGCAATGTATATGCTCCTTGGAATAACTGGGGTGACAGTGCGCAGTCCATCATTGAAGACTATGGCAAGCATCTGCAAGAGCTTCTTGGCGGTCAGAGCGATGTAGCTAAAGTTCTGAAGGAAACGGATAAGAAAGCAACGATGCTGCTTAAGATGAACCAATAGATCCGCGGACTCAACGTCCTTTTGCGGCAGTCTCGGAACTCTTGCGGGGCTGCCGTAAATTATGTCGAAAGGTTGTTCGAAACCTATGAATCGAATTAAAAAGGAAGTTAATTATGGGCTGTTCATCATACCGGCTCTACTCTTTTATCTCCTATTTTGTGTCTATCCCTTTATCACGATGTTTTATTATAGCGTCACCGACTATTCGATGATGAAAATAACGAATTTGAGCTTTGTAGGCTTCGAGAATTATAAGGCCATATGGGATAATAATCTGCTAGTCAGCGGTTTTAAAAATTCAATTATCTATGCCATACTGATGACCGTTTTCCAAACGTCGCTCGGTATTTTGCTGGCGCTGGCTCTGGATAAGAAGCTGAAATCCAGAAATATTTTGCGGTCTGTCTTTTTCTTCCCCGCGGTATTCAGTCCGTTGGTAGTTGGTTTTCTCTGGAACTACCTGATGTCTACCTCGGATTTTGGACTTATTAATAAAGGTCTAACTTCAATTGGGCTTGATAAAATCAATTTTCTTGGCGATGCCGATCTAGCTTTATACTCGACTGTGTTTACGCAATTGTGGCAATGGACAGGGTGGGCGATGGTCATCTTCCTTGCCAACCTCCAAAGTATTCCTAAAGACTTTTATGAAGCTGCTGATTTGGATGGCGCATCTAGTTGGCAACAATTTTGGAAAATTACACTTCCCTTCCTGCAGCCCTCGGTGAATGTCGTTGCCGTAACTGCAATGATTGGAGGATTGAAGGTATTTGATATCATTATGGCCTTGACCGATGGAGGTCCCGGCAATGCGACTCAAACGATTATGACAGCCTTTATTAAAACCTCATTTAACGAAGGGTTTTATAGTTATGGAGCGGCATTCGGCGTCGTATTCTTCGCTGCAGTAATGGTTATCTCACTGATTTTAATGCAATTTCTTAGAAAATGGGGGGAGAGAATTTCGTGATACCTTCTATACTAAAGGGCAAACGCAAGAATACTTGGATACTGGAAACAGTCATGATTGGTATCGCTATTCTATTCTTCATCCCTATTTATTACTTGATCGTAACTACATTCAAGACACCGGCAGAAGCGACCTTGCATCCGATGTCTATTCCGTGGAATATTGATTTCTCTAATTATGTGGATGCCTGGAATGCCATGAAATATCCCAAGGTGCTGATGAACACCCTTATCGTTACCGTTTCTTCGGTCGTTGGCATTATTTTATTCTCGGCAATGGCCGCATACAGCTTGGCAAGGCATGCAAGTGCAGGTAATCGGTTTCTATTTATGTTCTTTCTTGCAGGATTGATGATCCCTTTTCAGATGGGATTGGTTAGCCTTTATAAGCTGATCAACGCATTGAACATTATGGATAATTTACTTGCTGTCATATTCGTTAATGTTGGCAGTGGAGTCGTAATCGCCATCTTTTTATTCCATAGCTTCATCCTCGCTTCGGTTCCGATTGAGCTGGAAGAGGCTGCCTCTATTGATGGATGCTCAACGCAACGAACCTTTTGGTGGATTACATTTCCTTTGTTGAAGCCTGTTGTAGCTACGGTCGCTATTATTGCAACACTGAATGTATGGAATGACTTCATGAATCCGTTGCTATTCCTGCAGTCGAGAGAGAATAATGTCATCCTGCTTGAAGTGTTCCGCAACATAGGGCAATTCTCAGTTGATTGGACCAAATTATTCCCTATGCTGCTCTTAGGCGTAGCGCCGTTAATGACTTTTTATCTCATTATGCAGAGGTACATTATTAAAGGAGTTGCGGCAGGTGCGTTAAAAGGATAAAACCTATCGCCGAAGGAGAGAAGTAGGCAATGAATACAGAAAGCGTTCACTTGTTAATAGAGAGAGTAGTAGGAACCCCGAAGGCTTCACTGTTCGAACTGCAACTAGTAACCGGAGACGGTTCAGAATATTTCGAGCTTGAACAGAAGGGCTCACTCATTCTAATTACAGGAACATCTAACAGTGCCCTTACATCAGGTTTTCATTGGTATCTGAAGCATGTATGCCATATGCATATTTCGTGGTGCGGCGATCAATTGGAATGGCCGAATCCGCTTCCGGTCCTTGAGGCTCCTATAAGACAGACAACTCCTCACGAGTATAGATATTATTTGAATTACTGTACGTTCTCCTATTCGATGCCTTTCTGGGACTGGGATCGTTGGGAGAAAGAAATAGATTGGATGGCATTAAATGGCGTTAATCTGGCTCTCCATATTGTTGGACTTGAAGAAGTATGGCGGAAGCTGCTGCTGCGATTGGGTTATGATGAGAAAGAGGTTTCTGACTTTATTTGCGGACCTGCTTATTTCGCATGGCAATGGATGCAGAATATGACGGGTTGGGGAGGACCGCTGCCAGTATGGTGGTATGAGGATAGAGCTCAACTGGCAGCCCGAATAACGGAACGAATGAAGTCGCTTGGGATAGAACCGATTGTTCCCGGATACAGCGGTATGGTGCCGCGTGATTTCGGAGAGAAGTTTGCGGGATCAAGCCCTGTCGATCAGGGACTATGGTGTCATTTCCCGCGTCCTTCGCTTCTGCTTCCTAGCTCCTCTTACTATGAAGAAGTATCTTTGCAATATTACGAGGAACTGCAGCTCGTATATGGCTCCGATATCCGATTCTTCAGCATGGACCCGTTCCATGAAGGGGGAAGCACGGAGGGAGTGGACTTGACGGATTACACCGTTAAGGTGCAGCAATCTATGCTTCGTCAGAATCGGGATGCGGTCTGGGTATTGCAGGCATGGGAAGGCAATCCGAAGATGGAGATTTTACAGGCTATCGATCCTAAGCATGCACTCGTATTGGATTTGTGGTGCGAATCGAAACCAATGTGGACAACGACAGATGCCTTTGAAGGGGTACCGTGGTTGTGGTGTATGGTACAAAATTATGGAGGCAAAAACGGATTATTCGGTAATTTAGAGACGGTTTCTAAGGACCCGATAGGCGTGCGAAGTGATGCCAGCTCTGGTCGTCCGTCCGGGCTCGGAATGACGATGGAAGGCATCGGCACGAATCCCGTCATGTATGATTTGCTGACCGACATGGTATGGCGAGAGGAATCGCCGAATCTGGATGAGTGGCTTGCTTCTTATGCTTTGCGCCGTTATGGAAGTGCGCCGAAAGGAATTCAGGAGGCTTGGCGTCTGTTGCGGAATAGTGTGTATCACGTACAATCGGTGCAGCAAGGTACTGTTGAATCGATATTATGTGCACGTCCGGGATTGCAAATTACCCGTGTATCAACATGGGGCCCGACAGAGGTTGTATACGAACCAAAGGATGTAAGTGATGCGTGCAAATTGATGTACGAGGCTTATTCCGAGTGTCATTCAAGCGATGGGTATTTGTATGATCTTGTCGATGTAACTAGGCAAGCAGTAGACGATCTGGCAAGAGGATATTATAATGACCTGATACGAGCGTATCACGAGAATAATGCAATTCTTTTTGATAAAATGGCGGGGCTCTTCCTGCAATTAATTCAGGCGCAAGAAAGATTGCTGCGGACGAGGAAGGAATTTCTGTTAGGACCTTGGATTGCAGATGCAAGGAAATTGGGGAGAACAGCAGAAGAGAAGGATTTATTCGAATTTAATGCGCGAACACTGGTCACATTGTGGGGGCCAGAAGCTTCTGCCCAAGTGCTGAGAGATTATTCTCATCGGGTATGGTCAGGGCTTATGGAGGATTTCTATCTTCCAAGGTGGCGTTTGTTCATCGAATCTCTGTCGAATGCCATTAGATCCGGCAAAGATCCTGAAACGATCGATTGGTACGCTTGGGAGTATCAATGGACCATTGACAAGAAAGCCTATCCAACGGAACCGTCGGGCTCGATATTCGAGATTGTCGGAGAAATTATGGATGCTCATTACACTAGCAGTCTTCAGCCCTGAAGACTGCTTTTTCACATCAGACTGCTCTAGAGATCTGGTTACCATCTAGCTGCCGAGGGGGTATCTTATATGTATCATATACTTGTTGCCGATGATGATAAAAACGAGAGAGATGGCATCCAATTTCTTATTAGAAAGCTGCAGCTGCCGCTGAACGTAACGGAGGCTAATAATGGGCGACATGCATTGGAGCTCTTCTCCAACAATTCATTCGATATTCTATTAACGGATATTAAGATGCCGTTCATGGATGGGTTGGAGTTGGCGCGAGAAGTGAAAGAACGCAAGCCCTCATTAAAGGTCATTATCCTAAGTGGACATGGCGAATTTGAATATGCCAAAAAAGCGATTCTTATTAATGTCACCCATTATATGCTTAAGCCGATCGAGCCAAGTGAATTCGAAGCCTCCTTAATGAAAGTGATACAGCTATGTAAGGAAGATGAACAGAGGGATAGAATGCTTCATCGTCTTACACGAGCAGAGGAGGAAGTCGCAATTGCACATGTTGAGCAAGTTGTTCAAGTAGGATCCGGCGATTCGGAGATGCAGGCAAGGGCGATTGAAGAGGTCATCCGTATTATACATAAGGAATACGATCAAGAATTAAGCTTGGAGTATTTGGCCAAGAGGGTGCATCTATCGAGCAGTTATTTGAGCCATATTTTCAAGAAGGCAACGACACAAAGCATGATCAAATATATTAATCATTACCGTCTGGAGAAAGCCAAGCAATTTCTTTGCGAAGAGAACTATAAAATTGTAGATATATATCGTATGGTCGGATTCTCTGATGCTTCATACTTCGGTATGGCATTTAAGAATTATTACGGAATGACGCCCACACAATTCCGAGCGAAGGTGAGAGCGAATTGAATCGGATATTTGTATTATTTCGCAACTGGAAGCTCCGAAAGAAATTAATCGCTTCCTATCTCATACTGATCATTATTCCGATTGTAGCTTTAGGTATTTATTCGTATAGCACTTCGAAGAATTATTTGAAGGAGCAAGCAAGATTAGGCTTGAATGATATGGTTGAACAGATGGCTTTGCATATCGATGAGAAGATGTCACAGCCCCGCAACTTTATGGACTTTATGGTATTCAATCCAACGGTCAAAAAAGTGACGGGATATGAATGGGGAGATGATCTTCTAAGCTATGCGAAAGAGCTGAACGACAATATTGAGCCGACAATCTGGTATTACATCAACATCAATCAGGAGATTTCGGATATCGCCTTTTATTCGGAATACACATCCAAACAGATTGGCAATTTTGTCTATCCTAGCGATGATGCAATTAAGAATTCAACCTGGTATCATGCTGCAAAAGAAAGCCAAAAAACATTGTGGCTATACGAGAACGAGAAGATATTCGCTGTACGCAAAATATTAAGAAGTGATAATACGACGTTTGCTGGCGTAGTTTATTTGAAATTAAATGAAGATAAGCTATTCGAGAATATTAAAGCGGGTCGTAATCCGCATGATAAAATTGTTATTGCCGACAAGAACGGGAAGACCATCTACACGGAATTTGAACAAGGTGCTTTTCAAGAAACGGACTTGCTTCGCATTCGAGATACGAAGCAGGATCAAATTGATTTCTCTGGACAATCTTATATTCTGAACAGGGTGAACTTGAACAACACAGAATGGACCTTGTACGCCTTCACACCAGTCAAAGGATTAATTGTGAATACCAATAGCATTATTAAGGCCACCTTCACCATTGTGATCGCTTGTTTGCTGACCTTAATGTTCTTTATATGGTTGTTCTCCAGGACGTTGGTCAGACCTATCTACACACTGAAAAGAAAGATAAATATTGTGGAGAGCGGTGATTTCGATATCCCGATTGCTTCTTCATCCAAAGACGAGATAGGAGAACTGGCAGATAGTTTTGCTCAGATGGTCTCCAAGGTCAAGCAGCTGATTCAAGAATTGGATCAAGCGAGGGTGATGGAGAAGGAAGCGGAGTTAAAAGCGCTCCAAGCGCAGATTAATCCCCATTTTCTATACAACTCGTTATCGACGATTAATTGGAAAGCGATTCAGATCGATTCTCCGGAAATTAGTAAAGTGGCAAATTCCTTATCGCAGTTTTATCGAACCAGCCTCAACAAAGGGTTGAGAATAACGTCGGTACAGGAAGAAATCAAGAATATAACTGCGTATCTCGATATTCAATTAATTATGCATAATCATGAATTCGATGTCATCTTTGATGTGGAAGAAAAGGAAAAACCTTATGCGACACTTAATTTTATTCTTCAGCCTATTGTCGAGAATGCAGTCATTCACGGAATTGATGAGAAAGAGAATGGACGTGGAGTATTAACGGTATCGGTAGAGCTAGTTTCAGACATCATCCGATATACGATATTGGATAACGGAAAGGGCATGAACGAAGCTGAGATTGAACAGCTCTATGTGGTGGATGGAGGCGGATATGGCTTGCGAAATGTTCATGAGCGAATTCGTCTTCATTACGGTGAGGCATACGGCGTTCGGGTGGAAAGCGAGCAGGGTGAATACACGAAGGTAACGATTGAGATTCCAATTTAAGGATTTGCAAAGATTCGGAAAAAAGATGAGTAACACCCACCTTAGCAAGCTCGTGGGTATTACTCATCTTTTTTAAGTTTATGTCATGCTATTCGTGGTAAAAAAATTATTCAGCTGCTTCCCAATCAGTAATTTGCTGTTTGTATTGTTCGAGCAGCTTGCTCAGTGATTGCTTGATCGCTGCGGAGTCATCAGCTTGAACAGCTTTTGCAAGCTCAATCTCTGCTTTGATAAAAGCCATGTCAGCATTGCTGTCTTCCATTATAACGGGTGTTGCCTTAAGGAAAGTTACGTTATCCTGCTGTTGAATATCTGTTACCGAAAAGGAGACCGCATCCTCCGTTGTAAACGCTGGGGATGAAGCTGTTGCTGCAGTTGTTTTTACCGCTAGATTAGAGCTGATATCAGCATCGGAGATCTCGATAGGTCCAAAGTTTTCTGCATCTATAGCTGTCGCTTCACTTAACGTATAGCTGATATTCACAGTTGAACCGATAGTTTTGTCATATTGGTCCAAGGTCTTTTTCCAGTCTTCTAGAGTATCTGGTGCATATTTTTTGGCTAAATCCAAGGGATTCGTGAAGCTGTTAATAATAGAAAAGGATTGATCTTGATTAGCTTCTTTGGAAGCGATAGAAATCGTTTTGAGCAGCGTTTGGTTTTCTGTATTCTTTGATGTAGTCGCTGCATTCGAAATAGCAGGTCCAGCAATGGTCGACATTAATAAGGCTGAGGAAAGGACAACTCTCGAAATAACTAGCTTGTGGTTCATGGGATCACGCTCCTAATAGGTTTGTCTTACCTGGTTTACTTTACAGAAGGAGTGTGGCAGAACATTGGTGGATTTGTGGAAAAACGATGGCATAGCCCATCTGGAATCTGCTCCTTGTTATACTTATTGAAGAACGATCTAGGAGGTAATGAGGTTGAATAGCAATTATCGCATCGCCATTGTAGACGATGACATTCATATACGTAATTTGGTGGAGATCTATTTGCAAAAGGAAGGGTATCAGACGTTCGCTCTTGGGAGTGCTGAAGAAGCATTGGAATTATGGACGGACAATCCTCCTGACCTATGGGTGCTCGATATTATGCTGCCTGGAATGGACGGCTATGAGCTATGCAGACGGATTCGGAATGAAGTCGAGGTGCCTATTATTATGATTTCAGCGAAAGACACTGAAGTGGATAAAATATTAGGTTTGGAGCTGGGCAGTGATGATTATTTGGTAAAGCCATTCAGTCCCCGTGAACTGGTCGCTCGCATCAAACGTCAGCTTCAACGATGGAATAAATATAATCATGTCGACGAGAATCCTTCTAGTCGGATTGTCATTAACCAGCTTCAACTGATGCTGGAGGAGAGACGAGTATTCTGGCATGAAGAAGAAGTGGACATGACTAGCAAGGAATTCTCGATGCTCAAAGTATTTATCGAACATCCCAATCGTGCCTTTACGAGGGCAGAGCTGCTTACGCTGGTTTGGGGTGATGATTATTTTGGAAGCGATCGTGCTGTCGATCATTTAATTAAACGAATACGTAAAAAAATCGAGCATTTACCCATAGAATCGGTCTGGGGACATGGCTATCGGATGAGAACAGATGGGAGTGTTCTAATATGAAGTTAGTTCATCAAATTAATCTAGCCTTCGGAATCGCGCTTATACTCGTGTTATCCTTAACAGCTGTCCTCATACATTATGTACTACTCGATCATTTCATGGGTACACAGAAAGCCGATCTAAAGTTAATGGGAGATTCAATATCAGCTACGATGATGAAAGAAGATAGTATTAGTTATAAAATTAGTGAAGAGAACTCTATTGTACCAATGACAGCAGCTGCTGTGATTTCTCCAGTTTCAGCTATCATAACTGATAATGCGGGCAACGTTGTGAACGGAGCACTGCCAATCATTGATAGTAAGAAAGCAGTCAGCATAGAAGAATCAACTGCAACAACTTCTAATCTTCAGCATATTTGGGATGGTACGGATGAACGATTTCTAGTAGAGATAAATGCCATACCGCAGGGCACATTAACTCTCCTTACCCCGATTAGTAAAATTAAGGAGATCGAGCAAGCATTGCTTGCCAGACTACTTCTTGTATTCGCTATTGGGGGATTACTGATGCTGGTGCTCAGTCATTTCATTACTAGAAAGCTAATCAAGCCTCTGATGAGATTGAAAGAGGAGTTAACGAAGGTGAAGGGGCGCCAATTCTCCAATGTGAGTCTAGTGAAGGCGAGTGGAGAGATTGGTGCTGTAGCACAGACGGTCTATGAAATGGCTGGTGAATTGAACCGATTTAACCGTGCGCAAAAGCAATTTTTCCAAAACGCTTCTCATGAATTGAAATCACCGTTAATGTCGATTGCGGGATATACGGAAGGGATCAGAGACGGCGTATTTGAAGGTGATAGTGTTCGCAAAGGATTGGATATTATTCTGAGTGAGAGCGGTCGATTAAATAATATCGTTACGGAAATGACGCTGCTCGCAAAGCTGGACAGTGAAGAAGATATTTATAAACCGTCTCCTATATGCTTGAAGGAATTGATGACAGAGGCGATTGAACGCTTAAACCCCTTGCTCGTCAAGAAGAAAATCATGCTCCATCCTTCGTACAGTGCTCATGAGAAATTGATGATACAAGCAGATCGAGACAAGCTGCTGCAAGCTTTGCTTAACGTTATTTCTAACGCTATTCGACATGCCAATCAGCATATCTATATTAATGCTGTGAATAATAAAGGTCGTATTGAAGTATCGGTGTCCGATGATGGGAATGGAATATCAGATGAATTGCTGCCCTATTTATTTCATCGATTCGTGAAAGGGAAAGACGGAGAATCCGGATTAGGCTTAGCCATATCGCGCGCGATTATTGAGCGATGCGGGGGCTGGATTACAGCGAATAATGGCAAAGAGGGCGGTGCGGTGTTCTCACTAGGTTTTCCAGTCATCAATTGAATGATTTGAAAGTAAAATAGCCCAATGCCTGAATTAGGCACTGGGCTATTTTTATTTTCAGCGTAAAGGAGCAGTGATGGCACGGCCAATATCTTGGATGAGTATGCCGACATCCTCAGTGAAATTACGAACAGGATGACCATCTAACGGCACCATTTGCGTCTGAATATTTTGTATACGAGTGTTAATTCCGTTATCTCCACTTACATATACCGTGTAACCCGGTTCAGAGCCTTCAACGGATCTGCGAACATTTTGCTCGACGGTTCGTACGTTTTCACCTTTTTTCACTTGAATCCCCACGATGATATTGCGATCTTGGACGATGACGCTCTGCCTGCCAACCCCTTTTACACGACCAACCCTTTTAGCGATGTTTTCTGATATATTGTGGTTTTCCTGAGCATTTTTCATTCTCATGTTATTTGAATTCATGTTATTCGTATTCATATGGTTCATGTTCATGTGATTGGTGTTCATTTTATTCATCGTGCTGTTCATGTTGGTGCGGTTTTCTGTAGATCTCTTCACATACATTTCGTCATTAATGAGCTGCTGCCTTGTTGAATTGGTGTTATACTGGTTTGTTTTCATACCTGTACCGCAAGCTGTTGTAGTTAGTACAAGCGCCATAGACGTTAATAAAATGGCATATTTATTAGACATGAATAGCCCACCTCCATTGCTTATGATGCACAGAGAGGTTTCGAAGCATGCTGGTAATTAGTTCACTGCTACAAACTTGCTATTTCAGTGTTGCTCATGATTAATTAATTTCGGGGCAATAATAATAAAATTCCAAGTGCAATGATCATAATAAATAAGTAAAATTCAAATTTCTTAGCCGGAATTCGCTTATTCAAAAAAACACCGAGTACGGTAGCTGCAAGAATAGCCGGTAAAGAATAAGCATAATAAATGAGTGAGTCAATCGTCCACAACCCGCCTATTGCATGTCCTGTAACAATAAGAACGCCAGATATAAGAAAATGAGCTTGCAATGTTCCTCGAAAACGATCCGGGTTCCAACGTCGTAAAGTACCATAGACAACTATTGGTACACCATTAAAGTTATAAGCACTGCCAAGCACTCCTGAGGCGAATCCGAATGGGAATACCCATCCCGGACGGTTAAGTAAAGGGCGTTCTATTGTCCGTGCGATAACTTTCTTAATCAAAGAGTAACATCCAAAGGCGGTTAGAAAAATACCAAGCCCAGTCGTAACAACAATAGCTGGAGTAAGATGAAGCAAAATAAGTCCAAAGGGGATTCCGATTACGGTGGAAATGGCTAATCGAATCAGAACAGGTCGTTCGACGTGACGCCATCCACTGAATAACGTTAGCACAGCAACGGTTAGACCCGCTAATCCTATTAAAGAAACCGTAGTATGCAGAGGAATCGGAAGCAGCGCAAGTAAAGGCATGCTCACTATCGCTTCCCCAAACCCAAACATTGATTTCATCAGTGCGCCCACAAAAACCGCAGCTATCACCATTACGATAAGAGTTATACTCATTGTTCCCTCTCCTTCAAAACACCGTACAGTTGAACCCAAGACTTTATATTGAAATTATAATAAATACAAAAAACCTCCTCTTCATTCTGTATATATTAACACACGAAAAACCTATGTAAAGTGCGTGTTTTAACGCTTGAAAAACACCGTAAAATCCATTTTTATTTGCTTTTCAAGGAGGTGTACGCATAATATCTTTAAGTTCTTTACAATCAATATATGAAGGTCTTAAGGCTGCTCTGAATTTTGGGGATTTCCATTCTACATCCAAGAAGATGCCACATCTCTCGCTGAATTCAAGCAGCAGCTAGGGTTGAATGAACAGTCGATCGTGCTGGTCATTAGCACAGAAGGTGATACCGACCCGAGCAATTACCGCAAGGTTGTGTGGGAAGGCATACATCCTAGTGAGCAGATTGATGTGCTAGTGTAGATGGGATTGGAAACCGTTGGGTAACTCCCAATTGGGCAGTAACAGACTTTGCTATTGGGTGAAGCAAGAGGGCCGCTCGAATGAGCGGCTCTCTATGTTGGCCCATTGGAGTGCGGCTCGCACAAATAGCGTACTCTGAGTCCGCAACTAGTGTTAAAAATGTAACTGGTGTTGTTGCTGTTACTGTTACTGCTACTGTTGCTACTGCTACTTTTTGCTTCTAATGGTGACTATAGACGTGCGTCTGATGAATACTACTAATACGATGGAGAGTAACCTAATTCAATTGCGAAATGTTGTAGTTAGCCGGCCACAGAATCCGCTATTGGTGACTAAATCGCAGTTTATTAATCTAAGCGGCCACAGGATCCGCTATTGCCAAGTGCAGGTACTAAATTTGGCCAATTTTGTGCAAATAGCGGACTCTGTGGCCGCGAAACTCAAAAAAGTGGGGATATTGGAGAAATAGCGGATTCTGAGTCCGCATACTAGTGTTAAAGATGTAACTGGTGTTGTTGCTGTTACTGCTACTGTTGCTACTGCTACTTTTTGCTGCTAATGGTGACTATAGGCGTGCGGCTGATGAATACTACTAATGTGATGGAGATAATGTAACCGACGCACTTGCTGTTGAATGTTACTGGAGTTACTAAGTTACTGCTATTACTGGTGAGGTTGCTGTTACTAGTAACAATTAGCATTCGGGCAGCTTATAGTCTGATACTAGACCAATTGAACTCAAGTAAATGTCTGTATATGATTATGATTTGTGCAACAGAGACAATAGAAATGTAACCCTGACTAGTAAAAAACGTATGTAATTTATTGTATGTTTTATGAGGAGGGGTAAAATGCGACTAGAAGAGTATCAAGTTAATTTATTGCTGAAGGATGTAACTTTAGACGAACAAGCTCAAATAAAAAAGGCGATAAAGAAGCAATATAACGTGAACATTGGATTAACACCAGAGGACCTAGCAACAATGAAGTTGGAACTCCTGCTGCCGTTGAGAGATATGATTCGCGGAATAGTGTTGACTAAGACGAACAAGCCCAATATGAGCGAAGCGTATCACCGCCTGCAGTCAAAGAAATTACCTCGAAAAACGGAATTTGGAGCGGTGGAGGATCCGGAAGTATAATGAAGCTGAACTAACTCCAGCCTAATATTAAACGAGTATGAGGCATCCGGCATCGACCAGAGATTTAAACGCAAGGAGAGGTCATCGGGGTTCAGTATGAACTAAAGACAAGCTGAAGGGCATAACTCTGCTAATGGAGGAATAAAGTTGACTGCCTACCAAACAGTAACGTTAGGAATGGGATGCTTTTGGAGTCCGGATGCTTTATTTGGTCATTTGCCTGGGGTGATTCGGACTAGCGTGGGGTATGCTGGAGGCAATACGGACCAGCCCACTTATCGTCAAATGGGCGATCATACGGAGACGGTGCAAATTCAGTTTGATCCGGAGACTATTCCATTAGAACATTTAATCGAAGTATTCTGGAACAATCATAACCCGATTAATATTAACGATTATAAAGGGCGGCAATATAGGTCGTTATTATTCTATAACGACGAGCAGCAGCTAGAAGCGATAAATAAGGTAATAGCTGAGCGGAAGGAACGGGACCAGGGGGAGCCGGCAACCGAGATTGCTCCTTACTCCTGTTTCTTCCCAGCGGAGGATCGGCATCAGAAGTATTATTTGAAAAGGTATCCAGATGCAATAGACAAGCTGAGCAGCCTCTATCCCCGTCATGAAGATCTTATCAACACAACCTTGGTGGCTCGCTTAAATGGGTTGGCGAAAGGGTACACGAGCTTGGAGCGTATTAAGAATGAAATCAAGCAGTGGAAGCTGAATCCAGATGAGCGAAGCAGGCTATTGGAATTAATTAGCGGGATTCGGTGGTAGGAAGCTGTCATAGCGGATGAACCATAAAAGACGATATCAATCAGGTGACGTACCTGGCAGATATCGTCTTTTTCACATGATAGAGAAGCTGCTGCATACGAGGAAAAGGTGCTTGAGCGCACAGGATAAGCTTAGTTAGTCTTTTTATCCAAACTAGTCTGTCTGAATTGCTCGCGATATTGTCCCGGTGTTAGGTTCTCAAGCTTCTTGAACGTTCGATTGAAGTAAGGAGGCTGATAACCTACTGCTTTTGCAATTTCATGGATTTTCAAATCGGTAGTGATAAGAAGCTGTTTGCAATGATTGATTTTGATAGAGGTCAAATAGTCAATATAGTTCGTGCCAGTCATCTGCCTGAATGCCTTGCTTAGCTGTGATAAACTCACATTGGCCTCAGAAGCAACGGTTTCAAGTGAAAGCTCACTCATATAATTTTCGTTAATGGTAAGAATGATTTGATCAACGATATGTTTGATGGAGTGCTGATAGCTTTTGTTTAAGACTTCAATATAGGGTCGAATAATATTCGCACTAAACCAATGGATACAAGCGTTCGAATCATGTAGTGCTTTCAGTTCCTCTTGCAATTTAACTCCATCATACAAGGCATATGGATTATGACCTGATTGAAGCATGGAGCGGTAAAGATTATTTTTAAGACGAACCAGAACTTGATGAACGACCCATTCAGGAGCACCGTCATTTTCCAACGCCCTTACTAATTGAATTAAGATGGCGACGGACTCTTCTTCCAATCCGAGATTTAAAGTATGAGTAAATTCTTGTTCCAGCTCTAATGGGAAGTCACTTTGTCTATTTACTTGTTCCAATACGAATGGGGCATCTAATAGCTGACTGTCAGCAATAAAGCTGCGATAATTCAATGCTTTTTTGGCCTGTTCTAATAAAAAAGGGACGTTTGTCCAGGAGGAAGTGGGACCGTTCACAACAATCGTTGCTTGCATAGCCAATACATCCTGTAAAGTATGAATGATATTCGTGCTTAATTGCATCAGCTGATGCTTCGATTCATCAGTAGATGATGATGACGGAAGAATCAATATCATAGCGAAAGAGCCGTCCATAAAATCAATCGTATGGATATAGGAAGCTATATTTTCAGACATTTGCTGCATTAAGTTAATAGCTGCATACGTGTAAAGCTGAGCATCCTTCTCTGTAAGCTGTTCCTTCTCTCGATCAAGAGGGTAGGGCTGACAGATGATAATGGCAAAATATTGATCGGTGATGTCGAGCTGCAGAGCCAGTAGTTTCTCTTTGATTTCCGATTCAGTCAAATGCGTAGTCTGTCCCAAGACAAATTGGTTGATGAACGCTTCTCTCACTTTCGGAATCGAAATATCTAACTGATTTTGCAAAGTTTCAACAGTGAATCTGTGCTGCTTCCATTTTTCTTCGATATATTTCATTTCATTGTATTGGGAAGTCGTCTTCTCCTCTTTAAACATGTCCACTATTTTGCGGATAGGCATGTACATACGATGCGAGGTAAACCAACTAAGCATGAGTGCTGCAAGCAGCGATATAACCCAATAGATCATGACTACTTGTTTGTAGGGCTGGGTAGGCGCTGTAATGGCTGAAGACGGCGTTCCCGAAACGTAAGTCCAGTTACTGCCCATTTTCGAAAAAGAAAGCGTATTCATTAAGAACCTATCGTTGTTGACAGTGAGTTGAAAATGGAGCTGACTATCATAGGAACGACTATTTGTATTTAACTGTTCTTGTATTAGGGGCAATACATCTGGATATTGCTTGCTCGCATCGGATTGCCCGATTACCGTATTATCCCCGTCAAGGATATAGGAAATTTGCTCGGAATTAGCATTTAGATGGAATCTCGATGGATGTACATATAGAACAAGAGCGCCAAAAGGCTTCTGACTATTAAAAGGTAATTTCATCACAATAGCATTGGCAGATCCACCCTTATTAAAGGGGCGGACAAGTTTATTCGTCCAGAATATGCCCTTATCCTCATCCATTAACTTACTCCAAGATGTAGAATCTTCCGTACTTTCAAGTGGTCGCAAACCAAGTAAAGGTTGGATCACTTTGTTCTGTTGTTCAATGTATAAGTAGGCCTGGTCAATAAGCGGGTCGCCATTTTCAATCAAATTCATCGTATCGATTAGCTCTCTAGTCATTTCAAATTCATCAATAAAATTCATATTGGCAATAGAAGGCTTAAATATGGGGTTCGCAATCATATGTAAAGAATATTGGACAAGCTGAGTGATTTGTTCATCAATCTGTCGTGAGGTGTCATGAAGAAGCTGCTCGTTATTATGCTGATACTGCTTAATGAGGTACTCATTCCCGAGATGCCAGTTAATAGCGCTGACAATGGATATAGGAAGGCAGGTGAGCAGGATGGAGATAGCGCTGATTTTCCAGAACATGATTCCTTTTGATGATGCTTTTCGGGTCCATTTTGCACGCATTTATCTCACTCCTAATCCGAGTATCATAAAATAAAGATCCATGACAATAAGAGGATATGTTGTTATTCATAATAGCGAATGAGAGTTCATATGAAAAGGCTTAAGATATTGTAAAAGCAATTTTGATAGCTGGATGTCAGGTATAAATCATGCAGAAAAAAAGTGCAATCAGCGGAAATGAATAAGCGTAACCCCTTATTGTATAAGGGGTTTAAGAAGCGTAACGCTCTTATTTCTAATCACAAAACATAATTGGAGCGGCAGAAAAAAAGTCAAATAGAATGGAATGTAATGTTAGGTTACATTGGTATTATTAATCCGCAGACAAAACCTTGATCAGAAGAAAGTGAGGCCAACTGATGCGAGCACCTAAAACGGAAGAAGCTTATCCCAAGCAAAGCTTATCGTCGCCACCATCAAAGCACAAAATAAACATTAGCAAGAAGCGATCCATATGGCCGGAATTGAAGCGAGATAGGTACTTGTATTTATTGGCTCTACCAGGAATTTTATTTTTTATTATTTTCAAATACATCCCAATCACCAACTTAATTATTGGTTTCCAGGATTATTCGCCTTACTTAGGGGTCTTGGGAAGCGAGTGGGTAGGGTTTGAACATTTCACACGATTTTTTTCTAATCCTGATTTTTGGATATTAATGCGAAATACTTTAGGTATTAGTGTCATGAACCTTGTATTTTTCTTCCCGGCACCTATTATATTAGCGCTTATGATGAATGAGGTACGGAGTCAAATTATGAAGCGCACGGTGCAATCTCTCATTTATATTCCTCATTTTTTATCTTGGGTGTTGATCTATGGGCTTACTTATTTAATGTTCTCTCAATCAGAGGGTTTGTTTAATAAGCTGCTATTGGCCATGGATAAGCATACAATTGATATTTTATCTAATCCCAATTATTTCTGGGGATTGCTGACGGCACAATCTATCTGGAAGGAAGTAGGATGGGGGACGATAATATTTCTCGCAGCTATAGCAGGAGTTGACCCGCAGCAATATGAGGCGGCTGTCATGGATGGAGCAGGCAGATTCCGAAGGATGTGGCATATTACTTTGCCTGCGCTGAGAAACGTCATCATCATATTATTCATTTTACGTTTAGGGACAATTATGGATACAGGCTTTGAGCAAGTGTATCTGATGATGAATGCTGCTGTAACCCAAGTGGCTGAAGTGTTTGATACCTATGTCTACCGTGTGGGGATACGGCAGGGGGAGTTCAGCTACAGTACAGCAATCGGTTTATTCAAATCAGTTATTGGCGTGACCCTGGTCGTTGCTGCCAATAGGGTTGCGAAACGCTTCGGGCAAGAGAGCTTATATTAATAGGGCCAACGAAGGGAGAGACATCAGATGATGAGAACCAGCCTTGATTGGAAGGATCGTTTATTCGGGATAACGAATGGCGGTATTCTAATTCTATTTAGCCTAGCAATGGTCTTCCCCATTTATTATACGATTGTGCTTTCATTCACCTCTCCAACGGAGTATTACACAAGGGATTTGATATTATGGCCAAGAGATTGGTCACTTGAGGCATACAAATATTTACTTGATAATGGTTTATTCGTTAACTCTTTAATGGTCAGCATATTTCTAGCAACGGTAGGTACGATATTAAGCTTACTCGTTACAGGGGGACTAGCCTATGCGATATCGGTCAAACGTCTTCGTTTCCGCAAAATAATGATGTTCATGATCCTGCTTACCTTTCTATTCACACCGGGTCTTGTACCACTATACATGGTAGTGCGCAACCTTGGGCTAATCGATAGTGTTTGGTCGCTCATTTTATCTTCATTGACCAGCGGATGGTATGTGCTCTTGATGAAAGGATTCTTTGATAGTATTCCTGATAGTTTGGATGAGGCTGCTCGTATGGATGGGGCTACTGAGATCGGTGTATTCTGGCGAATTATTATTCCGTTGTCCATGCCTGCGATCGTTGCTTTTGGTTTGTTTTTTGCTGTAGGTTACTGGAACACCTATTTTAATGGAATTATGTTTATTAACGAGCAGTCAAAGTGGCCTCTGCAGGTTCTATTGCAAAATATGCTTGTTGACCCTACTACGATGGGAGGTGGCGGCGAAGGAAAGGTATTTAGTCAAATGAACAGACAGATGCCAACTGAAACCTTAAAAATGGCTGCTGTTGTGATCGCTACGATCCCAATCATGCTGGTGTACCCATTTCTGCAGAAGCATTTTGCCAAAGGCGCAATGGTCGGTTCTGTTAAGGAATGATGACATAAGATTTACTAATCTAAGGAGGTCATTATAGTGACGCAACAGAGAAGACGGTTGAAAAAATCTTTGTTAATGAAATCCATGGTTGTCATTCTGGGGGCCAGCATGCTCATCACAGCATGCAGCGGTTCGAAAAATGGTTCGGATTCCTCGACTCCAACAAAAATCCAAATTCAGACACTGAATTATTCACCCGAGTTTATTGACAATACAAATGTGATCTGGAAAGAATTCGAGAAGCGTACCAATACCAAGCTTGATATTACATGGCTGTCCCCTTCAACCTCAGAGGAAAAGATTAATGTTATGCTGGCATCCGGTGATTTGCCGGAAGTTACATTTGTTGAAACGTTAGTAAATCCCCAGCTGCAAAAAATGGTTGAACAAGGTGTTTTTTGGGACTTAACACCTTTTATAAAGGATTATCCTAACCTAAGCGCTCCTCAATTGGATTTGGCATGGTCTGATTCAAGTATTAAAGGAAAAAACTATGTGATCCCTCGTTATTATCCAAGTTACGGGGGCGGAGCCTTTCCTTTGCTTCGCAAAGACTGGATGGATAAGCTAGGAGTCAAAACACCGACAACACTTGATCAATTATACGATGTGCTGAAGGCATTTAAGGAAGGCGATCCGAATGGAAATGGCCTTGCTGATGAAATCCCTTTTTCCGCTAACTACGATACTTTAAACTTTGCGTACGGCGTGTTCAATGGTGTGCAAGGAAGCTGGAAATTAAAAGATGATAAGCTTGTCCCAATCATTACAGAAGAGGAGTCACGTGATGCACTTCTTTGGATGAAAAAGGCCTATGATGCAGAGCTATTCCCCAAAGATTATGCCATTATGAAATATTCACAAACGGTAGATATTATTCGCAGCGGCAAATCTGGCGGTACGGCACAATCCATGAACCATGCATGGGTTACGGGTTCCGTTATTCGCGAGGCTGTTCCAACTGCGGATTATGTACCAATTACTTATTTGGAGAATAACAACGGAGTGAAATACACGCCATCTGGTTCTTCCTATTATGGTGTATATTTAATTCCCAAAAAGGTTTCCGAGGCTAAATTGAAAAAAATACTAGAGTTTTTCGATTATGCGTATGGTAAAGAAGGCAATGAGCTTGCAACCTACGGTATTGAAAATGTTCATTATACGGTAGAGGATGGTCGTAAAGTTGCTACCGATCAAGCTCCGAAAGACCAAGTAGGCGATGGTAATATGAACAATCTGATTCATCTTATTAGTGATGACATGTCTATTGGTGCGGTAGGTATGCCAGATAATGTTTATAATCGCAATGTTGAAATTGTTAATGAACGTAAAGGGATAAGCACACCCTATCCAAGCCTTGATTTATATTCTGAAGTGTACAATAAATACTATCCGGAAATCGCTAAAAAAGTGAGTGACATGCGTACGAAGGTTGTCATCGGTAAAGATACGATTGAGAGCTATGATAAATTGATAGAGCAATTGCGCAATGATCCAACCTTGCAACAAGTAGCAGATGATATGACGGCTGCGTATCAAGCAAAAAAGAAAAGCTAGAATGCAGACGGGGTGCGGGGTTGCAATTCAATGCTGTTAAGCGCCCTATTGTGCCATAAAACCCAAGGGGGATAAACAGTGATGAAGCCTATTAAAGCCATTCTGATAGGGGCAGGCGATCGTGGAATGCGCGCTTACGCTTCTTATGCGCTCGCACATCAGGAGGAGCTTTGTATTGTCGGGGTAGCAGATCCGAATATCGAGCGGAGGGAGGCAGCTGCTCAAGCACATCAGTTAACGGATGGGCAGCAATATCACTCTTGGGAGCATATCTTGGCAGAAGAAAAGCTTGCCGATGTGGCTATTATTTGCACCATGGATCAAATGCATCTAGAACCCACACTTAAAGCGCTGCAGCTAGGTTATCATGTATTGCTTGAAAAGCCGATGTCACCTATTCCTAGCGAATGTATCCAGATGGAACAGGAGGCATTGAAGCAAGACCGGTTATTAGCGATATGCCATGTCTTACGTTACACTTCGTTCTGGCAGACCATTAAGCGTGAGATTGAAATGGGAGCGATTGGGGATATTGTTTCGGTCCAGTTAAATGAGAATGTTGGTAATATGCATATGGCCCACAGCTTCGTTCGGGGAAATTGGCGGAACAGCGAAGAGTCAAGTCCAATGATTCTCCAGAAATCATGTCATGATATGGATATTCTCTCTTATATTATGGATGAGCCTTGTGAACGTGTGAGTTCTTTTGGATCGTTGATGCATTTCCATGAAGGAAATAAGCCCGAGGGGGCACCCGCCTTTTGTATAGATGGCTGTCCTGCGGAAAACGAATGTCAATATCATGCGGTCAACTACTATTTGAATGAAGGACGAGGATGGTCGCGGAAGTTTACGGACAATAGTAACGATCAGAATATTATTGAGGCACTGCGATCAGGTCCTTATGGTCGATGTGTGTATCAGACTGACAACAATGTGGTCGATCATCAGGTGGTTAATATGGAATTTGCCAGCGGTGCAACAGCAACATTTAGTATGAGTGGGTTTACCCACGACAACACCCGTATTGTTCAAATTATGGGGACAAAAGGGGATATTCGCGGCAATATGGAGGATGACTTCATTACCGTTAATCATTTTGTTACAAAGGAGAAACGTAAGGTGAAGCTTGAAGTGTCTGAATCAGGACATGGAGGCGGGGATTATGGAATTGTTCGCTCCTTTATTAATGATGTCCGACATTATGGCTATGGTGATGTGGAGAGCTTGTCTTCTGCTTCCGTATCTGTCCGCAGTCATATGATGGCATTTGCCGCAGAGGAATCAAGACTTCATAAGGGCAAGACTATTGAATTAGCGGAGTTTAGGAATCAGCTGATGATGAAACTATAAGGCAGGATTTAATAGAAGAAGGTTTCATCCATATTTCCTCCGTAGATGAATGAACCATAAAAGACGATGTCTTACTAGGTGTTGGTACCTGGCGAGACATCGTCTTTTTACATGATGTAGAAGCTAATAGTAGCTTGAGAGCTGCGGGTACTAACTAATGATGGTACTAGACGAGAACTTCGATTGAGATGATTATTGAATCAATAACTAGTATAAGTGAGGTGTGCTATGAATCAGGTTTATATAACAAGCGTTGGTAAATTTCTGCCCGGCTCACCAGTCGGCAATGATGAAATCGAGGATTATCTTGGCAAAGTTGGTGGCAAAGGCTCGAAGCTGAAACGGCGTATTCTGGAGCAAAATCAAATCCGTTTCCGGCATTATGCCATCGACAAGGAGCAGCAGAGCAAGTACAGCAATGCAGAGATGGCTTCGCTTGCTATTCATGATGCGCTTGAACGGAATGCGGAAGCAGTTGATGACCAAATAGGCTTTCTTGCGGCAGCCACAACACAGGGAGATTTGCTAGTTCCGGGCTTCGCGAGTATGGTCCATGCGGAAACCAGGTTGCCCGTCATGGAAATTGCAACTCATCACGGCGTGTGCGCCAGCGGCATGCACGCACTTAAAAACGCCTATCTGCATGTACAATCCGGTGAGCATGAGACAGCAGTCTCCTGTGCGAGTGAGTTTCCAAGCCGAGCGTTCAAACATACACGATTCGAAGCACAGGCTGCTTATGCAGATAGTCCTGTTCCCTTTGATACGGACTTTCTGCGATTTATGCTTTCGGATGGGGCCGGTGCAGCTGTGCTGCAACATAAGCTTCCTGCAAAAGGTCTAGCGCTGCGAATTGAATGGATAGACAATCAGTCGTATGCGAACAAATATGAGGTCTGCATGTATGCGGGGTTCAACAAGGATAAGGAGAATAAGCAGCCAGCATCATGGCTTGATTATCCATCTATCCATGAAGCTGCGGACGACGGAGCCATTAACCTGAAGCAAGATATCCGGCTTGTTAATGAGATGCCGAAGGTTGGGGTTAATCGATTTTTTGAGCTTGTCGAGGAAGGTCGGATCAATCCGGCTGCGATTGATTGGATGGTCTGCCATTATTCCTCTCATTTTTTCCGGGAAGAGATTTTTCGGCTATTGCAGCTTGGCGGACTGACGATTCCAGAGGAGAAATGGTTTACTAACTTATACACAAAGGGTAATACAGGAGCGGCTTCGATCTATATTATGTTAGAGGAGCTGTTGAATGGCGGTCATCTAACACCTGGAGAGCAAGTGCTTTGTATGGTTCCGGAAAGCGGTAGATTTCAGACCTCTTACATGCTGTTGACCGTCGTAGGTTCAACCTCGGACCATCAGAGTCAGGCTCTTGCATTCGAAGAACGTCAGCCGGAAGCGCCTCATCTCGAATACGATAATAACGATGCAGTACAGGAGCAGCTAGTTAGGCAGCTCGTTCAGGTGTGGATTGATTTCGAACAAAAGCTAGCTCAAGTGCCAATTATTCATAAGCTTTATCATCAGAAATTCACCATTGTTGATTATAAGGCCTTAATGGAAAATCTAAGGCAGCAGGTGATCGACGGTTCTCAATGGATTGCGCGTGCGGCTTCCTATATCGCGATTGAGCATATTGAGCTGCGCTCGACGTTTATCGCTCATGCACGTGACGAGCATCGTGATTTTCAAATATTAGAACGCAATTACATCGCTGTGGGCGGTGATTTGGCAACTATTCAGTCCGGGGAGAAAAATATCGGAAGCGAGGCTTTATCGGCGTATTTATTCCAACGGGCAAGCCGTGAAAATCCGTATGATTTGATCGGAGCGATGTGGATTATTGAAGGACTTGGCTGCAGAATGGCACGTTACTGGGGCGAAATGATTCGTGATCAGCTGGGACTAAATGACGAACAGGTGTCGTTCCTGCTGTATCATAGTGAGTCGGATGAGAAGCACTTTGAGCGGCTGGAGACGGTTGTTCAGCATCCCATGCTAACAGCAGAGATTGCAGCACGAATAGTGAAGACGGCGAAAACGACGGCAAGACTGTACCTTCTTCAATTAGAGGAGCTGGGCAACGTATGAGTGAAGCTGATTTTTATAAGAATATGCCGCATGATAAAGATGACCCGAATCCTTTTCTCGCTATTTATCTCGATCAGAGTATTCCGTTCAACGAGGAAGCCAAAGCTGTCTATCTCAGAGATTGCTCGAGCAAAACAAGACAATTTCTGCTTCCATTGTTGAGACCATTCGCACGACTGATGATTATATTGCTGCAAATTTATAAAAGTGTGGTACCCAAAGCGTTCACTTCATCGGCAGTACTGCACCGTGTGTTGTACTGGGGGATGAAGACATTCGTCAGCCCTAGCGCTAACTATATGATTTTAAGACATTTCTATCTCGGCTCTGAGGTACTGCAATTCATCCGTGATAACGTACCAGGGGTGCAGGTGACCATGAATCCGTTGAAGCCAACGAACCTAGAGCCTGTGAAAGATGACTTATTTCTTATTCATGATCTGAATCTATATAATTTCGTCATTAACCTCAATCGCGAGCTCCATGACAAGAATATCGAGATTACGAAGCAGGAGCATCTTAATTTCGATGCAATAACCTCGTCGCGAATTCCGATTGAGCAGATGCCGAAGAAGTGGACGAATTTCTTGGATCTGACAACGGCAATTGAATGTTTTACGCCGATTTATCAAATGTTCTTAACGGATAATGACTTCTGGCGGGCGACTAATTCTTTGCAGCTGGACGAAACAATTGGCATTCTTGCTTCCAAAATCATCGGCAGCAATGATCGCCTTGCCCTCATTAATAATAAGCATCCAATGGTGCCGCTCACCACACTAAGAGCCGGCTTCCGTCTCGTGCTTCATGGCCTCGCGACCGAGCAGCTTCATGCGCTGCTGATCGAGTTGAAACACAAGCAAGAGCAGCGAATGCAGTCTGCTGGTTAAGGAATTAATGTGGTGAATGGTAAAGGGCTTTGCATGGGGACCCTCACCCTAACCTCATCGCTGCCAGTGATGATCTCTCTGTAATGGGTGATTGCACGAAGTCGTTGCAAGAAAATCTTGATCATGAGAATGGGACTGAGTGAGTTGTGGTAGCTGCTTATCTTAGTCAATCGAACAATCTGGCGGACAGAGAATCCATTATTTGTAGGAAATAGCTATATATTTGATCTATGCGGACTGAGGATCCGTTATTTCCCTATAAAAGCCCTTAAATCACTCGATTAATAGGGAATAGCGGATCTCCTGTCCGCCAAAACTCTCAAATGTATAAAATCGGTCAAATAGCGGAATCTCAGTCCTCGTGCAAATGAATAGGGTGTTCTAAAGTAGGATAATAGTGCGCTCATCTCTCCACAAGTGGATGTCCGAATCCTGCTCGAGGGGCTATACTTATGCCGGTCCTTTTTTTTGAAAAATCGCTATTCGGTAAGGTCCTTGTCCTTCGAGCTTCCAGCTATAGCCGCTCAATATCGCTGATTGTTCAAGGTAAGGGGTGAGGCATTTGAAGGTTGAATATTCGGCATAGCCGGAAATCCGGCCGATGAGCCGTAGCTTCATATCGTTATAGTATTGTGTCCAGGCGCTGGTCTCTGCAGCATCAATGATGATGCAACCTCCTGGCTTAAGCATCTGATCAAAATAGTGAAGAATCGAATCCACCTCTCGATGCTCGGTAATATGATGCCATAGTATGCCTTTGAAATCGATGAGACAATCTACGGTGTGAATGGCTTTTTCGGCTAATTTTGTATGCAAGTTCTCCGCTTTCGTTCGAGCCCAGTATTGAAAGTTAAGCAAACGATGACGGATGGTTTGGGTTCGGTCTACTTCAACTGGAGCTTGATCACTGGCAATGAAGGTAATCTTTCTTGAAAAATCACATACAAGGCGGTAAGCGATCCACTTCTCATAAGCCGCATTGTTGGCAGAAGGGCTTAGGATGACGATTGGACCGGTCGGAATCTGGAGAATAGATTCCTTGATAGGCTTATATATCATCTCTAGCCAGTTGATCTGTGCATGATAGGAACGGGTGGCGCTGCCCCAGTCTTTAAGTCTTCCAGTCGGTGAATATTCTAGAGCGAGTAGACTAAACTCGCTTTGTTTGCGTTTAAGATATTTGTTCGCGGCATGGCTGGGAAGCGTGTGAAGAAAAAAGTAATTGCCGAAAATAAGTAGAATAGCTGCTAAGACAACATGGATAATAATAAAAAAATGATTATATAGTCGATCTGAGAATCCTTGACTTAGAATTGTAATGATAATGACAAGCAAGTAAATAATCGCAGCAAGAGCAATGAGCTTGGTAACTGGAATAAGTCTCGATGTCCATAGTCGAACGCCATTATATAGCTGCTGAACATCCGTTGAATGCTCTATACTTTTTTTGAATATGGATGTAAGAACGAGGCCTGTAATGAATAAGCAGCATAGTACAATTAATTCAATGCTAAAAATGATATAAAAATGTTCAACCAACAATTTTCCTCCTCGAAGCCTCTGCTTGAACGATATGTTTAGATTGCCTTAACTACTATATCGAATAAATCAGTGTTTCTAATAAGGATGAAATTGTAATTTTCTAAATGGGATGCCCATTGGGTTACTTTCATAAAGTTGGGATAGCACCTATTCTGCTAGGTGAATTCAGAGGCAGAAGTGTTGATACGAAGAGTGTTAAAGGGAAATGGCAAAATAGGTATTACAGACGAAAGAACCCGGAAAGCGGACATTTCCTGTAAAATGTCGCTCTTCCGGGTTCTATTTTTTCGTCATTTATCTTGGGCGGCTTCAGTCAACTTAGTCATTCCCAACTCCATATCGGGCTAGCGCCTTGGAGGTGGACTCCTGCATACGGTACTTGAGTGTGTCGCCCTCGACGATCCTCACCCGTTTTCCCAGGAAGCGGATTTTGGAGAGCAAATATTGGCCTTCATCCTTGAAATAAGTCACATGGATGCGATAAGTATCCGTTGCATCCTCATAAGCTACTGATTTCTCAAAGCAAGAGAAGGCATAGAGAATCCGTGATAATTCGGTATTGTAGGTCGATACTACCTCTATAACAGTCTGATCTTGACGATTTGCCAGCAAACTGGCCAACTTGATTTGCCAGCGTTCAACTTGTGCCGCTGGAAGCGGGGTTTCTTCCATAGAAATAATGTTCTGAAGCTTCGTTGACATCAAATTATGATAACGGGTATTATACCAGAGCAAATACCATTCTCTTTTGACCATAGAGTATTCTAGCTTGTAGGGCATGGCAGAATGAGAGGTTTTAGTTCCGCCATGCTTCATTCTGGAGATCAGTGTTATACCTTGGTTGCGTATGATGATCCGGCGCAGCGACCGAAGAAGCGGATGATAAACCTGCTTTTCTTTATTTCGCGCCTTCTCGATAATGACATTCCTGATCGCAGGGGGGCTCTCTGCCAGCAGAATGGAACCGAGCTTCTCTAATGTTCCAGATGTAAAGGCATCAGAAGAGGATGAATGCTCCAATAAGGCTCTCAGCCAGCCCCGTTCTTGAGAAGTCAGCGCTATGGAGCCTGCTTCGTCAAGGCGGGACATCACTTGGTAGTTAAAGATCTTCTCGAACAGGTTCATAATAAGCTTGAATCTCCTTCCATTCCTCGATGAAATCTCTCCGCAAATTCGCTGGCTCCAATATTTCGCAACTAGAGCCGAAGCTGCGCAGCCAAGGCTTAATCTCAAAGATTCCATTCACAGTAATCTCATAGAGGAAAGTAGAATCAGACTCCTCTGTAATCATGCCCCATTGCCCTTGCGATTGTACCCGATCTTTGACAAAGTTCGCCCCGGATGTATCAGGATTGAAGAATCGCACAACGACTTTGACAGGACGACCGGTATCGGTTACCCAGCTATATCGCAGCTGTTCCTCTAAGTTAGCTAGTTTATGTACAAATTCATCCTCAGGTACGGCCTCACATTCTTCGATTTGAGTAAGACCTTCCATTCTGAACTTCATAATCCCTTGCCGGGAGTTATGTCCAATGAGATACCATCGGCCATATTGATGGTCATAGACAACTCGAAGCGGCACGATGATTTCTACGATGCCTTTCGTTTCACGTTCGAAGAGAGGATTGGTATTTTTAGAAGCATAGCTCGTCGTGTTTTTAGGTGATAGATAAAGAAAACGAAGCTTCCTCCTATGCTGAATAGCTTGAAAAACAGTAAACAAATGTGCCTCATCGAGAATACGAGAATGATAGTGGTATTTATAGGAGAAGGGCTCTGTCACACGTGGATCTAATCCTCGCTGCAAGAGTGCCTTCTTTAAATTATCACGCAAGAGATAGCCTTGAACGGAAGGCACCTGTGTATTAGCCATAACGTCGACATAGTCATACAGATCGATTAATTCCTCATCAGTCAGTTGAGTCACTAGGTCATTCGCCGCTTTATAGCGGTAAGGACGCTTATCCTCAGACTTCATAATAACGCCGACTTCTTCCAAATACTTGAGGTCACCCCGAATCGTCTTCTCGTCGGGTAGTGGATAATCGTCAGGAATACTTCCGCTGCATTCTTCCATGACTTCCATCGTTGTTAGCGATTGATGCTGCAGAGCAGTCAAGATTAGGGACAACCGAATGGTTTCGGACTCTTTCAACGATTTGGCACGAAATAGAAAGAGAAGAAGAGGGTCAGCGGACTCATAGTAGTTGTAACGGAGACCTTCAGAGAGCTCTATTCCCTTGTCCTGCGGAAGATGCTGGTACACGGTATTCATGATTTCTTTAAGATTCTTTAATGTCTTATCGAAGGTATGTACAGAAATGCCAAGGCGTGTCGCAAACTGTTGTCTGCTGTAGGCCCCTCCTGCGAGCGCTAGCATACGAAGAAATTGGATCTCCTTGTCGAAGCTTTCTCTAGCCAATGATGTTCCCCCACTCTATTCCGAACTTGCTGGTATAGCCATTGTATCAATCATGAATGTGTTGGGAAATGGAAATATTTTTGCATGTCGTCATACTTTCGCCATGTTCGCGAGTCCATTAATGAGCGAAGATAAGGGTGTTGCTAGAGCGAGGCGCATGAGAGGGCTACTTCGTCCAAGATTGGCGGTTATGATCAGCATGCTGGTGTACCGTACGCTTTCTCAACCTATTCTTCGCTCTTGCTTCAACTAATAGTTAACCGACGAGGCGTCGGGGAGGGTTCCTTCGCACTCAGCGCACAGATATACCCTGGGCATTATGGCAGGTTCGAGTCCTGCAGTAGACCTTCCCCACTATTTCCTCGTCGTACTCTTAAGGAGGCACAACCATGAGTTTTGCAAAAAAACTATTTTCGGCTATCAAGCCTACCACTCGCAACAAGGATAACTTTCCAGCTTATACTCGTTCAATTGAAGAGCAGTATGTACAAATGCTGGTGACGAATACATTAGGCAATACCTTCTATGCGAACCAGAATGAGCTGTTATCTGAAGCAGAAGAGCAGCATCATGCAATGGCGCTGAGCAATCCGAACTTCATGGCTAAAGCGATCGTCTACGCTCGGAATGAAGGCTATATGAGACTTCAGCCGTTGTTCGGACTGGTGATTCTGTCAGCCTATCGGCCAGATTTATTCGCTATGATCTTTTTGAAAGTGGTACGGATTCCATCTGATTTATCAGATTTTCTCACGATCATGCAAGGAATGGGACGCGGAGAAGGCGGCCGGGCAGTTAAACGGCAGGTTAATCGTTTCTTGTCGGGTATCTCCGAATACTGGGCACTGAAATACAATGGCCGTGGCAGAGGTTATAGCTTGGGCGATGCCATTGCGACCGCTCACCCAAAACCTGCTGATTTCAAGCAGCAAGCTTTGTTTCGTTATCTTCGCGGTCAAGAGGCTAACCTAACAATGCTTCCGCAAGTGGAGGCATTCGAGCAATTAAAGAAAGCGGCAACTGAGATGGAGCAAATACACTGGATCGAAACGGGGAAGCTCCCTCACGAGATAGTTACAGGTGCGATAAGACCTACTAAAGTGGTATGGGAAACGTTGCTTCAACAAATGCCAACCTTCGCTTTATTGCGTCACTTGAACACGCTTGAACGTGCCGGTGTGTTCGAGAATCGCTACAATCTTGAGATAGCGATTGGTCGTTTGACTGATCAGACCGCACTTCAGAAGGCAAAGATTTTGCCGTTCCGGTTCGCCAAAGCTTTTCAGCAGATCCAACATTCGGCATTGCGTGATGCGCTTCGTGATTCTGTTGAAATTACCTTCGGGAATTTACCTGACATAGCGGATAAATCGGCAATCTTCCTTGATATATCCGGTTCAATGAACGGTGAATATTTGCAAATCGGCTCCGTATTCGCGTTGGCTTTGTATAAGAAGACGGGAGGTAACTCACTGTTCTGGCTGTTCGATACAGAGGTGGAGGATGCTAGGCCATCCCGTCGTGACAGCATACTGACGCAAGCAGAACGGATTCATACTCGTGGAGGTACAGACACAGCCGCACCTATTCTAAAGCTGTTAGCAGAGCGCCGCATAGTCGATCAGATTATTATGATCACGGATGAGCATCAGAACAGCGGAAGCCCGTTTTACGAAGCCTTGTTGAAATATCGGAAGACAATGAACCCGAACGTCAAGGTATTTATCATCGACCTAGCTCCCTATCGCTACGCAATGGCTCCTCCACAAGATCACAACATCTTTTATATCTACGGTTGGAGTGATACGGTGCTGAGCTACATCGCACAGGCGACGAAAGGCTATAACACGATGATTCAGCAAATTGATGCGATTGAGCTTGGTGAGGAGAAATGAAGGATGAGAATGACCATGGATGAGCGTTCATTCATGGTCGTATTCCCCAATATATGACTGAGTTAGGAGAAGATAAAATTGGCTATAGTGCAGGTGAAATCGACGAACCCGGAGTTTTCTTTTCTCATTAGAAAGAACCCGGAGACAGGCATGCTGCTTAGGAGCGTCCGTAAAGGAATGGCCTATGGCTGGTATGCTGATGACAGTACCTTTAACGTATATTTTAAAGATGCAGACAATGAAATTTCCTATAAACAATACGAGAATGAGAACTTTGAATATTTGAATGTATCTCGTTATAACACTCCGTTATTTCCATTAAATGCGATCAATGAGTTTTTCGCAACGCCCTTTAAGGGACTGGATAATCGAGATGTGGAAGGGTACGAACATACTTTTACTATTAATCTGATTCATATTGAATTGATGCGATATATCGACTTTTTCGACAAGCATCTCAAGGACTACAGCTTTACGACTAAGTATCAAGCGCATAAGAGCTATACACTGACCATTACGACACGAAAAAGCTTGTATCATCTGTTGCATGTAACAAGTGTACTTTGCTTATTCTTATCGATGTTCGGCAATGAGTATATCGACATCTCGGATTCCATTCTGGACAAATATCTTCAAAGTCTAGTTGTGATTGACGCTCCTTTCTACATCCGAAGCTTATTCGTAAGGAACTTCCTATCCTCGAAGGATAGGTTCAAAAAATACAAATCGGAGATTGAGCAGACAAGCCGATATGCAATTTCCTTCCAATATGGAGGAACCGCAATGCAACGCAGAAACTTTATCGCAGGAATTTTATCATTTAATAAGTCGATTCTGGATCTTGGCTGCGGGGAAGGTTTCTATGCCCTGCCTTTCGCTAAGAAAATCGAAAATACTTATTATGCAGTCGATATTGACGAGGAAACGTTAGAGGTGTTAAAACGCAAGGCCGAGGCAAGACAGGTCGATAACATCGCGTTGTCTCAATCTATTGATCATTTCCTAGAATCATATAACGGGGAGCAAGTAGATGTCATTGTGACAGAGGTTATTGAGCACATGAGCCAAGATGCGGCAGCAGCACTTATTCATCAAATCTATCAGCAAGTGGAATTCGATCGGTTGATCATCACTACGCCAAATGCTGATTTTAATAGTTACTATGAGCTGGACGGATATAGACATGATGATCACAAGTGGGAAATGGGGCAAGAAGCTTTCCAGCTGTGGTTCAAGAAAGTTTCAGAAGAGACCGGTGTTACCTATGAGTTCGTTAAAATAGGCGATGCGGTTAATGGAGTCCATACGACACAGGGCGTTATTGTGCGCAAGAAGGAGGATTAAAGCATGGAAATTCAAACGAGAGTTCATACCATATTCATGATGGTTGGTCCGACAGAATGCGGCAAAACAACTTTTGCTGAGGAAGTATTGATCCCTCATTTAAGAATGGAGAATAAAGAGCGGAACGTTAGATCAAATGTACAGTATCTTTCATCCGATCGTATTCGACAAGAGCTGCTTGGCTTCGATTACGATAAATATGATCAAGTGATGCTGGAAGCAAGCTCTCATGCGTTTCAGCTGCTATTTGATAAGCTGAGGATGATCACTTCTTTTCCGATTAATGCAGAATTTATTGTAGTGGATACCATTGGCTTAACGGAGGATTTCCGTAATAAAGTCCGTGATGTAGCTCAGGAGAATAATTATAACGTGGAGGTAATTCTGTTTGATTACCGCAAACGCGATGATTACTATACTTCGGAACGTTCCAAGAAGCTGATCACCAACCATATTAATCGTCTGCGGAAGGATGTCTTGCCGGTCTTGTCGCGCGAGGGTTATACAGCTATCCATAAGGTTCGCGCTAAAGATTTCTATTTAGTTGAGGATGGATCGCGGAATTCAGACTATCAAGTATTCATCCAAGATTGGGAGGAGTACGTATCTACTTGCCTGCCGCAGGATAAGAAATATATTATTGTCGGAGATGTTCATGAGTGTGTTGACGAGCTGAAAAGCTTGTTGATAGGTTACGGTTATGGCGTTGAGGAAGGTAAGCTGCTTCTAACGGATAAAGTAAGGGATACCACAATCATTCTGGCTGGCGACTGGATTGATAAAGGGAAACAGACTCGAGAAATCATTCAGTTTCTGTACGAGAACCGTAAGCATATGTTGTTTGTGCTCGGCAATCATGAGAATTTCGTTGATAAATACATGAAGGGTGAGATCAAGGGAACCGATTCAGAGATGAGGGAGGCTTATTTTGATTCGACTCAGGTACTGGCCGATGATCCAGCATTGCTTGAGAAGTTCGCCCATTTGGTATCCTTGTCTAAACCATTCTACCGGTATAACGGCAACAATGGACCATCCTTCTATGTGACCCATGCACCATGCCGCAACAAGTATATTGGCAAGCTGGATAAAAATTCGCTTCGTAATCAACGGAATTTTCGAATCAATCGTGATGCTCCGCTGGAAGAGCAGCTTAGTTTTCTACAGACGGAAGCGGTTGGGAACCACCCTTATCACATATTCGGGCATGTGGCTGCCAAACGCGCATTTCGTATTAAGAATAAAATTCATATCGATACGGGCAGTGCGCACGGCAATACGCTGACCTCGGTTCAAATTTCATTTAAACCGTTTTTCAGAAGCCATAAATCTCAGCAAGCTGTACTGACTGAAGAACTGCCGACATTATTCCAGGAACAGAAAAAAGTATCGCTTCAGGAGCTTGATGATGACGCGATACGCAGGCTGCATTATTGTTCACAGAATGGGATCCATTTCATATCAGGGACCATGTCGCCCGCGGATAAAGATGAGGCTGCTGGAGAATTGGAGTCTTTGAGACGGGGACTTGATTATTTCGCTGAACGTGGTGTTACTGAGGTGGTGCTGCAGCCTAAATATATGGGATCAAGGTGTAATGTCTATCTGCATAAGGATATCGATCAGTGTTACGCGGTCAGCCGTAATGGCTACAAGATCAAGAGCGTTGATTTAATGCCGGTCTATGAAGTGCTGCTTGAGAAATTCGGACCCTATATGACTGACAACAAAGTCGCAATGCTGCTGCTCGACGGAGAACTATTGCCGTGGAAGGCAATGGGAGACGGGTTAATCCAAAGGCAGTTCAGTCCGATTGAAAAAGCATTGGAGACCGAATTAACCTTTCTAGGAGAGAACGGTTTTGAAGAGGCTTTTGCCAAACTGTCAGAATCCTATCTAGCAAGCGGGTTTGACAAGGATCAGCACCAGCAATCGAAAGCCGCATTAAGCGAGAAGTATGGAGCAAGCGTATATCAGAATTATAAGTATGTACGCGGGATACAGGAGTCTCTCGTTCCACTCGCAGAGCATGAGGAAGCGTACCGTGTTTACAAACGTCAGTTAGAATTGTATGCTGGCGATGCGGAGCTGGAGTATAAGCCGTTTGCACTGCTGAAAGTGATATATGACAACGGGGAAGAAGGTTTGCCTTCTCTGAAGACCTCCGATATGTATCGTTTTCTATCGAATGATGATTGCTTATTATTGAATTTGGCAGAAGCAGATAGCTATGCACAAGCAGCTGATTTCTTCTTGAATTTAACGATTGAGAATCAAATGGAAGGTGTCGTTATTAAGCCTGAAACAATGAAGAATAATTGTGTCCCTTATTTAAAAGTACGGAATGCTAGTTATTTGTCGATTGTATACGGCTATGACTATAAATTCGCACATAAATATAATAAGCTGATGAGGCAGAAGAACATCAGCATGAAGCTTCGTACGTCAATGAATGAGCACCGTCTTGGCAACGAGATGCTTGCGATCAAACATGATGACATCACAGCCGATAATACTGAATATCAGGCAATCGTTGCGAATTTATTATTCGAAGTTGCCAAAGAGAAAGATATGGATCCTAGGCTGTAAGCGAAAGACAACCATGGACTCTCGATTTTCTATGGAACAGCAGCAGCATCCATGCAGTGGAGGAATATTTAATGAATGTATTTGTCATGAAGCTAGATAGGCATGAGAATGAGAACAACCGCATAGTCGAGTTTCTGAAGGATAACTTCGTATGTATAGGCTGGTCTGGCACTGGAGATTTGGAGAATGTAAGCGGGGATGAGTTGAGGGAGAGATTAGCTTCTGTCTATCCGTTCGAGGATCAGGAACTTGCGGATCAGCTCGATGAGATCCATACATTCGTAAATGGGATGCAAGACGGGGACTATTTGTTGGCAGTCAATGGGGATCATATTTATCTAGGAGATCTAGGTGACTATTATTACATCGACACCTTCGACAATGCAGAGGATGGCAGCTGCCACAGGCGAGGTGTCACTTGGTTAAAGACACTTCTACGGGCAGATTTGAATGCGGAAATCCAGCAAATTATCGACAATCAGCGGTTAATCGTTAAGCTGGATCGCTCATTTTCGATACAAGAGCTTGAAGCTTGGCTGTGTAACCCATTAGTGACTGAACCGGATAGGTTGAACCGATTATTTGTAGATGCTGACACAATCGAGAAGGCGTTAGACATTCTGCGAATCGCGTTGGACAGTGATGATGCGGAGCGAAGAGAACGAGCAGCAATAGCGATTTTACAGTACGCAAGATGATGGAATGGATCGTAATCCACAACCGAATGAGGTTGTGGATTTTTGCATGTGAACAACTTTTTCAAGGGATCTAACTTCTATCTATAATCGATAAGTTTAAAAAGTTGTGGATTTTTGAATTAGCTTAGATAATAATGAATTCTATTATTAGTGTTTATGGCTGACATGCCCGAAGGGGGAGGAATTGTAGTGTATAAGGTGCTTCTGGTGGATGACGAGGCTGATGTCAGGGAAGGGCTCGTACAGGAAATCGATTGGGAGGCTTGTGGATTTACAATCGTGGGGACCGCTGAGAATGGGCAAGAAGCTGTTGAGATGGCAGATCGGCTTGATATCGATGTCGTGATTACGGATATTAGTATGCCGTTCATGGATGGGCTGCAGCTATCCGAATGGCTGAGGGCTCATTATCCACTCGTTAAAATTGTTATTCTGACGGGCTATGACGAGTTCGACTATGCCAGGCAAGCCATCCGGCTCAGTGTAGATGAATATTTGCTTAAGCCATTTTCCTCAGATAGCTTCACAGAGCTGCTGCTGAAGATTAAGCATGCGATTGAAGCTGAAGTCGCAGAACGAGAAGACGTTCGGCATCTTAAGGAGCATTACCGGACGAGTCTTCCCTTGCTTCGTGAAACCTTTCTTGCCTCATTGCTGACCCGCAAGCTGTCTAAGACCAAGATTGAAGAGAAAACGATGAACTATGATCTTCATCTAACCGGCAAGCAATATGCAGTAGCGGTTATTGCTCTGCACCCAGCCGATGAAGCCAGCTCCTCAGAAGAATCCCAGCATTCATTGAAGCATTCCGGCGATCTCGATCTGATGCTGCATGCGATGTTGAATATAGCGAAAGAATTATGGGAGCCCCACTATTTTGGAAGCGCTTTTATCTACCAGGATAGCATTGCTCTGTTAGCGGTTAACGAAGAAAGCACTGAAGAAGCATGGCTGAACAAGATGCAAGAGACATTAGAGAATATGCTGAAAAGCATTGTCCACTATCTCAAGCTGCCGGTGACTATCGGTGTTGGATCGGTCGTGACCGACCTCGCGAATGTGAAATATTCGTTTACCGATGCATTGTTAGCGTTGGATTATCGCCTTGTGCTTGGGTCAGACAAGGTTATTTTTATCCATGACGTAGAAGAGCGCGGTTATGAGAAGCTTCGCTTTGATGAATTGAAGGAGCAAGCTTTAACTCGCAGTCTGAAGGTTGGCACGATAGAGGAGCTTAATGAAGCCATCGAGGCTATCTTCCATGAGCTATCCGAAACAACCTATGCTTATAACGATATCCAGATGTATTTGTTAGAAGTCGTTACGGCGGTACTGCGGACAGCGAAAGATGCGGATGTCGACTTAGATCAGTTGTTCGGAGGCGGCTTTCAACTGCATGGGGAGATTTTTAAATTCTCAGGATTACTGGAGGCCCAGCGATGGTTCCGTGATTTATGCCTGCGCATAATGAAGCAAATCGCAAGTACACGGCAGCATACTTACAAAGATATCGTCGAGAAGGCGGTTCACTATACGAAGGACCATTACAGTGATCCCGAAATATCCATACAGAGACTTTGCTCGTATTTGCATATCAGCACAGGATATTTCAGCGGCGTATTTAAGAAAGAGGTGAAGATGACGTTCGTGCAATATTTGATGCATATCCGGATGGAAGCCGCCAAGGAGCTATTGCGGTCTACGGAGCTGAAAGCATTCGAAATTGCCGAACGCGTAGGTTTCGCCGATCCGAACTACTTCAGCTTTTGCTTCAAAAAACAAGTTGGCATCTCGCCAAGGGACTATCGCAGCCGTAGTCTTACCGCTTCGACCGAGGAGCCAGCCGAGTTATGAAGCCAACACGACAAAAGTCGCCATCTGCGATAAAGCGATGGATACACCGGGTTCAAGCCAACAGTATTCAATCGATTATTATGCAGTCGTTCCTGGTATCCGTATTGATTATTGTGGCGATTGTTGCTGTGCTTCTCTATAATAAGTTTTCGCGAACGGCTGAAGAAAATATGTTCCTCAGTACCCAACAAATCGTTGATCAAGTGAGCTATAGTCTGGAGGATTATGTGGATGGAATGGCACAGCTGTATCGTGCTATTGAAGAAAGCATGCTGACAGAGGGCTCTTGGGATAATGCATCTGTAACGAAGCAGTTGGATACGATCATGAGCAGCCGTGATGATGTTGTATCGATTGCTTTATTCGATGATCAAGGCATGCTGCTGAGAAACCAGCCTATGATGGATGTTCGAGAGAGCGCATATGTATCGGAGCAGAGTTGGTTTCATTCTGCTATTCGCGTCCCGAATCATCTTAGCTTCTCTCTTCCTCATGTTCAGAATTTATACGGCGGTAATTATAAATGGGTAGTGTCCATGAGCAAGGGAATTACCGTTATCCATGACGGCAAGCCCAAGAATGTCGTTCTCCTTGTGGATATTAACTTCAAGAAAATCGACAAGTTAAGCTCACGGATTAGTCTGGGGAAGCGGGGTTATGTCTATATCATCGATGAGGGTGCGGGTAACATTGTCTATCATCCCCAACAACAGTTGATCTATATGGGGCTGAGGAATGAAAGTGTTGAGCAAGCACTGATGTCATCGAACAGCTATATTGATGAATCAGCGGGTAATAGGCGGCTTAATACGGTAAAGTCGGTCGTCAATATTGGCTGGAAGGTCGTCGGCGTTTCTTATATGGATGAAATGATGACTACAGCAGAGGAAGTCAATCGCTATATGATACAAGTCGTTGCGATTGTGCTTGTCCTGTCTATTCTGATATCGATGCTATTGGCTGCTAGCTTGACCAAGCCGATCAGGCAGATGGGAAAAACGATGAGAGCGGTCGAACGCGGGGACTTCGACGTCGAGCTTCCTTTGAAGGGGCCGCTGGAAGTCGTTCAGCTATCCAGCCGGTTTAATCTCATGCTCAATAAAATTAGACAATTGATGAAGCAGATTATTATCGAGCAGGAATCGAAACGAAAATATGAGCTTGAGGTGTTGCAAGCTCAAATTAACCCTCATTTTTTATATAACACGCTTAATTCGGTCGTCCGTATGGTCGGGATGAGCAAGAATGAAGAAGTGATTACGATGATCACGTCACTCTCGAAGCTGTTCCGCATTAGCTTAAGCAAAGGAAATACAGTCATTACGGTAAGCGAAGAGCTCGAGCATGCTCGGCATTATTTGACGATCCAGCAGATGCGATTTAAGAAAAAGTTCGATTTTACCATTGAAGCGAATGAGGAAGTGCTGGCTTGTTACACGTTGAAGCTCGTACTGCAGCCACTTATTGAGAATGCAATTGTCCATGGGATCGAATATATGGTGGATGAGGGCCATATCCGGATCAATGCCCGCATACAGAACGAACAGCTGGTGCTTGAGATAGCAGATAATGGCGTAGGGATGTCTGCGCAGAAGCTGGAAGGTATCTTGAAAGAGGTTAAAGCGCCAAGGGATGATTCACGCAATCAGAATAGTGCTGGCTCCGGGGTAGCGGTTCGGAATGTGCATGATCGTATTCAGCTTTATTACGGCTCCTCTTATGGTCTGGAGTTTGAGAGTGAGCAGGAAGAAGGAACAACGGTACGTGTATATATTCCGGTTATTCGTGAGAGACAGGAGGGGGTGCAGGGTGATGAATAAGTCGCAAAAGCAGACAATGATAAGGGCAGTATGGTTATCCGTTATTGTCATACTCGCGGCTCTAGGACTCATGTCCTGTTCATCTACTCATCTTGGCAATCAAGTGGAGGCTCAAATGCATATTACGCTTGTTGCGCCGGTTCACGCAGGTGAGCAAGGAGATGCAATGCGGCTTGGTGCGGATGCGGCGGCCAAAGAATTTGGAGCGGAGCTTGAGTACATCTCGTTCGAGCCTGCAGAAGATGCGAAGGAACAGCTGGAAGCGGCAATGGAGGCAGTGAAACAAGGCGCTTCTGCGGTGCTGATCGATCCTGCCGATGAAGACGTATTGAAGGAGCTGGCTGCCAAGGCATCAGCCAGAGGTGCTCCTGTTATAACCCTTAACAATGTGCAGATTGATAAGGGTGTCATGGCAGCTATTTCTATTGATAATGAGTTAGCTGGAAGGCAGGCTGGGGTGGCGATGGCAGAATTGCTAAGTGGAAGTGGGACAATAACCATCCTGCGCTCAGACCGAAGTGATCCTGACTTAGAACTGCGTGAAGCGGGCATACGAGCAGCACTTGCTGAATATGAGGACATTCGCGTAACGGAAGGTGCATCTTGCGGTACTCTGAGAAGTGCTTGTTGGCAGGCAGCTATGCAGCTGCTCGAGCGTGAACAGGTAGAGGGAGTTGTAGCCCTTGAGACGCCAGCTTCGCTTGGTCTATCGGATGAAGTGAAGCGGCGCGGAGAGGAAAGGAAGATCAAGATCGTTGCATTCGGCAGTGAAACAGCCCAGTTAGAGCTCCTTCAAGAGGGAATTCTTCATAAATTAGTCGTTCAAAATGGTTTCAGCACTGGATATCTTGGCGTGCAGCAAGCAGTTGAATTGCTGTCGGGCGGTGGACGGGTGGATAAGCCTACCTTGCTGGAGACGAAGGTCATTGATGCGGACAATATGTTCTGGATGGTCAATCAGAAGATGTTATTCCCATTCGTACAGTAATATCAATCGTTCTTGCTTGAGAGCAAGAACCGCAGAGAGGGCATTCATTGCAAAGCTCCGCGTGCTCCGTGATTAACGGCGGGTTACTCAACTGGCTAGGCTACTACAGAAGATAGCGGACATGGGTTCCGCTATTCCGGAAGTTTTTGGTGAAAGGAGAAGATAGCGGACGTGTGGTCCGCTATTTTTTTGGTTAGAGAGGTCTACGATTTTTTCTCCTGTTAACGGACCTGAGGTCCGTTAAAATCCTGTTATAAAGAAATGTGCTGTAAATAGAGACATCTGCATCCGTTAACAGATGCAGATGTAATCCCAATATTTCTACATCCCATTATTCAAACTTAGTTTTTGAATCCAAGCTGATAAAAGTGATGAGAATTTTTATAGAAAGCAGGAGAATATTGAATTCGAATTAAGGCAGATATCATTCATAATGTGGTTAGACGGTGAGACATGGCGCAATGCCGATCATAGTCAAAAACCGAATTGGTCAGGGAGGTCTACAGAGATGAAGAAGAAATGGTTACTTGTACTTATGACGGGGATTATGTTGACTACAGCTGCATGCGGCAATGGCGGTAATGCGAATGAAAGCGGCGGCAACTCGGGCGGCGACAGCTCACCAAAGATTGGTGTAGCAATCTATAAGTTTGATGATACATTCATGACTGGCGTTCGTAACGCGATGTCAGCAGCAGCAGAAGGAAAAGCGACGCTGGATATTGTAGACAGCCAGAACGCACAACCTACACAAAACGAGAAGGTCGATCTCTTTATTTCGAAAAAATACAAATCGATGATCATTAACCCGGTTGACCGTACGGCTGCTGGCGTTATCATTGACAAGGCAAAGACAGCTAATACACCAGTTGTATTCCTTAACCGTGAGCCATTGGCTGAGGACATGAACAAATGGGATAAAGTATTCTACGTTGGAGCTAAAGCAGAAGAGTCTGGAACAATCTCCGGCCAACTGCTAGTTGATTACTGGAAAGCAAATCCGAAAGCGGATAAGAACGGTGACGGCAAGCTGCAATACGTGATGCTGACTGGCGAACCGGGACATCAAGATGCTGAGCTTCGTACGAAGTATTCGGTTCAAGCAATCAAAGACGCTGGCATTGAAGTGGAAGCGCTAGCAGAAGATACAGCAATGTGGGATCGTGTTAAAGGTCAAGAAAAAATGCAAGCATTCCTCGCTGCAAACGGCGACAAAATTGAAGCCGTTCTAGCAAACAATGACGACATGGCGCTTGGCGCGATCGAAGCATTGAAAGCAGCGGGCTACTTCACAGGCGACAAATTCATGCCAGTTGTAGGCGTTGATGCAACAGCACCAGCTATTCAAGCGCTGCAAGACGGTACGATGCTTGGAACGGTTCTCAACGATGCGAAGAACCAGGGTGCTGCTTCGGTAGCTATTGCAACTGCGCTTTCCAAGGGCGAAACACCAACTAAAGATAACACCGGCTTCGATATTACGGATGGCAAGTATGTATGGATCGCTTATAAGAAGATCACCAAGGATAATGTAGCCGACGCACAATAGTTTAGTTGAGAGTGAGGGGCAGCGGCATTCAATGGCGTTGCCCTTCAGTTTTTATTAATAGGTCCGTAATTTAGGGGGAATTGAAATGGCGGAGCTAAACGTGCTGGAAATGCGAGGAATATCGAAAGCTTTTCCCGGCGTACAAGCGCTCAGTGATGTGACGTTGAAGGTAAAGCCCGGTACTGTACATGCGCTTATGGGAGAGAATGGAGCGGGCAAATCCACTTTAATGAAATGTTTATTCGGCATTTATAAGCCGGATGAAGGCGAAATTTATATGAATGGCAATAAGCTGGTGATTAACAATTCGAAGGATGCGCTGAACAATGGCGTATCAATGATTCATCAGGAGCTGCATCCGATTCCGCATCGGAATGTAATGGAAAATATATGGCTGGGCCGTTTTCCAATGGTTAGATACCTGCCATTCGTTAACGAGAAAAAAATGTATGAAAACACGGTCAATTTATTCCGTGATCTCGATATTGATATTGATCCCTATGTGAGAACAGGCTCGTTGTCTGTATCCAAAATCCAATCGCTTGAAATCGTGAAGGCCGTTTCATTTAATTCGAAGATTATCGTGATGGATGAACCAACCTCGTCCCTTACTGGCAATGAGGTAGAGCAGCTGTTCAGCATCATTAATCGGCTGCGCAAACGCGGTGTATCCATCATTTATATATCTCACAAGATGGAAGAGATTCTACAGATTTCAGATGAAGTTACGATTATGCGTGACGGCAAATATATCGGTACTTGGCCGGCTAATGAGCTGACTACAGATCTGATTATTACCAAGATGGTTGGTCGGGATTTGACTGAACGATTCCCTGAACGAACGAATGTGCCTGGAGCCACATTACTGAAGGCGGAGCGGCTTTCATCGCCTAATCCGAAGTCATTCCAGGATGTATCCTTCGAGCTGAAACGTGGAGAGATTCTTGGTCTTGGAGGCCTTGTTGGCGCTCAGCGGACAGAGCTAATCGAGGCGCTGTTCGGACTACGGAGCTTGGCTTCGGGTACGATCTCGATTGATGGGAAACCGGTCAAGATCAAATCGCCATCAGATGCGAAAAAGCATAAAATCGCACTTCTTACCGAGGAGCGGCGTGTAACGGGTATTTTCCCCGTACTTTCCGTTTATGAGAACACAATTATTGCGAATCTCGGCAAATATCAGAATAAGCTGGGTCTGCTCAGCGAAAGCAAAGGCAAGCAAGACGCAGCACTGAATGTGGAGAAGCTAAGAACGAAGACGCCATCCGTCGACACATTGATTCGCAATCTATCTGGCGGTAATCAACAGAAAGTATTGCTTGCCCGCTGGCTGTTGACTGAACCAGATATCCTGCTGCTTGATGAGCCGACTCGAGGTATTGATGTCGGTGCGAAATTTGAAATTTATACGATTATTACTGAGCTTGCTAAGCAAGGAAAGAGCATCATTATGATTTCCTCCGAGATGCCGGAGCTGCTCGGTATGTCTGATCGAATCATGGTCATGAGTGAAGGACGGATGACAGGCATTATAGAAGGCAAGGACGCAACAGAGCAGGAAATTATGCGTCTGGCCGCGCAACAACGAGTAGTTGAATCAGGGGGGATAGTCAATGAATACGCAACTAGTATTTAAAGCAAGAGATTATTTGGCTCAACGTGCGATCTTCGTCGTGTTGATCCTGCTCGTTATTGGGATTGCAATAGCAGACCCGAACTTTTTAGCTTTCTCCACCTTACGTGACATTTTGCAGCAATCCTCCACTAGGTTGATAATTGCACTTGGAGCGGCATTCATTCTGATCACAGGCGGTACTGATTTATCTTCTGGTCGGGTTGTTGGACTAACGGCTGTTGTCTCTGCATCCATGCTGCAGATTGATACGTATGCAAGCAAGTTCTTCCCGGATTTGCCGCATTTGCCGGTATATATTCCAATATTGGTAGGCATCGTAGTAGGATTAGCAGTCGGTTTAGTAAACGGACTTGTTGTTGCCAAGCTTCATGTACCTCCATTTATCGCTACACTGGGTACGATGGTCGGTATTTATGGCATCAACTCTCTCTATTTCGATATGGAGCCGAATCAATCGCAGCCAATCGGTGGACTTCGTAAGGATTTTACACAGTGGGGCTCTGGTTATATCGACCTTGGGGGCGGTTATAGCATCCCATATATTGTCCTTATCGCAATAGCAGTTGCTTTGATCTGTTGGCTTGTCTTCAATAAAACAAGTCTTGGTAAAAACATGTACGCTATCGGCGGCAACGTTCAAGCGGCTCATGTATCCGGTATTAATGTGGCTCGCAACCTCATTATCATCTATGGGATTTCTGGCGCACTCTATGGTCTTGCTGGCGTATTGGAAGCGGCTCGTACGGGTGGAGCGACGAACAACTACGGCAATATGTATGAGCTTGATGCGATTGCGGCTTGTGTTGTCGGCGGTGTATCGACAGCAGGCGGGGTTGGAACGGTTCCAGGCGTAGCAGCAGGCGTATTGATCTTTGGTGTCATTAACTATGGTTTAACGTATATTGGCGTCAGCCCTTATTTTCAATACATTATCAAAGGTGCGATTATCGTTGCGGCTGTTGCTTTCGACATTCGCAAATATATGGCAAAGAAATAAGCCCTATTCCTATTTTCATCAACAATTTGATTATTAATTGCAAATGCTTTATAAACAATGGCCGCCAGAATATCTCTAGCGGCTATTGTTTATGTGTATAGGGTTATTTTCGGCTGGAGTATATTAGAGGGGGACGAGTTGTATGAAACATAGTGAAAAAGGTGCAGGCCATTCTACCATCCGTTTCTCGTTAGGGCGTAAGCTCACAGCAGCTTTCTTGGCTGTATCACTTTTGGTCGTTGCGACTGCTGGGGTGGCATATACCTTGTTGAATAAGCTCGATCGTAATTATTCTTCTCTTCTCGAGACCTATTCTACCTCTATAGAGAAAGTATCGAAGATTGATATGAACACGCAACGTCAGAATAGCTTGCTATTCGGTTATTTAGTAGAACCTGCACCGGAGAAGGAGAAACAGCTTTCAGAGATTAATTCAACACTAGGTACACTTATTGGCACAATGGAAAGTGCGCCTGGTGACGAAGAGAGGGAGAAGATGATTGCTTCTCTTGCAGAGTCGAATGAAACCTTCGCTAGACTGCTGGTGAAGGTACAGAGCTATGTGAATCAGGACCGACAGGATCTGGCGAAGGCAGAAGCGTTATTGTGGTCAATTCCCTTGACGGATACGATGAATGGAGCAGCGGAGAAGCTTCGCCTAAGTGAGAAGGATGCCTTGCAGAAGGAAATGACTCGCTATAAGAAAGAGTCGGAGGCTACTGTACGTACGTTGATTGTCTATAGTATAGCTGTTCTTATAATTGCGATTCTCATCGGTCTTCTACTGTCTAGATTAATTGTAAAGCCAATGAGGAGCATGGTGCGAGCTGTCGGTGAGATGGCTGCTGGTGATCTTACTGCAGCTGCTGTAGAAGTGAATAATCGGGATGAAATCCGCGAGCTGGCTACTGCATTTAATGGGATGAAGAGTAATTGGCATCGGATGATCCAGGATCTAGGACAGCATGCAGGGAGAGTTGCGAATGCAGCAGAGAAGATGCGCCAGCAATCGGATCAATTCGTTCAATCTTCAGAACAGATTTCTGTGATTATGGGAGAAATTTCAGTTGGAACGGAAGAGCAGGCACAGAGTGTAGAGCTTGGTGTGTCGAAGGTGTCAACCATGTCGTCAAGCGTAGGAGAAATCGCGGTGTTAGCTGAGAAAGCAGATCGACAATCCTCGTATGCGCTGCGGGAAACAGTGGCAGGTGAGCAGATTGTCAATGTGACGATCGACCAGATGCAGGTCATCCAGCGGCAAATGAATGATTTGGGGGCTTTCATTGAACGACTAAGTACCCGGTCAGATCAAATTGTAAAGGCAGCAGCATTGATTGCGAATATTTCGAAGCAAACGCAAATGCTGGCGTTGAATGCTTCTATTGAAGCGGCAAGGGCCGGGGAATCTGGCAGAGGTTTTGCTGTAGTAGCCAATGAAGTAAGGAAGCTGTCCGTTCAAACGGGCGCAACCGCCGCTGAAGTTTCATTGCTCGTCGAAGGCGTGCGCAGTGAAACGGAATTGGTCATCAACGCTGCAAAATCTGGTTCTGAAGAGGTCACTGCTGGTTTGATTAAAGTTAATCAGGCGGGTGAGGTGTTCTCCAGCATTCGCCAAGCGGTGGAGGAGATGAATGGGCAAATAAGCAGAGTATCAGAGCAGGCTGATCAATTGACCCGGCAATCTGAAGCAGCAGTCAACGTGATTCGATCGATTGATCGAGTAGCACAGCAAACGGCAGACGGTTCCCGTGAAGTATACGCCCATACAGAGGAGCAGCATGCAGGTGTGCAGGAAATCATGACTGCTATGGATGGACTGAGTCAATTATCGGATGAGCTTCAGGCGATGATTGGGAAGTTCAAGGTGTAAGATATAAATATATTTACGGAATGGTCTTCCTCTGCTAATCTTTAAACCAAAAGTGAATAGTGGGAAAAACCTATGTGGAATCGTTTTTTTATAAAAAAAAGCAGCGTTCAACGTAAAATATTGCTCTCATTCTTATGTCTCATTATGTTCCCTCTAGGCTTGTTTGGATATGTTTCTATGACCATTTATAAGGATTCCATTAGGGAAAAAGCAACGATCTCCAATATGACCATGCTAGGTTTAATATCGGATAAGTTGAACATTATGGCATCTGATTTGACGGCAATTTCGAATTTATATTTTGCGAACAGCGGTCTATATGAATTGTTGAAGCCTCCTAACGGTTTAGGCGTTTATGAAGAAAGTGCCAAGCGGGATTTCTTAATTAAGACGATGATTAATTATAAATATGCTTACACGTGGATGGATTATAATACAACTTTATTCGGAATGAATGGGTTTGAACTGCACACGTTGTACGAAGGCAGAAAGATTGGCTTGAATTCTTTTCAGAATGAAGCTTGGTATGAGAAGGCAGTGGAGAAGAACGGAGGCATCGTCTGGGTGTCTGATCCATCGCCTAAGTTAAGTCTTACGGTGGATGATGATCATTTTGTCTCCGCTGTCCGTATATTAAAGGATTTTGAGAGCGGTACCATGCTGGGGATGTTCTTAATTAGCGTAAGCGAGAGCTTTCTTTATGAGCAGTATGGAAATGCCGTTCAAGAGTACGATCAAGTTCTCTTAGCGGATGAACAAGGTATTATTATTTCCGCTCTGGATAAATCTTTAATTGGCCGTCGCTTTGAGAGTTTGAGCGAGGGGAAGCACGATATGACTGGAGAGAGCGGCCATTTCATTACGCAAATGGATGGACGCGATACACTGGTTACGTATGATTCAGTAGGGAAAACCGGTTGGAGGATAATGGCCTCTACACCACTAGAAGAATTATATAAGGATATTGCGAGAATTGAACGGTGGACCATCTTCTTGTTCTTGTCCGTTCTAACGATCGCTGTCCTAGTATCTTATATTATTGCTAGACGACTCTCGATTCCTATTCAGCGGTTATTCACAAGTATGAGAAAAGTAGAAATGGGAGATCTCAGCGAGCGTGTTGACGTGGCCGGAGAAGATGAAATTGGCGAGCTGACACGCAAGTTTAATCGGATGGTATCTCGAATCGAAGATTTGCGCGACCATGTCCTAATTGAGCAGAGTATGAAGCGAAGGACGGAGCTGAGGGCGCTTCAAGCCCAGATCAACACCCATTTTCTCTATAATACACTGGCTTCGATTCGTTCGATGCTAATGGTTGATTCCAGGGAGAAGGTCGATTCCGTCATTGTTGCACTCGTCCGCCTGCTCAAGAAAACATTGACCGATAAGGGTGAATTCATTCCTATATTCGAAGAGATAGAAAATTTGCAGAACTACATCCAAATTCAAGAGGCTAGGCAGCATGAGCATCTTCGCGTTGTCTTCGATGTAGAGGAGAGAATTCTACAGCTGAAGACGCTTAAGCTGCTGCTTCAACCGATTGTAGAGAACGCTATTTTTCACGGTATCGAGCCTAAAGCTGAACCAGGCACCATTCTTATTCAGGGCTGGCAGGAAGAGGACGTAGTTAAATTCCGCATACGTGACGACGGAGTTGGTTATACACATGGGCTGTCGCTTACGGTCGATACGGATATAACAGAATTAGTTCTTGAACAGAGCGAAGGAATGGGACTTAGGAACATCATGGATCGAATAAAATTGCATTATGGTGAGAATGGCAGGCTGTCGATTATTTCTTTACATCCGATTGGAACCGACGTCATAGTAGAATTGCCTGCAATCATGGGACCGGAGGAGCTATAACCTTGAATATACTAATTGTCGACGATGAGGCTCAGATTCGCCGTTGGTTTGAAGCATTGGTCATTCGAACAGAGCTTCCGGTTACCATTGCCGGAACATGCGGGAATGGGAAGGAAGCACTTGAGTTTTGCCGGAGCCATGCAGTGGATCTTGTCATAACGGATGTTAAAATGCCAATCATGGACGGTCTTGAGCTCATTAGGCGTCTAAGAGAAGAGCAGCCTGCAATTCAAACGCTGATTCTGAGCTCATATGATGAATTTCATTATGCTACGGAGGCTATGAAGCTAAGGGCTATCTCTTATTTGTTAAAGGCAGAGGTAACGGTGGATGAGCTTCGAGAGGCGATTCAAAAAGTGAAGCTGCAGTGGGATGTAGAGCGGAATCGGAGTGAGGAGGTATATCTCCTCAAAAGTACGATTAATGAAAATCAGAATGTACTCAAATCGATCTATTTCAAAGATTTAATTAAAGGGGCTCCGGCGGCTATTCAAGAATTCTCAAGTAAAATGTCATGGTTCCGTCTTCACTTGGATGCGAAGAATCTTATGGTGATGGCAGTAGGGTTGGATGATTATCCGAATTGCTTAAGCTACGCCAAGATTGGAACACAATCGCTGCTGGAGCTTGCCATGATTAATATTATTGACGAGACGATTCAGAACGAGACGGGAAACGGATGCAGCTTTCTCTATGATGAGAATCTGTTTATCGTCCTTTACAACACGAATGGCTCACGAGGGAAATCAAGCCGGGACGAATCGATTCAGTATGCTCACCGGATATCGAATAATCTGCTCGACTTTCTCCGTGTACCGGCATCTGTAGGGATTAGCCAGCCTTATTTGGATTTGTCGGCTTTGCCAAGACAATTCTCTGAATCGAGGGAAGCACTGCAACAGAAACGATTTTATGGAAAGCGAAACATCGTCTGGCATCCTGATTTGCAGCTCGAACAATCAAAGGAAAGACGGGAGGATTGGCATTCTGTCGTCATGGATATAACCTATCAAGTAGAGGAGGGAGATCAGGAACGAGCACTCCAGGTTCTGCGGATCTTCTTGGACAATGTACGGAATAGCAAGCAGTTGTCGGAAAGCAGCGTCAGGGCTTTTTGCCTAGAGTTAATTTACGTATTACTGCAGAAGCTTCGTAAGATCGAATCGCAGGTAGACGGACATACACGATATGACTCAGCAACACTACTCGAACAATTGGCCAGGCTGTCTTCATTCGAGGAATTGAGACAATGGCTGCTCAGCAGGGTTGCTGGTCTGTTGGAAGAAGCGACAGAGCTGCGTCCTCCCTATAGTGAATCGATCCGCCAAGCCTTTCGATATTTAAATACGGCATATGCCGACGAGGTATCCCTATTGCAGGTTGCGGAGCATGTTCACTTGAATAAAACCTATTTGAGTGAATTGTTTAAGAAGGAGACGGGAACCAGCTTCAACGATCATCTGACTCTCATTCGCATCGAGAAGGCGAAGGAACTCATCCTTAAAGGCGAGGAGAAAATGGGGGTGCTGGCAGAGCTTGTCGGCTATCCCAATGCCAGTTATTTCACCAAAGTGTTCAAAAAAATCACTGGCATGACACCGATGGAATTTAAGCAAAAAAACGGGAAGTCCTGATTGAGAACAGGTTCCGACATCGTCGGAACCTGTTCTTTTTTACGAAAATAGAAACAATTCATCCGAATATAAGACCAAAACGATAGGATAAACTCTCCTATACTTAAAGCAAGGAAGCAGTCGCTCCTGAAGACAAAAATTATAAAAAGGGTGGTTTCATACATGAAAGTGTGGAAAAAGATTGCACAAGGCGTATCGGTGGTCAGTCTAGTTGCTGTATTGGCCGCATGCGGCTCGAATGGTAATTCGGGCACCAATCCGTCTAACTCTACAAGCCCAGAAAGCACTTCTTCAACGGCACCAACAGGGGAAACCGTCGAGATTACTTTCGCCAACTGGATCTCAGTTGAAGAGGGGACCAAAGAGGCTTACAACCAGTTGATTGCTGATTTCGAATCCAAACATCCGAACATTAAGGTGAAGTCAATGGGTATCCCATTCGCCCAATTCAAGGACCAAGTGCTCGTTAACTCCTCTGGCGGCAATGCTCCTGACGTAACCATGGCTAATCAGAACTTTACAGCTGCATTCGTCGGTGCAAAGGTAGCAGCTCCGATCGAACAATTCGTAGGCGCGGATCTGGTTAATGACATAGTAGACGGCAGTAAATCAGGCGTTACTTATGATAGCAAAGTAATGGCAATGCCTTGGGCACCTCATCCTAACGCGTTGTTCTGGAATAAAACGCTATTCAAAAAAGCAGGTCTAGATCCGGAGAAACCGCCTGCTACATGGGATGAATTAAAGGATATGGCTGGCAAGGTAGCTGCGATTGGCAAAGATGACAATGGCAATCCTGTCTACGGAATCGGCGAGAATGCCGCAACGGATTCTTATACAGGAAACATGCTGCTAAGAACGACATTGACCTATGGCGGTAAGTTTATTGATGATCAAGGAACAGTTGTATGGGATCAAGGGAAAGCGCTAGAAGAATCTTTGAGCCATATTAAAGCCTTGGTTAATAACAAAATATCCCCTAAGGGTGCGGATATGAAATCGTTAAGAGGCATGTTCGCTAATGGAACACTAGGTATGCTGATTGACGGCGATTTCGGTCGAACAAACTTCCGCAACATGAGCGGTAAAGGCGAAGAGTTCGATAAGGAGTGGGGAGTTACGGTTATCCCGGCTGGAGTAACGGGCCGCAGTGAAACGATCTTCACGGAGCATCAACTCATTATTACAGAAGGCGGCGAGCATAAAGAAGCGGCTGCTGAGCTTGTAAAATACTTGGTGTCCAAAGATGCAATGCTAATCTATCATCAACTAAATGGTGTCATGTCTTCGCTTAAATCCGTGTCTTCCTTACCGGAAATGAATGAGGATGATTATGCCAGCGTATTTAACGAACAAATGAAAACAGCATCTCCTATGCCTGCCGCTAACCCGAAATTCGACAATGCGATGAAGCAAGCATCGGATATGATCGTCCTTACGACCGATGGGAACAAAAACCCTGAAGAAGTAATCACCATCATCATGCCTAAGATTAAGGAACTGTATAACCAATAACATACTTAGTAAATAACGTAGGATGGGACAGTGCACTCAGACTGTCCCATCTCTCATTTAGATCATTGCGGATGGAGTGAAAGAGATGTCATTCCGATTGACTCGACAACAAAGAAACATTATCTTTGCAGCGACGCTGCTTCTCCCAGTACTCATTATTATGCTAGTTACGATTATTAGCCCATTGATTAGTGCGATACTACTGAGCTTCACTGACTATTCATTGATGTCACCGGATCGAAGCTGGAACAACTTTGCTAATTACACTGCTTTGCTGCAATCTAAGGAATTTTATCATTCGCTTTCGATCACGTTGATTTACGTAGCTGTAACCGTCATTATCGATTTGCTGGTTGGGCTGTTGATGGCGATATTGCTTAATCGGAATATTAAAATGCGCGGCTTATTGCGGAGCGTATTCATGATCCCCTGGGCGATTCCTACAATAGTTACTTCCCTGATTTTTCTATGGATCTATCAACCCGATTATGGAGTATTGAACTATATATTAACGAGTCTAGGAATTACGGATCAGAATATTAGTTGGCTACAGAGTATGGACTGGGCTCTTGCGGCTATTATCGTTGTAGCTGTATTTCGTCAGACGCCACTCGTATCTGTTATGATCTTAGCTGGTCTTCAGAGCATATCTGCAAGTTTATATGAAGCAGCAAGAATTGATGGCGCTAACGGGTGGAAAACATTTCTCCATGTCACATTGCCATTGCTCAAGCCAGTTATTGCCAGCGTTACTTTAATTATGATCGTCAATAATTTTCAGATGTTTACGTTGTTCTTTACATTAACTAATGGCGGCCCGGCAGGGTCCACATCCACGCTGGCTATTCTGACTTACGAAACAGCATTCTCCAAGTACGAGCTAGGTAAGGGTTCGGCTATTGGAGTGATCTGGCTTATATTGCTATTTGCCTTCTCGGTGTTGTTTACTCGCTTCATGAACAGAAATACGGACCAGTAGGAGGTAGAGAACGATGAATACTGTCAAACGAGTACTATTTCAAAAGGAAGGTCTTACCTACGCTCTGTTATTTGTACTCATGATCTTCTTTTTGTTTCCCGTTTATTGGATGGTAGTCACTTCGGTTCAAAGCAACAGCGAACTGATGAAGCTGCCGCCTAAGTGGCTCCCTATGGAGTTTGATTGGAGCAGCTATATAGTTATTCTGAAGTCATCCTTGTTCTTAACCTTTTACAAAAATACGTTTATCGTGGCATCAGGCGCTACGATCATGTGTATATTTGTCTCGATCTTTGCTGGTTACGCATTATCTCGGTTTAAATTTAAGGGAAGCAACCTAATTACTTTGATCCTATTGTCTGCACAGATGTTCCCGACAGTTACTCTAGTCATTGGTTTGTTCTCTCAATACCAGAAGATGAATCTTCTTAATACCCTATTTGTATTAGTGCTTGCGGCAGCGTCAACAGCTCTTCCGTTTAGCGTCATGCTGATGCGCACTTTCTTCAACAGTATCTCCAAAGAGCTGGAGGAGGCGGCAGAAATCGATGGTGCATCACGGTTTCGTACCTTATTCACCGTTATCGTCCCTCTCTCTACACCGGGAATTATGGCAATCGCCATCTATACGTTCTTGATTGCTTGGGATGACTTCCTATTTGGGCTAACACTCGTAAGCGATTTGGATAAAAGAACATTAAGTCCAGGACTGTCGCTTACCTTCCTTGGGGAATATTCCTATGACTGGGCTGGCGCAACTGCGGCTGCGGTTACCGCAACACTTCCGCTGGTCATCATCTTCTTATTTCTCCAACGGTATATGGTGGAAGGACTTACTGCTGGAGGCGTCAAAGAATAGAGGACTTAAACAGGAGGAACTGAGATATGGCTAATCAACCAAACGTCATCGTTTTTTTTACGGATCAACAACGTTGGGATTCATCAGGGCTGCATGGCAACCCTCTGGATATTATGTCTAACTTCGATCGTACAGCGCTTCATGGAACACATCTGACCCATTCATTTACTTGCCAGCCTGTATGCGGTCCTGCAAGATCATGCTTACAGACCGGACTCTATGCGACAGCCTCCGGTTGTTTCGTGAATGATATTCATCTGCCGGATCATCTGCCGACACTCGCTCATCACTTCAAAGAGGCAGGATATCAGACGGGTTATATCGGCAAGTGGCATCTGGCACCGGAAGAGCCTGTAACGGAGAAGCACCGGGGTGGATATGATTATTGGCTGGCTTCGAATATATTGGAGTTCTCCTCTGACGCCTATGATGCCGTTCTCTATAACAACGATAATGAGCCTGTCAAACTTCCAGGCTACAGAGTGGATGCGATTGCAGATGCAGCTATACGTTATATAGATGATCATAAAGAGGATCCATTCTATCTATTTATGTCATTCCTAGAACCCCATCATCAGAACCATGTGGATGATTACCCTGCTCCAGACGGATACAGGGAAAGGTATGCGGGCAGGTGGCTTCCGCCGGATCTAGCTGCTCTCGGAGGAACGGCTTCTCATCATATCGGCGGATATTATGGGATGGTGAAACGTCTAGACGAGGCGTTCGGGAGGGTGATGGATGCACTGAAATCACTCCAATTGGATCAGAATACGATCGTTCTCTTCACCTCTGACCATGGCTGTCACTTCAAGACTCGCAATGAGGAGTACAAACGATCCGTTCATGATGCTTCCGTAAGAGTTCCTACCTTGCTTACAGGACCTCAATTCTTGGGAGGGCGACAAGTTCAAGAGTTGGTGAGTTTAATTGATCTTCCGCCAACCTTGCTGGATGCCGCGGGTATCGCTGTTCCGGACAGCATGCAGGGCAGATCGATATTGCCCCTGCTGAAGGGCCAGGATAACTCATGGCCAGAAGAGGTATTCATTCAGATCAGCGAGACTGAAGTTGGTCGTGCGGTAAGAACGAAACGTTGGAAATATGGTGTTGTAGCGAAAGACAAGAATCCGTACACGGACTCTTGTTCCGAGGTTTATACAGAGGCATATCTGTATGATCTTCAATCAGATTGTTATGAGATGACGAATCTTATTGGTATGGAGTCTCATGCTGCTGTAGCGGAAATTATGAGAACCAGACTGATTCGGAGAATGGTTGAAGCGGGTGAACAGGCTGCCACTATCTTACCAGCAGAATCAAGATCAGGCGGTCAACGCAGAGTAAGTCTTGAAGAAGCGAATAAGTAAAGCTTGTTCTAATGCTGAACGGTTTCCTTTTGTTTGGTTTAGAAGAAAATGATCCCACAAAACAACAAATGAAGTAAGCGAATGATTCTGGAGAAGCGTCAGCGTTCGCTTTGTATCCGGATTCCAACTGCATACTTATTCAATGAATCTGGATACAACAGTGATCACAAGAACATTCGCTTACGCAGTTTGCCTATGTGAACATGGAATGCTTTTTTAGCAATTGAAGAACCCCTTTCACCCATGTGGTGGCAGGGGCTTTTGTTTTGGTCATTACTTGGAGATTATGGTCTAGGCAGTTCACTGCATTTAGGGTTATCGTGTATAATGGTTCGCAGGCAGGAGGAGAAACGATGATGAATTTGTGGTTGAATAGAAGAATAGCCCAGTTGAAACATTTCTATTATGGGATATCGTTTAAAAGGCGGCTTAGTTCGGCGTTCTTATTGTTAATTGCGCTTTCGACAGCAGTTGTCGGGTTCTCTTCCTATACGATTGCCTCTAAAGAATTGCAGAAAAACACATTTGAGTCCAGCCAGGAAACGGTTGATAAAACAAGACAGATTATGGATGACAAGCTATACAATGTATCGAAGACCGTGCGTTCGATTATGCTAAGCGACGCGTTCAATATGGTCATGCATGACGTTCAAAGTAATATTATATCCAATTATTATATCCATTTGTCCGAGCTGCAGTATGTATTCTCCCAAGCTATATATAATGAGCCGCTCATAGAGAGTATATTGATCGCTACACCAATCGGCGATTTTTACCCGGTTTCCCAGCGGCGCGCCCAGAACCAATCCTTCTATGAATCGAATCTTTATTATCTTGCTGAAGAAAATTACGGGGGACTCTGGTTAAGCGGTCATAACGATGTGTATTTCACGGGGAATAATCGAGTGCTTAGTTATGTAATGAAAGGCACGCAGGATAATTTGTCGAATACAAACGTATATTTCATCGTTAATGTCAGTGAGAGCGGCTTGATCGGCGTTATTAATAAAAGCTCCTCGCATAAGGATAACATTTATTCGGTTGTGGACCTCTTCGGAGATGAGGTTATGCGTACCTCTTGGTCATCGCAGCAAAACCTGCGTCGGGATCAAGTCTTCCTTGATCGAATCGAGAATGAAGAGAGTAAATCCTTTTTCCATGAATTTAATAAGACGGAGTATTTGGTGAATTACTCTAGATCTGAAATTGCAAATGATTGGATTTTATTTGGCATACAGCCTAAAGACAAGCTATTAGCGCAATTGATGACTGTTCAACGAACGACGATCATTATTATGATCATCTTCTTGTTGGTAGCGCTATTATTGTCAAATAAGCTAACTTCTTTATTGCTGCTGCCGCTGTACCGGCTGCGACGGTTAATGAGAGAGGTAGAGAGCAACCGATTGACCGTGCGTTTTGAAAGCGATTCCCGAGATGAAGTGGCGCAGGTAGGGTTCCAGTTCAATCGAATGCTGGATGAGATCACCAATCTTATTCAGGATGTTCGCGAGAGCGAGTCCGGGAAAAGGGAAGCGCAAATGAGAGCTTTGACCGCTCAGATGGAACCGCACTTTTTATATAACACGTTGAATACCATTTATTGCAAGTCCGTGTTGGGTGAGAATCAAGAGGTGAGTAAGATGATTCTAGCATTGGCACAGATGTTCCAATTAGGCCTTAGCGGCGGCAAGGACTGGAATATGATGGCGGATGAATTATCTCATGTGGAGCAGTATTGCGCTATACAAAGCATGTGCTATGAAGGGCTGTTTGAATATGAAGTGAAGGTTGCGGATCCGGATCTGCTGCATAGCTTCGTACCCAAGATCATACTGCAGCCTATAGTGGAAAATAGTATTCAGCATGGGTTCCGGGATATAGGCTCGGGAGGCTTCATCCAGCTCACCGTTCAAGAGGATAAAGGGCTGCTGCATATTGTGATTAATGATAATGGCGCAGGAATAGATGAAGAGAAGATGGGAGTAAAATGGAATAATTCTATTCCGTTTGATAGTAAAAAAGGTGTTGCGCTCCATAATATCTCAGACCGGCTGAGCCTTTATTACGGAGAAGAAGCGCGGATGGAAATTAAGAACCTGGAAACAGGCGGCGCAAGGACGGATTTATGGATTCCTATGAGAAAAGGAGAGGTATAGTAACATGGGTAATAACAAGCAACCTAAGATTAAACTATGCGTTATCGATGATATCCGAAGCGTCGTTGATATGATCTCTCGAATGCCGCCATGGCATGAGCATGGAATCGAAGTAATTGGCACAGCGCTGGATGGAGAGGATGGGATACGCCTTATTAAGGAGCAGAACCCCGACATCGTACTGACAGATATTCGCATGCCCAAGATGGATGGACTGGCTATGACTAAGGCTATTTTGGAGCAGGCTCCGCAAACCAAAATCATTATTTTAAGTGCCTATACCGACTTTTCTTATACACAGCAAGCGATTCGGCTAGGGGCATTTGACTTTGTAAAGAAACCATTCTCGATCGAAGAAATTGTGAAAACTGTGTTGGAAGCAAAAGCTGCTTACCTTGCAGAACAGGATGAGCAAACTAAGGTTATTGGCTTAAAGAATGAGCGTCTTCAAAGCTTGCCTATGCTGCAACAGGAATATATGTCGCTGCTTGTATACCATCCGGCGCAAGAGGTGAAGGCTGTAGAGCAATGGCGTCAGCTTGAAATCAATTTGGAGCCAAAACCGCTTAATGTGTTCGTATTGGAAGTAGACGACTTCATGGAGAAGTATAGGTCTCGGCCTGCAAAAGAGATCGAGCTGATGCGATTCAGCTTGCGTAATATTTTAATGGAAACGGTGACTGGATTTACGAAAGGAATTGTGTTTCGCGAGTCTGCCAATCGTTTTGTATGTATTATGAATTGTTCAGATAATCAAGAAGCGGTGCGCATATCTGAAGCTTGTCGCATGAATATTCAACAATTTACACATTCGACCATATCGATTGGCGTAGGTCCATGCGTTGACCATGTGGCTAAGCTGCCGGATTCATTCCAGCAAGCAGTAAATGCGGTATCCTATCATTTTTATACGAATGGCAATGGTGTTTCAAGCTATACTAAGGTCGCGCACTCAGGAATCGCAGTTATTTTTCCTGTATATAACAGTGAGGTGGAGAGCCAGTTCTTGTTTGCGCTGCGGTCAGGAAATAAAGGGAAATGCCAGTTGATTCTTGAAAAAATGTTCAACGACATGCTGCAAAGTGATCCACTGCCCGAGCCTCAGCTTATAGAAGATTTATGCTATGAGCTTTCCGCAAAGACTTGTCGTTCGATGCTGGAGCTGTTTCCGCAGGATAGGGTATTGGCGCTGGAGAGTCGTTGGTTTGGGAATCGCCCGAAAAGAAGCTCTACCTTTCAAGAGCTGAGGACGATGGTACAGGGGCTATGCGAGGAGGCATGCGGCTGGATTGAGGAAGAGCGGGCAGATGAGTCAACTAAGCTGATCTATGAGGCTAGAGACTATATTTGTGCTAATCTGGATATTAATTTGTCTTTGGAGCATTGCGCGAAGCAAAGTAATTTGAGCCCGGGATATTTTTCTAATTTATTCAAAAAGGTGCTCGGTATTTCGTTTCAACAATATGTTGCGCATCAAAGGATGGAGCGGGCAAAATCTATGCTGATTCAAGGCTTTCAGGTACAGGAAATCTCACAGGCGCTTGGTTACGAGCATCGTCGTTATTTCAGTGATGTATTTAAGAAACATACGAATATGACACCCACAGAATTTAAAATATACAGCACCGGAAAAGCGTATTCGCCGTCGGATTAAGGAAACGGGAAGAAGTTAGCAATCTATTAAATTGGCTATTGCTAGCGGCATAAAGTATAAAGGCTATTCTATTCGCAGATATTTGATCTGTATAGAGTGGCCTTTTATTTGTATATTCGCATGAAACCTGCCCTATTTGTGTGGTTTACCACATTATGTGATATAGAGGATCGTCTTATAATGTAGCTAGCAACAAATGTATGAAGATCATTAAAGGGAGGTAATACAGAGATGATTAGAGGAAAAGGGATATTGCTAACAGTAGCTGGTGTGATGGTCGCAGCAAGCTTGTCGGCGTGCAGCGGCAATGCCGGAAACAAAGAATCGAATGCAGGCAATAACCCGGCATCCGGGGAAAAGACGAAGATCAGCTACTGGACAGGTGATCGCCATGATTCTGAGTTCGTGAAGAAAAAGGTAGATGAATTTAATGCCACTAACAAAGATAATATTGAGGTTGAGCTGGTCATTAAAGGGGATGCTTTCGATCAAGCACTAGATATGTCGTTTCAAACGTCCGAACCGCCAGATATTATTCGTGTTAAAGAGAATACCATTCAAACTTTCCATAAAAAAGGATATCTTGCTCCTATAGACGAGTTTCTGACTGACGAATTGAAAGCTAAATTTCCGGATATGCCGGATCTGAACAGCTTCGACGGAAAACGCTACAGCCTTCCGAATTTCGGAACGACAATGCGTCTGATCTATAACAAAGAGCTATTCGCTAAAGCAGGCATTACTACGCCGCCTACTACTATGGACGAGCTAGTAGAAGCTGCGAAGAAGATTACTGATGTGGGTAAGGCAAACGGCGCATACGGTTTTGCCTTGAACTTTAAAAACCCTGGCAGCGCGCTTGGACGTTCTTCCCGCGTTATTGCCGAGGTGAGCGGCTTCGGCGGCTTCGGATACGATTTCAAAACAGCGCGCTATGATTTCAGCGGCTTCAAGCCGATTATTGAAGCATTTAAGCAAATTAAAGACGATGGCAGCATGCTGCCAGGCGTTGAATCGCTAGATATCGATCCGCTTCGCGCACAGTTCGCTGAAGGCAAGATCGGCATGTACCTTTCCTACTCAGCGGAAGCAGGCGTATACGCATCGCAGTTCCCAGCGAAAATCGATTGGGCTGCGGCACCAGTACCATCCATCGACGGTAACTTCAACGGAGCTTCCGGCTTCCTTGGCGGACAATGGCTGGCGTTAAGCTCGAAGTCGACAAAACAAGAAGCGGCATGGAAATTTATGTCCTATATGTATGAAGAATCTTTGCTTCAAGAGTATCAAGAAGGAGGCTTCGGTATTTCTATGGTACCGTCGGTAAGTGAAGTTGCACAAACACCTGACGTGAAGGGAATCGAAGGCTTCCTTCCTAACCAATATGACGGTGTATGGCCTGTATACCCTGTGGTTGCGGTACAAGGCACAAAATCGGATGATGCATTCTTCAAATATATGGTTAGCGGCGGCAATCTTGACACTACTATTGAGGATTTGAATAAACGATACAATGCAGCGCTGGATGCAGCTGTGAGCAATGGTGAAGTAAAGGCAGAGCCAATGCCAGACTTTGATCCGAAGAACCTAGCAGGAAAATTCACCAAATAGAGTACACATTTGAAGTGGGATGGGAGCTGCTGCTCCCCATCCCCTTTGTTAAAAAGGAGTGAAGAACATTGTTGAATAAAGCCAGAAATGCAGCTTTTTCATATAGCTTTCTAATGCCAAGCTTTATTCTGACCGTCGTTTTGGGCCTGTACCCTATAGCGTGGGCGATGCGTTATATGTTCTATGATTATAAGGGATATGGCGAAGAGCGTTATATTGGACTAGATAACTTTACGAGGATTATGCATGATGCGGAGTATTGGGATTCCGTCGTCAATACGTTTGTGTATGCGGGAGGAAAGCTGCTGCTTTCACTACCGTTGGCGTTATTGCTCGCAGTTATTCTTAATCGAGGCATTCGAGGCAAAGGCTTGATGAGAGCTTTGCTATTTATGCCTACCATTATTAGTACAGCGGTTATGGCAGTCGTGTTTTTCACCATATTTAATTCTTATAATGGTATCTTGAATCAGTTTCTTATGAAGTACGGCATCGTCGATCAAGCGATTGATTGGATGGGTGTAGATTACGCAATGCTGACGGTCATTCTCGTAGCAGTATGGGGAGCAATCGGCAACTATATGTTGTTGTTTTTGGCAGGTTTGCAGAACATACCGCAGGATGTATACGAAAGCTCATCTTTAGATGGGGCTAACAAGTGGCAGCAATTTCGCTACATTACGATTCCAATGCTAGGTCCTGTTATGCAGATGATTACTATGCTCGCCATCATTGCAGCGTTAAAAGGGTATGAAAGCATTATGGTCATGACGGATGGTGGTCCGGTAGGTTCAACTAACGTCATGTTTCTGTATGTATATAAATTGTTCTTCCCAACTTCGGGCGGAGCAGCGGCGACACAGGTGCAAGAAATGGGTTATGGCAGCGCAGTCGCATTTGTCACAGCCATTATTGTCGGTATTATCACTATTTTCTATTTCTACGGCTCACGGCGCTTAAGTCGCAATGATTGAGGAGGACGGCATCATGAAATATGTATGGAGAACTGTATTATGGGCTTTTCTGCTGCTGGTGCTGCTGTTCACTTTGTTTCCAATCGTAATTACGATTTTGGGCTCATTTAAAACAAACGCAGAGCTGACAGCTGGAGCAACATTCCTGCCTTCTATCTGGCAATTCGGCAACTTTGCAGAGGCTTGGACGCAGGCTGGGTTCTCGACCTATTCGTTTAATAGCTTTTTCGTAGCGGTTGCAGTAACAGCAGGGACGCTTGCTGTGGCCTCGATGGCAGCGTATGTAGTCAATCGAATGAATTTTGTCGGCAAAAAAATATATGTAGGCATCCAGGCGTTTACGATGTTTGTTTCAATCGGTGCGGTTGTTCTGCGACCTCAATTCGAGCTCATGATTGATTTAAAGCTGCATAATTCGTTGTGGGGCGTTATTCTGATTTTGATCAGTACTCATGCTTCGGCCTTCTTCATCCTACTGAGCTTCATGAGTGGAATTCCGCGTGAGCTCGATGAAGCGGCCCGTATAGATGGTTGTTCGCAAGGCAGCATTTATGCCAGAATCGTATTGCCTTTACTTGCACCAGGGCTTGGAGTAGCTGGGTTATTCGCTTTCCGCGGAGCATGGAATGAGTATTTGCTTCCGTTTGTATTCACGCTGAGCAAGCCGGAGCTGCAAACATTGACTGTTGGCTTGGCAAATTTAAAGTTCGGTGTATCGGCAGCTGCTCAGACGCACTATATGATGGCGGGCGCTTGTCTGTCTATATTGCCAATGCTCGTAGTTTATGTGTTTGCCAATAAATCATTTATGCAGATGACCGCTGGTTCCTTGAAGGGCTAGAAGCCAGAAAGCACAGGAGGATGAATGAATATGGAATTGCCTATTATCGGTAATCTAGTATCCAGTGATTTGATTAAACGTCACCCTGCCAATCCGATTTTGGATGCTGCGAAAGTTCCGTACCCGACGGCATTGGTGTTTAATGCGGGTGTTGCGAAATTCAATGGCAAGTATGTGATGGTATTCCGCAATGACTATGGTTCTCTTGCTGATCAAACGATCGAGCCGCATCACACAACGGATCTAGGTATTGCTTATAGTGGTGACGGGATTCATTGGGAAGTTGGTCCGAAGCCTATTTTCAAAATGCATGATGAAGAAATTGTACGTGCCTATGATCCAAGGTTGACGGTCATCGATGGACGCTGCTATATGTGCTTTGCTGTGGATACGAAGCATGGAATTCGCGGCGGGGTAGCCGTAACGGATGATCTTGAGAATTTTGAAGTGTTAAGTTTATCAACGCCGGATCTTCGCAATATGGTGCTGTTTCCTGAGAAAATCGGCGGCAAGTATGTTCGGTTGGAGCGTCCATTCACGGTATACAGCCGCAATGGCGTAGATCGTTTCGATACTTGGATTTCCGAATCGCCGGATTTGGTCTACTGGGGAAATTCAGATCTGCTCTTAGCGGTGGAGCATGTGCCGTTCGCTAACGATAAGGTAGGTCCGGCAGCGCCCCCAATTAAGACGGATAAGGGCTGGTTAACAACATTCCATGCGGTAGATCTTGATCCTGCCAGAGGGAAGCATGGTTGGGAGCCGACTTGGAAGAAGCGTTATACGGCGGGTATTATGCTGTTGGATTTAGAAAATCCAAAGCGCATTATCGGGATGAGCAATTCTCCGTTGCTTGCGCCAGAGGCTTCGTATGAAGTGGATGGCGGCTTCCGCAACCATGTTATTTTTCCTGGCGGCATGATCCTAGAGAATGACGGTGAAGTGAAAATTTATTACGGTGCAGCGGATACGGTTGAGTGCTTAGCGACTGCGCATGTGGATGATTTGATTAAGCTTTGTCTGGAGAATTCCTAAGGCTGTAGAGAAACAATAGTGCGACGGGATGGGTATGGTAGGGCCGTCATCAGAATCAGACTAGCGTTGCATAGTAAAGGAGCTGTTCCCATCAAAGTTGATGACTTTGGGAATAGCTCCTTTTTTGGTTAGTTTATATTTTAATTGTTCTAGAAAAACTACGATTTGCAACCTTTATTCAAGATTAATCGTTAAAGGAACATATTACTAGATACAAGAAGTGTAAAGCTTCGATAATTGAAAGGGTGTTTTTATAATGAAATCCAACAAATGGAAAACAAAGCTACTAATACTTACAATTGCAGCCGGTGTTCTGATGTCTCCCGTATTCTCAATATTACCTGCTGATTATGCAGAAGCCGCCAGTACCAAATATACAATTACACAACAGCCTTTTAATATTAAAGGATCTAAACAAAATATCGGTGCAATCATTAACAATGGTTCAACTTATATTGCACTGCGCGATTTGAACACGGCCCTAGGTCTAACCACTAAATTTAATAGTACAACCCAGATGATTCAAGTTAGCGGCAAAAACCGGGTTATGGAGATCAATCTGAAGAATAATGCCATGCAGCTGAATGGTCAGATTCTTACAGGTCCGCAGCCGATTGTGCAGAATTATACGACCTATTTGCCATTACGTTTCTTGTTAGAACATATGGGTTACGCTGTAACGTACCAGAATGGGACGAAGCTGATCGGAGTTGAGGCAATCAAGGAGAATGACCTTAAGATCAATGCTGAAGTCATCGGTGCAGATGGGGATGGAAAATCCTTGCTGGTCTATTATCCTGTTATCTCGGGATACTCCAATAATGCCGTTCAAAAGACAATAAATACATTCTTAAAGCAGAAAGTCGATAAGCAAATCTCTGCCGCAACCAAGCAGATGAACGAGGCGTCAACGGATACAAGCCAGCTGAGCTTCGATGGCCGCTACACTGTAAGCTATAACGAAAAGGGAAAATTGAGTATCTATATGGATTATTATATTTATTTAGGTGGGGCACATGGCGATCCTATACGCGTTCCTTATACTTTCGATTTAGCTACAGGTGCTGAACTTTCACTACAAGATGTCGTTCAGGGCCGAACAGACTATGTATCGATTATTAATCAAAATATAAAAGCTCAAATTAAAAACCGTCAACTTTCGTTGCAGGTTCCATTCGAAACGATAGAGAAAAATAGAAAATATTTCCTCAATCGTAATGGAATCGTTATATACTTCGAGCCATATGAATACACCTCATTCGCGGATGGCATGCCACAATTCGTTATTCCTTATTCGGCCTTTAAGTAAACACCAATTCTATAGTTAGCTTTACAAGCTTTGGATAGTGCTATTCTTTTTAATTATAAACAGAGTTATTAGGAGGAACCTCAGTCTCTTGGCCTCCCACTCCTCAATTCAGGAAAGAATTACTGACGACTGATAAAACCAACAAAGGAAGTCTCCCAAGGTCTACGGCCTAGGGAGACTTTTTTTGCGTATAGACATTAACCTATAGAAGCTGCTTGCATCGGACAGCCCCACGCCAGCTATAGATCAATCCCATTATGGTCAGGAATGATCGGTTGGAAACAGCGGAGCTTGAGCATCAGATTGTAGAAATGAACCGCGCGGGTATCGGCGGCTATCTATTGAAATCTGCCCTTTATGTGCGGTTTACCGCATTATGCTCAAACTCGATTAGCACTATAATGAGCTTGTGTGAAAGTGCTTACAATTCAGAATCGATAGGAGTTGAAGTAATGAAAAACGTAAAACGTTGGATGAGTATGGCGATCATTGTATCTATGCTGCTGGCAACTTTAGGCGTTTCGGATCCGATCGCACACGCTGAAACAGGAACAGCATTGCCTTATTTGAATACGGTTGCGGGATCGGTATACACTTATCAGCCTTCGCCGAAATATGAGAAGTCTACTAACTATTCGCTAAGAATAAACGGGGTCGACGTGCCTGTAATTCAAGCATATACAGACTATGATTATGCACATTTTTCAGTGGCTGAGGGTACGGTAACGTATGAGGTCACGATTCTAAATACGAATAAAGTACATGAATATTCGATCAGCCCGAAGAAGTTAAACATTGTTCCTAGCAAAGTCGAAGGTCAGACGATTACGTTCACAACAGAGAAAGACGAGTATTTAATTCTTAATATGAACAATCGAGCCAAAAGATTGGTTATTGCAGCAGATCCGAAGGAGACCGATGTTCCTAAAGTATCGGGCATGGGGATATACAACGTGACTGAAGCTTCTTATGGCGTAACGACTGCTGGCGATAAGACAGGCATTGCTGAAAGAACGGCTGCGATACAGCAAGCGATTGATGATGCGAGCAGCTACGGCACCGCGCAGGGTAATGGTGTGCAAGGGATTGTATACATACCAGCCGGCACGTATTATATTGGAAACCTTGTCCTTAAAAGCAACACAGCGCTTTATATGGCGCCGGGAGCTGCCTTTGTGGGGACGGGAAAGACAGCCGACTACAAGGAGCATTGGTTTAAGAACTCGATGGGACGGCCTGCAACGTGGTGGATTTCGACAGAGTTTAATTCCTCGAATATTAAATTATATGGAAGAGGAACCATCGATGGCAACGGAAAAGCGCTGCATGACGATAAAAGCACAAACGGAAAGGGAATGATTAATAATCTGGTCGTTCCGATTGCTACTGAAAATTTCACTATGGATGGCATTATTATAAGAGAATCTGCTGCATGGGCAGTTATGCCGGTCCGGTCTAACGATCTACTTTTTACAAACATGAAAATGTTCAACAGTCTTGGCATGGGCGAGAATGATGGCATTGATATCGTGGAATCGCAAAATGCCATTATTCGTAATACGATTGGCATTGCTCTAGACGATCCTTACTCGACTAAGGCTTGGGAAAAGGATACAGATATTGCTTCAGGAGTTGTGCCTTGGCCCGGTAACCCAGAGCCAGTAGAGAATGTGCGATTTGAGGATTCCATTGCATGGACGCTTTGCTACGGTTACAAAATTGGTCAGGGAATCATGCAGAACCAACGAAATATTACATTCCGAGACGCTGTTGTCTATAAGGCGGCAGTTGGCATTGCTATTCACCACAAGTATGGGGTAGGCAAAGTAAGTAATGTTACATTTGAGAATATCGACGTGGAGGACATAAGCGGGAAAAATGAAGACAACAGCGCTTGGATGACAATGTTCACAATCGATAATGGCGGTAATGGAGTTGGTCCGATTACTAACGTAACGGTGAAAAATATTATAGTTCGCGATGCAGGGGAAAGCTTCGGTAAAATCAAAGGCAAGGAAGGCGCAGAAATTACAAATCTGATTTTCGAGAATGTCTACATGCCGGGAAGTGCAGAACCAGCTACTACATTGCATGAAATGAACTTCTTAAGCCGCGAGTATTACAGCGGAGTTGCAATTAAGCCTATACAAAACCAAGAGCCTCGCATACGAACGAACTTGGCTCTTCATCAGCCAGCAGTCGGCTCATCCAATGATGGGACGATCGATACAGCGCCTTGGGCGTTCGATGGGAATTTGACGACTCGTTTCGGCTCGAAACGCGAAGTAGACCCAGGCTGGCTGTATGTTGACCTAGGCAAAAGCCAACCAGTTAACCGTGTGCATTTGTACTGGGAAGTGGCATACGGCAACAAGTATGAGATTCAAGTAACCGATGATCCGAGTAATGAAGAGAATTGGCAAAGCGTATACAAAACGGAGAACGGCAAGGGTGGACTGGAAGAGATTGAATTCCCGGAAGTGGAGGCTCGTTATGTCCGGATGTATGGTACGTCTAGGGCGACAAAATACGGCTACTCGATCTGGGAGATGGAAGTATACGGTCCAGAGGTGTTAGTAGAGAGCTAATTATAAAATGGCAAGTTGAATGCTGCCTTATCACCAACTGAAAATAAGGGCAGTCTTTCAAGGTCATAAATAGACCTTGAGAGACTGCCCTTGTGTATGATGTTCAAAATCGCAGCTTACTCACATCGGACTTACGTGAAGACCTTCATCTTGCCGCCAATCAGCCAGGAAGATCTGTTTCTCATCACGGTAACCGAGGGAAGCTAGTTCCTTATACAACCATTGTTGATCTAACCCGCTGTCATGAAGGTTGCCCCATAGGATTTCGCCATTCATGATCAGGGAGACGGAGAGATATACCGGTTTCTCGGGGAGACTCATATCCTGCATAGTAGGCTTCTGATACTTGGAGTCCAACAGCAGGCTGATCTGACCATTGACTTCTAATATGCCGTATTTTACTTCACGCAGGGAGAAAACGCTGTTTTGCCGCAGTAAGCTTAATAGTTCATCAGAGTCGAGCTTGTTCTTGCTAAGAATTTTACGGTCAACGACCCCATCCCGAATCAGGATCGACGGATTGCCAATAAGGAGAGCACGGGTTGATTTAAACCTTTTGGTGATGAACTCTACAATTAGCATGAGCAGGGTCCATATTCCGATCGCATATAGAAAATGAAAGATGTGAATTTTATCCTCATAGAGGGCAGCGCCTAGAAATTCGCCAAGCACTAATACATAGATGAAGTGAAACGGTGTTAATTGATTGAGCGCCGTTCTGCCTGTTAGCGTGATAATAACGAATAATGCTACGAATCCCACGATAAGTTTAACGGTCATTAATCCGAAATGGACAGATTCCATGTCATAACTGCTCCTATCTATACAACGTTACATGCAGCATGTAATAGGTTTATTTATGGTCATATGTGGAGCGGGATATACGCTTGAATACTCGCCATTATCAGAGTGAAAATCAAGTACTGGGCTGAAATGACTTCTTTTTATCGTCTATAAATCGTATTATGGAGATAACTAATAACGGTTTAGCATGGAGCTTAGCATAGTAAAAGCACATAAGAAAGGATTGTAGTGTCATGGCTATACTTGAAATACAAGAGGATGAATGGTTGAAATTGAATAGAATTGGCAAGGGCAATGATGCGATATTGTTCTCTACTCCATTTTGCGGAACATGCAAGGTGGCTGAGAAAATGTTGGAGGTTGTGGAGGCTGCCCAGGTTCCAACTACTATTTATAAAATGAATATGAATTACTCACCGAAACTGCGAGAAGCGTGGAAAATCACGAGTGTCCCATGTCTGGTGCTGCTTAAGGACGGAAAACCTCTTCGCTTCGAATATGCGATGCGATCGGTTGATTATCTCTATCAGATTATGAAGAATATGTAGCCAGGCAGTTGGAGAGTTATTGGTCCATCCCTCTATCTACATATAGGTAAGAAAATGCCGAAAGAGGGAATAACAACATTGAGCTCGCAACTACCGCTAACTTGTTAGGCTTGAAGGGAGTAAACATAATGGAGTCAGCTTTAATAGGAAGTATCATATCGGCAATGGCCACCGTGCTGGGAGCCGCACCTATCTTTTTTATCAAGAAGCTGTCTGAGAAGTGGAAGGATATCCTAATTGCCTTTACAGCGGGGATCATGGTATCCGCTTCGACATTTGGCTTAATGCCGCAAGCGATTAAAGAATCAGGAATTATTGCGCTGACGTTAGGCATCATGGTTGGTATCGTGGTATTGGATCTGATTGAGAAAAATATTAAGCATATCGATGTAGAGAATGGCAGCTTTGTCAGCTCTTTTGATTCTAAGTCATTGTTAGTTATTATTGCTCTGTTCATACATAATATCCCGGAAGGGTTAAGCACAGGATTTAGTTATGCCAGTCAAAATACCGGGCTCGGTCCTATGGTCGCGATCTCCATCGGGGCACAGAATATACCAGAAGGTTTAATTCTAGCTGTTTTCTTGATCAATTCGAAGGTGAGCAAATTCAGAGCCTTTGCTATCGTATTCTTAACGGGCTTAATGGAGGCCGTATCGGCAGTAGTAGGCTATCTTACAGCAAGCAGCATCCAGAACCTGATCGGTTTCGGTTTAGCTTTCGCCGCAGGAGCTATGCTGTTCATTGCGTATAAGGAGCTTATTCCGGAAAGTCATGGTCACGGCTACGAACGCCCATCGACCTATTCTTTTATCATTGGGTTATTAATGATGGTTTATATTAGCCATTGGTTCGGTTAGACGGACTGTGGAAGGGGGAGACCCATGTATACGATTCAATTAGGATCAATGGTTCTTAATTTGGAGATTGTCGTCTATCTACTGGCTGGTCTCGCTGGTGTGCTGGGTATTCGGATTAAGCTGAAGGACTACCCGGAACGAGTGAAAGTGATATCTGATGCGATGAACACAGTGCTGCTGTGGATTGTAGTCTGGAAGCTCAGTCTATTCTTATTTGATCCATCCGGTGTCATAAAAGATTGGCGTGCTCTTATCTATTTCAGTGGTGGAGTGAAAGGAATGTGGATCGCTTCGGTCATTGCTGCGGCTTTCATGATTTATCGTGCAGTCCGTACAGGCGCGGGTATGAGAAACGCAGTCGAATGGATAGCGATAATGATTTATGGCTGGTTCACAATCTTTTATATGGTACAGCTTATCGTTCAGGACTCATCTAGAATGATCCACGCTTTAGTTATGGTGTTGTCAGCTGTTTTGTTCGTTATAACGGTGTTCCGCCCAACTGCAGCGGATTGGAATAGGCAAGCGACAATTAGTGTATTATTCGTCATAGGTATGAGTGCGCTGCTCTTGGTTGATTATGGCGAGTTTGCACCGGGCTCGTCGGACCAAGAGGCTGCGTATGGTTCGGTTGAGTCAGGCTTGAAAAAGGGACAGCTCGCGCCAGATTTTCAATTGCTGGATCTGCAGGGGAATGAGGCCAGTCTCTCGGATTATCGCGGTAAAAAGGTCATTATGAATTTCTGGGCTTCATGGTGTCCGCCGTGCAGAGTGGAGATGCCGCATATGGAGAAAATTCATCTAGACTACAAGGATGAAGATGTCGTTATATTATCCGTTAATCTTACGAGTACGGAGAGCTCGGCTGACAAAGCTGGAGCATTCGTATCGGAGCATGACTTAACCTTTCCCGTCCTGTTAGACGAGCAGGGGATAACCCAGCAACAGTACAAGATAAGAGCCTATCCTACGACTGTGTTTGTTCAATCGGATGGCATTATCCATGAGAGAATTCAAGGAGCCATTGATTATGAAGGTATGAAACGGATGATGCAGGATATGAAATAAAGCTCCCGACCTCGGCCTCAATAAACAACTCTACTTGGATTCCCTAGAGCTTAACGCTGCACCATAACGTTAAGCTGCCTCTCGCAGGCTAAACTAGAGGTCTTAACGATGCCGCACATCGTTAAGACCCCCCAACCCAACCCAACTCAAACATAATAGCGGAACTGGAGTCCTCTATTTCTGTCTGATCATGTATGTCATCAGCAATAAAGGAACGGGGTTCCGCTATATTTCTAGAATCATTAGAAATGCTGTCTATGAGGTGAAATAGAGGACCGTGCGTCCGCTATTATTAGATAATAGTGTGTGCACGGACAATAAAGGAACAGCGTTCCTCTATTGGCAAAAGGGGCGGTCTCATTGGTCACAATGACCTTAGGACAGCCCCTTCTGTACGGCCAATTGAGGCGGTCTTACTTGGTCACAATGACCTTAGCCCCTTCGTATTGCCAGTGAATTTGATTATTTCCTTGCAGGAGCTCCCATAATGGTTGAGTCCTTAGGAAGAAGCAGAGCGAACAAGCCTAACAACGGTAAAAATGCACAAATTTTAACCATATATGAGACGCCATGCGTATCCATTAGCCAGCCCATGAGGACGGAGCCAAGTCCAGCCATCCCGAAGGAAAGACCGAAGAACAATCCGGCTATTGTGCCTACATGTCCAGGCAGCAATTCTTGCGCATACACGATGATGACAGAAAACCCTGACATGAGAATAAGACCGATGGCGATACATAATAGAATGGCGCCAGTGGGACCTGCATAGGGCAGCAGCAATGAGAATGGTGCCGTACCAAGTATGGAGAACCAAATGATTTTTTGACGACCAAAGCGGTCTGCCAGCGGTCCGCCTAAGAATGTGCCGACCATGCCAGCGAATTGAAGGGCGAATAAGACGATTTGTGCTTTAGCGAGTGGCAGGTTGTAGTTGTCCATATAATAGAAGGAATAATACCCAGTCATACTAGCCAAATAGACGAATTTGGAGAATAACATCAGAATAAGAATGCCAAGCACATAAGCGATGAACACTTTACTGAAACGTCGTTCGACTGCAGGAGAAGCATGGCGTTTGGCGGCAGCGGCAACCCGGGTCTGCTCACGATACCATCTGCTGATTCTGTATTGTAACACAATGCCAATTACAGCAAGCAAGGTGAACCACAGAAAGCCAAGCTGTCCTCGCGGGCTAATAATAAACGCCACCATAAGCGGTGCTAACGCTTGCCCAGCATTGCCGCCGACCTGAAAGACGGACTGGGCGAAGCCTTTGCCCCGACCTGCCGCGAGATGAGCCACGCGTGAAGACTCTGGATGAAGAACGGAGGAACCGACGCCGATTAATGCCGCTGATAGCAGCAGAAATCCATAGGATGGCGATAAAGCAAGACCGATCATGCCAAGCAAGGTGAAGATCATGCCTATCGGCAGCAGGATTGGAATGGGACGGCGATCCGTGTACATGCCAATGAGCGGTTGAAGAATGGAAGCTGTAATGTTCAGCATGAATGCTACCCATCCGATTTGGACAAAGCTTAACTGCAATTGCTGCTGGAAAATGGGGAACACAGCTGGTACGACATTTTGCATAGCGTCGTTCAGCAGATGAGCTGCACTGACTCCGAATAGAATCGTCAATGCGGGATTGTTGGCCTTAACGGCCGCTGCGGTGTGTGACATGCTCTCAACATCCTGTTCTATTTATGATTTCTATTTATAATAACGGTTGTATGGTGGAGGAGTCGACGCTATAATTGCGATTAAGACAGCAACAATTGATATAATGACGGCGGGTGAACGCTTATGCAGATGCAAATCCTATTACCGGAATTAGAGCTTTATAAGATAGATCATGCATTCGAGAACACACCTCATGCGCATGACAACCAATTTCAAATTACGGTCCCCGTCCAAGGGACTTGTTATTTCAATCATGAGAACAAGGATATCGCACTGAGTGCAGGCGAGGGGCTCTTCCTAAATCCGATGGACCAGCATTCTTTTCATACCGATGAAGAAACCAGCTTAATTATCATTCGAGTGAGTGGAAAAGGGATGTATCCGGAAGAGCGGAAGGGTGAATGGGCATTGCGTCAGCAGTTCGCTTCCACCGACATGCTCACTTATTTCAGGAAATGGGCGACAAGCATCCTCAGCCTGGAAAGAATGGACCAACTGGCAGTAGAGGAGACGCAAGAACAAGCTATTTCAGAGCTGCATCATCTGCTAAGGGGCGATTGCAGTTGCCCTACAGTCGAAGTCAAACGTAAGACGAGCTCGCCAGAATTATCCGACCATTATGGTGTGCGTGTACTTGACTATATACATTCCAATTATACGGAGCAGATGGATGTGGATACGTTGGCGGCAATTGCGTTGCAAAGCCGATTTCATTTCATTCGATCATTTAAGTCATTGACAGGTGTAACCCCTTATCAATATGTGCTGCAGCTTCGTGTTGAGGAGGCCAAGGAACGATTGAAACGAGGCTCCATGACAGTGACAGATATCAGCTTCAGCCTAGGATTCTCAAGCCCAAGTCAATTTTACAGAATATTCATGAAGTCGACTGGTCTGACGCCAGAGAGCTATCGTGGAATTACCCACAATTAATCCCTTTAGGAGTTAGTTGGAGGATACGGCAGGATATAACCGAATGAATAACATCCTTTAATTGTCAGCCTCCCTTAGCCCATAATTTCAGAAATACAGCTTGCTTAGGCGGTTTTCCATCGGTTTTAATATTCGTTATACTTATAACAACCGATTGGAAGACATAAGCTGGAGGGATTGCACTTGACTTATAATGACATGTTGGGACGTCGGAGCTTGATCTTGAAACGCCATATCAGCAAGATGATTATGAAAGATAACAAGCATGGTTTAAGTTCACAAGAGAATCAATTCTATCAACATATGATCAAAGAATTGTATCAGAATGAAAGTGAAATGAACGCAGCGAAAAAGCAATAATTCATTGATCTGCGCCTATGAATTGACCCGGTCAACCTGTGACCGGGTTTTCTTTTGCCTTGGAATAGCCATATTTTGCATGATTTCTTCCAATTTCTATTGACGATCTATGGAATGTCCTATAGGATTACTTATATTAACTTTTTACATATCTTCTAAGGGGAGAACACACAAATGAAGAATAAGAAATTTCCAACATTGCTCAGTCTGGTACTAGTTATTGCTATTATCATGACAGGCTGTGGACAATCAAAGGATAATAATTCGAATGGTGGGGGCACCAATTCAAAGGCTGCAGCAGAAATCGAGAATCTTCCTGCGGCGATTGCCGACAAGGATCAAATTAAACTGAAAGTTATTCGTAAAATCGGCGGCGATGATCATACAGCCCAGTTCCTAGCTGGAGCGAAGCAAGAAGGCGAAGCGCTTGGCTTCAAAGTAGATACCTTCTCTGCGAATGGTGATACTGCTAAATTTCTAGATGCGCTAGATCAAGCGGCTGACAGCGGCTATGACGGCGTTGTCGTATCCCATGTTGATGATCCTGCATCAGTGGCTGCTGTTCAGAAGATAAGAGACAAAGGTATTGAAGTAGTAGCATTTGACTCGGACGCAGCACTTGCAGAAGTATCAGGAGTAACGATGACTTCGCAAGATGATGAGGCGCTAGCTCAATTTGCACTTGATCAATTGGTTAAGGAGCAAGGCGAGGACGCTAAGATCGTCTACCTGTGGGTAGATGGATTTCCGCCAATGGTTCGTCGCAACAAAGTGTATCAAGATACTTTAGCGAAACATACAGGTATTAAGGAAGTTGGACGCTTTGGTGTAGCTGTTAACACTTCAGTAGAAACACAAAATGCGGTTGCAGCTTTGCTGACGAAATATCCGAAGGGCGAGATTGATGCCATCTTCGCTACATGGGATGCTTTCGCAATTGGCGCTAACCGTGCACTAGTTGAAGCTGGACGTACAGAGATCAAGATCTACGGTATTGACGTTTCCAACGCAGACTTGCAAGTGATGCAGGAAGAGAACAGCCCATGGGTTGCAACTGCTGCAGTTGATCCGAAAATGATCGGCAGTGTCAATGTAAGACTGCTGGCTAAGAAGATTGCTGGCGAAGAAACACCTGCTACTTATAATCTTGAGGCTTCCTTGGTTGATCAAGAAAACTTGAAGAAGTCTTCTGAACCAGTGAACATGGTTACTCTTGCAGAAATCATTCCAGGCTGGGGTACTACAGATGCTTTCGAAGAGGATTGGATGAAATCTTTGAAGGCTGCTAACAGCAAATAGTATATAATATAGTTTGATAAAGCTAGCGCCCTTATCCGTATGGATAAGGGCGCTATATCCTGTTAAAAAAGGAAGGTGGACCTGTTGACGGACTTGATGGCAAGCCGACTAGAGATGAAACAGATCTCAATTGCCTTTCCAGGTGTTAAGGCATTAACCGATGTCGACTTTCATACGGATACTGGACGAGCACATGCGTTAATTGGGGCTAATGGTGCGGGAAAGTCAACGCTCATGAAAGTGCTGGCTGGAGCGTATGACCATTACACCGGTCAAATTCTAATTGATGGCAAAGAAGTACATATTCGTTCTCCGAAGGATGCCAAGGAACACGGTATTCAGGTTGTCTATCAAGAGGTTGATACCGCTTTAATTCCCAATCTAACCGTTGGAGAGAATATCATGCTTGAGAATACGGTTCATGAGATGAAGGGTCGGCACTGGATCAGTTGGAAGAAGCTGCATCAATCTGCACAAGCGATATTGGATCGGATGAAACTGCATGTCCCGACGAGAAAGCTGATTCAAGACTTAACATTGGCTGAGAAGCAAATGGTGCTTATCGCCCGTTCGGTCGCCATCAAATGTCGTTTTCTTGTCTTAGATGAGCCAACAGCACCGTTAAGCCATACAGAGACTGAGCAGTTGTTCCGTCTGATTCGATTATTGAAATCGGAAGGGGTAGCCGTAATCTTCATCTCTCACCGTCTTCCAGAGCTCTATGAAATCTGTGAGGACATCACAATCATGAGAGACGGGCAGCTTGTAGTCAGGGATGAAATTGCTAGTGTGAACCAGCATCAAGTGGTGGAGCATATGCTTGGTGCGAAGCTGGATGGTCAATTTCCTATTATTGAACGAACGATCGGCGAGAAATGGTTCGAAGCCAAGGGGATTAATGACAGCGGCAAGGTGAAGCAGGTTGACTTACATATTCGCAAGGGAGAAATCGTTGGTCTGGCTGGTCTGGTCGGTGCTGGCAAGACCGAGCTTTGCCGAGCGCTGTTCGGAGCTTCATCGTCTTCGTCAGGTGATGTTTACTTGCAAGGACGCAAGCTGACCATCCATTCCCCTCATCAAGCGGTGAGAGAAGGGCTTGCACTAGTGCCAGAGGAACGGCGGCGTGAAGGTGTGTTCGTCGAAGAGTCGGTATCCGTTAATTTAACGGCATCAAGCTTATCGCAGTTCACGAAATGGGGATCATGGCTGAATGCGTCTAAGGAAATCAGCAAGTCGGGTGAAATCATTGCTAATTTAGGAATCAAGACACCTAATGCACAGGCTAAAGTGAGGAATCTTTCTGGCGGCAATCAGCAGAAGGTTGCGATCGGGAAATGGCTTCTAGTCGATGCTGATGTATACCTATTTGATGAGCCGACCAAGGGAGTCGATGTTGGAGCCAAGCGTGATATTTATGACTTGGTTGCTGAGCTTGCTGGTCGCGGCAAGTGTATTTTATATGCTTCAAGCGAGCTGTCGGAAATAATGGGCATCACAGATCGAATGTATGTCATGTACGACGGCGGAGTTATTAAGGAATTGGAGACAGCGAATACGAACGAGGAAGAGATTTTACTGTACAGCACGGGAGGCTTGTTAACATGATTACGGCACAACCTACTCAGCAGAAAAAGGCATTTCATTTATTCGAATTCTTGTACAAGTATGGAACGCTTATTACGATACTCGTGCTAATTGCTGTATTCGGATTGGCTACAGATAATTTCCTGAGCGGCTCCAATATCATTAATATTTTACGTTCGATATCGATTGTAACCATTATTGCCATTGGACTGACCGTTTCTCTCGCTGTTGGCGGATTCGACTTGTCAGTTGGGTCAACGGCGTCTCTAGCTAATGCACTCGTTATATCGATGTTCGTATGGCATGGTCAGAATATTGGTCTTGGTATTGCGATTACAATTGCATTCTGTCTTGTCGTGGGCCTTGTGAATGCTTTTCTAGTCATTAATTTTAAAATTCAGGATATGCTGATGACGCTCGCTACGATGTTTATCTTCCAAGGCGTGGCGCTTACCTACACAAGAGGGGCTACGGTTTCTCAGAATATGATTATGCCTAGCGGAGATTTCGCAACTGGACAAATCCCTAAGGTGTTCAGCAAAATAGGACAAGTTCCTTGGATTATCGTAATCATGCTGGTCGTTGTATTAGCGGTTCACTTGTTCTTGAACTATACGAAGCATGGCCGTTATATGTATATGATCGGAGGGAACTCCGAGGCTGCAACGCTATCAGGTATTGCGGTGAAGAAATATCGTCTAATCGCCTATTTGATCTCAGCCTTGTTCGCAGGAGTAGGTGGGATTATACTGGGTGCACGCGTGATGAGCGCAGAGGTGAATTCCGGCAGTCCTTATTTGATGGATGCTGTTGCGGCAGCTTTCATCGGCTATTCTGTGCTTGGAGCGGGCAAGCCTAATGCGCTTGGCACATTTGTTGGCGCCGTGCTGATTGGTATTTTATCCAATGGACTTATTATGCTGTCGGTCCCTTATTATGCCATGGATATCGTCAAAGGCTCGGTGCTGGCTTTGGCGCTTGCGATAACCTATTACAAACGCAATCATTAGTTCTTTTTAAGTTGAAAAAAGGCGTGCAAACTGTTTCCGGTTTGCACGCTTTTTATTTTTAGATCGTTAAGTGGCATGTTGTTTCCTTCTTTCGTTATTTTTCGGTTAGATTGTTCCCGTGAGTTAACCTTATCTCAAGTTTTCTGCATGCGTAAGAAGGCACTTTAAAGTGGCTTTCCCACTTCAAAGTGCCTTTTTTTGCTGCGTCTGATCGTGAAGAAGGGTTAGTGTTTTACGGTGAACCGTATCATAAGTAAAGGCAAGTGTACGTGCCGAAGATTTGGTGAACCTATTTGAAACCAGTGTGGAAAGTTTAAAACGCTACTGACATAACGTTGTCAGTTGCGTTGTTTTATAATCAGGTATGTAACGGAAAAGAAACATCGATGAGTTTAGTGATGTGAAAGATTATTAGGAAGGATGATATCTTGTGAATTTCGCTTCTGTAAGAATCATTACCAACGACGTAGATCGTCTCGTCGAGTTCTATGAGAAAGTCATGGGTGTTTCAGCAGAGCGCCCCGCGCCAGTTTTTGCTGAACTCGTCGTGCCATCATGTACCCTGGCAATCGGCCACTCCCAGACAGCGCAGCTATTCGGCTCTGGTTCCGTGGTGGCAGCCAATAACCACACTGTCATCATCGAGTTCCGCGTCGCCGATGTCGAAGCCGAATACTCGCGTTTGAAGCCATTTGTCGATGATTGGGTACAGGAACCGACCATGATGCCGTGGGGGAACCGTTCTATGCTGTTCCGCGATCCCGACGGTAACCACATTAACCTCTTCGAGCCCGTGACCGAGGAAGCGATCAAACGGTTCAGCGGCAGGGGTTGACGGGACTAAATCGAATCCAGTTTAACAACGTGAAGTTTATTAAAGTAGGATCAAAGAAACTAAAGGATAGTATGGCACGGAAAGAGGTTGGAGTGAATAAGGCGGGGGATAAAAAGATGAGGTTGGTGTATAGGTACTCTACTCTGAAATAATAAAAGGCCGTTCCAAGGTAATGAAACCTGATGGGACGGCCTTATTTTATCTACCGGATGATCAGCCAGCCCAGTCGCGCCGGAGTGTGAATAGCTCTTTCAGCGCATCGGTTGATAGTTCAGTAATCCAGCCTTCGGAGCTGGAGATAACATTATCACTAAGCTGCTGCTTGTTCTCTAACATCTCATCGATTCGTTCCTCAAGCGTACCGAGCGAGATGAATTTATGCACCTGCACGTCACGAGTTTGACCCATACGGTAGGCTCGGTCGGTTGCCTGATTCTCGACCGCGGGATTCCACCAGCGATCGAAGTGAAATACATGGTTCGCAGCAGTAAGGTTAAGGCCGACACCGCCTGCTTTAATCGATAGAATAAACACATTAGGCTGCTCGTCAGGCGGCAGAATCTGTGATTGGAATTGATCGATCATTCGGTCGCGTGCCGACTTGGATGTACTGCCATTCAAGTAGAGAATAGGCTCTTGCAGTTCCTGTTGAAGCACTAGCTGCAGCAGCTGTCCCATTCCAATATATTGGGTGAATATAAGGCATCGCTCACCCTCATCCCGCAATTCCTTCACCATCTCAAGCAGCCGTTCCAGCTTGGCTGAGCGGCTGACTAATTTCTCAGTCCCAACTGTATCAGAGCTGGACGCTGCCTGATCTGGAATCGACTCCTTTGTTAAGAGCATCGGATGGTCGCATAGCTGTTTGAGATGAGTTAATGCCGCAAGGATGGCGCCTTTTCGCTCAATGCCTTCCAGCTTTTGCATCCGTTCCATGAGCTGATTGACGGTTTGATCGTAGAGGGCTCCTTGCTCCGCTGTGAGATGAATGTAGGTCTTCATCTCATTCTTATCAGGCAGATCAAGCTGGATAGCCGGGTCCTTCTTCTTGCGGCGAAGCATGAACGGCTTGACGAGCTTTTGCAGCTCGATGGTTCGTTGTTCATTGCGTTCCTTCTCAATGGCATTGCCGAATCGCTCATTAAATCCACGGGAGCTGCCCAAATATCCGGGATTAATGAAGTCATAGATCGACCACAGCTCTGAAAGACGGTTCTCAATAGGCGTCCCAGTTAGAGCAACACGTTGTTTAGCAGAGAAGCTTCTTATTGCCGATGATTGCTTGGTCTGCGCATTTTTAATATTTTGCGCTTCGTCCAAGCAGATGGATTCCCATGTGATCCCCTTCAGCAGCTCTTGATCGAGTGTTGCCGTTGCATAAGAGGTGAGAACAACATCGGCCCCTCTAATCTCCTCTTGGAACTGTTCGTCACTGGTGCGCTTGCTTCCATAGTGAAGAACCACCTTTAACGATGGAGCGAATCGACTAATTTCCTTCTGCCAGTTGCCAAGGACGGAGGTGGGGCATATAAGGAGGGACGGCAGTCTAGACTTTCCAGAGGACGCCATGTCCGAGCCTTCATAGCTTTCCTTCAGATGCAGCAGATAGGCAATAAACTGTACCGTTTTGCCAAGTCCCATATCATCGGCTAGACAAGCGCCCAGCCCAAACCGCCGCAAGAAGGCAAGCCAAGCGAATCCATCACGTTGGTAAGACCGCAGCTCAGCATGCAATCCAGCAGGCACTTCAAGTGTTGGCCACTCGCTCTGTTGACCAAGCTGGCTAATGAGCTTAACCAAATGTTCATTGAGCTCTACTTCAAGCTTAATACGCCCAGCGTCCTCCGATTGTTCTTCCTCTGCAGCACCATCACCACTGGCCTCATTGCCGCCCAGCAGATGCAATTGCAGAATGTCCTGGAAAGACAAGCCTTCCATATTATCCACACCAGCCATCGTCTGGCGAATTTGTGCGAGCAGTGCAGGATCAAGTGGAATCCATTGTCCGCGAAAACGAACGAGACGCTCATTGCGAGCGGCCAGCTCAGCGAACTCGCTCTCAGAGAGATCGGTATCGCCAATAGCGATACGCCAATCGAAGTCAATAATGGAATCAAGCCCAAATAGAGAGCCTCCTGAGCCTCCGTTATTGCCTGTACTTGCTGCATTGGAACGGATCTTGGCGCGTATGCGAGGCTTCTTCCGACTAGCCGCTTCCCACCAAGCGGGAAGCAGAACCTGCCAACCGGATTCCAGCAAGCTGAGGCTGTCGACAGTAAGGAAATGCCATGCGGCTTCATCGGTTAGCGACTCGCTTAACAGATCTTGTTCGCTGCTGCCTGCTAGTTGTCTTGTAGGTAAAATAGATTTCAATCGCTCTAACCAACCAGATGAACGCTCGCGTATAGAAGTTGACCATGATGAAGGCCATGAGCCGAATAGTTCACCATCTGCGGCAAGTCGAACGGGTACAACCAACGATAGATCATGTTTATCTTGCAGGACAAGTCTCAGTCGCCAAGTCGGCTCATGCTCATCCGGCTCAAGCAGCTGCAATAATGGGCGGAAGGGTGCAATATCTGCTCTCCAGCCAATCGCAATAAGCCATTGCTGGGAATCGAGTCCGGCTGTTGCTGCCGAATTCCCTTTGGTGAATAGCAAAGGGAATTCATGACGTAGATCAGCAGCACTCTCTTCCGTACCATAATAACGAGAGAATACAGCATCAGAGAAAGCCGCTTGCAGCCCTTCTTGAAAGCTCGTATTGAGACCAATTCGATTCAGCAGTTCTTGACCGTGTGTAACTAATGCTTCCGGTTCCCAAGTCCATGCCAGCTTGCCCGCTTGAAAAGCAGGGAGACTAGGAATGAATTTCTTGTCTTCTATGCATGCAGCAAGAATAGGGGCAAGCGCAAGCAATTGCGCGGCTTGGTCATCCCATAGCCACTCCAAATGCTCGAGAAGCTTTGGCTCTGCGAAGAATGGGATCACATGCTCAGATGGCAGAATGACGACTTCAATATTCTGAATCGTTTGAATCTCAAGCTCAGTTCCATAGTATGAAGCGTCATGCCATGCGAATAAACGTTGCTTCATATACAGCCCTGGTAGGGAGTTGTCAGAATAACTAGATCCGTGAATCAGTGCATCTCCGTATGCACTTAAGCTGATTTGAACAGAGATGGTTTCTGTAGAGGACTTCATGATAGCAGTTTCCCTTTCCGAAGCTCTTCTTGTAAGGCGCGAAGCCGGCTATGGCGTTCAGCGAATGCCGTTAAGAATTGCTCCCAGCGTGCTTCTTGCTTCATTTTTTTATACAGCTTAGCCAGTCGTTTGAGCAGCTTTACTGCTGATTTATAGCTTGGTCTATTTTTAAGAAGGACATATCGCTCAACAGCTTGATGATAAAAGGGCAGCAAGACTTCAGGCGCATCCTTCTCTAAAGGCTTAAATACGGTAACGCGGAACTCAAGAGGTTCATTGCCTATGCTAAGCTGGTAGTCCATCCATAGCTGGTATTTGCCGTAGGCAAGCAGAGTCTCCCCATAAATATGTCTGGAGTAAGGGAGCATGTCCATAAGCGTTGCTAGCATAGGTTGCTCCGCATCTGGGAGTTGAACGATAACGGCATCCCAGAACAGCTTATATTCATTCAAAATATTGCCGCGATTATTGTTGAGCAGCGGTGCGACCTCGATTAACCAGCCTTTTAAGCGCAGCCACTCTTCCGATTTATACAGCATACGCAGAAATTGAAATAATTCATTGTAATGTATAGGGATCGAGCCATTCATCCCTCTCAGTAATGTCCAAGCCTTCTGATCCTGAACAAGGTAGAAATACATCCAGCATTGCGCCAGCATCCATGGCAGTCTCGACAGCGAATTTCCAAGCTCCGCCTCAGCAGTCGCCAGCTGTTGTAATTCTTCCAAGTACATAGCTTGATTATCAAGCAGCTGAGGGTGGAGCCAATTCATCCAGAACAATTGATAGATGGTCGAAAAATATTTGGTGTGTCCTTTTTCCAACAGCATATTCTGGCGCAAGTAGGTCAATGTATCGGTAATGAATCCCCAATTCTCGGGCTCATCGGCAAGGGCAAAAGGAAGGTTAAGCATCGTCTTCATAACCTGCACCATATCTTCAGCAGCATTAACGGTATGGTATCCTCTGAAATAGACAGAATTATTGATTTGAGTGCCGGCTTGCTGGATTAAATGCTCCAAGACGAAGAGATAGGCGTTAAGCTGAAGCAGCTGCGATAAAGCAGGAGAAAGCTGCGGTTTTATTTGGGAGAGAGCAGCTAAAGCATCTTCTACATACTCCGAGTTTGGTGTGTTATTAGCGAGCGGTGTGATCTGGACCGAGAATAGCTTGCGCCATTCGGCTAGATCACCAGTCGTATAGGTCAGTTTCATATGGGATTGGTCTCCTGGGAGAGTATAGTGTACATGCGAATTTTCTTCATTATATCAGTTATTCCAGTAGGATGGCAGGATTCAAATAGAATAAATGTTCGTACATACTGATTTTATATTATGACTCAAGTCACCTCGATCTCATTACTAATGACACTAATCAGCATTTCCCAAATAATAGATAATTTAGTTATAAAGTTCACAAGGGAGTGTTGAAGAAATGGATGCATCGTCATCAATGATGATTTCATTAGTGGTATTTGTTCTCATTATGCGCGGACAATTTAAAGGGATGAATAGACCGATTAAGAAATCAGGAATTACTTTACTGCTGCCGATCCTATACATCTCAACATCGTTGTTGCAAGTAATGGATCCGAATTTGCATATACAGGAAACGCAAGTTGCGCTGTCGCTGTTGCTGGGAATGATGATTGCATTGCCGCTTATTTTCACAACGAATTTCGAAGTTCGAGATAATGGAGGCACGTTTATTAAGCGTAATAAAACCATTTTCATCCTATTGATGGTGATCTTCGTCATCCGATTAATCTTTGTTGGTTTCTTTAAAGGGATTGAGCCAAGCACGTTAGGATTCATGAGCAGCTTAACCACTTTTAGCTATGTAGCTTGCTGGAGATTGGTTAGCTTCATTAAATTCCGCAGTGTAAACGGTATTCGAACGATAGCAGCGAATTCATAAGAGCTTTGAACCGAAGAAACCGGCCAGCGAGGTCGGTTTCTTTTTGCACATATAGGCAATAATACCGTTACTGCCATCTCCGAGGAGGATAATCGTGAAGTGTGTGAAACAGTTAGCGCTTGTTATTAGTATCGTATTGTTAGTTGGATTTCAGGCTCCAGAGGAGAAGAAGGATAGAAATTATTATGAACAACGGGGCGAGATTGTCTGGGAGGTGCCTGGCGAGGAGAAGAAAATCGCACTTACCTTCGATGACGGGCCATACCCAGATTTAACGGAGCCTATATTAGATATTCTGAAGCAATACGATGCGAAAGCAACCTTTTTCGTCGTCGGATCAAGGGTGGAATTGTATCCCGATACGATTAAGCGGGAGATCGCGGAAGGGCATGAAGTAGCCAACCATACGTTTAACCATGTGTATTTTCAAAGGAATAATTCAGCAGGTGTGCAAAAGGAAATTGAGAAAACTGAGCAAGCGCTTGAGCATCTTACAGGAAAAAAACCGATATTGTTCCGGCCTCCCGGCGGCTTTTATAATGAACAAATGGTTCAGATTGCTAAAAATCATGGATATACAGTCGTCTTATGGTCATGGCATCAGGATACGCATGATTGGAGAAGTCCCGGCGTTAATAAAATTGTGAATAAAGTGCTTAATAATGCTCGCAACGGCGATATTATTTTACTTCATGATTATGTGCTGCGTTCCAAACAAACGGTGGAAGCTTTGAAAATTATTTTGCCAGAGCTGCAGAAGAGAGGGTTTCAAATGGTCACTGTGTCTGAATTGATTAATAATAATAGCGATCCGATAGATGTACCAGGGTTATGGTGAGGCTTAATGCTTTGAAATATAAACTGTTCGAATGCGCCAAATCAGGCTACTATTAAGCTAGGAAGATTGAGATAGCTTGATTAGACAATAATAATCGATGGCAAAGATTCAGGGGGTATTGGATTCATGGCAGTAACCGAGCAGGAAGTAGCCGCATGGATGGTTAATGAGATTAAGGTAAAAGGAAATCTTCACCAAAGTGATGCGATTGACTACATCAAAGCACAGTTCGGTGAAGAGTTTGTATTTGTGAATGAGAACGGGCATCCCTCCTTGGCAAAAGAGGTAAGGAAAGCTTTCCGCAAGCTGCATAACGGCCAAGTGGCTTGGGATCGCGACGGATTTTTCTGGGCATGGACTTAGTTGGTGGAACGGAATGGAATGGTAAGAAGTTTTGAGGTTATGGATCGATCCACATGTTAATCTTCAACTCCACTTTTATAGTGGTGTTGAAGATTATTTTTTTGTAGGAGGACTGAGGATCCGCTATTTGTCCGATTTTAGTCATTTGCGTGTTTAAGCGGACAGAGAATTCGTTATTATCGATTAATCGAGTGAATTTGAGGCGTTTATGAGGAATAACGGATTCTCAGTCCGCTTGGATCAAGATATAGAGCTTTTTACACAAATAACGGATTCTCTGTCCGCCAAATGGTTCGATTGACTAAGATAGATAAGAAGCTGCTACAACTTACTTAGTCCAATTTTCATGATCTATATTTTCTTGTAACGACTTCTGGTATTGCTATGTAATCTTCATATTCCCCAATAGTTCCGTACAAACTGCGAGCTTTAAGCGTTTGAGACAGCCCCTATGCTTAATTTAAATTCCCCCTAGAAAAGAAAACTCCTTCCAAACAAGATATTAAAACGTTTTATATATTTTTATTGACGAAGATAAATTTTACATTTATCATGGCATTTGTAAGCGTTTTATTAAACTGGATTTTATTATAACGTTTTAATAATTTAAGTTAAGAGAGGAGAATCGGGGTTAGAAAAGTTGATGTTTGATAGGTCTAGGGAAATGAATGAGCAGGTGCATCGCCAGGATGATAATGGAGGGATTATTGATGTTGAATATGCGTGTTAAGGTGCAAAGATGGATTTCGGTCATGATCACATTCACCTTGATTTGTTCTCTTCTAAGTGTAAATCTGACGAATCAGCTTGCTTATGCTTCGGGCGATATCATTCTAGATGATACGGATGCGGTTTATACAGGGGCATGGAGCTCATCCTCGTTTAATTCGGGCTATTATGGGAGCGGATATAAGCATGTTAGTTCCGGTGATGGATCGAGTAAAGCAAGGTGGACTCCCGACATCGCGGTGTCAGGGAATTATAAGGTGTATTATTGGCTGCCTAACGGATATACCGATCGAGCAACTAATGTACCTTTAACCATTTCATATCGCAATGGATCGGAGGTTCACTCGGTTAACCAACAGGCTGTCGGAGGCTCATGGGTTTTGCTGGGAAAATACTTCTTTGAACAAGGAACGGGAGGATATGTAGAAATGACGAACCAGGCGAACAACTCAGTTGTGATTGCAGATGCGGTGAAATTCGAGTATGCGGATGTGCAAGATATTGTTCTCGACGATAACGATGCGGCGATAACTGGCACCTGGGACGCTTCCTCGTTTTATCCGAATTCTCACGAGGGCAGCTATCGAACAACGGCTGCAGGAACGGGATCCAGTAGTGTGAAATGGACACCGAACATTCTAACAGCCGGACATTACAACGTATACTATTGGCTGCCAAACGGGTTCACAGATCGATCAACCAATGCACCTTATAAAGTATTGTCAAGCGAGGGAGTAACGGAGTATTCGATCAATCAGCAGGTAGCGGGCGGGCAATGGAAGCTGCTGGGCACGCATTATTTTGAGATGGGGACGGCGGGGTATATCGAGCTCACGAACTTGGCGAATCAGTCTTGGGTTGTGGCGGATGCTGTAAAGCTGGAATATACCGAGCTTGTCGTCCCTATAGAGCCGCCGACGAACTTGACGGCAGTAGTCCCGTCAGATGTCATGACTATCCTGTCCTGGACAGATCATTCATCAGAAGAATCCGGTTATGTGCTAGAACGCAGAGTGTCCGGTGGAGGGGCTTGGACGATCTTCACATTGCCAGCTAATACCACGCATTGGATCGATAATCGTGGATTATCCGCAGGAACGAGCTATGATTATCGCATCAAAGCAACGAACGGATCGGAATATGCGGAGTTAAATGGCGTCGTGACGAAACCGGCGATGACTAGGAGCGGGAACGTTCTCGTTAACCAAATCGGATATAAACCGGAAGTAGTGAAGAAGGTGATCGTGAAAGGTGTGACAACAGCTACTTCATTCGATGTACTGGATGCAGTCTCAGGAGCGACCGTACAAAGCGGAGTTACTTTGAGCGATGTGGTCGATCCGATTTCCGGCAACGTGAAGGAAGGAGACTTCACCTCACTATCCCAAGAGGGATATTATCGAATTCGGACATCGGATAATCAGTATTCTGCATTGTTCACTGTGAAGGAAAACCTTTACGAAGATATAACTATGCTAATGCTTAAGAATGTAAACGAAACTCGGTTTGCGGACAGTCGCATAGCGACCAGACAGGACACGAATCAACAGGTGCAGATGGGGAAGGGCTGGGAGGATGCTTGGGATAATCGGCATTGGTCGCCTTATGGGGATACGATAGAGCCGATAGCAATTGGTACCTTGCTATTGGAAAGTGATTACACTTGGGACAATCAATCCTTTACCCACGAAACCGCAGGTGTATCTGATCTTGCAGAAGAGCTGAAATATGGTCTGGATTATCTTCTGCAAATTCAAGAAAGAAACCCCGGTGGGAGTGGCTGGATGAAGTATGGCCAGATATTCGAGGCTTGGGCTCCTCCAGAGAGTGGAAATACAATTAACATTGTTAATATCGATAGCACATCTGATTTGGGGGGATATAACAAAGCCTCTTACCATGTGATTTCACAGTATCAATACACGAATGCATTAGCTAAAGGTGCACGCTACTTTTACTCGATCGGCTCCAATGATTATGCAGATCAATTAAAGCAGCAGGCGATAGATTCATGGAATTACATGGATACCTACGATGAGATGAGCCATGTAAAAAATATCGGCGGTAACGGTGAATACTTCGGTTCGATGCCTGTTGTCAATTATGCGGCTAAAGTACTTGCGGCTCTGGAGCTGTATCGTTTAACCGGTGATTCCATCTACCAGACAAAGGCGGAGATGTATGCAACGAAGATCGTCAACTCGCAGGATCTAGGCTTTGAATGGAATGATAAAGGCGTAACGGGGCTCATGTATCGCGATGATTCAGGTTCTTCGGACTGGCTGAAAAGCCGGATATGGTCAGGGCTTCCCGCTTATGCATTAGCGAGGGCGGTCGAAGCTTTCCCACAGGCAAATAATTGGTTCGATTGGTACGCTTCCTTGAAAATATACTCGGAAGGCTACGTGAAAGCTTTTACGGATCAGACTGCCTATGACATTCTACCTTATCAATTCGGAGCTGGTCCGAGAAAATTGAACAGCACATCCCCAGTTAACTATTCTTTCTTTATAGGTGGAAGCACTCTTTCGGATGGTAATACGAAGACCAACGCCCTGAACGCGGCAGCTATCTCGTACAGTTCCATCGTTCTTAATGATATCGAGCTTGAGAATCTTGCACACCGCCAGTTAGACTGGAATTTCGGGGCGAATACGTTCGCAACTCCGACAATGGCAGGTGTGGGCGAAGTGAAGTTGACGGACAGTCGCTATTATTCGCATGGGGCTAACGCTGCTAGCTGGGCTGCCATGGGAGCGATGGTCAACGGCATTAATGGAAACGGCAATTTAGATACACCCAAATGGTCTAATGGTTGGCAGGAGGGCGAGACTTGGGGAATCAATCGCTCTTGGACAGAGCTAGCCATTGCGACTTTGGGGCAGCAGGGGCGTGTGAGTGGAACGATCACTAGTGGCGGAGTTCCTTACGCGAACAGCGGCATTACAATCGTGAACCGTGTTACGAATAACACGGTATATACCGGAACGACAGATGGGGATGGAGAATTTGAAGCGGTTCGCCTGAATGGTGGTGGTCAATACACGCTGCAAGCAGGTGCCTATTCGAAGGATTTTGATTTGCCGTCTGGCAAACGGTTGAATCTAAGCATCGACCTCAACAAGGATGTATCGATTACGAATGTATCAGCAGCTAAGGATGTAAGCGCGGGCAGCGTCTTTGCGGTCAATATTGAGGTGAAGAATAATGGCTTAACAAGCCAGACGTTCTCGGTCGAACTGAAAGCTCAGAACGCAAATGGGGAAGCTATTCAGACGATTACGTTAAATGCAGGTGAAACGGGTACGTTATCATGGACTTTAACCGCTGGGACCGCTGATCGGCCATATGTGCTATTGGCTGTACCAGAGTCTGATCCGGAAGCGGGTAGAAGCGTCATGGGATACATCCATTCTTAATCAATCGAGAGAACCTCTGACGGTGTCGTCAGGGGGTTCTTTTCTGGAGGAGTCTTAATGAACATCAAAGAAACGGAATGCCTGGGTTTTCGTTCCCTTTCCATCGATAACGGAATCATTCGGATAGACATCGTGCCGGAGATCGGGGGGCGGGTCATGTTCTTTGGGTATCCGGACCATAATCTACTTTTTACCAATTCGGAATTACAGGGCATCAAAGCTGTATATGAAGCGAAGTCGCCTGAGCTTCTTCAAGAAGAGAGATTGAAGCAAGGACTCATGCTGTATGGCGGTGAAAAAATATGGCTCGCTCCTCAAGAGGAGTGGGGCCATGCGCCATACGTTGATATGGATCATGGGGAGTATAGCTGTGAGGTTAAGAGGGAGAACGATTGTACGAAGATTATTTTGACAAGTCCGATCTGTAGAGAGACGCAGCTTCAATTAACGAAAACTTTAACGATACAGCAAGGGGAAGCCCATGTTCACTTCGGATTCCAATTAGCCAACTATGGAGAAAAGCCTATCAGCAAAGGAATTTGGCAGGTCACGCAGTTGAATAGACCAGCTGAGGTTCGTATTGCCGCGAATCATGCGAATAAGCTGCGTTATTCAAGCTACTATGGGAATGCTGCAGTCTCTGAAGAAGGTGCAATGATCAGGAATAGTGTGGATCATGCAGAGAGGTATAAGTTCGGTGTGAGTTCAGACCGTGGAGAGCTTTCGGTTCACATGGGGGCTGTTCAGCTTCATCAGAATATGTCCGTTAATGACGCTACTTACCCCCATGGGTTTATGTTCGAGGTGTTTAACTCCGATCGGTACCCCTATTTCGAGGCGGAATTGCATAGTCCTCTCCTGACGATTGAGCCGCAATCAAGTGCTGCATTTGAAATAACATGGCGATTAGCAAGGGGAGCGGTTGACTAATGTATTAAAACGTTTTATAATTTTAAATAAATATTGAGTTATGGAGAAGGTTAATGGCGTCTAAAATACAAGATATCGCAAAGATGGCAGGAGTATCTGTCGCGACGGTTTCGCTTGCGCTCAACGATAAAAAGGGTGTTAACAAGGAAACAAGGCGCAGAGTGATGGAAATTGCACATCAAATGAATTACACACCTAATGCAATGGCTAAAGGTCTCTCAGGTAAGAAAACCAATAATATCGCTGTTTTTATGTCGGGACCGCAGTATGACTATTTTAACAGCCCATTTTACTTCGAAACGTTAAAGTATTTTGCCAAAAATTTGTCCAACTCCCCTTACCAAATGGTCTTAACCTTGACGACTGTGGCGGAGGAGCTAAGCTGCTTGAGGCAGTTGGTTTCCAAAAGGGGAATCGATGCCATCGTGTTCTTAGGGCTTCGCATGCCTGTAGAGGAAGCGGCATCCATTGCTGGTGATTTGCCATGCGTATACATAAACAGGCATTTAACAGACTTTCATACGATATCGGCTGATTATGACAAAGGGGCTTATCAAGTAACGAAGCATTTATTAGAGCTGGGCCATCGAGATATTGCCATGTTCGGCTATATCCCTAAACTAGCCTCTACCGAAATGCGTATTGAAGGCTATAAGCAGGCACTAGAAGAGTTCGGAGTGGAATTCAAACCAGAAAACTTGGTTCATGCAGAGTACTTCCAGGAATCCGGTTACTTCGCAATGAGGAAGCTTATTCAATCTGGCGTGAAGCTTCCTACAGCGATCATTGGAGGAAATGATTTAATTGCTATAGGAATTATGGAAGCCTTGTTCGATGTAGGTATGAGAATACCGGAGGATATTTCATTGGCGGGCATCGATAACCTGCCCAACTCGCATCTGCTGAAAGTACCTTTAACCACTGTGCAAATCCGACATGATATTATTGGGGAGAAAGCTGCTCAAGTCATTGTCGGACTCTTAGAAGGCAAGGTGGAAGAGGAAACAAACGTTACCGTAGATGTACAGCTAGTCATTCGCAAATCGACAGGGAAACCTGTGTAATACGTTTCCATAGAATCTATATTTATCTAATTAGAAGCAGACTCGTTCTAGAGAGTCTGCTTCTTTTTTTGCATTTGACAAGGGGAATAAAATTACCTAAAACGTTTTAAGTTTTTAATTGACAACGAAACGATCTGCCATTAAAATACAGAAAGAAAGCGTTTTTATAAGAGGGCGAAATGATTGTAACGTTTTAAAAAACAAAAAAGGGATGGATGAAATGAGAAAATGGTCGGGTTTACTTATTACGTTAATTGTGATGTTAAGCTTAGCAGCTTGCTCAGGTGGCAAAGAAAATAATAGTCAGTCTGAAGGTGCTAAACCAGGTGAATCAGCTAGTGTGAAGGAACCTGTAACCATTCAAGCTTGGTTTCCACCCGTGCTGCCCGAGGCTAAGTTGAAAGAGTTAGCAGAAGCATTTAATGCACAATCGGAGGACGTTAAAGTAGAAATGACCATTCTGGATTGGGAAAAGGGTCGTGAGAAAATTAAAACGGGTATGATTTCTGGCGAAGGGCCAGATGTATTCTATCTGGCGAACGGATTGGATCAAGCGTACATTGACGGCAAGGTACTAGCTTCAGCCGCAGACGCAGGAATTTCGCCAGAGCATCTCGCGAAATTCGATCCATTGATCAATATGAATTCCGTAGACGGAAATATCTATGCTTTGCCGCTCAACTTTGACGTCTATGTTCTGTATTATCGCAAAGACATGCTTAAGGAAGCCGGGTTCGATCATCCTCCTACCACTTGGGAAGAGTTGAAGACGATGTCCAAAGCCATCTCCAAGGATACGAATGGGGACGGCAAGCCAGATGTGATGGGCTTTCAGTTAAAGGGTGCCGATGATCACTTGAACGCGATTAACCTGAGCTGGCAATCGATGATGGCTGCTTCTGGCGGCAGCTTTATTAATGCAGAAGGCAAATCATCGATGAACTCGCCAGAAGGCATTGAAGCACTGAATTATTTACAGAGCTTCTATAAAGAAGGAATATCTACAATAGGAGCAAGCTCAGTGACGGGATTTGCAGAGGGTAAAATTGGTATGTTCTTCTTCGTGCAGAATGTAGGTGATGTGAATAAATGGGCAGAAAATGCTGATTTAACAGGCAAGTGGGCCATGGCTCCAATGCCGAAGGGACCGAGTTCCTCCGCATCCTATGCAGCAGGACATGCAGTAGGGATTAATGCTAATTCGAAAGATGTGAAAGCAGCTGGCAAGTTTGTGGAATGGTTCGCTTCTCCGGAAAATTCCGTTGACTTTATGGATAATGGACACGGGATTCCTCCTTATAACTTGGATAAAATCGATCCAGCAACTAGAGCGAAGATTCAAGTGAAAATAGATGCGGACAAAGAAAACTGGGATGCCATCTATGCACAACTGGCTGCCAGCTCACCTGATCTCAGTATTCAAGGACGTATTGCGTACTCCGCTCGTTGGGATGCACAGAAGGTTGAATTGCTATCGTCAATTATTGGGGATGTAACTGCTGAGCAAGCGTTAGAAAACCTGGATAAACGGATAAACCAGGCGATCGGAGAATAATGAATTACATCACTAGTAGGAGTGCGGCAGATGTTGAAATCTGCTGCACTCTACATCGGTGGGAGTCGTAGGAATTGAGGTGATGGATGTCGCATGATGCGTAAATTGCAAAATAATCAAATGCTTCTCGGGTGGCTGCTCTTGTTGCCTGCACTGGCGATTATCGGAACGTTTATCTTTTATCCGATGTTCCAAGCATTTTCATACAGCTTCGTGAAGTGGGACTTCTTCTCAGAGAAGCAGTATGTCGGGATAAGTAATTATAAGTATTTATTGCTTGAGGATCTGGTATTTAAGAAGACGCTCTTCAATACGTTCTACTTCACGATTTCCAATATGATCGGAAGCTTGGTGCTGGCTCTCGCAGTCGCATTGGTTGCTAGCAAGGAAATGAAAGGGATCGGATTTCTCAGAACTATGCAATTCATCCCTGTAGTCATTCCGATGGCGATTGCAGGTATCGTGTGGAAGCTTATGTTCGAGCCTAGCTTCGGTGCGATTAATTCCATTTTGGAAGGGTTAGGAATCCCGGCTCAAATGTGGCTGTTCGATAAGAATCTGGCCATGCCAACCGTCATTTTGCTTAGTATATGGAAGGATTTCGGGTTGTACATGATTATCTTCGTGGGTGGATTGCAGAAAATCCCGGATGAATTGTACGAAGCCATTCACATGGACGGTGCTAATCGTTGGCAGGCTTTCTGGAGATTAACCTTGCCTATGCTTAAGCCGACAACATTTTTTGTCTCCACCATGCTGATGATCAATTCATTTAAGGTATTTGACCAAGTATGGGTCATGACGCAAGGGGGACCGGGCACCGCGACCATTACGATGGTTACGTATATCTACCAACGTGTTCTTGAATCAGTAGGCGTAGCTACTTCGGCATCTGTTGTTCTGTTTGTGATTGTTCTGGTGTTAATGTTCTTGCAGTATCGGGTCGTAGGGAGGGAAAACAAATCATGAGATCTTCTAAGAAGAGCAGCATGGTGTCCTATATCATTCTCATCGTGATCTCTGTGTTCTCGTTATTTCCTTTCTACATGATGTTGAAAAGCTCCTTGGAGCCGGCATTGCGAATTGTATCGACGGATTTTCATCTCTTTCCGGACAACTGGTTGTATTTCGATAATTATAAAACTGTTCTTAGTAAGTATCCGATAGGACAGTGGTTTATGAATAGCGTTATTGTGTCGGCGGTTGTTATTGCTGGAAATCTATTATTCGATACGTTAGCTGCCTATGCGTTAACAAGGTTGGAATTCAAAGGAAGAGAAGCCGTGTTTGGCATTATTCTAAGCACGCTTATTATTCCGGCACAGGTTATCGTCGTTCCCCTTTACTTGCTTATGGTTCAGTTCGACTGGGTGAATACCTATCAAGCATTATTTATGCCGCTGCTGATCAGTCCTTTCGGGATTTTCTTGCTGCGACAAAATTTCATGACGATTCCAAAAGAGCTTGACGAAGCCGCGATGATCGATGGCTGTAGTCGTATCGGAATTCTGTTTAGAATTATTTTGCCCAATTCGTTATCCGCACTTGCTACCTTAGCGGTCATTAAATTCATGTGGACATGGGGCGACTTCATGTGGCCATCTCTTGTGACAAATCATGAAGATATGAGAACACTTCCTGTTGGAATCGCTATGTTCCAGACGGATGCGGCTACGATTCCATGGGATTTGATCATAACTGGCTCCGTGATTGCGGTAGCTCCTGTCATCATATTGTTTCTATTCTTGCAGAGGTTCTTTATTAAAGGCATGACGGATGGTGCAGTTAAAGGTTAATGATTTATTGACATAGTAGGAGGATTAATCGGATGAAATCTATAGAAGAGCAATATGACGTAGTGGTATGTGGTGGTGGATTGGCAGGTTTTTGTGCGGCGGTAGCGGCAGCAAGACAAGGAGCATCGACTTGCTTAATTCAGGATCGGCCCGTATTCGGTGGCAATAGCTCTTCAGAAGTGCGAGTAACGCCTCACGGTGCGGCAGCATTCCATGCCTACGCTCGTGAAACGGGGATCATTTCTGAGCTGCTGATTGAAGAGCGTGCTCGCAACCATGAGTCGATCTTCGAGAATGGCTGGACGAATAGTGTATGGGATTTGACGATGTACGATATGGCAGTGGAAACTCCGAACCTAACCTTTCACGTGAATACAATGGTTCAGGAAGTCGTGAAGAATAGCGATAGACAAATATCTTCTATTATTTGTAGAGTGGCTAACGCAGAGACGATCCTTACGATTAGCGGCAATCTATTCATAGATTGTACAGGAGATGGTGTTGTAGCCGACTTGGCGGGTTGCGAATGGAGAATGGGGTCGGAGGGCCGTGAAGAGTTTAACGAATATCATGCTCCTGATCAGGCGAGCAAGGATACCATGGGCAATTCGATCCACTTCAAGGCGATAGACATGGGCCGTCCTGTTCCTTTTAAAGCGCCAGATTGGGCGGTTAAACATGAGGATCCAGCTTATTTCTACGATCAAGGACGTTTGCCTAAGGAAATGCGCGGAGGTTACTGGTGGCTGGAGATTGGCGTTCCGTGGGATACGATTCATGATGCCGAGGACATTCGTCATGAACTGACGCGTCATACTCTAGGGGTATGGGATTGGATTAAGAATAAAGATCCTAAGTTGAAAGAGAAGTCCGCGAACTATGCATTGGATTGGATCGGTCAAGTTCCAGGCAAACGAGAAAGCCGCAGAATCATGGGGCAATATCTCATGACAGAGCATGATCCAGATCAACGGACTGTGTTTGAAGATGAGATTGCTTATGGGGGCTGGTTCTTAGACCTTCATACACCGGGTGGCCTATTGGCGCAAAACAGTGAGCCTGCTAGTGCGGAAGGCTACAAACACAGCAGCGAATATGCGATCAAGAGCTATTGTGGTCCATACGGGATTCCGTTACGGATTCTTATTGCCAAGGATGTTGATAATTTAATGATGGCTGGACGTAATGTCAGTGTGACTCATGCTGCGCTAGGTACGGTCAGGGTCATGTCAACGACTGCGTTGCTTGGACAAGCTGCAGGGACAGCAGCTGCGTTGGCTGTTGCTAACGGGACTACTGTGTCTGAAGTAACGAACAACTCGATTGGTGAGGTTCAGCAGCAGCTTCTGAGAGACGGCTGTTTCCTGCCGAATGTACGAAATGAAGATGCGAAGGATTTGGCTCGATCTGCAATGATCTCGGCGAGTAGTGAGCATGCTTTGGTGGGCGCGGGTCCCCATAGTGTGGGTGCCCACAAGGGGCTGGCGGTATGGAGAGACCAGAATCACGCTACGAAGGATGATCTTCTGCATTGTCGCAGGGGACAATGGATCGCGATTGGAACTCCTAAGGTGCAGCGCGTTTCGGTATGTCTAACGAATGAATCGGATCAGTCGCAAACCGTCCAAGCCAAAATCTATCTTGTGAAAGATATTTGGGATTATCGGGTCGAGCCGGGACAAGCGATAGCCGAAACGACGCTGGAGGTTCCGGTAGGCAAGGAGTCTTGGATCGATTGGACAGTGAATCTGGATGCTTCCTCAGGGCTAAAGGTCGGAGGTTATATCCGAATCGATCTGTTCACTAATGAAGCCGTAACTTGGCATCGTGCGGGAAGAATCGAGCCAGGGCATGTATCTGCCTTCGAGATGGGTATGGGTAAGATGCGCCGGTATGATAACGGGGTTACGATGAGCTATAAGGTCGAACCTGCACAGCCTTGCTATCCAGCAGCGAATGTAATTAATGGGGTATCACGTCCTCATGGATATACGAATATGTGGAAGTCAGATAGCAGCGAGCCCTTGTCACAATGGCTTCAGCTCCAATGGGACAAGGAACAAAGTATCCGTTCTGTTGAATTGACCTTTCCGGGACATCTGTTGAGGGAATATCACGCATACTCGCCATTTTATTGCGATCCTCAGACTGCGAAGGATTATCTGATTCAAGCGGAGCAAGACGGTCACTGGGTAACGGTCTTGGAAGTAAAGGACAATTATCAACGTCAACGTAAGCATGAACTCTCCTCCGCTGTAGAGACCAATCGGTTACGGATATTGATACAATCCACGAACGGAGATCCGTCAGCGGCGATCTATGAAGTTCGTTGTTATTCGTAGGAAATTTTCACTTTGAACGCCAGTTCACGAACTAGTGGGAATGAAGAGCCACTTGAAGAGACACCTGAAAGGGTGTCTTTTTTCATTGCGATTTATTTAGTTCATATTTGAGCTTATTAATAAATAATTGAGAAGCTTTCGGAAGCTTCTTCTCTTGGTTGCTTATCCATCCGAGATACACATGTGGCTGATCAGGCAAGCTGAGCTCGACGATCGTCGTGTCGGCGGATAAATTGAACGAGAAATCAAGACCAACTGTAGCGGCAAATCCTTCAGCAACGGCTTTTTGAATGGCGACCGTATTGTTCGTGTGGAACAACATGTTAAAGCTGCCATACTTCGATTCGAAGCGCTCTGCAAACGACTTGAGATAGTCATCCTTGTATAAAACAATTGGTTGAAGCAGCAGCTCTTCCGGTGTTATGGATTTACTTAGCGCCAAAGGGGACTTTTTGCTGACTCCGACGACGAGCCTTCCCTCCAATAATCTCTCATAGGAAAGGGATGGCTTTTTCTCAAGCAAATGCTCGTCAAGAATGACTAGTCCGATATCCGCCCTATGATGAATAATATCATCTATTATTTCGGTTGTACTTTTTTTCAGCAATTTCCATTTGGATTTGGGGGTAATCACGCTTGAAACTGATAATCGTATTAAGCAGCAAGGAAAGGGGACCGGGAATAGAAGCAATCAGCAGCTCGCCGCTTTGGATATCGGAATATAGTTGTGCGGCATGCTTGAGTTCTTCGAGCTTCGTTAATACTTCGAATGCTTTCTTAATTACAGCTTGTCCCTCCACTGTTGGAATCGTGCCGCTCCGAGAGCGATTGAACAAAGTGATGCCTAATTCAGCCTCCAGATTAGAGATGGATTGACTGACAGCTGACAGTGTGACATGACTATTGTGAGCTGCGCTCGTTAAGGAACCTGTTTTGGCTACCTCGACGATAAACTCTAATTGTTCCAAATGCATGATAAGTTATCTCCTTAAATTAGATTAAAGCAAGTTGTGGTTTAAAAGGTTAAGGGTGTACTCGTCTAATGTTAGCTAGTGTTCGTTTATAGTTTAATTATACTTAAGTTAAACATTAATAGGTTTAAATATACTTAAATAAAGGACAGGAGTATGCTAACTATATACACAACGAAGAACAGCGATTGCATGATACAAAGATTGATTATTAACTCGAACCAATCGCTGAACCACAATTGAGGAGGCATTTTATCATATGGAAACAACAAGAGTAGCGGTAATTACAGGCGGAGCAAGCGGTATCGGACGTGAGGCATGTTTGAAATTTGCTAAAAAAGGCGACCGTGTCGTCGTTGCCGATTTTAACGAAGCAGGCGGTCAAGAAACAGTTGAAATGATCGTAAAAGCTGGTGGAGAAGCTATTTTCATAAAAGTTGACGTATCCAAACAAGAAGAAGTAGATGCACTAATTGAGAAAACAGTTGAAGAATTCGGCCGTATCGACGTTATGTTCAACAACGCTGGAATCGGTGGAGCAGGCCCAGTATTGCAACAAAACATGGATTTGTACCATCGGACAATCGCCATTAATCAACATGGTGTTGCATACGGAATTATGGCTGCAGGCCGGAAAATGAAGGAGCTGGGCATTAAAGGTGCTATTATCAACACGGCTTCCGTATTCGGTTTCCTTGCTTCATATGGTACATTCGCTTACCACGCTACCAAGGGCGCAGTCATCATGATGAGTAAATCTGCTGCGTTGGAGCTCGCACCTCACGGTATCCGTGTTATCGCAATCGCACCAGGTGCTGTGGATACACCAATCATCCAAGGCTTCAAAGACCAAGGCATGTTAGAGAGCATGAAAGCTAAAGTTATGGGCGGGGAACTAACGAAGCCAGAAGTGGTCGCGAATTCTGTGTACTTGCTCTCTCTAGAAGAAGCCGAAGCAATCAACGGCAGTGTTGTTATGGTCGATCAAGGTTTTGCATCTTTTAAATAAGCTGAGTTGTAGTCAGCGCTATAAACAGAAAGGACTTTCCCCAAGTAGACATTTACTTGAGGGGAGTCCTTTTTTCTTGCTTGTGTGTGGTGGCGTGCGTGACGGCGTGAGTGAGCCAAGCTCATTACTCGCTGGGTGAATACCTCCTTAACGATGCCGCACATCGTTAAGACCAACCAACCCCCAATAAAACGATCGCTTAACGATACGCCGTATCGTTAAGCATCCCCCAAACGCCTAAACCTGCTCATATTCGCAGGCAGAGTGCCTCCTTAACGATGCCGCACATCGTTAAGACCAACCAACCCCCAAGAAAACGATCGCTTAACGCTGCGCCGTATCGTTAAGCACCCCCAAAACACCGCTTTCTGCTCATATTCGCAGGCAGAGTGTCTCCTTAACGATGCCGCACATCGTTAAGACCAACCAAACCCCAAGAAAATGGTCGCTTAACGATACGCCGTATCGTAAAGCGTACAATTGCACGAAAACACACTATATTCTCAAATTCACTTAGCCGCCGCCGATACTTTTTTTGGCGCATAACCTCACCTTACGAGTGAAAATCATTATACTTGAAGTAGGAAGGAACTTGCATGCGATAACAGTCGGGATCGTCATCATTTGGTAGTAGTCACTAAACGTTTATTTCTGAGCATCAGGTACCTTACTCGGCATAGTTTGGAGGGAAAATCATATTATTATTGTAAGCGCTAACAATAATAATATAACGAAACAGAGGTGTAAGGATGGGGACTCGTTTGTGGGTAGAGCAGTTTGTCAAACAGCGTTTTCCGCATGTGCGCTACATTAGAATTCATAGCTGTGGCAGTCATCAGGCCGTTATATATGCATGGGATGAGAATCTGCAATTAACGGACAAAGATGCTGCGGAGTTGAATCATTTTGCCTCAGAGTATTTATCCCCGCAAGTGTGCTATACGATCAAGCCTTATCAGGCAGCAGCATCCGACCGTGTGTTCCCGCAAGAAGTGCCGGAACGACTGCGGCAAGTTGCATTGAATGGCAGCTTAGATCAGACAGCTGTATTTTCATTGCTAAACAGCTTGTTCGCAGGTATTATCGTTAACTTCAAACGCTATGATGTAAGAACAGGTACCATTCATATGGCGGCGTACAGCCATTCGCATATTCCGGATGGAGACAAAAGCATGATTCAACGATATGCGAATGAGCTGATGCCGGTTGGTTCGACCGTTAATGTTATTTATTATGGGATATAGTTGGAGCAAGCAGAAGTCACCTTTTTCGCATACGATTTAAAAGAAGCCCCTCGGATACTGCGTTCTCGCCCTTAACGAAGTCTTTCATATAATAAGAAACATAGTTGCCATAGTTAATAGGTGATGTCATTAATAATTCATCGACATAATGCACGCCTGGATTGACCACGTCAAGCAGTAGGGAACAGACACCTCCATACACGCCGCAAGCAACTTGGAAGTAAGTCGCATTCGTCTGGTATTGGGCGAATGTCGCTGCATTGTCCATCGCATTATATATATATCGTTCCTTATCTGGGTAGACAAGCAGTACGCCTACGAGATCTTGTCCAACAAGCTCTGCCTCGAGTGGATTAAACACTTTCTGCTGCCAATTCCACAGCTCTTCCTTTTGATCAAGATTGGCTTGGATTTGGTTCGAAACATAGTCACTAACCTTATAAATAAAACCTAGCTCCATATCATAAAGCTGACCCATCGTCAGCACTTCTTCATGAGGCATTAAGCAGCCATGGAATTGAAGCTGGCCCAAAGTCACTTTGAACTCAAGCTCATAGACTTGGTTATACATAATTAACGGGACATGATGCTGGACAAGCATCGGATAATTATAAATCGCTTCGTCCAAAAAGCATTCCGGCGACCAGGAGGCATAAATCGTGTTGTTAGCTAGAAGTGACTTGTCCTTATAAAAGGTATTGTCAGTCTCGACAATATAGCATCCGAGTGGAAGCTGATCTGGTGTTTCATTCATCAATGTAATAGCCATCCACTGTACCACACCGGGATTCATCCCCGAGCAGAGAATACCTTTCACACGGGTAAAACGGCTCCTATGCTCTTCGACAATTCGGTATCGTTCCAGCAAAGTGAAGCCTTCCAATTGATCATTATTATCTACAGAAGTAATCTCAAAAGCGGTATTCACATAGGAAATAGCTAGCTCATCGCAAATCGCAAGCATTTCTACGGTGTCCGCCCAAGACACATCTACAACCAAAGTTGTTGTCGTCCTCATCAAATGTTCTTTGACCGCATCTAGGTTGCTGAGGTCGAGCTGGGATAGAAAAAATTTGTCCACCAAGTGTGGGCAGAAGCCTCGATAATAATCCATGTCCTGCTGCTTCCAATCAACGAGATGCAACTTGCTTTTGTTCAGTCGTGCATACAAAGGGTCATTCTTATCCGTGATCGCTTTATTCAGAATAGATAGCACAGCTTTGGCTACTCCGCCGCTGCTTCCGAATATGGACATGTTTAATTCATGTTGTTCCATTGCTGATCATCTCCTCTCTCTATTAAAATATTCAAATACAAGGAGGAGGGCTTGTATGAATTTCAGCCGTTATTCGTCCATTAATAAGGGTGAACGACAAACATTGTAATTTTGAGTATTGACTTGTATACAAGAATACAAGTAAAGTGAAGTTATTAAAATGGATGAATAAAAGGGATCGCTAACGAGCCTATTGTGTGGAATTGAACGAACGTACTTACGTTTGTACGAGCGGACACCAGAGACCTTATTTACTCTATAAACCACTGTTTCCGGATTTTTGCGGACACCAGAGACCTTATTCGTGCAAATCCAGGGTTTTTGGATCAATTAGGGGCAAATAAGCGCTTCTGAGTCCGTCAAATCGCAATTTGATTCGAAAATCCATAAATAAGCGCTTCTGTGTCCGCTCAGATGAAGAAGACTTTCCTAACCTAACGCTAGCTTAGCTTACTCCGCCTCACTTAAGTAACAACTGATTATTGTCTTGAACTTATAAAATTGAACTAAGACAGGGGCAGCTGGATGTCATTTCTGCCACCATTGCAGCCACAGCAGCAACGCAAATCGCTCGGCGATCAGATTTATGAATCGATTCGCGATAATATTGTTTCGCTCCGCTTGGAACCAGGCAGCATGATTTATGAGAACGAGCTGGCTGAGGCGCTGAGTGTGAGCCGCACGCCAATACGGGAGGCAATCCGGCTGCTCGTTAGCGAACAGCTGCTGGATGTGCTGCCGCAGCGCGGTACTCGAATCGCTTTAATCTCGGAGCGCAAAGTAAGCGAGGCCCGGTTTATTCGTGAGCATCTTGAGCTTGGCGCATTCAGGCTTGCAGCGAACAAGTGGAATGAAGAGGATAGAACGGCCGCTAATACGACATTGGTTCAATTGATGGAGCAGCAGCAGGCCGCTTCGAATGAGGGTGATATTGCCCGTTTTCTACAGCTTGATGAATCATTCCATCGTGTTGTTCTAGAAGTCACAGGCAATGATACGCTGCTGCAAATGGTCTATCACATGCGAGCGCATCTCAATCGTGCACGGTATTTGGCCATCATGCAGTTCGGCCATACGAATCAAGTAATTGAGGAGCATCGTCACTTGTACGAAGCTCTTAAGCAAGGTGACGAAGCACTCACAGCAGAGTTGCTGCAATCGCATATTGGCAAGCTGGATCGCGAGCTGCCGGAGCTTCGGAGCCTTAATCCACAGTATTTTATGGACTAAAGTAGGATGTTCTAGGTGCAACCAAGCTTACGCCATTTGCTCCACAAAATCTAGGTTCACGCTTACGAAGTGATTTTGCTTCGCAAAATCTAGGTTCACGCTTACGAAGTGATTTTGCTTCGCAAAATCTTTAGGAGGGTACAGACAATGAAAATGACATTCAGATGGTATGGGGAAGGCAATGATACGGTTTCACTAAAGCAAATTAAGCAAATTCCCGGTGTTGAGGGGCTTGTATGGGCTTTGCATGATGTTCCAGTCGGGGAAGAGTGGCCAATGGACAAAATTCTAGCTTACAAAAAGCTGGCTGACGAATACGGATTTCATCTAGAAGTTGTTGAAAGCGTTAACGTACATGAAGATATTAAGCTCGGTCTGCCGACTCGAGATCTCTATATTGATCATTATAAAAAAACAATTGCGAAGCTGGCGCAAGTGGGTGTAAAGGTGATTTGCTATAATTTCATGCCGATCTTCGATTGGATTCGGACCGATCTGTTCAAAGAGATGGAGGATGGCTCCACGGCGCTGTTCTTCGATAAAGCCAAAATAGCGAGCATGGCAGCTGATGATCTTGTCCGCAACATAAGTGAGAACTCGGCTTACACGATGCCAGGCTGGGAACCAGAACGCTTGAAGAGCTTGGCGCCATTGTTCGAAGCCTACAAGAATGTGACAGAAGAGGACTTATTCGATAACCTACAATACTTCCTAGAACAAATCATCCCAGTGGCAGCAGAGCATGACATTAAGATGGCTATTCATCCGGATGATCCTCCCTATTCAGTATTCGGACTGCCTAGAATTGTGACGAGCCAAGCTAATGTTCGCAGACTACTCGGTCTGGTCGACAGCCCTTATAACGGAGTAACACTTTGCAGTGGATCACTCGGAGCCAATCCGGATAATGATGTTGCCGCAATGGTGCGGGAGTTCGCAGATCGTATCCCATTCGCCCATATTCGTAATGTCAAAGTGTACGACAATGGTGATTTCATTGAGACATCCCACCGAGCTTGCGACGGTACAGTAGATATTACTGATGTGGTGAAAGCCTATCATGAGAATGGTTACACCGGTTATGTCCGGCCAGATCACGGTCGTCATATTTGGGATGAGAAATGCCGACCGGGCTATGGGTTGTATGATCGAGCACTCGGTATTATGTATCTATGGGGCGTATGGGATTCACTTGTGCGGACGAGTAAGGAGGGAGCTTAATCATGATTCCCATTCATCCTCATTTGGCAGGAAAAGTTGCGGTCATTACCGGGGGCAGCGGCGTGTTATGCTCGGCGATGGCCAAGGAGCTAGGCAGGCATGGTGTGAAAGTAGCTATTTTAAATCGCACAGCAGAAAAGGGTGAGCAAATCGCCCAGCAAATTCGTGAATTCGGTGGAGAAGCTATTGCGCTAGCCTGCGATGTTCTTGATGTGGAAAGTGTGCGGAATGCTGGGGCTGTCGTAGAGGAAACATGGGGAGGCTGCGATATCCTCATTAATGGAGCGGGAGGCAATCATCCCGAAGGGATTACAACGAATGAAACCTTCAAGCCAGATGATCTTGAGGATGACGATATTAAGACATTTTTTGACTTGAGCGAAGCGGGATTCGGCTATGTGTTTGATTTGAACCTGAAGGGGACATTGATTCCAACACAAGTATTCGCGAAGCAAATGCTGAACAAACCGAATGCGGTTGTTATCAACATGTCGTCCATGAGTGCACCAAGTCCGATGACCAAAGTACCTGCTTATAGTGCGGCTAAGGCTGCTGTTAATAATTTCACTCAATGGCTAGCGGTTCATATGGCCGATGTCGGCATTCGGGTTAATGCTATTGCCCCTGGGTTCTTCCTTACGGAGCAGAACCGCAAGCTGCTGACTCATGAGGACGGTTCCCTAACGGAGCGTTCGAACAAAATAATTACGCATACGCCGATGCGCAGATTCGGCAAGCCAGAGGATTTGCTCGGCACGCTAATATGGCTTGCCGATGACAGCATGTCGGGCTTCGTCACAGGTGTAACGGTTCCTGTAGACGGAGGATTTATGGCTTATTCGGGAGTGTAGACAAATGAACATAATAACGATAGCTAAAGGTTTTAGTATAGCAGTTCCTTCAACGATGTCGACTCCCGTTCAGCATGCCATGCGGATGCTGATTAGGGATATTGAGACAGTCATGGGCACGAAGCCAGTTGTGTTAGATGATAAGGCTGCAGCTGCTGTAAGCTCTGATATTCGGCTCGTTATTCGTATGGCAGAGCAAGGTGATGAGTTGCCAGATCGTCCTGAAGTGTTTAGTCTGCGGTACAGCTCTTATGACGACGGCGGTAGCACAGAACCTAGAGTGGAAATTATTGCAGCCGATGATTTAGGGCTAGTCTATGGCATTCTATATTTCAGTGAGCGATATCTTGGGATTGAGCCTTTCTGGTTCTGGGCGGATCAGAACATTGTGAAGCGGGAGAGCTTAGCGATTTCGAGCACAGAGCTTCCGTACATTTCACCAGAAGCGAGGGTGAGGTTCCGCGGATGGTTCGTTAACGATGAGGTATGTCTCATCGGCTGGAAGGAGGCGTACCCTCCATCGGCTGAGGTATGGCAGCCTGTATTCGAAGCATTGCTTCGCTGCGGCGGCAACATGGTTATACCCGGTACCGATCTGCCCAAGTCAGGCGTTCACTTTGAGACAGCCGTGGAGATGGGACTGTGGGTGACGCATCATCACGCCGAGCCGCTGGGAGCTGAGATGTTTCTTCGTGCTTATCCGGGCAAGGCGGCGAGCTATAAGGACGAGCCGAAGCTATTCGAAGCCTTGTGGCAGGAAGCGATTGAGAAGCAAAAGGATCGCAACATTGTATGGGTGTTGTCCTTCCGAGGCCAAGGCGATAAGCCATTCTGGGAAAATGATCCTTCCTTCGATACGCCGGAGAAGCGTGGAGCCATGATTAGTTATGTTATACGCAAGCAGTATGACATGATTGGAGAGGCTGTTGATCACCCTGTTTATTGCGCTGCGCTATATGGTGAAATCGCCGAGCTGTACAAGGGCGGCTATATCGAAATACCGGAGGATGTCATTAAAGTATGGGCGGATAACGGTTATGGACGGATGGTCTCGCGCAGGCATGGCAATACCAATGAACGTATACCAGCTTTGCCAGAAGCATGGGATGGCGGCAAGCATGGTATCTACTATCATGTTACCTTCCATGATCTGCAGGCATCCAATCATCTTGCTATGTTTCCAGGACCGGCTTCCTTTCTGAAAAGAGAAGTAGAGAGCGCATTTGCAGCAGGGGCAGATGAATACTTACTGCTCAATTGCGGCAATATTCGTCCGCATGTCTACACATTGGATCTCATTAGGGAGCTATGGAGTAAGGGAGCTATCGATACCGAACAGCATGTAGAGCAGTTCGTTAATCGCTATTATACGAGTGAAACGGAAGAGATTGCCGAGCTCTATCGTTCATACGCGCAGTGTGCACTGCGATATGGTCCTAACGAGGATGATGTAGCTGGCGATGAGTTCTATCATCATCCGGCTCGTAAGCTGATTGGTCACTGGCTCCAAGGCAAAACGGCCGAGCCAGAATGTCGACTACTGTGGGCTACAGGTGAAGCAACGTTCGCTGAGCAGTTCCGTTGGTTCGGTCAACGCTGTGAAGAAGGACTTTCTAGTTGGAGCAAGTGGGTGGAGCAATGTGATCGACTGATTGACCGGCTTAATGATGCGGACAAGCAACGGGTTGTCGATCATCTTCGATTCCATGGCGTGCTGCACCGATCCGGCTGTGAAGGCTTTTTCTATTTGAGCAAAGCATATGATGCTTATCAGTCGAAGCATTACGCGCAAGCATTTGTATTTGCTTCGCAATCGATGTGGAGCTACCAAGAAGGGCTCGCGGCACTTCGAGCGTCTGAACATGGACGCTGGGAACGGTTTTACCAAGCGGATTGGTTGACGAATATCGAGAGTACCGTACAAAACGTCGATACACTGCGCCGATTCCTGCGGATGCATGGTGACAGTCCGGATTTCTTCCTTTGGTACAAAGAGTATATAATGCCTGAGACAGAGAAGCATATCTACTTGGAGAACACCCATCGGAATCCACTATCGGATGATGAGCTAGCGAGGCTGTTGCAGAAGAAATTTGCTGAGTAGTAATCAGAATGAATCATAAAGAGGCTGCTGTCAGGTAACCACCTGAAAAGCAGCCTCTTCCTGATTGCTAGTTTTTATACGGATGAGGTTGTACTTTTGCTGGAGAGACGGCTGCAGTTTGCTCTGCTCGGTTCTTTCTTCTTTTATAAAAGGATAGAACGCTCGAGGTGACAGCAATCGATAGTGCGGAGAGAAGGCCGTTCGTCATTGAAATGACAGATAAGCTAGTGAGGACAACCAAGAGGTCGAAGATGAGATTGGTTATACCGGGATTGATTCTGTGATTGTTGTGCAAGTAGATTGCAAGAATTGTCGCACCGCCAAGTGATGCGCCATTGCGGAATAAGGTTGTAATTCCAGCACCTATGAATGCTCCTCCGATGATGGCGCCTAGGAGAGGTGGGATTGCGACAGCAGGGAGAATATTGTCCACGGCGCTTAGTAAGGAGACAATCCCAATGGCTAGAACCGTTGTGATGGTAAATGATTTGCCCATATAAAAATAGGAGAAAATAAAAAATGGAAGGTTAAGCAAAGCAAATAAATAGTGGAATTGGACATGCAACTGGGGCGATAAGCTTAAAGAGAGTCCTGCTGTACCTCCTGTGACGATATGGGAATGCTTCAGTATGAGCAATCCGCCAGTCGTAACAAAGCAGCCTATTGCAATATGAAGCCATTTTCGAATCATTTCCTTCTGTTTGAAGTCTGAATCTGCAACCATTGTGCATGCACCGCCTGCTGATGTTTGTTAATTCAACTATACAAAACGGTAAGAAGGGGTTATATAATAAACTGAATCAAATAAATGTGAGTTTAGGTAACATTGAAGGTAATTCCAGCATCTTTTCTGCAAAATGAAGGGAGGTTGCGAGGATGGATCGATTGGATCGAACTCTTCTCCAATTGCTGCAGGAGGATGGGCGAATGACCGTTAGCGAACTGTCTAAACGATTGTCCTTAAGCCGCCCTAGTATATCCGAACGTCTGCTTCGTTTGCAGGAGAAAGGTGTCATTATTGGTTTCGGCGCTCGAGTTGCACCGTCTGCTGTCGGAAGAAACATACAGGTGATCATTCAAATGAGCGAGCTGAAGGTATTTCCGATGGAATTTGAAAAGCGTATTATGATTGATGATGATGTTATAGAATGCCATCGCGTAACAGGATCGGTTAGCTATGTATTGAAAGCAGCGGTTACGGGGATGGATGCATTAAGCGAGCTTGTGGAGAGGCTCATGCCTTTCGGCAATGTCAACACTTCGGTTATTCTGGCTTCCCCAGTGATGCACCGGAGTATACTTCCGAAGGAGTAAACAGATACAACAAAGGAGACATACAACTTGGAACAAACAACGACGATAATGCAAACCTATAATCAAGCTAGCTATCCTTTAATTGGTCATGGAAAACGGAATGTACAGGTACTGAAAGAGGCGCTAGAACGGTGGGATGACGAGCTGGAGAGCGATATGTACGGTAATGGGAAGCTGATCGAAGATTTCCAAGTGCGAATGGCACATCTACTGGGAAAAGAATCGGCTGTGTTCTTCCCTAGCGGTACGATGGCGCAGCAAATTGCACTTCGGATATGGTGCGATGCGAAAGGGATAAAGAAAGTCGGTTATCATCCTTTAAGTCACCTAGAGATTCATGAGAAGGATGGGATGAAAGAGCTGCATCATCTCGAGCCCGTATTGCTGGCGGATGAGACTAGACCTGTTCTTCTCGACGATCTTCTAGCTATGAAGGAAGACATCGCCTGTTTACTGCTGGAATTGCCGCAGCGGGAGATCGGCGGGCAATTGCCGGAATATGCAGAGCTTGAAGCCATGTCTGCGTTCTGCCGGGAGAAGAGCATTTCGCTTCATCTTGACGGTGCAAGATTGTTCGAGGTTCTTCCGTATTACAACAAGTCGGCTGCTGAGGTATGCAAGCTCTTCGACAGCGTATATATTTCTTTCTACAAAGGAATTGGCGGAATTGCCGGGGCTGTATTGGCAGGAGGGCATGATTTCATAGAGGAATCAAAGATTTGGAAGAGACGTCATGGCGGAGATTTAATTAGCTTATATCCATATATTCTTTCTTCGGATTATTATATGGAGCAGCGACTGCCGCGAATGGAGGAGTATTACCGCGAAGCGCAGGAGCTTGCCGAATTATATAATGGTTGTCATGCCATACAGACAATTCCGCCCGTGCCTGTATCCAATATGTTTCACGTTCATTCGACTGTCAATAAGGAACAGTTGGAGCCGATCTTCATGGCTATTGCTCAAGAAACAGGCGTTGGGTTCACAGCATCGATACGGGATCGAAGCAATGGAGGCTCTTATTTTGAAGTGAACATAGGTGATCGGTATCGCTTAGCTCCTAAAGAAACGGTTCGAGAAGCATTTCGCTTACTGAACGCGAAGCTGCAGGGCATGTGAGTTACACTCGTAGAATGCGGACCATTTCATGATTAGATGAATAGATCAGATATAACTCTCATTAGAAAAACTGTCCTGAATGCAATATCAGGGCAGTTTTTCGTGTTTTTCATTATTTTCATCCCAATGCTACAGCTATTCGAACTTTTATTTAAAGATTGCAAGAACAGCATAAAAGGGTTCAATATTTCATAGCTGATAGAGGAATGGTTAAAGAAATGCTCATTTAATCGCTTTCATTTCCCTTTTGTGATTTGTAAAGAAACCTGACATAACTACATAATGTTCTCATATCTATTGCGTATTGGCTTACCAATCGATAAATACTACACCAAGGGGCCTGAAGACCAATGACTAAGAAATCATCTCTATTAAAAATTACTCTGCTCACATCACTTCTGACCGCTTCGCTATTGCCAGGAATTCAGTCTTCAAAAGCATCAGCAAGTACAGCAGACTTGAATCTTAACGGAATAGCCGCAATCGTTCAGCCGATTATTGATGAGGCATGGAAAGACGGCATTCGCGTATCGGTTGGAATCGAAGATCTGAGCGGTTCTTACGGGAATGACGGTCTATTACTGGGTAAGGATGATACTTATAAGCCCGCTAGTACGATCAAGATGGCTCTTGTATCAACGCTTATGCAGCAAGTCGACAACGGCACTTTGAAGTTAAGTGATGTCGTAATGGTCGATCCTTCTGATGTGGTGGGTGGAACAGGCTCATTGCAGACAGAAAAATTCCCTCAGGAGGTGTCGCTTGAACGTCTGGCTAGGCTCATGGTTACGCAATCAGACAATACAGCTACTAACGTTCTCATTGATGTCGTCGGATTGGATAAGGTACAGGCCTTGGTCGACAAATTAGACCTGAAGGTCATGCATTTGGGACGTAAAATGTTTGCAGCAGCTCCAACACCGGAGCAGGATAACTATATTAATGCACAGGATCTAGTGACACTCCTGGAAAATATCTATAACGGTACGTTTTTAACCTCGGAATCACGCAACCAGATTATTGCATGGATGGGGGGGCAAGAGGTCAAGACCAAATTTGGAGCTGCTTTACCCGATGCACCGATTGCTCATAAAACGGGTGAAAATGCGAACGTAACCCATGATTCCGGTTTCTTCCTATTACCAGGCCGCGAAATCGCTATTGCTGTCATGACGGAGGTTACAACAACGGATGATTTCGATGAAGCACAGGAACTTGGCAATCCAGTTGTACAGCATATAGCGAAAGCTATTTATGATCAAATGACACTGGATAACGCGATTGATTCAGAGAAGTCGGTTACGAGATCGGAGTTCACTTCATTGCTTGCTCGTGAGCTTGGCCTCAAGCCTTCGGCACAGGCAAAACCGTTTGTTGATGTACCGCAAAGCAGCTCGTTCTATGAGGATATTATCGCAGCTCGTGAAGCTGGAATTGTTAGTGGCTTGTCTAACAATTTGTTCGGTGCAGACACAATGATAACGAGAGCGGAGATGATCACCATGTTCGTTCGCGCTTATGAAATCGTGCATGGCAAGGTGGATGTTGAGACAGCAGAGCTGACGTATAAAGACAGCACACAATTGCCGGTCTGGGCGAAGGATGCTATTTTGAAGGCTACAGTATTAGATAAAATTAGCGGCTATGAGGATGGCAATTTCCGTCCTTCCGTTACAGCCAAGTATGCAGAAGCCATTAAGGTTATTTCGGGATTCTGGAAGAATACGAAGTAACTAATTCTATGTACAGCGTATAGCAACTTCCGAAGAAGAAGGGGCCGACTGAATCGGTTTCCTTCTTTTTTTGATTCAACGAACAAGGACAAAATAGGCGAATTTCTGGTCGCATATATTAGTGAAAATTTGCTAGGGAGTAGGAATACTACGAGGATTGCCCCATACCTTGCATGCTGATACAATAGGATAGTCTTTGCATTCATTGTGCGGATTGTTTCTTAAAGGTAAAGGAGCTTATACGAGTATGAACCATGGTATACCCGCTAACGCACTAATTACAGTAGCTGGAACCGTAGGTGTAGGAAAGTCGACACTGACGGCTGCGCTAGCCAAACGTCTGGGCTTCCGGACATCACTTGAGCAAGTGGATCAGAACCCTTATTTGGAAAAGTTTTATCATGATTTCGAACGCTGGAGCTTTCACTTGCAAATTTATTTTTTAGCTGAACGCTTTAAAGAACAGAAGGCGATTGTTGAAGTAGGCGGAGGCTTCGTGCAAGACCGCTCTATTTATGAAGATACCGGTATTTTTGCGAGAATGCATGCCGATCAGGGTACGATGACAGCGACTGATTTTCAGACTTATACAAGTTTATTTGAAGCTATGGTCATGACTCCTTATTTCCCTCATCCCGATGTTCTCATCTATTTGGAAGGGAGCTTGCCTTCTATCTTGAAGCGGATTGATGAACGCGGCCGCGAAATGGAGATTCAGACCGAACGCGCTTACTGGGAGAGAATGTACGATCGATATGTAGCGTGGATTGAGGAGTTTGATGCTTGTCCTGTACTTCGTCTTAATATTGAAGAGTATGACGTGAATGATTCAGCTTCTTTGGATCGGATCATACTGCGAATTGACAAGCTAATTCGAGCCTCAAGGGAAGCGAAATTGACGTAAACTATAAGGATGTAATTGAATAAGCACTTGCTAACACCTGATAACCGTGTGTCCATTGGGGTGCAAGACAAGAAGCTTTCCCGAAAGTCATTTCCGGAAGTTTCAGCCCCGCACAATTTGTACGAGGACTGAGGTTCCGCTATTTGTCCGATTGTAGTCATTTGAGTGTATAAGCGGACAGGAGATCCGTTATTACCTATTAATCGAGTGAATTCAGGGCTTATATTGGGAAATAACGGATTCTCAGTCCGCATGGATCAAAATATAGATCTAACTCGTACAAATAACGGATTCTCAGTCCACCAGGCAGATGAAACGAATAGAAGTGAGTGGAAACGGGAAATCGGTCATTCTTGGAATATAAAAAGTAGCCTTACAGGCACAGTTCTCCTGTAAGGCTATTTTTTATATTTCCCAATAATTCTTTTGAAAATGAGCTATTCCTTCTGCCAGCTTTATGTTTTCGGACAGCCCCTGGTTGTCTTATAGGGATTGTACATATGTAATTCAGCTATTTAATTATTGCATTCATGAGCATGCCCAACGATACTCATAGAGAAGTATTTTTACAGAAAATGAACTTTTTATATAGATGCGACCAATTATATTACGAATAACCGATTAGGAGGCGCCCCTATGAAGGATCAAGAACTGCATCCATGGCTTGAACAATTGATCCGCGGTGATTCGGATGCTTTTACGCCAATCTATGAATTGACGAGCGACCATGTTTATCGTACCGTTTACTGTTTGCTTGGAGATAAGACAGATACTGCCGATGTGGTGAGCGAAATCTATTTGGAGTTTATGAAGTCTATCGGAAGCTATAGCTTCGAGCTGCCTTTTCGTTCCTGGCTGAACGGTCTCATTATTAGGCAAACGAATAATTGGAGACGGAAAATATGGCGGAGAGTCCGAATAACCGAACGAGTCAAACAGTATTTCACCGAGTCCTCACCAATTCAATCAGAGGAACAATATGTGAAGCGAGAACAGCGCGATGAACTGCTTGCTATGGTGAACAAGCTGCCGTACAAGCTGAAGCAAGTCATTGTCTTAAAACATTTTCAGGAGTGCTCGTACGAGGAAATGGCTTCGTTGTTGAATGTGCCGCTAGGGACGGTTAAGTCCAGACATCATTCAGCGATTGGCAAGCTTCGCAGATTAACCGAGCATCAGATGAATAATAAGGAGGTGGCTATACGTGTCGATCGAGAACAAACTGACAGAGGCTTATAAACAGAAGACGACGGCTATGATACGCCCCAAAGAGCTTGATGCTCGGATTATTCAGCAATACGACGAGCATATCCGCTCAAGAGAGAGGGGAGCTGTTACCATGCGTACTAAAAAACCTTTTATTATGAAATTAGTGTTCGCAACCGTTGTTGCAGCCGTTATTATTACTGGTTTTTCGAGCAGTATATGGTTTAAAGCAAGTGATGAACGAGTGACGATTGAACAGCATTCACAGGAAGTTGAACCGATAGATGCAGTACTTCAAGAGAAGCTCCGGGGGCAAATGGAGCAAATCAAGAGTGAATTGCAAGTTGGGGAATCGGCTATTCTCTACTCTAGTGAGCTGGAACAGTTAGATTCGATCTATAAGGAAAGACCGATTCTACCCGTGACCAACCCTGTCATACAGACGAATTATGAACAATGGAGGTCTCTACTAGAGGAGCGGGTGCCACAACTCAAGTTGCCTGACTTACTGGCGGCAGGTCTAACTTTTAACAGCGGCAAAGAGGAAGGGATCATGGGGAAAGGGATCTCTATTGAGAATTTCTCGCTCATTGAGGAATTGCAGGCAGAGTCCAAAGCGAACGGAAAATCAATGGTATGGAGAAAAGTAGAGGATATTGATCACGGGCATTTTCAAGCCTTTACTACGCTCTACACCAATGACAATCAGGATCAAATTTACATTATGATGGAGTTGTTCAATGACAAAACCTTCATTAGAGGATCTATGAAAAATGCTAGCTTCGAAGAAGTGAGTTTAGATAATGGTATGACCGGTCATTATTTGGAGGCGACACCGCAGCAAGATCTAATATACGGGCTGGATCACGCCCGCAGCTTGATGTGGTTGGATACTCAAGAGGATATGACAATCGTCTACACCATCGGTTCGGGCGAGACTAACGTAAGCAAAGAGGAGCTAATCACTGTCGCCAACAGTTTGGAATAATTCATGGCTTCGGCTCTCCTCATTTCTAATCTGAATCCCTGTGCGCTATAATAAGAGGGCAAGCGGTTACCAATTTGAGGGGAGTGACGGCCTTGAAATACCGGAAATTAGGCAAAACAGAGTTGGAACTATCGGTCATTGGAATCGGGACTTGGCAGTTCGGGGGAGAATGGGGCAGAGAATATACACAGGATGAAGCTGACGCCATACTCGATAAGGGTAATGAGCTGGGTATTAATCTGATTGATACGGCAGAATGCTATGGCGATCATCTGTCTGAATCTCTTATTGGCGATTACTTGAGTCGTCGCAATCGGGAAGATTGGGTAATTGCTACGAAGTTCGGCCATCATTTTCACGATCGATTTGATCGTACCGATGTATTTAATGCCGGTGGTGTTATTGAACAACTCGATGCTTCTTTAAAGGCATTAAAGGTTGATTACATTGATCTTTATCAGTTCCATTCGGGCCCGGATGAGGCATTTGATAACGATGAGCTGTGGACTACGCTGGATAAGCAAGTGTCTGCCGGCAAAATCCGGTTTCTCGGTACTTCGATTGGCAGCAACGACAATCTGCATCAGACGGAAGCTTCGAGCAAAGTAAATGTCGGAAGCATTCAGGTTGTCTACAACAGACTGGATCGAATTCCGGAGGAGCGAGTATTCCCGTCCTGTCAGCAGCAAAATCTGGGCGTACTTGCACGCGTACCTCTCGCCAGCGGTTATTTAAGCGGTAAATATAAACCCGGAGCGGTCTTCGGCAACACGGATGTTCGGCATCGACATGAGCCGGAGAGTACACGTCTAAGACTAGAGGAAGTTCAGCGAATCCAACGGGATGAGGTGCCGGAAGGCATGGATATGGCTAGTTGGGCATTGGCTTGGTGCTTGAAGCATCCAGCAGTGACAGCTGTTATTCCTGGGTGCAAGGACCCGGAGCAAGTGGAAGCGAATGCAAGAGCAGCACAGCTTGCAACTGAACCTCATCCGCAGGATGTTAATAAGTAAGACGAAGTAGAGTTATAGTTAAAGCTCATGTAATAAGATAGGCTAATTGAATATTTGTTTAGGTGAAAAGCTGCGGGAATTTTGCTGCAGCTTTTTTCTATGCCTGTACAGAGTATTTTGTTAGCTAAAAGTTAGTATATTTACATAATTAAAATTATGAATTACAGTATTTGTTAGGCGCGTAGAAACAGTTATATTGAGGGTAATTAGCTGTATGGCGGATTTTTCAACACTAAACTGCAAGCGCTTACTTAATAATGTTATCAATTTGTTAGGGGGTTTTGATGAAAAGTTAGATTTTTTATCGAGGTTAGTAGGGGAGTGTAATGTTTCGAGGCGGGATTGTATTACTCACAACCTAAGGAGGGAAATCCATGAAAATGAAAAAGTGGTTTGCAGGTTCTATCGCTGCTATTTTGATTGCTTCTCTAGCCATTCCTATTACTGCGCAAGGTGCTGTATCGGGTTCCGCTAATGATGCAACTGGTCATTGGGCGCAGAAGAGCATTCAGAGGTGGACAGATAACGGTGTAATCAAAGGCTATTCTGACGGTTCATTTCAACCGGATAAATCGATGACTAGAGCCGAGTTCGCAGCTATGGTTAATGGTATTTTTGGCTACTATGCAGAGTCGCAGCAGTCCTTCTCCGATGTACCGGTATCAGCTTGGTATGCTAAGACGCTGTCTATTGCGAAGCAAGCGGGTTACTACAAGGGCTTTCCCAATAATTTGTCACAAGCGGATACGAGTATATCTAGACAAGATGCGGCAGTACTTCTTGCTATAGCATTCAAGCTTAAGGCCAGCTCATCAGATCAACTGACATTCGCAGACAGTAATAAGATTGCAGCATACGCCAAGGATGCGGTAAATGCGCTAGCATCCATTGTGAGTGGTTACCCGGATCATACGTTTAGGCCAAACGATTCAATTACGAGAGCTGAAGTGGTAACTCTTATTGATAAGCTAGCAGTTGGTTATTATTCGTCAGCTAATAGAGGCACTGAGGGATTAGGAGAAATGAAGGGCAACGTCATTATTAACCATACCGATGTTCAATTGAAAGATACAATTATTGCAGGAAATTTATATTTTGCACCAGGTATTGCAGATGGAGAGGCAGCATTAGAAGGAGCAACTGTAAAAGGAACGACGTTCATAGAGGGCGGAGGCAAGAATACAATCATCATCGATAGCTCCAAGCTGGGACAGCTGGAAGTTAATCGTCGCGAAGGTGAAGTTCGCGTGTTAATTCAGGGCAATAGTCAGGTCGGAAGCATTGTCGTCCAGAGCGCCGCAGTTGTGCAGCTTGAGGATAATGCCATCATAGACAACCTTATATTGAACGGCCCGGCTGTTATTATTATGGGCAAAGGGACGATTATTCGCTCTCTGACGGTTCAACCGGCTGCCAAGGGTGCGTCTGTTACTGGCAACGGCTCCATAACTGCTGCTGATATCCAGGCTGCGGAGTTCACTGTTAACGGAAAGACGATCAGCGTAGGAGCAATAGCGGTGAAAGACGGTGTAGTTGTGGCTGCGCCAAGCGGAGCGGGAGGTTCAAGCGGATCTGGAACTGGCAATAACGGTGGAGGCAATGGAGGCGGCGGTGAAGAGATGCCAACGATTGATTTGGCTGATGTAGATGCCACCGTTCAGACCAAATCATTATTCGCTTATTTGCAGGGTACTCGTGGAGAAGGGATTCTGTTTGGCCATCAACATGCAACAACTGAGGGTATTTCTATAACAGCAAAAGACGGTACACAGTCCGATGTGAACAATGGTGTAGGAGCATTCCCAGCTCTATTTGGTTGGGATACGTTAAGTCTTGAAGGCAGGGAAAAACCAGGCTTGCAGACGAATTCCAAAGAACAGAATACAGCCGCTCTAGCGGGTGTTATGAAAAAAGCATATGACCTAGGCGGAACGATTACACTTAGCGCACATATGCCGAACTTCGTAACCGGAGGCTATTATAATGATACGAAAGGCAATGTCGTATCGCATATTTTGCCCGGAGGAAACAAGAATGACGTATTTAATGCTTATTTGGATCAAATAGCCGACTTGGCACATGCGTTGAAGGACAATCAAGGTAATGCGATTCCGATTATTTTCAGGCCATTTCATGAAAATAATGGCGGATGGTTCTGGTGGGGCGCACAGCATACCTCTTCTGACCAGTATATTGAAATTTACCGTTATACAGTGGAATATCTGCGTGACAAGAAGGATGTTCATAACTTCCTATATGCCTACTCGCCTAACGGCTTGTTTAACGGCAGTGATACGATCTATATGAAGACCTATCCGGGCGATGATTATGTCGATATATTAGGCTATGATTTGTATGACTCGACAGAGGGCTCCGAGGGTTGGCTCAATGGATTAGTTCAGGATGCAGCCATGATCTCCAAGTTAGCGGATGCCAAAGGTAAAATTGCAGCCTTTACTGAATTTGGATACAGCACATCCGGTATGCATCAAGGCGGAAACGGAGACCCACAGTGGTTCACTCATGTATTGAATGCATTAAAGTCTGATCCTGATGCCAAACGTATGGCGTACATGCAGACCTGGGCGAATTTCGGTTCTGGGCAAGTATTCGTACCTTATCCGGCCACAGATACATTGCCTGAGCATGAGCTGATGGCGGATTTTCGGAATTATTATAGTGATCCTTATTCTTATTTCAATACAGACTTGGTTAACGTCTACAGCAGAATAGCGAATACGTCGAAGGAGAAACCATTTCTTCATCTAGTTACACCAAGCGACACAGGCAAAGTGACAACAGCGACTACGAAGATTAGAGTGAGAATTACAGCTCTTTCTGAGGCGCCAACCGGGGTTGTATATACAGTAGGTGACTCAGCAGCCGAGCATGCACTATTGCTGGATAGCGATGGTTATTATTCAGCCGAATGGTCTCCTTCCGCCGATACCAATGGGGGAAGTACAACGATTAAAGTCAAGGCTAGGTTAGCAGATGGTAAGGTTCTAGAAGATTCGACGACATTCAATATTGCTGTGTCTGAAATATTGGTGAAAGAGTACGCCTTTGATGCTAGTACAGAAGGTGTGCAAAATAACGGAGGCTGGCAGGCGGAGCTTACGTCTCTTGAACAGACGACGATGGAGGGCAACGGCTATTTGAAGCTGAATGCTGTCATAGCTGATCCTGCGCATACCTGGCAGGAGCTGAAGCTGCAGTTGCCCACTGTAATCGATAGTGTATATCTTCCAGATGTACAACGGGTCAAGCTTGATTTGCTTATTCCAGTGGCTGGCAATGAATCTGCTTCCTTGCAAGCAGTAGCGATGCTGCCTCCGAACTGGGATGATAAATATGGGATGAACCAGACGAATGTTAAGCTGTCGGATTTGAATAAAGTGACGATCTCAGAAGTGGAATATGGTCATTATTCGGCTGTGATTGAACTCAATAACGCTGATGAGCTTGCAAAAGCAGAGGGAATGGCTATTTCCATTATTGGCAGCGGGATGAGCTATACGGGGCCGATCTATGTGGATCGAATTCAACTCCTTAACGTCTATACAGAGCCAGTGATTGATCCTACGCTGGTGGATGATTTTGAAAGCTACCAAGGTGAGAATTCACTGCTAGAATCCGCATACAGTCCACAGGGTGATCCGAATAGTATTTCACTGACTACAGTGAATACAGGTTCAGGCCTATATGCACTTAAGCTGGACTATAATTTAGCTAGTCAAGGCTACACTGGCATATCCAAAAATATGAATGATGCGGATTGGTCGGCCAATAATCATTTGAAACTATGGCTCGTTCCTGATGCATCTAATCAGAAGCTAGTTATTCAGATTCAAGCGAATGGCATTTACTTTGAAGCTTATCCATCACTTGCGGGAGCTGAGGCGGGGTGGTTGGAAATTCCTTTCAGTCAATTTGCGACTGCTGGATGGGATACCGGCAATACGGGGGCTAAGCTGAATGCGACGAATGCGAAGCATATTCAGGCTTTCTCAATTTACGTGAACAAAGTAGAAGCGGGTTTGAGTGATTCTGGAAGCTTGTATATCGATGATATTCATGCGATTGACGACGGAACAGGTAACGGTGGTGGAGACGGAGGCGGAACAACACCTGTCGCACCAGGTATTCTATATGATTTTGAGAGTGATAACGAGGGCTGGATCATTAATTCCGATAACAATACAGCGGCTGCATCTGCCCTATTAAGCACAGATGACGCGGCAACCGGCAGCGGATCGATGAGAACGGACTTCACACTCGGACAAACGACGAACGGTGCTGGAGCTATTGTAGGTAAAAGCTTTGAGCTGTTCACAGAAACCGTAGGGGATCTAAGCCAGCTCAATACGATTTCGGTCAAAATAAAACTGGCACCAGGTGCAGATGTCGGAGACAATGTGCAGGCGGTATTGTATATGAAGACCGGTACGGGCTGGACTTGGAACGCTTCATCTTCTGTAGCCCTAGCCTCTGACCAGTACGTGACGATTTCACTCCCGTTAGATGGGCTGGCTGATCTTAACATGGTTCGGGCGATCGGTGTACAAGTGACCTCAGCGGTGAACGGAAGCGGGTCTGCAACCGTATATGCAGATAGTATAACGGCTGAATAGACCGTAACAGGAACGATCGGATAAAGAGGAAAACGTAACGAAGAGCCCTGCCAGATTGCTTCCAGCAACTCGGCGGGGCTCTTCGTTATCACGATCTCACTACCTTTAAGTCAGTTATAGAAAAGGAAATAGAATTCGAAAAACGCCGCGTCTTTTGCGTCGATTACCAGCGGAGACGTGCGATGTGCTCATTTGTTCTATCGCGGCACTTTGTTGGAGAATAGGGGTTTGCAGCATTTCCATCGTTGCGACCAGTTGTGCTAGCGTATGACGCATATCCTCGAGCTCTTTGCGATGATGGAGTAATTGGAAGGAGACAACCTCGTCGGCTTTATGGGAAAGGGATGCCTCTAGTCGATTGATGCGAATCAACAGCGACTCTGGTTCACGAAATTCGGCAACCGGATAGGGAGCAGCAAGGAGCGGATTCACAGGAGCCAGCTTAATGTCATGTAGGACGGCGCCTTCCTCTAGCTCTATTTTAATACGACGCAATTTATCTATGGCTTGTTCATCGAAGATGTAGTGACCGAACATATCCTTATGGAAGGAAGAGGGGAATAGTGAAACCCAACGTCTAACGGTGGTCTCACTGACGGCAAGCTGCAGTGCAGCTTCTTTCGTTTTTAACAATGTTATTGTCATCACCTCATTCTTATTTATAAGAGGTATTCGACTCCAATAACGCCCTCCCTTCCCGCCTGACAAAGGTAGTGGTTAATCGCTAAAAGAAGTGTCAATCCGCCAACGAATATAAGAAAACGAAGGGATGCTGCCAAAGGCTTACATAACCTTTGGAGCATCCCTTTTGGTGAGTAAAAACGCATAGGCGAGACCGAGCAAAATAGCTAGTTAAAGTCACAATAGTAGAAGCTTAACGATACGCGAGAACGTAAAGGGCACCACTTTGGGCAGAAATGATGTGCTTAAAGATGTGCGACATCGTTAGGCTTGGCGAAATCGAGCAAACTAGCTAGTTAGAGGTACAATAGCAGCAGCTTAACGATATGCGAGAGCGTAAAGGGCACCACTTTGAGCAGAAATGAGGCGCTTAAAGATGTGCGGCATCGTTAAGCTAGGCGAGACCGAGCAAAATAGCTAATTTAAGTCACAATAGCAGCAGCTTAATGATGCGCCACATCGAATAAGTTATCTAAATAAACGGCCGAGGTTTCATGAAGCTTTTTGCCAAGTTTTGAGCATGGCGATCGGTGTTGTTTTGCCCATAATTTTTCATGATATGAATAAGATAGCTTTCAGCTCCGTCGGTTGCTTGGAAGATCAGTTGCTCCGCGTTGCTTACTCGCGCATCATGACCGCATTGTTTTAGGCATTGCTCATAGTCCTGAAGGGTGGGCTCTGTGTTGTCCTCCAAGAAAATAAGACCACGCAACTGCTTGGTTTCACCCTTGCGGGTTACCTTAAAGTGAATGATATGTTCATGTGTCATTGTTGTCCCTCCTACCTTGCCTTATGTTAGTATCCATTATAAATTTGTTATTCTATTTTGTCTGTGACATTTCACACAATTCTTCCCGTCCATTGATGAAGATTCGATCTCTCACCAATTCAATGTCGCACACGTACAATAACCTAGGGATACAGCTAACAACAATGATTGGAGGGGCCAAGTTGATTGTGATTTCGGGCAGTGATGTAGGGCAAATCAATCAGATGGCACTGTCGGAACAGGAGCGGTCTATTTTGCAGAGTAAACAAAATAGTCCGATTGTATACCGTTACGATTCTGCGGAGGCATTGAGATTCGAACTCGCAATGAGAGCTAGTATCGTGAATGCAGCGAAAGCTATGCAAGCAAGTGAAGTACGGTTTGAGACGTTCGAGAATTCTAAATGTAATGAGCGGTACTGGACCCGTACGAGTACAGGCGGTTTCCAGCTAAAGAACGGTATGTCACCTTCCGATGCAATCAATGATATTTTTATAAACGGAAATTTATATGGATTTGAATGTGCTACAGCTATCGTGATCATTTGGTATAAGGCTGTACTGGATATGATCGGCAAAGCGGCGTTCGATGCTTATTTCACTAAATTGTACTTAAGAGATTGGAACCATGATAGTGATCTATGGTTAATTTCGACCAATGATAATAAAGAAATATTCCAAGGTGATGTTCTGTATTTCAAAAATCCTGATCATGATCCTGAAACGCCGGAATGGCAAGGGGAAAACGTCGTGTTGCTTGCTGACAACCTCTTCTTCGGACATGGGATAGGGATTGAGACAGGGGAGGATATCATTGCCGCGCTGAATAAAGCAAGATTTCCAGGTGCTAGAAGGTCAGCGTATTTATCTGACTTAGTGGTCTTTCCGAATTTCGAGTATATAAGAAGGCTATCAACTACAAGAATCGAAGAGCTGCTCTTGCTGGGGAATAATCGATTAATCGAGGTATAGCAAGTAGCAAGTATTGGCTAACAAGTAGAAAGAGAAAGACCGTACCTTGAGGTACGGTCATTTGTCTATTTACCAGTTGGAGCCGCCAGAGGAGTTTCCGCCCCCGCCGCCATCTTTCTTAAATGAAGATCCGCCAGAAGAGTTCTTGCTGCTGCTAGAGCTAGAGCCCCATGATGAGCCTGAACTGCTGGATGACTTTGAACTGGTCGAGCTGCTCGAGCTGCTCGATGAATTGGACGAGCTAGAGGATGAGCCTCCGCCGCTTCCCCAGAACGATGAGCCTGAGCTGCTTCTATTCCGTCCCGAATGACGGTGTTCATGTGTATGCTTGTGATGCACGGTCGTGCTTCTCGAACTGAACAGTGCGGCAGCCTGTTCTTGTCGTCTTTGTATTTTTTCAGCCTTGACTTGGTTTGTGCCTATTAAGGAAACAACGATTTGCTCTAGCTGCACCAACCAGCCAAGTGCATCCTGATATTGCCCTTGTTGTAAACAAGCAACGACTTGTTTCCGTAATTCTTCATAGCTTTTTTTTATCTTTCTTTTATAGAACATGCCGCTAGCCATAGACAATTCCATTTGGTATCGGTTGTCACAGGTTTGGAGCCTTTGTACGGTGCTGTTCTTGAGCTGTTCGAAGCCTTGAACCATAGCAATAAATTTGGCGATCGTATCCTGATAAAGATCACCATGCTGTTCTAACAAAATAAGATTGCAGGGAAGGGATTGCTCTACTTGTTGATACGCTTTGACCTGCTCGACAAGTGCCTCTGCTGCTTGAGTTAAATTGTCTGCTGGTATAATGATCGCTTCGGTCTTCATATGATTCAAGGTTTGTGTATACAATGCCGAATTATTAACGAACTGTTCTTTGACATTCTCCAATGTCAGGTCCCATTGTTCAATCGTTTGTAAACAGTGCCTGGCACCTAACTCCAGCTCTGATAGGTCTTCAGCCAAATCATCAAAGACATCTTTCGCTTGCTCGAACTTCTGCAGCGTATCATCTTGTTTGGCTTTCTCTAACTGAGTACGAGCCTGTGAGAACTGAGTGACAAATTCATCAAACTCAGCTTTGAGACCGCCCCATAGTGATTTAATATACTGTTCGGATACACGCATAAACTCATCATCAAGTTCTTCTTGAACATGGTGGAGCTGCTGTATTTTACTCTCCAAAGAGGCTGCTTTATCTTGATTGCTGCGTCGAAGATCGATCATTCGATTCATGTTATTGACAGAATCATTCAGGAGCTGCTCCGCTTTCTCCCATAATGGGCGGAGGGCGGCTATATTGCCAAGTCTTAGTTCAGATTGCAACTGCTTTATGATGGTACTACTCTGATCGAGACGCGCATAATAATCCTGATTAGAGCCCTGGAGATTATGCTCTGTAATCATTCCCTCAATGGACTGCCGACATTCTCGTTCTTGCGCTGGATAACCCTCACACTTATCAGAAAAGTAAACCAATTCCTCATAACTTGAAGTAACAGCTGCACAAGAGCGTTTCGCCTTATGGGCTTCCTCCATTGCTGACATGGGGTCGAAAGCAGCTTGTTTCTCGGCATTAGCTAGATTTATTTTGGAAGAATCCAGTTGCTTAATGAAGGTATGGAAGGAGTTCCCGAGCTTCCCAGCGAGCTCAGTAAGACCGGACTCTACTTGCACTATCGCTAGCCTAATCTCTTCAATGAAAGGTGTAATTCCTCTCTCGGCATTAACTAATTCGTCTGCTGCTTGTGTTTGAGACTTAATCTTCTGTTCATTCTCATCCGCAATCTCGGTATAGTATTGTATCTCACTTCGCAGCGTATTTAATTTAAGGATGAAAATACGGAGTCCATCCATTTCTTTGCCGAGCTCTTCCGTATCTACTAATAGTTCGGTTAAAGAGTCATCCTTTTTCTTAGCGAGGCTGCCTGTTTTCCCTTGGCTCAAGTCGGTAAGAGGAGTAACTGCCTCTAGGGTTTGACTTATGTCTACCAATTGCAAGGCGACTCGCTCTCGAATAGCGGCTAGTTTCCGTTTCAATAGCAGACCTTTGATCAGGTTCATAACTAAGAGAACGATGGCGCCGACGATAACGACTGCAATAAGCACCTTAAGTGCAACGGATCCGACTTTGCTGAAAAATCCTGACCAATCAAATGGAACGGTAGGTTCCTTGTTGACAGGTTTCTTAACTACTGGAGCTGTTTCTTGCTTCGGTTCTTTCGTACTTACAGGTGCAGGGATGAAGGAATCAATCGTAGTCATTAACGAACGAACGGCAGATAGAAAATCGCCTTCTTTAGCTGAGGGGATAAAATGCTTATCCACAAGCTCTACTAATTTGGCTTCTGTACGATTGCCGTCATTATCATAATCCGCTTTGAGCTTATCTATTTTTTTCTGCAGATCAGGATTATTGAAATTCACTTCGATACGGCGCTCTTTGTCCGCAATAACCAATAGAACATCCTTTTTAGTTAAGCTCCAGCTTTCATAAACGGCTGTAGCATAGTCAGCTGAGTCTTGACCGTCAAACGTAGGAATCGTCAAAATATAAAAGTTAAGACCCCTTCCTATCGCCTCTTTGCGCAGTTCTTTCTTGTCTTCCTCCTTGAAGTAACCCGCACGGTCTTGTACATGTCCTAAGTTCTTAGGCAGTGCTGCAGCGTAGGACTGGCCAGCAATAAACAAGCTTAGCAGGATAACCATTAAGGGGATAAATGATTTTTTCAACATGAGGCCTCCCTAAAAGTGTTGCAAAGTAATATTTGGTAATTTGAGTATACCGGATAATGATTCTTTTAACATCAACTAGTTGATTTGTTAATAGTTGAATGAATAAGGGAGGACAACAGCATAAAGATTTACATTGACGATAAAAACTTGAAATGATTTAATTTATAAAGACAAAAATTCATTGCGGCAAAGGCAGTTATGCTCGATGAATGAGAATAAATAAATGAGGTGTATCGTTTGGAAGGTCCACAATATCCGCAATATCCACCAGCTCCGCCCTATCGACCCTATCCTCCAGTTGCTCCACGGACGAAGATGGGTGAACTAACCGTTACCTATAGCTCGTCTAATTTCTTCAAGAGATGGGCAGCTACTATTATTGATTTTATTCTCTTTCTAGGATTCATCGGATTCCTATTGTTTACGTTGTATGATACGAAGATTAATCTTGGCATTCCGATCCTTGCTGTATTATTTCTAACTCCGGCTTACTATATATTTCTTGAAGGGTATACGGGGTTCACGCTGGGCAAGTTCATCATGCGCATACAAACGGTTAATGCAGATGGAGAGTCGCCAGGATTAGTTAAAGCATTAATAAGAACAGCACTCCGTCTTGTAGATGTGAATCCTTTCTTGGCCGGTGGACTGCCTGCTGGTATCTGTGTTCTCGTTACAAAAGAAAAACAGCGGTTAGGCGATATGGCTGCGAAGACTTATGTTGTTAATTCGAGGGATTTGGACCCTCCTAGTCCAGAGCGCAAAACAACGTTGACGGTCATTTTCACCTTGCTTGGGCTTTTTGCGGTGGTATTCGTCATACTAGGCATTGTTACTTTGAATACGAAAGGTTTCGGAGAGTCTAGTTCGACAGGGGAAAAGAATGAGGAAAGCAAGGTTTTCGTAAGCAAGGACGGGAACTTTCAATTGACGACGCCTTCTGACTGGAGGAAAGACGATAGTCTTAATGATGAAGCAGATATTTCAGCATCGAACTGGTTCAAGGAAAAATATGCAATCGTTTTATCGGAAAATAAAGCGGATTTTGAAAGTGGATATACGCTTGAGGAATATGAAGAAACGATTGAATCCAATTTTATTGATGGACTTAGTGATTCGCCAATCTATGAACCGTATCCAACGATGATTAACGGGAATCCTGCCTATCGATTTGTTGTAGAAGAACAATCCGATGGGATTGCAGTCGTATATTCAATTGCCGTAATTGAGACCCCAACACATTTCCACCAACTGGTCACTTGGACAGAAGAGCGGAAGTATGATCGGTATGAAGAGGAATTAGACGGTGTCATTGCAAGTTTTAAAGAATCTGAGTCATAATGAGAATAGGGTATAGCCCTTCAACTTCGGTTGAGGGTTTTTTTATATTAGGCTGTTTTATTAGGATCTCCTATCCTTTTCAAGTAAATCTATGATTTTATCAAGTTTTTTTTCAATTTCATCTGTTTGGTTTTTAACAGAAGAATTGATAAGTAATCTTCGGATAAAAAGCGTGAAAGAAACTATGAATAAGACAATGAGACCAATAATTATACCCAAATAAACTACCGAAGCTACATTAAATCCTTCCATCTCACAACTCCTGATTTTCGTTTTTTAGTAATTTTAACCTATTATTGTTATGGTTATAACTTACATCTCAAAATAATAGAGGTTACTAAAATACCCTTATATTAGAGTTAGGCTTAATAGGTGTCTGCTTCATCGAAAACAATACTGAAGCGAGGGAGGGGTGGCAGCCATGGCAATATTTAATTACAATCAGGACGTCTCGGTTCGAGATGAGCCGGATCTCTATCTCCAGCATTGGGGAAAAGAGGATTGTGTACCCGGCCATGCCGTAGGCCCTGGAGTTCGGGATGTGTATAAGATTCATTTTGTCCATAAAGGAAAAGGGACGCTTAAGGTTGCAGATCAGAGTTTTTCACTTTCAGCAGGACAAGCGTTTCTAATCTACCCGCATATTGTTACTTATTACGAAGCTGATGAAGCAGATCCTTGGACATATTCTTGGATTGGTTTCTACGGTATAGAAGCAGCAAACGCAATAGCTAACACGGTATTAACGCCTGCTTCGCCTGTGTTCTTAATGGATGTTAGGCTGATGCCCGGATTATATGAACAATTAAATGAAGCAGCCTCGTATGAGGGAAGCGGCAGCTTGAGACTTAAAGTTCTTATGTATGACTTCTTGTCTGTACTGGTCGACTCCAATCCACTATCGGCAGTAAGTAACAGGGTTCCGAAAAAACAGGATGTTTATGTTCATCAAGGGCTGGAATTTATTCATTCCCATTATTGCGAGGACATCTCGGTCAAGCAGCTTGCGGCGTTGCTAGGACTGGATCGTAAATATTTATCTGCTATATTTAAGGAAGCAGTCGGAGTGCCGCCACAGCAATATTTGCTGAATTATCGAATGGACAAAGCTTGTGAATTGTTGGGCAAGGGCTTGTACAGCGTTGGAGAAGTATCTCGATCGGTTGGTTATCAGGATGCGTTGTTATTCTCAAGAATGTTCAAGAAGGTTAAAGGAATACCTCCAAAGTCATTCATGAGCATTCTAAATATAAATGACATTAATCCATAATTATCATCCATGCTGATATAGGCGTCCCCGTCTTTACTTAATACAATAGTCATAGTTGGACAAGAGGAGGAATGAAAGTGAACTATATAGCAGATGACAAACGGTACGACATGATGACATATAATCGCAGCGGCAAGAGCGGGTTGAAGCTGCCAGCAATTTCACTTGGTCTTTGGCATAATTTTGGCGGCATTGATTCATTGGAGAATGGCAGAGCGATGGTGCGCAGAGCATTTGATCTAGGGATCACTCACTTTGATTTGGCTAATAACTATGGACCGCCTGCAGGATCTGCGGAGTCAACCTTCGGACTGCTGATGCAGCAAGACTTATCGCCTTATCGCGATGAAATGATTGTATCGACTAAAGCTGGCTATGGCATGTGGGCAGGCCCATATGGAGAGTGGGGCTCGAAGAAATATCTCGTAGCAAGCTTAGATCAAAGCCTTAAACGGCTCGGACTTGATTACGTTGATATTTTCTACCATCACCGCCCGGACCCGAATACGCCGCTAGAAGAAACGATGGCTGCGCTGGATCTAATCGTTCGCCAGGGCAAAGCGCTTTACGTTGGACTTTCCAATTATAGTCCAGAGCAGACTCGTGAAGCATCACGTATTCTGAAGCGTCTTGGTACACCTTGTCTCATTCATCAGCCTAAATACAATATGCTCGTTCGTGATATTGAGAATGGGCTGCAGGATGTGCTGGATGAAGAGGGCATCGGTTCAATCGTATTCTCTCCATTAGAGAAAGGGATATTGACCGATCGCTACTTGAACGGCATTACGGCAGATTCACGCGCGGCAGGTCCAAGCGTATTCTTGCGTCCAGAAGAAATTAATGATGAGAAAATTAATAAAGTGCGTTTGCTTAACGACATGGCAGCAGAACGAGGTCAGAAGCTGTCGCAAATGGCGCTTGCCTGGGTACTTCGCCGTGGTCGTGTAACATCTGCGTTGATTGGTGCGAGTAAGGTAAGTCAAATCGACGATGCGGTTAACGCTTTGCAGGTTGCAGACTTTACCGACGAAGAGCTGTCGCGTATTGATGCTATACTCGGCTAGTTCACTCTTTAATAGGAATAGGTTGTCTCTCGAAATCCGTAATGGATTCTAGGAGACAGCCTTTTTTAATTTAGGCAATGTTTTGACTTGGTTCCGTTATCTAGGGCAGCAAGGAATATGAGAACACAACGTCGAATTAAAAAAATAGTTTCGGCAGATAAGCTGATCATGAATTCGAACAATATAAGTCTGGGAGGTAATTATGGTCTATGTCGCATTACTCCGCGGGATCAATGTCGGTGGAAACAATAAAATTGACATGAAGCTGCTTAAAAAATATTTCGAGCAAGCCGGTATGAATAACGTAGTCACCTATATTAATTCAGGCAATATTATATTCACACACAATAGCCGATCAAAAGCAAAAATAGCTCAAATTCTGGAAATGTCTATTCTGGAAAACTTCAGCTTACAAATCAAAGTATTGATTTTTGATTTCAATGATATGAAAAGAATTATGTCTTCACTTCCGGAGGTATGGACAAACGACGATAAGATGAAAGGCGATGTGCTATTTTTATGGGAAGATATCAATAATGAATCCGTCTTGGACAAACTGGTCATCAAACCGGATGTTGATACAGTGATATACGTTTCAGGAGCAATTCTATGGTCGGTTAGTAGGCAAAATGTTACAAGAAGCGGTATGACAAAAATTATTGGAACAGATATCTATAGGAAAATAACAGTAAGAAATGTGAATACAACTCGCAAAATATATGAGCTTATGCTAGCCTCGGAAAAGTAACATTGGGGGATGGGCTCAGATAGAGTTAACACAACTAATTACAATGAACATTATTAGTGCTACGCGGACTGAGGTTCCGCTATTTGTCCAATTTTATTCGTTTTTGTGTTTTGGCGGACAGGAGATCCGTTATTATCGATTAATGAAGTGAATTTGAGTCTTTTATGAGGAAATAACGGATTCTCAGTCCGCATGGATCAAATATATAGCAAATTCCTATAAATAACGGATTCTCTGTCCGCCAGATTGTTCGATTGACTAAGATAAGCAGCTGCCCCACTTACACAGTCCAATTTTTATAATCAAAATTTTCTTGTAACGAATTAGTGTAATCACCCATTGTGGGAGAGCGCATCACCGGCAGCGATGAAGTAGGGGTGAGAGTCCCCATGCAACTATAGACTAAAATAGAGAGATAGCCGTACAGGGCAACTGTATGGCTATTTCTTCTACTTCCCACTATTTCCGTTCAAAGTAAGTATTTCTTCTGCAAGCTTTATGCTTGTGAGACAGCTCCTTCATGCGAAAGTTTTTATCAACTGATGGAGGGGCCGCCTTTTATTTAGATGGAATTTGTGAATTAGCTTTCGTAATAATCGTCGTAATTTGCTGCTCGAAAGCAAAGACCTTTCCTTTCTGTTCATTAATTTGACGTTGGAGAGACAACAGCCTTGTGAACGAACTGATTGTAGCTGTAGCGTCGCCCTTCTTCACAACTTGCTTCAGAATCGTTACTTCTGTAGTGAATTGTTTCTTCGTGCTGCTAATCGTACTCTTCGCAGCTTTCACCTTCACTTTAGTCGTATCAATACCAGCAAGCGTTTCTCTAATTTGCTTCACTGTCTGTGCTGTTGCTGCCTTCGCAGCTTTCAAAGCAGCTTCCTTATCGCGAATATTCTGACGGGCAAGCTGGACCGCAACTTTGGCGGTCTCTACCTGTGGCTTTAACATAGCAGCGAGTGTGGTGTTCTTCAGTGATTTGGCCAATGCTAACTGCTGCTTCAAGGAGTCATATACTGCGACAAGCGGTTGGTATTTATCCTTCGTACGCTGAACCTCCTCCTGCAGTTTTTTGATCTTGGCAGCGTCAATTTCTTTTAATTTGCTGCGTGTAAGCAGGACAGCTTCATCGTTACTGTAGTGCAGGTCATTAATCTTCTTGTCCCAATCTACATCTTGTTTCTGCAGAGCTTGAAGATCGACATACTGTTTCTCTAGCGTTCCAGCCGTTGCCTCCTTAGCAGCTTTGATCATTTTGTCGAATGCGGTCTTGTAGGTGACCGTGAATTCGAATGAAGCGGCGTTAACGATGGAAGCGACTGGTGCCATAAAGAGGAGTAAGAAGGTAAGAATGGATACGGTTAGCTTGTTACTTAAACGCATAGAAAGCCTCCTTGGTATGTGGCTGTAAACGCAAAAAAGCACCTGCAAAAGAATGCGCATGAACGCCTTCTCTTACGGGTGCTTCCCATTGTGAGCCATCATTATTTAACTAATTATTCCAATATAAAGCAAGATAGTCTAGGCAGTCAAGCTATAAATTTCTAATCCAGTACCTACTTCGCTTAACGCAAGGATTGCCTATTTTTGCGGAATAGCTGCGGTGCTTCCCCGGACAGCTTCTTGAACAGACGAGAGAAATAGAATACATCTCCATAACCGAGTGCAGCAGCGATTTCTTTAACAGATTGCTCGGTATTGAGCAGCAGCTTTTTGGCTTCCGCTACTTTCAGGCGATGGAGATATTCATGCAGCGCAAAGCCAGTATATTCACTTATGGTCCGTCGCAGCGTAGACAATGACCAATGGTGGCGCTCTGCGAAGGCATTGGCGTCGAACGGTTCATACAGTGTTGCAGATAGATCCTCCAATAATTGTGCAATTCGAACGGACTTTACAGTAGCGGGTGAGGGCTGCTGCTGATGGATCCATTCATAAAGCAGTGACTCAAGCAGCATGGCTGCTCTATCCGTATTGGCGGGATGCCCGCTCTCCATTAATGCAAATATTTGATTGATACGGCTCTGCTGCGAGGCATCAATACCTGGCTGTTCAACAACGTCGTCCTGCAACGGCCAATTCTCCTGCCATTCGGCAATGCGGCTCCCGCTAATCGTAAAATAATATTCATCCCACCAGCCGTCTTCATCAGGACCGTAATGATAAACGACACCAGGTCGAAAGAAGAATAAACTTCCTTCTTTAATCTGTTGCTTCTCGCCATCGCCAGCTTGATAGGAGCCAGACCCACCAGCGATAAAAACAATCGCAAAATGCTGGAAAACAGCATCTCCCCGATACAAGGTTCTGCCCGGCAAATGTCCGGCTTGATGAATAATGAGTGATCGAATGGACAGCTTAGCCGGATCTAAGGTTAGGTCTACGATTCGGATTGGTTGTTGGCTGATCATATAGTCCATGAAATTAACCATGCTGTTCATTCCTCTCCTTTATTACTCATGATAAGTTTGATGCAGGTAAGGTTGCAACAAATATTTGAAATGATTATATGAAACATGGAGGCGATTACGAAAATGACACAGTTGAGAATTGGAGTTATCGGCGCAGGTTCTATATCAGGTGTACATTTGCATGCTTACTCGGTCCACCCAGATGTGAAATTAATGGCAATTGCAGATTTAAATGAAGGACGTGCGCAGGAAAAAGCCAATACATATGGCATTCCTTATGTATATAACAATTATCAAGAGCTGCTATCCAATCCGGACGTTGATGCAGTAAGTATTTGTACTTGGAACAATACGCATGCTGAAATTGCGATTCACGCCCTAGAAGCAGGCAAGCATGTGCTGTGCGAGAAGCCGCTGGCGAAGACATTGGAACAAGCTGAGAAGGTAGCCGAAGCCGTGAAGCGTACTGGCAAGCTATTGCTTGTCGGCTTCGTTAGAAGATATAGCGATCAAGTGAAACTATTGAAAAAATATACAGACAGCGGCAATTTAGGCGATATTTATTATGCCAAAGCGTCGATTCTGCGCAGACTTGGCAATCCAGGCGGCTGGTTCTCTGATTCGAGTCGTTCCGGAGGCGGTCCATTGATCGACCTGGGCGTTCATATGATTGATGTATGCTGGTACTTGATGGGTAAGCCGAAAGTGAAATCGGTAAGCGGCAATACCTATCGACAGCTGGGTAATCGCTCCAATGTGGAAGGCCTATCCTTCTATCAGGCTGCGGATTATGATGCTTCTCGTAACGATGTAGAGGATTTGGCTAATACCCTTATACGCTTCGAGAATGGCGCTTCTTTATTCGTAGATGTAAGCTTCACTCTGCATGCATCTAAGGATGAGTCCAGTGCGAAGATCTATGGCACGAAGGGTGGAGCGGAGCTCGAACCGAAGCTTGTTATTGTGACGGAACAGTTCAATAACATTATTAATATCGATCCGCAGATTGATCATCTTTCTTTTCAATTCCAAGATGCCTTCAATAATGAGATCTCTCACTTTGTGGATTGCTGCTTAGGTAAAGCAGAGCCTGTTAGTCCAGTAGAAGACGGCGTAGAGTTGATGCGAATATTAGATGCCGTCTACGAATCAGCAGCCACGGGTCGCGAAATTTCATTTGCAGGGAATGTGGGGGTGCAGGGCTAGGGATGAGTGAATCAATTAAGCTTATCAACCCGGTTGGCGTTATTGTAGAGAGCTTTGGGATTGGACTTCATGGCGGACTGGAAAAAGCGAAGGAAGTTGGAGCAGATGGCGTGCAAATCTACGCGGTCAGCGGTGAAATGGATCCTGCCAACCTTACGGCTGATGCTAGAAGTGAGTTGAAGGAACGTATTACGTCACTTGGTCTTACGATATCGGCGTTATGCGGCGACCTTGGGGGTCACGGCTTTCAAGATAAAGCAGCTAACGCCGTCAAGGTGGAGAAGTCGAAGCGGATTCTTGATCTTGCCCTTGATCTAGGCACGAATATCGTAACAACACATATCGGTATTGTCCCGGAGGACCAAGATTCGGAAGTCTATGCTTCCATGCAAGCAGCTTGCGAGGAGCTAAGCTCTTACGCAAGTGATAAGGGTGCGTATTTTGCGATTGAGACCGGCCCTGAGCCTGCTGCAAGGCTGAAACAATTTCTAGATTCCTTGACGACTAACGGCGTATCCGTTAACTTCGACCCGGCGAATATGGTGATGGTTACGGGTGATGATCCGGTTAATGGCGTATATTTGCTGAAGGATTATATCGTTCATACGCATGCGAAGGATGGCATTAAGCTTGCAGAAGTAGATCCGCGAATTGTATACGGTTATCTCGGCTTTGGGGAGATGGATCATGAGACGATCTCAGAGATGGTCACACGCGGCGAGTTCTTCCGTGAAGTGCCGCTTGGCGAGGGTGGAGTTGATTTTGCTGCTTATTTCAAAGCTTTGCAGGATATTGGCTATACAGGCTACTTAACGATTGAGCGGGAAGTTGGTTTGCGTCCGGAAGAAGATATTAGGAAAGCAGTATCTTATATTCATTCTTTTAAATAAATCTTACGGGAAAAGGCGGGATTATTCAGATGAACATTGCACTCAGCGCTTGGAGTTGTCACTCTTATTATCAACAGGGATGGAGTAATACCCAGTTTATCGAATTTGCAGCTACTACAGCTGCTGATGGCGTGGAATTGATCAGTGTTTATTGGGATAAGGAGAATGACCTTGAACAAGTAAGGGAAGCGTTAGCTCGCACAGGCTTGAAGCTTGCTTGCTTCGGAGCCTGCAATAACTTCGCAGAGCCGGATGCTGCGAAGCGTGCGGAGCAATTGGCTGATATTACTCGCAGTATCGATATCGCGGCTGCTCTAGGAGCGAAGACGGTACGCGTATTTGCTGGAGACCTGCGGGAAGGTCTTGGCTTCGAAGAAGTGAGACAGTGGATTATTGAGGGATTGAAGGATGCATCGGCCTATGCGGCTAGCCATGATATTATGTTGTGCTTGGAGAATCACGGCTTGTTGGCAGGCAAAGCGGATCAAGTATCAGCTATTATTAGTGATGTGGATTCACCGAATTTGCGGTCAACGTTCGATGCTGGAAACTTCCTGTTAGTCGATGAAGATCCTAGCAAAGAGATCAGCAAGCTGAAGCAGCTGGTGAAGCATGTACATGTGAAGGATTTCGTCCAAGTCAATGAGGACTATGACGGGAAGTTCTACCGCTCCTTGAGCGGACAGCCTTTCGCTGGTCGAGTTGCCGGAGAAGGCGTAGTTGATTTACCGTTTATTTTGCAGGAGCTGAAGGAAGTTGGCTACGAGGGCTGGTATACGATTGAGTACGAGGGCAATGAGGAGCAACAATCTGCTTCACAGCGTGCTTTAACTAAGCTGGCTGAATTTTTACAGGGTTAATGGTTTATAGGATTAACTTGAAGACACCCCCGGGTGTCTTTTATTCTTTTTTGTATTGAGGGGTCTCTTTCGCATCGATTGAAATATAAAGCTATAAAATGCCGCATAGTCCCCAAAAAAGTTGCAAATTGTTAATATTTGAGTCGCGTATCTCCCCTCTTTCTCCGGTATGATAGAGGCGAAGGAGGGGTTGTTATGAATGGCGTTCCTGTTGGAGTATGGATATTTTCCGGCATCATCGTTGTATTACTCACCTGGATGACTTTATGGGTCACTAAGAAAGCGTATTCGAAAAAATGGGACGAATCAGACGTCTAGTCTGTCGTTCTTTGTTTATAGAGCAAATAGACCCGGTCCCCCAAGGGCCGGGTTTATTCGTTGTGTTTACGGCAGCAGAGCAGCCGTATCTATAGCAGGTACTAGCCCTTCTTCAGCGGCGCGACTGAGAAGGGTCGTTATTGCAGCATAACCGCTGTTCCCGAGTTCACCCGTGAAATCATTAACGTATAGTTGAATATGTGCTTCTGCAACCTTCGGGTCCATCTCTTGAGCATGCTGCATGATGTACTCCCGCGATGCCTCAGGATGCTCCCAAGCATAAGCAACAGACGCTTGAATCCAAGAAGTAATCGCTTTGAGATCGAGCGATCGACGAGCGATGATGGCGCCAAGCGGAATCGGCAATCCCGTATCCGATTCCCACCAGCTGCCGAGATCGGTAAGCATAGTCAACCCGTAATTCTGATAAGTGAATCGAGCTTCATGAATGACCAGACCAGCGTCAATGCTTCCATCACGAACGGCAGGCATAATTTCATGGAATGGCATTATGATAATTTCACCAACACCGCCCGGTACATTTTGTGCTGCCCATAGGCGGAACAGTAAATAGGCAGTTGATCGGTCACTTGGAACAGCGACTCTTCGACCGCTTAATGCAGCAGGATCAGTGCTGCCATTATTAGTTAGTACAAGCGGGCCGCAGCCTCTGCCTAATGCGCCTCCGCAAGGCAATAAGGCATATTCGGACAGTACCCAAGGCAATGCCGCATAGGAAATCTTCATGACATCAAGTCCGTTATTGCTTGCAGCCAAGTTATTCGTTATGTCAATGTCGGCATAGGTAACATCCAGTTCAGGTGCGCCATCGATAAGTCCATGCACCCAAGCATGGAATACAAAAGTATCGTTAGGACATGGTGAGAAAGCAATTTTCATTATATAACCTCCAATAAGACAGAACTTGCAGCTTCCAGTGCCTGCAGAGCTTCTTTAATTCGCCACGCATCGCGATCTCGTGGTCCAACCTGATTCGATATCGTACGTATTTCTAGAACGGGCAATTGATGATAACGAGCAGCGGCAGCTACACCAAAGCCTTCCATCGCCTCAGCAGCGGCTCCTGGAATTCGTTGAGCCAGTTGCTCCGCTGTCTCAGCAGTTCCAGTTACCGTTGATAGAGTAAGTACGGGACCTAGTGCGACTGGGAGGTTAGCGTGCTGCAATGCTTCCATAAGACGGGAAGCGAGCGTAGTGTTCACTTCTATATAGGCAGAACCGAACCCTAGCTCGTCCACACTCCGAAATCCATCAGATGTCTCCGCACCAAGGTCTGCGGCGATGATCTCGCTTGAGATAACGATTGAGCCAATCTCGGCGCGATCGACGAAGCCGCCGGCGATGCCGGCGGAGATAACAAGGCTATACCTATCTGCATCCGCCGAAGCAAGTACGGTTGCCGTACGAACGCCAGCTTCAAAGGGACCAACACCAGCTTCGAATACGTCGAAGCGAGGATCTCCCTTTAATCCGCGGAGCACGGCATCCTTCTCGGCTGCAACTGCAGTCATAATCAATATTCGTCTATCTGGGTTCATCTGTCTTTCTCCTTTATCAGTTCCTTACTACGAAAAACTCACATTCATTTCTTGAATAATAAGTAACGTCGCTCACGCTGGATTGAATGACGATGATGTCATCATCGAAGCGTATAATGATTCCGCCGTTGTTAACGATATAGTCGCCTTCAAAAACTCGGACGCGATCCTCGCGTTGCATGGCCTCTTCGAAATCACGTTCTTTAATAAGCTTATGCTTTACTGCCATGCTGCGAATCAAACCCTTCTATTAGTTAATAGTAGCTGGCTGGTGTTGTGGTTCTTTCAACGCTACTGCGATTTTGGCGGCCGTATCGGCATTGTGAAAGACGAGTGTAATGTTGGTAGCTAAGCTATTGCCGTCAGTCAGTTGTTTAATGCGGTTTAAGAGAAACGGCGTTACCTTTTTACCTGTGATATGCTGCTCCTTCGCTTCGCTAAGTGCCAGCTGAATAAAGCCCTCGATTTCATCCTGTTTCATGGCAGATTGGATAGGTACGGGATTGGCAATAATGGCGCCGCCGCGAAGACCAAGATCCCATTTGGTACGAAGCATAGACGCCACCTGTGAAGGTTCGTCTAATCGGAAGTCTACACCATAACCGCTTTCTCTTGCATAGAAGGATGGAAACTCATCGGTTTTGTAGCCAACGACTGGTACCCCATGAGTCTCTAGAAACTCAAGTGTTTTGCCAATATCCAGAATCGACTTTGCTCCTGCGCAGACAACGGCAACATTGGTTTGTGCCAGCTCCACCAGATCGGCAGAGATATCCATCGTGACTTCACCCTCGCGATGAACACCGCCAATACCGCCCGTAGCGAAAACTTCAATACCAGCTAATGCGGCACCGATCATCGTAGCGGCAACGGTTGTAGCTCCTATTTTGCCAGAAGACAGAATATAAGGAAAGTCGCGACGACTTACTTTCTCGACTTCTGTGCTTGTAGCGAACGCTTTAAGCTCTTCGTCGGTCAAGCCGATTCGGATCTTTCCATTCATTATACCAATAGTTGCGGGTACTGCGCCGTTATGACGAATGATTTGCTCGACTTGCTTCGCCATTTCGATATTTTGCGGGAAAGGCATGCCGTGCGAGATGATGGTCGTTTCCAATGCGACTACAGGTTTATTCGCAAGAAGGGCTTCTCTAACTTCATCGGTATAAGCAATAGGTAGATTGGCGCTCATAGGGACAACTCCTTCATGGTTTGTTGTAAAAGCGGTCCTGTTAAAGGACTTGCCGCTGAACGGGAGGTTTGTATAGTGATATGGGCTGCCACAAGTCCGAGCTTGCAGGCGTCCATGAAGGATTGACTGTTGAGTACGCCGTGTGCAACTCCTGCTACGAATGCATCTCCTGCGCCGGTAACCTCTACAACCTTCGACGGAATTGAGGGGAGGCTGGCCCTTCCTTCTTCACCTGTATAATGGACACCTTGCTTGCCTAATGTGATAAATACATGCTGGACACCACGTTCTAGAATGGTCTGACTGATGAGTTCGAGATCTTGGTTGAGGTTGGGTGAGGCAGGAAGGTTTGCGATCTGATAAGCTTCCTCCAGATTAGGGAAGATTGCGGTTACACCGTGGAGCTGATGAGGTAGTTTTTTTGCTTTCTCGGAAGAGACAGGGTCGATGAACAACGGTATTCCTTCTTGCTGACAACGTAGGATCAAATGCTCCAAGCAGTCGGCGGGTAGATTGGTATCTGCTATGACAAGCTTGGATGGGGCGATGCGGGGCCATCTTTCCTGCAGGAGCTCGGGAGTGAATCGATCATAAATATCCATGCTGGCAAAAGCTAAGAACATTTCTCCAGCTTCGTCTAGAAGCGCAGTATAGCAACCGGTAGTCTCATCGCTATGAACAATAGACAAGCTGACATCAACGCCTAGCTTCTTTGTTTCGTCAAGAACGGCTGCACCTGCTTTATCGTCGCCAACAATCGTTAGCAGCAATACATGGCTAGATAAGCTGGCTAAATTCGCTGCGATGTTGCGTGCGACACCACCGCAAGATTCTGTGACCTTGACGGGATTGGAGGTGGCAAGGCGAAGCGGCTGTTTGCCTGTCACTTTGCTGTCCATATTAGCACCTCCAATGCAGATGACAGAACCAGCTTCAGCTGTCACGTATGCGCGGCCAATAATGATGCCTTTTCTGGTTAAGGCAGCAATATAACCGGCAACAGCTGAACGCGAGATCCCGATGTGATCAGCGATCTCCTGTTGGGAGATGAATGAATTTTGCCGAATGAGCGTCAATATTTGTTGCTCTCGATCCATAGGCATTGGCATGCCCTCCCCATATTTTTACAATCCTTCGCAAATAGTCTATCCGAGATTCCAACATGTGTCTATTGAAAAAAACATAAGTTTATTAGCTTGAAATCAAGCTTGGTTTATAGGCGATCTACTAGTACAATAAATCATAGATGAATCAGTAAATAAGGTTATAGGAGGAGAATGACAGATGTCGTTACATAAGGAACAATTGCTTGTATTCGTAGGGTCCTATGCGGAGGCTTCAGCAAGCGGCGTGTATATGTATGTATTGGATGAGAACGAAGGGGAACTGACACTGCTCGACCAAGCGGCGGGACTGAGAAATCCGACTTTCTTAAATTTAGATGCTCCAAACCGCAAATTGTACGCTATTGCTGAAGGTGCAGCAGAGGATGGCGGTAAAACGGGTGATGCCGTTTCTTTCTCGATCGAGATTAGCGAGAATGGGAATACGCTGCGTCAGCTTAATAGAGAGTTAGGCATTACGGCACCCTCTTGCCACATTCAGAGAGATGCCGATAACCGTTACTTGCTGCTGGCTAGCTATCACGGTGGAAGAGTCAGCCTAGTGTCCCTTCAAGACAACGGGGAAGTCGGCGAACTGCTGGATATAGAGCAGCATGAAGGAGAAGCACCGCATCCGCATTGCTTAATGTTCAGTCCAGACGGTCGTTATCTATTTGTGCCGGACCTTGGTATTGATCGTATTCGGGCTTATACAATTGATAAAGAACAAAACAAGTTAGTGTTCCACGGAGATACGAAAATCCATGCCGGAGCAGGTCCAAGGCATATGGTATTCCATCCGAACGGCCAGTTCGCTTATGTCATTAATGAGTTGGATTCTACAATTACTGCTTTCCACTATGACGCTGAGGCGGGCACACTTTCTACGCTGGAAACCGTATCGACACTTCCAGCGGATTTTGAAGGAGAGAATGGTTGCGCGGAAATTACGTTATCAGAGGATGGTCAATTTCTATATGGATCGAACCGCGGTCATGACAGTATCGTAACGTTCGCTGTTCATTCGGAATCAGGCAAGCTGTCGTTGAAGGGGCATGTATCTACTGAAGGGCAGCATCCCCGTCACTTCTCGATCATGCCAGGCGGTCGTTCGATGATAGTTGCGAATAAAAATACAGATAATCTGGTTCTGTTCCGGTTCGATGAGCATGGTCTGCCCGTATTCACAGGCTACTCGGTAACTGTAGCAGGTCCGGTATGTGTTAAAGCGGCTTATTTCTAAAAGCTGGATGCAAGGGGGATGAGAGATGCACATACCTGATGCTTGGGCGCGGACTGTTGCATCTGTGCATGGTGAGCGCGGCGTGCTTTGGTTAGCGGATTTCGATTCATTGTTGCGTAAATGCGAGCAGCAGTGGGGATTAGAGCTGAAACTTCCATCGCCCTATGATTTGTCGTATAACTTTGTTGTGCCTGCGAGCAGGAGAGACGGGACAGAAGCTGTACTTAAGCTTGGTGTGCCAAACCATGAAAGTATGGCTGAGGTGGAAGCTCTTCGTCAATTTGCTGGCCGCGGAGCTGTTCGTCTGCTGGAGTTCGATGCCAGTTTAGGTGCAATGCTGTTAGACATTGTGCAACCTGGCGTCACGCTGGCTGAATCCGGTCTTCATGACGATGAAGCGACGCTTGCAGCAGCTGGAGTGATGAGACGAATCGCTATTCCGGCAGCGAATATAGGTGATAGCAGCATTGTGTTTCCGACAGTGGAGAACTGGTCCAGAGGGTTATCTAAGCTGAGAGAACGATACAATGGCGGTACTGATCCGTTGCCGGAAGGGATGGTCATTCGTGCCGAGGCGACATTCCGCGAATTGCTTGCTTCAGCGACAGGAGAGCTTCTGCTGCTTCATGGCGATTTGCATCATGGCAATCTATTATCATCAGATTCAGACCAGGGACCTTGGTTAGCTATCGATCCGAAAGGGGTCATCGGTGAAGCTGAGTATGGAACGATCCCGCTGTTGATGAATGAGCTGCCTCAGGCTGGGCAGATTGATACGATACGGCGAAGGGTAGAGCTATTATGTGAGGCTCTGCCGTTAAACCGAGCTCGAATATTAGCCTGGGGCTACAGTCATTCTGTCTTATCAGCATGGTGGTGCGTCGAGGATGGCGTAGATGGCATGGAAGCCTCGCTGGAGCGAGCGAAGTGGTTCGAACAGCTGCAGGCTGAGTGAGTGTTGACTGCTGACTGCATATAGGTTTGGGTGAAACATTCCTGATATGCGGATGAAGCAGCTTTAGACATTGTGAACGAGGTAATGGTCAGCAGAATGTAGTCTGTATTGGTCTGTATCCGGTTTTTGAAAAGGATCATCCTGAAGTGATTAACTTCAGGATGATCCTTTTTTGTTGTTGTTGCTAGTCATTTGAGACAAGTATGACGATCAAGAGGATAGGCCGATTGGGTTAAATAAGGGAGGTCGCTATGTGTGCTGTACCCGTGGGAGACATCATAAAGGAACACCATTCCGTTATTATGCTTCAGAAAGAATTAGATTAGGATTAAAGGAACGGTGTTCCGCTATATTTGAATAACGAGTAGTAAGATGAATAATCAGGTGCAATAGCGGAACCAGCATCCTCTATTTTGGGGAAATATTGTTTATTGTACACAATAGCGGAACACTATTCTTTTATTTATAGGAAGAGTACCCGCACAAATCCCCCATCCCCATAGGCTAATTACCCGGGCCTAAGCAAATCTACGAAATAAACTGAAAATTTCTCAACAAACCTTCCTACCGCTGAACTATACCTTTTACTTTTCATTCATATATCTAGTTAGTTTTATTGGGAAAAACATACTTTTAAATTAATTTTACCCTTAAAGGCAGTTTTATGAGCAATTTTTAATCGAATAAAGCTGATCATTTCAATAGGGAATGACTGCTTTAAAATCTAAGCAGGGGTAATTTGGCCTTGAATTTGTCCTTTTCATAGGTCATCTGGCAGGAGAACGGGAGCGTTCAGCCCTTTACCTGAAAATAGTGCTTGAATGATATTCAAGCATAAATTCCTGCTTTCAGGATAATATCAGGCAAAAGTCCCTACACCTAATCCTCGATGGGAACCCGATGTTATATCCATAAATCCCCTTAAGAAGTTAAAAACCGCCACTGCTATGCGGAAATCGAACAAGAATCATACAATCCCACACTACTCCAATGGGAGTATATTGAGTACCTATAACAATGACGAATAATAATCTTTTAATACATATAAATACATAAAATATACGCATTTCTTAAATAATTAAACATGATTTTCTTGGATTCTGTTATGAAGGATTAGGAAAATAAGCATACAAATGCATGGAGAAAATGATCGCAGACACCTACTTGAACCTATTACCTTCTCCCCTCGTAGCCATGAAACATAATGTGACATAATCAGAACCAAGCATAAGCACCTTGATGGAGAAGGATGGAGGTTAGTGTCGTTTTGAGCAGTCAATTGGACCTGAAACAAATATTATCGCTCATTCGGAAAAAGCTTTGGCTCGTCATTCTCGTAGTTGTAATTGGTACTGTATCGGTAGGAGCCTATAGCGTGTGGATTAAGAAGCCGGTCTACCAGGCTTATACGAAATTGATCGTGAATTCGACAGTTGGCTCAGCAGGGGCATTCAAGCTGGATTTGAACATGATTAACACAAATCTAAGTTTGATAAACACGTACAAGGAAATTATACGGACACCATCGATCATGGACATGGTTGTGGACAAGCATCCCGGGCTCGGGCTTACGACTGAACAGCTTATGAAAAATATCCGGTTCAGCTCGGTTAATGGCACGCAGGTTGTTACCGTATCTTATTTGGACACTGATTATGAAAGAGCGGCGAAAGTCGTTAACAGCGTTTCTTATGTGTTTCAACAACAGATTCCACTGATTATGCAAGTCGATAACGTTTATATTTTGCACACAGCAGATTTGGCTAACCAGCCGGCACCGGTTAAACCGGATACCAAGCTTAATATTGCAATTGGGTTGGTTATGTCGTTGATGTTCGGCATTATGCTCGTACTGCTGCTTGAATATTTCAACGATACCATTCGTACGGAGTCTGATGTAGAACGGTATCTCGGTCTGCCAACCCTGGCGACGATCCCGAATATTAAACAAGGCGATATGAAGCCGAGACAATCGGCAGCCCATAATAGAACAGATGAGAAGGAAGGTGAATCCATCCATGTCTCGGCATCATGAGTTTCGTCCCATTGTTACTGATGCGAATCCGATGTCGCCTATTTCGGAGGCGTATCGAACCCTGCGTACGAATCTGCAATATGCGGCGGCTGATCGATCGTTGCAATTACTAATGGTTACCTCAGCAGGGCCTAAAGAGGGAAAGTCTACGACGATTATGAATATCGCCGTTACGTATGCACAATCCGAACGAAAGGTCATTCTAGTGGATGCCGACCTTCGCAAGCCAACCGCACATTATACCTTTAGTTTAAGTAATCAAACGGGTTTATCCCATGTGTTATCCGGCCAAGCAAGCTTACAGGACGGGGTGCAGCATAGTCGTGTTCCGGGTCTAGACATATTAACATCGGGACCTGTCCCGCCTAATCCCTCTGAGCTGTTAGGTACGGCAAGGATGGATGCGCTGCTGGAGGAGCTGCGGCAAACCTATGATATCGTGCTGATTGATACGCCGCCGGTTCTCGCTGTCAGTGATGCGCAGATCGTTGCAACGAAATGTGATGGTGTGCTGCTTGTCATTAATGCTCGGAGCGGGAAAAGGCAATATGCGATTAAAGCTCGCAACGCGCTGCAGTTCGTACAAGCGAGAATAGTTGGTGTCACCTTGAACCAGACCTCACAAAGCGATGCCGGTCCTTATTATGAATACGTAGAACATAATCGATAACGAACAGATTGAAGAGGAGGATTTAAGAAATGCGAGTAGCCTATCGGACAAAAGTAATTATCGCGTGGGATATGGCAGCTGTCCTCATCAGCTTGGCAGCAGCCTATTTGCTTGAGCCCACGGTGCCTCAAGGAGGCGCAGTAAGCTGGCTGCTGTATGCGGCCGCAGCAGCAGCCATTGGCTTCTGGTGCTTCAACAAACAACGGCTGCACCGTCGCATCTGGCAATACACCGGTATTGCGGAGATGGTATGTATTATACAGGCGGCCGTATGTGCGGCTGTTGTTCCATTCGCCGCAGCTTGGATTATCCAAGGCGAAGCACAATTACTGCTCATGCTTCATCATCTGATCGGGATGGTTATTCTGATGACTGGACCAAGACTTGCTTGGCGAGCATTCTGCGATAAGTATAGCGTGAAGAAGCAGCCGACTCATCGCCGGGCACTCATCATCGGCGCAGGAAGCTGCGGGGCTCTGATTGCAAAAGAAATTCAGCAGAACGATGGTGTTAATCTGCTGCCAGTAGGGTTCATTGATGATGATCCTTATAAATATCGGATGCATGTACTCGGTTTGCCTGTATTCGGCAATCGGACGGAAATCGCCTGTGTGACAGAAACACAGCGTATTGATGAGATTATTATTGCGATGCCTTCGGTATCGAAGACGCAAATATCGGCGCTCGTCAACATTTGTAAAACGACGAAGGCGAAGCTGAGAATCGTGCCGGATTTGCAAGACATGATCGATGGTCGCGGCGCTGCTGGGCGAGTACGGGATGTGAGTGTAGAGGATTTGCTCGGTCGAGATCCGATTCGGACCGATTTGGAGCATATTGCTGGCTATGTGCAAGAGAAGGTTGTGCTTGTAACTGGCGCGGGAGGCTCAATCGGCTCCGAGCTATGCCGTCAAATCGCACCTTTTGCGCCTAGCAAGCTGCTATTGCTTGGTCATGGAGAGAACAGTATTTATACGATAGAAATGGAAATGAGAAGCTTATTCCCATCCTTGAAGATTGAGACCATCATTGCCGATGTACAAGATCGATCGAGAATCGAGAGTGTATTTGCCAAGTATAAGCCGCAGGTTATCTTCCATGCAGCCGCACATAAGCATGTTCCTTTAATGGAGAGAAATCCGGCAGAGGCTATCAAGAACAACGTATTTGGCACGAAAAATGTATCGGAATGCGCAGATGCTTTCGGTGCTGAACGATTCGTATTGATCTCAACGGACAAAGCGGTGAATCCGACTAGTGTAATGGGCACTACGAAACGAATTGCAGAGATGTTCATTCAAAGCTTGGACAAACATAGTGCGACGAAGTTCGTTGCTGTTCGTTTCGGCAATGTACTTGGAAGCCGCGGCAGTGTCATCCCTCGCTTTAAGGATCAAATCTTGAAGGGTGGACCGGTAACGGTTACGCATCCCGAAATGGTTCGTTATTTCATGACAATCCCTGAAGCGGTGCAGCTTGTTATCCAAGCAGGATCACTTGCGAAGGGCGGAGAGGTATTCATTCTCGACATGGGTAAGCCAGTTAAAATCTACGATCTTGCTGTTGATTTGATCCGCTTGTCTGGTTATGAGCCTCATATGGATATTGATATTACATTCTCCGGTATGCGGGAAGGCGAGAAGCTGTATGAGGAGTTGTTAACGAATGAAGAGGGCTTGTCCTCCACGAAGCATAACCGAATCTTTATCGGTCGACCGGCGCAGCTGAATCGAACCGAGCTGGAATTTGAAATAAGGAAGCTTGAGAAGGTGCTTGGTTATCATCCGGATGAGATAAGAGCCGTTCTGCATCATTTGGTACCTACTTACCGCAATAATAATGCTGATTCAACAATAGCGGTCGGTTAGCGCCGAAGCTCTAGCACATTTCAAGTTAAGGATAAAGTGGAGAACAAATAGGCATAGGAGGAATCGATCATGATACGAGGCGATACGGCGGATAACGCGGCAGCGGCTTCACGTCCTGCAATCGCCAATCGGCTCAAACGGGGAGGCAGTGCAAGCTTCCTGATCAACTCGGCAGGAATGGGACTGGCCATGCTGTTGCAGATTGCGCTAGCTCGTCTACTAGGCGTTGAGGGCTATGGCGTCTATGCCTTTGTAACAACGGTAGTCACCTTTATGGTGTTCCCGACTAAGCTTGGATTCGATACAGCCATTGTTCGATTAACGGCTTCCTATCGTGTACGAGGCGAGTGGGCGCTTATAAAAGGGCTATTGCGACGCAGCAATCAAATCGGATTAATCCTATCGATTGCCGCAGCGGTCATTGGATTGATATTCGTTGCATGGAAAGGCTTTGAGGGAGACCAAGCGAAGCTGATCGCGTATGCGGCAGGATTCGCAATGATTCCGCTGATGACGCTAGCCACATTGCGCCAAAGCGCATTGCAGGCAATGAAGGATGTTGTGTTCGCACAAATGCCGGAGAAAATCCTTCGTCCGGTATTGACGATTCTATTCGTCGGTATTGCTGTTGTATTAGGGTTTCATGCGGATGCGGGAACAGCAATGATTAGTTTCGGTCTTGCCGTTATTGTCTCCTATGGGGTTGGAGCGGTTGTATTGAAGAAGAGAATAGGTTCACAAATTGCGAACCTAGTACCGCATTATGAGACTCGCAGTTGGCTTCGTTTATCCAGCTCGTTAATGGCGAATGCCGGTATGTACTTAATACTGGGACAGCTTAATGTGCTGATGATGGGGCTGATGAGGGGAGAGACAGAATCGGGGATTTTCTCGGCTGCTGTTCGTCTAGCTATGCTAGTCTCCTTCATGCTGACTGCTGTCAATATGACCGCATCACCGCTCATATCCGAATCTTTTACAAAAGGCGATTGGAAAGGGCTGCAGCAGGTTTGCACCTCTACAGGACGAATCGGATTTGCATTTGCCGCTGTCGTATTTCTCTTTTTTGCCATATTCGGAAACTGGACACTAGCTCTCTTCGGTCCTGAATTCACGCAGGCCTATCCTGCCTTGCTGATTCTCGGGTTCGGACAACTATTTAGTGCTTATTGCGGGCAGAATGGAACCGTCGCTACGATGACCGGAGGCCAGAACGCTTTGACGAAAATATTGGTCTTAGCTGCAATCGTCAATGCGATATTGAACGCGCTACTTATTCCAGTGATCGGGATGACTGGTGGTGCGATTGCCGCCACGGTATCCATTATGGTATGGAATTTGGGGGCTGTTATTCAAGTGAGACGCAAGCCGGGTGTTCAGACACTTGCATGGATACCGCGCCTGCCATTTTCGTCGTCTAGACAAAGAAGGGACTGATTCTGATGAAGAAAGTATTACTAGCGGGAGTCCCTCAGTCGCCTAATTTGGGCGATGGTTTAATTGCATACACGATGAATCGACTCATCGCGATGCGAGGAGAGCATCAGGTCATTCATTTTGATCTGCTGCAAGGAAGATGCGATAAGTCGATGCCGATGAGCTCGGTGCGCGGCGGCTTGCATTATTCACTGGCTTCTTATGCGGCAACACCCGCTGCTTCTGCAATGCCAGCGCCATTAGTCAGATTGAACAGTAATGGCTCAGGGAAAAAGATGACGCCTGACACGCTGCGCAGGCTAAAGGCATACTGGCTGCATCGACGGAAAGATGGCGTATTGAACAGTCAGCTTCGTCAAGCAGTCAAGGAAGCGGAAGCGGTCTATATCGGCGGCGGGCATTTGCTGATCGATACGTATTGGACGTTCCCGCTGGGAGTTAAGCGGGTTATGTTGGAGGCCAAGCGGCAAGGCAAACCGCTGCATATTCTGCTTGTTGGCGCACGAGGTCCATGGAGCAGTCAAGGGAGAAGATGGCTGCTTGATGCTTGTCGATATGCGACAACGATTGCGGTGAGAGACGAAGATTCCAGACAGTTTCTGCTTGCACAGGATTCGAGATTGGCGAATAAAACGATAACGCTCGCTGATCCAGCATTATATACACCCGAAGCATTTGGTTTAGCGGCTTCGTCGGCTAAAAGCATTGGCGCTCCGACAGCTCATAGAACAGTGGGCTTAGGTATTATGGACCCGCATGAAATGAATCGTCATTGTGAGCTTCGTTGGGACCGTGAGGAATGTGCTGCTTGGTGGAATGACGCTACAGCGGCACTAACAGCAACGGGCTGTACGGTCAAGATATTCACGAATGGCGCAGCAACGGATAATGCTTTCGTAGAGCATTACGTCAAACCGCTCTGCCAAGGCATGAAGGGAGTTGAGTTCTTGCCATATCCGTCAACAGTAGAGCAGCTAGTAGAGTCTATTGCTGAATGTGACTCGGTAATCGCTCAACGGCTTCATGCTTGTATTCCAGCTTTGGCGCTAGGCAAGCCGACTTATGGTCTAATCTGGGATCGTAAGCTGGAGAATATCTTTACTGATCTCGGTATGTCGAGTTATTTGATTGATTTCCGCAAGCCGGCTTGGGCTGCTGTTGCTTCGGTATCTGAAGGTCACATGCCTTCTGAGAGAATTGTTCAAGCGATAAGAGAGAAGAAGGAACAACTCTATGATCATATCGGGAGAATTTTGCCATGAATCAAAAAATAAAAGTACTTCACATCGTTGGAAAGATGCATCCTGGCGGCATCGAGACACTCTTAATGAATGTGTATCGGAATGTGGACCGGGAACGATTCGAATTTCACTTCGCCGTACAGTCAGATGAACCGGCATTCTATGATGATGAAATAAGAGAGCTAGGCGGCACTATATTCGTACAGCCTCCTCCCAAGAACGGCATTGGAGCTTTCCGCCGGCAATTACTGGCGAACATGAATAAATACGGACCGTATGCCGCTGTTCATAGTCATGTATTCGGGTTCAGCGGTTACGTACTGAAGCTTGCGCATAAACAAGGGGTTCCCGTGCGAATAAGCCATAGTCATAATACGAACGACAGTCGTTCCAGCTCGCCAATTCGCAATCTATATCGAGCTTATATGCGAAGCCTTATAAGCAAGCATGCCACAATGATGTTCGGCTGCTCGCGAGCCGCTTGTGAATCCTTGTTCGGCAGCAACTGTTGGAAGGACGGACGTGTAAGCATCTTTCCGAATGCAATCTCGCTTGATCCATACGCCAACTTGCCGGCTGATCGAACGGAGCTTCGCCACCAGTTCGGAGCAAGAGAAGGAGAATTGCTCCTCGGCCATATTGGACGATTCAGCAAGCAGAAGAATCATGCCTTGTTGCTGGAAAGCTTCGCTGAATACTCGAAGCGAGAGCCAAAGGTCAAGCTGTTGCTGGTAGGTGACGGTCCGCTTCGTCCCGAGATGGAGCAGAGGGCAGTCGAGCTTGGATTAGCAGAGAAGGTGAAATTTCTCGGACTCCGCAAAGATATTCCGGAATTGCTTGGAGCGCTTGATGGGTTCGTTCTTCCTTCACTATATGAAGGACTTGGTATCGTCCTTATTGAGGCACAAGCGGCAGGTGTTCCTTGCTTGGTGTCTGAGGAAGTGCCCAATGAGGCTGATCTAGGTCTAGGCATGATTAGCCGGCTGCCCGTCAAGGAATCGCCGCAGCGATGGGCAGAGGGACTGTCAAAGTTGACAGAGCGTGCCTCTGCTGCGCAAGCATCTTGGTCGACACGAGCAACCGCAATTGCGAACCGCGGCTACAATATTAGAACGAGTACGATTAAATTGGAGCGGTTGTATGAGGGTTGAACCAATGGTGAATACGAGGACAGTGCTTATATTCGCCTATGCTCTAATGCTGAGTTTATCGGCACGATGGGTATTCGCTATCGACGAGACGATTGCGCTTGTCGTATATAGTGCACTGTTGTTGCCCTTGTTCTTGCTGTTGCGCTGGCCGAATTCGCCCCTCCTGCTGCTAACGGGGTTCATTACGATGATGATCGGGAAGCTCGCTTATGGAGCAAGTGTCAATCCGTTAGCGGGACCGGATGAAATCCATTACTTCGAACAGGTAACGACTTTTGAGAAGCTATCGCAATTTATGCCCTATGCGATCGAACATTTTCAGACACAGTGGATGAATATATCGGCTTACCCGGTCTTTGGATTATTGTATATGCCATTCTACAAATGGCTGGAGCTGGACGATCCGCTCGCTATTATTTTACTAAATACCGTGCTGCTCATCTTAATTGTGAATGCCGCTTATCGACTGAATGATAGCTGGTTCCGTTATGAACTGCCAGATCCGGTGCAATACAAGAAGCTTTTCGGCGTTATCGTTGTTATTGGATTGCTCGTCAGTCCTTCATTGATGTACATGTCATCGCTATTCGCCAAAGATATTACTTGTGTTCTCCTTGGTCTATATGGCGCATTGCTGCTGCTGCGAAAGCAATGGCTGCTGTTCATCCTTATCATGCTCTATTCAACGGGATTGAGAGACTACGCCATTGTATACACGCTTTGCTTTTATTTCTTGTATACACAACGCATTCGTACAGCAGTGGGGGTTATGGGAGCGGCGGCTTTGTTAATCGTCTGGCAGGTTGGGCCTCTTGGTGTTATCAATGCAACTATGCTCTCGATCTTCCTGTTCATCAGTCCGAACCCATCGAATATCGGCAATTGGGAGCCGCGTCTGCTGCTGCGAACCTTAGAAGCCGTGTTTATGGCTTCGATACTCGTGATGTCGGTCTATCAGTATTTCAAATTCAAAGAAACACGCAAATTTTATCTAATGGCTGCAGTGCTGCTATTCACCTATGCCTGTGCGCTCGTATTGGTCGGTTTTGCCACCATAACGGGCAGGGATCTTGAGTATGGAGTAGGGACGATTGGAGATAACATGGTTCGCAAAAAACTTCCGGTTATCCCGCTGATCTATACGATCAGCGCTTACACACTCGTGTGGTGCCGCCATTCGTTTACACATAAACATCAGAATATTCAGTCAACATCTTTTTCTGGAACTACCTTGCCTAAGACAACGGCAACGACAAAGGAAATGAGAGATGACAGGTTGGATGATCAAACATTGGAAGGGGGAGCACAGCATGCGCGGACGTGATGCATTCGGAAGATTCCGATTCGCGCTTAGGTTGGTGGAGAAGGTACTAAAGCTATTGCCTAAGGGATTTCTACGGTGGCTATGGGTTCTCAGTGATGGTCTGCCTGACCTCGTTGGTGTAGCCTTCCGCTACTGCCTATTGCGATGTCTTGCCAAGCAGTGTGGAGACAATGTGCTTATCGGTCGCTCAGTCGAGCTTCGCTATCCGGAACGATTGACGATTGGCTCCAATGTAAGCATCCATAAGCAATGTTATATCGATGCCTATGGCGGTCTTCGAATAGAGGATGAGGTATCCATTGCCCATCAATCATCACTCGTGTCGTTTCAACATACATGGGAGGATTCATCACTTCCGATACGAGACAACCCAGTTACAGGTGCCGCAATTTCAATTGGCCGTGATGTGTGGATTGGTTGCGGTGTACGCATACTCGCAGGTGTTGATATTGGTGAACGAGCGGTTGTGGCAGCCGGAGCAGTTGTGAATAAATCGATAGCTGGCGGGATGCTGGCGGTCGGAGTTCCTGCTCGTTCCATTAAATCGATCATAAGTAACAAGGAGTGATTCTCCACTAGTGAATCAAGGTTCGGGGCTAATCAGCCTAGCTCGTACATTTTGCAAGGAGGGAATTTTAATGAAAGTGGTTTGGGCACATGACCATACGTTTTATTTCAACGAATCGGGAAAATTTTTTTCCGGCGGAAAACTGCCTTATGCCGTGTGGGAAAGGTATCTCGGTGTATTCGATGGGATCACAGTAGCTTGTCGAGGCAAAAAAACATCTGCTGACGCTGATATGTCTGGCAAAACGATTTCCAGCGGTCCGAATGTCGACTTTCTCGTTCTGCCTTCTCTAAGCAATCCAGTTAATAAGCTGACGAAGCGTGGCTACATTGAACAAACACTCAGAGAATCGATCGGTAAAGCGGATGCCGTAATTGCACGTCTGCCAAGTGAAATTGGAGCGGAGGCGATACGTGTTGCTCGCAGTCTCGGCAAACCCTATGCGATTGAAGTAGTTGCATGTGCATGGGATGGGCTATGGAACTATGGCAATCTGCAGGGAAGGCTGTACGCTCCGTTTGCACTTATGCAGACGAGGGTGATAGCTAAAAGCGCTCCTTATGCCTTGTATGTAACCGAGCAATTTCTGCAAAATCGTTATCCATGCGCAGGAGGCCATACGGAATCCTGCTCCAATGTGGAAATTCCAGAGACGAGTGATGATGTGCTCGCTCGCAGGCTGGAGAGGATTCAGTCTGTAGGCGGCGTTGCGCCACTGACAATCGGATTAATCGGTTCGTTAAATGGTCGAACCAAAGGTATTGATATCGCGATGAAAGCAATCGCGAAAGTGAGACCGTATTTGCCGCCTTCCGTGAAGTTCCGCGTGTTAGGTGATGGAGATTCCGCTCGCTGGCAGGCGCTGGCGGACAAGCTTGGCATCGGAAACGTAGTCTCGTTCGAGGGTGTGCTGCCAAGTGGCGGTGCAGTATTGGAATGGCTGGATGGTGTGGATCTGTATGTGCAGCCTAGCTACCAGGAGGGATTGCCGCGGGCGACGATTGAGGCGATGAGCCGCGGTTGTCCAGTGCTGGGATCAACAGCTGGAGGCATACCGGAACTGATTCATGAAAGCTGTCTCCATCGTCCGGGTCAAGTGGGTCAATTGGCTGAACAGCTTAAACGGGCTGTGACGGATCGAGCATGGATTAAAGAGCAAGCGGAGCGTAACTTTGGACGGTCTAAGTTCTACACGAAGACGAAGCTTGATGCCAAACGACAAGCCTTCTGGCAGTCGTTCGGAGAATCGGTGAGCATGAGAGCAGTTGCGAGCTCAACCTACATGAATGAAAGGGCGGAGGCATTATGACAGTTTTAATTACTGGAGCGGCAGGCTTTATCGGATATCACATGAGCACACGGTTATTGAAGGAAGGCAAACGAGTAATAGGGATCGATAACTTCAATGACTATTATGACGTGCAATTGAAGAGAGATCGGTTCGCGCAGCTGTTGCCTTCACCAGCATTTAAAGGTGTAGAGCTGGATATATCGGATTATGAATCTCTATTGGAGCTAGTGCGGAGCGAGGGAGTAACAACGATTATTCATTTGGCCGCTCAAGCGGGGGTTCGATATAGTCTAACGAATCCATTTGCTTACTTGGAGACGAATCTGAAGGGCTTCGGCCATGTGCTGGAGGTGTCGCGTCAGGCGGGGATTAAGCATCTTATATATGCATCTTCCAGCTCGGTATACGGGGCAAACGAGAGCATGCCATTCTCTGTCAGCGACAATGTCGATCACCCGGTAAGCTTATATGCCGCAACCAAAAAAGCGAATGAGCTGATGGCTCATACGTACAGCCACCTCTACGGCGTGCCGACCACTGGATTGCGATTCTTCACGGTATATGGACCGTGGGGTCGTCCGGATATGGCGTACTTCGGATTTACACAAAAAATCGAAGCAGGCGAGCCGATCCAAGTGTTTAACGAGGGACGGATGCTGCGTGATTTTACTTATATTGATGATATCGTCGAAGGTATTTATCGTTTGCTGGACCACGTTCCACAACCAGATCCTGCTTGGGATCGGAAAAATCCTGATCCATCTACCAGCTATGCGCCATACAAGGTGTATAACATAGGCAATAATCAGCCAGTCGAGCTGATGACGTTCATTCGTACAATTGAACAGCAGCTTGGGCATGATGCGGTCATCAATTACTTGCCGATGCAGCCAGGTGATGTGCAAGCTACTTATGCCAATATCGATGGATTAATGAAGGATGTAGGCTTCCGGCCGGAGACAACAATTGAGCAGGGTATTGCTCAGTTTGTAGAGTGGTACAAGTCTTACTACAGCAGTGATGAAGCCTCCTCAGACCGTACGGAACAGCTGGTAAAGGCGGCGAGCAAATGACTAAGGTAGCCCATATATGTACGTCAGGCATCAGCCATAAAATTATGGGCGACAAGCTTCGCATACTGCAGCGACAGGAAGGGTTTGAAGTAACCTTTATCTCCTCTTCCGAAGGAGCGGATGCCAACGCTATGGCAACCTATCCGTTTGATTGGCGCATGATTCCGATGGAAAGAACCATTAAGCCAGCAGCGGATTTGCGTTCCATTGCGGCTATGTATCGGCTGTTTCGCAAGGAACGTTATGACATCGTCCATACGCATACGGCGAAAGCCGGTATTATCGGCCGTGTTGCCGCTAAGCTTGCGGGAGTGCCCACTATTATTCATACAAGCCATGGCTTGCCGTTCTATGAAGGGCAGTCGAAGAAGGCTTACTATATTTATCAAATGTTAGAGAAAATCGGAGCGGTATGCTGTCATTCACTCGCTTCACAGAATGCTGAGGATGCGCAAGTATTGCGTAAGCTCGTTCCCTGGCGCCCCGTTTTTATGGAAGGCAATGGGGTAGATTTGGAACGGCTGGATGCGCAGGCTAGTCTTATGACACCGGAGAGATTGCAAGGACTGCAGCTTGTACATGGTGTACCGCAAGGGAAGCTGGTACTGCTAATGGCAGCTCGTTTCGAATCGGTGAAAGATCATTTTCTGCTGCTTGAAGCCTTGTTAGAGCTTAAACAGGCAGGAAAGCTGAATTGGGTAACCGTGCTTGCTGGACAAGGTCCGTTGGAGGATGCAGTCAAAGAGTTTCTTCAAGTCCATGATATGGCTGCGGATGTCATCTGCATTGGTCAGCAATCTTCCATCGTGCCGTGGCTCGTTATGGCGGATGCGGTTACGTTGACCTCGGAGAAAGAAGGTATCCCGAGATCACTAATGGAAGCGATGGCGCTTGGCAAGCCGGTTGTAGCAACGGATGTACTTGGTACTAGGGAACTTGTCGCGAATGGTCAGACGGGGCATCTGGTTCCTTATCGCAATGTGGGGTTGTTAAGTAAAGCGCTTGGTTCTCTTATGAATTCGTCCGATGAACGGGCTCGATTAGGTGAAGAGGGACGGTGCCGAATAAAGGCTGAATTCACTGAAGCGCTAGTTGTAGAAAGACTTAAGCGGTTATATCGCGAGACGGAACGCCGTGCGGGCCGCTCTCGGAAACCATGGGCTAAAGTGAACGGCTTCGTGAAGCGAATGATCGACTTGGCAGTAAGTGTGCCTGCAGCATTGCTGTTGCTGCCGGTGCTAGCGGTAGTTGGACTGTTGGTTCGTGTGAAGCTGGGCGGACCAATCATGTTCAAGCAGCAGCGTCCTGGTAAGTATGGCAAACCATTTCATGTATTGAAATTCCGCACGATGCGTGACGCAGTTGATCGGCATGGACAGCCGTTGCCGGATGAAGCAAGGCTGACGGCATTTGGTCAGTTGCTTCGCAAGCTAAGTTTGGATGAGCTGCCGCAGCTATTTAATGTTATTCGCGGCGACATGAGTCTGGTAGGACCGAGACCGTTGTTGATGGAGTACTTGCCTTTGTACACAGAGGAACAATCCCATCGTCATGATGTTCGGCCTGGAATTACGGGTTGGGCGCAAGTGAATGGCCGTAATACGGTTTCTTGGGAAGATAAGTTCCGCCTCGATATCGAGTATGTGGAACGACAGTCTGTATGGTTTGATATTCAAATAGCTATAAAAACCGTTGCTAAGGTGCTCAAGCGTGACGGTATTTCTCAACAAGGGCAAGCGACTGTTCATAAATTTACAGGTAATCGGGAAATGGGGAATGCATCATGAATCGCGTAATGGCGGAGGAGTATCTGGAGAAGGAGCAGCCTGCTAAGCGTCCACTCGTGGTGGTGGGAATTGGCGGACATGGCCGTGTGCTTATGGATATGGCTCGCCTATCGCGCACCTATCGGCTGGCAGCTGTATTGGATGATCGATTCACCGCAGTTGAACTGCGCGGCGGGCTTCCATATGGTCCGATCTCTGAGCTTCCACATTTTCTCGAGGATGAACCGGCTATGCATGTTGTGATTGGCATCGGAGATAACCGAACAAGGCGTTCCATTGTGGAACAGCTTGATTTGCCAGAATCCTGTTATGCCGTACTCGTTCACCCTGGAGCATGTGTCTCTGAAGATGCGAGACTTGGACTTGGAACCGTTGTTATGCCAAGTGCGGTTATCGGTCCAGGTGCAGTGATCGGAGCGCATGCCATTGTTAACTCTGGTGCTGTTGTGGAGCATGATGCGATTGTCGGCACATTCGCCCATGTATCGCCAAATGCGACGATGGCTGGCGCCGCGATAGCTGAAGAGGGAGCTCATGTTGGCAGCGGCGCAGTGCTTATTCCGAGCGTCCGGATCGGAAGTTGGTCCGTGCTCGGGGCGGGTGGTATTGCGGTCCGAGATGTGCCTGACGGAGTAACAGCCGTCGGAGTGCCTGCACGGGCGATCCATTAACCAATGAGCTGCTGAATCAAATTGCGATAGGTTATGGACGAGGCTGCTGTGCGGTAGTGGGATAACAGTCAAATATAAGCAGTACCTAATATAAGGGAGTTGAAGGCAAAGTGGACAAACGAATTTATTTATCACCTCCGCACTTAGGAACACAGGAACGTGAATATGTGGAGGAGGCATTCCTCACCAATTGGATTGCTCCGCTTGGCCCGAATGTTGACCAATTTGAAATTGAGCTTGCTGAGCATGTTGGAGCATTGGGAGCAGTAGCGCTTTCCTCTGGCACAGCCGCCATACACATGGCATTGAGGCTTCTCGGTGTAGAGAGGGGCGATCGCATATTCGTATCTTCACTCACATTCATTGCAAGTGTGAATCCTGTTCTCTATGAGGGCGGTGAACCGGTGCTGATCGACTGTGACGAAGCGACTTGGAATATGTCTCCGCAAGCTTTGCAGAGAGCCCTTCAAGAAGCGGATCGTCTAGGCAAGCTGCCGAAAGCGGTAATCGTCGTCAACTTGTATGGACAAAGTGCGGATATGGACGCCATTAACCTTCTATGTATGCAGTATGGTGTTCCAGTTATTGAAGATGCTGCCGAATCCCTCGGTGCTACCTATAAGCAAAAGGCGAGCGGAACGCTAAGTAAATTCGGAGTGTACTCCTTCAACGGCAACAAAATTATTACGACATCCGGCGGCGGCATGCTGGTGTCAGACGATCTAGAGGCATTAAAGTTGGCAAGATTCTACGCAACGCAGGCACGTGAGCCTGCCCTTCATTACGAGCATACTCAGCTGGGCTTTAACTACAGGATGAGCAATGTGCTTGCTGGAATTGGTCGTGGTCAACTGGCTGTGCTCGAAGATCGGGTTAATGCTCGACGTGCTGTATTCGAACGCTATGCGGAGGCATTCGCGCCAATTGCTGGCATTACGATGATGCCGGAAGCATCCTACGGTCGTGCCAATCGCTGGCTGACAGTGCTGACGCTTGATCCGGAATTAACTGGAGTGACACCTGCGGAGCTTGTCTTGGAGCTTGCCCAATTAAACATAGAGGCTAGACCCGTATGGAAGCCAATGCATTTGCAGCCTCTGCTCAGCCATTGCGAGTATTATCCGCATGAGGAGCATGAGAGTGTATCCGATAGGCTGTTCAAGCAAGGGATCTGCTTGCCATCAGGCTCCAGCCTAACCCCAAGCGAGCAGGATCAAGTCATCAAATGTGTGATGAGTCACTTGAAAGTAACCGTGTAGTGGATTGTATGCTGTGGGGTAGTAGATAAGTGGTAGGTAGTGGATAGCGATAGTCGATAGTTAATGGTCAACAGTGGATAGTGGAGCATGTGACATAAAAGTGCCCTATGAAGCTGTTTTGATATTGCACTAGAGTAATGGTATTTGGATGAAACACAATAATCACTGATTGATGTGTTTAGGCTTCAATTTAGCGGACTCAGAAGCACCTATTTGTGAATTATAGAGTCGAATCGCCAACGAACGGACACAGAAGCGCTTATTTGCTCATTATGGATCCCAAATACATCAAATTGGATGAAATAAGGTCTGTGGAGTCCGCAAAAATCAAGAAACAGCGGTTTTGCGGCGAATAAGGTCTCTGGTGGCCGCTCAAACGATGCCAGGCATGAATGCTTACGAAGCCAGTTTTTTATAACGCAATTTAGTATTGGAATTTGTTATATAAAAAACTTAAGTGAATGCTTACGAAGTAGTTTTTTATAACGGCAATTTAGTATCGGAATTTGTTATATAAAAAACTTTTAGGAGGACTAATCATGAAAGTACGCAAAGCCATAATTCCTGCAGCTGGTCTGGGAACACGATTCTTGCCGGCGACGAAAGCTCAACCGAAGGAAATGCTGCCAATCGTCGACAAGCCGACTATTCAATACATTGTTGAGGAAGCGATCGCTTCTGGCATTGAAGATATTCTCATCATTAGCGGGCGCGGGAAGCGTGCGATTGAGGATCATTTTGACAAAACATTTGAACTCGAAGATATGCTCTCCAAAAAAGGAAAGACAAAAGAGCTTGAGCAAATTCGCGGTATTTCCGACATGGCCAACATTCATTATATCCGTCAAAAGGAACCTAAAGGTCTAGGTCACGCGATCTGGTGCGCACGCAGCTTTGTTGGCGATGAACCGTTCGCAGTGCTGCTTGGCGACGATATTGTACAGTCCGAAGAGCCATGCTTGAAACAATTGATAAAAGTCTATGACCGTTATTCCTCATCCGTTGTTGGCGTACAGCATGTTAGTGATGATGATGTATCCAAATACGGGATTATTGCCCCTCGCGGTTCGTCCATTGAACCTTCGGTCTTCTTCCTGGACGGCCTTGTGGAGAAGCCTTCACGCAAAGCGGCTCCTTCCAATTATGCGATTATGGGCAGGTATGTACTGACTCCGGAAATCTTCGATATTCTCGAGAATCAAGCTCCGGGAGCGGGCGGAGAAATCCAACTTACCGATGCGATTAAGAAGTTGAATGATCAACGAAATGTACTTGCTTACAATTTTGAAGGCGTTCGTTACGACGTTGGAGATAAATTCGGATTCATTAAAGCGACACTTGATTTTGCTCTGCAACGCGAGGAATTACAGGCAGATGTGTTGGGTTACTTGCAGTCAGTGTACGAGCGGAATTTCCCGATAATAACGAAGGTGGCGAAATAAGATGCGGAAAATAACAGTCATCGGTACAGGTTATGTGGGTCTCGTGTCAGGCGCTTGTTTTGCAGAGGTCGGTAATCGAGTCATTTGCTGTGATGTGGATCAACGAAAAATCGATATGCTCAATCGGAATGAAATTCCGATTTTTGAACCTGGGTTGAAGGAAATGGTAGCTCGCTGCAAAGAGCAAGGGAAGCTGCTGTTCACTACTGAAATTGGAGAAGCGATCGAGGCTTCTGACATCATATATATCGCAGTGGGTACACCGATGTCGGAGACTGGCGAGGCGGATATGCGATATGTCATGCAGGCGGCCAAAAAAATCGGTGAGCATTTGAACACGAACAAAATTATTGTGAACAAAAGCACCGTTCCGGTTGGAACAGGTGAGCTTGTGCGAGAGGTTGTGCAAGCGAATAAGAAGTATCCGTGGATCAGCTTTGACGTCGTATCAAACCCTGAGTTTCTGCGCGAAGGTTCGGCGCTGTCGGATTGCATGAACATGGATAGAGCAATTGTCGGCTCGGATAATCCTGAAGCAGCGGAACAAATCGCTCAACTGCATGCACCGTTTAAAACCCGTATTTTCAAGACAGATTTGGAAAGCGCAGAGATGATTAAGTACGCGGCGAACACGTTTCTTGCGACGAAAATATCATTCATTAATGCCATTGCGAACATCTGTGAAAAAGTTGGTGCGGATGTATCTGATGTAGCAGAAGGGATGGGGCTGGACAGCCGAATTGGCGGAAAATTTCTGCAGGCTGGCATCGGATATGGCGGCTCTTGTTTTCCGAAGGATACGTATGCACTTGCACATATTGCGGATAAAGCCGGTTATGAATTCGATCTGCTGAAATCAGTTATTCGAACAAACCAAAAGCAGCGATTCGTCATTATGGACAAGCTTCGTGAAGCGCTCGGAACTCTATCAGGCAAGCAAATTGCTGTGTTGGGTCTTGCGTTCAAACCAAACACCGATGATATGCGTGAAGCGCCTTCGCTGTCTATTATTCCGGAATTGTTGAAGCTCGGAGCAACAGTCCGTGCTTATGATCCGATTGCTGCGGAAGCTGCTCGTACCATGCTTCCAGCTGAGGTGCAATATATGGAATCGGCTGAGCAAGCCGTTGTAGGCTGCGATGCTTGCGTTATTTTGACAGAGTGGGGGGATATCGTGTCGATGGATCTTGATAAGGTCCGGGAAAATATGAAACAGCCTATCATCATTGATGGCCGTAATTGCTTCGATCCAACTATGATGGAACGCAGCGGTTATGTGTATTATTCGATCGGTCGGAGAGTGGTAAATCGACCGGAAGCAGAACGGAAGTCAGTAAGCTTGTAGGTATGAGTTGCTAGGAGAGAAGGGGGGTGAATGATTACTTACGATTCTTTTCATGCAGCTTATGCAAAATTCTCCTCGTGCTGCTGTGATTATATTATGATTATAAAAGGAGAGAAGCAAATGAGAAAGACATTTCGAGGACTGGCTATGCTGGCTGTAACGGCTATGCTTGTACCAGTCCTAGCAGTCAATGTTTCGGCAGCGTCAAAACCTTCAGCCCAAGTTTCTTCGCCGTTTGGCCAATCTTCAAACCTATTTTCGAATAGCTCGTTTAAGCCTTTTGAAAATACGTTTGTCGATAAGATCAACCAAAGCTTGAAAGAGCAAATGGAGAAGGTTCAAGAAAAGATCAAAGACAAAGGCCAAGGCAACGGTAACGGCAATGGCAACGGCAATGGTAACGGTAACGGCCAAGGCAATGGCAACGGAAACGGAAACGGAAATGGTAACGGTAACGGCCAAGGCAATGGCAACGGCCAAGGCAATGGCAATGGCAACGGCAACGGCAATGGCAACGGAAACGGCAACGGAAACGGAAATGGTAATGACAATGGCAATGGTAACGGCAACGGCGAAGCCGAGGCTGAGAAGGAAAAACAAACGCAGATCATCTACAATAACACATCTGCGCAATTGTTCCAGCTTCGTAATAGCTGCCAAGCAGGCCTGACTAACATTGCGGTTGAATTTACGACGTTGACTTCGACACATGACAAGACGGAGTTATACAAAGTCGGAACATCTGAGTTTAATACTTGTACCGCACAATATAGTGAAGTCATGTCCGATGCTGGAGACCAACTAGTTGCAATCGGATCTAATCCAGTCATCCTAGAGCCGATGCAAACACGCTATGAGGAAGAAATCGTAGCAGGTCGCGCTCAGCTTAACGCTATCGTCGGTAAGTAATCCCATACTTAATAAATACCCTTAAGCATCATATGCCCAGAATAAAGGAACTAGAATCCTCTATTCTGGGTATTTCTATACTACACAAAATATAGCGGAACCGAGTTCCTTTAAACTACACAAACCGAGCAACTTTTCCTGCTTATCCTATAATAACGGAACAGAATTCCGCTATTCCTATAAACGACGTCATCCCACTAATAATAGCGGAAAAATCGTCCGCTAGACGTCTCTCCCCCTACGCTCCTCAATCAGCACTTTTAGATGTAATAATATTAGTTACAGCACACAAAACGAACTTAGTTTATAGCCTAAAAAGTGATCAGAAAAATTAATATTCAGCCAATATATCACCCAGAAAAGAGTGAGGTAACCTCACAATTTGAAAATAAATCTAGCAGTTTAACGATGCAATCGAACAAAAATCGATGTTTAATCGTAAGAAACATAACGTCCGCTAATCTAACATCATTGATACCCAATAGCATATTTAAAAAGCAGCAATCCAGCGAAAAATATGAAGTTTTCAATCAAATTAATGACATTAAAAATCATTAATTAGCCCATTCAATTAGTCTGGGACTCAACATAAATCGACGTAGTTGATGTTACTTTATATAACATTAACTACAACAATAATATGCTTATGCAGATATGCGTCAATAAGACACCGCTTACATTTTTATTTTTTTGTGTATTGACATTTTTAAAGAGCAATTATATGATATTCCCAGTTGAATACGTAAGAAAACATGACGTGTTACCGAGAGGGCATGAGTTATGTAAGCATGAAATATTGCTTATATACACTCATGCCTTTTTTGTTGTTTACCTTCATGTTTGAAGTTCTTGCGCATTTACTTACAAAACAGTAAGAAGGGGAGTTATGAGCACATGTTGAAAAAGGGACTACTCGTATGCAGCATTATGTTACTAGTCTTCACTATGGCTTGTGGAGGCAATAATGGCGGCAATAAAACCGCTAATGCAACCAAAGAGCCGGCACCAACAACAGAAGCTACAAAAGCACCTGAAGAATCAGCAACGCCAGCAGCTCCAGCAGGTTTGACGGGCGACTTCGAAATTCAATATTTCGTAGGCGGCTACGGAGACGCATGGTGGAAAGAAGTTATCGATGGCTTCCAAAAAGCTAACCCTGATCTGAAAATCAAACAATCTGCAGGACCGAAAATCAATGATCAAATGAAACCTCGCTGGATTCAAGGCGATCCACCGGATGTTATTTATATCGATGGTGCTGGCGCTAACGAACGTATCATGATCGATGATGACCAACTAATGGACATTACAGACTTCTTGGCAACAGCAACTAATGCTGATGGCGAGAAACTAACGGATATCGTGATCTCGCAAGCAGCGAATTACGACGGAAAGAACTTCTCGCTTCCGCTAGTATTCGGATCATGGGGCCTTTTCTACGATAAAGCTTTGTTCAAAGAAAAAGGCTGGGCAGTTCCAACGGACTGGAGCAGCTTCATGGCAGTAAGCCAACAAATTAAAGACTCTGGTGCGATGAGCCCGCTTATCCATACTGGTGTATACCCTTACTACATCAATGGCGGTCTGCTTGATTCCGCTGTTGTAGCTGCTAATGGCGGCGATGCATCGATCCTTACGAAGCAAGCGAAATCAGAAGAAGGTGCTTTCTCTACTCCAGCAGTTAAAGCAGCTTTGGAAAAAATCGTGGAAATGCGCGACAAAGGCTTTATCGATAAAGGCTCTGTTGCTTTGAATCACACGGATTCCCAAGCGCAATGGCTTCAACACAAAGCTGCATTCATTCCGAACGGACTATGGGTAGAGAACGAAATGAAGAAAGATATCCCTGCTGGCTTTGAGTTCGGTTTCATTCCTTCTGTAGCTCAAAATGCTGGTGAGAATAACATCGTTATTCCTTACACAAGCGTAATTGCAGTTGCAAAAGAAGCGAAGAACCCTGAAGCAGCAAAAGCATTCCTTTCTTACGCATTCACGAAACAAAACGCAGTACGCTGGGCTGAGTTAACAGGTGCAATCATGAACGTGAAGGCTGATCTCAATTCATCCTCCGCTGGTCAAGTCGTGAAAGATGCTACCGCATTCTTCAACGCTCCTAACACAACTGTTGCTCCAGTTGAAGTATTGAATGGTGATGTTGATAAAGTGAAGAACGATTCGATGATTGCTCTTTCAACAGGTAAAATCGATCCGGAAGAGTGGATGAAACGTCTCGAAGCTGCAACAGCGAAAGTGAGAAAATAACCGATCTAAGCATAAGCACTTATAACTTAAATATTACTCACAACCGCTAACCAGATCGCCAACAGGGATAGGCCGGTACGCATGGCCAAACCCTGTTGGTTGTCTGTATTTTTCACAGTCCAGCATGGAGGAAGGTGACGATCTTGTCGCAAAAAACGAAACGTAAGTTTTTTATAGCAGCTTTTATTATTCCGACACTACTCTTTTTCTGCGTATTTACGATGTATCCGATAATTCGCGGCATTTATATTTCTTTATTCGATTGGTCAGGCAGTGCGAAGAATATGGACTTTATTGGGCTTGATAATTTCCGTGAGATGCTGAAGGATCCGATCATTTGGACTGCCATAAAAAATGACTATTTTCTTGTTGTAGGCAAAGTGATCGGCATCATGCTATTGGCGACGCTTTTCGCGGTTGCTATTACGAGATTGAATATAAGAGGCTCTTCCTTTTTTCGTATCATTTTCTTTATTCCGAATATCATTTCAGTTGTGGTTATCGGTGTACTCTGGCGCTATGTGTACAATCCTAACCTAGGGTTTATTAATTCGTTTTTATCGTTATTCCATAAGGACCCGGTTCAAATTGCTTGGCTCGGTCAGGAAAACACAGCAATGTGGTCCCTGTTGTGGCCGTCGATTTGGGCAGGAATCGGGTTTTATATGGTATTGCTCATTGCTGCTATTCTAAGTATCCCCTCAGATCTGTATGAAGCAGCTGATATTGATGGGGCCAAGCAAGGGAGACAATTCTGGTCGATAACACTTCCTCTTATTTGGGAGCAAATGAAGGTAAGTATTCTACATATTGTCATGACTACTTTAAATGGCTCATTCATTATCGTCTGGATAATGACAGAGGGCGGTCCAGATAATTCTACACAGGTTATGGGCTCCTATTTGTATCAAATGGGCTTCAAGCAATACCACATGGGTTATGCCGCGGCGATCGGTGTCCTCATTCTTATTCTATCGCTTATAACGACTACAGTTCTCCAGCGCCTGTTGCGCAGAGATGCAATCGAACTGGCCTAATAGGGGTGATTAAGTAATGGCGACAAAACAACATCCGTTATACAAAACGTTAACTATGATAGTTCTGTTTATTTGGACGATACTCGTCCTTTACCCTCTCGTATGGACCTTGTTCGGCGCACTGAAGAATAATGAGCAGTTTATGCTTGAAAAGCCGTGGTCGCTGCCAGAATTTCCGCTTTTATGGTCTAACTTTAGTTATGTATGGGAGACGTATGGCTTTGGTGACTACTTCATTAATTCAACTATTGTCACGGTAGCTAGTACATTCTTATCTCTTCTACTCGCAGCAACGTCATCTTATATTTTTGCAAGATTCGTATTCAGGGGAAGCGGAGCGCTCTATAATTTGTATTTATCAGCAATGATGATTCCGATGATTCTAGGGTTAATACCGCTGTTCTTCTTGCTGAATGACTTGCATTTAATTAACAAATTACCAGGGCTTATTGTGGCATACACTGCAAGTGCACTGCCATTCGGTATTTTTGTAATGGTTGGTTTCTTTAAGACCCTCCCGAGAGAGCTTGAAGAGGCAGCTCATATCGACGGAGCAGGATATACCAAAACGTTCTTTATGGTTATGCTTCCGCTTGCGAAGTCAGGTTTAATTTCTGTAGGTATTATGAACGCACTCACCATCTGGAATGAATACATAATGGGTGCTGTATTCATTAATGAACCGTCTAAATATACGCTGCCAGTTGGTATTGCGATTATGCAGTTGGAGATGCAATATCGTACGGAATGGGGGCCGCTATTCGCGGGCCTGCTCATATCGATGGTGCCGGTCATTCTTATTTATGTCCTGTTCCAGCGCCAGATCGCCGAGGGCGTTACGGCAGGTGCTGTGAAGTAGACAGTAGTAATTCACAATGTAAAGTGAATAAAACCACACAACCAATGAGGAAAACCTCGTTAGTTGTGTGGTTTTATTTAAATAGAACAATTTATATAATTTATCCTATTAAATGATAGGATTAACTTCCGCTTGGTTCTTTCGAGACTTGCTCCTTGTTGATCCGCTGAAAGTCCTCATCCCACTTGTACTTCTCATCATAGATTCTTGTCACTTCTTCATTTAATTTACCCCAACTTGGATTGGGATTATTCCGTACAATTTGATAGAGTCGTAGAAAACGATCCTTGGGCATCTTATGTGCGTAGCGAAGCATCAGATAAGGGTACAGAGTAATATAACGCTTTAATCTGACAGCAGCTCCGGCAACACCTACTAGAATGTTCTCGCCGCCGGGCATGGCTAGAATCTGCTCTTCATGGACTAATATATAGCGAAAGGTGTTCTCCTTAAGCAGGTCTCGCCTAATCTTCGAGAGCTCCCCAATATATTCAACGAGATCAGGGTTGAAGTGATCCATCAGTAGAGGTTCCAGCATCAGATCCATGTCCTTGCGCAGGATGAAGGATTGAAGCAGCAATATTTGTTCTACTCGAAGCTGATCGGTATGAACAAGCGCTCCGATCTCGCGAAGCATTTCATATGCACGAGGTTTATTACCGCTATGAAATACTTCAATAGCCGCTTCTCGGTCATGAACAAGACCTGCATATAGCGTATAGGCTTCTTGTTGAAATAATTGTTCCAGCTTTACTAGCAAAAGTGCAGGGGTCATGCGCCTCTGAAACGTCAATAACAGTGCGAGCAGCAATATACTCCCTGCGGTACATAGAATTATTTGAGCAGTAGACTGACTTAGAACGATACCAATGACCATAATAAATAAGGCGATAAGCCGCGCTTTCCACATAGATTTGCGAAGCATAGATGCAGCCCGTTCCTCCACGGTTTGGAGAGTAGATTTACCGCAAACTAGACATTCTTTGTCACCGAGTACAGTGAAGTGTTTGCAGTGTCTGCAAAATTTAAGATTATCATAAGGATTATGTGATTTAATATAAGACTTAAGCAATACAGGCAGTTTTTTGGTCATTCGTGTTCACGCTGCCCGCTTTTCAGAATGGAAAAGACAAGCTTGTTTATTTGCTCGGGAGAAGGTGCTCGTTTCACTTGATGACGATAGGTAATGGTTGTAATCATTACAAAAAGAAACAATATTCCAAGACAGACGTAAGTAACCATAGGATATACCTCGCTTACAGTAAATGTGATTTTACTTTATGAATAGTATAGCATCCTAACAATAGGGATGACTAACAGGGACTATTGTACTAGTGTAGTATAATTATTATATGTCCACACGCAAAGGAGTATAAGAATGAATTCATTCAAAAAAATATGGCGTCAACTCATCCCGGTGGCGGCAGCTGTTCTACTGTTGCCATTCTACAGCATAACTACGGTGCATGCCGCGCAAGCTTCCTCCCAGATAGATGCGGTGCTTGTGCTCGATGTTAGTAATTCAATGAAGGCAAGCGATCCGAGCAAAATCGGCAACGAAGCGATGAAGATGTTCATCGACATGTTGTCGGAGAAGGGTGATCAGGTCGGAATTGTCGCCTATACGGATTCGATTCAGCGGGAAAAGGCGCTGCTTGAGATTAAATCAGAGGCGGACAAAGATAACTTGAAGAGCTTTATCGATCAATTGAATCGCGGAGCCTACACCGATGTAGCTGTGGGTGTTAAGGAAGCGATGCAAATACTGGCGGACGGGGCAGATCCAGATCATGAACCGATGATCATTGTGCTCGCTGACGGTAATAACGATTTTGATGATAAATCAGGAAGAACACAAGCTCAGTCCGATGCCGATATGGATAAAGCCATCAAAGAAGCGAATGACAGCGGTGTGCCGATCTATACAATTGGGTTGAACGCAGATGGCAAATTAAATAAGGAAGCTCTAGCAGAGCTATCCGATTTGACTGATGGAAAGTCATTCTCGACCGATACAGCAGATGATCTGCCGCAAATTTTGAGTGAAATATTTGCCAGCCATCTCGAGCTTAATATTGTACCTGTAGATTCGTTTACGGCTAACGGAAGCTATCAGGATGTGAAAATCACTGTACCTAATTCCAATGTATTGGAAGCCAATATATCAATTATGTCCGACAAACCGGTGGAGGCTAAGCTGCTTGACCCTTCAGGCAAAGCGGTGAGCATTCCATCGGATAATGTCCTGCGCTCCGAATCGAAGAGCTACTCATTAATTAAGCTGTTGACCCCTGCTGAAGGAGATTGGACGCTGCAGGTTAAAGGTGTTGATCAAGACAAAATCGATATTAATCTAATCTTCAACTATGATCTAAGCTTGGTAATGGACCCGCTTGCTTCGACGACGTATTCGAAGGGCGATACGGTGAATATCAACTCGTATCTCGTTAGCGGTGGACAAAAGCTAGGGGATAAACAGCAATACAGCAACATGAGTGCGGTTTTACTCGTTAAAGATTTAGATACAGGAACAACCAAGGAAATACCGATGGACAATGCCGGTGATCATTTCGAAGGCAAATACAAAATTGCTGATGAGCATGATTACGAAATCAAAGTAAAGGCTGAGGAGGAGAGCTTCTTCCGCGAGACGGATGCGGTCAACATTACAGCCAAGCCTGGGGGAACGGGTCAGACAACACCGACACAGCCTGCGGCAGAAGAAGATAAGCCATTTCCATTGCTGCCGGTTATATTAGCTGTTATTGGATTAGCAGTATTGCTTGCGGCAGTCTATTTCATTCTTAGGTATCTAAAGCAAGCTAATCGAGGTTTTGTCGGCCAACTCATCATCGAAATTAGAGATGAGAATACAGGGGACAAAACATCACCGCAATATAAGAAGCTGTCTGCCTTCAAAGGCAAGCTCCAGCTTCATCAATTGTTGCAGTTAGCACCTGAGTTGAAGGAAACGGATAAAATTATTTTCAAACCGAGTAATAATGATCGGATTACGTTGCATAATGGCTCTACTTGTACGATTGAGAAGTCCGGTCGTGCTATCCAAGCGGATGGCGAATATGAATTGAAGAGCGGGGATCGTATTATGGTTTCCTTACAGCAAGTAGATAAGACAATATTCATTGAATTTCTTATATAGATTGCATTAGCTTGTAATAGAACCAGGGAGGTTAAAAGAATGAAACCAATTGTGAGAGAGCATATACAGCAACTGGATGTTTCACTAGGCGGAGGTATTGTCAGCGAGAAGATCAGAGTGGACACGATTGATAATCCTATTCTGATTATTGGACTTGGTGGTACGGGGATTGATGCGCTGCTGCGCTTGAAATATCAGATTAATCGGCGCTTTAAGCTGCCTGAAGATCCAGTATCTAAGAGAAAACGGGATAAACCGGACAATGTAGAGTTCCTGGCATTCGAGACGAATGAACAGGATCGCAATAAAAAGTATAAAGGAATCGGCTTGGATCCTATTAATGAATTCGTGCTGCTGTCCAACGCTGAGGTAGGAGGATTGCTGCAAAACCGCAGTATTCTAGAGCCGTATATTACGGACTGGCTGTCTCCTGAGCTGAGCATTACGGATGGGATGAATGGCGCTGCTGGTGTACGGCAAGCGGGACGGCTGCTGCTGTTTACGAAAATTAATCAAGTTGTGCAAAGCATCGATAAGAAAATTAAGACCTTGTCTGTCGGTACGAACAAAAAGCTGATGGTATTCCTGCTTACTGGCTTATCCGGCGGAACGGGCAGCGGCTGCTTCCTCGATATTTCCTATATCGTAAGAGGGATCATTGAACGTGATCACGGCGCAGCGGGCATTGACCGCGTCAATACACTAGGTTATTTATTCACGCCAGATATTAATCTAGCTAACAAAAGCTTGAGCGATCATACGCGTGAGTATATTAAGAAAAATGGTTATGCAGCACTGAAGGAACTGGATTACTGGATGAATGTGGACAGCAGGGGCGAACGGTTCAAGCAGCAATACGGCAACATCCTGTCCGTGAATTCGCCGCTGCCGCCATTTAATCTATGTCATCTCATCTCAGCGACGAATGCCGAAGGCAAGCTGCTGGAGAATGCTTATGATTATTGCATGAACGTAACGGCGGAGAACATTACGAACTTTATCTCGAGTGAGGAAAAGCAATCGGGTGAGGAATTCGCGATTCATGATTATATAAGCAACATTCGGACGAACATCGCACAGATGAACAAGATGTATCCGGCGAACTATGACTACAATATTATCGGAGCTTCCTCGGCGGTATTGCCGATTGAGGAAATGACGACTTATTTGGCCTACCGTCTCTTTAATAAAATGGACAAAATGTTCGAGAAGACACCGACTCAGGATGACGTGGAGAAATTTGCGCGCAAGCTGGGCATTGATCTCGAAACGATGATGAAGACCTTCGATTCACGTGTCCCTGAGCCGCTTCCTGGCTTCGAGAATAGTGAGCGTCTCAGCTACAATAATGTAATCAAGATGCAAGCTGTGAACATGGATACCGAGCTGGAGCAAAATTTCTTGTCTCGTGCAAGAGAGGAATATATTAAAGCGAAGAAACAGCTGCCGGGCGAGATTGTCGGTCAATTCACGGAGCAGATTCGTCGTACCTTCCTTCATCCTGAGCAAGGCCCATTTTATGTATCGAGGCTTCTTTATACGGAGAAGGGCTTCTGTTTGCTGAAAATGCTGCTGTCTTATATCGAAACGCTTCGTGAGAATCTGCTGCGGTTGCCGCGTGAAATTGAAGCGCAGAGCGAGCAAGCCAATGAACGTATGGGTGATGCGAAGAGTGCCTTTGTATCCAAGGATAAGAAGAAGAACGCTTATATTGAAGCGAAAATCGAAGAATACTGGCTGCTTGCCGATGTTGAACGGATGGAGCAATTAATTGAATTCTACGAGGATTTGCATACGCTCCTTAACAATGAGAATAACCGAATCTATAATGTGTTTACCGAGATCTTGAATGTGCTGAACTCGGTCTTCGCCAAGAATGGTGATATCCTCACGAACGGGGAAGAGCAGTCTGATCATAAAGGAAACAAAACTTACTATTGGAATATCGTTGGTGTGCCTGATATATCCGATGTCATCAGCAAGATGATGGATAAGCGGGATGGGGACGATCTGATTCGCGACTTTACACAAGAGCTGCTTGATCACTCGAATCTATGGGTGAAAGAGCAAGAAATCGATATCGTCAGCTCGATCTCAGAGTTTCTGACTGATAAATTTGGCGATCTTATTACGAGATCGATGGAAGATTTCCTAGTGATGAAATACGGGAATGATGAGTCAATCGAGAAATTCGTTGAGCGCCATATTGCGAGTAAGCTGGATGAAGAGGCTGTGCCGGTATTCCATCTCAGCAACAGCTCTGGCAATCTGCATGTGCCGTCATGGGGCTTCGTGTCGGTGCCGGTGCAGGCGCCTAGCATCCTGCGAGGTATTCGTAATTATCAGAACAACTCGATAGGCAAGTCTCATTTTACGATTAAGGAAAGTGAAGTGAAGAACCGGATTTTCTGGTTGAATACAAGAAACGGCGTGCCATTGTTCGTCTATACGCCGCTGAAGGTCTATGAAGAGAGCTATGAACGGACGATTCTAGACAAGGAAGGCATTGGGCGCCACTTGGTTCAGACTGACCGAGTGAACTGGACGTATTTGCCGTCGCCTATTCCTGAGAAATCATGGGGAGAAACTTACGTCAATCCGCGTGTGCAAAGCTACAATGCACGAGTACGCACCGAGTTCGCTCAAGCGAAGGGCTACCGTATTATTGAAGAGAAGGGTATCGACAATAACTTGAGCAACCGTTATTCCGTACGTTTCACTAAGCCTTTCGAGCTGTCAGAGATGCTCAAGTCGTTTAATATGCAATTGGATGCTGCTAAGCCGAATTTAGGTGAAGTGAAGCGTGCATGGAATGAGCTGAAGCGATTGTTGTCAGAAGGGCTGGAGCTCGATGCTGCTAAGGATATATTCGGAAGCTTCACGGAGGAGCTTGCGCAAGAAAATCTGATTCGCTCACCTGAGCAATTAAGAAGAGTTCGGGAAGAATTGGCGAAATACGAGTCGATCTCCAGCAAAGCTGTTGAATTGGAGCAACTGCTTCATCAGCATCAGGATGAAGAGAAATGGCTGGATCAATTCATTGAAGCGTTGTATACAGAGACGATTACGAAGAAGGGTGCGCTGTATGTGTACGATCGCGACCCTGAAGAAGAAGCATGGTCACCTTTCGCTAATCTAATGAAAAGCAGCAGTTATGTCGAGTATGAGGTGTTCGAGAGCTTCCGTCATCTCGATGACAAGAACCGCAGTACGCTTATGCGCAAAGCGTCGCGCCGAGTAACGGAATTGACGGCAACCGAGGATACTACGCTGCTGTTAACGAAGCTGGAAGACCTGTTCGGTCATTTCCTAGATGCACGCGAGCGTTTGGAATACGAGAAGGTAGAGCTGGCCAATGGTGAGGAATTGCATCGGTTCTATAAGGAAATGACGACCAAGCTTAATGAAATTCGCAGAAAGCTGAGATAGCCATGAGGGGAATATTGGATCAATTCGCGACTGACTATTCGGCCGCCGAGCAGAAGCTAAGCGGCCGTGAGGATGATCAGAGCAGTCTACATTATCCTACTGTGTTTCTATTTATCGGCGATGAGGCAGGACAAGCGATTGAACCGATGATACGCTCGAACGAACTGAAATGGGACAATAATGCAGGGGTTATCTACCTGCATGTTGCTTCCAGAGAGTTCGAGAAGAATGGGGGTTCATCCTATTCGTCGAAGGTTGTGCGTGTTACGTTGCCTGGACTCACTGCCGATGAAGGTGACAACCGGACAGGGCGCAGAGATATGGGGAGTGCATTCCACAAGGAAGAACGACATCTCGTTCACCTTAATCGAGCGCTTCGGCAAGTTAGCGATACAATTGCGGATTATGGCCGCTTGTATGCCTCTTTCGACCGTCTTCATCTAGCTGTCATTACTAGGGTGGATGACCCGATGAACGTGCTTGCAGCGGAAATATCGCTGCTGGCGCAATCGATCTTCCTGCAGCTGTTCAAATCGGTGCAGATGGATATGTATGTATTGATTAATGAACGAGAGCAGTCAGATACGTTCGGTTATGCAGGGGCAGCAGGTATAAGCTTCCTGCGCGAGCTGGAGGGTATGCAGCGGCCAGATTATGCTTACTCTGGTCGGTTGCAGGTAACGGGTGATGGCTTATCTATTCCGGTCGTTCACAGACCGTCGCCGCTGTATGATCTCGTTTATATATTATCAGACCGTAATGAGCGAGGAATAACAGCCGTTAATGGTATGCAGGCCAACTATGAAATTATTTGCAATATGCTGCTGTTGAAGAACCGGAAGCGGAAGGATGCACAGAATCAGTCTAATGATGGAAGCTATAACAATTCGTCATTCAAGAACAGTCTGATGACGGAATCTGGAAGGCAGGGCTTCGTATCTGCTGGACTGTCCAAGATTAAGCGGCCTAACTACTCGATTGCGTTAACGGTGCTGTATCATTTTTTTAAAGGTCTTACTGTGCGGCTGCAAAGCACAGCAGAGCTGGATCATAAGATGAAGCTTCGTTTCTTCGGACTTGACTCAGCATCAATCGAAGGGAAGATAGCAGAGATTGTTCCTAGCGAAGATAGCCTTATCGATATGACGGGCCTATTAACGAGCGGTATTCGGTATGAGCAGCTGCGCCGCATGTCGCTGCGCGAGGCTGAGGAAGCGTTGTACGGTGATGGTTGTACGGTGTTTTTTCGTAAACATTTCATCCATGCAGCTGAGGAGCGTCTAAGTCATATTAAGGCGGCGGAGGAGCTTCGGCGTAGTGTGAGTCAAGCGATTCGGGAGTATCCGCAGATCGGATTCTATCAGATTGCCGAATGGACGGATGAGCGGAATGAGGCAGGCAGCGTAATTGAGCTCGTTCGTACTCGGATACGCAATCTGGTCATTGAGATCAGCCAAGCCCAGGAGCAGCTTGAGCGCAGTCGTGAAACACGAGCAGAGGATTTGAAGATTCAGCGGCTTCCATTTATGGATAAGCAAAATTTGCGTTCCTTTATACGTGCTTTTTTCGATACCATCTACCGGCAACAATGGCAGCTATTGCGACTGGAAACAGAGCTTGCGCTATACCGGAAGGTTGCAGGTGAGCTGGAGTTCTTGCATGAAGGCTATAGCTTTAGGGTGCGGCAAATGGCTGCACTGGAAGAAGAGCTTAAGGAGACGGCGCTGCAAAGCATTCGCTTGGCAGATGATTATATTGGACAGAACATATTCGATTATTATGAGCGGGTAACCGAGACAGTTATGCAGGATCGGGAAGAGAAGCATGGTGCTTCGACGTTTTTTGAGGAAAGGCTCATAGGCAATGTCACGGAGCTTCTAGAGCAAGGTGATGAGGCATTTATTGAGCGTTTGATCGGAGTATGTCGCAAGTATGTGCTGACAGCTGATCCGTTCACCCAGACTTTCGAAGAAGAGCTGTTGCTACGTGCGAATGTTTCTGTGGCATACAGCAACCGTAAAGCTTTATCGAAGGATGAATTGTTTAACTTACTCTACCGCACATTGGAAGACAACGCGGCGATTAACATTCGGCTTCTCGATTATACGCATGAGCATCGCTATGAGGAGAAATATTTATTCGGTGATCGAGAGAGTGAGTTTATCCGCTATGCGCTTGGTGTTGATGATACATCACGCATTTATAAGCTCGGCTGTGTTCATGAGAAACGCAGCAGTGGAGTTGAGAAATTAAATATAATGGGCGGCTTTCATTTAGAGGATTTGATGTATTATCGCAACGGCAAGGTCTATTATGAAGCCTATATGCAGAACGGGTACGAATTTCACTACATTGATCCAGCCCTTCTGCCCGAGCTTCGCTGACCATCGTAGACGATCATTGCTGTGGCTCATTAGCAAGGGGAAAGGATGCTGTCCACATGGAACGAAAAATAAATATGCTGCTCGTATTGTTCAGCCTGATCGGCGGAGCAGTTGGGTTTGCAATAGGTGAGGTTATACTGGGCTCGTTGTCGGAGGGATGGCCGCGATTTGTTGTGGTTGGTCTTTACTTTGGTGTCATTGCCCTCTGCATCGGACTTTCTTGTCTGATTGCCGAGTTGATATCTCCTCGCCTGAGCGGTACGTCCTGGCGGCAGCGTTATACCGGGTTATCTTGGATGCTGCTCGTACCGGCTACGTTAGTATTGCTGTTTGTTGTCGGCGGATTGCTTCAGTTAGTCTATGGACTTAGCTTTGGCGGTGTGAAAGAGGTAAAAGATATCGTGCTTGTTATTGATAATTCAGGAAGCATGGCAGAGACCGATCCTGACAATGAGCGGTTAACAGCTGCGAAGCAGCTCATTAATAAGATGGAAAGCGATAAGCGAGTAGCTGTCGTTCAATTCAGCGATACGGCGGAATTGCTTCAGCCTTTCACGAATGTAAGAACGCAAGCTGAGAAGGATTCAGTGAGTGCCGCAATCGAAGCACTTGAGCCGACTGACGGAGGAACCAACTTTACTCTCGCGTTGGAAGAATCGATGAAGACGATTAAGGAGAAGGTGGATTCCAAACGCGGTACGATGGTTATTTTGCTGTCGGATGGTTTCAGTGAATCCAGTATTGATGAGCAGATTGCTGCTTATCAAGAGCAACGCATTGTCGTTAATACGGTTGGTCTAAGTGTTGTAGATGCTAGAGGATCTGCCCTGTTGCAGCAAATAGCTAATTCTACTGGGGGAAGCTACTATGATGTGACGGAAGCGAATGGACTCACTCTCGCATTCCAAAATATATACGATACGATTGATGATCGAACGCTCGTAACGGAACGTACAGGAGCGAATGCGGATAGTACGACATATACGCTTCTTCGTCTATTGTCATTGCTTATAATCGGCGCAGCTATTGGGGTATCGCTGGGATTGGTGTTCGACAATCGGTTCTTGGCAGTAAGCTTTGGCGCTGGAGGAATTGTCGGCGGCTTGCTGGCAGGTTTTATTCTAGACTCTGGATTGTCGGGACATTCATTCCTAGATCCGTTTTCCCGCTTAACGGCTGTCCTCGTGCTTGCTGCAATCATCAGCCTGTTTACGCTTATTGTCCCTATTAAGGAGAATGCAGGCTCGAAGCTGCGTGGCGGTGGAAGAGGGATCAGCAACAACGGCAGCTCTTCCAAGAGTTTGGGTGGACGGACGAAGGATAGCCGCAGTCATGGATTCTAACAATGCGGAGGATGATTTAGATGCGGTTTATCGATGCGGAGGATGATTCTCCGTTAATCAACGGCGTTACCTGCAACATGGAAGATAACCTCTGTACGCTTCGCTGGTTATGGCCGAGCGGGATAGATGCCGTGTATATAGGGATGTTGCCTGCTGAACATGCGCATGAGGGTGTCATGGACACCAGCCATGTAAAGCTGTACACGAGGGCGGAATACAAAGCGAATAATGGCTATTATAGCCGAGTAGAGGGAATCGGGCGTTATGTTTTTACGGTATACGCTTGTCAGGAGGGGAGCGGGGGTTCGCAGCTCATCCTTCAGCCCAATCGGGAGAATAGCATCGAGATTAGTGCAGGAAAGGCCCAAATACATTACTCGGTCCGCTATAAAACCGGGTTGTTCCAAAAATTTAAAAGCATTCAGATTCAAGTGACGACAGAGGTTCCAATCGCCAAGGAGGTACTTTGCTACGTCAAGAAGCAAGGTGGTTATCCGGCCAATAAAGAGGACGGCATGCTGTATCCGTTTGTCGCTCCTTTTGCGGCAGGCAAGAATGTACTGCCTGCGATTGAGGTCGGCAAACAAGATTTTATTCGATTATTTTTCACCGATGGCCGAAAATACGGTCAGATGTACGAATTAATATCCGTATAAAGGAGGTAGCTCCATGAGTATTTTTGATCTATTCAAGAAAAAGCCTGAGGCAAAGGTGCGGCCTATGTTCTACGATATCGTCTGCCCTTACTGCTTCAGTAAATTTTCGCCGGAAGAAGCTGTTTTCCGGGCAACCCATTCGCGTGAAGATGATGAAGATTATGCGCTGGGTGAAGATGAGGAGTTGAACAAATATCGAGAGCGCTTTGGCCTCGATTCTGTACATGATATGGAAGCTGTGCTTCGCCCTCAAGATGTGCCGGAAGAGCATCATGTGTATTCGGATCATGTTCTTATTGGGCTTAATGATCGCTATGGCGAGTTAACCCGCAGAAGACTTTGTCCCAAATGTCACAACGAGCTTCCAGTGACGGCAGGCAAAGTTCCAAGCAACATTATTTCTATAATTGGAGCTTCGCAGGTGGGCAAATCCGTGTATATGACAGCCTTAATCCATACGTTGCAAAATACGACTGCCGATCATTTCAATGCAGCGTGCATGCCGCTTAATGCGGAGATAAGCCGCAAGTTCCGCACTTATTACGAGGAGCCGTTATTTGAACGCGGCGATTTGCTTGCTTCTACTCAAAAGGAGAAGATGCAGGAGCCGTTTATTTTCCAATTCGTTTTCAAGGATGAATCTAAGCCTCCATTGACGCTCGTCTTTTTCGATGTAGCGGGTGAGGGTATGGTGGAGCAGGATTATCTTGGCTTGCATGGACAGCATATTAAAAACTCGGCAGGCATTCTGCTGATGGTTGATCCGCTGCAAATTCGGTCCATTCGCGAGAAAATTCGAATTAACCTTGGCGATAAGCCGGGAGAATGGGTATCCCAATATGATGAACCGCGTGATGTCGTGCTGACGATGTTCGGCGATTTCATTGCGTATCAGGATAATAGCAAGACTGATATTCCGACAGCCGTTGTGCTGACTAAGAGCGATATGCTTCATTCTCTCAAGGATGAGGACGGCGAATATATTAAGCCGAACAGCAATATTTTCAAAAACATGGTTCATCGCAATTATTTCAATCTAACTGAGTTTGAGAATATCGACGGAGAAATCCGCCGTTTCATAGAGAAGGTTGACCGGCCGTTCAAAGGTACAATGGATGTCTACTTCAAAGATACTGCTTATTATGCGGTGTCTGCGCTGGGCAGTAATCCTGTTGATCAGAAGCTGCAGACTGTTGTTAGCCCCATTCGGGTGGATGAACCCTTCGTTTGGTTGCTGTATAAGCTGGGCTTTATTGAGGGGAGAAGAGAATAGTGCGAGATTCTAATCCCAGCAGAATGATTCAGCAGCAGATGTATGCACGTGAAAGAAGCGGGATATTCAGGACGACGGAAGGCTATGACACCATCGCCAAATCTAGCGGACTAGACCCTTCTTTTATTAAAAAAGTGCTTCATCCGTTGTGTGTGTATGATGCGCCGGAGGAACTTGCAGTAAGCGGAGAGAAGGACGAGGCTGCTTATCCTGAGACGATGCATTTGCTCCATATGGATAATGGCGATATTGTGCTTGGACGAAGCATCTATCAAGCTACGGATTTCACGGGGCTTCGCAGCGCATTCTTCACGCATAACTATTTGATTCCAAGCGGCGCTGACAAGGAGTCAGCTAATGATTATCGGAGCTGGCTGCAAGCTTCGTTCGAGAGCAGTTACAATATCGATGGCGGCACTGAGGTAGCAGAATTAACGAGTTTGCCCATTCAACCATCGGCGTCTGTTCAACCATCCTATCAATCTATCCTAGCGCTGCTTAACATCAATGAAAATCGATTCAAGCAGTTGCTTTATGCGGTGATGGCGGCAGTAGGCGGCAAGAAGAAAGTATATGTGGCGTTAGATGTTCCGATTAAGCAGCTTCCGATTATGGCTAAGCAATTGCTGTCCGTGCTGTATGCGAGTTTGCCTTATGCTTACCGCGAGAAGCTGGGATTTATCACTTATGCGAAAGAACCGCTAAGTCGCAAATCCGTCCATCTTACATTCGTTGAACGGGGCAGTCTGCGTGCAGCTGACCGAAGCATTGAGAAGGATTATACGTTTGATTTGGCTAATGATAGGATTATGAACGTCGATCTGAACGGCATGGATCAACCGTATTTGGATTTTGCGTGGGATCAATTGTTGCAAGGGCAAACCGATCGAGCTGATCGCTTTTTCCAATTTGCTGAGCTGATGCTGGCAGATATGGAACCGGAACGTGCGATCACTGCGGCTAGTTATCATGAGCTATGCGTGTTGTTCCAAATCGAGGAAGGCAATGAATCGCTCTATGAGGCTCATAAAACAACGGTATTGCGCGGGTTGCTTGATTACTTGCAGCCGGTAGGAGCGCTTGATTCGAAGATCCGGTTGAATGATTTGTTCCTATCACGATTTGATTATGAATATGATCAGGTAAGGCTGGGACAGGTTCCGGAGCACTTCATTATAGATGCTATTAAGGAATACTACCGTGTTGATCCGGGTAATGAGAACAAGATTGTTGCCTTCTTTATCTTAGCGCTGAACAATGCAATAAAGCAAAGTAGGGAGGAAGATGCTGCTTACTTCTATGCAGCTATTGAGAGCAGTCCGACCTTAAGACAGGCGTTCTTCTCCAAGCTGATGGCAGATTCGCGACTAATGGAAAGTCTGTTCATTCCTTTTCTAGAGAAGAAGCTCGGAGCTGCAGTTGGCGTGAAGAGTGTGCTCCAGCTGATTGAACAATGGGGGATTGAATATCCTCAGTTGTTCGGGATTAGACAGTTCCGTACCCTGGCCAACAAGCTGCTCATGGACAAGCTTCGATATGAGGGATATTCAATAACGGCGGTGAGCAAGACCTTCGAACTGCTGCGTCGGCTCGAAGGAGAAGCCTCATCAGGGAAGAAGTCTTCCTCTTATGAAGCCGTTAATCTATATCAAGAGCTGGAGCTTGCAGCTTATCGCACTTTGCTGATTGAGCTTAATTTGGACAGGCTTACGAAGGAGCAGCTCGTTCAAGCTGATTTCCTCGGCTTTAAGGATCAATTGCAGCGTTGGGATGCTGAGCTTAATGACCCTAGGCAGAAATCGTCGGCCCTTAAGCTGCTTGCGGTCTATGAATGGTTCGCACTTCCTGAACCTACAGCGGATCTATTTGCCAGGTTATCTCCGACTGAGATGGATCGTGTGCAGCAGGTCGGACGGCAGCTGTTGTCCGGGCAGATTGAGCTGGTTGATTTCACTCGGCTTGTGCTGGCGTTTCTTCGCAGCTCGGATAGAGAGACGATAGATTACGCTTTGCTGATTGATTATTTGCAAAAGAACGCTGCGAGCAAAGAAACGATCTATCGTTTCTTCCAGTGGTCAGAGAAGCATCCTGATTTCATGAGGTCAAGAGGATTCGTACCAGCCTATACTGCGGCTATTGTCGGCTATTTCAAGAAGTATGACCGCGATGCTTTCAAGAAGCGGACCAATTGGAAGCAACATTTCGACAAAGCTGGATCTACTCTTAAGGCTGTATATAAGCAAGCAGATCGTGAGCTTTCTTCATCCTTGATGAAGCTCTTTCGGCGGAATCGCAAAGCGGCGATGATTACTTCCATTGCGACACTTGGCATTATCATTGCAATCGCAGGCGTCATGCTTTCAATGAGTGATAAAGGTGAACCGGAGAAGGAGGGTGTCTCTGTACCTGAGGTGCAGCCTACTGCTGACGTGAGCTTGCCGGAGCTGAGCACGGTTGTATATGCGGAGCAAACGGCCGCAGCGGCTGGGGAAGAAGCAACAACTTCGCTTGTGTTCTTGTTCAATGATGTAACGGCTTGCGGGAAGTTTGCCCCGACATCATTGATTGTAGAACCGCCGGGCGGTGAGGCTGTTACTTATTCGGAGTTGGAGCTGTTTCCGACCTGTCTGATGAGTGTCCAGACGCCTGAACCTACTGATGCTAGTGCTGAAGCGGATACGGGAAATAAAGAGGTAGCAGCAACCAATGATGCTGAAGTGGAGTCGGGGACAACAGGGGCTGGAAGCCTGAAGTCTAGCACTGAGCCAGGACTAAGCTCAGATCAGCCTAGCGCTACGCCAGGACTAGACTCAGATCAGTCTAGTGCTACGCCTCTACCTGAAAGCAGTATCTTTGATCCAACTGATTATCCGTTTGAATACAAGGTGAATCTCGGCAAACAAGCGGATATCGCTGAAAATAGTGTGATCCGAATTGGAGAAGAGCAATATCAACTATTCGAAGCGCCAAATGCTGAGCAATAAATGAGGATCAAATCCAACATCAGTGCTTGACACCGATTGAGCGGACACCACAGACCTTATTTCACATCATTCTATGTGTTTCGGGTTAAATGCACCAAACAAGCTCCATTCCGGTCTTGTTTGGTGGTTTGGTCGACTCGTAAGTGGAAACAAGCACTGTTTCGAGCTTGTTTTCGACCATGTGGCGCTGCAACTGGTTAAATGCGTCAAACAAGCTCCATTCGGGGCTTGTTTGGCGTTTTGGTCGACTCGTAGGTGGAAACAAGCACTGTTTCGAGCTTGTTTTCTACCATGTGGCGCTGCAACTAGTTAAATACGCCAAACAAGCTCCATTCCGGGCTTGTTTGGCGGTTTGGTCAACTCGTACGTGGATTCTGATGTTCGTTTTTCTATACGATAGATGGGAAAACTGGTAAAATTATTAGTAGATAGCGCTAATAATGAAGGACATCATTTTTACTATTTTAAGCTAGGGGAGCGAGGATTTCACCATGAATAAACAAGGATTAACCGTGCTTTTTCAAGGGGATTCCATTACGGATGGAGCGCGAGCGCGCAATGATGATCCTAATCATATTTTGGGACATAGCTATGCTTATATTGTTGCAGCTAGACTTGGTTATGAGCTGGGAGAAAAGAAGCCTCATTTCATAAATAGAGGAGTGAGCGGTGATCGGGTATCTGACCTCTATGCTCGATGGAATGAGGATGCCATTAGTCTGAAGCCTGATCTTATCAGCTTGTTGATCGGCGTGAATGATGCGTGGCGCATCATGTCTAATCAACCGAGCGGAGCAACGGATCGTTTCGAAAGAGCTTACCGTCATCTGTTGGAAGAGACAAAAGAAGTGTTGCCTGAGACAGGATTGGTGTTATGTGAACCCTTCATCTTGAATACAGGTGCAACGGCCGAACGGTGGGAGGATTGGTCGGAGCTAGTCGGTCGATATCAGGAGACGGTACGTCAGTTAGCGACTGAGTTCGATGCGGTTTTCGTGCCTCTGCAGGCTGCATTTAATACAGCTTGTACGAAAGCGGAAGCGTCTTATTGGATATGGGATGGTGTTCATCCTACTGCTGCAGGACATGAATTGATTGCTAAGGAATGGCTGGCTATTGTACAAAGTAGTCGTCTGGTTATTCGCTAGCCACCCTATTCATTACATATGGAGTCGTGAGTGCTGTTATACTCGCGGCTCTTTTTGTTTATCCTTAACTATATAGTGTTTGTGAAAAATCGAAGGGAGGGACGCAGATGTTATTCGATTGCGCCATTATAGGTGGAGGGCCAGCTGGGTTAAATGCCGCACTTGTGCTAGGAAGAGCTAGACGAAAGGTTGTCCTCTTTGATAATAATAAGCCGCGCAATGCGGTTACTCATGAATCACATGGATTTATTACAAGAGACGGCGTCAACCCAAAAGAATTTAGAGCAATTGCCCATTCCGATATAAGCAAATATCCTTCCGTACAGTTTATGCCAACTAAGGTGACAGATTTGGTGAAGGAGGGGGAGTCGCTATTCGTCGCGAAAACAGAAACAGGTGAAATTTACGAAGCGCGTACGGTTATTTTAGCAACAGGATTAAGTGAGAAGCTCCCAGAGGTTCCGCATATTGCCGAGTATTATGGAACTTCATTGTTCAGCTGTCCCTATTGCGATGGGTGGGAAATGCGTGACCGGCCGCTAGCCATTATTACAGAGACAGACCATGCCTTTCACATGGGGATGATGGTACATAATTGGAGTAAGGACTTGATTGTGTGTACGAATGGAGCTGGAGGATTCGATGCCGAGAAGAAGGAATTGGTAGTAAGTAAAGGTATCGCTGTCTATGAGCAGCGCATCCAAGCATTGAATGGTGATAACGGTCAGTTAGCAAGCATTCTGTTCGAGGATGGGATAGAAGTGCGGCGTGCAGGAGGATTTGTAACTCCCCATTGGAGCCAGCCTGTTGATTTTGGTGAGATGCTTGGCTGTGCGTTGAATGAGCATGGCGGAATAGCTTCGGATGATTTTGGCAGAACGAATGTCACCGGTTTATATGCAGCAGGAGACAGTTCTATTATAGTTCCAGCACAGCTTATTGTAGCTGCGGCTGAGGGCAGTAGAGCGGCAATAGGCGTTAATACAGAGCTTACTCATCATGAATTTGAATGATTTCATTAATCGCATGGAATATTAATGTTATTAAAATTAACAAGACATGAAATAGTGCAATCGTGGAGAAAGGCAACCCGCAGCAATTATTCAATGACCCGAAGCATACACGTACGCAAGCTTTTTTATCCCGTGTATTGTAAGTAGGGCTGGCGGGAATTAATAGCGGTATATAAAATAATGTTTGACAGGTAATAAAATCTGCTGATAGAATAAACGACACAAGCATAATCGGCTTTTAAAGCGACAATCGAATATACGGTATTTCGACCAGACCAACTGGAGAATTAACGTGGTAAAACAGATGCAACAGCTCTGTTTCCCGTTGAGTCTCTTTTTTTTATAGCTAAAACCAAGTAAACGGGTAAGTTTTTAATTATTTAGAAAAGAAAGGGGTTCATCAGCTATGAGCACGGAAATTCTCGTTATTGACAGATTGAACAAAACTTTCTCGGCTCCAGCGGGTGATGTTATTGCATTGAATGATATTCATCTGAAGGTGAGGCTAGGCGAATTTATTACGATTATTGGACCGAGCGGCTGTGGGAAGAGCACCTTGTTGAAAATTGTAGCAGGACTCGACACCGGGTATATCGGAACTGTATTGCTGAATGGCAAGGAGATTGCCGGGCCGAGTATTGAGAAGGGAGTCATCTTCCAGGAACCGCGGTTGTTCCCGTGGTTGACAGTGGAGAAAAATATCGCAGGCAATCTATCGCTGAAAAATCCAGAAATTCGCAACAAAGTTAATGAGCTAATTGAGCTTGTCCGGTTGAAAGGATTCGAGAAATCGTATCCACGGGAGTTGTCAGGCGGGATGGCCCAACGGGTATCTATTGCTCGTGCCTTACTCCGCAATCCAGATGTTTTGCTGCTCGACGAACCATTCGGAGCGCTGGATGCTTTCACCCGTTCTCATCTTCAGGAGGTGCTGCTTGATATTTGGCAGAGAAACCGTACGACGATGTTATTCGTTACGCATGACATTGATGAAGCGGTATTCCTCGGTGAACGAGTTGTCATTATGAATCCGCGCCCAGGTCATATTCGGAATATTTTAAATATCGATTTGCCTTTTCCAAGGAAGAAAGCGAGCAGTTCGTTTCAAGAAATTCGGCACAAGGTGTTGAATGAGTTCGAGAAGGTTGAAGAGCCGTTGTTCGATGAGGGCGGCGGCATTTAATTAGATAACGATAATGGGGGAGATCATCAATGAAACATTTACGATTATTGATTACAGTTATTTTATTATTAGCAGTATTCGCGACAGGATGCGCCAACAATGAGAAGTCAGGCGGTAATGAAAGTAAAGGAAATGCAGAAAGTAAGGGAGCAACCAGCTATGAAGGCTTAACCGTTACTCTAGGTGTCCAAGGCAGCGGCGGGCTGCTTGGCAAAGCGCGTGAGGAGAAATGGTTCGAGGATGAGTTCGGAAAGCTGGGCGTTAAAGTAGAGTGGGCAGAATTCCAAAGTGGACCTCCAATGACCGAAGCAATGGCTTCGAACAGACTGGATTTCGCGGGACTTGGCAATATGCCAATCGTAGCTGCACAAGCGGCAGACATTCCGTTCACCGTTATCTCACAGTTGCTAGTAGGTAAGAACAATGTCGCAATTATTGTTCCAGCTGACAGCAAGCTTCAATCGGTAGCGGATTTGAAAGGGAAGAAAATAACTGTAGCTAAAGGCAGCAATGCGTATAACTTCCTGTACCGCGGACTGGAAACTTCCGGTGTGAAATCTTCTGATGTGGAAGTCATTCAACTGCAGCCGGACGAAGCACAGCCTGCTTTTGAGACGGGCAGCGTAGACGCTTGGGCAACTTGGGATCCTTATATCACACTTAATACTTTGAATGGAAAAGGAAAGGTATTAACCGATGGTGAACAGCTAGGTGTATTATCGCCGTCTTTCCAAATCGCACGTAAAGAATTTGCCGAGAAGTATCCAGAGCTGGTCATCCTGTATTTGAAGGTCTTCGAGAAAACCCGTTTATGGGAAGAGCAAAATCAAGAAGATGCGCTCAAAAGATATGCAGAAGAGCGCAAGGTTCCTGTAGAAGTGATCAAAGGAACATGGGATCGCGGTCGGACGATCAATACGCCGGTTAGTGATGAGATTATCGCTGAGCAGCAAAAGACGGCTGACTTCCAGTTCTCGATCAAAAATATCCGTAAAGAAATCGATGTATCGAAAGTATTTGATAACCAATACATTGAAGCTGCATTGAAATAAGCAAGCAAGTAGAAAAGAGGCGTTCAATATGGAGAAGGCAGCAGCCCCTCAACTCATTAAGAAGAAGGCTCGGACAAAACAAGTGCCGCATCTTTCTATACAGATAACCAACGCCCTGCTTGGGCTGCTCCTCCCGATTGGACTGCTGATTATATGGGAAGCCGCAGGGGCAATGGGCAAGCTGAATCCTATTCTGCTGCCTACCCCTAGTAAAATTCTAGAGGAATTCGTTAGCTTGACGGCATCCGGCGAGCTGGCAGGTCATCTGGGAATATCAGCATGGCGAGCCTTGCTAGGATTTCTAATAGGAGGCGGCCTTGGGCTAGCGGCAGGTATTTGGGTAGGCTTCTCTTACAAGACGGAACGGCTTCTCGATCCAACGTTGCAAATGCTGCGGACACTGCCGCATCTTGCAATAGCTCCATTGTTTATTTTATGGTTCGGATTCGGTGAGACTTCGAAAGTATTGCTTATCGCTAAAGGAACATTTTTCCCGCTATACGTGAATACTTTCCTTGGCATTCGATCCGTGGATGGAAAATTATTCGACGTTGGCAGGGTGCTTCAGTTCACCAGATGGCAGATGATTACGAAGCTGGTCGTTCCGGCAGCATTGCCCAATATATTGCTTGGTGTTCGATTGTCGATAGGTGTTGCATGGCTCGTCCTAGTCGTGGCTGAAATGATGGGTTCCAGCTCAGGGATTGGATTTTTGATAAATGATGCACGTTCGTTCTCGTTAACAGCAGTCGTATTTGTAGGCATTATTGTTTTTGCTATCGTAGGTAAACTGACAGATTCATTAGTGAAGCTATTAGAAAGAAGATTGCTGCGCTGGCAGGACAGCTACAAGGGGGATGGAGCATCATGAGTGAGCGAGTGTGGGTAGATAAAGAGAACCGCACAGCGAGAGATTGGCTGGATGTTATTCCGAAGCCGCTGATTGGCTGGATTGTGCCCCTTATTATCGCAGCCATATGGCAAGCTGTTGGCATGCTGGAAGTGCTGCCTGCTTCGATGCTTCCTACTCCAACTGCGATCGCAAACCAATTCATCCAGTTGATCATAAGTGGAGAGCTGTATGGGCATTTGGAGATTAGTGTATACCGAGCAGCAGTAGGATTTCTGGTGGGTGCGGGAGCGGGCTTGTTGCTAGGTCTCTCAACGGGTCTTGGCAAAATGGCCGAACGCACACTCGATCCTTCACTTCAAATGTTGCGGACCATACCGTTGCTGTCGCTTATTCCGCTGTTCATTTTATGGTTCGGTATAGGTGAATTCTCGAAAATACTAATGATCGCACTAGGGGCATTCTTTCCAGTATATGTAAATACATTTCTCGGTATCCGAAATGTTGATTTGAAGCTGTTTGAAGTATCGCGTATTTTTCAATATTCGAAATGGCAGTTGTTAACGAAGTTAATTATTCCTGCGGCACTTCCGAATATATTGCTTGGGATCCGACTCTCGCTTGGTATTTCGTGGCTTGTACTCGTCGTTGCCGAGATGATGGGAACGAGTGCTGGAATTGGCTACATGATTCAAGATGCACGGGCTTATGTACGGACAGATGTCGTATTTGTAGGCATTATTATTTTTGCAATTGTAGGCAAGTTATCTGATTCGGGAGTAAGGCTGCTGGAAACAAAGTGGCTGAAATGGCGGGATACGTTTAAAGGGTGACTAACACCACAAGACGAGAGGCAGGGTTTATTATGGGGGATAAGAGAATTGCAGGACAACTTCATTTGGGAGCTTTCATCTATTATAGCGGTCACCATCATTATGGATGGCGTCATCCGGAGTCTGGTGCGGAAGACTTGTTTGAATTTAATTTTTATCGTAAGCTGGCGCAAACAGCGGAGCGCGGCAAATTTGATATGATATTCTTCGCAGATTTACTCTATGTGAGAGGCGTAGATCAAGCGGCTTCTGGGATGCTGGAACCGGTTCAGCTATTAGCTGCCTTATCGACAGCGACGGAGAAGCTTGGATTAACGGCAACAGTGTCCACGACGTATAACGAGCCTTATAATGTAGCGCGGAAGTTTGCTTCACTTGATCATATTAGCGAAGGCAGGGCTGGCTGGAATATCGTAACTTCACAATTGGATATCGAAGCTTACAACTTTGGTAAGCCTGAGCATCCTGAGCATGGTCAACGTTATGAAATGGCACGCGAATTCGTTGAGGTAGTCACTCGTCTCTGGGACACCTGGGACGATGGTGCGCTAGTCATCAACCGAGAGACAGGGCAATTTGCCGATGCATCTAAAGTGACTGAGGTGGAATATAAGGGCAAGTGGTATTCTACAAAAGGCACATTGAACGTACCGCGTTCTCCACAAGGTTATCCTGTCCTTATTCAGGCAGGATCATCCGGTCCTGGGCAAGATTTTGCCGCTGGATTCGGCGAAGTGATTTTTACAGCGCAGCAATCATTGGCCGCAGCACAAGTCTTTTATGAAAGTGTCAATTCCAAGCTTGCTGCGTATGGACGAGAGAGAGGCAGCTTGAAGATTATGCCGGGCTTATCGCCGATTATCGCTGCAACGGAAGAGGAAGCGCAGCAGAAATATAAAGAGCTGCAGGAATTAATTCCGCCTGCCTCGGTAGTTGCGATGCTTTCCGGTATGCTGAACTTTGATCTATCCAACTACCCAGTAGAGGGTCAGTTGCCAGAAATTCCGGACCCTGTTGAGGCGTCGAACGGGATGAAGAGTCGTGTGCAGCTGATTATGGATATGGCGAAAGAAGATAATCTGTCCATTCTAGAGATCGGACGCCGTTTGTTAGGCGCACGGGGACATATGCAATTCGTAGGAACCTACGAGGGACTTGCTGATCTAATGCAGCTTTGGTTCGAAGAATATGGCTGCGACGGCTTTAATATTATGCCGCCGGTTCTGCCGGGTGATTTGACAGAGTTCGTCGATCATGTCGTTCCGATCCTGCAAGAGAGAGGACTATTCCGCACGGAATATACAGGCAGTACCTTACGGGAGCATCTTGGTTTAGATCGGCCTGGTATTGGACATTTTCAGCAAGGCAGAGCGGAGACGGTACCTCAATGATAATTCAAGTTGTCAAGGTTTTAGCCCCCAACAGCACCCTTAACGATGTGGCACATCGTTAAGCAATGAATATGATCTAGTCTGGTAGAAGTCTCTATTCTCGCTTGGCAGCCCAGCCCAAGGAGATAGTGGCTTCTTTGCCATTTGGAATGTTGAAGCTGAACACGCATAAGGCATATCTGCGGCGGATACCCTACAAGTGTAAAAGGAGGGATTCGCATGGAATCGACGAATGAATTCGTGTCTAAGGTAAAGGATACGCAAGCCAAACAGCAGAAAAATAAAGAGCATTTTGGCAAAGGGAAACCAACAGAAAAGCTGAGCAATAAGCAACATACGAATAATCCTTAACGGAGGTTCGCTCGCGTTCCAGTCCCTTGGCTGGTTGGCGGGCGAACTTTTTTCGTAGTAACGGAACGGACATGCTGCACATAAAATGAACGATTAAATTGCAATTTTGGTTGACAAAATAAATGAGAAAGAGCATTATTAATATATGAGCATTTATTCATATGTTGCATACATATATAGAAGAGGATGTGCTTACGAAGCAAGTTTTGCTCCGCAAAACTGTAGGAGGGGTTAATCATGAAAAAAGAACATGGACAGAGGGAAGAACATAGTGGACATCAGCATTCAGAAGCGGGAAGCTGCGACCATGATCATGGTCACGGACATTCACACTCACATGGTCATGATCATTCCCATGATCTTGGGCATCACCATCATTTTGATGTGAATGGGAATAAAACGGGGTTAATCATTGCATTGACGATTACGGCAGGCATCATGTTTCTGGAGTTTTTCGGTGGATTGATAACGAACAGCTTAGCTTTACTATCTGATTCTGGTCATATGCTGAGTGACGTAAGTGCATTGATATTAAGTCTGGTGGCGGTATGGTTCGCGACACGTCCAGCTTCTCCTAACAAAACGTTTGGTTTTTATCGATTTGAAATTTTAGCAGCACTATTTAATGGGATTACATTATTCGTAATTGCAGGTTTTATTATTTGGGAAGCTTTGGGACGTTTCTTTGATCCACCAGTCGTATCGAGTGGAACGATGATGATCATTGCAGCTATAGGTTTGCTCGCGAATATAGCAAGTGCATGGGCACTAATGCGCAAAGGGGATATTCATAATAATCTGAATGTTAGAAGTGCCTACTTGCATGTTATTGGAGATGCATTAGGTTCGGTTGGGGCAGTGCTTGCGGGATTGTTCATCTACTTGTTCGATTGGAATATTGCCGATCCGATCATCTCCGTCGTAGTTGCTCTTTTAATATTAAAAAGCGCATGGAGTGTTATCAAGCATACGGTTCATATTCTGATGGAAGGCACTCCAGTAACGATTAATCAGCATGAAGTGAAAGAGACGCTTGGACAAATTGATGGAGTAGTAGATGTTCATGATCTTCATATCTGGACGATAACGTCTGGACTCGATTCACTGAGCTGTCATCTGCTTGTAGCGGACGGAACAGACTGTCAGCAGGTACTACAGGCTGCTATTCTCAAAGTAGAGGAACAATTCAAAATTCAACATACAACCATTCAAGTAGAGAGCTCGCGAATTCATCATATGGAGCTTAAGGTGTAAGGGTTGCTGCCCAGTAGCAGTAATGTTGTAAAGCGATAATAATTGCACCCTTATGTAATATGATTGGAGCACATCACTAGTTAGAGTCTTACTAAATTTATTGAATGATTGGCTAGCAAGAGTAATATTGAGGTTTCTGCGCCTGAGTGGCTGGCAAGGAGATAGGTTGCAGTGTCAATTGAGGCAAGAGCACCCGCCAAGGGGTTGCACCACATCACCATCCGCACACACATGTTCAGCCAGATGGACAACTCGACATTGTGTGAAAATATGCAAAACCCCGCCTAACATATGGCGGGGTTCATTCCTCGTTATTGTCCTGTAGATGGTGACCGGAGCTTGTCCTCAATATGCTGCCTGCGAACGAGAATGGCAGCGATGATAAGCATGATCCCGTTGACCACGAATACCCAGCGAATCGGTATGATGCCGCCTAGTACACCGCCGATAACTGGCCCAAGCATCGTAGCAAATTGTGTGGAGGATTGGTTCAGGCTAAATGCGCGTCCTCTAAAGTCACTTTCGGTCATTTTCACAATCATCGCATTAATGGACGGATAGAAGCCTGCGAAGAACAATCCATACAAGAAGCGCAAGGCGCCGAATTCAGCAAAATGGCCGACGAAGAACTGTAGACAATTCCCGATACCCCCGCCAAGCAAGCCGATAAACAGCACATTGGAGAAGCCAATTCGTGAGCCGAATTTGCCCCACTGCGGGGCAGCGATAAGCGTAGCAATACCAACTGCAGAGAAGATAATGCCTGATTGCAGGGAGGCGTTGCTGCGATCTGCTCCCAATTGCATAACATAAACGGTTAGCAAAGGCTCTAGTATCATAACGGAGAAGGTAGCCAACCCGCCTAGCACCAACAGTGTCATGAAGTTGCGATTAGCTAATGCGTGCTTGAGATCATCCTTGACCGAGGAACGCGGTCCTGAGCGATTGAACTGCGTTTCTTTGGCGAAGAAGGTAGCGATTAGAGCAGCAACCAGCACGACAAAGCCAGAGAAAATAAAGGATTCCCGATTGCCGATGAATAAACTTACCACACCTCCGACGAGTGGACCCATAATGCCGCCGGTAGCACCGGCTGTAGCCATAATGCCGAGAGCATAGCCCGTTTTATTCTCCGGTGTGTTCGTGGCGACTAATGCAATCGCAGCTGGAACGTAGCCGGCTAACAACCCTTGAAACACACGCAGCACAAGAAATAGATAAGGATCATGAATGAAATAAGTGAGAAAATATAAGACAGCTAGGCTGAAACCAGAGCGGATAAGCATAGGTTTGCGGCCATATTTGTCAGCTAGAGAACCCCAAAATGGCGAGATTAAAGCACTAGCTAGAAAAGTAACCCCGAATGCGAAGCCCGACCACATCTCGAGATGGCTGTCGACTCCTAGCTCGGAGCTTAAGAATAAAGGTATGAACGGAATGGATATCGAGTAAGCGGTGCTGCAAAAGAATACGCCAATCCACAGTACGATTAAATTGCGTTTCCACGAGTAATCCATGTATGTCACATCCTAAGGCGTCAGTCGTTTCTCTCATTGTAAACCTATTTCCAATTAATCTCTATGAAATTACAGCAAAAAAACCTTCTCCTTCCGCTTTGGAATGAAAAGGTGCTGCATAACTCTTAGTATCGATTATTTAGCTCTTACTGTCTCAACACATTAAGTAAACAAGCATTAAACAGCTCAAGTTCATCGTAGAATACGGCATGGCCGCTGTTCTCGAATCGTATCAAAGTAGAATGAGGGATGCCTTGATTCATCAGAATACCGAACTCGAACGGACACACCTTGTCATGTATACCGTGAAAAATATACGTTGGAACGTTGATGCACTCGAGGTCTGTGCGTAAATCCTCGTCTCGGAGTGAGATGGCGGTGGCTATCGTACCATGACCGGAGGCATCTTCTCCAAGTGAATTGAACCAATGCCGAAAGCTAGGTGTAATTTCACTTTCAAAAAAGATCTGGCCGAATTGTTCCAGCATTAGCGATCGATCCCTATAGGTAAGCTCGATGAGTTCGTCTACCTGCTCCTTGGTCATTCCATATGGATATCCTGGTCTTTGTGTAAAAGCTGGCGCTGCTGCCGCAAATAACAGCAGCTTGCATACATGTCTTCCCGCATAACGGCTCATATAGCGGATAGCAATAGCTCCGCCCATTGAGAAGCCAGCCAGTACAACATGCTCCAATCCTAAAGCATGAATGACGCAATAAATATCGTCTGCCATTCGGTCATAACTATAGCTTTCCCACGGTGCATCGGAACGCCCGAACCCGCGCAAATCGACTAAGATGCAGCGATAACCGTATTTGGGCAATTGGTCGATCTGGTATTCATACATTCGGTGATCAACGGGCCATCCGTGAATAAACAGAACTGGCTGCCCTTGTCCAATATCCTCGACATATAGATTAACCCGCGGTTCTACTTCAACAAAGTATCCCAATGCACCTATCCCCTTATCCATATCAGATTCACTGCACAGAACTCCATGTAGTGTAATCGTATGTAGCAATTCAGGAACTATTCATGGAGAAACTATTAATGAAGCAGATCGCTCTCCTTTGCTTTGTTCACGAATCCAGCGGAGAGACGATTAATTATTTTTTTCAATGCAAGTCCCGCAAGCAAGGCAAGTCCAGCGAATACTGCCAGACAGAGGATATCGGCTCGAACAACGTCCCAGAGCATTCCGCCAACCGCCTCACGCATTAAGCTCACCGCATAAGTAAATGGCAAGTAGGGGTGAAGGGCTTGGAAGAAAGGCAGCGTTACCTGGATGGGGAATGTTCCACCAGCCCCAGCAAGCTGCAAGACGAGCAATACGATGGATAATGCTTTGCCAACGTTGCCGAATATGGATACCAGAGTGTAGACAATAAGCATGAATACGGCGCTTAGCAACAATCCGAATAATATAAAAGCAAGCTTATTGACGACGTATGCGCCAATCACCCATATATCTCCGACAGTAAGGATCACAGATTGCAGCAAAGCAATCGTTAGGAAAGTAAAGTACCGTCCGAAGTAGATTTGATAGCTCTTGTAAGCTTCGCCTTCGCTGTGAATATCTACTGACAGCATAGATATAAGGAGGAGAGCACCGACCCAGAACGACATGGTACTGAAGAAAGGAGACATTGCGGAACCATAATTCGGTATGGGATATAGACGGTTCTCGTTCAGCGTAACAGGCTCTGAGAAAAATAGGCTCTCTCGTTCAGAATTATTGCGAAGCAGATCGATAATTTCGTTCAAGTTGCCTTCTTTCTCCAATGTGCGGATACGGTTGGCTAGCCCTTTAATCTTCTCCTGTGCTGTGGGGAGATCAGCATTCATTTGATCAAGCGCTTTTTTGCCGAAGGTTAAGCCTTTAGCGGCATCGTTTAGTACCTTCTTCACGTCAGGCATACTGGCGGCGGTTGTATCGAGCACTTTTTTAGCTTGTTCGGCAGAGGCTTGCGCTTTGGCTAGTCCTTTCTTAATTTGCGGTGTTATTTCACTGTCATAACGGTTAAGAATACGTTCTAGAATAGTGGAAGCCTTAGTCGATGTGTCTTGAAGGTTATTAATGAGATTTGCTGCTGGCGCTTGACCGTTCGAGACAGCTTGAGAAATCCCATTTGCAGCTGATTGCGCACGTTCGAATTCAGCTTGAACCTGCTTCAGCTTGGTCGTGATTGCTGCAAGTCTGCTATTCCCGGTCATATCATTCAGCTTAGCGAACATAGAAGCTGTGCTCCCCGTAACACGAATGGCGGTAGTCAGCCTCTCTGACATTTTATCTAATGCAGCCTTAGCGGCATCCGGATCAAAGTTGCTGTCTTGAAGCATACTTGTAAGCTGGGTTGCCGCTTTAGCTGTTTCATTCAGCAGTTGTAGATTCTGCTTAAGAGCAGGCGCAGCTTGCTCCAGCGCTTTAGAACTGTCAGCGAGCAAAGTGCCGAGTCTGGTTGATAGCTGTTGGCCGTCCTTAACGAGCTGTGTGACTTCTGGCAATACGGCTTGTGCCTTGGCGACGATTTTATCTGCTTTGCCGGCGTCAGTGGAAGCCGTCTTTACGGCTTTACTAATTTCAGGAAACAGAGACTCCAGCTTGAAGACTATATCTCGTGTCTTCTCGATAGTAGGAAGCTCCTTCTCTAATTCAATACCTACTTCGTTAAGGACGCTGAATATAGCGCCATTGGCTGTCTTGATAAAAGCGCTGCGGATTTCTTGAATGATGCCATTCGCTCCAGATGCGGCAATTTTCGGCGAGACAGCATTTATTTTTTCATTTACGTAGTATTCGATTGTTGCTTGTTCCGGCACATCATTCAACACCGTACCAATCTTGGTGGAGAAATCGGAAGGAATGATGATGCTTGCGTAATAATCGCCGTGCTTGACGCCTTTGAGCGCTTGCTTCTCGTCGACGAATACCCAGCCGATCTTCTTGTTCTTCTTAAGTGAATCGATAATTTCATCACCTGTATGAAGGGGCTTGTCACGGATGACTGTACCTTGATCATTATTGGCCACAGCGACAGCTAATCCGCCGGTATTTCCGTAAGGGTCCCAGGAAGCTTTAATATTAAACCATGCATACAAAGAGGGAAGAAAGATAAGACCTAATATCGTAATGAGAGCTGCCCAATTGCGGACAATACCTTTCATGTCACGAGCATATATGTTGAAAATAGTTTTCATTGCATGGTATCCTCCTGTCGTTATTTTCCGTTTAGTATTGCTGTTCGGAGGAAGGATCATACCGTTATTTGTTCATAACAAAAAGAACTGGCGGCCGACTAGGTCACCAGTTCTCTTATAAATTTAGATTATCGTACTATTGCTTAGCATTGCACTATACATAACTGTTCTATTCCGACCTTCGCTCTTGGCTTTATAGAGTGCATCATCGGCCTGCTTGAACAAAGTGCTCAAATCATTGGTTGAAGCAGGATAGGATGCAATGCCAAGCGATAAGGTAACCGGGCGCCCGATTGGAGTGATCAATGTCTCCATCTTCGTACGGATTTGTTCAGCAATAAGGAAGGCCTGTTGCTCAGCAGCAAAAGGAAGCAGAACTGTAAATTCCTCACCGCCATAGCGGCAGCAATAATCCTGCTCCCGTTTTTCATTCAGCATAACAGTCGTTAAGAATTGCAGCACTTCATCACCCTTTTGATGACCAAACTGATCATTAACCGATTTGAAATGGTCCAAATCCAGCATGATGATAGAGAACGGAATCCCTTGTCCTACCCAAGAGGCGGTGATGCTGTCTAAGGTCCGGCGATTCGGCAATTTAGTGAGTGCATCCGTTTTCGCTTCTTGTGACAGCTCGGCTGTTTGTTGTCGGAACCTATTAAAAGCGACGGCAACGGTATTGTTCAGCTGGTTCGCTTCATAGTTCCAATAGACCGTTTCAGGAAGGCCTCCCACTAACTGATCATCTCCACGAGATAGACGAGAAGCATAATTAGCGAGCCGGTGGAGAGGTTCAGCCAATTTCCGAGATAACCACAAGGTGAACAGCAACAGCAAAGTAAGGAACGGAGCAGAGAACTTCAGCATTTCGCCAATGATATCTTTGGCAGTGGATGCGACATAGCTCTCAGGTGTTTGTGTGACAACTCCCCAGCCGACTACGGGTACAGGTGCAAAGCCAGCTAAGAAACGAATACCTTCGGAGTTAACAACCTGTTGCTGGCCCGTTTTTCCTGCCATTAATTGAGCTACTACGGCATTGTGGCTTACATTATCTGATATTCGTGAAGTGTCAGGATGATAGATTAATATCCCCTTAGAATCGACAACGTAAAAGTAGGATCCACTAGTATTCGATGCTTGAACACCGAGAATTTCTTGAAAAATATTCGGTTGTTGCAGATAGATGGTGCCAGCTACGAATCCTTTGTACGTTCCTTGCGAATCAAAGATGGGATGGCTGACGAGCACAATCATCCGATTGGTCATAGCTCGATAAGGTTCAGATATGTAGGGTGCTTTAAGCTCTAGTGATTTGACTGCCGCATCTGAAGTTAGTTGATTGCCAATGACACCCAAGTTATTAGGTGAAGTGGAGACAACTGTACCTGTGGTGTTGACGACAACCATAGAATTGAAATAATTATTGGTACTCATGAAGAAATCGAGCTGAGATAGTACACCATCATCTTCTAATTCAGAATTACTGAAATATTGAGCGGTTACCCGGATGCTGTCCTGCATGGATATAATTAAAGATTGTGCTGTTTTGCTTAAATCACCAGCAGAAATTCTATTCATCTCAATCGTATTTTTGAATAAAGACGCCTTCTCCGCCCGATAGCCGATGATTATATTAATAATCATAGTTAGAATAACTGACAGAAATACAAATGAAGAGATGATTGTTGATAACTTGAAGCCGCTTCTAGGTTGAATCGTGGTGAGCATTCCACACCCCTATCCATTATTTTTCAACGCGAAACGCTACTTCGCCTCCAAAGGACGGAGAAGCCGTTTCTGCTTACTAGTTTATCATTTTTTGTCGGAATTTTCGATTATATGAAGAATATTGACAGTCTATCATTGCCGATTTCACAGAATAGCAATTATACTGAATGCAATTACCAGCATAAGGAGCCATTGTATCCCATGCCTAAAGTAAATCTATTTTCCAAAATCATTGGGTTGATCATCATCATGCTTCTTCCTATTATCGGTTTGTATTTCTATTCCAATCAGATCAGTACGAAGGTGCTAGATTCGGAGTTGAATCGTTCCAATACGAATCAGCTTATTTTTTTTCAGAAACAGGTAAGCTCATCCATCGATACGTTAGCTCTCTGGCCTAATTTATTGATTCAAGATCCGGATATTTCAACGCTGAGAGATTATTTTGAACCAATGGAAGAACTAGACTTGCAGACGATTAATCTCATCAAGCGGATTCAGACGAAGCTTAGCATTCAGGAGAGTTCCTCGGATTGGAAGAGCAAGCTTGCGATCTATTCCCCAAGCCTGGGGCGGGTTATTACTGTGAACGATGCTGTAGCTTATAAAGAAAGCAATCTTGAAGGACGATTAAGACCCGGCTGGCAGGTTAGGAGATTGTCCGAGGAAGGCGAGTTCCAGTTCTCCTTAATCACGGCTTTGCCCTATAATTTATTTTCTAAAGCATCAGAAGCGAGCCTGCTTATTGAGATCAGCTTTCAAAGTGACAATATTCAGAGCATGCTTGATCAATTTAAGCGAGACGGCAGAAGAGACCCTTTCTACTACAGTAAACAATGGGGGCCAATCTATAACGGTACGTCGGATAAAGAATTAGGCAGTCAGTTGATTGATATTATGAAAACCAATGGAATGTTCGAAGGCAACGGCAGCCATACCGTCGAGCTTCATGGGGACCGGTATTTGGTCAATGTCGTACTGGGTGAGGAAACAGGCTGGTATATGGTTGATTACATGCCTGTATCCGATATGTTAAAGCCTATTAAACAATCTAATCGATTATTTTATTTCTCTGTTAGTTTGTTGCTGCTTATGAGCTGTATGATCGCTTATACGCTCTATGCACAGGTGCAGGTACCAATGAAGCAGCTTGTTGTCAGCTTCCAGAAGCTAAAGAATGGCGATTATTCGGTTCGCTTGAAGCCGAGAGGCCGTGGAAATAATGAATTCAAATTCGTGTTTACGAGATTTAATTCGATGGTAGAGCAGATCCAAGAATTATTCGAGAAAGTATTTTTGGAAAAAATGATTGTCCGTGAGGCGAAGCTTAAACAGCTGCAATCGCAGATTAACCCTCACTTCTTCTATAATTGCTTCTCCTTCATATCGAGCATGGCCAAGCTGAAGAATCATCAAGCAGTCGTCGCAATGAGTCAAAATTTATCTAATTATTATCGCTATACGACAAGGCAAGAACGCGATCTTGTGCAAGCGAAGGAAGAGCTCCAGTTCGTTCGTAATTATTTGGATATTCAGCAGATGCGAATGAATCGGCTTCAGTATACGGTGGAGCTGCCAGAGCCATTATCCCTGTTGGATATACCGCCGCTTGTCGTGCAACCGTTAGTAGAGAATGCTGTCATACATGGTATTGAGAAATCCTCAACAGCCTGCCAAATCCGGATTACAGGGGAATATGACGGCATAATGGCAGCCATTACGGTTGAGGATGACGGCGCTGGCATGGACTTGGAGAAGCTGTTTGAGTTGCAGCAGCGGTTGAAGAGACCGATGGATGAAGAGATGGGCTGCGGATTATGGAATGTACATCAAAGGCTCTTGCTTCGTTTTGGAGATAGTTCAGGTATTATGCTGTCTTCGTCGCCGCTCGGCGGTATGAAGGTTCAAATACGTTGGAGGGTTCCACAGGCTGACAGAATAGAAGGGGACAAGACAGAATGATTGAAATATTGCTTGTAGATGATGAGTCCTATGTGACAGAAAGCTTGGAGCTTACCATTCCTTGGGCTGAGCTGGGTGTGAAGTCGGTTTACCGAGCTACCTCAGCAGTTGAGGCCCTTACCCTATTAGAAGTAGAGAATATCGATATTATGGTGACAGACATTCGTATGCCAGGGATGGACGGGCTGCAATTGATTGAAGAAGCTGCAGAGCGCTGGCCTGATTTGAGATGCTTATTGCTGACAGGCTATTCGGATTTTCATTATGCCAAAAAAGCCATACAGCTTCAAGCCGTTGATTATCTATTAAAGCCTGTCGATGATGATGAATTCATACGAAGCTTAATGAATACAATAGAAGCTTTAAAGGTGGAGTGGGAGCAGGCGGATCAATATCATCAGCTGCTCTACAATAGAAAGTCGGAGCTTGGCTTGCTGCGAGGCAATTTCCTGCATGATTTGTTTCTCGGACGGCAGTTGTCTCATAAGACAATTGGGGACAAGCTCATTCAGTATGAAATCAATCTCAAGCTAGATTCACCCGCTGTCATTATGCTTGTTCAGTATGGCAATCCTTATGATGAATCAGACCGAGTCAGCATGGAATTGATGGAATATGCAGTTGGTAATATCGCTGAAGAAGTGTTCGCAGATAATATGCTCGTGTGGCATGGCAAAGCACCTCATGATTGTTTGGTTCTGGTTGTAGAGCTGAAAGAAGAGGTGCGCAAGAAGCTGGAGCGGTCGCCTGATTACATCGCAGAACGTCGCAGCCTGCTGGAGCGGACGGTAGAATTGTACCGGGAGCAGATCAGCCGCTATTTGAAAGATGATATCGCATTAATTGTATCTTCTTGGTTTAATTTCCCCGATGATATTGCTGCTGCTTATCGGACAGGTATGAGTGTGTATCTATCGAGTGCGAATAAAAAATCTGAGACGGTTGTTTACTTGGAAGATCACTTGGCAGCAGGTCCGGAAATACGAGTTAATCTGATGGAATCGCTGTATAAGCCACCAACACTCATTCATTTGCTTGAGTCGAAGCAATGGGATGCGGCGAATGCGAAAATCAATGATGTGTTCGACAGCTTGGAGAAAGTCAGCTTTTCCAGGGAGCATCTGTATGAGGTGTTCTTGTATATTACGAATGCTTTCATGTATACCGCCCATAAACAGGGGCAATTCATTTATGAAATCGACCATTCTGCGTTCGACATGCTGCTGGATCGAACTGTATTGCATTCCTTGGATAAGCTGAAGGATTGGTCTATCCATATTCTAGAGAAGCTGCGGTCGGAGTTGTCCAATACAGAGGAGTACGCGAAGAGTAATCTAGTTAAGCAAGTACAGGAGCTTATAACGGATAATCTCGGACAGGATACTGCTGTGAAGACAATTGCAGATAAAGTTTACTTGCATCCCGTCTACTTGTCGAAGGTATATAAGCTTGAAACGGGAGAGAGTCTAAGCGATTATATTACGAGAATGAGGATGGAAAGAGCCCATTATTTGCTTAAGCAGAACAATAAAAAGATCTATGAAATTACAGCAGAGCTGGGTTATCAGAACCCGCAATATTTCAGCAAAATATTCAAAAAATATTATGGAATGACGCCTCAAGAATTCCGTGATCAATAATTTATGGTACCGCAATAGGTTGCGAAAGGTGCAGAAAAGTTAGGTTATTGTCATAGGACTCCTCCTGCAATAGACCTATAATGAAAACGTAATCTTTTATTCAGGTAGACGGAGGGGGAGCATTTCAATGATTAGCACTTACAAAAAGAAGTTAATACTTGCACTTAGCTTAATTCTCGTATTCTCAGTGTTGGCAGCATGCGGCAAAGAGAAGGCTGAGGAGACGAATAACGGGAATAAGGAAAAGGGAGAAGCATCCGAGACAGTTGTCTACAAAGATAAGTATGATCCGCCGGTAACCATTTCAACAGCTTGGGGAGTAGACCCTGCGGTCAAGTTCAAGAATGGTGAGACGATTGAGAATAATGTGGCTACCAAATGGGCGAAGGATGAGCTCGGTATTGAGATCAAGTCGTTGTGGTCAGTAACGGACACGAACAATGCTTTTGCAACTAAACTGCGGTTAGCCATGTCTTCTGGTCAAGAGATGCCGGATGTACTTGTCGTAGGCAACAATGACCCGCAATTGCTGGCAGATTTGATTGAATCGGGTAATTTTCGTGAAGTGAACACGCTATTCGAACAATATGCGAATGATAAATGGAAGAAAGCAATGGAGCTTGATCCAGGCGTATGGAATCCGTACATTCGCGATGGAGAGAAGATGGGTATCCCAGTACTTGATTATGCCTATAACAATGATTATGTATTGTGGGTTCGTCAAGATTGGTTGGATAAGCTGAACCTGCAAGCTCCTAAGACAATAGATGAGCTGGAAAAAGTAATGGAAGCGTTCAAAAACAATAACCCTGACGGTCTTGCTCCTGATAAAGTAATTCCGCTGAGCATTGGTTTCAAAGCATCCATGAATACATGGATGGGCGATCCTTCGTGGATCTTCGGCGCATATGGTACAGTTCCGCAGCAATGGAATGTTGGGGCTGACGGCAACCTAGAATATGGCTCAACGAATGTTGCTATGAAGCAAGGCTTAACGAAGCTTACAGAGTGGCATACCAAAGGATTTATCCCGAAAGAAGCGGCATTATGGGATGAGAACAAAACAGCTGAACCAGCAGTTGCCGGTACAGCGGGTATTATCCCAGGGCCATATTGGATGAGCGGCTGGCCGCTTATTGATACAGCGAAAAACGTCGAAGGCGCAGTATGGAAACCAATTGCATTACCAACTGGTCCAGACGGCAAAGCCGGACGCCACGGTACGGCGTTCTCCAGCGCAGTAATCTTAATCAATAAAGATATGAAGAACCCAGAAGCATTGTTTACTTATCAGAACTGGATGTTCGATAATATCGCTAACCCTGAACCGGGCAGCAAATATGAAGTGGGTATTTTCCAAGGCTATGACTATGATCTTGATGCGAATGGCAAACCTCTGTACCTAGCAGATGTTCCAGGCGGAGAAGTGAATGTTGTGCGTTATTTCTTAGTACGTGATGGTGCTCGTATTCCAGATTCCCAAATGTCAGCCTTGCTCGGTCTTGCAGAAGGCAAAGAGCCGGTAACACGGATGGAGAAGGATCTGAAGAATAACTATGGTGTCGAGACACCTGCGGCAGCTAAAGTGTTGTCTGGACAACTAGACGCTTCGTACATGAATATGTTCACAGGCCCTACAACAGCTACAATGAAGACAAAAATGGACTATTTGAAAAAAATCGAGCTTCAAACGTTTAACGAAATTATTTACGGACAAAAGCCTATCGATGCGTTTGATACCTTCGTAACGACATGGAAGAAATCCGGCGGAGATCAAATTACGACTGAAGTTAATGAGTGGTATAGCTCGGTAAAATAAGAGAAATAAAAGAAAGCAGTCTGCCTAGGCAGGCTGTTTTTTGTTTTGGAAAGAATGTGATGTCTTAGGGCGCTGACCATGTGGATAACTAGAATAAGGAAACCATTTCGCTAATTAGCGAAACGAATTACTTTGTATCAGCTCATTGTGAGGTAGGTTTGCGTAATATCGAATGGAATTTCCTTAGTGGCGAATCCAGATTCGCCACTAAGGAAATGGATTGCCTAATTCGCTCCAAACTCAGCTCAGCGTTGATAAATAGAGTAAATGGCTTCGTTAAATAAGGAAACCAATACCGTATGCTTGTAATCTCAGAACGTAGGGGAAGTTTTGCATGCCGTGTTCAAAAGAGGTTGCAATTATGCCATCAATGTTGCCATCGTCATGTGTCGGGATTATCGGGGCCGTTGCTATAATTAGAGTAGTAGACAAGGCGAAATTCCTAGGAGCAAGAATAGCTGGCGCAAAACTAAGATAATGCTTACGAAGCCAGTTTTTGCTGGCACAAAACTTAAGGTTAATGCTTACGAAGCCAGTTTTGCTGGCACAAAACTTGAGGGAGTTGTGTATATGAGTCAGCTTAAGCGTAATTGGCCGTTTCATCTGATGGTGTTGCCATCGCTCATATTTCTGATTATTTTTAGCTACTTGCCAATGGCAGGTATTGTGATGGCCTTTCAGAATTTCAAGCCGGCGCTTGGATTTACTGGCTCGGAATGGATAGGACTTGATAATTTCCGCTATTTATTCGAACGGGAAGACAGCCTGCAGGTGATATGGAACACGCTGATTATTGCCGTTCTAAAAATTATATTTAATTTGGCAGCACCGTTTACGTTCGCGATCTTCCTGAATGAGATTCGGAAGCAGGTGTTTAAGAGCTTCGTTCAAACTATGGTTTACTTGCCGCATTTCCTGTCATGGGTCATCCTCGGCGGCGTTCTCATCGATATCCTCTCCAGTGATGGGGGCTTTGTCAATCGGATATTAGGCTCTATAGGTATCCAGCCTATCTTCTTCTTGGGTGATGGCAATTGGTTCCGTGTAACGGTTATTGTCTCTGATGTATGGAAAGAGTTCGGTTATGGCACAATCGTGTTCCTCGCTGCACTATCCAATATTAATCCATCCTTGTATGAAGCAGCCGAAGTGGATGGTGCAAGTCGCTGGAAGCAGACGCTTCATATTACGATGCCTTCCATGGTACCGATGGCGATTGTCGTTGGGACATTGGCGCTCGGCAACATTCTGAATGCAGGCTTCGACCAAATATTCAACTTATATAACCCGCTTGTTTATGATAAGGGCGATATTATTGATACATTCGTGTACCGTACAGCTATATTGAGCGGAGAGATGGGCTTTGGGACTGCAGTTGGTCTGTTCAAATCCATTATCAGCATGATCTTGATCGTCATTTCTTACCGGATGGCGTATAAATGGGCAAACTACCGAATTTTCTAATCTACAAGAATGGAGAGAGACGAGCATGTATCATAAAACATTGTCGTACCGCATCTTTGCCTTTTTTAATCATGCCGGGCTGTTAGCCATATCGCTCTTGTGCATCATTCCACTCCTTCATGTACTCGCGATTTCATTCAGCGCCAAATCGGCGGCTGACGCTAATCTTGTTGTGCTTTGGCCAATTGATTTCACACTGGAAGCTTATAAGAAAACAATCGATAATCCTGTGTTTCTGCATTCGATTCTAGTATCGGTCCAACGGACAGTAATTGGTACTGCGTTGACCTTGCTGCTCGCTTTTATGGCAGCCTACCCTCTGTCGAAGGAGAATACACAGTTTAAAGGAAGAACGATATATTCATGGATTTTTGTCTTCGCCATGGTGTTCAGCGGGGGGCTGGTTCCTTTCTACATCGTGATCCAGAAACTTGGTCTGATGGGTTCGTTCTGGGCACTTGTTCTTCCGGGAGCGGTCAATATTTACTTAACGATTCTAATGATGAACTTCTTCCGCGGTATACCGAAAGAGCTGGAGGAGGCGGCAATGATCGATGGAGCAGGTCATTTCCGGACGTTGTTCACGATCTTCCTGCCCGTGTCCAAACCGGCGATTGCGACCTTGGGGCTGTTCAGTATTGTATTCCATTGGAACTCTTGGTTCGATGGCTTGCTATATACCAATGGTGCGGATCAATACCCGCTGGCAACATTTCTGCAGACCGTTATTATTCAAAAGGATATGAGCTCGATGAGCATTGATCCGGTATCTATGGCACTCATTTCACAGAAGACGGTCAACGCCGCACAGATCTTTATCGGTGCGCTTCCAGTACTGATTTTGTATCCTTTTATGCAAAAGTTTTTTGTCAAAGGGCTTGTGGTTGGGTCGGTTAAGGAGTAGGGCAGTTTGAAGAAGGACGTACAGCGGCAACACGCTGGCGTCCTTTTTGCATAAGGGGCTTTCAATCTTCCGCAGTTGTCTCATTCAACTAACGTTACCCGTTAGATCAACAAGTAATAGGGTTATCATGTATTATAATAATGGAAATTTAATGAAGGGTAGTGTTTTTTAATTGAAAACTTTTTATTGTGATCTGGAAATCACTTTAAATGTCATTGGCGGGAAGTGGAGGCCTCTT
>JBHGUX010000073.1:0-6322 GCA_048976605.1 Pristimantibacillus sp. | reverse complement strand
CGAAGTCGTTTTTGCTACGCAAAAACTAAGTCCATGCTTTCGAAGTCGTTTTTGCTACGCAAAAACTAAGTCCATGCTTTCGAAGTCGTTTTTGCTACGCAAAAACTATAGGAGTTGATATTAATGATTTCAAAATTGCGCGATAATAACCAGGTCGTTGGCTATGTGTTCTCTGCCCCTTTCATCATTGGGTTTCTAATCTTTATCGTGTATCCGATCTTTTCCTCTCTCTACTATTCATTTACGAATTATAACCTGTTCGAAGCACCGAGCTGGGTTGGATTAGATAATTATAGTAAGATGTTTACCGAAGACGACAAGTATTGGAAATCCGTTTCGGTTACTCTTAATTACGTGCTTGCAAGCGTGCCGCTGCGGCTCTCATTCGCACTCATCGTTGCTATGATACTGAATAAAGCAGTTGCGGGCATCGGTCTATACCGTTCCGCTTATTATCTCCCTTCCTTAATTGGAGGAAGTGTTGCGGTCTCTATTCTATGGACGCAAGTATTCGGAGACCAAGGGCTTGTGAACTCTGCACTTGGACTAATCGGCATTGACTCAGATACCTCTTGGATCGGAAATCCCAGCACGTCCCTATGGACTTTAATTGCCCTGTCCGTCTGGCAGTTTGGATCCTCCATGCTTATCTTTCTTGCAGGCTTGAAAAACATACCTAAAGAACTCTATGAAGCGGCAAGCGTTGATGGCGCTAATGGTGTCCGCCGCTTTTTTACCATAACACTTCCGTTGCTCAGTCCGATCATTTTGTTCAATCTTATTTTACAAACGATCTCAGCATTTCTAACCTTCACACCTGCTTATATCGTTTCTAACGGTGAAGGCGGACCACTTGATTCAACGCTGCTCTATTCGCTCTACTTGTATAAGAGAGCATTCGTATTCTATGAGATGGGTTACGCATCCGCTATGGCTTGGGTGATGCTACTTACTGTTGGCTTGCTGACGCTGCTCATCTTCGCAACCTCTCGTTATTGGGTCCATTACGAATCGAAAGGAGATCGTTAATATGATGACTCTAGGCAAAGCGTGGAGACCATACGCTTATCATCTCCTCATCGGTGGCTTGGCATTTGTAATGTTCTATCCGATTCTATGGCTTATTGTCAGTTCATTGAAGCCGAATGACGAAATCTTCACAACGGCATACAGCTTAATTCCGAGTCGTATTGATTGGAATAATTACGTGACAGGCTGGCAAGGCTTCGCAGGCAATTCATTCAGTACCTTCTTCAAGAATTCCTTCATTATCGTTATCTTATCAACAATCGGAGCAGTTAGCAGCTCGGCACTAGTTGCCTACGGATTCGCACGCATTCCTTATCTTGGTCGCGGCTTCTGGTTCGGATGCATGATGATGACGCTGATGCTGCCTCGTGATGTTACCATCATTCCGCAATATATTATGTTCTCGGAATTCGGCTGGCTGCAGTCATTTAAGCCACTAATCGTACCACAATTTTTCGGTATACCGTTTTTCATCTTTCTTATTATGCAGTTTATTCGGACCGTTCCAATTGATCTTGATGAGGCGGCCAAAATCGATGGTTGCAGCAAATACGGCATATTCTTCCGCATCATGCTGCCGCTTATCGTCCCAGCACTCATCACTTCAGCGATTTTTTCCTTCTATTGGACTTGGGAGGATTTCCTCCATCCATTGCTTTATTTGAATCAACCTGATCTTTACCCCGTATCACTAGCACTCAAGCTATTCTTAGACGGCGAATCATTGAATAACTGGGGTGGAATGTTCGCCATGTCAACATTGTCTCTAGCACCAGTCTTTATCGTCTTCTTTATCTTTCAACGTTATATTGTGGAAGGAATCAGTACGAGCGGCTTGAAGGGCTAACCCCTTTCGAACACACGTTAAAAAGGAATCGACGGCTTCGAATAGGCCGTCGATTCCTTTTATTGTTTACCAAGAGAAGAAGATCCCTTCATCCTCAAGACTATTTACTCTTCCTTGATCAATAAGGTCAAGATATACTGCAGTACCGCTGCAATAAATAATATAATAGACAGCCATGCGGAGTGAATGTCACTCGCCATCATAACTAATGCAGCAATCGAAAGCACTCTCCCGATGTTTAGAAAAAGCTCTCGCATAACAACTGACTCGACACGCAATTGTCCTTTGAGCGGTAATGTACCAATGATCCGATAATAATAGGAGGTTAACGTATTAACCGCTAATGGGTTGCAAATTGAGAACATAATCATAAATAGGGCGACTGACCAGAATTTCACCTCCATTAGTAAAAGTGCCGAACCAATCACGACACCCGTCGAGGAGAAAAACACATATTTTCTCACATGCTCCTTCGCCGCTTTTCTCGAAATAACGAACCCCGTCATTACCGTCAATGCAGAGAAGAACACACCCAAATATCCGACGTAGTCTTCACGCCCAACCGTTTGAAACAATAATATATTAGGAAGGAATAACATCAATCCTTGAAATAATCCTAGAATTAAAAAACCTATAAGCGACTTAAACCAGCGACGCTCCTTCTTCATCAGCAGCCCCATAAACTTCAAGTAATACGCCTTATGATGGTTGCGAATGACTGGTATTCGGAAGCTAATGATTGCCGCAATGAGGAACATGATGAAGGCTGTCATGAAAATAATAATATAACCCTGCAGCCCTTCACTTTGATGAATGATAAATCCGGCAAGTGCGGGACCAGCTAGGCCCGCTGAATTAAAGACAATCATATTAATAGCGAGAAAACGGAGACGATTCGCCTCTGTAGAGACATCGTATTGAATAATGATATACCCGGTCCAATAGAAGCCAGCAGCAATACCATTAAATATAGCAAACGATATGTAATAAAGAGCAACTTGCTCCTGGGCTATAACAACCATTAGGTAGAACAGTGCTATCATACCAATGCCAAGCCGATACGTGAACATCTTGTCATAACGCTTGGCGATTAAGCCTCCTGCAGCAAAAGCAAAAGGTGTGATACCATACAATATAATATTGTACATTCCGTTTATGGCCAAATCCTGCGTTAAACGCCATAAATACAAATTAAGAAACAGCCCCGACATCGAAGCGCCAATCTGAAAGCAGCCATGAATAATTAAAGCCGTAATGGCCTCTTTTCCTAGCTTCCTTTCATTTGAAAGATGACTGCCGAATCCAAAATGAAGTCTTGACCATATGCCACGTAACATTCGCATCTGCCCCCTGCGCGTACCTATCCATGTATCTATCTATGGATCATTTTAACATATGGGCAAGACTTGATAACGTTCACAGAAACGCTCACATCCTTATAAAATAGCAAATGACCCCTTCAGGGGCCATCTAACAGCAATTGCTCCTATTTATCTAGACCATTCTCATGTTATCAACTTATTAGATGATCATACTGAGGTTTACTATTGCCTCTCCGTCACAACCGTATAATGTTTAAATCGCTTAAATGTAAACTGCGATTCATCCTCCGGCATTTGCTCACTATTAGCAAACAAGTAGGCTGCTTGCTCACCTTCATGAATTTGTGGTTGGCCAAATTGATAGCGACCGAACGAGTCTACCCACTGGAAGGCATCGCCTTTATTCCGATAACTCACACTGTCTAGAAACGCATGCGGATTTATTTTCTCATAGGTCAGCACATAGATATACGGCATATTAACTCGATCGGTAATATAGACTTTACCTTCCGTAGCTTCAGACGCATAATTGATCGCTTCCCCAAATGACTCATAAAAAGCAGCACTTATTTTATCCGGAAAACGGGTATAGTAGTTGGCTGAAAATACGAGAAAAAATATCGTAAATGCGGCGATTGCGATACGTCCTATCCATTTATCATTTTGCAACAGCCATAACAGTCCTGACACTGTGAAAAATAGAACCGGATAAAATACGATATTAATCCGGTTGATATTCACATCGGTAATGAATGCCATCAGAACAGCAACGATAAACCAGAGAACGACAATAGCTTGTACCGTATTCAATCTATTCGTTAGCGCACCAGCCATCGTTACAAGGCCGATGAGGATGAAAGGCAATGCGATCGGGTACATATAACCGAATGGGGGTATCGCATTCCATATTAAGCCATCATTTTGCGTAACCATAATGTTCATAAATTGCTTGAAATTATGAATCGAGCTTGTCCACAAATCGGATTGAAAGGCGGTAGATGTTTGCTCGAACCTAGGCTTCGTCAATTTGGGAATTGTAAATATAGCTTCGATTGCTCCGGATGAATACCGATTAATGAGAATGAACAGTAGAATTGGCATAGAAAAGATAGTGAAGACTACCCCATTGAGCAGTATGGCACGTATCGATGCGGTCTTACGGACTGCCAGCAATACATAAACCGATAATACAAACAGTGGAGCAAAGAAGTAGGCTGTCCCATATGCATACAAAGATATGGCCATTGTCACACTGAAAGCAAATAACCATTTGGGATGATCCAAAGATTTTACAGCGAAATATACAGCAAGCAATACGACAGTCGGGAATAAATTGGACTCTAACGCCCATCTGGATATCATTATATGCCATGGGCAAATGACGACAATGAATATGGCAATAATCGATGCTCGGTTATTATTAAAGAGACGTTTGGCAATCGCATGAAACAGGAATAACGTGACGATTCCAGCCAGTACACTGACGATTCGAATAGAGAATGGATTCAGTCCAAACAAATAAATAAACGGCATCGAGAGATAGGCATACAAAGCATTCTGACCACTTCCCCAAGCAATGAGATGGATAGGCAGAAAGCTTCCATTTCTATCAATACCATAATGAAGAATCGAGTAGGCGTCATAGCCGATCGAAGCTTCATCTTGATTCAATCCGGGTGGTGCCGAAGTAAATGCAAAGACTCGAACAATAATGCCGATTGTAAATAATATAGTTAACATTGGGTTCTCAATCACCCATTGAACTAAATTGTTCACTGCTGACTTCTGTTGTAACGGAGAACGAACCTGTATGGACAAAGATTTTCACTCTTTTCTCTACCATTTTACATAACCATCCTATTATAAGGATTATGGTTCGATAATGGAAGAGCAGCAAATAAGGATTCGCAACATTATTTAGCTTGGTTCCGTTACTTAGACAATAAGGAGTACGAAAGTACAACGTCGAATAAGAAAAGAAAAAGGTTGGAACGGAGGACTAGTGTATTGAGAAGTGAACAAGAAATGATGAATATTCTTGTAGATTTTGCTATGAAAGATAATAGAATCCGATTGGTAACTTTGGAAGGGTCACGTACAAACAATAATATTCCCACAGATACATTCCAAGACTATGACATTTCTTACTTTGTAACAGATATTGATTCTTTCAAGAATAATGATCAATGGCTTAATATTTTCGGGAATCGTATTATGATGCAAAAGCCCGAGGATATGGAGCTTTTTCCGTCAGAATTAGGTAATTGGTATTCCTATTTAATTCTTTTTGAGGATGGTAATAAATTAGACTTAACCCTTATTCCAATTAACGAGGTAGAGGGTTATTTCACCAACAGCGATGGTTTAGTTGAGGTATTGCTTGATAAGGATACTCTAATCAAAAATGAAGTGATCGCAGATGATCGCCAGTATTGGATTAAAAATCCAACTGCAAGAGAATTTGAAGATTGTTGCAATGAGTTCTGGATGGTCTCAACTTACGTAGTAAAAGGATTAGCGAGAAAAGAAATCCTTTTTGCTATTGACCATTTAAACGAGATTGCACGACCTAATTTATTGAGAATGATGGCTTGGCAAATCGGATCAGAGCAAGGATACACCTTTAGTGTTGGAAAGAACTATAAATTTATAAATCGTTACCTTCCAAAAAAAGATTGGGAAAGATTACTATCGACCTATTCTCAGAATGGGTATCAAGAAATGTGGCAGTCATTAGTAACTTGTTATGGGTTATTTAGAAAATACTCAAAGGCTGTGGCAGAAAGTCTCGGATATAGGTACCCAGATTACGATGAAGCTATCACTAAGTATACGAAAAATATTTACAACTCATTGGCGTGAACGATATAATTAACCACCCTCTTTGATGGCGGTCTTCTTTTGGATCGAAAATCAACCATAAGTTTTAACATAGCCTAAAATAACAAAAAAGCCTGCCGCAATAATGCGACAGGCTTCTCATGTGCTTGGCGACGTCCTACTCTCCCAGGACCCTGCGGTCCAAGTACCATCGGCGCTGGAGGGCTTAACGGTCGTGTTCGGTATGGGAACGCGTGGTTCCCCTCCGCCATCGCCACCAAACGTGGAAATTGGCTGAAGCCTT
>JBHGUX010000072.1:0-124638 GCA_048976605.1 Pristimantibacillus sp. | reverse complement strand
CGGCGCCAAGAGCAAGGGCAGCGCCGCCTGCAGCTGCGGCGCCAGCCCATACCCACGGGCCGGCTTCGCGGCGGCCCGCCTCATCAGCGGCGCCATTCCGCAGCCGCTCCAGCTCCCACTCGCGCAGCGCTGCATCGCAAGCATTCCATGCTGCACGGAGCGATTCCTTCGTGCGCGGAATAAACTCTGTGCCTAGCTTGTTTGAACTCGCAGCAATACTTTCCAAACGAGCCAGCTCATCGTCCACCTCAGCTAGCGACTGCAGGGCATCTCGTTCCTGCTCTGCTGCAGCTTGCAGCTCAGCGTTCAGCCTTTCTTCTGCTCTTGCAGCTTCACTCTCAAGCTGCCTGACACCACGCACATATTCACGATCAGCGACTGTAATGCTCAGATCAGCTTGTTGCTCCTCTGTCCAATCCGGAGCAATACGACCAAATAATTGTCCAATGACATCATCGTCGCTTCTTAGCTCCATCGCGAATTCAATTCGCTCTTGCTGCAGCAGCTCCATTCGCTCGCTCCCAAGCAGCAGAGAGTCCACTTCCTCCGCATGCGCTAACAATTGCTCATTAAGCACAATCGCTTCGCGTTGTTGCTCATATAATTGCAGCTTACGCCGACTCTGCTCCAGCTCTTCCTTCCTTGCGCTTCGCTCGGCTGACAGCTCATTCCACTCATGCTCTGCTTCCGCAGAAATCCGCTCCGCTTGCGCGATTCCTTCTCGTTCGGCTTGCATAGCCAATCGTTGCAGCCATTGCGGTCGGACCGAGCATGCTTTGGCAATCAACTGTGCACTAGCTAATCGCTTAGGCACCACTTCACCCAACCGCTCCAGCTCAAGCTCTAACTGTTCTAATTGCCGCTTCATTTCATTATAGGTCGTAATCGCATCAGCCTGCTTGCGAAGCTCAGACTCTGTCTGCTCAAGTGACTTAAGCTGCTTGTTCATTGTCTGATTAACGCCTCGCGGCTTGAATAACGACTCCATCTCAAGCTGAAGCCGTTTCTCGGCAGCAATGATATGATTCCCGCCTTCCCAGCCAGCATGATACAAATATCGACCTAGCTCATCACCGGATAATGCGCCTACCTCCTGCAATTCGGTTAGCGTGATGGCATACAGTTGACGAAATAACCGTTCATTAGTCCCGCCAAGAAATCGGCGTTCCCACTCATCCTGTGCTAACCAGCTTTCCTCCCCTTCACTGCCCTCAGCATCCAATGTACGCAGCATAAGCTTGCCGCCGCCTTTATTTGCATACCTTTCCGCCAAATAACGAATTCCTGCGTCATCTTCGAATAATAATTGTCCGCCATGCGCCCCCCCGTTGACAGGCTCCATGCGCTCAGCGGCATGGTTTCTTTTGGAGAATCCATACAGTATCGTTCGGATAAAGCCGAACAACGTACTTTTACCCGCTTCATTCAATCCATATAAAATAACAGCTGGCGCATCCAGCGGACAATTCAGTCCCTGAAGCTGACCAAAACCATCAATACGCGCTTCCAGCAGCTTCATGCTTCCTTCCTCCCGCCACTTTCGTCATCTCCCAGCAATCCAAGTGTCAATTCCCTGGCTTGCAGCAGCCATCGCTCAGGAAGCTCCTCCCAGGTATCCCGCAGCAGTCTGCCTAACTTGGCATGTCCAGCTAGAGCAGCAACCGCTTCCGCTGCTTCGACACGCCAAGCCTCCTTATCTGCCTGCAGCCTTGCCGTCAATCTGTACAGCTCCCCTGCAAAGCTATCTTCATCCGCTAGCTCTAATAGCTGCAGCTCCGCTGCGGTATGTATTTCTATCGCATACACCCATGTCCATGTACCTCCGACTGATGAGGGGCGATCTTGCAGCTGCTCCAGCAATGTCCTCTGGATCAAAGAATCTGACAGCTTCCGATGCAGCCCCCCTCTGCCGTTCAGCATCAGTCGAACCATAATCGAGCGTCCTTCACCGTCTATGGCTAGTCGTTCTATCGTTTCCTCAAGCCGCATCAGTAATTGTTGCTCAGAGCTTATCCCCGCAATGGATAACTCGGCTTCAAGCCAACGCACTTCATCAAGCGGAACAAAGCTTAACTTCACCTCTCGCTTTGCCGACACTTCAACCAAATAACAGCCTCTTTCTCCTGTTTCTCGAGGGTTGCGTCCTTGAATATTGCCCGGATAAACGACATGAGGATACTCATGCAAAATTTGTCTCGTATGGATATGCCCAAGAGCCCAGTAATCAAAACCTTTCCCACCGATTAAATCTTCAAGTGAACAAGGTGCATAAGGATCATGTGAGCTATCACCATTCACATTGCCGTGCAGCATCGCAATATGAAATGGTCCTTCTGGCGATCGAGTATATGCTGCAGCCAGATTGTCTGTCACATGCCTTGTCCCATAGGATTGACCATAAACAAAAGCGGCCAGCTCACCGTTTCTGCAGTAAGCCGGCCGATATTCCATTTCTGCTGAGCCGAAGACTGTAACCGAGGAGGGCAGCTTCAACTCCGCTCGCGAACCATTAAGCGGATCATGATTACCGTGGATAACGAACACCGCAATGCCGTGCTCCTCCAACTTCTCCCATTCCTTAACGAGCAGCAGCTGCGCTCTTAATGATCGATCAGCTTCATCAAATAAATCGCCGGAAAGGACGATAAAATCCACCTGTTCTCTAATCGCCGTTTCCGTCAAACTCCGTAGAGCAGTAAAGGTAGATGCCATCAGCTTCTCCTTCAACGGTTCTGGAGCCTTATTCATTCCACGAAACGGACTGTCCAAATGGAGATCTGCTGCATGAATAAATCGAAAAGGGACTGTCATTCCATTATTCCTCCGGTTTCACCGATAAATATACTTTTTTGAGCTGCGAAATGACTCGTTGCAGCGAGTAGACCTTCTTCGCCTTATCCCAGCCTGAACGTGCAAGATTGTAACGATAAGTAGGATCTGAGACGAGTTTCTCCAGCGCTTCGAATAATGCGATCGGATCTTCGGACGGCACAAGCAATCCATTGACTCCGTCATCAATTTGTTCCGCTATGCCTCCAACATTCGTGCCGACTAACGCCAGCCAACACAATGCAGCTTCAGCAAATACCGATCCAAACGCTTCAGCCCTTGAGGGCAGAACGAATATATCAAAGAACGGCATGAACTCTTCTGGATGCAGCATGTAGCCATAAAAAATAATATCATCGTATAAATCAAGTTCCACAGCTAGCTGTTCCAGCTCTTCCCGAATCGGACCGTCACCAATAATATGGAGGACGAAGGGGTAACCGTTCTTCTTAAGCTCCGCACAGGCATGAAGCAATATATCGAGGCCTTTGGCTGGTACAAGGCGACATACGGTAATCAGTTGAGGTACAGCATTCTCATGCGCGATCGGCTTAAACCGTTTCTCATCGAACCCATTCGGGATAACCTTAATTAACTCCGGATATTTAATGTAAGGTGATACATACGTACGGAATGACTCCGATACTGTAAGCAGTCTATCAACCTTCGCTTCGAGCTCGCCATAGATTGACGTTAGGAAACGATGCTCCGGTCCATTTTCTTCGATCTTCCCATTTAAGATCAGCTCCCGCTCAAAGCTGGAGTGAAGGGTCAAGATGACCGGTGTTTCTGGGAAGAGCTGTTTCATCACAAGCGCAGCGATTGGATGATGCGCATGTATAATATCGTAGGATTTCGTAATACGCATCCGAGTCCACCATACGTAGTCGCGATAGGTTTGCATATATTTATCGGCAATTGAATTGCCCTTGAATTGTGAGACATCGAAAGTATCGAATACGACCTCTTCCTGGCCTTTCCCTCTTATCCGTTTGGGCAAGGAGAACAGCTCCATTTGCCAACCTAGTTTAATGAAACGTTCCTGGATATAAGGTACCATAGAGGACACGCCGCCTGGTTGTTCAGGTGGAAAGAATAACGCCTGTAATATATTCAAAGTCCAGCCTCCTAAATAGAAAAGCTTAGGTTTTACTTCTGCAATGCCGATATCATAAATGTAATCTCAATAACTGCTTATTGCGTCCGCTTACCGAATCTGTGCTTTTCGACTACTATAAATCATGATATAATAGAACATATGTTTCTGTAAAGGCAACTAAAGTATCCTAAAATCCAAATACGGTGGTACATACATGACGATAATTCAATGGCTTTCAGGACCAAATGGTCAGCTTATTTCATCCGCGTGCGTCATTACAATTTTAGTTCTGATGCTGTTCATGTCAATGAGACTCTATTCGAGCTACCGCAACAAACGGTTATACCGTTTGCTCACTTTAACAATTCCGTTATTCATTATTCAGCATGCGTTGCTCGTGTTCCTTGCTTTTCCCGGTCAGGCAATGCCGCCTTGGCTTCATATGGCAGCCACAATTTTGCAGATCGTTTCCTTTATTATTATAAACTTTGTTTTCATGAAATTATATACTCATCAGAGTGCACAGTTAAAAAGTGTACCGTTCATCGTCATGATTGTATTGACCTTCGTTATTGCAGGTGCCCAATACGCATTTATTCCTACATCAACGGAAACACTGTCCGCAACTGGACAATATCGCTTTCTTAGTCTTGATTTTTATTCGCTTATCGTTACTTTTCTAATTCTGCTTGATACTAGAGGCACGGATATGAAGAGCAAGTATTCTGCAAGTCTCATCACCTATTTCATCGTTGAGCTGTCCCGACTAGCTGACGGCTATGTGTTTCATGGTTCTGTCTCTTGGCTGCTGTTGCTCAGCCATATACTCCCTATTGTTTATTTTATGCAGCTCTTCCTATTACTATTTGAGTGGGTTATTGAACGACTGATATCGACTTATCAATCCTCTATTACGGACGGCTTAACGGGTCTATACAACCGCCGCCACTTTAATATGAAAGCCGAGCAGCTGCTCAGTAAACAGAAGGGCTTAGCCGTTATTTTTTGCGATATTGACAATTTCAAGAAACTCAATGATACGCACGGTCATCACAAGGCAGATGGAGTACTTAAGCAAGTATCTGAAATTATTAAGGAAGAATCGAATGGGATCGGAGCAGCTGGCCGATATGGCGGGGAAGAACTTCTCGCTTGCATCAGTACAGACCGCATTAAGCCGGAGCGTGTAGCGGAATCCATTCGCAAACGTGTCGAGCTAGAGACAATGGTCACCATTAGTGTAGGTGTTAGTACTGCTAAGGATGGCAAAGACGTACAAGAATTAATCATGCTCGCCGATGAAGCGATGTACCATTCGAAGAATACGGGCAAGAACAAAGTTACTCTGTTCCAGTCTATGCCGGCTTCCAAGAAGAAATCATTAGTGCAAGCATAAATGGTTATGCCATTGCTTGTCGGTTAAGGAAGTTTTATCATTGAATATAAAGGACAGGAGCTGCTCCCAAGTCATCGACTGGAGAACAGCTCCTGTTTTGTTGTGGCTTTACTAGTTGTATGGTTTAGTTGAACCTATTATATCTCTTTATTTACTAGCCAAAAACTCATCCAACTGACGCTGAATCTCAGCTACGTATTCATCGATCCCTGCATCTTTTAGCTTCTTAATAGCCCTCGGATAACCCGTTTCAAAATCCACAAAACCTGAGCGTATAGCAGCTAAGTCCTTGCCTGCGACTTCTTTCAGGGCAGTTTCAATCAATTTTACTTTCTCATTATTAAACCGGAAGCCCAATGAAGCGGATACAATCGCCTTGTCATCCCAGCCTTTATAATTATCGATAGACTCTTGCGCTACATCCGGTCCAAACATTTGATAATTCTGGTTTCTAAACATCCATTCATAGAAGAACTCATTAGAGCTCAGCTTTTTGATTCTTCCATCTACTATCTCGTAATCCTTGCCTTCGACACCATAGAGTGCAAATTGATAGTTTTCTTTGGTTTTATAAATCCAATTCACAAATTTTATAGCACCTTCAGGATTAGGGGCGGTTACAGGTACGCCTAGAACTTCTCCGCCTGTTGCTGTAATATAACGAGGCTTATCGTCTGTCAAGAGATAAGTTTTAACTCTAGCATCCGGTGCGTTAGCCTTTATCGCATCAATAATTTCCATTTCCTTGCCAAGAGATCCTTCAACCCATAAGTATAAACCTGTCTGCATGCGAGAGTCTCTTTCATTATATTTAATGGTCAGATCCTCCGAATATAGCCCAGCATCATACATACCGCGGTTAAATTTCGCTACTTTCTGGAAGGCCTCCGACTCATAATAACTATAAGCTTTTTTGCTGTCTTCACCAAATACAACTAAATCTTCTACTGCAATCCAGTTATATTGCTCATCGGTAAAATATCTGGTTAGAGGCTTGAAGACAATATCAGCAGGCCCTTTCATTTCCGGAAACTGTTTTGCCGCCCTTGTTGCAAACTCTTTTAAATCATCCGCTGTTTTCACTTCGTTCATACCAACTGCCTCTAATATATCCTGACGTACAGCTACCAGTTGATACATGGCAGAGGATGGTGCATACGCAGAAGGAATGCCTTGGATTTTACCATCAATTACTGCACCTTGAAACTGTTCCATAGGCAATACTTTAAGCATATCCTGACCATATTCCTTAATTAGATCATCTAACGCCATACTTTGCTTCTTATTAACAATGGTAGAAAGGTCAGGAAGGCCATCCCAATATAGATCAATAGGTTCATTTGCAGCCAGCATGATATCTTTTTGTTCCCAATACTGGGACCAAGGAACAAAGATAACTTTCACCTTTAATCCAAGATCAGTTGCCATCTTCTCTGAAAATTCATTGTCAAGAAATTCAGTCATACGATCACTTTCGTCCCCAGGGTACAAAATGGTGAGTGTTTCAAGCTTCCCTTCACCCTCTTTTTTGTCACTACAGGCCGCTAGTATAGAAATTGACACTAGCATTACAACCAAAAAGATAAGCATTTTCCTTGTTTTCATTGATAACCCTCCCTGTATTATGGTGAATATATGTAAAGCCTTGTTAGGCTGAAAACCATATATCGCTTATTCCTTTACTGCGCCTGCCATAATACCATGAACGAAATACTTTTGAATAAAAGGAAATAGGAAAATAATAGGTCCAATTGTGATAACGGTTATAGCCATCTTCACAGTTTCTGCGGGCAGCGTTATATTGCCTGAAGCTCCTGATGGAATACGGCCGGAGCTGATCGCATTTACGTTAGATAAAATATTGTAGAGAAAATATTGCAACGGAAATAAATCTTTATCATTAATGAAGATGAGTGCATTCCACCAATCGTTCCAATAATTAAGCGCATACATTAATCCCACCGTAAGCAGAGCGGTTTTGCTTAAAGGAAGGGCTATTTTAATATAAATAGTAAAATAATTAGCTCCATCCATCTCTGCGGCTTCATATAAAGACGGTGAAATGCTGGAAAAATACGTACGCATCAAAAACATATTCCAAACGCTAAAAACAGAAGGGATGATTAATGCCAAAATACTATTTTTCAATCCATAAACATTTACGCTAACCATATACCATGGAATCAAACCTGCTGAAAAAATAATCGTAAAATTACTGATAAATGCGATTATATTGCGATACCTCAGCTTTTTTATGGATATCGAGAATGCAATCATACTTGTAATCAGCAATGCGCTTATCGTGCCAATTACGGTTACAAAGATAGTGACGCCATAAGATTTCAGTATCTTCATTCCACTATTAACAAATATATATTTATAAGTATCTAAGCTTGGAGTCAGAGGGATAATTGAATAGCCGCTTTTAACAATGTCCTGTTCGGATGAAAAGGAAACGCTAAGTGTTAATACAAGAGGGTATAGACAAACGAGTGCAAATAGGCCAATAAAACAGTATGCCAAGCTCTTTACGAGTCTATCACCAAGCAATCTATTAGTTTCCATTATCAAAATAGACCCTCTCCATCATTTATTTTCTTAGCCGATTTATTTGCTGCAGTAATTAGAATTAATCCCATAATTGACTGAAATAATCCGATTGCAGTCGAATAAGAAAAGCCCAAAGTACGCATAGACTGGTAAACATAGGTATCTATTACCGTTACCTCATCAATTAATACCGGGTTATTACCGACAATGCCATAAATCATTCCAAAGTCACCATAGAAGATCCGCCCAACACTCAGTAAGGTTAAGACAATGATAGTCGGTTTTAACATAGGAATCGTTAAGAAAACAATACTCTGCAGTTTATTAGCGCCATCTACTTTAGCTGCTTCATACAAGCTTCCATCAAAGTTAGCCATTGCAGCCATATAAAGAATAGAACTATACCCGCTCCACTTCCAAACACTTGAAAGAATAATGATCCATTTCCAATACTGTGGCTCAGAATACCACCTGATCGGTTCTGCCCCGAAGAACTCCAAAACGTTATTGGCAACACCTACATCCGTTGAGAAAATCCCGTACAGTATAGCGCCAACTACAACCCATGATATGAAATAGGGAAAAAACATCATGCTTTGGGCAACTCTTTTGAAAGCTTTATGCCTTATCTCGTTTAAGAAAACGGCAATACTGACTGGAATAATAATGCCTAATATAAGGCTGAAAAAGTTGATATATAAGGTGTTATAGGTAACCTTCCACCCCATGCTGTTTTTAGAAAAAAAGTAGATGAAATTATCAAGACCAACAAATTTGCTGCCAAATATTCCATCAACTACATTAAAATCAGTAAATGCCATCCATATTCCTGCAAAAGGGATATAGCAGAACATAATTAGCACAATAAGAGCAGGCACACACATGAGATACAAGATTTTGTTTTTCTTTATCTCATATAGAAATCCTTTCACCATTAAACTCATTACATCACTACCTTTGCATCGTTATCGAGTGACTATCCTTTACTGTTTCTTGCAGCTCTTTCTTTAGATGGTCGATATCAATCACAGTACCCGTAACTCTTGCCTTTTCAGCTGCATAGGCCATAATATGACTTTCTACAGACCTATCTATGGAAGATCTGCTGTTGCTGTTTTGGTTGGCTAAATTATCCAAGAAATCAACCATCAGTCCTGTATCGCCGCCATTATGTCCGCCTGTCATGGCAGCCGGCCGGATGACTGTTTGCTCACATTGTTCAGCCATATTAGAAGTAAATCGAGTTACTTCAATAATATTCAAGCTGTCATCTCCTCTAATTTCTCCATGCTCACACATAATTTTAATGGTTCGATACATTTTATTGGTAAATCCGCTTAAATTAAAAGTTACTGTGACACCATTTTTAAATTCAATAACGGTTACCTGATGGTCACAAACATTATTATCCGTTCGGTAAACACAGCGTCCGTATGGACTTGTTTCGAGAGCCTTCAACAATCCCTCTTCGGTCTGATCAACCGAGAGGGTAGTAGCCGGCCATTGTCCTCTTATTGGGAGATAGGCTTTTTTTGCATCGAACCGGCAATCTGCTGCAACTTCACAGTCTAAGCATCGATCAGCACTATTAGCTGGTGCATTCTCTTCTTTAAAATAAGTCAGGTCACCGAAAGAAGAAATCCGCTTCGCATCACTGTCTACTAACCAGGATAGAATATCCATATCATGGCAGGACTTCTGCATAATAATAGGACTCGCAAGATCGCTTCTTCTCCAATTGCCCCTTACAAATGAATGAGCCATATGATAATTTCCGACGTTCTCATTATGTTGTATGGTTATTACCTTTCCAAGCTCATTGCTATCAATGATTTTCTTTATTTCCGCAAAGAAATTTGTATATCTGAGAACATGACAGACGATAACTTTGCGTCCTTTTTCATTCGCTTTATGTTGTATTCTTAAACATTCCTCAGGGCTCGGTGAAATTGGCTTTTCCAAAAGAATGTCATACCCAAGGTCAAGCGCCTCCATAGTCTGCGTATAATGGTCTCTGTCCATAGAAGAAATAATAAGGGCATCGCAAATTTTTCCTAATCTATAAAACTCATCTACGGATTCAAATTGCTTCTCCAGGGGAATTCCAAACTGATCTGCTGCAGCCTGTCTTCTGGTGGCATTCGGTTCTACTACCGCAACAATTTCTTCGCTTTTGCTAGCGTACTCTGAGTAGATCATACCTCTTTGCCCTGCTCCGATTAATGCTAATTTCAAATCAACTACCTCCAGCATATGATTTTTGTCCAAGCTATTTCTACTCCGGTACTTGAGGGTCTTCCAGTGGATAATATCCTTCCGGATAGTACGTATCCCATATATTCAAAAGTGGATCTTCAGTTGTTATTTCGACATTCACAGTACCTGCCTCATAGTACCCATCCTGTTCATTGCTTTGTATATTTAGATGGATATAGGATCGGTCTCTGTAAAATAACGCTAGGCTTAGCTTGTAATTTCCCGGCTGCATATTCGGCATTTGTATAATCTCGTTATGAACAAGGTCACCCGTTAACCATGATTGTGTTGCCGCATGTATAGGGAGCTCGTAAGCCGTATCCCCTTGTACTAGTTTCACCCATAGACTAAATTCACGGTAAATCCTAGCGCTCCCTGTGTTAACAAACCAGAATCGAAGCGGCAAGCTGCCCTGACTTGAAACGGTCTCTGGATATGTCAGTCTACGCAGGGCAAGGTCATGCCCAAGCTCTATATTCAGATTGGAAAGACTTGCATGCCACCGATAGGCCTCGCGTCTAATATTAGGACCGCATACGTTATCGGTTACATGAAGGACAACCGGGTAACTCTTCCATATCCGTTGCAGCTTTTGTATGGCAAATGCTTCGCAGCATGCAATCCAATTATCTTCACTGCACTTCACCAGCAAGCCAAATCCACGATCATGTTCTCTCAAATATTGAATCAGTCTATAATTGTGCAGATCAGCAAGAAGGGTCAGGGCATCAAATGAATCCATATAGGCATTCCATTCTTCCTTGCCGTCAGCCAGTGTCGATATAACAACGCCCGCAAGGCGACTGTCTGAATCTATATAACTTCCAACTTTTCTTATAAAGGCTGCAAAACAATCATTAGAATGATCATTCACCCATAAAGGTACATCCGGCTTGAGTACAAGTATCGGATTTATGGCTGTGCTAAGTGCTTCCTTTACCTTTTCGAGTCTATACTCTCCTCTAGTTGGCTCCAGTTCTTTCCATGAAAACGAAACATAGTTAAACTGTCCATTTCTTGAATGATTGTCATTCCTCGGCAATGGATAAGGCCGGACTTTTATTGCTTTATACTTCTCGTAGTTTTCAAGCGAATAGTTACCCATCCAATTACCTCCCTTATAAATGGCTGTCAACGGTCTTAAGAAATTGTTCGATATCGGTTGCTGATATATATGGCATGCTTCCAATCTTTTCGATTTCTTCCTTCATTACAATCATGCTTAATGTATTAAAACGGGCTCCAGTCCTCATATACTCTGCAGCTGCTTTTTGCAACGAAGTTGTCAATTGGTCAGGGTTTTGTGCTGGATCTGCTTCCCGATCTCCAAAGGCTTCATAACGCAGCATGCTATCCCCTTCAAATGTTGGATAATTATAAAACTGCCTTTGAACTAGCACGATATTGCTTTTTTCATTGTCTAATAAGAGCGATAATCTAGTATCATAAAGCCAGCTTGCACTCCAGAAACCTTTTATAGATAACTCAGGATAATATTTGGCATATAATTCGATGGCCATGGCCATTGAATTTTTCAGCCTGTCGGGTGTATAACCAGGCCCAGATGGAATATGAAGCCCCAAAAGGGTATCCCCTTTCTGAAGAATCGGTTCCCATTCCTTCTTTCCAATAGAAGTCAGTTCTCTTTCAACGAATCCCATTGGATTAATCCGATTAGCAATGATGCAATCAGCGGTTTCCTCCCATTCCGAAGTGAAATGTCCTCGGTGGTCAAAAACATTATTGATTCCATTCCTTTGACCATCACTGCGAAACTCTTCTCCCGCATGCCGAAGTGCAATGACTTTTTGCGTTTTTACATGACGAAACATGGTGAATTCATCTTCAAATCGATATGGTATAAAGAGAAATCTATCTAATCGAAATATGGAACAAGTATAAAAGTTCATATCCCACGGAAAGTCCTGTACTTTAGAATCGCCATGTGCAACTAATTTTTCTAATTGAGCCCCAAGCGGCTGATGAGGTATTTTCTCGTAATACTCGCTCGGTATTCCACGCTTCTCCAACATTTCCATAGAAGGGACAACGCAGGCAAGCAGCAGAAGAAATGAATATAAATCACCATATTGCTTCATACATCCCGGGGTCATATTCGTATAAAAGTCTTCATCACAGCGATTACGCGCGGAGCACATATCTTCTACTAGAAAGGTTGTGAACCGGAATAATACATCGTCATTTTCTATGGCTTCAATCCCATGAACCAGCAATCGCTGTGTATGCTCTGGGATCTGATATTGCTCGAAAATATCCGATAAAAATTTGCGCGAGATAAGTATTTTCTTGTTATCCGGTTCGTAGCGTTTATATTTTTCTTCTAAACCTTCAGGCAAATAATTAAAATTGCAGTACGCAATAGACTCCTTAAAATCCATTTTAATTTCCATTCTCTACTCATCCCCTCACTACTGATAATTTTCCCATTTGATAATAGCCGTCCGTATTTCCTTCGATCGCAAGCTTTATATTTCCGATCTCTTTAACACCGGTTTCTATACCAATTGCTAAACTATACTCTCCTTCTGGAACATAGCTTGGTATAGAGAAGCTTTCCTCCCAAGCAATATCTTCATCCGGCAACCAATTCCTTATATCTTCTCTGCTATAAAACGAATAAGTCAGATCATAGCCTGTAAGCTTCAATACAAGCGGATAGTGATTATAGATAGGTGCGACTCCAACATTTGCCCACAAAGCAGAAATGTCCAGATTCCCGCCCGCCTTCACTTCAGAGTCATAAGTGAATTTTCTTAATTCAAAGCGGTAGCCCATCTTTTTCAACCATTGCTTTACTTTTTCTTTCCAAGGTTCCGGTACGATAGTTCCTTTGTTATTGAAGGAAGAAATATGCCATTTGAGCGTTTCCTGAATGATGTAATCAATATCCCAGCCCTGAACATACCAGTCATTCATATGCCAGCAAGCTTCAAATAAAATCGGAGCTTTCTCCCAAGCATCTTCCATTTTAAAGTTCTGTATATTCTGAGGATAGAAATCGGTCATATGTGACCATTCTTCTCCATGAAAACCGCCCATATCTCCTAGGCAATCTACACGAAAGCCCACTTTGGCCTTCCGATCCTTTATAATCTTCATAGACAGCGGGTCATGCAAAAGTGCCTGAAGAGGTGTGATCTTAAATCCGTCCAGATAGGCGTCTGTAATACGCTGAATGGCCTCCGGCTTTAAAAATTCAGTCCCTCCGCCTTCCCCCCATGCTCCTACAATCGTCAAATCTATTGAGCTTATTACCGGATGCCCGTCATACTTTAATGCGAAAGCTCTTATAAAGTCAGACCAATAATCAACATATCGCGTTGTCAGAGGATCTACTCTCCAAAAAGGAAATTCGGGCTCCTCCGGGTATTCCGCTCGGAACCATTCCGGTATATCATCATCTTCGTTTAATGCGTACGGCGAGCAACGCACCACTGCCGTACAGCCAATGGATTTAGCATAGTCCAGTTTCTCCTCCAGCAATTCCCACCTGTACACATCTTTCGCGACTTCTATATCCCTCCAGCGAACACTGCAGAAATACACTTTGCTATCATACACATCACCGATGTCGCCCATTAATCCAGGTGCTGAAGTAAAACCAATACCGGGATTGCTTATTAAGCTATCGATTATTGCAGGGTATACTGTTTTATTCATCTCTCATCATCTCCCGATCAGGTATACACTAAAGTAAAGAGCATTTGCAATTTTGTTACGTTGTATGTTACGTTATAAATAACGTAATAAGTAAGCTTTGTTTAGTAATCTTATGGTGCAATTATAACATTTCCAACCAAATCTGCAAGGGGGATTTACATTCTGTTAAACAAAATTTTAAATGACACAGTCTACCGTCTGTATGTTACTATATAGATTAATAGGTATACATAAGGATAAGTCTGCAAGCGTAATTTTCACGCAACAAACAAAAAAGCTAATGATAGTTCGCTACGTAACATTGCGATCATTAGCAATAAGGAGACTATGTATTTTTATGAGTACAATTAGGGATGTTGCTAAAATAGCAAATGTATCTACGGCAACCGTATCTAGAGTTCTAAACAACGATACGAAATATAAAATCACAGATGAAACACGAGAAAGAGTCTGGCAGGCTGTTACACAGCTTAACTATAAAATCAGTGCTGGACCCAAGCGTCAAGCAGCAACGAAGGATGCTCCCACTAATAAAGCGCACATCAAAATAGGGTGTGTATTAAGTGTCACAAAAAATAAGTATAACGATCCTTATTTCATGTCTATATTGTCCGGTGTCGAAGAGCGATTGCTTCAAGCTGGGTATAATATTGCCTTTATTCGGACTGGACCTGAATTAGATGATAAGAAGATATTGTTTAATACCTTTAGTGAATCCATTACAGGTCTTATCCTTATGGAATCCTTAAATAGCGAAACATACGAGTATGTTCGCAAGCAGGTTCCATATATTGTTGGCATTGATACTGAACGCTGGGATATCGATAATGTAGGCTATGATCATTACAATGTTGCTTCTCTGGCTGTAAGCCATCTTATTGAAAAGGGTCATACGAATATTGGATATATTGGTGGAAGCGGATTAAAGAGCAATTTAAAAGAAAGCCGCCGCTATCAAGGGTATTATTCCACCATGCATGCTGCTGGAATGTCCGTTAATCCCGATTGGGTTATTGATTGCTTATGGGATGAAGTTGTCTGTATAGAAAAAATCAATCATTTATGCAAAACAAATCAGTTACCTACTGCCTTTTTCGCTGCCAGTGATTTGATGGCTATGGCAACCCTTAACAGCTTATATAACAATGGCATTTCTGTGCCTGACGAAGTGGCCGTTATTGGCCTATCTAATATTGAAGTATCTAAGTACTCCAATCCTCCTCTATCAACAATTGATGTACCCACCGAGGAAATTGGCATGGTCGCTGTCGACCTTTTATTAGAGCGAATAAACGGAAATACCCTGCTGCCGAAGAAGGTTATTTTACCTACACACTTGGTCATACGCAGTTCAACTTAAAGGAAACTCACCTATTCATGCTATACCCGTTCGTATGAGGACAAGAATAGGTACCGATAAATCGACGATGTGTTTGGGCAATTGAAAGTACTGCTGCTCTATTTGATAAGGAAAGGAATGAGTGTTTTCGTATCTGTTGGATTTGGGAACACGCCGTAAGCAAGGGTAAATTGTCCTTCGCTTGCGATTTGAACACTTTCAATCACTTCTAAATCTAAAGGTAAAATTAGCTGATTGATGTTATAATTTTTAAACATAAGGACACTTCTTTCTGTCCTTTTTTGTTACAAAAAATTAAGCCCTGAAAATTTTACTCTACGTAAAATTTTCAGGGCTTTTCATTTTCGAGGTGGTTTTTGTCCCAGCCTCTTTTTTCATTTTTTTAAGGATTTAGGTAGCCGGGGTTTCGATACTCCAGAATAAGACAGGCTGTAATTGGTAAACTAGATGGTGTTGCTAACTTCAACTAATATGTTAACTGGAGTTGATCTTATCCCAGCCTTTGTTCCTTATCTGCTGCTGATAGTAATCAGTTTAATGCTATTCGCCTTTTCTTGGCACAAATCTAAACATGCTAAAATCATCATCCCCTTTTATATTTGTATTTCCGGGATCATCTATATTTTCGAGTTAGTCGTTTATATTATTTTTGACAGCTACCATTATATGCCCGGTGTTTTCACTGATCGTTTTTATGACAGCGCCTTTGGAGCCGTCGTATCAAATGGCTTTATCGCTCCATCCACGTGCATTTTCATCGCTATATTTGGCCTTGGCTTTTGGTGGATTCTGCTCATCGCTGCAGGGTTTATGGGAATTGAACAAACATTTATTCATTTAGGAATTTACGAGCATGTTTGGTGGAAAACTATATATACGGGCATAGGCTTAACCATCCTTTTTTTAACAGGGAAATGGATATGGCATAAAATAGGCAAAGCAGATAACCATTATCTTTTTCGGTTGATCGTGCTTTACCTCATCAATGTATCGCTACAAGGTTCCGTCATATTTTTTTATATTGTTATTTCATCAAATCGAATATCGGCCCGGTTGGTTTGAAGATCCCTCCAGAGACAATATTGCTTTCGCTACATTATTCGTACATATCGACTCCATTTTGTTTGCACTAGCGGTTTCATTGCAGGCTCATTGGTTGTGGAAAACGATCTTAGTTACCAGTTTGGGATGTTGTTTTCTTTGGCTTATACGGCTGGGCATTTTAGTCACTTCGGGAATTTGGCCTGTCATTTTATTAATTTTATTCCAAATTGGTACTATTCAGCTGCTGAATCTCTTCAATCGCATTATAAACTGCAAAATCAGCCTCACACGGTCATATTGAAGCTTGAAGGCATTAAAAAATCAAAATGAAGGAAGTGTTAATAGGTAATATGAATTCTTCCCGCCGCCCCTTGGCTAAGTTAAGCTTGTTCGGGATCACTTCTCTACATAAACGCCATCCTCTAATGGTAGTTTGGTGGTCGGCTGCTTTTCCAGGCTTCGGCCATTTTTTGCTGAATCAGTACCTGAGAGCGACGTTTCTTACACTATCGGAGGTTATCTTTAATACACTATCCCATATCAACGAGTCGATTATTTTAAGCTTTTGCGGACGGTTCGCTCAGGCCAAAGCTATCTTAGAACCCCGATGGATTCTCGGGTACATCCTTATTTATTTTATCGCAATTTGGGACAGCTATCGTTCAGCCTCCTATCAGAATAAGCTTTGCACGCTTGCAGAATTTGAAAATGAACCTCTTCCTAACCTGCGGCTTTTTGCATCTGAAATTCAATACCTCCAGCGCAAAAGCCCATTCGTTGCAGCCACGTTTTCACTATTCTTTCCTGGTTTTGGACAACTTTATAATCATCGGATTGGCCTTGCCTTCTATGCGATTTCTTGGTGGTGGCTTTATTTATCACTGTCGCATGTTCATGAATCGCTAATCTATATCCTAACTGGGAGGTTAACGGAATCTATCCCCATTTTGCGACCGCATTGGCTGTTGTTTATGCCCTCCGTGATAGGCGGTTCTATTTATCATGCTTACGTAAAAGCCAAAGAAGATAATCTGGTTTATTGCATTGAGCAACGACAATATTTAGTTAATCGATACTACTCCTCAGCTGTTCAAATTTTTGGTAAACCGGGTGGAAGCTCATGATTATAATCGGTACCTTCCAGCATTCGATCGAGCTTGAGCAGGCACTCTCCAAGCTGGAGGAAATAGGAATCACTCGAAATCAACTGCTCGTCGTCTGTATGGACACTGATTCCAAGGACTTTTCTTCCTATAAACAAAAACCTGAGAGCTCGCATTCCAGAGGAGTGGAGATTGGCATTGCTTGTGCTACGGCACTGTCCGTTATTGGAACAAGCGTTGGATTCATTTTGCCATGGGGTCCGATTATTTGCGGGTTGATTGCTTCTATTGTTGGTTTCTGCTTAGGATTTGGAATACATGCTATAATTCAAAGGCCTATTAGACGGCGTCCAAAGAAAATACCGGAAGTTACGGTTATTGTACAATGTAAAGCAGATCAATCCGAGCATGTACAGAAAGTAATGTGGATTAATCATGCATTAACTGTCGGCCTTGCCCTTGCCTCAACGGAATAGCTCTCCGGGCGCGAGAATCGCTAAAGCGTATTGGAGACATGCACAACACAGAACGAAATCCTGCGAATTCATAAGTCTGAGTGAGGCAACTTCATCGTTTCGAGGGATAGACAGATGCCAAAAGCGCGGGGTATCTATAGCGGGACGGTTACTGTATCTTTCCAATGGTAATAATAACTGATGTGGGTAGGATCTAGAAGCGTATTCATATTTTCCTAAAGATGTGCTTTGTCAGCGATAGTGAATCAAATTGTTTTGAGAGGATACTATGAATAAAATTTCCGTCTATCAGTTATTCGCTATTACCTTTATTTTTCAGTTGGGCACTACTATTATTTTCGGCTTCGGAGGCTCGGCTGGCCGGGATGCATGGATTGGCGAATTGATTTCCTGTTTTTTAGGCGTATTCATTGTTCTGATCTACATCGCCTTAAAAAGGATGAATCCGGGGTTAACCCTTGTCCAATGGTTTCCAGCACAATTTGGGCGATGGATCGGGAAGTCTCTTGCGTTTCTATACCCTCTTATGTTTTTGTATATTGTTGGACGGATTATTGCAGATATTAGAGATATGGTTTCAACAACCTTATTGTCTGAAACACCGCATATTATCATCTCAGGGGTATTTGTCCTCATCATTGCCTATTGCATATATGGCGGCATTGAGCTCGTTTCTCGACTGGGAGAAATGTTCCTCCCCATCGTATTAATTATGTTTTGTATTGAAGTCATCCTTCTTTTTAGCTCCGGCGTTTTGGATATCCACAATTTACTGCCTATTGTTGAAAAAGGTTGGGAGCCTGTCTGGAAGGTTGTTTATCCATCCGGCATCACTCAATCCTTTGGGGAAACACTCGCCCTTGCCATGTTCTGGACGGAGGCCAAACACCCTGAAAAAGTAATGAAGATCACGATTCTTGCTACTTTTCTGTCTGGAATCATGATAACCTGCTTTAATGTTTTGGCTATTTTGGCTTTTGGAGATATGTTTTCGGGTTTTCTGTACCCTCTTTACACCTTACTGAGTTTAATAAGTATCGGAAATTTCATTGAAAACTTACAAATGTTCGGAGTCCTTTATTTGTTGATGACGGCACTTCTAAAAAGCGTCATTCTAATGCTCGCAGCGGTAAAAGGGATTCAGCAATTAACGAATATGAAAGGTTACCGTGCATTTATCATTCCGGCATGCGCTATCGCACTAATTCTTGGAATGACTATGTCCAAAAATATTGCCGAGCACGTTTATCGTCAACATTGTGCCTTATGTTTGGGTACCCTTACTTTTTATCTTACCAACGATCCTTCTCATCGTTACCTGGCTGCGGCAATTGAAAAAATGAAGGTTCATTTCTTAATATCTTTCGCATTCAAATGCAACGATGGTCCAGTTACTCCTATCCGTCGAACCGTCAATTTCGCGTTCACGGAAATCTCGGCTTCCCGAAATTCCGCTTCCCAGTCATTCCTTATGGATTTCCACAATGGCAAATTTTTTCTTCTAATGGTATTGCTGAATCCGAACACATCTGTCCCATACTTTTTTTGCACTTTGGTAATCGTTCGCAGTACAATCTCTTCAGCGTGTTTATCCAGTGCGTTTTGCAAAAGGGTAATATTTTCTGTCTGCGTAAGGTCCAGAGTGGTGTTGTTTTCAAGAATCACTCCTTGCCCCGTCAATGTGACAAAAAATTTTATTTTATCCCCTTGTATAACCGGTTGAATCTTACTGCCTACCTTGTATATCTCCATGCTTACATTGCCATCCTGTTGTGGTATCGTTGCGGATACTGTCAAATTCTTTAGATTCCCGGTTATCCATCGCATTGCCTGCTCTTCCTTTATATTTAAGAATCCAACCAATTTTAAATCTTTATTAAAAATTCCAGACCCTGCAATTCTGAACCCTTCCTTATCCGAATTGGATTGTTCTTTCTGATTTTCATCATCTTGTGAAGCAGGGTTCATGCCAATTGCAATTGAGGGTACAGATGGACAAGCTCCTTCGCTGGTTGCAGAAAGTAAAAAGTTTAACAACCCCATTTCAATGAGATTTCCCAACTGGTTATATTCCCCTAGAACCCCCAGACCAGGAATATTCTCTAATGGGTATGATATTTTCAAGAAATCCTTTGCGGTGCCTCCCTTGACAATAAATATATCGGTTCGCAGCTTGAGGTTCGGATCTCGGGTGTACGTATCGAATACCTCCTTAATTCCCTGTCTAGCCATGGATTCCCCAATCACAATGACCCGCCGGTGACCGCGGAACACTCGCCGGGAAAGCTTGGTCTGCATCCGCTGTACCGCATCTAGCGTATTCATCCCATCACTAGAGACGACGAAATAAGGTTTTCCCTTGTTTCCTCCACTTGAACCGTTGCCCTGCCCACCGCTTATTTTCGACGGGATGATCGCCTGAGCACTGATCATGACTTTCTTGTTCTCGGCTTTGTCGATCCCCCACGCGAGTTCTATGGCAATATCGTTTACTTCCGAACTATCCCAACAGCCCGATATAAGTAAAAGTGAGAGTACCAGACAGAAGCACCTCCCCGATTTCTTTATCATTTGTCTTCCCCCCCTCGTTTGGGACTTGGTTGTTGACCTTCCGGAATACGGCTTTTATTGGTTCCGGAGAAAAGAGCAGGACGTTGGTTCATACTCCATCTGGGCGCACGTATAAATACATCCTTTAGGCTTTGTGGGATTTGTGGGATTACCGGACTCATATACGGAACTCCAAACGAACGTAAACCGAGAAGATGTATCATCATGAGAAATAAACCGCTTATTATTCCGTATAAACCTAGCATTCCCGCAAGTATCAACATCGGGAAGCGAAGAAGCCGATATGCTGTACCGAAATTATATCGTGGTATGGCAAACGAAGCGATCCCTGTCGTGGCTACAACAATTACGACAGGAGCGGATACGATACCTGCTTGTACAGCGGCTTGCCCAATGACAAGCGCCCCCACTATACTAACAGCTGAACCAACCGCTTTAGGCATGCGTATTCCCGCCTCTCGAAGTCCCTCGAACATAAACTCCATCAAAAGCGTCTCGATAAACGTCGGGAACGGGACTCCTTCCCTGGAACTAGCGATACTGATAAGCAGGTTCGTAGGAATAAGCTGTTGATGAAAGGTTGAGAACGCGACGTACAAAGACGGAAGCAAAAGAGCAATATTTAATAAGGAGTAGCGAACGAATCGAACGAAGGTCGTATAGATTGAGCGTTCATAATAATCCTCTACCGCCTGTAAGCCAGTCCAAAAAGTCATCGGTACGAGCAACACGAATGGGGTGTTATCGACAATAATCGCGATTTTCCCTTCAAGCAAACTGGCACATACGATATCGGGGCGCTCGGTATTTTGAATTTGGGGGAATGGCGACCAAGGAGCATCTTCAATAAATTCTTCGATAAAACCCGATTCTAGTACCCCGTCAATTTGGATTCGGCCGACTCTTCTACGGACCTCCTCCAAGATCGTATTCGAGACAATCCCATCAATATATACAATGACGATATCGGTCTGAGAAACTTTTCCAACCGTAATCGGTTCCATTTTCAGCTTGGGACTGCGGATTCTTCTGCGGATTAAGCTCGTATTGATTCGTAATGTTTCCGTAAATCCATCCCTGGGTCCACGAACAGCAACTTCGGCGGCTGGTTCTTCAATTGTGCGTTTTTCGAATTTTTTGAGATCTGCGATTATAGCCTTGTTTTCTCCGTCGACCAATAGCACGATATTTGCCATCAGAACCCCATTGGTCAATTCGTTGATAGTAGAAACCATTTCAATTTGCGAGATGGCTGCCAGTTGCTCTTGGATGATCTGTCCTGAATAAGGAACCCCATTCGATCTGTTGGGAGCTTCATCATATAGAATCGACGTTAACATAACTTTATCCAACTTTTTAGAATCAACCAAGCCATCCGTATAAATTAAAAGTACTTTGGGGTTACTGGAGATTGGACGAAATACGATATCAGAGCATTCTTGAAAAGTTTCTCTAAGCATCTTCTCGTTCATAGCGAGTTCTGTGCTTAATTCTGTATTTTGTTCGTCAGGGAGAGGGGGATATGTCGATTCAATCTGGTTAGTGCTATTGTTACGAACCGAATGTTTTCGATTCTTTATCCGGAGCAAAAGCGTATTCCTCCTCCAATTTTTTAAACGATGCTTCTAGTTGTGTAGTATATCCAATAGCTCCAAGATTAACAAAAAATGAAGGCCAGAGCTTTGGGTGATCAAGTCCCATAGCTCCGGCCTTCTATTTAATTCGTCCCTATTTCCTCGAAACCGGTCGCGATTATGTTCTTGTCCTCCGACATCAGCTTTACGGTTCCACTCCACCCTTTTCCCTCAATTGGAGAACCGGGCATGAGTCGAAAGTCACCCTGGGCAGCGTCCATAAACAGAGGGTCCGCAAACAATGAGCTTGAATCATTTCCGGACTCTTTTTGATAAGAGGCGAAGCCGGTATATTGGCTATTTGTCCATACCCATACCGCGTTCTTCGCTCCTGATTCAGCGTAATACACATTATGATCCACCACATTATCTGTATTACTGGTATATTCATTATAGATCAGCACCCCCGAATCGCTGGCGATCATAATATTATCCGTAATCGTATTCCCGGTCAGGGAAGCCTGCAGATACAACTGGCCGTTGCCAGCGTCCAGCAGGTCATTATCGTAAAGCGTGTTGGATATGATCGTGCTGGCTGCGGTACCGCCCCGATCTTCATCATAGCCGCCCATGGCAATGCCAGTTAACCGGTTACGGTAGATCAGATTGTGCCTAACCATGATGCCACTGGTCACATGCCCAGCATGCTCGGAAGCCAGTTCAATGCCGATATCGTTATCATAGACGCGGTTCTGCTCGATGAGATTGTTCTTACCTCCGTCGATATAGATTGCAGCGGCCGAATTGCTTTCATTGGGCAGCACAGTACCGTATGATGGATTATCATTCGTTGAAATGCGATACACCGTATTCCCTTTTACTGTACCATTGCGGGCCTGGTCAACCGCTTCGCTGTCTGCAGTACCCTCGAAACCGATCAGGTCAATTCCGATGTTATCATTGTCGTGGATCAGATTGTTCGTTATGGCGAACGTGTCGACATTGCCGTTGACGGCTAGCGATTCGCTTGAACCTAGCACCAAATCATACAGCTCATTCCCCTCGATTGTCAGATCACGCAAGGATTCCCGAGCATTTACTCCGTAGACGGCGATACCATGCGCATCCCTTCCCGAAAGCTCGGCTCCTTCAGGTATCGCCTTATTGGCGATGTCATGAATTCGGTTCTCCAGCAGGTTTATTTTCATCCCAGATCCATGAATGTAAATACCTACCGGTACCTCTCCACTTGTTGAGGTCGTGTAATTGCGGATCTCCAGTTGTCTGATCGTCACATAGCTCGTATTTTCGATTTCCACAAGCCCTTCCATCCCGTTAACCGCCAGGCCAGCACCGTCTATAACAGCCGTCTCATTAGGATAACCGGAAAATACGATCGGCCCTTCCGCCTCCGATCCCCCACGCGAAATGTTCAGCTTCTGGTTGTACACACCCTCCCGCACATAGACCGTACTGCCCGGCGAGATTTGGTTGGCCGCATGCTGAAACGTCTTCCACGGAGAATCTATCGTCCCTTGGTTTAGATCATCACCATTTGTGGATATGTAATAGACCGAACCTAGCAGCTTGTCCAGGGACTGTGACGTGTCGGATTGACCAGTACAGCCGCATATCGCAATCAAGCCAAGCCAAATGGCCAGCTGTTGGAATATTTCCTTCATTGCTCTCTCCCCTTTGGCTTAACTTCTGTTTATTTCTTATGATAATAGGAGATAGACTCTATTAAAAGAGCAAAGATTGTAAGATTGGAGTTTTAACAATAAGTCCTAAAGGAAAAAGGTACAGCACTCCAACATGGAGGCTGTACCTTTTTCGGTTAGCGGTACAGATTCTTGTCATCCGACTCCAACATCACCGCGAAACTTTGCTTCTTATCCAAGGGACGGCGAAGCCGTTTCTGCTTGGCTTAATCTTTTTCGCAACTTAATAGTTTCAATTCCAGCCAGCAAGACGATTCCGATACCGTGAGTGTCATTCAACTGCCAGGTCAACTCATCCTTATAATAGTAAGAAGAATAAGAATAACCGGAGCCGCGGCATACGCCGTACACATTGCCATGCTTATCGATGCAGCGATTCACAAGCCCTTCCCATCCTTTTAATACAGCAGAAGTATAGGGTTCAATGTCCGTCAGCCAACCATAACGCACACCACGCGCGAACGCGTAAATGAACATGGACGTACATGAAGCCTCCTCATATGATTGAGGATCCGTAAGCACTTGATGCCATAAACCATGTTGTCCCTGTAAGGCAACATATCCTGCACATAACTCACGATAAAAGTCCAAAATGACTGGGCGAAGCTGATGCTCCTCGGGCATGACAGCAAGCAGTTCAGTTAATGAGAACAATACCCAGCCGTTGCCTCGCCCCCAAGCTACCCCGTTAGGCTTATCGAATTTATAATCATACACATGATGCATAATTTGTAATTCAGGAATGAACAGTCTTTCTTTATAGCTAAGAAATTGCATGGATGCGTCATCTAAATAACGGGTATCGCCAGTAAGCTCATAGTATTTGCTCAGAAATGGGGTGCTCATATATAAATCATCACACCACATCGTATCCTTCATGAAATCGGTCGTACCCCTTGTCCGATAGAGCGCTCCGTCCGGTAGTCGGTCCTGCTTAAGCATGATGTAGTCAGCAATCCGTTTTGCAGCAGCTTCCGCTCCATGTAAACGACGAACCTTATGAGCCTCCAGCATCGTTGCTCCGAAAGAACCGCAATCATCCAAACTATCTATTAATGTCAGCTGATGATTAAGTCCAGGTGCACCATATTGCTCACAATCCCAATGCGCATATTCATCCAATGAAGTGCATTGTTCAATGTGGTCTGCTGCATAGTTCATATAATGCGGATCCGACAGTTCTAATCCGGTTTGCAAAATGCCGTAGAGGGTGACACCAAGCGGATAGTTCCATTTTCCATACATCGCATTTTCCAAGTAGGGTCTTACCCATACATCCGGTTGATCCACTCGCCAAAAGGTTTGTTCTGTCCCATTTCCGAATAGGGCATCAAGTCGTGTGATTTTACTAGTCTCCGGCGCATGGCTATTGCTGATTGGTCCCATATACAGCCAATGATCCTTAAGCCCTTCTACCGGATATGGCTTTACTAGCTTAATTTCACCTGCTGTCGGTTTTATTACATCCAGATTGAAGTCCCACACATCACTAGTGCATCTCGACTTCACTACGAGATCATGGCTGCCGAAGGGAAGCTGCAAAGACAACTCGAATTTACCTGCATCACCCTCAGATTCATATATAGGGCTCTCATTCATATAGATGGTGCAAGCACCTCGGTAATGCCCGCTTAACACGATATTTTTGGCAAAAGGGCTGTCGTTATTCAGCTTGGACCAAGCATATGCCAACTTCTCTGGATGACTCCCAAACATACGATTAAAACGACCTTGCGCCTGCTCCTCTACCGTCCATTCCATCTCGGGGAGCCAGCGGTATTGTTCTTGCTCCGCTGTCGAACCGTCCTCATTGGCGAGAATCGTCCATGCCTGATTTTGCGGTTCACTGTATATCCAGCCTTCTTGCCCCTCCCTGCCGGGAGCCAGAAAATGCATCGGCGCTCCCTTAACGCTTCCTGTACCGAATCGTCCGCCGCAACCCGTGCCTGTCGCTGCGAATTCCAGCACAATATCATTCCAGCCTTTGCGGAGCTTGGAGCGGAAATAAGCTTTTCGATCAGGGAAAACATCATCATTCAAATTCGATGCGAACTGCTGATTGCCGTTTATGAATACTTTGGTCGGGCAATAGCAGCTAAGACTGAACGGACTCTCCGTCTCTTGCTCGCTCCATAACTCGCCCCATACATAAACGAATTGTCCAGTAACAAGCTCAGGCCATCGTATATGCAAGTCCATCTCATATCGGCAATCCTCGCCCCCTTTGAATCCATTTCTATTGTAAGTTCTATAGACAGGACCACGCTTCGGGTGGGACCCAATGAATCGATTAGCAACCGTGGCCAGAACGCTCTCAACACTGCCAGTAATAGATTCTTGCTCTTCATAATAAGGTAGCTTGCTCACCTGCTCGTTCCCTCCTCGCTTCCTTTAGACTGTAATTTGTCCACCTGGGTATAAAGTGGAGCTATATAGTCGTTTAGATTGCTCGAGTGGACGACCTGATGGAGCATCCGCTAAATTAGCTGGCTTACCGGAATAAATGACAGCCGCCTCATCATTATAAATGATAACTTGCTCAGTCCCGCTACCGAACAAATCACCGTGAACGGCATAACCGTTCGAAGGAAATTCAGCTGCAATATTCATATGACCATCGTACAAAGCAGGATGGACTCCACCACCGCGGCGATAAGCCAAAATATAATCTTGCTTGCTAGCATCCCAATTCTGAACAGTCTCAGCAATCGTTAACCAACCATCGGTCTTGCGTTCTTCCTTCCAAAGTTCCTTGCCCTCCGAATCAAGCAGGAACAGAGCATCTTTGCCTTTAAGCCCTTTGCCGTCATCTTCTCGAACCATACGGTCTAAGCCTGCAATCTGCAGTCCCGGCAGCTCCGGGCGGAACTTACCTAATGCGATATGCTGGGACTCAATCGACCCTTCATAACGCCATAGCTCATTGCCTTGGCGATCATACATGACCGTGACGCTGCCGCCAATAACAAGCTCAGGTTCCCCGTCTCCGTTCACATCACCGACCCAAATACAGTCGGCATGGTCTTCTAGATCTTTACAGCTCCACTGGAGACGTCCTTTGCTATCGAGCAAATCATATCCTGCCATCACCTCATCCTTGCCGTCTCCGTCCAGGTCGTACACCCAAGGGAAATGACCAGGATTGCCTTCATGCGTCCATAACAGATTAAAGTTACGGTCAAGCGCCCACATTTTATGATAACGATCCTTGAGAATAATATCTGACGCATAGTCCCCGCCCGATAGATTAGCAATAATAATACAGTCATGCGCATGCGGATCAGGCAGCTCATGGGATGATTTCAATTGTCCAGTCTCTCCATCAATGATTAGGAAACGATCATTCATCACACATAGTACTTCGAGCTTGCCATCCCCATCAATATCATAGATTTGGGCAGGATAATCCGAGCCCTGACTGCCTGCTCCCGGATCAGGAGTTCCGGTCTGCCATAGCAGATTTCCTTGTACATCAAATGCGGTCAGACATTGTACCTGATGCGGAATATATCGAACATCCTGACGATTGTCGGGCTGCACTAACAGCAGTTCGACTGCTCCATCTCCGTTCAAATCACCCAAAAGCATTTTGCAACGCGGTCCCGCCGCACTTATATCAACCTCTCCAAGCCTAAAAGTTTCAGATGTTGCTTGTTTCATGATTGTTTACCTCCTCCAGGTTTTGCGAAGCAAAATCCACTTCGTAAGCATTTGCTTAGGTTTTGCGAAGCAAAATCCACTTCGTAAGCGCTCTCTTAAACTATGTTACACAAGCTTGAATGTGCCTCCGCCGCTCACTTCAACGATATTCCCATCTACATTGAGCCAGATGCTTAGCGCCGTTGGATTGTAGACAAACTCCAATGCGGCGGAGAACTTAAGCTGACGATATGCATTCATATAATCAACAATTTCTAGGTTGGTCGCATACCAGATATTGTCGCGCCCTCCTGCAAATTCGCAAAATTGTTCTATCAGTTCCCAATTATTATCATTGTCAAACTCATAACTATGTCCCCATACATACATGAGATAGAGATACTGCGACTTATGAAGACCAACAAAAGTCTCGGCATGCTCCATCAATTGTTTATTATGGTGGCAGGTCGGCTGCCATTCATGCCAGTCGTCCGGCATCGCGAAACCGCCTGTGCTTTGAACGACCCTTGCGTATTCTATGCCGAGATACGGAAGCATCTCTTTGATTTCTTTGTTGTATGAGCCGTTGGGATAGGACATACCTCTTACTGTATAGCCGACAAGCTGCTCCAAGCGTTTGCGATCTTCCATCACTTCATGCACAATCTGCTCTTTAGGACAACGAGCAATTGTCGGATGAGTCAACGTATGTGCGGATACCTCATGTCCATCATATAGCGTAGCCGATTCCTCTTCCGTCAATCGATTGCCTCCACCAAATAGACCTGCATTAATGTGAAAAGTACCTTTTATCCCGTAGCGATTAAATATCTCTACTAATCTCTTATCCGATAAAGTTCCGTCGTCATAGCTCATCGTCAGCACTTTATGTTTGCCCTCTGGGAAACACACAACAATCTTCGGCATTACTAATATCCTCCTACAGGTTTTGAGTAGTATCCAGCTTGCTGTATACCTGCAAATTAGCGTACTCCGCAATTAATGGAGCCATCTGACGAAATCCAATCTTCCCTGCTCCTAACAGAGGTCCGAATGAATCACCATCGTCAACCCATGTGAAAATAGGCAGCTCATTGATCGTAAACTTTATTTCAGCGCCATTTTTCACAATCAGCATGCGATATGCTCCTGCACAATCATCAACGGATGGGAGCGGATCAGCACCTTGCGCAACAAGATGAAATCCGTAGCTTTTTCGTAAATTGCAAGTATGGAACTCTCGCTCATCCGGCCAGCGTCGACGGAAATAAGAGAGGTGGAATGCATCTATTTCACCATGATGATATTGTTCATACTCACCCGTTCGTACAGGAAGGGCAGAATCAAACAAATCCCGTCCCTCTGTTCCGTCAGCCGCCATAAACATAATGGCTAGCCCTGGTTCCCTAATCGGCCGAAATTCCCATGAAACAGCGATATCCGCGGGAAATTGCTCAGGGCACCACCACACAAAATTCGCCTGTTGTCCATCCTCTGGATCTCTCGTGCTCTCCAGCCGCATTCGTTTCATTGGAAAAGTAACCGCTGCCTCCCCCTCCATTCGAAAATCCGAGACATCTTCGAATGCAGCTAAAGGATTGCTGTATATCCGCTTCCAACCTGATGGAATCATCGAGCTGTTTCCTTCACAGAAGCTGGCAGCTTGTCTGCGATTAATTCCAAGCTAATAATCGTATTCAACGACCATTGCGCCGCTTCATTCGTATTGATCCAATCAATTTCCTTCATATGATCCACGTAGGTAACGTCAGCAGCCTCTTCTTGAAGCTGGACCTTAGCGAATGGATTACTAAGCAAAATATCCCACGCACGACGCGCTGTTTCTTCATCTTTGCGGTAGTAAGCTCCATAAGCGACAATGGCTATACTAAGAACTGGATGCTCAAAACGCAGGTGTTGCTTAATATCACCGTTCGTAATCTGATCCTTCTCCTCTTGCGACAAATTATAATAAACTCCGAATTCCGCCATCATTTCTTCCCACTCTGGATCCTTAAGCATCGTCGCAAGCTCAAACCACACCTGCGGCGCACCCATACAGATCATGAGATGACGGCCCCAGTTGTCATCGCCAAGTGAAGATAGCTTGCCCGTTGTCGGATCATAACCATAAGTCGGTCCAGAGATAAGACGATACTTGGCTTCCTTGACGCTATCAATACCGATCTTAATTTTATCCCGGTAGAATGTATCCTCGAACCGTTCCCATCTGGTCATCCAATTCGAGCTGAAAGCTGCCCAGTCGGGGCCGATTCGAATATGTGTCGGATGCTCGTCTTTTGGAAAATAAGCTCTCATCGGATCTAGATTAACCGTTGCATAATCCGCATCCTTAACCGCATCCATCAGATCACCGATTCGTTCGTCAGCGGTCAAATAATAGTAGTAGCGATGCAGACCTGCCATTGCGATTCTCGCTTCCTTGCATCCACAGCCCCAATGAACAACATTGTGACGAGAACCTAATCCGGCATACTCGCCGAAATGGTACACATCAACCTCGCTCGTATGTCTAGTCATCGCTTCCGCCAGACGGAATACATCTTCACGTCCTGACCTTAGAAAGCTGACCCATAGCCACATGTTCGGCACAAGCTCGGTGTTTTGCCACGCACAGCCGCCTAAATCATAATTCCATACATGTCGAACAGGATCATAACTATGCATGAAATCACCGAAATCCCAGAAACCATACCATTTCCTTTGTTCTACCTCATCTTGATAGAACGCGATTATACGATCGAGCTGGTCTTCCAAATGGGTTTTCTCCGGTGTGCTTCTATCGGGCAGACTCCATAAACCAAATGCACGGGTCTGATGATAATATTCCGGCTCGCAAACGAGTAATGAAGGCGAATCGCATTGATCCTGCATTTGAGCGAGCAGGGCTGGACTTGGTGTACTAGACGTGCACCATATCGTCAGCTCATTCGTATTAGCTACCCCATAAGGGGTGGCGCGCAGCTCATCGGCACCTTCATAGGAGGATTCAACATGGGTTTCGGTATCGTAATGACGGAGATCCATCGGTTCACTGTCTGGAGACCAGAACCAAATCGTGAATGAAGCCGACTTTGTCGCTGTACCTTGAACCTGCAACCCAGACGGATGCTTTTCCCAAAAATGATGAAGTGCCGCTGCAATGCCTCCGCCTTCACTACCTACATAACCGATACCACCGGCTCTCTTTCCTTCTCCTGCTTTTAGCCAGACACATTCCTGCTTCGTCCGTTTCGAAATTCGATAATGCTCCGATGAGAATTGAACCAGCTTGAAATCATCCCATACTGCAGAATCATCCAATAGTCCAAGGAAATAAGCATCCTCCTCTTGATCAAAGCTAACCATCTCACCGTTCGTTTGTTGCTCAAACAGCTCGCGATATTTTCCTTTAGTGCGTCTTGTATGAAGCGTTTTGGGCGATTCACTAAAAAAGCCGCAGTCTCCCGCAAAGCGGACATGTCGATTATATAAGGGGCCTCTCATAGGAACAGAGAAGGATATCCCTAATCCTTTAATAAAATCCTCATTCGGATTACCGTCATAATGAAAGGAATGAACGATTCGAATGCTTTCTAATCCTGCATAGACATACAAACGCAATGTGATAGGCAGCCATTTTCTCGTTCCTATTGCTGCACGATGCATGCCTTCCAGTTTAACGACAGCGCGAACAGGTCCCGCCTGTTCAACAACCGCTTTATGTATACGGAAGCCGAATTCTTCTTCCCGAATCGTCCGCGCTCCAGAAACGATACTCGTGCTTTCTTTCAGACAGACGAGTTCTCCTCCATCGCATACCTCTACACCTTCACGAATCATACTGCGGATGAGCTTATCGCCTTGTTTATAAACATGACAGCTCATTACACCCGTATCAAGAATAATAACGTCTTCCGTTTCATGAATGATTACTTTACGGTCATGTGCAGCTGCATTGCCTTTAGCAATCGTGTAGTTAACGTCTGCACCATTCGGAATAGCAGCCGCATGCGCAGACCACTTTACCGAACCGTCCGACCAATAGGCAGTCGGCCAGTTTTGAACCGGCAATTGCTCTCCATTATCTACCCTCTGCAAGACGAGAGATTCCTCACGAGAAAGCTCGCCTTCCTTCCAAGGAATACCCCAAGTCAATCCAACTGGTATTTCTGCCGGGCTGTTCAACCAACGCAACTTGACTGTTTCTGAAGTCATTACTTCATCTCCTTAAAGTTTTGCGTAGCAAAACTGCTTCGTAAGCTTTTGCTTAGTTTTGCGGAGCAAAACTGCATCGAAGCACTAGCTTGGTTTTGCGAAGCAAAAATAAGTTACAGTCACATCGTAGCGTGGCGCCCATTTGCAGGCAATCGGACTTTCTTGCCCAGTAAAATAGCCCGATTAATACATTTTTTCGCGGTTTGCACTTTATTGCCGAGTGTTAATTGGCTTGGCTGAGCTCGCGATAGCGGCTTGGTGTCATACCTTCTTGTTTTTTGAATATGCGATTAAAGTAACTATGCTGGTAGCCGACCTGTTCGGCTATATCATTAATTTTCAAATTCGACTCTCTTAGCAGCTCCTTGGATTTATCCATCCGAATACCGGTTAAATAATCGATAAAGTTTTTCCCCGTCACTTGCTTGAATGATTTGCTTAAGAAGAAAGGATTCGAACCGATATGATCTGCGCAGCTATCCAGTGAAATATCCTTCATATATTGCTGCTGCAAATAGATCATTGCTTGCTCAATAAGCCGCTTCACTTGAATGTCGGAACGACCGATTAACTCTTTCATAAACGGCTCTACAACCTTCTCCTGGAACCATCCCAGAATAAGCCTTGGTTCTCTGATCTGTGACAGCTGTTCATAAAGGTTAGCACCCTTGAACAACCGATTAGGCTGAATGCCGGATACCATAATCGCATGTTGCACACTGCCAAGCAGATGCAGCATACCTTGCTGAACATCGATGGTTTTGGCTCCTTTTACCGACAAAGCCTGAAGAAAAGCATCCAATAATTGATAAGCATCCGATTCCTGACCCGTACGCAGTGCTTGAATAAACTCACGCTCTAATGTGAACGGGTATTGTTGTTCCGCGGCTTCATCACCGCTTAAGTTCAATTGTTCCATATCAATAATCTGATTCTCGTTGTCAAAGTTTCGATGACTAGCTGCATGCTTCGCATTCTCAAAGGCAAATGGAATATCCGTCACTGCTTCCACGGATCGACTGATCGCAATTGTGATATTCAACTTAAGGATGCGATTGATCGCTTGTGTCAGTTCTTCACTAAACGCCTGTAGTTCCCGCATATAGGAACGATCCTTGGGAACGATCAGCAGCAGCCCTGCGGCGAGATTATGGAAGTTAATCGTATTGCTTTGGTCAAAATGCAAGGAAGCTAGCTCTTCAATCATATTGACGGCTGCGAACGTTACCAATCCTTCGTCCCCATCCTTGAATTTGCCTTCCAAGCTGGCAATTCCTGTTAGCTGTACATATAGCACAATAAACCGATGATCATGGACTTGCCATTTGTACCTATCCATCATTCGCAGAAGCTCCTCCTCCGAATGGGAGTACATATAACCTTGTAACAGCTGATGAAGAAAGCTCTCCTTCACATAGGGCAGCTGCTCCGATAATTTGGATTGAAGCTCTGTGCTTTCTCGGTGCAGATGATGCCACTGACGTTCGATTAGTGAAAATTCATCCTCACGCGCCCCTGCTATTGCTTTGTCTGGAACGAGCACATTCATCAAACGTTTCACTGGTACATACATGCTTCTTGAAGCGAGCCACGCAAGTATTGCTGCCAGGAACAAAGCACTAAAGCTTACGATAAAAATCATTTGCGATATAAACACGACAGGTTGGGTAATGCTCGATATCGGTGAAGCCGAAACATAAGTCCAATTATCCGCTATTCGTGAGAACTTCCCATACGATACCGTATAATTATCCCCGCTCCAATCGAAGAAAAAGGAGCCTTTCTCCTCATTTTTTGACGCAATTGCCTCTTTTAATGCCATTACAAAAGGCGAATCAGGACCATTTCCTTCTGCGGATGCATATAGCTTGCCATTGTCTTGAAGCAGAAATGTTTCTCCACCCTCATACGGAGTCATCGTCTGCAGCATCTGGCTTACCTTTTCATTATCAAGTCGAACAATAAGAGCACCAAATGGTTGGAGGCTGCCGCCAGGAATATCATGCACAAGTGTAAGATCAGTGGCAGTTGGACGATCCGGAATAGATGCTGCTTGTGTCCAATAGGTTATTTTGTCAGAATGCAGCAGCTCTTCATATAGCTCAACCGTTGACTTGGAGCTTAGTGGCGCATATTCCGGATCAAACAGTATCGGCTGATCACCTGAGAGATATAGTGATACTTGCTTATTCATTGTATTTGAGCCCTGCATAACAATTAATGTTTGCGTAATCTCACGCGCATTTTCAAAATTTTGTTTGAAATTAGGCTCCTTCAAGCTATAGTCGAATTTCGAGTCAAATGCCCAATGGGACAGCATAACCTCTAAGTTTTCTAATTGTTCATCAATATTGCGTGCTCTCTGCTCAATTTGATTGTTATGCAGCTGAAGCAGCTCGCTGTCCAGCCGTCCCCCCGCCATCCAATAAACGAGGCAACCCGTAATAAGACCAGGAATACTTGCTACTACAAGGAACATAATTAAAGTTTTTCGATAGAACCGTCCATTATTGTTCAGCAAATTTATTCTTTTATGTAACCACGCTGTTTTCATTGCCTTTATCATATTCTCACCAACCGAATTTATAATGGGTAATACATATGGCATTTCAATTGCGTATGTAACCGCCTTCAATTCTATTGTTCAAGAATATAACGGTATAGGGAAATCATCCAGCCAATATTTACCTATGTAGTGGAAAAGACAGAGGCCGTGTTACGCATACGGGCTCTGTCCATGAATTTGTTAAACCTTGCATCTTGTTACTTGCTTGCTGCGTAAAGCTCGTTCATCTCTTTAACCAGATCGTTACCGCCATTTTTTCTCCACAGATCCAATGCGGATTTAAAGCCTGCTTCATCAAGTTGTCCAACGATGAATTTAATCCGTGCATCATTGATTACATTATCCAGCTGTGCACCTTTTTCTGTGTAGACTTTCGAAATAAATGGTTCTGCAGGATTCGCAACGATATATTTCTCATTTTCCTTTTGAACCTCAGTCTGTTTCAAGCGAAGCGGCGTTTGCTTCACTTTTTTCGCACGATCCTCTGGAATCATCGTTAGCATTTGATTGAGTCCCTCAACCTCTGACTCCATCAATACAACATCTTTGCTTGGTAGAACTGCTTCTCCTTCTGCAGCGTGATGAACCCCTTCAAGTCCGTAGTTTAACATCGTTTGTAGTTCCGGCTCACTCAACTGATCAAGGAATGTCAATACACGTTTTAGTTCTTCTTCTGTTTTAACCGCTGACTTCGGAATCGCCAGCATACCTGCGAAGCCGGAAGTTGGCAGCGTATGAAGGGTACCGTCCGTTCCTTTCACACCGCCAATAGCATCCATGAAATGTACATCAGGCTGATCCTTTCCTGCTGTTACAAGTGCAGCATGGATCTTGTCATCCACACGAGCTGCTCCATCTACTACGTCAACGATAACGCCAGCTTGATTATTCACGACTGGGTCTACCCATTTAGCTGAATCCATAATCGCGAAATCTTGATTAATCAATTTCTCGTCATATAGCTTCTTCATAAATTTCAAAGCCTCGAGGTATTCTGCAGTCTCATGTTCCGGCACCAATTGACCGTCTACTTCGCCCCATTTATTTGGTGTTCCGAACCATAGTTTAATGGTGTCGAAGCCGCTCGCCCATTGCCCCGTCCATTTCACCATTACCATTCCGTAAGTATCATCTTTGCCATTCTTGTCTGGATCCTGTTCTTTAAACGCTTTCAACATTTCGTAGAAATCATCTACTGTCTCTGGCAGCGTCATATTCACATTTTCCAGCCAATCCTTACGCAAGATAACACCGTTCCGACCAAGTGCCCGGCCTCTATAAATACCATAGTTTTTGCCATCAATAGATGAGTTGTTAAGAATAATTGGATTGGCTCCACTTAGGTTTTTATAATCCTTCAAATAAGGACCCACTTCCCAGAACGCACCGGATTTGGCTGCGTTAACGAAGCTTGGGGATTTCACATCTCCAATATACATAATGGACGGTAGCTTAGTAGAAGCAAGCGTAATATTGAACTTATCAGCATAAGAAGCGTTCGGTACCCATTCAAAGTGGATATCCGTATTCGTTCTCTTCTCAATCTCTGCTGCTACCGGACTGTCGTCTTTCGGATAGTTCGTTTTGAATATTGGCAGCATGATATTAAGCTTCAACGGTGCTAGATCTTTCCCTTCGGTTTGTGGAGCACCAGTTGCTGCAACATTGCCCTTATTGCCATCATTTTTCTGTGCACAACCAACAGCCAAAGTAGCCGTCATTGTTCCTACCAGTACTAGCGTTACTAATCTTTTAGCCTTTTTGCGATTCCCTTTCATGAATGTACCTCCCTATAATAGTTGTATTATATCGTAAACCCGCTGCTCTTTGTCTTTTCTACAGCAGATGTCTACTTCGCAATTTATTCCAGCGTTTTGATAGCCTTGTTCTTCTGTTGTCTTGATATGTCTTGTTCGTGCTCTTGTTCTTGCTCTTGCTCTTGCTCTTGCTCTTGCTCTTGCTCTTGCTCTTGCTCTTGCTCTCTGCTCTTGCTCTTGCTCTTTCCTCTTCGCCCTTCGCTCTCCCCTAGCTGCAAGCTAGAATGGCCAGCCCATTCTAGCACTAACTCTATCGAGTGAAACGCAGATAGGTGGGAGGTAAGGGAGAATCTCCTGGAAGAGCTTGCGTCCGCCTTTGTCCGTCCAATGCAACCTTACTACTTGTTCAAGCATTGGACGGACAACAGCGGCTGGAAGGAGTTCTCCCGTCCTCACACCTTCTCTGCCCCTTTCACTCCCTACAACCATAAGGTGCTAATCCGGCACAGCCGTTCTAGCCCTTAATTGAGCCAATCAGAACACCCTTAGCAAAATGCTTCTGCAAGAACGGATAAATCATCAATATTGGTATAGTACCGACCACAATAACAGCCATTTTAATCGACTGGTCTGGTGGTTGAACGAAGTTAGGATCCATGGCATTTAGATCGCCTGCTGCTGATTGAGACAAGAGTACAATTTGTCTTAACAACACTTGCAGCGGCCATTTTTCTGGCGAGTTAATATACAGCAAAGACGAGAAGAAATCATTCCAGTGACCTACTGCATAGAAAAGGGTAAACGTTGCAAGAACAGGCATTGAAAGCGGTAACACAATCTTCCAAAGCAGCCCAAGCTCGTTACAGCCATCAATTTTTGCCGCTTCTTCCAGACCTGGCGGCAGCTCTTGAAAAAAGTTTTTTACAATAATGAGATTGAAGGCACTAATTGCACCTGGCAGGATAAGCGCTCCATACGTATCTAACAAACCAAGTTCTCGAATAACCAAGTAGGTCGGAATCATTCCGCCCCCGAACAACATCGAGAAAATGACAAGATTAAGTACCGTATTGCGTCCCATCAAATTGCGGCGAGCTAGTGGATAGGCCATTGTTACTGTAAATAATAGATTTACCAATGTACCTACCCCCGTTACGAATACGGAGATTCCGATTGCCTTTATAATGGTGTTCGTTGAGAAAATGAACTCATAGGCCGCTAAAGAGAACGTCTTCGGAATGAGGAACACCGTTCTCTGCGTCAGCTCTGCATCCGTTGCGAACGACCCGGATATGACGTAAATAAATGGTAGAACAGCCGCAATAGCGAACAAGGACAAAATAATGTAGTTCGATACATCGAACACCGTTCCGGATACGCTTTTATAAGTCTTCGCCATACCTTGTTTCCCTCCTAAAAGTTTGCGTAGCAAATCTTGCTTCGTAAGCAGTTATCTAATACAGACCCGATTGACCGAATCGTTTCGCCAAATAGTTTGTGCCAAGCACGAGTATGACGCCGATAATTGATTTGAATAAACCAACTGCCGTACTGTAGCTGAATGCACCTTGCGTAATCCCCATCATATATACATAGGTGTCGAATACTTCTGCAACCTCCCGGTTCAGAGGATTCAACAGCAAGTAGATTTGCTCGAAACCATTTTCCAAAATATTACCCATTCTTAATATCAACAGGATAATAATCGTACTGCGGATTGCAGGCAATGTGATATGCCAGATTTGCCGCCAACGGTTAGCACCATCAATAGTAGCCGCCTCATACTGCTCAACATCAACCGCTGCTAGAGCAGCGAGGAATATAATTGTTCCCCATCCGCATTCTTTCCAGATCGATTGAATGATGATGATCGGTCGGAACCATTCTGTCGTTGCCAGAAACTCTATTGTAGTACCCGTATATTTGAATAACAGTGCATTTACTGGGCCACCCTGAGTCGTCAGGAATACATAGGTCATACTCGCCACGATTACCATTGAGATGAAATGCGGCACATAAATCAAAGTCTGAACGGTCCGTTTGAAGAAGGCGAGCCTGACTTCATTTAATAAGATCGATAACACGATTGGAGCCGGGAAAAAGAAAATTAAATTATACAGTGATAAAAGCAAGGTGTTGCGAAGGAGCATGACAAATTCAGGATTTGCAAAGAAAATTCTAAAATGCTCGAATCCTACCCATTCACTATTCCAAAAGCCGGTATAGGGTTGGTAGTTTTTAAAGGCGAGCAGTATGCCCCACATTGGAACATATTTAAATACGAGAAAATACAGCAATCCAGGCAATAGTAAAATGTACAACCACTTATCTCTCTTCAATCTGCCCAGCACACTTGGCCGGTAGATCCGGGATGGCTGCTTTATGCTATGAGCCGAAATCTGCTTCATCCTTATTCACCTCCAAGTGTCGTTCATCGCCTCGTCAGCGGTGTACCCCTATTATGTAAGCCTCCTTCGTTTTCCGGCAATTAGACATTCTTGAACCGCATAACTATGCGGAAAATCAGCCCTTGTGCAATAAAGTCCAAACTCGGTAAAACAGTCCTAACGGGTTATTTCCCCTCTTCAAGAATGTACAATTGCCGGCAGGTTTTGCCTGGATTAGAGTTAGATGTAAAACATAATTAGGGGGTCAGACAGATGAGTAGAAAACTATATCACGGAGCAGCCTTTTATCCTGAACTTTGGGATGAAGCTACCTTCATGCAAGATATTGCCCTTATGAAGGAAGCCGGAATTAATGTCGTTAGAATCGGTGAATTTGCTTGGTCTTCTATGGAGCCTGACGAGGATCATATTGATTTAAGCTTTTTTGTACAAGTTATTGAACAACTCTATGGCAATGGAATCGAGACAGTGATGTGTACGCCAACTGCAACGCCTCCTATTTGGATGTCGCATAAGCACCCGGAGAGAATGTATGTCAATGAACATGGAACAACTATGGGACATGGCTCACGACAGCATGCTTGTACGAACAATGAATATTTTCAGAAACGAGCCTACATAATTACGGAGCGCATTGCACAAGCTGTTGGTCAACTTCCAGGCGTTATAGGCTGGCAGATTGATAATGAATTCAAAGCGCATGTGTCGGAGTGTATGTGCAAAACATGCTTAACACTCTGGCATCAATGGCTTGAGCAAAAATATGAAACAATTGAACAACTGAATGAAGCTTGGGGAACCGCTATATGGAGTGAAGCTTATCATCGCTTTGATCAAGTGCCTCAACCTGGACCAGCTCCATTCCTCCATCATTCTTCTTTGAAGACCATGTACCAGCTGTTCTCAATGGAGAAGGTCGCTGAGTTTTCGGATGAGCAAGCAAGCCTGATACGTCGTCATTCGAACGCGCCAATAACTCACAATAGCAGTATCGCATTTCATCTTGATAACGAGCGACTGTTCCGCAACCTGGACTTTGCTTCGTTCGATACTTATGCTTCCCAAGAAAATCTGCCGGCCTATCTCATTAACTGTGACTTGTGGAGAAACTTCAAACGGGATAGACCCTTCTGGGTGATGGAGACAAGTCCCTCCTACAGCGGATCTTTGGAAAGCTACGCCATCCCCCATCCTAATGGGTATTTGAGGGCAGAAGCAGTAGCAGCTTATGCACTTGGAGCTGAAGCCTTCTGCTATTGGTTGTGGAGACAGCAAAAGGCAGGCTGTGAACAGCCTCATGGTTCGGTCATCAGCGCATGGGGAAAACCCGCATTAGGCTTTATGAATGTATTGGAAGTGGAACGAGCGAGGAAGGAAATTGAGGAGGCTATCCTTGCAACGAAGCCGTTGCAAGCGGAGGTCGCATTCACCTATTCGGATCAGTCCAAAGCTTTTCTTAACACAGAGCCGCTTCGCAAAATGAAGCATCGTGGATTAGTAACCGATTATTACGCAAGGCTGCTAAATATGGGCATTCATCGCGATCTTATTCCGGAGGGCAGCAGCTTTGACGGCTATAAGCTGTTGTTAACACCTTTTATCCACTACCTGTCACCTGATTACATCAATCGTGCTATGGCTTTTGTCGAGCAAGGCGGTATATGGATCGTCGGTCCGCTAACAGGAGGCCGAACGGAGCATCATACGCTTCATACGGATGCTTCCTTAGGCGAATTGGAGAAGCTAGCTGGAGTTGAGACCAAATTCACCTACCCAATGGATGGGACGGCTTCTTTCGGTCAAGCATTCGGCATGTCAGCCCCGCTTGGCATGTGGAGCTCCGTGTTCGAAGCTCATGAGGCTGGCGCAATCGGAATTATTAATGAAGGGCTTACACCTGGTCTTGCTTTTCTAACGGAACGTAGGCATGGTAACGGTAAAATAGTGATGCTCGGATCTATGCCAATGGGAGAGAGCGGAGATCGCATGCTCAAGAAGATTTTTGACCATTACGCAGAAGATAGTGCTATCACTTTACGGACGGATGTGACGCAAGGCACCATTGTTGCTCCAAGAATTGGAGAGGGCTATATCGTCTGGGTCATTATTAATATGGATGGCTTCGGGGGAACAGTTACTCTACCGAGAAACGGAATCGATCTTCTAACAGGTTCTCAGACTGAGGCTGGGCAACTAACGATTGCCAGTTATGAGTATCGAATCATTCGGTTTAACTCTGCTGATTCAGTAAACTAGCAGGATATGAATCTACAAAGGCTGAGCTTCTTAGTATGAGAAGCCCAGCCTTTGTCTTTATTCTATATAATAGTCAATAACTCAGAAAGCTGTTTAATTTCATAGGTCGGCTTTATTGCCGTAGTATTATGCTTACCGAGTGGATTATACCAGCAAGTATCAATACCGTAATTGATCCCGCCTTGTATATCAGAAGTTAATGAATCGCCGACAATGAGTACCTTCGAATGATCACTTATATTAAGCTTCTGGAAGGCATAGTCGAATATACCGATATGCGGCTTCTGATACCCCGTCTCCTCGGATACAATAATATGCTCGAAGCAGTCCGCAATCCCCGCTTTCTGAATACGAGAGAGTTGAACTTCACGAAATCCATTCGTAATAACAGCTAATCTGCATTGCCCGCATAAGTGATTGCATAACTCTGCAGCACCATCCAGCAGAAATGCTCCTTCACCCAAATAGTTCAAAAATCGATTACTGAAATCAACTGCATTCAATCCAAGATTGTTACTGCTGATGAATCGATTAAATCGTTCTACTTTTAGCTCTCCTGGCGTAATTAATCCCTGCTCATACTCATTCCATAGCTGTTTGTTAATAGTATGATAATGGGTTACGAAAGCTGCATCCTTATCCTGTATTCCGAATTCTTCAAAGCTGCTGGACAACGCATGTGCTTCTGCTTTTGGGAAGTCAAATAGCGTGTCATCCACATCAAATAGAATAATCTCGTACTTCATTTGCATCTTCTCTCCTCATCATGTTCGGTTGCGCTTAACGACTACACTTTTCTCCAACGCATATAATTCATCCTCAATTGTCTGCATCCGCTCGTTTACTGTCTTCCTTGCATCTTGAATCGCTTGATTATAAACATAAGGACCTAACTCCGCCATCATATAATCAAGCAGCTGCTCTGCTGCGATTGAGCCAATTTCCTCAGACCTCTCCAGCTCAAAAAATTGCTGCACCCGCTCAACTAAAACTTGTTTTTGCTCTCGTTCCAGCTTAATCTTCATCATCGTTTATACCTCCAATGTACCTCGCAGTACCATAACCGCTTGTCCAATTAATTGTACACGGTCACCCTGATTTATAATTCTCAATAATCCGCCTCTTACGGATGCCTGATAACCTGTTAGCTCTTCTTTCCGTAGACGTTTGGCCCAATAAGGTGCCAACGCGCAGTGTGCAGAGCCGGTAACTGGATCTTCATTAACGCCAATATTCGGGAAGAAAGCTCTTGAAACAAAATCATAGGTCGTATTATGATCTGATTTCGCTGTCACAATAACGCCTCTGCCCTCCAATGTCCCCAACAGCTGCCAATCTGGCTTGAGCTCACGCACCGTTTGTTCACTATCCACTTCCACGACATAATCAAATCGGTTGCGACCGGTATAACGGGGAATAAGACCAAGTCCTTGAATTAACAATTCAGGTGCGCTAACAGGCTGTGGAGGCTCTGATGGGAAGTCCATCATCATCCATCCGCCCTCCTCTTCATCCAGCCTCCGGACGGTCAATACTCCGCTTTTCGTCATGAATCTTGCTTCTTGCTCTAGCTTCAGCGCCCCCGTGCTCCACAGCACGAAAGCAGCAGCAAGCGTCGCATGTCCGCATAGATCAACTTCATCCTCAGGCGTAAACCAACGCAAATCATAACCGTTGTCATTGGCAACAAGAAAAGCCGTCTCCGACAAATTCATTTCAGCAGCAACCTTTTGCATCCACTGTTCATCCGCAGGAGCTTCAAGTATACATACCGCTGCCGGATTACCTCGAAATGCTTCATTCGTAAACGCATCTGCTATATAGATAGGAATCAACCATATCCACTCCTTCATCGTTTGTAAAAGAAAAAAGGAGGAGGCCTCATTACTCGGCTCCTCGTCATAATATCTGAGTAATCTAATACATTAAATTTTACTTTAAAATCTCCATTGTCGTGTTCGCCATCGTGTACGAAGCATACACTTACCAACCTCATCCTCTACGCACAACTGTCACCAATTCACTAACCCTAGAATAGCCCACCCATTAACCTCTACGGACTGCCTCGTTATTCGAATGAAATCAGAATACCGGCTTGTCTTTGTGATGGTGGTGCTCACTATGAGGTCTAGTGTATCATGTTTCCTCATCTAGAGGATAGTCCTCATAAGACAATCTGCCCTGCTCAATTCAAGCAGAATTTCACTTCGTTTACTCCCTTAAGTTACTTATTTATGGATCTAGAAACGATTTACGACGGATGGATTAGCCTACAGCCTAACACAGACTTCTTGACGCTGCCTATTCGGAAATCATTTCCGCTATTTAAAGAAGCCATGTTCTCTATTCTTACAGCGTTCAGCTAGTAAAAGCACTTCTGAGAACAAAATTTCTTTACAGGAGAAACCAACTTCCCCAGTAAGGAAATTCGTTTCTCTATTGGATGACAACCCCTCAAACTAAGCTCATACAAGGTAAATGTCTTCGCAAATTAAGGAAATAGATTCACTATTCCTAATGAATGTTCTATCTGTACTAAGCCCTATCTAGACAGGTCATTCCATGACTCAAGAAATAAATTATTGGGCGTACTTGATGCAATTGATGATAAATCCATTTTTCTGGAAATAGCGGTGAATCATCCTTGGTTTGGTGACTTGCCGTTAGATCAATGGATTGAACTGCTTTATTTACACGAGCAACGACATACAGAGCAAATAAAAGCTCTAAAGGAACTAAATGAGAAATAGAGTCAAATAAAAAAGAGCAACGGGTCAAACAGCCCGTTGCTCTTATAGGATTTAGAAATTAAATACGAAATCATCATCTTTCAATGGCTCGACGTGGACGGTACGTACGTAGCCGTTGCCCTTTTTCGAGAAGAAGTCATGCTGCTTCGTATGAGTGCTGATTCCGTTGAATACGATCGGATTAACCGGCTCTTCCGGGAAATGCGGCTCGAAGCCAAGGTTCATAAGTGCTTTATTAGCGTTATAACGAACATAAGTTTTTACTTCGTCTTGAAGACCAAGCGGGCTGTACAGATCATCCGTATACTTCACTTCGTTCTCGTACAAAGTATCAAGCAGCTCGTAAATCTCCTTCTTGAGCTGCTCCTGCTCTTCTACGCTAAACTCTTGGTACAGCTCTTGTGCTAGAACGCCCACATACAAGCCGTGGATGCTCTCATCACGAAGAATCAAGTCGATAATCTCGCCGCTGCTCGTCATTTTGCCTTGACCAGCCAAGTAGAGCGGATAGAAGAAACCGCTGTAGAACAAGTAGCTTTCCAAGAACACCGAAGCTGCCATCGCTTTATAAAGCTCTTGCTTCGTGTTAATTCCCGCATACCAGGAGGAAATGAGTTTCGCTTTCTTTTGCAGCTGCTCATTGCTCTCTACCCATTGGAAGATCGCGTCGATTTCCTCCGTTGAAGCCAGAGTTGTGAAGATACTGCTGTACGACTTCGCATGTATTTGCTCCATCATTGACATGAATGACAATACTGCCTTGCGTTGCAATCCTTCAACATGCTCTAATACCTTCGGCATGCCGATGCCGCCTTGTATCGTATCAAGAAGCGTTAGTCCACCCAGTACGTTCTTATAGACAGTACGCTCTGTATCAGTCATGTCCATCCAGTCCATTTTATCATCGGACAATGGAATTTCTTCATCCGTCCAAAACTGCATAACGTTCTGCTGCCAGAATGTCAACGTAAAATCGTCATCCGGACGGTTCCAGTTTACTGCTTTCATCTATTGTTCTCCTTTGTAAAAAGCTAAGTTTCCGGACGATGTCCGGAAACACGGCCTTGTCATTATTTTAAACAGCGCAGCTTGTACATTCCTCAACAGATAAACGCTTCGTTCTCGTATAATAAAGCGATTTGAGCCCCTTCTGAGCAGCATAAATGTAGAAACGTGCCAGCTCGCGGGTCGATACATTACTATTAACATGCAGTACAGTCGAGATCCCTTGGTCGACATGCTGCTGAATTTCCCAGATCAAGTCAATCAGCTTGAACTGATCGATGTTGTAAGCCGATTTGTAGTAGAAGAAATTATCCTGCGACAAGAACGGCATTGGGTAATAAGTTGTCGAGTTTGCGTAAGTACGCGTCTCGATATGCTCAACGATCGGCATAACGCTCGATGTTGCATTTTGAATATACGAAATACTTTGTGTAGGAGCAATCGCCAGGCGATACGCATGGTACAGGCCGTATTTCTGTACTTTCTCTTTCAACGCAGCCCAATCTTGCGGTGAAGGAATGTCCATACCCTCGAACAATTCCTTCACTTTGTCTGATGTAGGACGGAAATCCGTTTCTACATAACGTGTGAAGTAAGTCCCTTTGGCATATTCAGAACGATCAAAGTCTTTGAACGTAATACCGCGGTCCTTGGCAATCTCCATGCTTTGTTCCAATGAGTAATAGTTCATCATCATGAAGAATGCGCTAGCGAACTCTTTCGCTTCATCACTCTCATAAGCAATTTTGTTTTTGGCCAAGTAACCATTCAGGTTCATTGCGCCAAGACCTACTGAATGCAGCTCTTCATTCGCTTTGCGCACGCCTGGTGCGTTATCGATAGACGACAGATCACTAACTGTCGTGAGAGCTTCGATTCCAACATGTACAGATTCTTTGATTTTCTTGCGTTCCATTACATTCACAATGTTAAGGGAAGCAAGGTTGCAGCTAATATCACGCTGAATCAAATCGTCTACACCATAATCATTAATAACGGAAGTTTCTTGAACTTGGAAAATTTCCGTACATAGGTTAGACATTTTGACCGCACCGATATCTTTGAGCGCATGAACGTTATTGGCATTGGACTTATTCATAATATATGGATAGCCTGATTCAAGCTGAATCGAAGCGATTTTGGTCATCATATCACGAGCATTCATAACTACCTTCTTGACTACTTGGTCATTAGCAAGCAATTCCTCGTAAACCTCGTCCATATTCATGTCATCAAGATGAGTGCCGTAGGCTTTGTATACCGAATGCGGTCCAAAGACGTACAACGGTTTGTTTTGCGCAGCCAGCTCATAGAATTTATTAGGAATAATAAGACCGATTGACAATGTCTTAATACGGGACTTCTCATCCGCATTAATTTTTTTGCAATCAAGGAACTCAATAATGTCCCAGCCGAAAATATTGTAATAGCCAGCTCCGGAACCTTTCCGTTGCCCCATTTGATCAGCGTAGGAGAATGCATCCTCCATCAGCTTCAGCACAGGCATAATTCCTTTTGCTGCACCTTCAACACCTTTGATTGATTCACCACGTCCGCGCAGTTTCGATAGGTTGACCGCTACACCGCCGCCAATCTTCGATAGCTGCATGCAAGTACCAAGAACATAGTTAATCGAGTTCAAGGAGTCATCCATCTCTAGCAAGAAGCAAGATACCATTTCGCCGCGACGGCTTTTACCTGCGTTCAGGAACGTCGGAGTTGCCGGTTGCAGCCGCTGCTCGATCATCGCTTCAGCGATACGAAGCGCTTTGGCTGAGTCGCCTTCACCAAGATGCAGAGCAACTATAGCTACCCGATCAGAGTATTGCTCCAAATATTGTGCTTTATTGTTTGTTTTCAAGGCATAGTCTTTATAAAATTTCGAAATCGCCATATAGGACTCAAATTGAAAACCGCTAGTCTCGCATAGAACGAATACCGCTTCAACCTGCTCATATGTATATTTCTCGAATACATTATCGTAATAGTCGTTATCGATCAAATACTCCAGCTTCTCACGGAGTGATCCGAATTTCATGCTCTTCTGATCAACTTCCTCCATAAAAGCGGCTACTGCTTCTTTATCTTTATCCAATTGATAGAAGCCGTCCGCTCCTCGTTGCATCAATTCGTTGTTCAATTCGATATGTTTCAATGGTTCGCACCCTTTCGACAAAATATTCCATATCTTGGTTTGTTCCGGATAATTCAAACTTTGAAATAACGGGTACATTAAACAATTGTGAGATTGTATCCGCACTTTTCGCAAAACCATTTCCCCAGTTTCGGTTACCGCTTGCGGATACTCCGCAAAGATGTTTGTTATTCCGTTTGAGGAATGACATCACACGCTCGGGAACTTGTCCAAAACCAGTTGTATAAGTGATAAGGACAAAAGGCTCGTCCACTGCACTAAACTCATCAATCGGCATTGCCCTCATATTCAGTTTGTTGATAAAGCGCTTGACATTGCCTGTTCTTGAATCATAAACAACCAGCATGCTCCACTCTCTCTCCTCTACCGAAAAGCAACAATATAAAAGCGCTTTTGACAGGTTAAACTGTCAAATGCGCTAGTAGATAACTTGGTGTGTTTTCGTTCTGTTTATTCAATATCTAGTTGGTAGATTTGATTCTACATCAAGATATAGGTCTAGTCAATGAAAAATATGGAGAAATTTTTAACGCAGATTTTTCAGGCACTCGACTATTTTAACAGATACGGATATGATGTGATAGTGACAGTTTATAGATATTATGGAGGGTAACATGAACGAGCAAATGCAGAGTGAACAGATTCGTCAGGCTATACAGAAGTTATTCCAGGATGCCGGATATTCGGTGCCGGAGCTGCTTCCCTACATAGATTCCATGACTTTGGAGAACGATCGCTTGAAGCAGGAATTAAAGAAATTAAGACTCGCTGCCGTACGTGGATCAGCATCTATGGATAGTATGAATAGTCGTTTGAAAGACGCTCTTCGAGAATAAATATCGGCTCAAATTGGCTGCTGAAGCATCCTATTCGAGCCGATATTTGAGTTGTCGAATGAGGGGAGAACCTGTCATTCACCCCTATTCCGTTTATAACTATTACTGATAAAATAATACAGGAGATTGTGTGTTGAGACATTCATACGCCTATCACCAAAGTTAAGGGAGAATCATTGTTTATGGAGAGAGGCACCATCACCGTCATTATTGGTCCAATGTTCTCTGAGAAATCAGGAGAGCTTATTAGGCGCTGCCAGAAGCTAATGCAATACGGACGCAAGAAGGTACGTGCATATAAACCAGCGGAGGATAATCGCTTCAGCAAAGACGACATCGTCAGTCGAATTGGATACCGGCTTCCCGCTACGAACATTCCGCGCGAGCTTACGCCAGAATCAACGCAACAAATACTGCTCGAAACTGAATTTGCCGATGTTGTCGCATTTGATGAGGCGCAGTTTTTCTCCAAACCCATTATCGGATTAGTGGAGGAGCTAGCCTACAATGGGAAGCAAATTATCATAGACGGACTAAATATGGACTATCGAGGCAAGGAATTTGGTTATATTGGCGGTCTTCTTGCTATTGCAGATGAAATTGTGAAGCTTACCTCGTTTTGTGCGGTATGCGGAAACTCCGAAGCTGCCTTTACACAGCGGATTATTAACGGCCATCCTGCTAAGCTCGGCCCTGTCATTCTTATCGGTGATACAGAGAGCTACGAGCCCCGCTGCCGCCGTTGCTTCGTACCTCCGCATAAAGTGTCTGATGATGAACAGCAAGAGCAAATTGACGCCTCCTCGGCGACCTAATCATGCAACCAGATTTATAATAAGCTTTAGAAATCACCCTGCTTCTACAAAATAAAAAAGAGCTGTTCCTTCCATCATCCTGAGATGACTGGAGAACAGCTCTTTTCGTTTATTTGACAGCTGCATAGAACAGTCTGTCAGAGTGCTCTCTTGCTGGCTGCAGCTTAAAGTCAGCAAAGCGATCGATTGAAGAGAAGCCTGCCCGTCTTAAGGCTGCTTCTATCCAATCTGGATCGTAAGCGCGTTGTGTATGCATTTCTTCAAATCGATGAAACCTTTCATCCCGTTCACGCGCGAATATCGTTAAATGATGTTCGATTTCACAGCGCTGCTCATCCAGCTCGCAGGTCCAGATATACGCAACATCCTCTTCATCCAGCACGAAGGGCTGCTCCTCCGCATAACGAACGAGCAAGCTTGGCGAATGTACATCGAATAAGAAAAGGCCGCCACTTCTGAGACCTGCATGCACAGAGCTGAAAGCTGCCTCTACATCGGCTTCCTCGGTCAAATAATTGATACAATCACAAAACGAGATGACCGCATCAACCGGCTCAGCAAGTTCCCAATCACGCATATCCTGCTGCAGCCATGTGACAGTTCCCGCATGCGAGCTCGCAGTTTGCCGAGATGCTTCTTCCCATTTGCTGCTAGCAACCGTTAACATATCAGCTGACAGATCAATACCGTACACTTGCAGTCCAGCCTGGGCCAAAGGAATGGCAATACTCCCCGTCCCGCAGCCTAGGTCTACAACCTTCGCAGGCCTTCCATAACGCTTCCAGCTATGTTCCGCGAACCTAAGCCATTCCGCATATGGCATTTCCTCCATGAGCTGATCGTATACGGAAGCAAATTGTCCGTATGCGTCCATCCTATTCCTCCGAGTCAAGCTGCTGAGCAGCCTCAGTGGTTTCAGCTGACTCATTAGCAGACTTATCATCGTCAGCATTAGTCAAAGCAGCTTCTGTCAAATACGTCCAGCTGCCTTCCTGTCTAACTAAACCGTCTCTCATCAGCTTGCCGAGCGCACGTTTGAACGCTGACTTGCTAATGGCGAATTTTTGCTTAATGACTTCTGCCGGTGTCTCATCGGAATAAGGTATTCCGCCGCCTGGACGTTCCTTAATCATCGCGAGGATACGATCTGCATCCTCAATTCGACCTTCTTGCTTCAGCTTCGCCATGGACAGGTTCACACGTCCATCCTCGCGAATAAAGGTAACACGTGCAGACACACGTTCGCCCAGCCGCAACGGTCTTGTCCGCTCCATACTCGGGATCAGTCCATATACGCCAAAGCCAACAACACCGCCGTCGATAAGAACGAATGAGCCCATTTGCAGCGTCTTCGTTACCCAGCCTTCAATCCATTGATTGCGCCAGCCCTCTGGTGCATCGAATACCAGTGGACTAAGCTCCTCTTCACCAGCGAGTCTTGCAAGAAGTCGTCCTGCTTTGTCATGACCTAATATGACATGCACTTCATCACCTGGCAATGGACGGAAATCCACATTCTCAGGCAGTTCGGAAAGCGGCAGCAGCAATTGACGACCGAGTCCTATTTCGAGGAAGCAGCCCAGTCTTGGATGTACGTCAGCCACTACTAAACGTGCCATTTCGCCTAACGTCAATAATGGCCGCTTCATCGTAGCCGAGATGCGATCCTCTGTATCGAAGAACAAGAACACTTCCACTTCATCATTAAGCTTAGGCTTCTTGCCGACAAGCTCCGTGTAATGCATCAGCACTTCTGATTCGCCATCGGTCAAAAAATAACCGTAGGGTGACACCTCACGCGCCACCCTTAAATTTTGTATCGTTCCGGCGATCAGGTTCATGCGAATTCAACCACTTTCGCGTCGGACCACAGCCGTTCGATATTGTAATAATCACGCTCATCACGGTGGAATACATGGACAATTACGTCACCAAGGTCAATAAGCACCCATCTAGCAGAATCCATGCCTTCAATACCGCGAACTCTAACGCCTTTAAGCTCAGCTTGCTTGCGAATTTCTGTTGCAATAGCTTGCACTTGTGTATCTGAATTACCATGGCAAATAATGAAATAATCAGCCACAAGTGAAATTTCTTTCAAATTCAACGCTACGATCTTCATCGCTTTCTTATCTTCTGCAGCATTAACCGTAATTTGTAGCAATTCATCTGAATGTACCGTCATCGCTCAACCTCCTGAAATTTGCTTATCAATTAAATCATTTCTCGCATCAATCGTTAATGGGAAAATCCGATTCCCTTTCTGTAATAAGAAGGAGATCGTAGAATCAAATCCGGCGATAAGAGCATGATCCAAACTTTGCTCGCTTAATTCCCGAATATGATCCACCCCTGGAAACTCACGTCCAGGCTCCATATAGTCCGCCAGACAGACAACCTTCTCCAGCTTGGACATGTTTATCCGTCCGGATGTATGGTATCGAATCGCGTTGATGACTCCCATGTCTGTTATTCCATACTCATGCTGGGCTACCCATGCGCCAACCTCTGCATGCCATAGCTCCTTATCATAAGACAAGAGCACCTCGTCCAGCCGCTGATCGCGGATCGTTCGCTCCATACGTTCTATTGCCCAATATTTCGCTACATCATGCAAGATTGCTGCAAGCTCTGCTCTCTCTGCATCCTCGCCAAAGCGATTGGCTAATTGGATCGAGGCAGCCATTACGCCCGCCGTATGTTGCCATCGTCTCTCAGGCATTTGCGATCTTACCGACTCCATGATTTGTTCACGATTCATAAAGACCTCTCCTCTTTATAAATTGATGAACGGAATCAGGCACCAAATATTGAATCGAATGCCCGCTCCGCACGCGGCCTCGAATATCCGTTGACGATATGCCGATTGGCGGCATCGCTATTAGAGTGATTCTCTCCTGTAGAAAGACCGGCAACGAACGGATGTCGACCGGTGTGCCTTCCCGTTCGATACCGATGAACGTCACGATTGCAGCCAATTCCTCAATGCGATGCCATTGCGGCAAATCATTAATGCGATCAGACCCAATAATGTAACACAAGGTATCATCCGGATGTTGATGCTTTAGTTCAAGTGCCGTGTCGATAGAATAGCTCATTCCACCACGCCGTAGCTCCATATCATTCGCTTGGAAGGATGGGTTTGCGTGTACCGCATCCAACACCATCTGAAAGCGAAGATCGCTGTTCACTCCAGGCTCATTCTCTTTCAGAGGAGGCAGAAAAGAGGGAATAAACCATACTTCATCCAATCCGCATTGATCGCGCGCCGTTTCTGCGGCAATTAGATGACCGATATGAATCGGATCAAAGGTTCCGCCCATAATGCCTATTCTGCTCATTGAATTCGCCTCCCCTTCCTTCATGTTCTCAGGTGTCATCGCCAATCTTTAACGTTTAGCTGGTTTGGGCAGTTCAATCTTTCTGTATTTCTCATCCGATGATTGTTTATAAAGTACAATTGTCTTGCCAATGACTTGTACTAGCTCAGCTCCAGCCGCTTCCGCAACCTCAACACCGATCTCTTTCGGATCATCCATACAGTTGTTCAGCACGGATACTTTGATCAATTCACGAACTTCTATTGCTTCATTGATATGACGAACCAATTGATCATTGGTACCGCCTTTACCCACTTGGAATATCGGGGTCAAATGATGAGCCATTGCGCGTAAGTAGCGCTTTTGTTTTCCTGTTAGCATAGTTGTGTTCCTTCTTTCATTTCTATAGAGTGTAACGTTATCGCAACGTCGCAAGTCATATTGTGACTTTATCGCAAAGCAGCAAGTACGGTTTCCCGCATCGCTTCGGCTGGAGCAGGCTGCCCTGTCCAATATTCGAAAGCATATGCCCCCTGATTGATGAACATGCCAAGACCGCCATGAATCCGGCATCCATTCTTTTCCGCATCCAGTAAAAACTTCGTCCGCAGCGGGTTATATATTAGATCGCTAGCTACAGCATCCTGCTTAAGCCAAGCAGCATCAATTGGAGTTGCTTCTATATTCGGATACATGCCGACGGATGTCGTATTAATCACGATATCTGCATCCTTGCATGCATCCTTAAGGCCTTCGGTCGTTACCGCTTGCATATCCGCCAAGCTGTTAAATGATTGTACGAGCTCTTGCGCCCGTTCTACCGAACGGTTAGCTATCGTAATGTTGGCGGGCTGTTCATTAGCGAGTGCATAAACAATCGCCCGCGAAGCGCCCCCCGCTCCAATGACAACAATTCGTTTGCCAGTGAGATTAGGCTCCGCTTCTTCTTTCAAAGAGCGGACATATCCGATACCGTCCGTATTGTAGCCGGTTAAGTGTCCGTTCTCATTAACAATCGTATTGACCGCGCCAATCGCTCGTGCCCCTGGATCGATCTCATCCATATAATTCATAATATCCAGCTTATGAGGAATCGTCACATTGACCCCTCTTATGCCCATTGCCCTTACGCCTCCGATAAAATCAGCAAGCTTATCCGGTGTAATATGAAAAGCCGAGTAGACGCCATTAATACCACTTTCCCGGAAAGCACGGTTCATCATTATTGGAGACTTCGAGTGGCGGATCGGATCGCCGATCACGCCGTACAGCACCGTATGGCTGTCGATTCTATTCCCACAGGCTTCACTATCAAGCGTTGAATTCGTCAATTTCCGTTCCCCCTCTCGCCCTCGTTTAAATAAGCGAGTCTCGCAATATTACTTTGATTCCTTTAGGCGCATACACGTCAAGAATCGCACCCGCTGTTCCGTTCACTTGAATCCAGCCGAGACCAGATATGAACACGTCTTTATTCGCTCCGCGTGGAACGCGCAAGGAATGACGTGTCCAAGCCGGCATTTCCTCCAGCTCTTCACGTGAAGGGCCACCGAGCAGCTCGCCGCGATGCTCCTCATACAGCTCGTCCGCCCGTTCCAGCTTCGTCCGATGTACATTGAGTGCATTGGAAATATAGAGCGTGAATGATTGACGCTCCCCTGTTACGAAGTCAAACCGAACGAGGCTGCCAATGAACAAGGTTTGTTGATCATTCAATTGGTAGACAAGCGGCTTAATCGGCTTATCCGGCATCAATGACTGCAAGAAGCTGCGCGGTACAATTTCCGTCATTCGCGTATGGTAGACAATTCCTGGCGTATCGATAATCGACTTATCGTCATCGAGCGGAATATGAATCGCATCAAGTGTTGTACCCGGATAACGCGATGTCGTAAGCTCACGATCCAAATCACTGAAATCACGGATGAGACGGTTGATTAACGTAGATTTCCCTACATTAGTAGCACCAACCACATAGACATCTCGTCCCTTGCGATGACGCTCCAATGCCTCAATCACGTGTTCAAATCCGATATTCCGTTTGGCGCTGCATAACACGATATCAACAGTCCGCAAGCCTTCAGCCTTCGCCTGCTGCTGAACCCAGTTGCGCAGTCGGTTGAGGTTCATCGCTTTGGGCAGAAGATCTACTTTATTGACGACAAGCAGTACTGGATTATTTCCTACAAATCGTTGCAGACCCGAAATTAAGCTGCCTTCAAAATCATACAAATCGACGATATGAACGACTAAGCTGTCGGTCGTACCTATACTTCCCAATAAACGCAAAAAATCGTCCTGATCGACGGCTATCGAAGAAGCTTCATTATAGTTGCGAATACGGAAGCAGCGTTGGCAAATAACCGGTTCCCGCTTCGTTGCCGTCTCAGGCAAGTAGCCAGGCTCCCCTTGCTTCTCAGACTGCAGCTGCACGCCACAGCCAGCGCATGATAGCGCTGTTTCATTTAGTTGCTCTGTCATTATTTGGTCTCCTCTTCATACCATAACCCTTTTTTGCGCAACCGGGATAAAGCAAACACTTCAATCCGACGATTGACTCGGGTCATGATTCCTTCATCAGCAGGAGCAATTGGCGTTACAAGAATCGTATACAATCCCATACGTTTGCCTCCAAGCACATCCGTCAGCATTTGGTCGCCTAGAACGACCGTTTGCTCTGCAGGCAGCTCTAATACCCGAAGAGCTTTCTTGAATGCTTTATTCGCCGGCTTACGTGCGGCATGAATAAATGGAATGTTGAGTGGCGATGCAAACTGAGATACTCTCGTCTCATTATTATTCGATACGATAACGACTTTAAAGCCGCGTTCGCGTACGTAATCCAGCCATTTCACGAGTTCAGGTGTCGCCAAAGCTTCCCGAGCCCCTACTAGAGTGTTATCTAGATCCGTAATAATGCCGCGTACGCCTTTTGCATGAAGCTCATCTAATTGAATATCATAAACCGTATTCACACGCATGTGCGGCAACAGCCTCTCGAACATAAGCGCTTGACCCCTTTGCTTTTCTCCTGCTATCTTACGAAACTATAACATATAAAGCGATTTTGTTGCAAAAAAATAAGCCGCCAGCAGGTACTGGCGGACAATGATTGTCATAATGCGTCTTATAATTGTTTAATAATTGCTCTTACCCGCACCATAAACCGTTCTGCATCATCGATAGTAGCTGTTGCCGAACTGTATTTCGCTCGTTCAAACCCATTAAGTATTTCTAGAAATTCACCCTTCATCCCACTGCGGCTTAATGACCACCTTGATACCGCTTCATTCAACGTCTCATGCTCAGCGCGTTCAAGCCCTTTCTTCCGACATTTCTTAAGCAGCTTCTCCGTCTCCCAGACGATTCGTTCATCAGCTGAATAAGATCGGAATTTAAATTTCGTCCAGGCTGCTGTCAATGTCTTGCGCTTTACAAAGATCCATACAGCTAATAATGCTACTAATAAGGATACTACACTCCAAAGCCCGATTGTGATCGAAGCGTTTGTTGTCGACTCCGTCGCAACAGCTTCTTCATCTGCCTCCAAATTCACATCAGGAGTTTCTGCCATAACCTCTTGCGGCAATGTGTAAGGAAACGCGAAGCCGGCAGTCGCTTCAAATGGTATCCATCCATAGCCATCGAAATAAATTTCAACCCAGGAATGGGCATCCGAATTTCGTACGGTATAAGTCCCTTCACCATTAGGGTTGAGATCAATTTCATCAGGCATCCCCATCATCGGACCACCATACTCAGCTGCTGGCAACGTACCCGGAGCAAAACCTTTCACCCATCTTGCCGGCAAGCCAATCGAACGGGATAAGACTGCCATTGTTGTCGAGAAGTAGTCACAGTAGCCTTCTTGCAGCTCGAATAAAAATTGATCTGTGAAATCATTGCTTGACCCGCTCAGCTTAGTTAGGTCTGGCTTATTCGTATACACAAAATTCATTCGAAGATAACCCTCGATCATCTTTGCTCGATCATAATCATTAGAGGCATCTGCTGTTATTTGTTCAGCCAATTGCTTAACACGAGTCGGGAGCTCCGACGGCAATTGCAAATAAGGCTTGCTGCGGGATGCTTCTTCCCAGCCAGCACTTGTATTGCGAAGAGCCTCTTCATCCAGAACAGTTACCTCAGAGCTAACCGCATACGCTTCTGGAAACTTTCGCCTCGACCCATCCATCCACCTTAATTCCATTGCAGATGCGGACCATTCTAACCCTCGCTGAAGAGCTTGCCCCTCTTTATTGACCCAATTAACGGTTGTAATCGGTGAAGCTGCGAACAATACAGGATAACGATCCTTCCGAATCATCGTGACGATTTGATCAACCTTCGTCGTCTCCGCTGAAGAACGATCATCCTTGAGCGGCAGCGCCCCATCCTTGATTAAACCAGTTACCGGAGCGCCATCATCTATCGTTTCATCAAAATCCCAGCCATTTCCCGAATAGATAGACTTGGTCTCACCACGCCAATAACTGCGATGCGAGGTCGATATCATCATCACTGGCGAATAATCGTAATCGAATCCTCCACCAAGCTGAGTATCATCTCGCCCATAACCAGAGCTGGCGTTACCGTTGCTGGTTTGTGAAGGCGAGCTATTTCCTTTGTCGCCAAGAAAGACATTAACCGTCTCTCCCTTTGCTTCCTTCCAGATCGTATAAGGATCTTGTAGAATAGGAGAAATAGAAGGCATCAGTAAACCTATCGTCATTAATAACGTCAACACAAATGTCACTGGAAGGAGCAGCTGAAGAGGGTATTCAAGCAATTCCTTCCAGCTCCTCGGATGCTCTCGTTCCAGTCGATGCAAATGAGTGGCGACGAGCCATAGCAGTCCGAGCAACACAACCCATGCCACTTCATCCCACAGCCATATCGGTGTAAAAGAATCTGCAATCGTCAAAGAGAATAGATTGACGCCAATGAAAGCAAAAACACGTGGCCGCGAGTTGACCCAGCTGCTGAATAATAAGTAAATAACTAATAACGATCCGCTTATCCATATAAAGGGATTGAGCTGCACAGCATAGCCCCACATCAACACTAACCATTCACGCCAATTTGCCGTTTCTCCATATACCTTGCTGACTTCCGCATAAGCTACAGTAACAGCTATACAAAGAATTACTTGGATTATTACCCTCAATATTCGGCTTCGCGCACCCAATAGAAAATCAATAATGATTGCGAGAAGAAGTGTGCCATTAGCGATGGCGAAAGTTTCCTCCCACCAAAATCCTTCAAACATAGAGATCGTATTAATAATCATAAAGCCCACAAATAAACGAGACAGCTTCTCGTACCAATTCAATGAAAATGCTCGGCCAATCAGTCGAATTAAGCTACTCATGCTCCGCCGCCCCCTTCCAGAACAGCCGGCAGCTCTTGCAGCTGCTTCAATGAAAAGACTGGCCAGCCCCGACTGCGCAGCAGCTTACGCCAGCTCTCGTCCCCTCCAGCATAGGATATATTGTTGCCGATGTGAATGAGGCATGGCGTTAATCCTTTACGAGAGAGCCATTCCATTGAATGCAGCGCGTCCTTACCCGTCACGCCAGAGATAAGAACGGCGAACGAGCCTGGCTCTAGCATAGAGTCTGACATCAGCAATGACTTATAAATTGTATGCGGGGCATCCGCATTGACAAAAGTGAGATGCTTCATTATTTCATTACGTTGCTCAGCACCCGATTTGGGCGGGATAACGGTCAACTTCTTGCCGACAGACAACAATCCCATCGCCGTATCCCCTTTGAGACCGTTATCAAGCAGCGAAGCTGCGGTTGATACCGCTAGTTCAAACCGATCAGTTGCCGGCACAGGATAATCTCCTGCGAAACGATCTAATATGATCATCGTACGGGGAAGAGATTCGCGTTCGAATGCCTTCGACTTCCAATCGCCCGTCTTTGCAGTCGCATTCCAATGAATACGAGATAAACGATCGCCATACAAATATTCACGAACACCATTAATTTGTGTCGTTTCTTTCGCAGAGCGAGATGCAATCGCATGAGAGAATGGTCCACGTATGCCTCGCTGAGCATCATGCCATTGACGAAGAGGTACGGTCTGAGGCAGCACACTGAATACGGCCTCTGATGCAAAGCTCCCTGTATGCTCAAACAAACCAAACACATCATGGGATAAACAGACCGTTGACTTGTACCGATACTCGCCGCGTTGCAGCGGAGGAGTCGTGTACAGCACCTCCCCCATACGCTTCCAATTCGGAACGAATGAGGATTCGAAGTCCAACGTCTGTCCATTATGGCGATGAAGCCGCTCTCTAACAAGCACATAAGGTATCGGATAAACACCCGGCACCTTCACTGACAATTGCACCTCTACCGAGCTTCCCGCGGTCAATGAATGCTCGGCATGTGTATGTGCGCCTTGTTGTCTGAAGCTCCGTATGCCATTCACCTTAGTAATACCGCTCCATTTGCCAAATAACAAGTACAATAGCAACAGATTTAATATCATAAACAACATAAACGCTGTCTTACCGCCTTGAAATAAGAAATAAAATAAAGCGACGGAATAAACTAACGCTATTATCCTCCAACGTCTCCATGCCGTTTTAACCATCGCATTAGTGCTCCAGCCTGACCGGCACTTTTGTCTGGTCCAGCACCTGCGATACGATATCTTCCGCTCTAAGGCCATTCATTCTTGCTTCCATATGCAGCAGCAGTCGATGTGACAAGACAAATGTGGCAAGCTTCTTAATATCATCTGGTGTTACGAACGAACGCTGTTGCAAATATGCACTCGCCTTTGCCGCTCGGGCAAGAGCGATAGCCGCCCGCGGACTAGCACCAAGCTGCAGACTGGCATGCTCGCGTGTTGATCTAACAATTCGGATCAAATAATTGCTGACGGCTTCATCCATATGGACGGCTAGCACTTGCTCTTGAATTCGAATAATATCTTCGATTTCACATAACTGCATTATTCGATCAGATGGATGAACACCTTCATTGGACATTACCATCCGTTGTTCATCTTCCTCGCTCGGATATCCAAGAGATAGCTTCATCATGAATCGATCAAGCTGAGCCTCAGGCAATGAATATGTTCCTTCGAAATCAATCGGATTTTGCGTTGCTAATAATATAAAGGGCTGTGGAAGCAAATAAGTATCGCCGTCCACGGTTACATGCCCCTCTTCCATCGCTTCCAGAAGCGCTGACTGTGTCTTTGTCGTCGCACGATTTATCTCATCTGCAAGCAGAACGTTCGTCATAACTGGACCTGGACGGAATAAGAATGCTTCTTGCTTAGGGTGATAAATCGAAACACCAGTTATATCGGTCGGAAGCAAATCAGGATTACATTGAATCCTTCTAAATTGCCCTCCGATAGATTTTGCCAACGCTTTCACTAATTGCGTCTTTCCTGTCCCCGGAACATCCTCAAGCAGGACATGTCCGCCACCGATGACGGCTATCATTAATCGTTCGATTTCATTTTGTTTTCCCAGAATACAGCCATTTAAACTATTAAGAATAGTAGAACATAATTGCATATCAGCTAGACGAGTTTCCATATGAACAACCTCCAGTAGGAATAATCAAGCAATTATCGGGATGAGTAGAATGATTTAGTACTATTTTACAGCAATTCCATCTCCCTGCACAAATACTTGTTCGTCCAAAAAAAATTGGAGAATCCCACAATCAGGATTCTCCAACCATTTTACCCTTTCGGCCTTACCACAAGCGCAGCCAGAAAGCTGAATATAATCGCAGCCGAGATGCCCGCACTGGTTACTTTAAATATCCCGGATATAACGCCGATCCAGCCTTGCGCTTGGAGCTCCGATAATGCACCGTGCACAAGCGCATTACCAAAACTCGTAATCGGAACAGTAGCCCCTGCCCCGGCAAAATCGACAAGCGGCTCATATAGCCCTACCCCATCAACAATCGCACCGACAACAACAAGTGTCGCCATCGTATGGGCAGGCGTTAGCTTGAACACATCAAACATAATTTGACCAACTACACAAATCGCGCCCCCTACTACAAAAGCCCATAAAAACTGCATATTCTAATCATCCCTTTCCACTAAGAGCAACCGCGTGTGCGATACCTGGAATGCTTTCTCCTTGTTGAAAAGAAAGCGGAGACAGCAGCGCGCCTGTCGCAACAACTAAAATTCGCTTCAGGTCGCCTTTCGCCAACTTTTTCAGCAAGTGTCCATAGGTGACGACAGCCGAGCAGCCGCAGCCGCTTCCTCCTGCTTGCACCTTTTGATTGGCAACATCGAACACCATAAGCCCGCAGTCCTTGAATATCGTATCACCCATCGGTACGCCATCCCGAATCAGCAGCTCATTTGCTATCGGATGTCCGACTGAAGCCAAGTCGCCGGTGACGATCAGATCATAATCCTTCGGCGTACGTCCGGTATCATTGAAATGGGCCTGAATCGTATCAACAGCCGCCGGTGCCATCGCAGCCCCCATATTAAACGGATCTGTAATGCCTAGATCGATAACCTTGCCAATAGTTGCACATTCAACAACTGGACCGTCGCCTTCCGCTGCGATTACTGCTGCTCCTGCACCAGTTACGGTATATTGCGCCGTCGGCGGCTTTTGCGAGCCATATTCCGTTGGATAACGAAATTGCTTCTCTGCTGTGCAGTTATGACTGCAGGTTCCTGCCATCGCATAATTCGCTTGTTTGGAATTCACTATTAATGAAGCAATAGCAAGTGACTCCATCGAAGTTGAACAAGCGCCAAACACGCCTAGATACGGTCTTCCTAATGTTCTAGCCGCGAAGCTGTTGCTAATGATCTGATTCATCAAGTCCCCGCCAACATAGAAATTCAACTGTTCCTTGTTGATGCGAGCATTCTGAACAGCAAACTCTGAAGCTTGCTCCAGCATGAGGCGCTCCGCCTTCTCCCAGCTCTTCTGCTGCATGTCGAGCTCAGGATGGATCAGATCGAAATCTTCTGCGAGTGGTCCTTCTCCTTCATCTGGTCCTACGACTGTAGCCGCTCCTATAATGACCGGTCGATTCTCGAACCACCACGTTTGTTTACCCTTCAGCATATCAGTGCGCCCCTCCCGTACCGAAGATAAGATGGGCTATACCAACGAAGAATGCGGCAACCGTGCCGAAGACAATGACAGATCCAGCTAGCTGGAACATGCTTGCCCCGACCCCCAATACCAGCCCTTCACTGCGAGACTCCAACGCAGCTGAACACATCGAATTCGCGAACCCTGTAACTGGCACAGCTGTACCTGCCCCAGCCCATTGCGCAATTTTGTCGTATACGCCTAGGCTCGTAAGAATGACGGAAAGCAGAATAAGTACCGCCACGGTTGGATTACTGGCGTTCTCTTTTGTCATACCCATAAGATGAATGAACATTTCCTGAATAGCTTGTCCGAGCACACATATGGCACCCCCAACAACGAAAGCTTTCAGGCAGTTCGTAAAAATCGATCGAGAAGGCTCTCGTGTCTTCGCGAAATTCTGATATTCCTTAGATGACATCGACATATCTTTATAGTTATTGCCCCCGCCAGCTTTTGATGGCAAAAAAATTCCCTCCTGTCTGCTTGGTTTCTCGTTCATTATTTGTAAAAGCAGGATTGTTTATGTATGGGCAAATTGCGTAAGCGAATATTCTTACGGTAGTTGTTGTATCTGGATACCATGACGAATGCTAACGCTACACTAGGATGCTTCGCTTACTCCGTTTGCTCTGTTTGATAGTTGGTGAAATCACTGGGCTAAAATAGAGAGATGGGGCTAACTAAACTTTTTATTGTTTGGTGGGGTTACACAGGGGGCAGACCACGCGAGCTATTATCCAAACTTTTAACACACTATTTATTCGTACGAGGACTGAGATTCCGCTATTTGTCCGATTATATTCATTTGCGTGTTTTGGCGGCCAGGAGTTCCGTTATTATCGATAAATTGAGGGAATTCAGGGCTATTACGAGGGAATAACGGATTCTCTGGCCGCTTGGAGCAAGATATATGGCTAATTGCTACAAATAACGGATCCTCTGGCCGCCAGATTGTTCGATTGAATAAAATAATTGGCTGCCTCAAATAATTTGCCAAAACTCACTCCGTCCAATTTTCATCATCCTCTTGTAACGACTACACATATTTATGTAAAATAAAGTCTTAGACTGGAATTGTTGATTATACAAGGTTCCGGAGCTATGGAATCGTCAACCTTTGAGATTGCTAATCCTTCCATTAAATATCCGTGGAGGGATTTAGCGTTTTCACATTATATAAACAAGGTTGTGAATACAATGAAACTCAAATTAAATTTAATGATTATGGTGATTATACTCTTGCAGCTGACTGGCTGCTCACAGAATAACTCTACTTATCCTAGCTCCGTAATTATCAATGACACAGTATACGGAATTTCTGTGAGTGAAGTGTCAGCTGATAAAATTGGGGAAAAACTCGGTGAAATTCTTAAGAACCGTCAGCCCATGCCTATAGAAAATTGGGAATCAAATGAAGCACCTATCGGAAGTGAAATTTTTGAAATCAAAGATATCGATCGAACTAAAGCAATCACTATTAAATTAAAAGATAAAATGATAAAAGCAGAACGGATATTGGAAGAGCCTTAATAAGATAGTGAAATGTTAACTGGTCCTACAAATAAACGGTCAGTCTCGAGATGGGCTAAATTACTGGGGTAGTGTAACCACCTATTGTGGGTGAGGGCACCACTGGTATCACTGGTATCACTGGTATCACTGGCAGCCTGGTATCACCGGGAACGATGAGGTCAGGGGTGAGGGGTTCCAATGCAACTATAGACTAGAATAGTGAAATAGCCGTACAGGAATCTGTACGGCGTATTTTCATATTTCTCAATATTTCTGTTCAAAGTAAATAAAGGAGCAAAAGGATGACAAAGAGCACAAAAAGGACGAGAACTAACATCGAACTGATTCTTTTACGATGCCCAGCTTTACTGCTGCTCATGAGCATTCCCTCCATATAGGCTTCTATCTACACTATATGCCCGTTTTAGCAAAACGGAGATTGTCCCTTTATTTAGACCAAAGTTCAACCCGATTTTTAACCATGTTTGTATACTCGGCATTCAACTCGTCTACGCCTGCTTTTTTCAAGTCATTCATGAAGGAATCCCATACTTTATCGAAGTCGGCTGGTTTCGCCAGAATCGCTTCTGGTACGCGTTTCTTCATTATATCTTGTGTTTTTTGAAAAATAACGTTGGCATCTGAGCCTGTCTCGAATGCAATGTTCCATGCAGCGCCGTATGGACGTTCAGGGAATGCATCATCAGCCGGCCACAGATCCTTGTACGTGGATGCTTTATAAGCAGCAAGTGTTTTCTTGTCAGCTTCTGTGTAGTTCGCAATGATCGCTTCAGGGTAGTTCAATGTGTAGTAGTTGCCAGTAGCATCTTGTACGCCATCGCCGTAACGAGCGGAAATGTCATAGTTGCCAATACCTGTTGATTTCTTGAATTTGTTGCCGTCATTCGTTTTCATATTCAGAAATTCTGGTTTCAGAACACGTTTGCCGTCTACTAAATCATAATGAACGCCTTCAATACCCCAGTTGCGAAGCACTTGACCTTCATCGGAAGCAAGGTAGTCTAGGAATTTAATAATACGAACGGGATCTTTGGCATCTTTCGTAATCCCTACGCCCCAACCCGCTAAGAAACCTGTACCTTGGAAGGAATGATCTTGTGTGCTTTCATTAAGGGTAACTGGGAAACGAGCATAGGTTTGGTTGACTTTACCTTCGTTTTTCAACGTATTCTCTGCTTCCTCATAATCCCACTTCTGGTCGATCAGACCAAGAACACGACCGGTAGCGATTTTCGCTTTATATTGATCATATTTTTGCACGAAGCTTTCTTTATCAAGCAAGCCTTCATCGTTCATGTGGTTCAACCAACGGAAGTATTCCTTCTCTTCTGGACGTTGGTAGTGCATGATGGTTTCGAAATTCTCTTGGTTAATATAAAATTCACCGTCGTCTGGAGCGCCTGTTGCCGTGAATGCAGGATTCGTAACGGAGATCAGAATTTGCCACTCGCCGCCGTTAAGCGACATACCGATTGTCGGTTGACCATCCTCTGTTTTCGGGTGCTTCGCAATATAGGTTTTGATGGCATTCTCATAATCTTGAACCGTCTTGATTTCTGGATAGCCAAGCTCTTCAAGCACTTGATGCTGCAGCTGGAAGCCGCCGCCTGCTTCAAAATATTGCTGACCTACGCCATCTGTCGGAATGATATAAATCGCTTCGTCGTCGTTGCTCCACTTCAAGCGATTCATATACTCGCCGTAAACCTTTTTCAGGTTCGGAGCATGCTCTTCAATTAGATCAGTCAAGTCGATCAGAGCACCAGCATCAACAAGCTTGCTCGCACTGCCTTTTGCCATTACGAGATCAGGATACTCATTGCTTGCTACCATAAGGGCGAATAAATCTTGATCACTGCCGCCGATAGGAAATTCTTGCTTCAATGTCACGCCTGTTTTTTCTTTAATCAATTTACCGATGTCACTTTGCATATCATCCCAGCTCGGGTTATTGTCACCGGCAACCATCTTAATGGAAATCGGCTCAAGTGTTCCGTCGCCTGCATTGTTGGTTGAGCCTGTGTTATCTGCGTTTTTGTTGGCATTGCCGCATGCTGATACAAGTATTACGAGTGTGAGCATTATACCTACCCATGCCATTTTGTTTCTTTTCATTGCTCTTTGCCTCCCCTTATGTGTGTAACCTCATGTATATAACAGGAAACCTGCTACTACCATATCAAAACTAGCTTTTCACTGCACCTAATGTCATTCCGCTAACGAAATATTTTTGCAAGAAAGGATAAACAAGCAGGATCGGAACCGTTACAACGATGGTGATAGCCATTCGGATTGACTCCGGCGATACGGAAGCCATCGACTGCATGGCATTCGGATCGCGATAATTAGATCCTGACTGCGTCGACTGCAAGACTTTCATCAACTCATACTGAAGTGTTGTATTCTCTGGATGACCAGAGTTGTACAAGTAAGTATCAAACCAAGCATTCCATTGACCAACTGCGATGAAGAGTGCAATGGTTGCAAGTACGGGTTGGCATAGCGGGAGAATAACCCGCCAAAATATCGTCCAATCATTCGCTCCGTCGATCTTCGCTGATTCCTGCAATGCGATGGGCAACCCATCAATATAGGACCGAATGACAAACACATTCCAGACACTTAGAATACCGGGAATGATATAAACCCAGAATGTGCCGATTAGCTCCAGATTACGGATAAGCATGTACACCGGAATCAAGCCGCCGGAGAAATACATCGTCATTGCGAATACGACAGACATCCACTTTCTCGCTTGAAAATCTCTCCGGCTTAGTACAAATGCAACCATTGCTGATGAAAACACGCCGATAACTGTACCGATTAGAGTCCGTAATATCGAGTTTTTGAAGCCAAGCAGCAAGCCTTCGAATTGGAAAATTTCAATATAGTTTTGTAAAGTGAATGCTCTTGGGAAGATCGTAATACCGCCCTTAACGGTATCTACCGACTCATTGAATGATATAGCAAGCACGTTCAAGAACGGATACAGCGTAAGGATTCCTACGACAGTCATTATGATATAAACACTTATGTCAAACACTCGATCGAATGCGCTTCTTTGTACCATCCCTTGCATTTGTAGTTCCTCCTAAATGTTTGCTGGCAGCCATTCAAGCAAATGCATGCTCTATATGACTGACTCTTTGGTGACTCTTTTGTAAATATAGTTGGCGGAAAACACTAGGATAATGCTGACAACCGAGTTGAATATACCAATTGCCGTTCCGTAGGAATACCGACTTAGACCGATACCGTAATTGAGCGCATACAACTCCAGCACCTCAGAGTAATCCTTAACAAGAGGATTGCCCAGCAATAATTGCTTCTCATAGCCGATACCAATCAGATGACCAATCGACAGAATGAGCAGCACCATAAAAGTAGTTCGAATACCAGGAAGCGTAATACTCCACATTTTCCTGAACCTTCCCGCACCATCTACCGTCGCAGCTTCATATTGCTCTTGATCTACACCAGCCATAGCCGCCAAGAAGATGATGGAGTTCCAGCCTGTTTCTTTCCACAAATCCGATGCGGTGACTATACTCCAGAAATATTCTCCTTTAGCCATAAATTGAATTGGCGCGTCTATTAGATGAAGAGACATCAGCAATTGATTGATTGCTCCACCGTCTGTTGACAGCATCTTGGTAATTAAGCCCGCTACAACGACCCATGAAACGAAATGAGGCAAATACGAGATTGTCTGTACGGTTCGTTTGAATAAACTTCCTCGAATCTCATTCAAAAGCAAGGCGAATATAATAGGGATAGTGAAGCTAACGATAAGGCCCATAATACTCATACCGAGCGTGTTGCGCAGTACCAGATAAAACCGCTCATCTGCGAACAGTTCGACGAAGTTTTTAAATCCAACCCATTTCTGGTCCATCATGGACTTGGAAGGTTTATACTTCTGGAATGCCATTAACCAACCCCAGATCGGAACATAGCTGAACACAAAAATCCAAATAATAAACGGAAGCGACATCAAATACAAATACTTCTGCTGTAACATGTTGCTGAAAAATTTCATCTTGCTTCCTCCTTAAATTTTTGCGATAGCAAAAATAGCATCGTAAGCATTAGCTTTAATTTTTGCGATAGCAAAAATGACTTCGTAACCTGGCTCTTTCTGATGTATCCATCATAATCGATAGCGCTTTCACTCTTGAACCCGACAAATTCAACCTAAAATCATATAAAAATAAGCACTGTCATACAGTAGCTATTTTTTATATGATTTATCCGCAAAAAAGGCGGTATCAACACCCTTATTTCGGGTTGATACCGCCTTTTGACCAGCTTATTTTATAGGATTATCAGGAGCTCCTGCCCCTTCCTTCACCATCCGCTTGAACGAGGAAGGCGAAAGACCTTTATATTTCTTGAATTTACTATGAAAATAATCGACATTCGCATATCCGACTAACTCAGAGACTTGATGTACTTTCAAGCCTTGCTGCAGCAGCTCAATTGCATGTTGAATCCGAACTTTATCCAAGTAAGTATTAAAATGCTCACCTGTGAAGTTCTTGAACATTTTGCCCAAATAGCCGCTATTATAATTAAACAGCTCCGCTAACGTCTCAAGCTTTAAATTCTCGGAATGATGTCGTTCAATAAAATCTGTTATTTGCTTGATAACCGTCATGTTGCTGGAATTTCCGAGCCGGAACGCCAATTGGGATAACCGTTCATTCAGAATGTACAGCATTTCGTCATAGTTAGTCTGTTTGTATAAATCCGTTATCATGCGCATCTCATCCTCTATCGACAGCTGCACATGAACAACGCTTAGCTTATTGATTACAATAGTGAGCATTTGTGCAAAGCTCATCTTTATTCGTTGCTCAGAACGATGCTTGAGGCAGATTAAATCCCCTGCTTCCTTTAAGCTTTGCTGTACGCCTTCCTTACTGCCAATATCCAACATATAGTAAAGCTTTCTACCTAGCTCATCTAGTGTCGTAGTTGTTGATTCCTCATCTATCCGATCGGCGTCAGCAGCCTTCTTACTTCCGATATGAATCTGGCAGGCAGGCAACATGAAGCTATGCTTAATGCTGTCTAGCGCAGTTTCATAGCTATGCGGTAGTTCCGCAATCATCCTAACGACTTCACCAGCAACCGCAATAAACTTCAATTCCTGCCCAGCAGCCTGCTCAATCCATTGCTTAATTTGTTCTCTAGAGCTATTGTCTGTCTCCATGTCCTTGAGCAACAAGGCGGAATAAGGCTCCATTTGAAATAACCATCCTGCGCCTTTGGCTTCAATCAATTGAGTCAGCTTTCGTTTGGCAGCAAGGATAACAGCTGCTTCACGTTCTTCCGTTCGTGACCATTCAATAAGGAGCAGCTGATAGCTTTTACTCGAAGCTCCAAGCAACTGACTAAGCTCGCTAATAGCTGATTCATCAGCACTGGCAGTTACTGCACTTTTCAATAGCTCATCCCGGTGCAATACAGCCGACTGTTCTTGGTTGATTGCATGCTCCGACTGTTTGGCTATAAGCACACTAACCCGTTTGGCATATTCATATAGTTCATCATCATCTATCGGCTTTAGCAGATATCCATCCACGCCGAACTCGATCGCTTGCTTTGCGTAAGTAAAGTCAGAATAACCGCTTAATATGAGAAAATGGCATTCAGCATCTACTTTTCTAATTTCTTCGATCACCTGCAAACCATCCATACCAGGCATTCTTATATCGATCAAAATGAGATTAGGAGCGAGTTGGCCGTGTTTAATTAAAGCCTCCGGTCCGCTCGATGCTTCCCCCACCCATGTATACCCGATCGCATTCCAATCTATAATCGATTTCAGCCCTGCTCGGATCATCGGCTCGTCGTCTACAATCATCAATCTATGCATGCCTTTGTCCTCCTGTTGGAATTCGGAACAATATGGTCGTACCTAACCCTTCCCCATTGCTAATGAGGTTCAATCCACATGACTCGCCATACAGTAGAACAAGCCGTTGATGAACATTGCGAAGCCCAATGCGATATTCCTCCGCTTCATCCATATCAAGAAGTGATTTCTGAATCTCTACTAATTTATTAGGTCCAATTCCAGCTCCATTATCTGAGACTTCAATTAGCAAATACTCGCCCTGACAAATGGTTTTAACTTTAACGCAACCGCCCTCGCTTATATTTTCTAACCCATGTACAACTGCATTTTCAACTAAAGGCTGAATAATTAAGGGAGGAACATCAATAAGCTCGGCATCGGATTCCAGCTCCATCTCGAAGGTAAGCCGGTCGTCTCCGTAACGGAATTGCTGAATCTCCAAATAATAGCGTACATTATCGAGCTCTTCCTTCAGCGGAATTTGTCTCGCGCCTATTTCCAAATTTCTGCGAATCATTTTCCCTAGCATTTTCACAATTGAAGCGACTTCGGTTTGTCCATTCACATGTGATTTCATCCGAATCGATTCCAAGGCATTGAAGAGGAAATGCGGGTTGATTTGACTAGCCATCATTTTCAGCTTAATTTCTTTCTGACGAAGCTCCAATTGACCCTGCTGACGATGCGACTCCGACACCTCTTCCATCAAATCGCGAATGCTGTTCACCATATGATTAAAGCGCTTAGACAACAGACCAATTTCATCATTGCCTTCTATCATCGAAATAACATTAAAGTCTCCCATAGCCACTTTATTCAAATCTTTATTGAGTACGAGCATCCGCTTTGCCAAAATACCAGAGAATATATAAATCAACGAAAACGCGATGATCAGGCTGCCCGCCATAATCGATAGACCGAGCATGCTGATCCGATTAGCCTCGCTAACAATACTGTCAATCGTAAATACAGATGCTATCTTCAGACCATTGCGGCTTGAATTCGGACGAAGCTCTTCCATAATGATTTTGGAACGATGACCTTTATAATCAAATTCATACGTACCTGTCTGCATATTGATCAACTGATTAGCGAAATCCATTTGCGATATATTAACGCCTACACTGCTCGGGTCACTTGCAGCCACAACAAATCCATTCTCGTCGAATATCATCGTGTCGAACGGCTCTTGACTCAGCATCGCATTCAGTTTGGCTTGATTCACGCCAATGACGAGAATACCGCTCGTACGATACTCTGGGAACGAAATTTTTCTAATCAAGCTGAGGTAATGTTTATTATTTTTCGTTGCATCATCGACATATAACCAGTGAATCCCCTCGCTCATGTACGCTTCCTTATACCAAGCAGTATCACTGACCTCCTCATTAACTTTAAGAAACTCCCAATTATCTAGCATCGTCATGTTCGTGGTATAAAACCGAATATTATAAATCTCATTATACAAACGCATATAATCTTTGAAATCTCGATAATCCCATAACGCTTTAGTAGCTTCAAATGTAGTCTCGTATTGTGTGTTCACGACATTAGTGAGCCTGGCGTCTACGAGCAATTTATCCGATATTTCAATCGGCATACGAAGGATGTCCGCTGTCTGTTTCTTTATTTTATCTACATTGTTCATCGTTTGTTCGGTTGCTTGATCCAATACATTTTGACGGAAAGCTCCCGTAAGCAGCACGCCAACAATAAAGACAGGAACACATACGACAACTATATACGTAAACATCAGCTTATTTTTAATACGGACATCATTCATTTTTCTTGATAGCTTAGCAAGTAGGTTGATCGTACTCTATCTCCTTTGAGAAAGCGTTTTCTATTATCGCAATGATGACTACAGTCGAAAAACGACATTAGTTTATATTATAGAACGATGTCGTTTAAGTGGATACCATTAATATCAGATATTTTATCATATAAATATTGGGACTCTATCAAGCAGAAACGGCTTCGCCGTCCTTTGGAGGCGAAGCATCGTTTCGCGGTGAAATAGAAGCGTATTTATAAAGCAAAACATATAAATTCTTATATTTTCATAAAAAAACCTGCCCTTGGACATAAGGACAGGTCATTCATCTTACTAGTTATTGAATTTGAACCCGCTAAGTTTGGCTGTACCCGTTAGATGAATGAAGACATCGGTTGCTTGAGAAGAATTAGTAAGCTTCGTAATTGCCGTATTCCACTCTTGCTCGCCACTTGGTTTCACAATGATCATCCCAGATGGTTGACTGTCACTTGAACCAAGAATAATAGTAAGTTTACCGCCCTCTGTTCCGCCGCAGACGCGTGCTTCGAAGGATACTGGATCGCTGCTCCACTCTACTGTGGAGAACCGAATCCAGCCCTCTTGACCAACATCCTTCAGACGGACGCATGTTCCACTCTCTTTGGATTCATCAAGAATGATCGCTTCATAGTCATCGTAATTCTCCGCACGAACCATCGTAGATACCAGATTTCTCATTGGAATGGTCTCACCCTGAACCGATAATGACGAAGTCAATCGAATATCTGTTGATGAGCTGCCTGTCATGAACTGGTACGTCCCTGATTCAACACAGAAGCGATCACGCGTCACATCCCATATCGCCAGATCAACTCTCGTTACAAGCAATTCAACTACGCTGGATTGTCCAGGCTGAAGATGAATACGTGCAAATCCAATAAGTTGTTTCACAGGGCGCTCTACTCTCGAAACGTCAGCATGCACATACAATTGCACTACTTCATCTCCTGCTGTCGCTCCTGTGTTCGTTATCCCAATTCGCGCTGTCCATTCATCCGCTCCGCCTGTTGAAGATGGAATAATCTCCAACTGATCGTAAGCGAATGTGGTGTATGTCATACCATGACCAAATGGATATAACGGAGTTCCGTCAAAATACAAATAAGTCCGTTTGCCTTTTCTAATATCGTAATCCATAATATCCGTCAGTTCCTGCTCAGCCGAGCGATACCAAGTCATGTTCAGACGACCAGCAGGCGCATAGTCTCCGAACAATACATCAGCAACCGCATTCCCGAGCTCTTGACCTGCATGAGATAAATAGAGGACAGCTGGAATGTTTTCTTGAATCCAATTGATCTCTAGCGGATAGCTGCCAACGACAACAACGATCGTATTCGGATTAACTGCGAATACTTCCTTAACTAACCGCTCTTGCGATTCGGCTAGTGTCTGACCCGGACGATCACTGTCCTCCTTGCCATTAATCAAGGGGTTATTGCCAACGAACAGAATAGCCGTTTCCGCTTCGCGAGCAGCGGCAATCGCTTCTGCCAGTCCATCCTCGGTCACATCAACGATGAATTCACCCAGCGCTTCCTCAATGCCTTCAGCAGCCACTTGCAGCGAGGAATCTTCCGATACGGTTACAGGCTGTCCATTCCATGTACGCATTGCGGTTGTACCGTCATCCTTGGCTTCAAGACGAAGCACTTCCTTAACGAACCAGCCAAAAGCCTCGTCTGCGTTTGCTTTGATCGAAATGTCATCCGCGCTTGTTGCAAATTTGCCGTTGGTGCTGCTCTGTAGAGTGAAGCTGCCCCAGCCCCAATCACTCACTTCGAAAGTCTCACCGCCGCCTTGAGGCGCAGCTTGCAGGAGCCCGTCCTCCCCAATGCCGATTGGACTTTCATTAGAAGCTAATTTCAATACAGCGCTGTTATTGCCGCTATTGAAAGAGACATTCTTACCTTCAAGCTTGCGCTTGATTGCTTCGAATGGTGTTATTTTATAAGGTAAGGTGCCTGAATACCAATCGCGGTAAACGACATTGCCGAGCGGTCCGATCACGGCGACTTTATCCAGCTTTTGCGCATTAAGCGGAAGCATGTTGTGATCATTTTTCATTAAAACGATGGATTCCCTTGCCGCTTGCAACGACAGCGTATTATGTTCCGGTGCACATAACATTGATTCAGGTGTATTGGCATACGGATTCAATTCAGCTGCGTCGAACTCGCCTAGACGGAACCGGACTCTGAATGTGTTCGTCAGCGCATGATCCAAATCAGATTCTTCCAGCAAACCTTCAGAAAGAGCTTCACGAATCGCTTCACATGATTTCTCTTTGTCATCTGTAATGCTGTCGATACCCGCTTTGATAGAATGGGCGACTGCTTCTTTGTACGTATCATAATAGTGATGGTCATCCACAATGCCGATTAAGTCCCCGGCATCGCTCACAATAAAACCATTCATTCCCCATTCACCTTTAACTATCTTATTGACATCTTCATGAAGAATAGTTGGGATACCATTAACGGCATTGTACGAAGTCATCATCGAGTAAGCTCCGCCTTTGACGAAAGCAGGCTCGAATGCCCGTTGATAATATTCTTTCATATTCCGCGGGTCAATGCTCGCCGAACAGCTGCCGCGATTAATTTCATTGTTATTGCCGATAAAATGCTTCAAAGTCGCTACAGCTTTGAAGTAGAAGGGATGATCCCCTTGAATGCCCTGAACAAGTGCAGCTGTCAGTTCGCCCGTCAGCTTCGGATCCTCGCCATAAGCCTCTTCCGTTCTGCCCCAACGCGGATCACGCTCCATATCTACTGTTGGCGCCCATAGCGTTAGACCGTTTACCTCAGGATTACGCTGATAATACACACGTGCTTCATCACCAATAACAGAACCCACTTCTTTCATTAGCTCAGGATTCCATGTACAGCCGAGACCGATTGGCTGCGGGAAGGATGTCGCCTCTCCCAGCCATGCAACACCATGCGCCGCCTCAGTGCCATGCTTATATGGCTTCACACCAAGCCGCTCTACCGCTGGCTGGTATTGCACCATTAGCTCTACTTTCTCTTCCTGTGTGAACCGAGCTACTAAATCTTTCACTCGCTCCTCCAATGGAAGCTTAGTATTCTCAAAAGGATAACTTTGTTTCATGCCTTATTCTCTCCTTCAGAATCGTTAGTATGGTTGTTCATTCTAGCCAATGAGACCACTTATAACCGCGGATGTATAATCGTTAGTCCTTTATCTTCACGTATATTGAAATTGGATTGCCCATGCAGCTTGCACTCGCCCCCATGGGTCGATCTTATTCTCGCCTCAGTAAGCTGATGATCAGACCACTCCATATCAATGATAAAACCACCTCTTGCTCTTAGCCCTTTCACTGAACCGTTAGGCCAAGCTTCCGGCAAAGCAGGGAGCAAGTGAATTTCACCCAAATGGCTTTGCAGCAGCAGCTCAGCAATACCAGCAGTACCGCCAAAATTGCCATCGATCTGGAATGGCGGGTGATCATCGAATAAATTCGGATGCGTAGACCTAGATAACAGCGTGTTGATAAAATGATACGCCTTCTCTGGTTCATACAGCCGGGCATATAAATTAATTAACCATGCACAGCTCCAACCGGTATGACCTCCGCCGCTTTCTATACGGTGCAGCAATGACTGCCTGCTTGCCTCTACTAGCTCAGGTGTATCCTTCGGATTTATCAGATTGCCGGGATACAAGCTGTATAGATGGGACACATGCCGATGACCGGGTTCATGCTCCTCGAAATCTTCCAGCCATTCCAGCAGCCGCCCCCCTCGTCCGATCTGGAACTCAGGCAGTTTCTTAAGCGACTCTTCCATTGCAGCGCTATGCTCATCCTTGATATCAAGAAGCTGCGCAGCCTCCAAACTACAAGTAAACAACTCTTTCACAAGTGAGATATCCATCGTTGAAGCAATAGCTACGCTTGAAGCCGAACCTTCCTTTAACGCAAATTTATTTTCTGGAGAGGTTGATGGGACTGTGATCAACATCCCCTCTTCCGTCTCCTGAAGCCAATCTAGACAAAAGAGCGCAGCTCCCTTCATTAGTGGATAAGCTTGCTCCCGCAGATAGTCAAGATCGGGATTGAACGCATAATGCTCCCACAAATGTAAAGACAGCCATACACCGCCTAGCGGCCAGAATGCCCAGCTCGGATGACCTGCTGATGGCGTCGATGTCCGCCATAAATCAACATTATGATGGGTCACCCAGCCTCGAGCATTGTAATGAATAGCAGCTGTTCTGCTCCCTGTTTCATTTAAGTCCGCGATCATACTTAACAAGGGCTGATGACATTCACTTAAACCGCAAACCTCGGCTGGCCAATAATTCATTTGCGTATTAATATTCGTCGTATAATTGCTATTCCACGGAGGTTGCATCCGGTCATTCCATATCCCTTGCAGATTAGCCGGTTGTGTACCTGGTCTCGAGCTCGCCATGAGCAAATATCGTCCGTATTGGAAGTAAAGGGCTTCTAATTGCGGATCGCTTGCTCCTAGCTTATAAGCCGCTAATCGTTCATCCGTTGGCAAAGAGCCGTTCATGGACATCCCTAAGTCGATATCGACGCGGCGGAATAATTGCTGATGATCCTCCACATGTCTGCGTTTCAATTCTTCATAACCAAAAGCTGCTGCAGCTTGCAACGGGAGACTGCACTTGCTCGATAGTCGTTCCCTATTCGTATCAGGCATGACATCGAATCGTTCGAAATTTGATGCCGCTGACATCAAGAAGGTCACAGACCTTGCTCCACGCACTTCCAACCTGCGGCCGTTGTCAGTGTCGACAACTTCTCCCCCGTCAGATAATACAGTTAACTGCGCTTCAAATAAGAGCCCTCGGCCTTCTTCATATTGAATAGACCTCGGATGATCACCCCTGTAATTATCTGCAATATGGGTTGGGCATTGACCGTTCATAATAAGTACCAGATCATCGGTAACACTGCACTCATGACGAAGCGCTGAATCAAATGCAGCATTCAGCGCAATAGACCCATCGCCTTCGATTATCTCAACATGTATACATAACACTTGGTCTACCGCACTAACAAATATTTCACGATGATAGAGATTGCTTCCAATCCGATAGCTTGTTGTTGCTATACCTGTGTCTAGATTCAGCTCACGTATATAATCAGCTTGTATGGAATCATCTTCGCTCTCTGTTAGTAGATGTTCCACAAATAAATCTCCAAGTGGTTGATAGGACTCGGTATTACGTCCGAGCATTCTTGTCTCGATAAGCTGCTCTGCTTCGCTATATTGCCCGGCGTATAACAGCTCTCTCGCTTTATTCAAGTATCTTAAAGATTCATAATTGTTCGTATCACGCGGAAAGCCGGACCATAGCGTATCTTCGTTCAATTGAATTCGTTCTTGTCGAACAGCTCCGAACACCATACCGCCAAGACGTCCATTACCAATCGGCAGCGCTTCTTCCCACTTCGCAGCGGGCTGCTTGTACCAGAGCCTCCACGGATGAGATTGTTGCGCAATATTCTTCTCCATTATCGCTTCACCTCTGCTATCCATTTTTCACTGGAATAATTTGTTACCGCTTTCAACCTATGTATTCATCATAAGGCAAGCAACTTCCTTTTTAGTACCCTTAATATTGCGAACAATGTCATATATAAATTAGTCCAATCAAGCAGAAACAGCTTCGTCGTCCTTTGAGACGAAGCATCGTTTCGCGGTGAAATAGAAGCGTATTTATAAAGCAAAACTATAAATTCTTATATTTAAATAAAAAGGAACGCTATTCCTCCATCTACTGCCGCATGATGACATAACATGCTTGACTAAGATGAGAACAGCGTTCCTTATGTAACAAGAAGAATTGATTAAATGATACTGCTAATCTACTGCTCTTTGCGCAGCTTGACTTCCAACCAAAAAGTTGCGAACGGGATAAAAGATAAAATAAACGCACCTAATACTTTAAGAAACGACCATCGGCGCCTTATCCACACAACGAGCAGGGCAAGGGCATACATCGTGAACAATACACCATGTGCCATTCCGACGATCATGACGTACTCAGGCATATCAGCAAAATATTTAAGAGGCATTGCAATTAACAACAGAACCAAATAAGAAATACCTTCTAGAAATGCAATTCCACGAAACCAGCCTACACTTGATCTCAACAAACCAGCCAACACTCCTTAAGTAAAACTATCGAATAGGTATAGTATAGAAGAATCACCATACCTAAAGTGCTGTAGAGAGTAAGTTTCACAAATCTGTTAGAAATTAAAGAACGATTCAAGTCAAATTCTACTTTTGCTCATTGAATGCTTTCAGCAATGTATAACGATTCGGCCGAATATGATGAGCTTCTTTCAAGCTGCGCTGCAACAGATCCTCATCAATGTCTAGCTCCTCTAATGTTGAAGGACCACCAACTACCTTCAACAAACGGCGAATCGCGGCTGCATCAGGAATTTGTCTGATTTCATCCCGAATAGTCTGGCGATGCTGCTCACTGATAGGCAGTAAAGACTCGGCTTCCAGTTGATGATACAGCTCCGCTATTTGCGCACAAGCAACACCTACTTTAGCACCATGAAGAATTTGCCTTCTGCCAATGCGAAGAAACTCCATTTCCCAATAATGAGAGAGATGATGCTCCGCACCTGAAGCTGGATGCGATTGTCCGAACAGCAGCATCGCGAAGCCCGATTCCAGCAGCGCACCCATCAACAGCTTAATTCCTTCTGGAGTACGTGCAGCAATCTCATCAACATGCTCTACACATTCCAATAATGCGCGCTTAGTCATATCCGCTACGACCGGTGAGTACGGTTCTCCTCCTGTTAAGCTGCCATACTTCCAATCGAATAAAGAGGTATATTTGCCGAGCATGTCACCGAATCCAGCAGCGACCATCGAGGAAGGTGCTTTCGTTAAAATATCCAAATCAGCAAAAATAGCTGACGGACCAATCGTTACAATTGTCTTCTTATCTCCTCGCAGGATGAGTGGCGCTCCCTGGGAATTAAACCCATCAACGGAAGGAGCCGTTGGGACCGATACGAAAGGAATATCAATTGTATACGCAGAAAACCGAGTGATATCATGCAATGTTCCCGATCCTACTGCAATAACCGCCTCAGCAGAAAATTGTTTTAATTGTAATATCAGTTGAATCAACGAGTCTTCATCCGCGATAACATCCCCTTGTGCATTAGGGTCAATACACACGGTATGTACTTCGATACCTGCTTGTGCAATGGATTTCTCCACTTTTCGTCCTGCTATTTCATACGTTTGATTATCCACAGCGATAACCACTTTACGATAGCAGGATTCAAGTAAATAAGGTGCAATCTGGCCAATAGCGCCAGCTTCTAGAACAACGGGACCGATCTCGATTGCATTTGGATGTAAACCTTCGATCTTCAAGGCAGCTTCTTTAACCTTTGCCATAATATCGGACATTAATTTCCCTCTTTTCGTTTGACCTTAGGTGGCTATCTATCTTATTTTCTCATAGTTCAAAAAATTAAGCATCCTTATCTAATTGAAAACCCCGTATGTCTTCCATGGAATCAAACTCATCATTAAAAAATCAATGCCCGAATTTCGGCGACGTTATTTTTATTAAAGAGATACACTTACAATAAAATAAGAGGAGGCAGCCAATATGACTACCGTACAACCCAACAAATGGGTCGTTTTATTTGTGGTTACGCTTGTTTCGTTCATTACCAACTTGGATGCAACGATCGTAATTATCGGTTTACCAACGATCATGGAGGATTTGCAGCTTCCAATCAACATAGGGATGTGGACGATTACCGCTTTCTACATCACTAGCACAGTTTTGTTGCTTCCTGCAGGCCGTTGGTCAGATATGCTTGGTGCCAAACGCATTTTTTTATGGGGGTTAGCGTTGTTCACGATTTCTACTATGTTTTGCGGTTTAGCAAACTCCGGTGCAATGTTGATCGGTGCCCGACTACTCCAAGGTTTCGGCGCAGCAATGGCAATGGCATCAGCGACCCCGATCCTTATGCGAACGTTCCCACCGAATCAACTCGGAGTTGCTCTCGGCATTAATAACATTTCATGGGTAACTGGCTCGCTCATCGGTCCAGTCATCGGTGGTTTGCTCATCGGCGAGTTCGGGTGGCGCTCCATCTTCTTCGTCGCTGTTCCCATCGGGGCCGTTGTATTTAGCGCCGGTTTGCTCGTTCTCAAGAACACGCCTATCAGCGAGAAAGGCAAGACAGACTGGCTCGGCATACTAACCTTTGGCCCATGTTTGATCGCTTTAATCGTCGCACTGTCAGAAGGACAGACATGGGGATGGATATCAGCACCAACATTAAGCTTATTCGCAATTGCTCTGCTTTTAGGAATTACGTTCGTACTTATCGAACAGCGGGTCCGCCATCCACTATTTCCTCTGAGTCTATTCTCCTATCGACACTATACGATAGGCCTCGGAATCACTATGAGTTACTGCATCGGCTATTTTGCCGTCACTATTCTCCTTACTTTATACTTGCAGGGGGCACAGCGACTCAGTCCTTTAACAACTGGGCTGCTATTGATTTCTTTATCGATACCCCAACTCTTCACAGCTCCACTTGGCGGTAAGCTTGCCGACCGTTTCGGCCCAGCGCGCATGATTCTAATAGGGTCATTTCTGATCGGCCTATCTCTTCTGTTACTCGGGCAACTCGGTCCCCGGATGTCGAACATAGCTGTAATCATCCCGCTTCTGATCATCTCCGCCGCGACCGGATTGTCCTGGCCGTCACTCGCGAAAGCGGTGCTTTCAGCCGCTCCGCAAGAACGAGCGGGTTCCGCATCCGGCATGTTCTGGACCGTCTATGACATGAGTCGAGCAATTAGTCAGGCTCTCGTGTTGGTAATCGTACAATTAATCGCCAATTCTACATCCATTTCACCGCTGCTATCCGGTACTGGAGCAGGGGATTACGCTCAAACGAAGAGCGATTTCGTCCATGCCACGAACGTCGGCTTCCATTTTTTCGCCGTCTTTTTCGCTGTCGCAATCATACTCGGATTATTTCTACTACGGCTGCAAGAGAATGATCACTCGACGATGAAGACAAAAGCCAAATAGTTCGGACAAACGCTATACAGCAAAAGATGCAGGAGCATTATAATATCTACGCCCAATCATACACGATTAACATGTCCAAGATTAATAGCTTCCCATAGATATAATGAAGCAATCGTACGGTAAGGCTTCCAATTTGGGCTTTGGATCTCCAAGTAAGCAGGACCTAACCCTCCTTCTGCACCATAAAGCCAATTAGCTGCACGACGAAGCCCTGCATCCCCAAGAGAAAGTACATCCTCTCGTCCAAGAAAAAAAATTAAAAACATTTCAGCCGTCCAACGACCTATTCCTTTTACCTCCGTAAGTACGGCTATTACTTCCTCGTTATCCAGATCTTTTATGGATATGAAATCAAGTTCATTCCGTAATACCAATTCAGCCAAATTCTTGATGTAATTGATCTTAGGCCTAGAAACACCTGCACTACGCAAGTTTTCCTCGCTAGCAGAAAGCATGGTCTCAGGGGAAAAATCACCGCAGCTTTGTTCTACTCGTCGACATATGGTATCTGCCGCCTTGACGGAAAGCTGCTGCCCAATAAGTGATTTAACTAAATAATGAAAAGCATCCCCGCGAATAGTCACCGTAATTTGTCCGATTGTATCCACCAACCCAGCAAACTGGTGATCAACGAGGCATAATTGCCTAACACGTGGTTCATTAGAACTTAATTCAAATAGATAATCCATAGCAATATCCACCTTCTTTGATTGAGTCAAAAATATCCTTCTAATCTAGTCATCTTCTCAGCTATAGTATAGACATCGAATGATGACAACAGTATGTCAGTTTATAAGAGATCTAGCTATTATTGTCCTCATAAAAAATACACCCGCTAAAGTATCATCGGATTTCCACATGGGTTTCCAAAGTCTACTTTAACGGGTGCACTTTAAAATGGGTTAAAAAATGTATATTGTATTTCGATTCAATCTAACCAAGTACTGGATGATCGATAAAGTTTAACTCCAGCTGCTTCGTTCCATGAAGCTCGAATATGATAAATTCATTATCTCCCTGACGCAAGAGAGGTGCTGGCACATATAACGTTTGTTGTGGTCCTTTGTTCCAATAACGTCCTAGATTGAAACCGTTGCAGAATACGACTCCTTTGGTCCATTGATCCATAAGCAAGAAGGTATCCGCAGGCTGGTCTTGAATAGTAAGATTCACCTTATGGAAACTTGGATAGGCTGCATCGGGTGCAGCATCAGCTGTGAATTGAAGCTTGGAGAGATTATCCAGCGGAAGACAATAGGACGTCCAGCCAAATAGAAAGGCATTTCCATGTCTTACTCCTTCTGTAATTCCTTTACGATCCAGCATATATGGACCATAATTAATCCGTCCCATATTCTCCAGAACAATTCGCAATCTTAATCCGCCCTTAGGTACGGAGAAGCGAATTGGATTGGAAGGCTCCCAACGCTCGATAACACCTTGGTATTGCTCATCAAGAAAGATTTGAGCACGGTCATGACAGTCTTGAATGATCAGTTCATACTCATCACGCGGACCGGAAATATGCGTTTCATACACGATAAAACCATCATTTTGACCCAATGTCTCCATCGTTTCCGGCGTTGTTGTCCGAATCGGTGTCGATAGATGATCCAGCTGGCTGAACAAATCCACACTGCTTTGCACAGCAGCGGTACCGTAGGCAGCTTTCGCTATTGGTTTCGGAAGCTCATGCTTTGTCGTATCTACATAAGAAGACAACGCTTCGCGGTAAGCATAGTATTTGGCTGTCGGTTCGCCAGACTCGTTAAGTGCAACATCATAATCATAGCTTGTAATCGTTGGCTCATATTTGTCACGTTCTGGACAGTTCGCTCCGCTAGTAAAGCCGAAGTTCGTACCTCCATGGAACATATACGCATTAATAGAAGCTCCAAGCTCAAGCATCTCGCGGAAAGAATCTGCCGCATCTGCTGTATCACGTGTATGATGCTCCTCTCCCCAATGATCGAACCAGCCATTCCAAAATTCCATACACATAGACGGGCCTTCCGGTTGATATTGACGAAGTGATTGGAAGGCTTCAGTGGCACGTGATCCGAAGTTCACTGTCTCTAACAGACCTGGCACCATACCGCCCTGCAGCATATGATCATCTGGTCCATCCGATGTGAACAACAACACATCTACCCCGCGAGAAATCATCGCATCCTTCAAATAATTCAAATACTCGGTATCATTCCCGTAGCTTCCATACTCGTTCTCGACTTGCATGGCAATAATCGGACCGCCATTCGTTATTTGCAAAGGCTTCAGCATCGGAAGCAGCTTATCATAATAAGCATCTACCCTTGTCAAGAAAGGCTTATGCATGCAGCGCAGTTTCATTCCAGGATCGGCTAACAGCCATGCTGGCAAGCCCCCGAATTCCCATTCTGCACATATATATGGGCTTGGACGAACGATAACATGCAATCCTATCTCTCCAGCCAATTCGATGAACCCTACCAAATCTGCCATTCCATCAAAACGGAACACACCTGGTTGTGGTTCATGGAAATTCCATGGCACATAAGTTTCTACTGTATTGAAACCGCATGCTTGCAGCTTCAGCAATCGGTCACGCCAATATTCGGGTACGACTCGAAAATAATGGATCGCTCCAGATATAATTCTCACCTTATTGCCATTCAGTACAAAATCATTATTTTCCACTATAAATTGTCCCATTATTGCGCCACCTCTAATTATCTATTAGGTAATAAAAATTGTTTATTATTTTATTTTAAGACAATTCCGGGAGCGACCAAAGTGCAGAAACGTCCGTTTATTTGACCTTTTTTGCCGACATACTTATACTTGATTCAACTCTTTAAATCTATGATGGAGGCTTCCTATGGATATCGAGCTCCGATTGCCTAATACGACTAGTACATTGCAGATCATAGGCTGCCACTTCGGAACGAAACCGCAGGGTTGGCATTATGAACGACATCATCATTTTTTGTTTGAACTTATTTATTGTCTGGAAGGAAATTCCATACATCAAATTGATGACCAAGTCATTAGCTTGGAAGCCGGACAATGGTTGCTTATTAAATCCGGCATTCCCCATGAGACACGCAACGACTCCCCTGAGCTATATCGGTTCTTCAATGTCCATTTCGATCTTGATGATCCTCAGTTGCGAGCGTTATTATACCGATCTAATTATGCCATTATGAACGATCAAGCTGCCGTAATTATACTTACTTCTATTGAGAAAGAGTTAATGACGTGGAATGACAGTCAATCCGATGCGCTTGAAGGATCCCTGCTCACTCTTCGCGTACAATCCCATATCATGCAGCTAATCCTTACTTTTGCTCAAGAGCTGCTGCTTCAAATCCCATCTACAATGAGTAAGGATTCAATGAATAAGCGTGCAGCCACCGCATCTTCGACAGCCAGCGAAACGGATATAGCCCGGGAAATAGAGTCTCGTTTAAGAGATAAACTGTATCATAAAGGTTCTATTGGGGAGATCGCTTCTCATATTGGTCTCAGTCGAAGCCAATGTACGAAAATATTTTCCAGAGTGTATGGACAGTCTCCGCGCCAATATGTAACTGGCATCATCTTGAATCAAGCGAAGCAGCTCCTCGTCTATTCGACCAAGACGGTCGAGCAAATTGCTGAGGAGCTTGGATTCGAATCAGCCAGTCATTTCTCCAGGCAGTTCCGTAGATGGACGGGGATGGCACCTACCCATTATCGCCCACGTTTACCGACTGCTGCTGGACCTTCTACTTAACCCAACTACTGCTAGTCGAAAGGCAGAAAGGGGATGGTTAACGATACCTCGTATCGTTAACCATCCCCTTTCTGTACGATATACATTCTCTAACACCTTGTAAGACAGTTAGGCATCCGCTAACTAGTCGCAATTTACCCAAACACACATAAAAGAGAGTCTTAACGATAACTCGTATCGTTAAGACTCATATCTTTTCTTAATATCTTTGCTGGATCAAAACCAAAATGAGTGTTTGACATCAATTTGACGGACACCGTTAAAAAAGCTAATCACTGTATCGTTAAGCCCTCGAAAACAGCTGCTTGCAGTAAACTGTTACAAATGCCCGTACCTTTTCTTAATCTCTCTTCTTAGCCGCGCTTACAGATCCTTCACTCTTTGCTGGTGCTTGATCACTTTTGTCAGCTGCCTTGCCTTTCGTCCCTTCAGGACCCTTCATCATTTTATTATTATTGAGAAGTTTTTTAGCTTTTCTACCTTTGACGCTAGCTCCCCAGCGGTTCCAGCCCTTTTTGTCTGTTCCTCTGCCTGTGCCGCCTTTTGCCTTAGCCTTGCTCATAAGATCACTCCAATATAATTTATATACCCTTTAGAGGTATAGCAACGACATCTGATCGAGAAGCTTCAATTCGTATGCCACTTTGTTACAACCATTATAACACAATAGTTGCTAATGACTGCTAAACTACAGCATCTCTAAACAAAACAAGGCTATCCCTCAGCCATAGTTACATGACTGATGGGACAGCCTTGTTCTACTACAGCATAGTTATTTCATCTTACACTACATCTTTATTCAATTTCTCGTATTTTCCTTTATAGAATATTAAAGGCTCAGTTGCGTCGCCTACCTCATGAATTTGAATACCTTCACCGACTAGTATCAAGTGATCGCCGCCTTCTACTACATTCGTAACCATACATTCTACGCTCGCCAAGCAACCGTCTAACACGGGAACTCCAGTCACACCTGCAGAATAGGGAACATTCTCAAACTTTTCTGCTCCGCCTCTACGAGCAAATATTCTAGATAGATTCTCTTGCGAGCTCGCCAACAGGTTGACGCAATACTTTTTGGATGCTAATAGCTGTGTGAGCGTACCGCTTTTATTATCGATGCAGATCAGCACTAACGGCGGGTCAAGAGAAAGGGACGTGAATGCATTTGCTGTCATTCCCATCGGATTACCCTCTGTATCTATAGTCGTTATAATCGTCACGCCAGTCGCAAACTTCCCCATCGTACTACGCCATACTGTCGAATCCATCTACAACACCTGCCTTCGTTTATTCGGGTTGCTATAAACTTAGATGAGTCTCCATCAACAGGGTATGCTCAAGGATGGGCGTAAATACATCATTACCTACAGACATCATCTTTACTCCAATTGATCTCTAGAATGCCGGGGAGCTGTCCCGATCACTTTCTTGAACATCTTAGAGAATAGAAATGGATCCGTATAACCAACAGATCTAGATATGTCACTGATCGAAAGCTCTTTATTATGCAATAGCTCCACAGCCATATTCATTCGAAATTGCAGGAGATAGGTTTGCAAGGAAATAGCGAATCTTTCTTTGAATAAGCTCGATAGATAAGTACGGTCTAGACCTACCACTTGAGCGATATCTTGAATCGTTATTTTTTGACTATAGCTATGCTCGATATAGGTAATCGCTTTATTAATATAAGATTCCTTCGTATAGGATGGCTTGGGAAGGACTAGCGACTCTTCCGAGCATTCAATTAACTCCCCTATAAAGCGGTACAGAATACTTTGGCATAATGCCTCGCCTCCTCTTTTCCCATCTGCCTCCATCAGCTGCTCGTAAAAAGAGTCGAACCACTTCTGATCATCCGGCTTAAATGTCGGATTCTTCACATTCAAGCCTGCCTTTTGCATATACGACTTGGCATGAAGCCCCTTAAAGCCAATCCATGAATACGTCCACGGCTCCGATTGATCCGCTTTATAATGGACGATTGTACCAGGTATAATGACGAATCCCTGACCCGCCTGCAATAGGTAGGTTCGATCCCCTGTACTAAATTGACCAGAACCGCTATGGATATAATGGATCACAAATATATCACGAAGACCAGGGCCCCAGGAATGACTAGGAAGGCATTGCTGTTTGCCAAAAAACAGCAAATCCAACTCCTTCTGCAGCTGTGATGGCGATTTTGTCCGAAAAGTTTCCGATATGCTGTCGATCAAGGAAGACCCTCCTCCTCTTCATGTTATCTTACATTATAACAGGTATTATAATCATATTTCTCAAATTTCGTACATTCATATTGGATTATGACATGTATTGATGGGGTTAGTCTATGTCCGTATCATCCTCACCAGCTTATAGTTAAGGAGTCATTATGTTCATTAACGAGAGGGGATAATAATCATGTCCAAGCTAACCTTTTTAGGTGCGGGAAGCACCATATTTGCCAAGAACGTTCTAGGAGACGTCATGCTGACCGAAGCACTTCAAGGATTCGAATTGGCTCTATTTGATATCGATGCTGTCAGACTACGTGATTCAGAAAATTTATTGAATAATTTGAAAGCTGCCGTTGGCAGCACCTGCGTCATTAAAGCCTATACCGACAGAAAAGAAGCGCTTCGCGGCGCCAAATACGTCGTGAACGCGATTCAGGTCGGCGGTTATGATCCTTGTACAATAACTGATTTTGAAATTCCCAAAAAATATGGATTGAGACAAACCATTGCAGATACAGTCGGAATTGGCGGCATATTCCGTAATTTACGTACGATTCCGGTCGTTCTTGATTTTGCTGCTGACATTCAAGAGGTGTGTCCGGATGCTTTATTCCTTAATTATACGAATCCGATGGCTGTGCTCACGAATGTACTAGCGTCTGCAGGCGGTGTGAAGACGGTTGGATTATGCCATAGCGTGCAAGTATGCGTTCCTCATTTGTTCAAAGAGCTAGGTATGGACCACACTGGCGTTGAATCGAAGATAGCAGGCATTAACCATATGGCTTGGCTGCTTGAAGTGAAAAAGGATGGCGTCGATCTATATCCCGAAATTAAACGGCGTGCCGCCCTGAAGCAGAAGGAGAAGCATGATGATATGGTTCGGCTTGAGATGATGCTTCGGTTCGGCTATTACATTACGGAATCATCCGAGCATAATGCTGAATATCATCCCTATTTCATTAAGCGCAACTATCCCGAGCTTATCGAACGCTTCAACATCCCTCTTGATGAGTATCCCCGCCGCTGTATAGAGCAGATTAAGGGTTGGGAGAAAATGCGTGAATCCTTGCTCCAAAACCAAAATATTGAGCATAGCCGCAGCCATGAATATGCTTCTCATATTATGGAGGCTATTGAGACCGGCAATCCTTACAAAATCGGCGGCAATGTGCTGAACACTGGACTCATTACGAATTTGCCTAAGGAAGCTTGCGTTGAAGTGCCTTGCCTGGTCGATAAATCCGGTATTACACCGACTTATATCGGGGATTTGCCGCCGCAGCTAGCCGCTTTGAACCGTACCAACATCAATACACAATTGCTTACTATCGAGGCAGCTTTAACGAGAAAAAGAGAGCATATCTACCATGCCGCATTGCTCGATCCGCATACATCAGCAGAGCTGTCGATCGACGATATCGTTTCTTTATGTGATGATCTAATTGAAGCGCATGGCAGCTGGCTGCCTGCTTATCAATAACAGAAATGCAGCCGCTCCGAGAAGGAACGGCTGCGTTTTCACTATTTACGAGGAAATTTCGGCTTAACGGGCGCCAATATTCGTACCTGATGGCGAACCCGAGCCGATCAAATCGCTATTGGCAACCAGCTTCAGGAAATTCCCGAGATTTGGCGAGCCGTTCGCATTGCGTTGAACAGATGGCGTTAAGCTGGCGAAATCCGCTGCACTGGCAATCAGGCCATTGGCGTTCGTACTTGCTTTATTTTTCCACCATACATTCGACCCAGATATATCTGTTCCACTGGTCTTATCACTGGAGCTGCCGCTAAACGAGAGATTATTGGTGAATATATGTGTACCAATGTCAAAGGCAAAGTTGCTTTGACCGTTGTTCCAAGACGTATTATTGGTCATCACAATAGATCCTGGATTGCTGTTATACGTAAAGCCATGCTTCTTATTGTTAAAAGCGATGCTGTTCTGAACGATATGATTAACAGCAATTTTCTCTCCACCTAGCTTAAATCCATTGCCGTCACTATTAGAGGTCGATGTGCCGTCAGATGTCTGTCCGTTATTGTAAGCGATGCTGTTGCGAATCGTTACCGCTCCAATAGCACCCGTTTCTGACTTGGCATACAGATCCCAGCCATCATCGACATTATAAGCTGCGATACAGCCATCGAATAGGTTGCCTGGGCCAACCGTTAACTTAGCTGCAAATCCATCCGCATCCTCTCCGTTATCTGGATCATAGTTATCATGCGAATAAGAATTGATCACCTCATTGTAGCTAGGCCATTCACTATATCCGACGGAAGAAATATAGCGACCGAGTTGAATACCGGTATCACGATTATGATGGGTCTCTACATTCTCAATCCGATTATAATTACCCCCTATGAAGATGCCGTTGTCGCCAGCTCCCTTCACTTCAAGACCTTCAACTAGCCAGTAATGTCCGAAAACTTGCAAACCTCGGTTCGTCGAAGCAAAGGTTTGAGCAGAGAAATCGAGGACAGGCACTTCTGTGCCATAAGCGACTAGACTTTTACGAGCATTGCTTGATGCACCGCTGTTCGTACGTTCTATCGTTACAGTAGATGAAAAATTATATGTTCCACCGCGCATATAAATGGTCTTCCCAGGTTGAATGGATGTTAGCGCTGTCTCCAGATTTACCGGGCTGTTGATTGTTCCCGAATTGCTTGATGTTCCATTTGGTGCTACGTATATATCGCCTGTTACTGCCGGAGGTGTTGAAGTCGGCGAAGGCGTTGCACTTGGTGATGGGCTTGATGATGGTGTAGGAGCTGGTGTTGCACTTGGTGACGGGCTTGAGGATGGTACCGGCGTTGGTGTTGGTGTTGGTGTTGAGCCACTGTCCGATACGTTGACGTTATCGAATTTAGCTGCTGTTTTATAAGCAATCAAGCCGATCGCACCCGAGGATAGACTATCGTCTGAAGCGGTAAGTACTAATTGATTATTCAGATACATGCTGATCGTAGAGCCTGATAAAGTTAATTTAACGGAATACCATACACCAGTCGTCAGTGCGTAATCAGTCGTGGCTAATGTGGAAGAGGAGCCGTTTACTTTTTTGCGAAGCTCCAGCTTACCACCGCCGCTGTTATATAGAGAAGCTGCATAATAATTGTTGCCATCCTGATAACGTCCAGCTACATAAGTACGGTTCGTTCCATTAAAATTATCAATCTTCACTTGTGCTTCTACCGTATAATCATTCCAAGCCTGACTGCCAGCCGATGTTCGCCCTTCATTAGAGCTGGACTGTGAATAGACATAATTGCCATTATCCTGAACAACTGCCCAACTGCCTGTTGTCGCTGTCCAACCTGAGGCTTGCCCGTTATCGAAATTATGGGAGTAAAGCATATCCGCTGCTGCGGTGTTCATTACGGTAAATGGAACAATTAAACAAAGACTGAGGAAGTAGGCAAGCCATTTGTAGCGCTTCTTCATTACTTTACCCTTGGTCATAAAATTGCCTCCTTAAATGATGAATCTATTGTGTTCGTATTTCCTCATGCTCGAATACTTTTCCACCTCCTCCAATAGAAGCTTGTAATCTGTTCGATCCTTCCGAAGCAACCCACTGATGCCCATACCCATTGCTTCCGTCAACAATCATATTAATTGTAAGCGATTACAACAATAATCATTGGCTCACATATCACGTCTAATTTCAGCAATTAATCCGCCAAAGCATTAAATCGAGTATAGAGATTATACTGCACCATTTATCTCCAACAACAGTAATAACCCCGAAGCGGCACCTCATCACGAAGTGTCCAGCTTTGGGGTTATCCTCAATCAAAGAAATTGTTCATTAAGTCTTTGACTACTTAAAAGGTCTGTGATTTATTCCTCACTGTATTCCCATACTTGTAAGGCTGCACCGATCATTCCGCACCAGTTGCCTGAATAAGCCGCTTCGATTCGAACACCCTCCAGCATTGAAGGCATCGTCCTCCTCTTCACTTCCTTCCACAATCCTTCAAATAACCGATCACCCGCTTCAGCGACACCGCCGCCAATAACGATAATCTCTGGATTGAACATATGAACGAAGGAAGCAATAGCAGAACCTAGTGCAGCAAGTGTCTCTTCCATGATCTCCGTTGCAAGAGTGTCACCAGCCTGCCATCTGGCGAATACTTCATGAGAATCCAGCTGCTCAACTGGCAGTTCATTCTGAGCTAGCTTCTCCTGCATCCGCCGGGCAATGCTGGTTCCGGAGGCGTATTGCTCTAAGCAGCCTCTTCCCCCACATACACATAAGGGACCATTGAAATCTACTGACAGATGACCTAATTCTCCTGCTCCGCCCCATGAACCATGGACAAGACGACCGTTAACTACAATGGCTCCACCTACACCAGTTCCAAGAGCGAGACATAGAAAATTATTCACACCCTGAGCAGCACCAAAATATTTCTCCGTCCATACGAGCACATTCACATCGTTATCGATGACAACAGGAATATGAAGCTGCTCCTGAAGAATACATCTTAACGCTGTGCCAGCATAACGAGGTATAAGCTCTGAAGCGGATCGAACACTGCCTTCAGCCCAATCAATCTGTCCTGCACTTCCTACTCCGATTCCTTTGAATTGGATGGCAGGCTGCTTCATTGTCACTTCGGCAATAAGCTCATGAACAGCCTGCAATACCCGATCGATCGTGTTGGCTTGCCCAGCCATAGTGCCTAAGCTCACGATATGCAGCACATCGCCTTGCATACTTACAACGCCGGCATTAATTTTCGTCCCCCCAATATCTACACCTATTGCGTAGTTGGAGCGGGGATCAAATATTTCTACATCCACTGGCTCTCCCCCTTACCCTTGGAGCTTGAATAGGTTTACACTTAGCCCTTGGACGCAGTGATATATTTCAGTATTTGGCTGTTTAAATGTTCAATGCGATCCATATCGGAAGCAGGAATCGGCAGCAACGGCATTCTCGGCTCGCCTGTGTTGAATCCACGCAGCTTCAAGATAGCTTTACATGCACCGTACAGAGAAGGGAATGACAATAATTCAACAATGAGTTCATTAATAATAAACTGCCATTTTTGCGCTTCGATTATATTACCTTGGACATAACATTGTTCCACTTTCAAGAAGAGCTCAGGCATAACACCATAAGTCCCGCCGATTCCTCCGTCTGCGCCAATGCTTCGACCAGCCAAATATTGCTCGTCAGGACCATTCAACACGAGAAAGTCTTTGCCGCCAGCAGCTTTGAATTGTTGCAGCTCAAACGTGCTTTCCGCTGATATTTTCACACCAATTACTTTTTCTTGTGCCGCCATCTTAACCAATAAACTCTTCGATAACTGAAAACCTGTTGTTTGTGGAATATGATAAATAATGAATGGAAGTGAGGTACTGTCCACGATTGCTTGCCAATGAGCCTCAACACTTTGTGGAGACAAGCGATAATAGATAGCAGGTACGGCAGATACGGCATGAGCGCCAACAGATTCCGCATGTTTAGCAAGCTCTACACTATCTCGTGTAGAAGGAGCGCCAACATGAGCAATAATCGTCAGTTCATTCCCTACCTCTCCAATGACCGCTTCAAGCATTTGTTTCCGTTCTTCTACCGACTGCAGCATGCCTTCGCCTGAGCTTCCGCCGACATAAAGTCCCTTCACGCCTGTAGTAGCATAATGACGCGCTAATTCCTTTGCCGCTGCCGTATTAATTGCACCTTGCTCGTCATAGCTAGAGTACATGGCAATCGTAATGCCTTTAAACAAATCCAAGTCATAGCGTTTCATCGTACAGTACCCCCCGGTTTATTCATATTTCAACAACGTTAAGTCTAACTATCCTTTTACCGCACCCATTGTAATCCCTTGTGTAAACGCCTTTTGGAATAATAGGAAGATCGCGATCATTGGAATTGAAGCTAATGCAGCTCCCGCCATCAATAGTCCGTAATTCGTTGTGAATTCGCCTCTCATCGTCGCTACACCAAGCGGCAATGTCATCATCGATGTCGATCTTGTCATGATAAGTTGACTGAAATAATCATTCCAAGAGGTTATGAAGGTAAAGATAGCTAGCGCACCCAAGGCTGGTTTCAGCAATGGTAGAATGATCGTTGTAAATAGTCTCATTTCCGAGCAGCCATCAATCTTTGCCGCTTCGATTAGTTCACCTGGTATGGTCTGTGCGAACTGCTTCATTAGAAACACACCGAACGGCCATCCAATAGCTGGCAGGATAAGCCCTTTATACGTATTTACCCAGCCAAAATCAGCCAGCATCGTAAATAGCGGTACAAGAATAACTTGCTTAGGCAGCGCCATCGCTGCAACAAACATGGTAAAGATAATAACTCGGCCAGGAAATTGCTTCTTCGCAAGCACATATCCCGCCAATGCGGAAACAACACAAATTGCGATCATCTCAGCCAGAGCAATAATGAAGCTATTCAGCATCCAGCGCTCTACTGGATTCTTAAATAATTCAACCCAATTTTGCATGGTCGGCTTAAGTGGAAACCATTCTGGCGGTATAGTCGTAGCAACCGTCTGAAGCTTAAAGGATCCCGATACAATCCAATAGAAAGGAAAGATAAAAAATAAGGTAGCCAAAATGAGAAGGATGCTGAAGATTACTTTTGTTGGAGTTAGTTCTTTCCTCCAAGCACTTTTTTTCTTCGGCTGGTAGCTCAGTGAGCTCATTTTTAATTGATCGTAAGTTTTCATGATGCCCCCCTAGTACTCAACGTCACTGCCGAAGTATTTGAATTGAATGATAGAGATGATTCCGATAACGATAGCGAGAATAACACCCATAGCAGAAGCATTGCCGAAATGTCCGAGAACAAATGCTTGCTCATACACGCCATACATAACGGTTGAAGTACTATATACAGGTCCTCCAGAAGTAAGCAATTGAATCAATGCAAAACATTGGAAGGTATTTATCGTAGTGATCACGATGATATACAGGTTCGTTGGCATTAACATTGGCCAAATAATTTTCCGGAAAATCTGCCAAGGTGTCGCACGGTCAAGCTCAGCTGCTTCAATGTAGGATGTCGGGATATTACCTAGTGATGCGACGTACAAAATAATTGGCTGACCTACCGACGTTGTAATAAGTACGGCAATAACTGCTAGCAATGCAGTACGTGTATCTCCTAACCAAGGAATGGCCTCGAACCCCGCCAAGCTGGTCAAGTAATTCAGAATACCGTAGTTCGGATGATAGATCCAACCCCAGACGACCGTAATACTTACAACCGAGGATACGGCCGGCAAGTAGAATACTCCTCTGTAGAACGATCTTGCAAATTCCTTCTTCTTATAAATATTTACGGCTACAAAAACGGAGAAAATAATGACTATAGGCACTGCAATAACGACAAGTAAAAGCGTATTGCCCATCGACTTAAGGAAATTATCATCCTTTATCAAGGATAGATAGTTATCGAATCCAACAAACTCAAAATCTCTCAAGGAATAATCAAAGAAGCTGATATAAATACCCTTTAACATCGGATAAGCGACGAAAAGGAGAAAAAATCCAAACGCTGGCAGTAAAAAGATATAACTCATAATCCAATCGCGCACAATATAGCCTCTTGTTTTGCGAACCGTTGCCTCCACTTCACTCTCCCCATTTCTTCGATGATTTAAAAAAAGTAGAGTACTTGCGCACTCTACTTTCATGGACGCCATTCACATTTTTTATCTATTTAGCTGCTGATGCTTTCGCTTTAGCGATTGCTTCATTTGCTTTAGCTGCGAAGCTATCCAAAGCTTCTTTACCTGTAGCTCCGCCTGTCAAAGCACGTTGTAATTCCGGGAACCAGAATGTACGAATATCCGCATAACCATCAGCAATTGTTGGTGCATCAGTTGTGAATTTACGTGCATACTCAGCGTATTTGTATTCTGGATCATCATATAGACCAGTGATCGAATTGCGTACGGACAATCCACCTGTTTGAATCAAGTTTTTCTTGCCGTATACTTCATCGTTAGCAATGAAATCTACTAGTTTTTTAGCTGCTGCAATCTTAGCATCGTCGCCATTGTTGAACACGGCCATACCGCCAAGATAAGGCTCAAGCTTTGGTTCGGAACCATCTAGTGTAGGGAATGGAAGTAAGATATCTTCGAACTCAACCATTTTTTTGGATACGTTTTGAGCTTTAAGTACAGCAGAATAGTTCAGTGTGAAAGCAAGCTTACCTTGCAAGAACAAGTCATTCACGTCAGCAGCTGCAAGTGAAGCAGAACCAGCAACGCTCAATTTATCCTTCGTAGCTTGAACGATCCAATCCAGTGCTTTAGCTGCATTGTCCGTATTGATCGCAACAGCTGAATTATCTTCATTCAGAAATCGGGATACGCCTAGGTTCGCAATATAAGCACGTGTACCTTGGTCTCCAGCTTGGCTTTTCGCGAAGAATCCTGTAGGAATAACATCAGGTGCTTTTTCTTTAACAGCCTGCAATGCCTTCTCATACTCTGCAACCGTCCAAGTTCTATCTTCTTTATCAAGCGGCAGCAAATCAAGTGCGCCGATTTTTTCGAATACTGTCTTGTTAACCGCCATCATGAAAGGTGCAGTATTAATAGGGTACATATAAATTTGATCGCCAACCATTGACTGTTTCCAGAAGGCATCAGCAATGTCGCTCTTCACTTCAGGAGTTACCATGTCATTAAGCGGAGCAAGCAAATCTTTCTTACCCCAGTCAATAATACGTCCTGGTGCATCGTAGATGACGTCTGGCGCTGTATTGGAAGCAATCGCCACGTTCAGTTTTTCAGGACCGCCCTCAAAAGTAATCATTTCAAGATTTACTTTAATTTCAGGATGTTTCTGATTAAAGGCTGTAATAATTTCTTTCTCGTATTTACCAACTTCTCCATCTAGAGCTTGGAAACTCGGGAAGTTCCACCATGTAATTTCTACTGGTTTTGCAGCTGCATCAGTTGGTGCAGTAGTAGCAGCCACAGCATCCGTTGCAGCAGGCGTGTTGACATTGTTCGAATTACCATTGCCACAAGCGACTAACTGTGTTCCTAGAAGCGCGACACCTACGACCGTCATAAGACCTTTTTTCATAGCTCCCAATTAAATACCCCCCAGTTGTTTTGGAACAAAAGAAAACGCTTGCTTTTATTCCTTGCCATAATCATAAAACATTTGTAAATTTAGTAGAATCCCTGTCGTTTGACATTCATGGTCGTATTCTGACATGTTCCTTTCTATCTTTTTGATTGTAATGTTATAATACATCACATGCGATGGGATTCAATAGATTTACGATTAGTTCAGGTCATAACTTCTGGGGGATGTCATGTTTAAGCTTATGATAGTCGAGGATGAACCACTAATACGAACGGGTCTAACGCATTATTTTTCGTGGCAAGAGCTTGGGTTTCATACCATTATTGAAGCGGAGAATGGTAGAGAAGGGCTCGCAGCCGCTCTACGAGAGCAGCCCGATTTGGTAATCACAGATATTCGCATGCCTGAAATGGACGGTCTTCAAATGATTCAAGAGATTCGTGCAGAGCTTCCCGATACGGTTTTTATCATTTTGACCGGGTTTAATGATTTTGAATTAGCACAGAAGGCGATCCGCATTGGCGGCATACATGCTTTCTTGCTCAAGCCCTTGGAATATGAAGAAAGCCTGCGTACGATACAAGAGTGCATGACCAAGCTTGAACAAAAGAAAGATGAACAACAAAACCGCTCCAAGTGGGAATTGCGACTGCAAGAAAGTGAAACGATTAAAGGAAGTCAACTTGTGAAGCTCTTCCTTGAAGAAGAAAATGCAGCGTTAGACGAGGATACGATTGAGCATTTATATACATTCAAGAGTACAAGCTATAAGTATCAGCCATTCGTTATGACCTGGCTGCCTCCTTACTCTGTCTACCCTCAAACTAGAAAGCAAGCGAGACAGCAAGCAGAGAAAATAATCAATGAAGCATTGGCATACATGTACCCCCCTGCTATTCAGCGACAAATATATACCTATATGTATAAGTCCAAATTGTATGCGATTACACTGTTAGAGGATCAGCAAAACAAGGATATTGAGAATGAGGTCAAGCCTTATTTGGATCATCTGCTGAGAAATTTCGGGATGGAGCATCATACTTCTCTATTTATGGCAATCGGTACGCCTACAGCTGATCTTTTAAAAGTCAGCCATTTACTTCGTCAGACGGATAAAGCGTTGTACCAGCGTTTCTATAAGCCCGATCAAATTCTCTTCCTTCCTGCCAGTGAATCTAGTGAAGCTTCTCCTTCTACGAAGAAGCCTTTTATTCTTCAACTGGATGATAAGGACAAGCAACGAATGATTGCTTGTATGGAGAGTGGTAATGAAACGGATACCCAGCAGCTCATGCAGCGTTTAGCTCAAGAAATTGCGGATAAAACACCCTATTCTTCTCCTGAGAAATGGCTTGTTTTTCTGCAGGAGATCATTAGTGTAACGATTCGTTTTGCTAATAAAAACAGTATTCCTATCGAAGGCATCTATAGCGATAAACTATTAAACCTTGCCTTTGTCGATGATTTCCCTACTCTTGAGGCTTTATTCGAATGGCTTGCAAGGTGGATGCTTCATCTAGCCCTACTCTATCAACAAGGGCTGACGCAAAACCCGCAGCAGGATGTTCTAATCTTTGACCATATTGAAGCCTTCATTAAGCAGCATATCGATGAAGATGTAACGCTGCAAATGGTTGCTGACCGGTTCTTCTATAATCCTTCTTATTTAAGCCGTCTCTTCAAACGCAAATTAGACAAAAATTATATGAAATTTGTAACTGAAATTCGTATGGAATATGCGCAGGAATGCTTGAGAAAACCAGAGTATTTGGTCACAGATGTTTGTACGATGTGCGGATACAAAAGCTACAAGCATTTTGTCAAAACGTTCAGAAGCATGACAGGGATGACACCAACGGACTATCGAAAAAAATCGGGGTGGTAAGCACTTGTACAAATGGGGCCGGCAAAGATTCTCCTATCGGATGAAGCATGTCAATCATCAAATTTTCATACTTATGATCTTAACGATTACGATTCCACTGCTCGTCATCTCTTTAGTCATCTACATATTCTCAACGGAAGCTGTAAAAAAAGAATACCAAAGCAGTTCCAATCTCATTCTCAATAACTTATCGTTCAATATTGATCAATATCTTCAAAGTATTGAGAAAGGTACACTCAATGCACAAATGGACAGTGAGCTTCAAACCGCGCTTGAGCACTGGACGAATCAGGAGGATGATCATGGCACTGATCAGAATATCCAATATGGATACACGATTGAGCATTTTATAAGTGCTATAGAGATGACAATCAAGAACGTCGACAGAGTACAGATCTATGCGGGTTCACGAGTATTTTACTCCAGCAATTTCAATCGCATAGATTATGATGATAAGGATTTCACAACGGCGGATTGGTATATTCAGACACAACAGCAGAAAGGCGGAGTCGTTCTATTCGGCACTCATCTGCCTTTTCAGCGCATCAATCCGAAAGAGCCTGTCATCTCCATTGCCAGAGTGATTAATAAAGTAGGCAGTAAACAGCCAATAGGAATGATACTCGTTGATATTCGATTGGATTCCTTGCGTGAAATATTAGCACTATCAGAAACGAGTAAACGCAACTTCATTATCATTGATGAAAAAGGAGGGATCGTCTATAGCTCAGATACGAGCGAAGAGACGGCTGACATCCTTCCCACACAGTTGGAAGAGCCTAAATTACATACTTCCTTACAACAGGAATCTGGAAATCTATATGCCAAAGTAGCGGGAACAGATGCCTATGTCAATTTCGCTACCTCCTCCTATTCCAAATGGAAGGTCATCCAATATATTGACGAGAAAGAAATGAACAAGCAATCGACGGTTCTTGGCAGAATCATTTTAACATTAGCTCTAATATCGCTGGGGACAGCTATTTTGTTTATGTACATTCTATCTGAACGCGTTACGAAGCCGATTATCCTGCTAAGCAGAAAGGTCAAATTGGTAGGGATGGGAAAATTCGATGTTGATTTAACCAGCACGCGGCAAGATGAATTCGGAGTGCTCTATCAAGGCATTCGCAAGATGGTTGAAGATCTGCAAAATTATATTGAGAGATCCTCCATGGCAAAGGCCCAACAAAAGGTAGCACAATACGGAGCTTTGAAAAGTCAAATCAACCCGCATTTTCTTGCCAATGTACTTGAATCTATTCAAATGAAAGCGATTATTAATGGACAGCGCGACATTGGAGACATGGTTGGTAAAGTCGGAAGACTGTTCCGTACCCATATTCAGACCGGCAAGGAAACAGTTACCTTGCAAGAAGAACTTGAACACATTCGCCTTTATGTTAAAATACAACAGATACGCTTCGGGGATAAAATCAATTATGTAGAACGACTTGAAGCGAATAGCGAACTGCTGCATGTCATCCACTTTTCATTGCAACCGATCGTTGAGAATGCGATTGTTCATGGTTTGGAATGTCGCAGCGTCCCTGGTCAACTCGAAGTATCTTCAACTTTAGTAGGAGATGAAATGTTGATCATGGTAGCAGACAACGGGGTTGGAATGGATGAAGAAAAACTTAAGCAACTGAATTATCGTCTATCTCAGCCTTCTGATACGCTGGACGAAACCCACATCGGGGTTAAAAACGTTCACGACCGTATTCGTTTCCACTTTGGTGAACAATATGGTATTGAAATTACTAGTCAACTAGGAGAAGGAACAACGGTGTTGATCCGACTTCCTGCTAAATAAATAAAATAAGGAGAACTTATGCTTGGACTCGCTATATTACTAGGCTTCCACCTCGTTGGTCTCTGGTTCCAGTTTTACTTGCATGTACCATTGCCAGGCAACGTCATTGGTCTCATTCTTTTTACCATTTCATTGTTTGCTGGATGGATCAAGCTTGAATGGGTTGAAACAACAGCCTCATGGTTCACAGGGCATATGATGCTCTTCTTCCTTCCTTTTGTAGTCGGAACGATGGCGTTCTTCCCGCTGATTGGATCGAATTGGTTGTCCATCGGTCTCGGTGTAGTCGGCAGCTCCGTCGCTACCCTTCTTGTAACAGGATTCTTTACATCTAAACTTCAGAGAAAGCAACGACCACATGAGGTGAATCAGAATGAACATGTCTACATGGATTAATCACCCCATATTTGGTATTGCTCTGAGCATAATGGCCTATACAGGCGCACAATATATTCATCAGCGTTGGCGCTGGTTGCATCCATTATTTACTTGCTCGGGCTTCATCATTGTTATTTTACTCAGCTTCCATATCCCTTATGAAGCCTATCAGAAGGGTGCAGACATCCTTACCCTATTGCTGGGTCCTGCAACGGTCGCTCTCGGAGTACCATTATACAAAAATGCTGCATTAATCAAGAAACATATTACAGGTATTCTTGTCTCCGTTATCGTTGGTTCCATTGCAAGTATAGCTACTGCTGCCGCACTTGTAGCGTTTCTCGGAGGCAGCCGAGAGATCATGCTTAGTATGCTGCCCAAATCGGTTAGTTCTCCGATCGCAATCGAAATATCGCGTCAATTAGGAGGTTTGCCCGAGCTTACAGCTGTTTTGACGGTACTTACTGGACTATTCGGAAGCATGTTCGGTGTAAAGCTGCTGAAGCTGGTCGGGTTGAAGGATGATCTTTCAATTGGCATCTCTATTGGTACAGCTGCACATGGAATTGGTACAGCAAGGCTGATTAAAGATTCAGAGACTCAAGGAAGTCTGAGCGGCTTTGCAATGGGGGCTGCCGGCATCATTACTTCGCTATTATTCATCCCTATTTACTGGTGGTTCGCGAATTAAACAACAAAAAGGGAACCGTATCTGAGCTGATACGGTTCCTTTCTGTTTAATTAGGACCCATTATTAATGCCCTCTCTTAATCTCTTACTCTAACCCATTTCTATCAGAATAGGCTTGTGGCTTCACACTGATAGATTCAATGAATAGTATGTATAGATTCAAACTTAAGGAGGAGATTTAATGCCAGGATCAAAAGGTAATCGCAGTGGCGGTTCAAGAGGTAACCGCACTGGAGGTAATCGTACAGGAGGCAACCGTACTGGCGGCAACCGTACTGGTCGCTAATTTTACTCGCCAACTTTTTAAAACAAATGCTCTGATGTGTTCAGGTTGTAGAGGATTCCTCTACAACCTGAACTCTTTTCATATAAGAAAACTGTTCTCTTACATACCAGAAACCAGGTATCCGATTGTTTAGCCGCATGAGGGCTTCCAGAAAAAAATAATCGCCCCATATGACAAAATCATCCGGAGATACCCCTCCTCTTACAAAATAAGAGCCATGTCGTAAAAAGCCCTTCCTGATCCGTACTTATTTTACAGCTCTGGCAGGCAAGCTTTCCCGTTACTATCAGAGCAGCAACGGTCAGGCAGTGAACAAAGCGCTTCGAATCGGAGAGGCGATCACGTTCATCGAAGAACATTTTCTACAGCCCATTACCCTGCAATCTATGGCGGATAAAGCCTATTTGTCTGCTCGCCAATTTCAGCGTATCTTCACCCGCAACTACCTGACCACACCCATGGATTATGTCATACGCAAGCGGCTGGACTTCTCCTGTACACTGCTTCGCAATCCAGATCTCACTATCTCTCAGGTGTCTATGGAGAGCGGTTTTCGCGATCAGAACTATTACGCTAGACAATTCCGCAAAGTATTCGGCTGCACCCCTTCCGATTATCGTGCACAAGAGTCCTGATTTCACTTCTATGATTCTCCTTCATCCTCTCGACTCTTCACAGCTGCTCCTTCATCTCTCTGCCTAAGCCGTCGCCGGTATGCCCCAGGTGTTACACCTAGTTTAGCTGTAAAAAGCCGCGTCAAATAATTGGGATCTTGGATCCCTACTCTTTCAGCAATCTCTGGAATACCTAGCACCGTGCCGCTAAGCAATTTTTTAGCTTCTTCCAGACGCAGGTGCAGCACGTATTGCAGCGGCGATTTGCCGATATGCATCTTCATGCATCTTGCAATATAATTCGACTGAAAATGAAGTGCCTCCTCCAGCGCTGCCAGATCGAAAGGCTGCCTCCACTGGCTGTCCAAATATGCTGCGGCTGCCCGTGCCCGTGCTAGACGAACCGAAGGCTCTGGTTCAGAAGTACGGGCACACTCCGCCTGAAGCGCCGCGAGCAGCTCAGCCAGCAAGAGATGGAGCCGAATCGCATTTTCTCCATTCAGCCGATTATGAATTTCATTCATGCCGCGCATGATCGGCTCCAGCGTCAGCAGATCTACAGCAGCGAATTTCGGCAGATACAAACGCTGTTGTGAAGAAGGCTCTAGATCATTAACCGTGCCCTTGGACAGCAAAGAAGACCAAGGGATGTCCTCACGCTCGATCCGCGCTGGAGGCCTTGCATGTACGAAATGAACCCAATAAATTTCAGTATCCTCTTCACAAGAACGATGTCCCTCATGCGGCAGTCCCGCCTCCAGTACTAGCAGCTGTCCCGATCCGATTGCATATTCGGTATTTTGTTCTGTCATATAAAGCATTCCCCGCTTCACCAGCAGCAGATCATATACACCGAAGGTGCGGGCGAAATGCTGGTCTCCCGGTGACCAAACAGCATGTCCGACCGTCACGAATTGCGGCAGCGGCGGAATGGCAAATTCCAGGCACAGCACAGTGTTCCACTCCTGTCATAAAGTCGGTTTTGTGCTACTTCAAGTCTATTCTATCACTGGTTGCTCTATCCAAAAAGAGATATATTGTCTAGTAATCCGCTTTTAACTTCACTACTTAAGGAGCTGTGTATCGATGCGTTTTCGACAGGTTCACCTCGACTTTCATACTTCTGAAGCTATTCCAGGCATTGGCAGTGAATTCTCTAAAGCCCAGTTTCAGTCCATGCTTCGGACAGGTCATATTGATTCCATCACCATCTTCTCCAAATGTCATCACGGCTGGGCTTACCATCCCAGCGAAGCCAACGAAATGCATCCGCATCTCTCATTTGACCTGCTTGGCGAGATGATCGATGCTGCTCATGAAATCGGCGTGAACACACCCGTTTATTTATCGGCTGGTCTGGACGAAAAACTGGCGAGGCGCCATCCCGAATGGCTAATTCGGGATGCAGAGGATCGAACACGCTGGGTGAAGGATTTCATGACGCCAGGCTATCACGAATTTTGCTTCAATACGCCTTATCTAGATCTGTTATTGGCTCAAATTCATGAGGTTGTCTCCCGTTATGATGCGGATGGCATCTTCCTCGATATCGTAGGCATCCGCAAGTGTCAGTGCCAATATTGTGTCGCATCACTGCGGGCGGCAAATCAAGATCCACGTGATGAGGCTGCTGTTATTGCCTTGGGTGAACGGACCTATTTGAACTACACTCGCCGAGTCCGTGAAACGATTGATGCCGTAAAGCCAGGTCTTCCTGTCTTCCATAATAGCGGACATCAGCGGCAGGGTCGGCGTGATCTTGCTCAGGTCAACAGCCATCTTGAGCTGGAATCATTACCAACCGGAGGCTGGGGATACGATCACTTTCCATTGTCAGCGCGTTACACCCAGACGTTAGGCATGGAGTTTCTAGGGATGACAGGCAAATTCCATACCTCCTGGGGCGAATTTGGCGGATACAAGCATCCGAACGCACTGCGGTTTGAGACTGCGCTCAGTCTCGCTCATGGTGCCAAATGCTCAATTGGTGATCAGCTTCATCCAGCAGGCTTGATGGACGAAGCCACTTATACTCTAATTGGCACTGCCTACGCCGAAGTGGAGGCCAAAGAGCCATGGTGCAGTGGATCGATAGCCATCGCGGACATTGCTGTCCTGTCGCTGGAGGCTGCCCGAGAGGCTTGCCCGAAAGCCCAAAATGCAGCAAACCGCACCAATCTAACTGATGCTGGTGTTGTTCGCATCTTGAGCGAAGGACATTATTTATTCGACATAGTTGATATGGAGGCTGATTTTAGCCGCTACAAAGTTCTGATTCTACCTGACGACATAAGGATATGGCCGGAATTAGCAAAAACCATAACCGAATTTATCGCAGAAGGGGGCAAAGTACTCGCAACGGGACGCTCAGGCTTGAACGTCGACGGTGATGCCTTTGCGCTTGAGCTCGGCATAGAGTGGAGGGGAGAGAATCAGTATCGTCCTGCTTATTTCCGCCCTCATTCCTCCTTCGGTCCATTATTACCCGCCTCTTATGTGATGTATGGAACAGGTCAGGTTGTCGAATTGACCGGAGGGCATTCACTTGGGCACAGAGAAAATCCGTATTTCAACCGTGATGTATTCAACTTCTGTTCACATCTGCATACACCCAGCAGTGGAGAGGCTGACGGACCAGGCATGGTCGAAAGCAAGAACGGCATCTACATCGCATGGAATGTATTCGAAGACTACGCAGACAACGGACATCTTATTCTGAAGGAAATGGTACTGCATGCTCTCTCCCAACTGCTGCCGTTGCCCACTATGCTCAGCAATTTGCCGGCAAGAGGCATTACAACTTTACAGTACCAGAAGGCAGAGAACCGCTATATTAACCATCTGCTGTATGTAACACCCGTAATGAAGGGGCGCGTCGAGGTTATCGAGGACATTGTGCCGCTGCACAACATTTCCGTTTGTCTTCGACTCCCATCCTCCGAACGGGTTAAGCGAGTTTATCTTGCCCCCTCACAGGAGGAGCTGATCTACACAGCTAGTGAGGATGGTGCAATCGAATACACGGTTCCTTATTTGGATAATCATCAGATGATCGTACTGGAACTCGGATAACCATAGTTGAGAAAAAAAGAAGCATGATCCTTAGGTTAGGGTCATGCTTCTCATGTCTTATTCTATAAGGGGCACGCCATTACTTCGGCTGTTTCTTTTGTTTAATGCCGATTCTTTTCCAAATTAAAATATTACATAGGAGAAGAACCACGCATACTGCTGTATCTGTGAATCCGACGAAAATAGCATCAAACGGGTATCCGCCCATCTTCGAGATATAATAAACGGTAAATATCATAATGATGATTGAGCTAGATATGAAAATAACTCTTTTTCTAAATAGAAGAGCTAGTCCTGCTGCAATGGCACTAGCAACCAAAGCCGTAGACAAAGTTAAGAGATTATGTTCCTTTTCTATGTTTGTTGGAAAGATAAGCCTCTTCGGATACGTGTAAGAGAAGTACCATTCCTCTTCTGGCAATTCGTTAAATTCGGTTCTGTATGTAGTAGAGTCGATCTGCTCTAGCGGCAGATTAGAGTGAATCCTCGCATTTGGTGCAGACAATTTCACCTCGAGCTCTACTTGTGGCTCTCCGTCCCAGAACTTAGCGGGTGTTAAATAATATAAATGAGAGAATATCGTATTAATGACACCTTTGTCATACATCCCTCCGGTCTCTATGTATTGAATGAGGATATGTTTGGTTTCATTGGGTTCAAAAGATAACGAAAAACGATTGCCCACAGCCTCATTATTAGCCTGAGAGGATAACTGCAAGCTCTCTCCACTTACCGGATCAGCAACGGTGTATTTCATTGGAGCATGCCAATTGACAGGCTTGGAATTAGGCACCAAGGAAGTCTCAAGATTATGATTCCCTTCTATCACTGATAACTTCTCCGTAGGGGAAGTGATGAACAAGACATCCGTCGTTACGTTGAAGTCATTCCCGCTTTTCAGTTCATATTGAACGGACACTTCTGCCGATTGATAGCTTGATGTATCGCCCTTGAGTGTATAGCTTACCTTCTCTCGTACCAAGCTTATGTTCGATTGTTCGTCTAGCTGCAATAAGCCGTACCCGCTTGCAGGGTAATATAAAGGGCCTCCGTTTGCATATGCCCCTATAGGATAAATCATGAATAGAATGACGATAGTCAACAGAAATAAACTAGCTTTTACTACATTTGAATGCATATTTCCCCTTCCTTCTGGGTCTCTTTATCTCACTAATTTCTAGATATTACCTATACCTTATACCATTTCCAAGGAAAGATACATGGAAGGGTATGCATATAACCCGGTGAATGATTCCTCATGATTCCCCGATGTACTGATAAGTGCGATATAATCGAGATTGTATTCCTGTAATAGGAGAGCAAACTCTTTTCGATGTTCAATAAGGGGAACAGGTGCTTCAACACCCGAAAATCCAGCGCAGCTATTTTTGCTAACCCCTCTCTGTAGGAATACTCTTCCATCCCCCACAATGACTTGATTAACCTAATGTTCAAGCCTATTCCCCCTACTTAAAATGCCCTCTCGGCTTACTGCTGCTCCATCTTTCATCTACCTTCTCATTCACTGACTGGTATCTTGCGTCCACACTGATCCGATATTGGTTTGTCGTATTCTCAAGTGAGCAATGAAGCAAGAACATACCAAAAATGAGAACATCTCCTGCTTGAAATTCCGTTGTTGCCCACTTGCCGCCAAATTTCTCCGTAATGACAAGCGGATCATCCGTATAGTGTCCGATACCATCCCTATCCGAATCCTTTTTTCCATAGGTTTGTTTTAACTTTTCAAATCTATGAGATCCAAGGCAAATGGCTAATCCACCCATTTCATAGCCCACATCTCCTAGTGTTGACCAAACGGTGTATACGTTTTGCGTACCTCTGCCCATATAGACAATATCATAGTGCGCTCCTGTGAAATCTCCTTTACCAACTGCTCGGAGCCATTTGTAATGATAAGTAAGCGACTGTTCACCAAGAAGATTATCGAAAAATTGCATAACGTGATCTCCATTTAATACATTCAGCAGATAAGGTAAGTCCTCATTCGTACCACCCATGAAAATAGATCTGCTGCCATCACTCATAATGCCTTCCTCGAGTTGTGTGTCACGATCTAACTTGCCCATCCTGTCCATTTTTTCCAAAATACTTTTGCGTGCATCCATTACCTTATCACGATCATGAAATCCACGGATCAATAAGTATCCGTCTTCCTCCATTCGTTCGCGAAGTGCGCTTACATCATGCAAAATATCATTTGAATCTTTAAGTTGTGTTAAGTGTGGACCATCCATTTCTAATTCACGACTACCTACCTTCACCATCATTGTAGATACACCCTCTTTAGCCATATTTTGAGTAAGTAATTCTTACCAACTTATAGTCTAAGTATAGAGAATATGATCGTAATCATCCATGGATATTCATATGAGTTACTGTATAATCGTACTACCATATACAAGTTATAAGCCCATTATAGACATAACAATGTATAATAGAACTATTTCGAGGTGATCAAAATGTCTTATATGAACATCCCTTATCGTTTAGAAAAGAATGAGGTTTCACTTTCTCCATTTAAATCTATCTGGAAAGTTATGGCAAATAACACCTATCAAATTAGTAGTAGAAAGGGATTTGATTCACCAGGCTTATTTATTACTTATGAAGGAAACGGAACCTTAACTCTATTAAATGACACATATGAACTAAACGCAGGTACCTTTTTTTTCGTTCAAAATGCCATTTCAACTAACTATAAATGTAAAAATGAGGATTGGAAGTTCTATTTTCTTGATTTTAACAGTCTCGAGATGCCCAACTATCTTCAACTTCCTATCTGCAAAGTTGTTTCTACAGGTAAAATGACTGAAGCCCTTCAACTATGCGAGCAATTGATTGACCTCCTTATTTCCCAACCACTTGGATACGAATTTTCAGCCAACATCAAGTTACAAGAAGTATGTCTTCTCTTTGCCCGTGAACAAACAATTGGAGTTAACTCTCGTCATACGGAGATAAACAAGATTCTTATCTATATCCATAGGAATATAGATAAACAGATTCGGATCGAGGAGCTCATACAGCTTAGCGGTTTGTCTCGCACATCATTTTTCACTCGTTTTCGTTCCACAACCGGGCTATCGCCAAGTAACTATATGTTAAAACTAAAGCTAGAGTCAGCAAAAGTATCTCTTGAGACTACCAACTTATCTGTCAAAGAAATTGCAGCTAACCTTAACTTCTATGACGAATTCCACTTTTCCAAGTTATATAAGAAAAGTTTTGGTATGTCGCCACGAAAGTTTCGCAATATAAAAGATTCGGGGCATTCAAATTAAAATTCGCAAATCTTCAATATAATAAATAAACGAGCCTCTAAAATTGAATTCTAAGGCTCGTTTTGCGTATCGGGATTCTATTCTATATCCGCAGCTACACGAAAACCACAATTGCCTGTTGAGCTATCCGGTGTATTCGAGCTCCTCGCTGCCAATCGATAGCGATTGCAATAAGAGCGATGGCATAAATAGGATCCGCCTCTCATCGATCTTTTTCCAGTTGGCTTGTCGAACCTCGGATTAACGGAGTCTGTTAGCTTGTGGTAGCCGGGGCTGAACCAATCCGCACACCATTCCCATACATTTCCGGACATATTGTAGAGACCGTAACCGTTTGCCTCGTACGCATCTACCGGTGCAGTATCGATATATCCATCGCTTGCATTGTTCTTGATTGGGAACTTGCCCTGCCATATATTGCACATATGCTTGCCGTCTACTTTGAGCAAATCTCCCCACGGGTATGTCTTTCTTGAAAGACCCCCTCGCGCGGCGTATTCCCATTCTGCTTCAGTAGGCAGTCTTGTCCCAGACCAGCGGCAAAATGCCTCGGCATCCTGCCAGGAAATATGAACAACGGGATGGTTCATGCGGACCTCTACGTTAGAATCTGGACCTTCCGGTCTTTCCCAATAGGCTCCTTCAACCGCATACCACCAAGGAACCCCATGCGGAACATTCTGAACGCTTTGCTTCGTTTCCTCCGAAACCATCAAATGAAATACGAACGACCAACCAAATCTTTCCGCTTCGGTTACATAACCTGTTGCTTGAACGAATGCCTTGAATTCCTCATTAGTAACGGTGTGCGGCGAAATGCGAAACGGCGCAACCGTTACCTGACGTATAGGCCCTTCTCCATCTGCTGGAAAACCATCTGCAGAATCGGTTCCCATTAGGAATGTGCCGCCTGGAAGAGTGATCAGCTTGTCCAAATTCAAATCAGACTGAACCGTACTAGATTCGATCGTTGGCAGCGCGTCTCCCTCAATCTTGGATTTCCCTTGCTCTCTGCTGACTGTGCAACCACATTGTTTCTGCTCCAAGTTTTCTTTCTCCTTTCCAAATCAACAGTAACTTTGCTAAATTATATCATCATTAATCGACCCGTCTACCGTTATTATTTCCTTGAAGGAAGTTGATCCGACGGTTTAATAAACCTCAGCGCCATTGCCACAAAGATTAGCTCCGCAGTCATCCCAATCGATTGTGCCCAAGCACCAATTGTCCCATTCCATTCAGGCGACAAATGGATACAAACAAATAGGGTAATAAAGGTACAGCTGAAATTAGCAATTTGCGAGCCTAAAATAAGTTTCGTTTGCCCCCGTACGAGCACAAGTCCATTCATCACATCAAGCCAAGGCATAACAAGCGAGAATAACACGAATGCTTGCATGACTCGGATGCTCTCCGTCTGCAGTCGCCCATGTACGCCAATGACATGCTCTAGGAAAAAAACACCTGCAGGTGTGAAGGCGATTAATCCCATGAGCAGAGCAGGAACGAAACCAAGCATGAGAATAAATTTGCGGACCGCTTGTGGATCAATACGATAGAAATTAATTACGATTTGATGAAAATAACTGAAAAAGCTGCTAAGCAGCATGACTAGACTAGCACCAATAGCAAAAGAAGAGATAGCCAGCTGTGCATCCCATGTCTTCCCTAGCATGGCATTAATAGCTGGACCGATCCATACCGAGATAAATGAGGAGAACAGCAATGGCCGATAAAAAGAGAATACATGCCGCTTATTTTGTACGGTATGATTATCCAGCTTTTCTGGCATTTTCCGAACTAATAAACGTCCCTCTGAGAAGCTGACTGCGGCTTCAATAATCATTCCGAACAAGAAGATTACCGCTCCAACAACCCCGCTGTTAACACCTGTATGTATAAAATAAAGAGAAAGAGCGTACATACCTGCCAACCTAATCGCCATGCCAATGGTTAACCATTTCGTGCGTAGATTATAAATAATGACGCCTTGGTAAAGACAACGTATTCCGGAAAACAAGCTTACGAACATCAGCACCTGATAGACTTGAACCACATCTTGAACATTGTTTTTATCAACTCCGTAAACACCCTGAAAGATAACTTGACCAAGCGGAGTATAACTAATGATAAAGCCCATCAACATAATACTGGCAAATACAAGCTGTGCAACTGTAAGCGTTGATCTAAAAGATTGTTTATCCCGAACGAGCGTGGAACAGGTTTGTCGCAGCAGCACAGCTGGCCGTTCCGTAATAGCCAGTAGACTCATCGCAATCGCATAGCTGGCAATGATACGTTCTGGGTCAGCCCCCCGGCTAAGTGTACTGTTAATAATAACATGTGAAATCGTAACTAAACTTGCCGAAATACCTAATGGTAGAAAGAAAGACCATAACTTCTTCATACTTACGGATTGTTGCTTTGATTGTGCTAAAGGCAGGTTCATAGTTGAGACTCCTTTTACGCTGACGGTGTGAAAGCATTTCATCCCCCATCCATAATAGCATTAAAAATCGTTTTTAGGAGCGCTTTCAACAATAGATATGGAAAGCGCAGACACAAAATATTCTCTCACTCATTTCGCATCATTTGCATCTGGTATTAAGAGTGCGTCTATAATAAGATAATAACTATCACAATGATATAGGAGATGTTCATCTTGGACAGTCAGCAATGGATCGCACCGGAGTACTATAATCTTACTTCAGAAATGGAACAGCATCCTTCCCATAAGGTTGCACTTAAATGGTTAAATGATCATGGGGATTGCACGGAAATTACCTATGGAGAGCTGCGCAAGCAGGCTAACCAACTCGCAGGAGGATTATCTGAACTAGGTCTTCACCAAGGAGATCGCGTTCTCGTCATGGTTCCGCGCAGTATCATCGCCTATGTCATCTATCTAGCTTGTCTGAAGCTAGGACTTGCAGTCATTCCTTCCTCCGAAATGCTTCGGGCAAAGGACTTATCCTACCGTCTTCGACATTCCGAAGCAAGAGCTGTTATTACATGGTCCGACGGTATCCCTGAAGTGGATAAAATTACAGAAGAATTGCCCGCTTTAGACTATCGACTTTCCGTATCAGGGAATGGCGAGAATGGCTCTGCCTGGGTTAACCTAGAGCAAATCATGGCGGATCAACCTAGTACCTTCACAGCTGTAGCCAGTCACAGAGATGATATCGCTATTCTAGCCTATACCTCTGGAACAACCGGCAACCCAAAGGCAGTCGTTCATAGTCATGGTTGGGGTTATGCTCATTTACGAATAGTGTCGTCCTTATGGCTGGATATTCGCGCATCAGATACGGTATGGGCAACTGCTGCCCCAGGCTGGCAAAAATGGATTTGGAGTCCGTTCTTGACCGTACTTGGAAACGGGGCAACAGGTTTTGTCTACAACGGTTCATTCAAGCCAGACCAATATTTGCAGCTGCTGCAGGATCATGGCATTCAAGTATTATGCTGCACGCCTACGGAATATCGCTTAATAGCCAAGACGGAAGGATTGGACAACTATGATTTGTCCGGCCTTCGCTGTGCCGTATCCGCTGGCGAGCCATTAAATATGGAGGTCATCGACACCTTCCAACGTCATTTCAATATCACAATCCGTGACGGCTATGGACAGACAGAAAGTACATTAATCATTGGAACTTTCAAAGATACAGCAAGTCGGCCTGGGTCCATGGGCAAGTCAATTGCACCGGGCATTGTAGAGGTCATCGATGAAGAAGGCAATCCGCTTCCTGCAGGAGTCGTCGGAGACATTGCCGTACATTTGAGCATGCCAGCCTTGTTCAAGACCTATTATAAGGACCCGGGGCGGAAAGAAAATAACTCTCACGGGAATTATTTCTTAACTGGCGACCGAGCACGCAAGGATGAGGATGGCTATTTCTGGTTCGAGGGCCGGGGAGATGATATTATCATCAGCTCAGGCTATACGATCGGTCCCTTTGAAGTCGAAGACGCCCTCATGAAGCACCCTTCTGTCAAAGAATGTGCTGTCGTAGCAAGTCCTGATGAAATTCGAGGTCATATTGTTAAAGCCTTTATCGTATTGAAGGATGACTCTGCCGGTACTCCGGAGCTTATTAAAGAACTGCAGTCACATGTCAAAGAGTGGACAGCCCCTTATAAGTATCCACGTAAAATAGAATTTATTCAGGATCTACCGAAAACCTCCTCCGGCAAAATCCGGAGAATAGAACTGCGGGAACAGGAAACTCAGGCTGCGCAGAAGTAATTAAAAAGCACAGATCGCTTAGATTTCATAGGCGATCTGTGCTTTTTGAATAAGAATACTTATTCGATTGCTTGACCTTGACATGGTATTAGACTTCTACTTTCCTGCAGTTTCTTAGCATGTGTGAAATTGCTTGGTTCATTGGTATGAGTTTGATAGCCAACATACGACCGTGCAACGCACGTCGGGAGTCGCGTTTCGGGGTGGTGCGTTTTGCAAAGCACTGCTCGACGTTCCATCGGTAATGATTTCGTTATTTAGTGAAGCTAGTTACTCTATTTAACCAGCGTTGAGTGACTTCGGAGCGTTCTATGTACTTCTTTTCCTTAGTGGCGAATCAAGCTTCGCCACTTAGGAAATTCACTTCGCTATTACGCAAAAGTACCTCCATTCGGCTCGAAACAAGGAAATCCTATTCGCTATTTAGCGAAATCGATTCCTTGTAAGTCACTATATCTCCGCACACCTTGCCTACTGCACAACAGAATCCAACCCTGTTAACCTTATAACCTTCCTCACTAGAATACTTTCCCCGCATTGTTCAACGCCCCATCGGTAATCATTTCGCTATTTAGAGAAATCAGTTACTCTATTTAACCAGCGTTGAGTAACTTCGGAGCGTTCTATGTACTTCTTTTCTTTAGTGGCGAATCAAGCTTCACCACTAAAGAAAATCACTTCGCTATTGCGCAAAAATACCTCCATTCGGCTCGAAACAAGGAAACCCTATTCGCTATTTAGCGAAATCGATTCCTTGTAAGTCACTATATCTCCGCACACCTTGCCTACTGCACAACAGAATCCAACCCTGTTAACCTTATAGCCTTCCTCTCTAGGATACTTTTCCCGCATTGTTCTACGCCCCATCGGTAATCATTTCGCTATTTAGAGAAATCAGTTACTCTATTTACCCAGCGTTGAGTGAATTCGGAGCATTCAATGTACTAATTTTCCTAAGTGGCGAATCAAGCTTCGCCACTTAGGAAATTCACTTCGCTATTGCGCAAAAGTACCTCCATTCGGCTCGAAACAAGGAAATCCTGTTCGCTATTTAGCGAAATCGATTCCTTGTAAGTAAACTACAATTCCAAATTACTTTATCTCCCGCAACAGCAGCAGAGAGTTCATATGCAATGGTGTGCGATAAGATACAAAAACATAGGGTTTTATTCCGATTCTCTTTTTGATAGAATAAAGCAAATAGTGCTGTATGTGACTGGCGAAAAAAGTGGAATTAACCACGAGGAAGCATATAGTTGAACGTACCGTTCGCCTGGGGGAAAGTATCTTTCGTTGACTCGTTTTTGATGAGCCATCGTAGGTGCTTTTTTTCGTTTATGCAGCTTACTGCAAACATGTTGAAGGAGGTTATCCCAATGACCATTATCATGAAAGCGAAAGAAGCAGCAGATCAGGTATACGAAATGATCCGTACAAGAGTAGAAGATATGCAGAGTAAAGGCATTCAACCTCGTATAGCCACAATATTAGTTGAAGGAGATCCTGCCTCGTCCTATTATGCAAAGGCAAAAAAACAGATTGCTGAGAAGCTGGGAGTGAATTTTCAGCTCCATTCCTTCCACGAAGATGTAACCGGAATCGCACTACTTCAATTGGTTGCTCAACTTAATAATGACCCCTCCGTTCATGGCATTATGTTAGAACTCCCTTTGCCTAAGCACCTATCAGCAAGTCGAATTGAAACGGCAATCTCACCTATGAAGGACATCGATGGAGTAACTCCCGCCAACAAATTGGCTACTGTCACAGGAGATACGGGCCTATACCCAGCAACCCCACAAGCTTGTATTAAGCTGCTCAAGCATTATGGTTATACACTTAAAGGAAAAAATGTCACTTTGGTGGGTAGAGGTCAAACCGTTGGACTACCACTCTTTCATATGCTTCAAAGGGAGAATGCTACCGTTACGGTATGTCATTCCCATACCCCAGATGTAACCTCGCACCTAAATCATGCTGAAATAGCGTTTGTTGCAGTAGGACGCCCTGATATAATTAATCGCGATATGGTTCACTCGAACCTGATCATCATTGATGCTGGAATAAATGAGATTGAGAATGGGAAAATCACGGGCGATGCAGCAGCAGATGTAAGTCTATATGTTGCTGCTATATCTCCTGTACCAGGCGGGGTTGGAACGTTAACGACTGCTATTCTATACGAGAACCTTATCAAAGCAATAGATATTCAGTTGAGGGAGGTTCAACATTAATGAGTACGATATCATGGGATCACTCCATGCGTGAATTTGTACAACAAGCTGCAAGCTCTAGCCCAACTCCTGGCGGAGGAAGTGTTGCTGCTCTTGTCGCAGCACTTGGAGCAGCTATGACTTCGATGGTTGGAAACTTATCACAAGGTGCGAAATTCGCCCATATTCAGCCACAAATCACGGATGTTATTGAGCAGATGAATACTTTATCCGCAACATGCGAAGTTCTGCTTCATGATGATATTGCTTCATTCAACAAGTATATGGAGGCATTAAAGCTACCAAAGAACACAGAGGAAGAACAGTCGATACGCAAGAACTCCCTTCATGAAGCTGCAATCCATGCTATCGATGTACCTCTTCGTCTTATTGAGATTTGCAAAGCTGGATTGGTCTGTACACATAGCATAGCAGAATCGTCCAACAAAAATGTAATCTCCGATCTCGGTATAGGAGCCATATTATTCGAAGCAGCCGCTCAATCTGCTTTGTTGACTGTAGAAATCAATCTAGTCTCTTTGAAAGACATAGAACTTAAGCGTCAGTATTCACATAATTTGTACTCATTGATGAACGAAATCGGAGAACTAAAAACTAAGGTAGTACAAGTAACACGAACTAGAATGATGTCCACGTAAGTAAGTTACTCCAATGGAATCGAGGAGTGATATCAAACGTTTGTCACACCCCATCTGCATGTGGTTATAAGTATTACAGATGAGCAAGAATATTGATGAGCTTGCCGAATGGGTCGCGAACATAGAAGCGTCGTACACCCCAAGGTTCATTAACCGGACCATATTCTATCGGGAATCCCTTCATGCGTTCAAATGCAACATCAATATCATCGACTTCAATCGATAAGTCAGGCATAGGCGTATTTGAGCCTCCCTCTGTTGCGAAACTAATTTGTATGCCCATCTGCTCGCTCGAGCCGTAAGTTGTAATCCAACCATGATCCATTAATAAATCGAGACCAAGTCCATCCTGGTAAAAGCGTTTTGCTGCGGCAATATCCTGTGTGCCGATATTAGAAACGATTCGTTTGACCTTCATGTCCAGCCTCCATTCATTCTAATGAAGAAGAGAGGAACTAATAGTCCCTCTCCTCTTCATTAAGCTTTTTCACACTGCTGTCTGTTAGCAAGCTATCCTCTACTAGCAACAGGCTCCAAGGGCCATACATGTACATCGATTCTTTTGCAATAGTGAGCACAATAGGGGGCTCCTATATTTATCTCAGGCAAATGAACCACCGAATTTTCAATTATTTCATACTCAACATTTTGCAATTGCCATGGTTCATGATTGATTTCAGACAGATATAACTGGTTATTTCCTTTACTATATAAACAATATCGTTCAACTAACCAATAATCCAAGCTGCCCTCGATTGCTTGATATACCTTCGATACAGGTCTATAGCTCCCCTTAAACTTATGAATTCCTCCAGATCGAATACTTTCATAGACGAAACGTTGATCTGCTTGACGATCCATACTCATTTTGGAATAGACATAGGGTAAGTGAAAAAAAGTATTCCCAAAGAAAACAGCAAGTGCGCTCATCGCATCCAAACTAAAAAAATACACCCCTGGCTTGTCCCCGGATTTCACATAGGTTCTTACATTAAGCTCTGGAAATTGTGAAATGACCGGAATTGCGGGGGTTCCTCTAAAGCGGATTCCACTCATCAAGAAAGGTACAATGCTGATCCATGCATAATCATCATACGTATCAATCTCCAGCTCCATAGGAATATGTGGTCTAAGTGTCTCATGCTTAACAGGATAGTGTACAAATAATAAATCACGCCAGCTTTGTTTCATGATCCAGGATTTAGTCGGCGCTGGCCACGGTCTTTGATCATTGATGATCATTATTGCTCACCCTCCTCTTTCGAAAAAGAGTTTCCAACATCCATTGTACCCTATTCGCTAACGGTAAATATATACTTTGTTCACTCTGCTACTGAGTGCACTTACCACTTCATTCGTTATGGTTCCTACCCGCTTCGCGATCTCCCCGGCTGTAATCTGCTCTTCACCATCTTGTCCAATCAGTGTAGCTGTGTCACCTTGGCAGACCTCGTCTATGTCCGTCACATCCACCATCATCTGATCCATACAGATCTTGCCGACTATCAAAGCCCGTTTACCGCGTATAAGTACAGAACCGCCTTGTTGAGAAAACTCCCTTGGTATTCCGTCTGCATAACCAATCGAGACTGTTGCGATTGTACTATCCAGAGAAGGAGAATAGCTGCCATTATATCCAACAGGTTCGCCTGCTTGAACGTTCTTCACCAATGTAACTGTCGCGCACAGGGACATAACCGGACGAAGTTCAACAGACGAATAAACTCGATCATTCTCATTGCTCAGCATGCCATAAAGTGCGATACCCGGCCTTACCATTCCATAACTTAATTCGGGGTAATTCAGAATACCGTAGCTGCTCTGGATATGCGGTGTTCCTGGATGATAGCCACTGGCTGCTACCTGAATGACCGCCTTATCAAATCTTTCTAACTGAAGCCTTGTGAAATCCACATCATCCTTCTGCTGACTCTCAGCCGACGTTAAATGACTGAAAGTCCCATTGACTTGCAAATTAGTATGCTGGTACATCGACAGTATTCGGTTGTAATTGTCATACCATTCACCCAACCGATTCATGCCGGTATTGATTTTAATCTGAACCTTTATTTTCTTCCCAAATGACTGAAGCCGCTCTGCATCCTCCGCATTAATGACCGTCTGAGTAAGACGATAGCGGCGCAACTCTTTAAGTCTGTTTAATGGCGTGTAGCCTAAAATAACGATTTCTCCTTTGATCCCTTTTTTACGCAAGGCAATTCCTTCATCGATCTCTGCTACTGCGAAGGAGCGTACACCCGCTTGATTCAGTCTTTTGGAAATACGAATGCTGCCATGACCATATGCATCCGCTTTGACAACTGCCATAATCCGGGTACCTGTTGGAATAACTCTGCTTAATTCTTGGAGATTATGCTCCAAATGATCGAGATTAATTTCTGCCCATGCTCTATGCTTCGTTGGTTGCTTTGGTTTTCTTACCCGAATAATGACAGCAAGCACTGCCGCCATTAGAACAGACAACACCGTTACCGCTATGAAATGAACAAGACTATTCTTAACAAATACTTCTGTCAGCCCAGTAAGCTTTGCGCCTCCTCGCACTAATACGATGGCAATCGGATGCAAAATGTAGATCCAGGTGCTTAATTCCCTTATAAAAGGGTTTGCTCTCCATTGCTGCATTAACATGAGCTGAAATAGACAATACACAGCAAAAACCAGAGATACATACATGCTGTCATGACGCGGGAAACCTGCATGACTCACAAGAATTCCTTCTAACAATAGCATCCCCATAGACGCAATCAAGCCCGTTACTACCCAGTTTCTTGCTTGTTGTTTAACGGGTTTTCTGGAAGACCATGCCCCAAGCGCAATGTAAAGTGGTGCAAATCCAATTCCATTCCTCGTATAATCGAACAGCTCGAACAGCTGAGCATATATAAAAGTTAAGAAGCTGCTTTTCTCTGTAAGCCCATAGTAGCTGTCTCCCATCAATGCTATCGCATATAAGACAACAGTCACCACAAACACAAACATAATTCGTGCCGACATCTTGACATGCAGCCAATAGACGATGAACATGCCAAGCAGGAGCGCCGGCAAATACCATAAATGATAGAACATGCCGTTAAAAAGTAAATCCTTCAATAGTGAACTCACTTGAATGGGCTCTGCAAAATAACCTGCATAAACATTCAACGGCAGATAGAGGAGAATAGCAATGAGATACAGCTTGCCGATATGAATGGAAAACCGCCGTAATACCGCCAAATCCTGCCCTTTAACTCCTGTTAACTTGCTGAAGAAAAAGTATCCTGAAGCAATAAAGTAAAAAGGTACGGCAATACGAGCCACAATGCTAGTTAAGATGAAGTCAGCAGTAGTGTTATAAGAAGTTAATGGACCCGTATGAATGGTTATGACTAGTATCGCAGCAATTAGCTTGAAGTAGTCTACACCGCCGTAACTAGGTCTACTCACAGCTTCCATCGGCCGCTCCGCTCAACTGAATACTGCGTTCATTGTTATCCTGACTAGACTGTCGGCTCATCCTAGTTAGTTCCATCATGATCTGCTTACCTCTAATAAAGCAGACGCAATCAGACGATCCAACAGTTCAGGGAAAGGGATCCCTGCATGGTTCATCATATTTGGATATCTGCTATGTGCCGTGAACCCGGGAATCGTGTTGACCTCATTAAATAGAAGTCTTCCATCACTTGTGTGGAATAAGTCCACCCTTGCTAAACCACTGCAGCCTAGCACTCGATAGATGCGAATAGCCATATCCTTCACTTGGCTCGCCATTGCTGTATCAACACGAGCAGGAAGATGAATCGCAGCAGTCCCTAATGAATACTTCTCATCATGGTCAAAAAACTCACCGGTCAGCGCAATTTCATCGATTTCCCCTACTACCAGCCGCCGCGACGAATGGCCAAGTATGGCGCAGCCCACTTCAAAACCAACGACATGCTGCTCGATTACAATTTTATCATCATGAGAGAACGCTTCTTCTATGCCGATCATAAGCTCCTGCTTCGTATAGGCTTTCGTAATACCGATTGATGAACCTGATTTTGATGGCTTAACATATAGCGGAAAACCAAGCTTGTCCGCTGCGGCAACAGCTTCAGCAATGGAATCACCAGCTAAGACGGTAATAGAAGACGGCACATCGATACCCGCAGCTTGAACTAAATGCTTGGCAACTGCCTTGTCCATACAGACTGCAGACGATAAGGTATCGCAGCCTACGAACGGTATACCCGACAGTTCAAGCAGCCCCTGCATCGTGCCATCCTCGCCGTTTTTACCATGTAATACCGGAAACACAATATCTAAAGCCGTAATACGGAATTCCGTATGAACAAGCTCAATAAGCCCATTTGTTTCTTTACTTGGAGACAAAACAGCCGGAACACAACTTGTATGCTCGCTCCAACGATCCTCGCGAATAGCCTTTATATCTCCGTTATATCTATACCAGCAGCCGTCCCTCGTTATCCCGATCATAACGACCTCATATTTATCTCTATCCAAATGCTCAATAACAGCGGTTGCTGAGGATAAAGACACCTCATACTCAGTAGAACAGCCGCCGAATAATACCCCAACTATAATCTTGTTCATCTTCATTAGTCCCCCTGTCATGTGTATGAATCCATCATAGAGGGCTTCTCTTATCAGCCTGTGAACGTATGCTTACCAGAATAGAAAGATTTACTTATCATTTCTTAACATTTGTTTACCAAAAAAAAGCACAACTCCTCATAAACAAGGAATTGTGCTTTTCGTTATTTGTATAGAGGAAACCGCGTTTCGAACACCGTCTCGCCTCTTCTGCTTTTTACTGCAATCGTTCCGTCATGCAGCTCAACGATACTCTTTGCAATTGAAAGTCCCAGACCTGTCCCGCCATTTTGCTGCGATCTGGATTGATCACCACGATAAAAGCGTTCAAATAAATAAGGTAAATACTTTTCCGGAATCTGTTCGCCAAAATTAACGACTTCGGCTACCGCATATCCGTTTTCCTGCCGCAATCGAACATCGACAAATCTACCCTCCTGCCCATACTGAATCGCATTCATAATGAGATTCTCAAAGGCTCTGACTAGCCGGTCACCATCCGCCATAATTTTGAGCGAAGTATTGTCCGAATACACACGACTTTTCATTCCCGCTGCTTCCAGGTTGGGAACGAACTCCTCTAATAGCTGGCGAATAAATCCGTTCAAATCCAATTCGATCTTCTCCAGCGGCATACCGTTATTTACACGGGTGAACTCGAATAGATCGTCAATCAATTTTTTCAGACTAAGCGACTTCTCATAAGCAATTCCGATGTAATAGCGAAGCTCTACTTCATCCTTATACCGATCATTCTCAATGAGCTCTAGAAAACCTAAAATAGAGGTAAGAGGTGTACGAAGATCATGGGATACACCTGTAATTAAGTCATTCTTCGTCTTCTCCGCTTTGCGTTCCTCTTCAATTAACGTACTCAGCTTATGACCCATCTGATTAATATTATAAGCCACTTCCCCCAGCTCATCAGAGGATTTCACTGCGATCTCATAGTTAAGATTCCCATTAGCAATCTGCTGGAGACCGAATGTAATTTCTCGCAAATAGCGAATGATCTGATTGCTCATGAGGAAAAATACGACCAAAAAAAGCAAGAAGTATATCGCAATGATAACTGGCAAACTCCCCATTGTCCTAACTAAGCCGTGCAGCAAGTCCCCAATGATAGGGGTTGCAGCAAGAACGACAACAGAAAAGTGAAGCAGAATAAATACTAGGAGGCTCACTACAATACTTGCAAAAAATGCAAATATCAACTTCCATCGTATCGTTCGGAACAACCAGCTGCCTGTGCGGTTCACTGCAAAGGCTCGGCCAGAAATCACAGCTGTCAGCTTCTTGTCTCGACTATAAAAGTATATGAATATGAATGTGACTCCAAACAGCAGCATAGCAAATATAATCATCAGCAGCTCTGCCCCAACCATCTGATGCAGCCAAGTCAGATATCGCCGGTATGGTTGATAGTTAAAGAGAATTTCAGATGCAAACCAATACACAACAAATACTCCGATAAAAGCAACTACAAGGCTGACAATCGCAGAGCTAATAACACCTCGTTTACCATTATTACTCATAAGTTCTCCATCTTGTAACCGATGCCCCAGACGGTCTTAATAAACTTCGGATGCTGCGGATCCTTCTCGATCTTCTCGCGAATTTTTCGAATATGAACCATGACCGTATTCTTCGATTCCATGAAAGGCTCATTCCATGCTGTCTCGTAAATGCGTTCCGTACTGAGGACAATTCCTCGATTGATCGCAAGCAGCTCTAACACGGCGAATTCACGCGGTGTTAATTTGACCTCCTGCTGATCGACGGTAACCGTATGAGTCGCATTATTAATGACAAGATCATCAATTACTATCTCTTGATCATTGCTAGGCTCCGCTTTCTGAACCCCAAGCCGATTGTACCGACGCAAATGGGATTTAATCCGAGCCACAAGTACAAGCGGACTAAATGGTTTGGACACGTATTCGTCTGCGCCAATGCTAAGACCAGCGATTTTATCGATATCCTGCGTCTTAGCCGACAACATAATGATCGGAATATTATGGTCCTCTCGAATCTTCATGCAGGCTTCCAAGCCATCCATCTTCGGCATCATAACATCAAGAATAATAAGATCCACTTTATTTTTACTGAGCAGTTCAAGCGCCTCTAACCCATTCGACGCCTGCAGCAGGTTATATCCCTCGTTATGCAAATAGATTTCGATCAGCTTCAATATTTCTTTCTCATCATCAACCATTAAGATCGTTGCATTAGACATTAAGTTTCTCCCCTCTTCCATTCCATGCTTAGGAAGGCTTCTTATTGACAGTTTACCTTTCCTTACATTATTAAGGAAACAGTTTAACAGCTAAGAACCCAATTGCTTATGAGTTGTTTAATTTTTTCTTAATATGTCACTCAGAACAGTATATACAGTTCTTACATTTTGTCCAAATTTCATCGCTATTACTAGTGTAATACGGTCTCTCCATTGCGGTCCTATATTTAGTTTGACAATTAAAGTTTACTCATGTTAATTTTAATACACAAGTAAATTTAAATAAAAGGGTGAAATTCTGTGATTCTTTCGGATATTCCCTTGCGGGAATTAAAAAAAGCTCGAAACAAAATAGCATTGTACGAAGCTACTTTATCGCTCATTGAAGAAAAGATGTTTAAGGAGGTCATGCTCGATGATATTTGTCGGAAAGCGGAGGTTTCGCGGGTAACCTTTTTCAAATATTTCCAAAGAAAAGAGGATCTGCTTATTTATTTTATGCGTGTCTGGTTAACCGAAGTTATCATCGAGATTGAAAATGAAGGTATGATCGGGTTCTCCTCCGTCAGGCATCTGCTCAGCAAAGTGGCAGAGCAGTATAAGGAAAGAGCGGGATTAATGCCGAGTTTGATCTCTTTTCTAGCAGAAATGAAGATGCATCCTTGTATGCCTGAGATGAGTACAGCCGAGATACTCTTGTTATTTCCTGATCATGAGGAGATTGGAGCCCAGTCACCCAACATGTATGATTTATTTCATCGGTGTATGAGTGAGGCCCAAATGAACGGGCAATTAAGAAATAACCTCTCCATCGAAATGGCCGTTCAGGTTCTATTTACCGTGTTTTACGGAGCATTTTTGACTGCGCAATTTTATAATTCCTCTGATATTTTTAGTTTTTATGAAAGCCATCTTCAATTGCTTGAAAGTAGGTAAAGGGGAGATTAGGACATGAGCAAAGTAATACCCGGTCGGTATACGGCACAAATAGATGGATCTTTTGTTGTGTTTATTATCGGAATGCGAGTCAACAAACTATGGGCCGTGCACAAATGGTTGCCCGCTTTTAAGGCAATGAATCCAATGATCCAAGAGTTGTACCGCAACCGAGATTTAGGGTTTCTGGATACCAGCTTTCATTTATCCTGGCGAGGAGTTACTCTCATCCAATACTGGAAATCATTCGAACAATTAGAACACTATGCACGAAAAGGGGCACATCACTTAGCAGCATGGAAAGATTTCAATCAAAAGGTGGGAACGAGCGGCGTTGTTGGCATTTACCATGAAACCTACCTTGTCCCTGAGCAACAGTACGAATGCTTGTATAACAATATGCCTGTATTCGGCCTTGCAAGGGCAGGAAGTCATGTCCCTGCTACTGGAAAACGCGAGACGGCAAGCAGAAGGCTTGGACGCGACGGAGATCCCGCCGTTCCAACACCGCCGAATCCTTAAGACGAGCAAGGCTGGAGCTGGTCTCCAGCCTTATTCGTTGTTTCATATTTTAATAGTGAACAGCAAAATCCTTTATTTCATTAGCAGTGATTTAAACCTATACTGACATTAGAAGAAAAGTACACAGAAGAAGGAGCTGCAATGATGCGCAATAAATTTATTTATCAGCCACCCTCAAACGGCTATCCTGAATGGAATAATAATCCTGACATTTTTCAATTGAATCGCCAGCAAGCCCATTCTTACATGATGCCTTTCAAGACTGAATCGGAAGCGCTTACTGAGGAACATGCCAGTTCCCCTTATTACAGGTCACTGAATGGAACATGGAAATTTTCTTTTGCTGAAACGCCGGATCAACGCATTCAACATTTCTACGAGGCGAACTATGATTCCAGCAATTGGGCGAACATGCCCGTACCGTCGCACTGGCAGCTTCAAGGCTATGATTATCCGCAATATACGAATGTAAAGTACCCTTGGTCCGTTTCTGAGCCGAATTTGAAAGCGCCTTTTGCTCCAACCAAATACAATCCCGTAGGTTCCTATATCCGTTCATTCTCCGTTCCGGAAGACTGGACAGGCCAACCTGTTTTTATGAGCTTTCAAGGTGTTGAATCTGCTTTCTATGTCTGGATAAATGGTGATTTAGTAGGATACAGCGAAGATACTTTTACTCCTGCCGAATTCGACATTACCCCTTACCTGATCAAAGGCGAGAATAAGCTTGCCGTTGAAGTATACCGTTGGTGCGATGCCAGCTGGCTTGAGGATCAAGACTTCTGGCGGCTGAGCGGTATTTTTCGCGACGTCTATCTCTACACAGTCCCTCCTGTTCATATCGCCGACTTTTTCGTACGGAGTAATCTAGATGATGATTACCGAGATGCAGAACTCATTATAGACACTAAAGTGGCTAATTATTTCAACGATAAATTTGGCACTCTTCATCTTGAAGCTGTTCTATACGATCAAGATAAGCAGCTTGTCCAGAAACAATCTCTCATCATTACAGAAGGTATTACGGACGTTCAAGAATTCCAGCTTTCCATGAATGTACATACCCCTGCTAAGTGGAGTGCAGAAACTCCTAATCTGTATACGCTTGTTTTGTCATTAAAGGATAGTCATGATAATTGTATTGAAGCGGTTAGCTGTCGGACCGGCTTCCGCCAATTTGAGCTTAAAGATGGCTTGATGAAAATTAATGGCCAAAGGATCGTCTTCAAAGGCGTTAATAGACATGAGTTCTCCTGTAATACAGGGCGAGCATTAAGTAAAGAGGACATGATTAAAGATATTCAGCTGATGAAAGCTTATAACATTAATGCGGTACGCACCTCTCATTACCCAAATCAATCCTGCTGGTATGATCTTTGTGACGAGTACGGGCTCTATGTTATAGATGAAACGAATTTGGAGACGCATGGAACTTGGGTTTATGGATTTGAAGGTCTGAGCGAACATACCGTTCCGGGCAGCAAACCCGAATGGCGTGAGAACGTGCTGGATCGTTGCAACTCGATGTTCCAGAAAGACAAGAACCACCCCTCAATCGTCATTTGGTCGCTAGGCAATGAATCCTACGGTGGAGACAACTTCCTAGCTATGTATGATTTCCTTAAACAAGCCGATCCGACAAGGCTCGTGCATTATGAAGGCATATTCCATTACAGAGAGTCAGAAGCAGCTAGTGATATCGAGTCTACTATGTATATCTCGCCGGAAGACGTAGAGAAATACGCCAAGAGCAACCCTAAGAAACCTTATATTATTTGTGAATATAGTCATGCTATGGGCAATTCCTGTGGCGGGCTGCATCTGTATTGGGAAGTATTCGAGCGTTATGACATTCTACAAGGGGCTTTCATTTGGGACTGGGTAGATCAAGCGATTCGAACAACAACGAACGAAGGGATTCCCTATTTAGCTTACGGCGGTGATTTTGGTGAAACACCTCATGACGGCAATTTCAGTGGAAACGGGTTAATCTTCGCCGATCGCAGCGTCACCCCTAAGCTCGACGAAGTGAAGAAATGCTATCAGAACATCAAATTCGAAGCCGTTCAGCTCGCTAAAGGACGTATTCGTCTTACCAACCGCTTTTTATTCACAGATCTTAACGACTATCTTCTAAAATGGGAGATTAGCCTTGAAGGAGAAACAGCGCAAAGTGGAACGCTGCAAGTCGTATTGTCTCCTGGTGACAACACGGAGATCGTCATACCGTATTCTCCAGTAAATAGCTATGACAAAGAAGCGATACTAACGGTTTCTTTCGTAACCATTAGTAACTCGTCGTGGGCTTCCGCTGGCCATGAAGTAGCTTGGGAGCAGTTTGCTCTAACGCCTTATTTACCGGCAAGACTAGAATCCACTATCACTCAGACCTCTTTAGATGTAACTGAGCTGGAAGAGGAAATCCTTATCTCGGCAGGTGCTGTTTCCTTAAAGTTCAGCCGAACTAGTGGAGATCTCTCGTCTTATGTTGTTGCTTCCGGTAAGGAATGCTTATTGGAGCCCGCAAGACCTAATTTCTGGCGTGCCGTGACCGATAATGATTTGGGCAATAAGCTGCCTGAGCGCTGCGGTATATGGAAAACTGCGCCTGATAATCGGCAGCTGATTTCATTCCATTGGAAGCTGGAGGGCAATAGTTGCTTCATCACTAGCCAATACACAATAGCAACCTATCCGATTACCAGTCTCATCATCGAGTATCAAATACTTGCGGACGGAACCATCCGTATCCATGAACAATTGATGCCTGGTGACGGCTTGCCGGAAATTCCGGAATTCGGTATGTTATTCGTGTTAGATAACAGGCTTGATACCATTGATTGGTATGGACGCGGACCTCATGAAAATTACTGGGATCGCAAAACATCGGCACGCATCGGTCGTTATGCCGGCAGGGTACAAGATCAGTTCATTCCTTATTTGAAACCGCAAGAATGCGGCAACAAAACCGACGTCAGGTTTGCAAGCCTTACTGAAGGAACAGATGGCACCGGCTTGCACATTGTGGCTCCATCTTTAATGGAATTATGCGCCCTTCCATGGACACCGGATGAGCTGGAATCCAATGATCATGTCTACAAGCTTCCATCAAGCAATAAAACCGTCTTGCGCGTCAATTACAAGCAAATGGGTGTAGGCGGCGATAACAGCTGGGGTGCCCGTACACATGAAGAATTTATTCTTCCTTCCAATCGTACGTATAGCTTTGTGTTTACGTCGAAGCCTATATAAAGATTAGGGGTGGGGGGGGGG
>JBHGUX010000071.1:0-46353 GCA_048976605.1 Pristimantibacillus sp. | reverse complement strand
GATTCACGGGGCAGTTATTACTCGTTGTTCAGTTTTCAAAGAACAATGCTGTGTTTCGTTTGTTCCGGTGTATTTCTTGGCCGGAATAAGAATATACCATGTATCAGACTATTAATGCAAGTGTTTTTTGAAATTCTTTTTAACCTATTAAAAAAGAGCTTCTTCACTATCCTATTTTGAGCCCTCTATCATCATTTGCTCATTAGCTAGAATCTAGCTTTCTCCCAAATAAATAGCGAGATCCGCATTGCCGTTAAGCTCTACGAATATCGCTATCTCAATCAGCATTGCTTCTGATAAGTACCTTCTTCAAAGGAGTAGATGGTCTCACGGACCTCATCCGGTATCGGTGTGCTTGTCCCTGTCTTCAAATCGACCAGTACAATCGTTCCGCGTCCCCCCGCTTTTAATTCATCGTTCGCAACTAAGGCATATTCCACTTCTATAGAAGAACGACCTATCCTCGCCACCCTAACATGCAGCTTCAAAGGATCCTTCAGGTAAATTTGCGCTAAGTACTGACACTCCAAATCCGCTACTACGGATACTTTCTCTTCGCTGAATAGCTCTTCAGTCAATGCAAGATTCTCGAAATACTCAATACGTCCTTGTTCAAAATACATAAAATAACTGACATTATTCACATGCCCCAGCAAATCCGTTTCGCAGTAACGCACTTTTATAGAAGTAGAAAAGTGGAACTGTTCTAACCAAGTCTGTCGATCGGGCCGGATAAAGGTTTCCTTGTTCATCACCGGTACTCCTCTCATGCTGTAACTACTCCTGTTATTTTAGAACGATTTTACAGCAATCGCAACCAATCTCCCCTATAGCTTGAGACAGAACGCCTACTATCAGCTGCTTACGAATATCCAGTACTCCTTGTTGGCTCCTCCAATTCCAACGCGAGACCATCAGGGGTTCCATATTTATAGTAGCTGTCGAATTTCCTTTCTCACTTAGCCCTTTGCATTCGTGTCGTCGATTTCTACTATAGAAGGCAGCTTATTGCATAAGTCATATGCTCGGTCACCTTATAGCTTTCATTATTGGTTGTAATTAGGAATGTGTTAACTTGTGCGGAAATAGAAAAAGGACGATCGGCAGAGTCCCAGCATTAACAATCGTCTTGTCATTCAACATTCATAATCCATTGGAAACGTCTTATTCAGCGGTTACCGTTTGATCCGGTAAAACAAAGGTAAGGCGATCCCGCAACATAAATATTAGTTCACCAATTATTAACTGCATGCTCAGTAAAGGCGAACAGATCACGAACTTCAATGATTGTGCCGTCATCCAATACCGCTCGCCCGCTGAACTTGCCAAACACCTGGTGACACTGGTTATTTACAAATAGAAACTTCGTTTGGGTAAAGTTATCGTACAGCGGCGTAAAGTCCATCTCGAACCTGCCATCATCGCTTGTGAATTTCTTCTTCCCCAAATATCCGCCTTCAGACAAGTTGAAATAAACCTGATTAAGTTTATGTGCTGTTCCATCATAAAAAAGCATGTTCTCCGTTGCTGCGGATGTATTCCCGAATCCATATCCAATGTTGAATCCGAATCGTTTGCCATCGACATAGCCGCTGCCATTCCCCCAATACCAGCTTTGATGAAACGGCCATACACCTCTGCCCCAATCCAACAAACCAAAGGAATGATACGGCTCAAAGCGGAAAGTCGAATCTCCGATTGTGACAACACCTTTAGCAGGCATGCAGTTAATTTTATGATTATAGTAGAAGTAGGTTGGATGATCGTCGAAGGGGGTCGCAATAACAAGAGATGTCTGATCAGGCTGACACAACTGAATGTCGATGTTCATAGCCGGCGAATTCTTGCTCGTTGCTTGGCAGATTAATCTGCGTCCGCCCTCTGATACTTGAAACTGCATGAACATCCCTTTTCCGCGATAGGTCAAATCCCCCTGCTCCGCTGAATGCGGCATATGCAATCGATTAAACGGCAGAGCAAGCATCTTCGTGATCTCGTATTGCTTCCCTGTAGCGAATTCGAATAATTTGACCGCTATGCTTCCGGCATAAGAAACATGTCCAATCGTCATCTGTAAGAAATAGTCTTCATTCGAGATTTGATAGAAATCCCATTCCTTGATCCGCCATGGCGGCGCTTTAATATCTTCACGTTGATAGGAGGATACCGCATGAGTTGCATAACCGCTTTGTATAAGAGATCCATCGCTGCCCAGTAATTTTCCAGGTGATAGTATCCGATTCTGCATCACCCTAGACCTCCTTATGGTCAGTTGTCGTATTGTCTGCTTCCATACGCAGCCGTTCTTTCGCTTGCTTGCTCGCTGGAATGAGCGGCAGCAGTGTAAAGAGGACGACAATAGCAGATACTAGGAAGAGCGTTTCTGTAGGAACCATACCGGCTACTCCGTCTATCTCCAAATGAACTCCGTATCGTGATATCAATATATTAGAGATAATCGGTCCGATGACCATCGGCAAACAGACCGCAAAGACCATCTTCACTCCTTCAAACTGACCGCGCTGTTGTTCAGGGAATAGGTTCTTGACCCATGCCGTTACCGTTTGAATAACGAGAACATAACCAATTCCAGCGAAGAAGGTTCCGATAAGCAGCACTGCCAACTGGGAAGAGAGCGTAAATAAAACAAGCCCAATGAAATTAGCAACAACGGCGAGAAGTATGATTGGTGCAGTCTTCCCTTTATTGATCACCTTAGCAGCAGGAATCGTTAGGAAGATCGCTGATACGAGACCAATCGCTTGAACGGCACCGGACAGCGTGTAGCTCATATCCAGGTAGTTGTTGAAATAGATCGTAATATATGGGAAATAAACATTAAAGGAAATGAAGAACACGCAATTGATAACAAATACCCAGAAGAGCTCCTTGTTCGCTAATACGGTTCTAACGTGGAATACCTCAGCAAATTGATGCCAATAACCCTGGCTATTCTTTCGAGCCTTCAAGCCAGGATGGTCCTTCAGCGTAAACAACGTAAATATCCCCACCAGCATGACAAGACTGCCCATCATAATAAAGAAGGGGAAGAAATCCAGCTTATCAATGATGATGCCTGAAACAACAGCACCAAAGATCGTTGCCAGTACCGGCATAGCGGCGAATGCAGCACCAAGCTTCCCGCGGTTATGTACATTCGAAATATCCGTCGTCCAAGGATTATAAGCAGCGTCATACCCTGTGGAACCGAAGAAACTCATTACCGCGTCTGCACCTATAATGATCACAACAGCTATAATAATTGGATCTTTAGGGAGAAACTCCGTAGCTCCGAATGCAATAGTAAACAGCCCCCAGCAAATATAGCCGATGGCAATAAACGGCTTGCGCTTCCCTATCCTATCGCTCCACGTTCCAATTAAGAATGCAGCCAAAGTAGATACAATCGCACTTACACCAACCATCCAAGAAATAATCGAAGGGTCCTTGGCTATTTTGTCATAAACAAATGTATTGAACCAAGAGTTCTCAATATTCCAGCAGATTTGCCCAGCCATGCCAAGAATCCAGATCAGTGTCCAGTTTTTACGGGAAATACGATTATGCGGCATAGACATTGTCAGCTCCCCTCGATTAAATCTTTATGCATAGCATTCAATACATTGAGGTCTAGCTTTACCATTGCCCGATCATAGGTCATCATCCCGTTAGTCTCTGTCTCCACATCTGTGAGTTGGGTGTACACAGCTGCAGAAACTCCCTTCGCTATTAACGGCTTGAGCTGACCTACAATAAGCTTTACGTAGGCATCATTTAATTCTTGTCTCGTCTTGCATTTCTTATAGCCAGTTTCTTTGCCGGTCTGCTTCCATACATGGTCCTTCTCAAGCAGGTTATATCCACCGTATTCCGAAATCACCACAGCCCGGTTGCGAATTCTTCCAGGCATCGTTAATTTGCGGAAATAGATGTGGACACTTCTAACATCACCCGCATCCTGATCATTCCAGCCGCTGGCATGATCCACCGGTCGAGTCGGATCATAGTCTTTCACCCAATCAGCTACTTCAGCAGCGTCGAATTGTCCCCATGCTTCATTGAATGGCACCCACATTCCAATGCTTGGAACATTGTAGAGCGCATCGATCATTTCCTTTAATTCTTGCTTGAATTGATCCCGGTTGGCCTGATCTTCTCTGCCAAACCTTTTATAATGATGATCCTTGACTTTGATTGCGCTTACAAAATTCGGAAGGATTACATGATGAAGAATGTTCCACCCTCCCCCGCCGTTAATCATATCTTGCCATACAATCAAGCCCAACCGATCACAGTGATAGTACCAGCGTGCAGGCTCTACCTTAATATGCTTCCTAGTCATATTAAAACCAAGCTTCTTCGTCATGATTACATCATAGGCAAGTGCTTCATCCGTTGGAGCAGTGTACAGTCCATCCGGCCAATAGCCTTGATCTAGAACACCATGCTGAAAGAGCGGTATATGATTCAAACATAATCTCTTTATGCCGTCATTATCTTTTTCAACACTGAAGCATCTCATTCCGAAATAGCTTGTAATTGTATCTATAGCTGCCCCATTGTCAATTAACTGGATCGTAACATCATAGAGATAAGGTGAATCTGGGCTCCATAGCTTGGGGTTAGCTATATGCAGCTTCAAGGGATTTCCGTACCCGCTTCTGCTTGATGCTATTGGGCTCCCATTCTCATAGACAATCGCCGCAAACTCTGTATTCTGACTATATGTGCCTGCATCGATATGTATCATTAAATGTTCAGTGTCAATATCAGGAGTTAATTTAAAGGATTGAATGTATTGCTGTGGTACCGGTTCGATCCAAACCGTCTGCCATATGCCTGATACTGCTGTATAGAATAATCCCTTTGGGTTCAATGCCTGCTTGCCTCTCTCTTGACCGCAGCTATCCGTTGGATCCCAAACGCTAACAACCAATTCATTATCGCCATCTATTAAATAGTTAGAAATTTCAAAAGCAAATGGACAGTATCCTCCGGTATGTTTACCAACCTTATTGCCATTAATCCACACCTCAGTCTGCCAATCTACAGCACCAAAATGCAATAATAGTTTTTGTCCAATCCACTCATCAGCTAGAGTAAAAGTTCTTCTGTACCACAGTCTCTCGTCAGGGAGTAACGGCTTCTGTACGCCCGAAAGTGCGGATTCAATAGGAAAGGGGACTAGAATATGACCGTCGTATTCACTAACCCCTTGGTCATCCAAAGTCCGTATAGCATATTCCCATAAACCGTTTAGATTCATCCATTGTTCTCTTACCATCTGGGGACGGGGATATTCAGGAAGCACCCTCTCTGTATTCACTTCCTTGGACCATCTTGTCATCAGTCCTCCTGCAACAGGCTTCCATGCTATCTCGATTCTACTATTCATGCCCTGCCCCCTCAAAGCCGTATTAGCTATTGCTTAAATAACCATATTATACGATATTGTCGAATTTTAAGGTATGAGATATCCTATTATTAGCAACTAACTATCGCCTGCTAGCATAAATAGAAATTTGTGATTTTATTCAATTTGCCTCTTCTTAACCCGATAATGAATAGATAAATATAGGTTTTTAAGTAAAAGAGCCAATAAGGGGGCCCTTCAATGGTTAGAAGTACGCAGGTTTTGCGGCAGCAACGAAGCCGTAATAACTCGCAAGATAACTTATCTCCATCCGTTCAGTTCGTTTCTAAAACTAAATTCGACATAATCTGCAAACAAAACAAAAATCTAATTTCCGTATTTAACAAATGTATCGCTAATATAAAGCATTATATTACGGGAAAATTCTTGTATCTTCTAACAGACGCTCAAGGAGTTCTGATTGCGCTAGACTATAGCATGGATCTGGAGAACACGGTGAAACAATCAGGAATTCGACTCGGTATGTATTTTACCAAGCAGAGTTGTGGAACCAATGCCATCTCAGAAGCGATGTCTATGAATGGTCCCGTCTACCTTCGTCCTGAGCAACATGAGCATCCTTTCTTTAAATCCTGGCATTGCTTCTCTACACCGTTAATTTCCTACGATAAATGTATCGGTTTCCTAGACATCTCAACTATTAATGCCGATATGAAAAGTGAATTAATCGTCATTACGAGTCTTCTTCCTGAGCATATGCAAAACCGTTATAACGAACAACAGTCCATGCAGGAAACAGAGCAAATGGACGTTCAATTGACAGAGCGCCAAATGAGTGTACTTAAGCTTATTTCGCAAGGCGAGACCGTGAAATCAATAGCATTGAAGCTTAATATCAAGGACTCCACAGTCAAGCATCATAAAAAAATGATATTTGATAAATTCGGTGTTCAATCTAGTACAGAGGCCGTCTCCATAGCCAGTAAGCTATCTTTTCTGTAAATATAACCCTATACAAAGAGCTAGGTGTGTTCCCAAATTGTGCATGATAAACTGTTCTGGTGTCTAAATCGTTATAACATATCAGGGGGTAAATCATGTCTAAGAAGTTAGTATGGGGTTCAATCGTTATGATGTTAGTTTTGGTGCTTGTGACAGCTTGTGGAGGCAAGGAGAAGAAAGTAGTAGATGTTGGTACAACCGATAAAGGTACTTATACCAATGAATATTTCGGCGTATCTCTACAGTTCCCACAAGAATGGGTTGTTCAAGATCAAGCTGCAATGGAAGAATTGAATAAAGCAGGTATTGAGGCAATAGCTGGCGACGATGCTAAAAAAGAAAAAGCACTTGATCTTTCTCAACTAAAAACAGTAAATCTGTTGATGACATCCAAATTGCCTATGGACGGTGCATCGCTCAGCCCTTCTATCATCTCCAATGCAGAAAAGCTTAGTATGCTGCAAGGTATTAAAACAGGTAAAGACTATCTCACTTCCGCTCAAAAAATAATGGTTGACGCTAACCTTCCTTATGAGTTCAAAGAGATTACTTCTGTTAAAGTCGGCGGCAAAGATTTCGATGTTCTCGAAGCAACTGTAAGTAACGGAGAATTGGTTATCACACAACATTACTATTCCGCTATTATGGAAGGCTACTCGTTTAACTTGATCACGACATCCTACGATGACGAGTCCAAAGCTGAAATCGATAAAATTATCGGATCGGTTACTTTTAAATAAAGCCCGAATTTGGTAAATAGCACGTAAAAACCCGACAGTGTCTGAGAAGCACTGTCGGGTTTTTTTGATCCTTCCTCTTCTTCCTCATGACCAATCGAGCTCTCATTCTCACAAGCCTTTACGATAAGCAGCAGGTGTTACTCCCTTATATTTCTGGAAGGCTTTAAACAGCGTTTTAGATGACCCATATCCTACCTCGTAGCTAATATCTGAAATCCTCATTTGAGTAGATGCAAGTAGAGAGCATGCATGGCGCAGCCGGATTTCGTGCAGCAGATGAACGAAGCTTTTACCGGCATAACGTGTGATTTGTTCGCTTAAATAAGTTGTATTGAAATGAAAAGTGGCAGCTAATCCCGCTAAAGTCAATCGATCTCGGTAATGTACATGCATATAATGTATGACATTCCATAGGGATGCCGGCATGTCGCCCCGCTCAACTGAAGCTATTCCCCTCTTGTGAAATTCAGTTCTCAAGCGATCAATATGAATGAGCGTTTCCGTAAGCTTAGCTTTGAGTAGAACACTGCGCCACAATTGATTCTGGTCGTACTCGGTGAGCATTTCCTCGAATAATCTTGCGATTAATTGAGCCTGTGTGGAGTCCAGCTGCACGTATGTTGGACGGTCATCCTCCTGGCTAAGCAGCAACTCCAGAAGACCTGTCAGAGATTCGTGATTACCCGTTAACAGCTCCGCACTGAACATACAATTATACAAGCTGATCGGATGGCCTGGCTCCGTCACAATCTCATGGATCTGGAATGGCAGCACAAGTGTCAAAGTTCCTGGCAGCATCTCGTGACTTACACCGTTTACCGTCTCTCTGCCCTTCCCCTCAATAACCAGTGAAATTTCCAAATAATCATGTCGATGCAGCGGAAAGGAACGTTCAACTTTATGTATATCTATCGTAAAAGGAAAAGCCGAGTGCATCCGAGGGTATTCGGTATAGTAGAAAGGGTAGATCGTCATTGGATACGTCCTCCCAAGAAGTTTATGTTAGACCGATAAATAGAGATGTTCTCCCGAAAAATGGTTATTACTTTTATTCGTTTTCATCTTACCATGATCCTATAGTGAATGAGAACAAGGAGATGATCAGATGATTACGATTGACTTAAACGGCCATTGGAAAATGAAGCGAACAGACGACGTTGAATGGATCGACGCCCTAGTACCCGGCTCCGTCTACGCCGATTTACTACGCTCTGGCTTAATGGAAGACCCCTTTTACCGTGACAATGAAGAGGCTGCTTTGACACTTTCTTCTTTTAACTACGAGTATACTCGAAGCTTTAGGGTGGATCATGCCGCTCTGTCTGCCGATCAGCTGCTGCTGCGCTGCGAAGGTCTCGATACTTTGGCAGAGGTCATTGTGAACGGACATACCGTGGCGAATACGGACAATATGCATCGAACCTATGAAATAGAGGTTAAGGGGCTGCTTCACGAGGGTGAGAATGAGCTTCGCATCGTATTTTCGTCACCAACCCAATATATCACTCAACGGCATGATGAGAATCCCATTTGGGGCGACCCCCACGCACTCAATGGTATCTCTCATCTACGCAAGGGACATTCCATGTTCGGATGGGACTGGGGTCCGAAACTGCCAGACTTAGGTATTTGGCGTTCTATTGCGATTATGGCTTATCACGACGCTAGACTGAACGACATCTACATAGAACAGCAGCATACAGAAGATCAAGTGACTTTATCCGTTGAAGTTAAGGCTGAAATATGGAATGACCAAGCTGTTCAAACAAACTTAACGGTCGTTGGGCCGGACGGGAATAGTCTCGTATTTCAGGAAGCCCGCATCCTATCAAAGGAACACAGCATGACTCGATATGAGGTCGTTATCGATAATCCCGAGCTTTGGTGGCCTAATGGTTATGGCCGACAAGATTTATATACCGTGCACGTTCAATTAATCCAAGATCGCGAAGAGCTGGAATCGAAGTCCTATTCCATCGGACTACGCACGATCGGTCTAAAGCGAGAAAAGGATGAATGGGGACAAAGCTTCGCCATCGAGGTGAACGGGATTGCCATCTTCGCCCAAGGAGCCAACTATATTCCTGAGGACAATATTCTTTCTAGAGGATCTAGGGCACAGACAGAGAGAATCATACAAGATTGTGTAACGGCTAATTTCAATTGCATCCGAGTTTGGGGTGGCGGCATTTATCCGAATGACGATTTCTTCGACCTCTGTGATCAATATGGATTGATTGTATGGCAGGATTTCATGTTTGCTTGTGCCATCTATGAGATGAACGAAGCATTCACGAGCAATATCCGTCAAGAAGCCATCGATAACGTGAGACGCATTCGTCACCACGCCTGTGTAGGCTTGTGGTGTGGAAACAATGAGATGGAGGAGGCTTGGGAGAATTGGAATTTCCCCAAAACACCGAAGCTTCGCACCGACTACCTGAAGCAATTTGAAATTTTACTTGCCGACGTAGTCCAACAATACGATCCGCAACGGAATTACTGGCCGTCTTCTCCCTCTTCAGGAGGCAGCTTCGACAAGCCTAATGACGAGAATCGCGGAGATGCTCATTATTGGGAAGTATGGCACGGATTAAAGCCTTTTACGGAATACCGCAATTATTATTTTCGCTTCTGTTCGGAATTCGGGTTTCAATCATTCCCAAGCATGAAGACCGTGAGCACCTTCACCCTTCCTGAGGATCGCAACATCTTCTCTTATGTGATGGAGAAGCATCAGAAGAACAACTCCGCTAATGGTAAAATCCTTTACTACTTATCTGAGTATTTCAAATACCCGAAAGATTTTGAAACGATGCTGTACGCTTCACAAATTCTGCAAGCGGAAGCGATCAAATACGGTGTCGAGCATTGGCGTCGCAATAGAGGAAGATGCATGGGCTCCATCTACTGGCAACTGAATGATTGTTGGCCGGCAGCCTCTTGGTCAAGCATCGACAATTATGGCAGGTGGAAGGCGCTCCACTATTTCGCCAAACGTTTCTATGCTCCCATCCTGCTCTCCGCTTGTGAAGCGGGCACTCAAGTAGAACTTCATATCACTAACGAGACAATGGCTGAGGTTCAAGGTATTATCCAGTGGCAGCTCATCGACAGGGAACTTGGAATCCTTAAGAAAGGCAACATCACGGCAATCATCGGTTCCCTGCAGGCGCAGCTTGGTATAGCTCTTGATTTCACTGAGGAATTGAAATCTACAGAAGCGTTAAGGAAAGTCTATCTCGAATTTGCATTAGTTGTAGATGGCATAGATGTAAGCGGGGGCACAATCCTATTCACGAAAGCGAAGCATTTCGAATTCACGGACCCACAAATTCATATGGAGCTTAAGGAAACAGAAACGCAATTCGAGCTTACTCTACACGCCGCCACATTCGCTAAATATGTAGGCTTAGAGTTATCCCATGCAGATGGATTGTTCAGCGACAACTATTTCGACTTATCAGCAGGGAAAACAAAGGTTGTGCAGTTAGATAAACGTCGATTATCCGAACCCTTAACCTTGGAGCAATTGGAGGAACAGCTGCAGATCACCAGTCTGTACGATACTTACTGATCATATGAGGTAATGGGGCTGTCTAAAATGTAGTGAGTTCGCTGGAGAGATAGCACACTTTGAACAGAAATATTGGAAAACATGAAAAAATAGCGGTACAGGGAGCTATTCCTGTATCGCTATTTTTCTATTTCGGTCTATGGTTGCTTGCTTCATAAGTTCGAGTAAGCGTAATTCTCTTCATTTTTACGAAGGGGCTGTCCTAAGGTCAATTCTGACCTTTTGAAACAGCCCTTTTGACAATAGAGGAACTCTGTTCCTCTATTGTCCGTGCATCACACTATTATTTTATAATAGCGGATGCACGATCCTTTAATTTATCTCATTGATCGTGCTTCTAATGATTATAGAAATATAGCGGAACTCCGTTCCTTTATTATGATGCGGTTCGGGTTCGGCACCAAGGCTTACTTCATCCCCTGTTAACCCGAACAAAACAAAACTAGGGGATCCCAGAAGGTAATTATACCTTATGGGACAGCTCCATTTGTTATGGCGTTAGTGTTGACGAGGGTACAGGCTTATGTGTGATACGATAACGGCTAGGAGTCATCCCAGATAAACGCTTAAAAGTATGACAGAAGTGAGAAATATCTTGAAACCCAGCGGTCGCCGCGACTTCCGTAATCGGCAGCTCGGTTCCTTGCAACAATTCTTTAGCCTTATTAACTCGATAAGTGACCATAAACTCATTAATGGACACTCCTGTATTCTGCTTGAATAATTTGAATAAGTAGGAACGAGACAAATGGAAATGACTACACAACCTCTTCGTATTAAGAGGCTCATGGTGATGCTCCATCATGTAGTTCAGAATATTCTCAACCAGTCTCTTCTGTTCATGAGTTCCTCCCTGATCCTCACCCGAGTCAGATTGATAACGCCCCAGTTGGGCGAATAATTGAAGGAGCAGGCTTTTGACAATCATCGGATAGCAGGCTTGTTTCCTCTGAATTTCCCCTTCCAGTTGAGCAAGTGTTTCCTGCAAGCTCAATAGCTGTCGAGCGTTTAATTGCGTGTGAGTCGAATCACTATCCAGCCCTGGAAGCCATTGTTTGATCGTAAAGCTGCTGGCGCTATCGTCCAAGTACAAGCCTTCTATATAACTTCTTTGAACGGCTAGAACATAACGATGGAAGGGCATATTCCTATTCGGTCTTGATAGATGCAAGGCCATTGGTTTCACAACGGTGAACGTACCCGCTCCCAAATCGTGGATTCGTTCACCTGCAATAAAATGACCGTTTCCTTGTACACATAAATAGAGCTCAAATCCACTATGGGAGTGAAAAGTAGGCTGATACAAACTCATTGTCCGATAGGAGCAATGTACGGGAAATTCCGAAAGTGTGGCATTCGTCAACTCATCCACAACGAATTGCGGCAAGTTAGAACGATCCTGTTGTTTGTACCCACTTGTAATCACCTTAGTCTCCATCATTTATTCCCCTTTCCACAATTCCGATGAATAAAGACAATATCCCAAGCAATTAAGACGATAGACCAAGTATTTGTTCAATCCTCATTATATATTGAAATTATACTTTTACACTTTCATGGAGGAATGAATAAGATGCTGGATACCCATCGTTACGATTCTGTAGATCAGACTGCAGATCAGGTTTATCGCTATATGTTGCTGGATCATTCCGGTAATTGGGGCATGGATCTCCATCATTGGGACTGGGTTCCCGGTGTTGGTGTTATTTCAATACTGTCTTACTATGAGAATACCCAAAGAAAAGATATCCTGGATAATCTGGTTAAGTGGGCACGCCAAAATATACAAAAATCGGAGCAATCCAAGGTCATCAATTCAATGGCTCCCTTCGCCATCTTTCCAGCGCTCTACGAGCACACACAGGATCCCCTATTCCTAGAGAGGGCAGAGCAAATCGGACAATGGATGTTGACAGAAGCCCCTCGCACCCGAGAAGGAGCATTCGAGCATACCGTTACGGAAAATGTCAGCTTTCCGGAGCAGGTATGGGCGGATACGATCTTTATGGCTGTGCTGTTCTTAGCTCGTCTTGCTCGACTAAATGGCAATATGTCCTACGCAAGCGAAGCCATTAATCAATTGGGGCTCCACTTGAAGCTGCTTGAAGACAAAGAAACAGGGGTATTGTTCCACGGATGGAATTCCATCGCTCAGGATCATATGTCCGCTGCGCGCTGGACTCGTGCGAATGCCTGGATCGCCGTTGGAACTCCCATGATTGTGCAGGAACTAGAAGGTCTCGCAACTGTATCCATGCCTATCTTAGATCGCTACAAAGCCATGATGCATGGACTCATTCGCTTTCAGCAGACGAATGGTTTGTGGGCTACTGTCATGGATCGACCCGATTTCTATTCAGAGATCTCGGGCAGTGCAGGCATCGCCTGCGGCATCCTAAAGGCTGTTCGTCATGGCTTATTAGACATCTCATGCCAGAGTTCGGCACTGCAAGCTTTGGAGGGAATTATTACCAGAGTACTTCCGAGTGGAGAGGTAACGGGGGTTTCTGGCGGCACTCCGGTTATGCCTTCAATTGAAGCCTATAACGACATTCCCTGCCATCCTACTCTTTATGGGCAAGGGCTTGTTCTCATGCTGCTCTCTGAGTTGAATGCTGCTAAGGCTAAGTAAGCTATATAACTAACCATCGCTTACATTGCCCGGCGACACTTATACAAGACTTCGAATGATTTACTTTCTTATCGTTTGAGAAAGCCTCAGCCCTACATTGGCTGAGGCTGATCTTTTTATCGATTCGTTAGTCCGTTATACGGGATGCTTATCATTCGGTTTTAATGGGATCGATATTCCACATAATGAACCATTCACACTGCTGGCTGTCACTTGAGCTCCCTCTTCTACAACCACAATCTGCGGGCTACTCTCTACCGTCTCCCCTATAGCTAATGAGAATAGAAATGCAGCTTTATTTAATGCTTGAAAGTCTATTGCTTTCCGCTGGCCCGCGTAAATAATTAAGTCTAATCCATAACAATGCTCCTGCTTAGTTACTTCCCATCCCCAATCCCGCTGCTCTGTGCGATCTTCTGCGACCAGCGATTCATCGAACGCAGCATATAAACGCTCAAACCGCAGAGGTAATCCGTTAATGGCGACCTGTGCAGTCGGCCCATTTGTATCGAGACTTACACGGTCAAGACAACCTCCGAATTCCATTCGGAGCCGGAAATCTGACGCCTCTATTCGCCCTTCAATACGATCCAAATTCGGATGAGTATCTCCACCATTCGTGAGAAAGCGTACTCCAAGAAGAAGATGACCGTCATCTGCTGCAACACTTAGCACTGCTGAACAATAGTCATATCCATCATGCAAGCATCGCATCTGTAAATAGGTAGCCTGCCCGTAATTATCGAAGTATGCAACCAGCCCGCGCGTTTGATTCCACATGATCTCCTCTCTGAACATGCCGATCGTATATTGCGGTGTCAAATACGTCTGTGCCCATTTCACGAATCCAGTTTCCTCATTACGATAGTAGGGTTGTTCAAGCATGCGTGTATCCGTACGTGTGAACAGCTCCAAGTATTCGTCCGGGCATCTGCTTCCGCTGCCGTACCACTCGGCATCGTATTCAAGCTCCTCTTCAGTGAAGAAATCCAACTTGTTATCGGTAGCCAATTGCAGGAAGGATTTCATCTTGTCCGTCAGAAGCGTATGATAGCTGCGACTGTGCGGACCTGCCCATTGCTGCGAGACAGGATGATAATGTTCTGCCACCATGCGCCAGATCATATCCAGTAAACCTGAGACGATATCTTTAGCCCGAATGCTAACGGAATAGGTGTGGATTTTGGATAACTCAACAATGGCAATTACAGAATAATGAGGGCTGTTGAATTCCTGGAAGGTTCCCAGCCCTTCTGTGTAAGTCTTCAGCTTCTCCAATCTTTGCAGTGCATAATCCAGATAATCTTGACGACCGTATAACTCTCCCGCTATTAATGTCACTAATGCCCCCATGATTGCAATATTGGTATAATGGGGCCCTACATCACGTAGGATGATCGCATCACAGGCACAGCTTACTCCTTGCCGAATCTGATCTCTCAACTGTTCAGGAAGCCGATGGCCGTGAAGCAATGCGGCAATTACAAGCTCTTTCCCACAGAAGTCAGCCCAGTTCCAGTCTGGTGGAGCCATCTGAGTAAGCGGCTCCTCGAAGAACCAAGGCCATATTCCGTAGGTATCTCGCTTCGGGTCACGATCTTGTAACGTAAGAAGGCGTTCAATTACATCACAAGCCCTCTCTACATACCCGGGTTCTTCCGTATTCAACAAGCCTAATGCATAAAGTAACGACTGATGTGTCGGATGGACCAACGGGTATTGTTCAGCAGTTAAGGTCGTGTGATATCCTGGTGAATGGAATGGTCTTAGCAGCATTTGAATGGCAGGATCATAATCATTCTCCTGAGCAATGATTCTTTTTAATAGAAGCTCTTTATTATTCATTGATTGCGTATTTATACTCATGTTTGGAGTCCTCAACTTTCATAGATTGCCTTGATGAATAGAGGAAGAGAGGCACAACACATGCACAACACAGGTGCAGCCTCTCTCCTCCTGCTATGTTTTGCTAGTTTGAAGTAACATTTATAACCATGACAGCACTTTCTGTGACTCCCGAAGCATTCACAAGCTCACCGCGATATTCATACACGCCAGTCGCTCTACCCGTAATCTGGGTGATCATAGATTGAGCGTTAGGAGTATTCGCACTGAGCGTCTGCGTATCGATTAACACACCATTCTCGTAGAGGCGGTACTCTGTCGCATTCGTCCCCCACCACATGTTCATCGTTACCTTGTACAATCCGACATTGCCCCAATTATCATTAGAAAGTACCGGAATGCCAGGCATTGCATCAGTTACATTCACAATCATCGGATCACATTCGGCCGTACCTCTATCATTAATCAACTCACAGGTATATACATAAGCTCCATTGGATTTGCCTGTTACATGCACAGTGGTTGTCTGCGCACTCGGCAACGCAGATAGGCTCTCCATCGCTTGTGTATGAATCAATACACCATTCTCATAGAGCTTGAAGATTCTACCGTTCTCCCCCCACCACATGTTCATCGTAATCAAAAATTCTCCGTCTCTGAGCCCTGTGTCATGATCGTTATTGTCAGATAAGATCGGCTTACCCGGTGCAGCAGAGGCAGACACGTATAGGGTAAGTATCCCGACATCCTCACTGCCACGTAAGAAGATATCATCATTCTGCCTATAGGTCGCCTCTACTTCCGCCGCAACAACACCTGAATCGCTCGGGACCGGATATTGAATAGAGGCGACACCTTGCGCATCCGTTACAGCTTCACCTATTGACCCGCCGTAGACCTGAAAGGCGACTGACTGTCCGGCGATGGGATTCCCGTTACGATCTAATAGTGTGGCCTGTAGATGAGCTTCCCCTCCGATCGGCGCTTCCGTATCGGACACAACAAGTTGCGAGCTGTAATAAATCTGGAATGGGATTGTCTCTGATGCCACATTCCCCGCTTGATCCTCAGCAGTTACGATCAACGTATGAGCACCGCTCGCAGTTATCGAAGAATTACCCAGCCATTCCACTCCATCCAACGTCATACTCCATTGCTTCAACCCACTCCCCAAATCGTCCACAGCAATAACAGGAGTTACTTGATCGGTATAGCTATCTCCAGCCTGTATCCCTGAAATGGAAATCACAGGAGCGGTTGTATCTGCTTGACCTAACTGCATCGGCTTGAATAAGGAGGCTTGCTTGCTTGAACCGATACCGCTGCCCCACTCCACATAACCTCTACGACCCTCTCCGTCGTTCTCATTGATAACGATGGACAGACTAAGAATGCCGTCACTCGGAACGATTGGAGCAAGCTCATCCCATGGGAGAGCAAGCTGGTAAATCGTATCCTTCGCCGTCTCGTCTCTCGTAACCTGTAGATTTGGATCGGCTATAGAACCGGTCTCAATTCCCTGCGGCGCCAGCCACCTATAAAGTTCAGAACCCTGAGACGTCAGAGCTATTCCATACTCATACCACTGCAAATTCTCTCCTGGCATCCCTGCAGATACAGCAAATTGGATGCTGTCACCAGACCAGATTTCCCCGCCCTGCTTCGTTTGTGAGAATACATCATCATGAACACGAGCATACAAATACAGATTTTCATTGTCATACGTAGTCCACAGCTTGCCGCTGAAATCCTCTACACCATTAGGGGAATTAATTCTTGAGTTTACATCTGTCACAAGATCTATGCCCGCAAGCTCAGGTTCCTGCAGATCCTCCATTCGCTCAAGTGTTCGGAAGGGCAACCCAACTCTTGCCGCAGATGGAACATGCTTAACCAAACCATCGCTTCTTAGCAACGCTCCATCTTCCATATACAGCTTAAGCTGATAGGGCTGCAACACCCCATCCGGCAACCCGGACAATGGTAAATCGACGATCTTGACACTATTCCCAGGAATGAACACATCATAGATTTCCTCGCCTGAAGAAGCCCCAATACTCCAATCAATCCGCGTTAAATGGCGTTCCGTTGGTCTTTCATTTACTAGAGTTACTTCCATCACATCCACGCCGTCTTTTACCACATGCTTCGATTTCACCTTCTCTGCATACTGAATAACGACGGTTTCGGACAATCCGGCCATTACAGTTCCCGCAGCGGACAGCTCTACGGTTGCAATCTTCGTCCCTACCTGATCTATCCCTGGAAACTCAACCGGATAATGTCCAGGAGCATTTACTTGAATTTCTTGCGTTACCCCATGAAAGCTAACACTTGCAGTAAGCTCCTCCTGCTGTCCAAGGTCACTAACCTGGAGCACCAGCTTAACGGGATCACCCGTATATGTGGGTTGGCTATTTAGGGAAAACGGACTGCTCGGAACGAGACTATCCAGGGTCCCATGAATAAATAGCGGCTCACCCGTTAATGTCAGGTACACCTTCCCTTCTAATGGGGTATAAGTGGTCTTCCGTCCCATCATATCCGTTATAGTAAGAGGGGCTTGCACATTCAGGGTTACATCTTGTTTCTCCAACGACCACAAAACATTAATCTTTTCGTTATTTTTGTCGAAGGTATAATGATGAATGCCATCTGCCACTGCTTGATTCACAGCATTCGCTCCCGTTAGCTGTCGCGAAAGTGTAGCAAATGCAACATAGGCAGGTTTAGGCGTATAGGCTCCCAATACATCGCCGGTATTATGAATGATCCCGAAATTATGCTCATTGTAGAGCTTATCCGTTCCCGTATCCATCAGGTTGTACCAGAATATTTTCTCAACACCTGCCGCTATGCTTAATACGTAAGCACGAATCAAATAAGCGGCCTGCGTATTCTCATCCACTCCTGTCGGGTTCAAATGGGTTGGCCAGCCAATTTCTGAGAACCATAGCGGGATCGTCTCACCGTCGTTGTACTCGCGAACAAGCTGATTCATTCCCTCAATCTCCTCCGTCAGACCTTCTGGTTCTGATGGATAGCGGTACGGGTGAACAGAGAGCGAATCCATATAATCCAGCCCACCTAGCTCGAACAGATCCTCCAGCCATGTATGTGGAACTCCTGCCGTTGCCCCGCCAATCACGTTAAGATCAGGACGAACAGACTTAGATGCTTCATAGCCTTTCTTCAACAAATTGAAGTAGACATCGGCTCGCGAAGCCGCAGGACCATGCCCACCGAAGTAAGGAAGGTTGAATTCATTCCACATTTCTCCCGACTTCAGCTGACTGCCGAACTTACCCAATAAGGCCTTCACATAATTCGCATATGCGGTATGAGCCTCCTCTGTGTAAGGCGTCTGACCTCCATCATAATGTTTATTACTGAATGCGAAGCTGAGCAGCGGATCGATCCCGAATTCCTTAAAGGATTGCATCGGTAAAGTGAACTTCGGATTAAATGAATACTGACCTTTGTTTAGTTCTATTTCCGACCAGTAGAAGGACTCACGTACGTTCTTCGCGCCAGCATATTTGAGAAGCGGAATCATCTCCTTGTTCCAATTGATCCCATAATGGGTCTGGACACCAAACGGAGACTCTGATACTGCTGTTAGATCAAACTCAGGAAGTGTGGCAAAGGTAGTTTCCAACGTTCTGACCAAGCGATCAGCCTGATAAGCGTCTACCTTCAGCCGATAATAACCATCCTCAGGCACCGGAACATTAAGCCGCAGCTTCCCTCCTGAGACAGGTGATATTCCAGTCAACACAGGCTCTCCCCATGCATTGATTACACTCCACTGAATAGAATCGCCAGTCGTTAAGACGTCAAATGCGGCTTGGCTCTCTGTAAAGACATTACCAACTTGAACCTGAGCAATCGCAAGCTCAGGGGCTTCGACCTTAACCCGTATATCATCTAACCAGATGGAGCCAACTGTTTTACCTGCTTTCATCGAAGCTTTGGTTAGCTTATAGTGCATTTTTTTGAGTGGACCGTGCCAAACCCCATCATCGCTTCCACTCCACTTCGTATAGTTAAGGCCTGATGTAAAGGAGTTCACTGTGACCTTCTGCCACTCCGTAGTTGGATCCAGCACGATTGTCTGTTGATGATTCTGATTAGAATTGTCGACCAGAATGAGATCGAATTTAGCTATATCTGCCGTTTTCACCCAGAAGCTAAGCTCCACAGCATCGACAGGCAAAATACGCTTGAATAAATATTTCTCTAAAGAAACATAGCTATTCGTATACGTCGAGCTGCTGCTGAAATTAAGTTGCAGCTTCCCCGAGGAGCTGCCCGATTGAGAAATCGCAGGGTCCCGACTGAACTCATCGTTCCCTAACGCTCCACCGCTTCCAATTAAGAAATCCCAAGCCTCATCACTGCTTTCAAAATCACCTATCGTCAACTCAGGCAAATTCGTATTGGCATATGCTTTGGTTACAGGGCTTCCTGATAAAGCTGGAAATGAAAATAAAGAAATGATAAGGGCAATAACCAATATCATTGTAAACGCTTTCCTAATGCTGATCACTTAAATATCACTCCTTAGGATAGGAAGTTTATTCGCAAGAGGACCCATTCTATTGAACCTAATCCCTTAGAATGGGTCCTCCCGTTGATGATCACAGCGCTTATAACACCTTATTTCAAGAATTCCTTGTTCTTCTCATACCATTCTTGTGCCAGCTTCTCAACGTTCTCGCCGCCAAGACGTTTCCATTCCTTGCGTACTTGCTCCATACCGGCTTCAGGAGTCAGTGCTTTTCCGCCAGTAACAACCTTGACTTCAATTTGTGTTGCAATAGGAGCAAACGTCGCAATTAGTTGACTCACTTCCGGTAGATCTGGGCTGAATGCGATATCCCTCCGGTATTCATTTTTGAGCGCAACTTCTAAAGCTTGAGCTTTGGCTTGAGCTATTTCTTGGGAAAGCTCATCCTGTGCGGCCATGACCGGAATCCACTCCGATTTCGTATTCCACTGGCTCAGAATGGCATATTCATTGGCATAAGCCACTTCTGTCCGGTACTTGTCAGCATCGAGCCTTTGCGGCACTTCACCATCCACCAGCTTATAATGTACATTCTCCTCGCCGAACTTCATGCTATGCCAGCCTGTTTCTAGCATCCAATCTAGAAATTTAACTGCCGTTTCGATTTTATCCTCATCCATGTCGCTGTTGAAAGCGACAAGAACGTTGGACGGCAATTCTTGATACAAACCATTTTTCCCATATTTACTCTCTAAAGCTTCTAGTGGAGCCAGCTTGGCATCAGGAACATTCGTCTTAAGATCGCGGATCTCATTATCCATACTCCAGTTGGCGAAATAAATCCCCGCTTTGCCTGTAGTCCATAGCTGAGTTGCACGCTGGAAGTTACTATCCGTAATATATTCTTTATCGATCAGACCTTGATCAAATAATGATTTCTGATAGGTAAGTGAATCAGTGAAGCGATCTAATGTTCTCGCATGCTTCATCTGACCCTCTTCCAAGTACCATTGGTTCTCATTCGTGAAGAAGAAGGCTCGCATAATTTGAACAGCATTACCATTAAATACAATCGGTACCGTATCGTCTTCACCGTTACCGTCCGGATCTTCTTCCTTGAACTTCTTAGCTACCTCAACCAATTCTTCTACAGTCGTGGGTGCTTTCAGCTGCAGCTTATCCAACCAATCCTGGCGAATCCACATGCCATTGTTAGCAATGGACTCTATGCTCCTTTTGCTTGTAACGGCATACATTTTCCCGTTGATTGTCATAGCAGACTTCAAATCAGGGTTTTCCTCCAAATATTTCTTCAAGGTCGTGCTGTACTTCTCGATGTATTCGTCAATGGGTTGAATGGCACCCTGGTTTGCCAATTGTGCGATATAGTTCCGGTCGTATTCCCAGATCAAATCCGGCGCGCTTCCAGACGCGATAAGCGTGCTTAGCTTTTGCTGAGCCTGCCCCCGATCAACCGGAATCCACTTAACCGTAGCCGGAGAATTTTCATTAATATACTTCGTCCAACGGTTACTTTCGTAAGTACCTTCCTCTGTAGCTACAGCGCCTCTGTCAAAAGCGGATATACTGATTTCTTTTTTAGGCCCTTCAGATACAGTTGATGATGCAGTATTGGTTGGGCTTGTTGCTGGTGATGCATCTGGGCTTGCAGTCGTTCCATTTGAACTACAAGCTGCTAATACCAGCATCATTAGCGATAAGCTTGCTGCTAGAACCGGTTTCCACACTACCTTCGAAATTCTCAATTCCTTCATCCCCTTTTCGAATAAATAGTATCTATATCAAGGACTTATTGTCCCATGATATCACCCTTTTACGGATCCGATTAAGACCCCTTTGACAAAATGCTTCTGCAAGAACGGATACACGATGAGAATAGGAGCCACCGCAATGACAATAGCCGCAGCTTTAATCCCTTCCGGTGTTAATATCACATGCTCTACGCCTTCGCTCCCAGCGTTGTTCAATAGACTTTGATCCACCTGCTGGATCATCTGATAAAGCTTAAGCGTTAAAGTCTGCTGGGCATTCTTCGTAATATATAACAATACGTTGAAGTAGGAGTTCCACCATCCGACCGCATAGAATAAGGAGAGTGCAGCCATAATCGGTTTACATAGAGGCAGAATAATCTGGCCTAAAATTCTCCAGTCCCCCGCACCGTCAATCGCAGCGGATTCCTCAATTTCCTCTGGCAAACCTTCCATGAATGTCTTCATGACGAACATATTGTAAGTACTAATCAATGCCGGAAGCCACAATGACCAATAGGTATCCATAAGTCCCAATTGTTTAACAAGTATGAAATTCGGGATGACACCCGCAACGAACAGCATTGTAAATATGATGATCATGAGCAGCTGATTGCGTCCCATTAGTCTTCGTCTGGATAAGGGATAAGCGGCTAGTGTTGTTAAAGCCATATTCAGCAGCGTGCCCACAAGAGTAACCACAATTGTGTTCCACATAGCGACGAAAAGCTGACCGTCATCGAATAGCCGTGAATAGGCCACTGTATTGAAGTCAACAGGCCATAATGACACCTCACCTGCCGTTATCGCTCTGCTGCTGCTGAAGGATGATACGATGACATACCACAGCGGATATAAAGCAAGAAAAGAAAGGAAGCCAAGGACGACATAATTGGCAGCTGTCCCCAACCTGGACCAGATAGACATGCTGTTTTTCTTAATTGGCATCGGTTACCATAGCCCCTTTTCCCCGAATGCTCGAGTTAATTTGTTTACACTTATGACCAGAATCAAACCGACTGCTGATTGAAACAATCCTAAGGCTGTTGTGTAGCTGTAATTCATATTTTGCAAGCCTACCCTGTACACGTAGGTACTAATAACATCAGCTACATCAAGTACGGACTGATTCTGGAGAATCAACGTTTGCTCAAGTCCGACATCCATCATATGACCCATCCGCAGAACGAGCAGAATAGCAATGGTGCTGCGAATACCCGGAAGCGTAATATGCCAGATTTGGCGCAGCTTGTTCGCACCATCGATCTTGGCTGCTTCATATAGCTGAGGATCGATCGAAGCCATAGCGGCTAAATAAAGTATCGTACCCCAGCCTGCTTCTCGCCAAATGCCTGAGATCGTATAGGCAACAGGCCACCACGCTGAGCTCGCCATAAAGTAAATAGGCTCAATGCCGAATACCTCGAGTATGGCATTAACAACTCCCGTACTAGGTGACAGGATCGCGATAAAGATACCACCCAACACAACCCAAGAGATGAAATGAGGCAAATATAGCAGGTTCTGTACCGTTCGCTTATACCATTCTTTGCGAACCTCGTTAAGCAAGAGCGCCAATATAATCGGAACCGGGAAGCCAAAGACAAGGCTGTATACGTTCAGCACTAACGTATTTCGAATAACTCGCCAGAAATCGATACTCCCGAACAAGCTTTGGAAATGCTTGAAGCCTACCCATTTGCTGCCGACTATCCCGTCCCCTAAGCGATAATCCTTGAACGCTATAATCTCGCCGAACATCGGAGCGTATTTGAATAAGAGATAAAATACAATAACAGGCAACAGCATCATGTACAAATGTCTGTCCCGCTTTAAACGAGTTCGGAAGCTGTGCCTTAACGGCTTTGTTCTTATCGAATTTGAATGAGCAAGCGTTGGTTCGAATCCGGATCCTCTATCCTTCATTTTGTTCACCCTTTCGTTGATAAAAGCCCAAGTCTGTGTGGGCAATTCGATCGTACCGTGAGGTGAAACAAATGGATATAGACACGTTATGAACACCATGACAATTCTTGCATAATGCAGGGTCACTATTCTTGTGCGAGGTGTACTTTCTTATGCTTCCCTGTGAATATCCCTTGAGTGGCGCGGGTTTTGAGCCGAACGTCTATAGACAACAAAAGAGACATACACGGGAATATCCTCCACAGTAAAGAGGATTCCTGTATATGTCTCCTGAACCAACGGCCTTATTTAGTATAGTTAATTTAAGTTGTCCGCTTGTGACTTGCCCGCCCACTCCCGATACTCGAGTGGGGTCATCCCCGTGTATTTCTTAAATGTACGCAGAAAGCTGCGTGTATTCACATAACCAACCGCTTCCGCTATCTCATTCACTTTCCGATCCTTACCCGCGAGAAGCTTCTGAGCAGCGCTAATTCGGATTCTAATTAAATAATCAATAAAATTGCTCTCCGTATATTCCTTAAACTGCTTGCTGATATAAGTTGGGCTCAAATGGAATTCCTGAGCAAGCCGATCCAAGGAAAGATCATTCTCTTGAAAGTGATCGGCGATGTAGACCAGCATACGTTCAATCGTATCGTTACTTCCCCTTTGAAATCGTCTATCATTAATCTTAGCAGCCAACTCTTCGAGGAAGGTGAATACGATTCTCTCCATCTCCTTAATGCTCCCACTACGATTGATCAACTCATACTTACTATCCAGCTGACTCATAAATTCCTTCAGATCAATTCCTATGGATCCGACCGCCTGTACCGACTTCATGATAAGATCGAACGAAAGCTGGCGAATCAGCTCAGGTGGCAGATTACTGTCTATCGCCTCACGAAACGTTTCTTTTATACATTCCTTCATCTTAACGGTATCTGTCAGCTTGAGCGCATCGGTAATTCGATCAGCTGTACGGATCAACCGGTAATATTCTTGGCTATCGAGGGGCTGCAGGTCCTCAATGGAGATCACCGAATGCTGACCAAATACCATCTTGTAATGAAGTGCCTTCTGCGATTCGTCATACGATTGAGGTATACCCTTCATCTCGCTGCAGCCACGACCGACTCCAACCGTTACAATGAGCTCGAATTGCTTCTTCATTACATCGAGAATCAACTCCAGAATAGCCAGCGCACGCAGGTGATTCTGCTCCACATCCCCTTCTGCGAAGCTAAAGATCACAGCTGCTCGACCTTCGCCTAAGTCAATTGCAGCTCCCGCATTCTCAAGATTGATGAGCTCCTCTGCCACATTACAGAACGCATACGTATACAAGGTTTCATCTCTAGCTCTTAAATCTACTCCTTCTTTACTAATCTCCGCCGTACAGACAAGAAATCGATCCGGGTATAAGTGAATGCCCATAGACTCTAGATGATGAAGCACAGCCTGATAGTCTGTGCGATAGCCGACAAGCATATCCATCATGATTCTCCACTTCAGTACTGACTTCGAGTCCCTCACATGCTGCTGAAGATGCTCTCGATCAAGCACGAGCTGGTCGAATATCTTCTCCAAATAAGTCAGTCCCGCATCTGTACGCTCCTGCGTCTGATTGAGCTTATATGTACCCGACACCTTGCCCATCAATCGATCAATCGGCTTGAATGTCCAGCGGTTCACGTAGAATAATACGATCAGTACCAGCAGAATCATTCCCGCAGCGAAAGCAATCAATAGATTGCGTGTAACCTTAATTGGCTCGTACATTTGTGACTCTGGCAGTACACTGATCAATTTCCAACCCGTATAATCTGAATCACGGTAAAAGATCGATTGACTAACACCATTAAGCTCCCCCGTGAAGAATCCGCTTCCTTTCTTGGAGAGAACGCTCTTAATATAAGGGAGCTCTTTTAAATTGCGATAAATTTGCGTCTTGTCATCGTGAGTAACTACATTCCCATCACTATCAATGATAAACATATGGCCAACCTTACTGTCCTCATAGACAGCTTTGACCATATCGTATATTTCTTTTTCATTGATGTTAACAGCTACCATTCCCTTACGATAGCCAGGACTGCTAATCGTCGGATAAGACCGTACCAACGTAATGACATCCTTATTCCCGTTCCCCTCCCAAAGCTGATGGGTAGTTAACCATTTCAGATAGACGGGCATTTCCAAGTAGTCATCCAACCAATTATCAACGTCAGGGGCATCCTTAACATACGCTTTATCCGTCAATATGTGACCACTTACAGCTGAATAGACATAGATAGATGAGAATTGGGGATTCGTATTAATAAAATTTCTTAGCTTCGTATTTAATCCATAGAAATTACTGTATCGTTGAGCGTCATCTAAATAACTATCATGCATAAAATAAACGAATTCAAGCTCGTCCATAAGGGTCAGCAGATCCTTCTCCGTCTGTCGGAAGGCTACCTCAATCTTCTGATCGACCTGCTTCAATAAAGCAAGGTTCGTATCATTAAGATCACTCTCCAGCTTACCCACTGTCCCTGCGTAGGATAAACCGAAGGTCAGAGTAATAATAACTAAGAAAACAGCCCCATAGATCAACATGATTTTATTCGATAGGCTGGATTTCATTCTGATCTCCCTTCGAATGCCTCCAAACAGGTTGACTCCCTAACGATCATATAGCTGTTAAGACGAATGGAATCCTTCTGCTGGCCGTTCATCCGCTCAAGCAGCATATTCATTGCTGCTTCTCCAGCAGCCTGGCGCGGATAGTGGATAACCGTCAACGGCGGAGATAGCTGCGATGACATCAGGACATCCTCACAGCCAGCGATTGCGATTTGCTGCGGCACCTTAAGCCCCCATTCACGACAAGTAGCTATACAGCCGGCCGCCATTAGATCATTAGCACATACAATAGCCGTGAAAGCTGTAGTCATCCCATTCTCTTCTCCAAGAACACCGCCAAGAACGGCTTTTGCTTGCTCGAACCTGCCAGAACCGTCTAGCACTCCAGCAAAAGATACATCCAAGCCTTCCAATCGCATCGCTTCTAGAAAAGCTTGATATCGAATCTCATAAGGGAGGTTCTGCCCCCCCGCAGTCATAAAGGCAATACGGTGATGCCCCTGTTGTCTCAGGTGAGAAACCAGGCTCCGCATCGCGGACAACCATTCAATATCTACATAAGGAATGCTTAACCTCTCACTTCCACCTTGAAGTACAGGCTGCGTAGCGGATACGATAGGAATTTCAAGTGAATTGAAATATTCAAGAGTCTCCTGGGTAAAGGATTGACCGAGCAGCAGAATTCCGTCGACCCGGCCCATCAATAAATTCCGCAGCTCCTCCTCTTGATTAGGCTCATAGGTTTGTATGAATACGAAATAACCATGAAGCTTGGCAGTCGCTTCGATAGAGAGCAGCAATCCCGCTTCGAACGGATTCCCGATATAATGAACCAATACAGCAATCTGCTGCGATTTCTTAGTCTTCAAGCTACGGGCCATCTGATTCGGTCGATAGCCGAGCTCTTGAATGGCATCGAGTACCTTACGTCGAGTTTCTTCCTTCACAACTTTGCGGTTATTGATCACATACGAGACGACAGCGACAGAAACCCCAGCTCGATCCGCTACTTCTTGCCTTGTTGCCATATTGTCCTTTACTTCCCCCGTTCCAGTCGTCACAAGATATCGTTCTAAGATCTATACGCTGCTCTTAGTCCACGTTATTGCTTTGTGACATTTGCTTCAATGGTACCATAGAATCATCAGGCACATAATAGTTAAACGGATTTTCACTTATGATGCCGAGCAGCTGCTTACGGACAGGGTTAGAATTGTTCAACAGCCGTTCCGATGGAATCTTGTAGTCGATGGGACGCATCCACATCGGACTGTACCCGAGAAACAGCTGACGACGTGTCTGATCGGAATGATTCGGCGCACCCGCATGCCACAAATTTTGCGGAAAAATAAACACATCTCCCGGCTCACCGCAAATCTGAATTTCATCCGGTAATTCTGCCCTAACATTATCCGAGTCAGGCTGGTATACACGGTTATGAGAACGGGGGATAATCTTCGTATTGCCACGATTAGGCATGGACATATCACTTAGAATATAACATGCCTTTATATAGTACATCGAAGTTAAGCCATCGATTGTCGGAAATTGCGGATGCGGTCCATCCTGATGCCAGTTAATAAAGCTATTCGTCTCTGTACGAAGATTGTCCGGATTCGGCTTCCTTACAGTAAGATGAGAGATATGGAGTTGAATGTTATATCCAAGTAGTTGAGCGATTAGTGGCAGAACTAAGGGTTGATCAATTAAAGAAGCTATTTCCTCATGACGCTCTACACTATTATAGATATTGTAAGATAGCGATTCCGGCTCTTCAGCTACTATTTCGTCGATAACGGCATTTAACCTTGCTACCTTGTCTGCGCTTAATACACCCTTAAGCACCAGGTAACCTTCTTCATTAAATTGATTGGATAATTCCTGTATTGACGATCTAATAAATGTCATCCCACATACCTCCTAATTGTTTACTCCTTATTTACACGAGTAAATTTACTCGTGTAAATAATTTCATCATTACTATAATGGAATCAGATTGTTCCTGTCAAGGATCTTGCGCAAGCCGCAACACAGAGATCACAACGTACGATTATCTAGTATTCGAATACAAAATTTGGATAGAGGGGATGGAACAGAAAAACCTTGATGCACCAACTTTCTGGTTCATCAAGGCTCAATAGGAATCCATTGGTATCATTTAGACTCCGACTTCATTGCAGCTTGCAACAGCTATTTCATATATTAACCATCGAAGCGCTGTTCTTGGTTTGGATTAGACCATCACTTTACAGATATCATTCGTGAACTCTACAGGATCTTGGATCGGCAAGCCTTCAATGAGAAGGGCTTGGTTGTACAATAAGCTGGTGTACAGGTTGAGCTTCACTTTATCATTATCAAAGGCATCTTTTAAAGATTGATATACCTCATGATGAATATTAATTTCTAGAACCTTATCTGCCTGTACATCCTCGCTGTTAGGCATAGCTTTCAGTATTTTTTCCATTTCGATCGTTACTTCGCCGACTGTGGATAAACATACAGGATGTGTTTTCAAACGTTTGGACGCTTTTACATCCTTCACTTTTCCTGCGAGAATGCTCTTCATATGCTCAAAGAGATCCTTGTTATCATTCTCTTCTGCTTCCGATTGTTTATCGTCTGCATCGGATTCAATGCCAAGATCGCCGCTTGATACGGATTTGAACTCTTTTTCTTTATATTTCATAATGATTTTGATCGCGAATTCATCGATATCATCCGTGAAGTATAGAATTTCATAGCCTTTATCCGATACGAGCTCTGTCTGTGGAAGCTTCTCTATTCTTGCGTTGGATTCACCGGAAGCATAATAGATGAACTTCTGGTCCTCAGGCATTCTCGAAACATATTCATCCAACGTAACTAGCTTCTTCTCGGTGGAAGAGTAGAACATCAACAAATCCTGCAGATCATCTTTGTTCGCACCGTATTCATTGTACACTCCGAACTTCAATTGTCTGCCAAAGGATTTGTAGAACAGCTCATACTTGTCTCTCTCATCCTTCAATAAGCTTAGCAGCTGGCCTTTGATTTTATTCTTAATGTTCTTCGCAATTAGCTTCAACTGTCTGTCATGCTGGAGCAGCTCCCGCGAAATATTTAGCGATAAATCCTCTGAATCCACCATACCCTTCACAAAACTGAAATAGTCTGGCAGCAAATCCGAGCATTTGCTCATGATTAGAACGCCGTTGGAGTAGAGCTCTAACCCCTTCTCATATTCCTTCGTGTAATAATCAAAAGGTGTATTCTCCGGGATGAATAGAATAGCATTGTAGACAACTGCGCCATCCGCACTAATATGTACATGCTTCAGCGGCTTGTCGAATCCATAACGTTTCTCGAAATAGAAATTCTCATAGTCTTCGGCCGTCAGCTCGCTTTTATTTTTTCGCCAGATCGGAACCATGCTGTTGACGGTTTGCTCTTCGATATGCTCTTCGACTTCTGTCTCGCTGCCTTCTAGAGGACGCTCAACTTTGTTATCCATCTTGATTGGATATCTAATAAAATCAGAATATTTCTTAATAATCGCCTTTAAACGATACGGTTCAAGATACTCATCGTATTGATCGTCTTCGGTGTTTTCTTTGATCGTCAGTATAATCTCGGTACCAATCGTATCCTTCTCACAAGGCTCGATTGTGTAACCATCTGAGTCTTTGGATTGCCACTTGTATGCTTCATCGCTGCCCAAGGCCCGGCTAATAACCGTAACGTCATCCGCCACCATGAATGCAGAGTAGAAGCCTACCCCGAATTGACCAATGATTTGATGTCCGTCTTTGATCTCATTCTCTTTCTTGAATGCGAATGAGCCGCTCTTGGCAATAACCCCGAGGTTATTCTCCAGATCCTCTTTCGTCATCCCAATACCAGTATCGGTAATAGTCAATGTTCTGCTTGCCTGATCCGCTGTGATTTTGATGAAATAATCATCACTGTTGAACACCAGTTGATCATCGGTTAACGCTCTATAATAAATTTTGTCAATGGCATCACTAGCATTGGAAATAAGCTCTCTCAGAAATATTTCCTTCTGTGTATAAATGGAGTTAATCATCATGTCCAGCAATCGCTTGGATTCTGCTTTAAATTGTTTCTTTGCCATGGATGGAGCTCCTTTCAATATCGAGGGTATTAGCACTCCTTGTCTATGAGTGCTAATTCTTATTTTATCGGACAAAAGCTTAATTTTCAATCGTTATCCTAAAATTTGATTAATTAACTTCATCTAGCATTCACTTTCTGTTAGTATAGTGTCGTCATAGTACATAGCTTAACCATTAAATAAAGGATGAGGTGACGTTGAATTGAAGCATTATAGTAAGTGGTTTATGCGAATTGCAGCTATCTATGCCTTAATCGGAGCGTTGATCGGCTCTGACATGGCAGGCCAAAAAGATTACTCTATGATTCCTGTACATACCCACATCTTGTTGGTTGGTTGGCTTACTTTGTTTGCTTATGGTCTCTTCTATTATGTAGTCAAAGAGGTGAACATGAAGAAAACAGCTAAACTACATGCTTGGACGAGCATCGTAGGCGGCGGACTTATGCCATTCGGCATGTTCCTGTACTATAAAATGGAGAATCCCGCTACATTAATCTCCTTCATTGCTCCAGCATCCTTATTGCTTGTTGGCATGTTTTCGTTCATCGTTATTTTGTTTTTGGATAAAAAGGTGTTCGCTCGCGATTAGAATTGGGCAGGTACCATCGGTACCATCGGCGTCTCATTCCGAGACTTTCTCGGCAGCCTGAGAATAGAGGAACTCTGTTCCTCTATTCTGGATTACTCACACCATTCGCTATATTAGCGGACGCCCGTTCCGTTATTTCTTCTTGCAGGTCACTTTCTCAATGCTAGCTTCAATATAGCGGAACGCCATTCCTTTATTCCGGCCAAAGTATTATGAATAATGATAATAAAGGAACCAGGTTCCGCTATAACAATAACTGCCAACTTCAATGGGGTCTCAGCACTTAGCGAAATGGGGTCTCAGCACTTATAAACCATATACAATTAGCATAAACTCCAGCTTCGTCATACCTCCCCCGATAGAGCACAACAAAAAAGGATCATCCTCAAGGCAATTACACCATATCAGACAACCCTTGAATTCATAGGATAAAACTACTATTGTGATAACAGTCTTTTATAAACTTTAATAATGCCAAAATGCATACCTTCATGATAGAGATTAAAGCTGAGGAACTGCTCAGGTGTATCTAGGATCATCCCAGCAGACGTTATATAGGGCGGGTCGATCTTTTCATGCATGCGATGTGCCAAAGCTTCTCGAATTCGACCTACTTGTTCTTGTAACAAGGACTTTAGTTCCTCGAGCGACGGGGCGGGAATCGAAGCTGGCGTTACCAAAGGAGAAGTACCGTTCTCGAACTGTTCCTTGAAGCCCTCTGGCAAATGCTGCGGAATCCCTATAAAATGAAAGGCAAAGCGTTCAAGGACAACGTAAATGTGACCAAAGTGCCAACGAAGCGAATTGCGGAATCCTTCAGGAATTTGGTCTGCAATTTCTTCCGTGACCCCTTCCATTGCTTTCAGAGTTTGGCCTCGTACGAAGTCCAGCTGCTTGAATAACAAATGTTCCATCTTCCTCACTCCTATAAAATAATCAATTCAATGGTTATTTTACCATGAATTTTATATGGAAGGATGTGGATGGATGAATTTAGCCCTGACCATACAGAAGTCAATTGTTCAACTAGCTGATGTCATGATTTGAATCTCTTCAGCATTTGATTCATAGCAGTTTTAAGCTTATCCTCCTGCTGACTCTCCTGACCAGCCTTCTCTATTGCCAATATTCCTATCGAGTAGCCAAGAATAGAAAGCCATGCTGCAATTTCGGCAAGATCATCTGCGGTAATGGCTTTATTTTTCAATAAAAATCCACTCCTCAACTTCAATCCTTATCTTTGCTCTCCGTTCTGGCTTTCACGACAGCGAACAGAGCAACTATGTCACCAATAATAACAATAATAGCTGACACCAAGGCGAGATCATCTGCAGACAGGTCGGTAATTTCCTTCTCCCTTTTCGTTGTTGTCTTGGACATGTAACTAACCCCTCAACGAATATGAATGATAACAGCCTATGCAGAGAGAAGCAAAAGGGCGTAGGCTCATGCGGAGGGATTGAAATTAACCTGCCATTATTCCATTGCTCGTAAAGAAATCTCTAGTTTCTTCGTCTTCCGATCCACTGTTGAATTCCATTCTTGAAGTGCCTCGAACGTAGATAAATCGATATCTGCGATCTCCAAAGTGAATTTATCATCGTCGATCCAATCCATATCCTCGATTGGCCAAGTCGGAGTATCTCTATACTCATTCGTTGCAGCATCCGTGTGAAAAGGAATACTCTCCATACTGTCTAAGTTGAGCACTATAACAGTATGCCGAATGACCTCTGCGCTTTCATGATAGCCATAGCGCAGTAAAGCTTTGGATTGATCTGGGGAGATTCGGTAGTCCTGATAGATTCCATCAGCAAGCGATATACTAGATAGGTTAGAACCGTATATTTTCACTAATAGAGTAGAGCATTGTTTGTTCCCACAGCCGTATTGTATGAGTACATATTTCTCAAGTCTTGAGCTATCAAGAATGACATAATGCATTCGTTCTATCTCGGTTAAACGATCCTCTTGCCCATCTAAGTAATTACGCAATACAGGGAGATCTTGAACTGAGATTACAATGGTCTCCCTATTCTCTTCTGCAATAACTAATTGCTCTGAAGTTTCTTGTAACGGCGACTCTCTAACAGTCGTTGTCGAGCTGCCAGGAGATGGCTGAAGAACAAGGAAGACAAGAAAGAGGACACCTAGGGCAGCTACCGAGCCGAAGAGGATCATATATGTTGAGACTTTATCTCTCATCATTAATCCTCGCCGTCCTTGCGGCTTGTTCAATACCAAATGCTCTCAAATCATTCGCCATTTCTTCCAAAGTCGTATTCTTACTCTCATAGCCCATTAACCGAGATGTCATTTGCATTCGTTCCAATGAACGCAACGCTCGATCACCCAGCGTCAGACACAAATTTCCCGTAATCTTAATTTGTCCGAAAGCGGCTGCGACAATGACTTGATCGTTCAACAGGAGCAGCATATCATTGGCTATCCCATCAAGAGGAGGTCCAGCAAGAAGCTGCTTCAGTTCTTCTTCATTCCGTTGATCAGGTGCCACATACAACATGTCCCAATCCAGTTCTATGAGCTTCTGAGGGAAAGCATCTACGTCCATCCCCAAGCCCTTCTTCTTCATCTGTTCCTCTAAAGAATGAAGGGTATCCGAGCCCTCGTCATTACCAAAGGGACTGTCCTCATCCCCGCAATCATAATAAAACTCCGCTGCAAAATGGTTCGCAAAGCGAGGATGGGAAGTCTTCCGATGCAGTCCAACTTCTGAATCATCAAAATATAGCCGATCGTTATCATCAATAACATCCGTCTCGATGTAACCCTTTTTCAGCTTTTGCGCAATCAGCTTCTCTGCTTGTTTTATACATTCCTCTTCACTATGAAATTGCTTAATTCCGCTTCTCCCGTTCGTGTTCACCTTCCCGCTATTCACTACAAATTCCGTACCGCTATATTGAATCTGCCAAAACTTATGGGACCTGTCACTTTGATAGACAAATGCTCGCTTCATAAGAAGGCTCCTTCCTGCACATTATGTATGGCTCATTCCTTATCTTGTCATGATCTTAATGAAATTGTAACAAGGCTACGCCGCATGTGGCAATGAAAGCCTTCGCGAATTTAATAGCACTTGTGAATGAACGTCTTTGACGTGCCATTCATAAATGCTTTTTCAATAGAAGGTATGCATGCGATCACTCATGTTTAAAGAGGCTCCCGTTATGGTTATTATGATGAAAGCAGAGGTCGGCTCGCTACAAGCTGGAGCCCTTTCATTTCATTTAGGGGAGGCCATATATTCATGACTGCATTATCATGGGATCAATCGATTCGAAGTTTTATCGCACAATTAGCAAGTACCAGTCCGGCACCAGGCGGAGGAAGTGTAGCTGCATTAGCAGCCTCGCTTGGAACGGCTATCACGGTGATGGTCGGCAATTTCACACAAGACGAGAGGTTTGTTCATGTCCAACCACAGATAGATGAAGTAATGGAACGCATGCAGCTATTATGCGCCGAGTGTGAGGATCTATTTGCTTCTGATATCATCTCGTTCGAAACTTATTTGGCGGCGTTAAAGCTGCCTCACCATACAGAAGAAGAGAAAGCATTTCGTAAGCAGGCGGTCCAGCTTGGGGCAATCAACGCAATCGATGTGCCGATTCGTCTGATGGAGGTGTGCAAGACCGGGATGGTCTATGCCAGCAGCATAGCGGAGGTTTCCAACTGCCATGTAGCCTCAGATCTTGGTATCGGCGTGATTCTGTTGGAGGCTGCTGCACAATCCGCGCTGCTAACCATTGACATTAACCTTCCTGCTCTGCATGACCTGGAATTGAAACAGCAATATTTCGACAAGGCAGAAGCATTAAGAATAGAGATTGCAGCGCTTAAGAGCAATACTTTAACAACAGTACGAAATCGAATGACTCAGTTATAAGTCATCCATACTGTATTCCCCAAAGGCTCAAAACCTTGCTTATACCAAAAATTCCGTGACTTTTCCAACGTATATACATACATTTTCTTATTGGGATATTTCTCTTTAAGCCAGTTAATAAAAGAAGAAGCATGATTCTTGCCTTCAAATTCCTTCAAGACATCCAAGGCTTCAATAAAGAGAAAGTCCCTTTTATTTTTAATATCAATATAGAAATCTTGTTCTAAGTACTTCTCATCATCGTTAAAATAATCCTGTTCAGCCTTGCTGATTAACTCTTTTCCGCTGCTATATTCCCAGACAACGCCATACCCGATCATAGTGTGATCCTCTTCAATGACATAAATTTCATTCGGCAGCTCCGACAATTCCTTCTTACTCAATTCCCCCGCATGATAACCAGAACTTAATTCGCTTAACTGGCTTTGCATTTCTTGGTCAAATGGCTTTGCAGTAATCGTAGACATATTCAATCTCCTTCAGGTTGTTAAAGCTGCTATATTTTCCAATGAAAAAAGAAGCAAGGTGTTCGTTCATTCCCTGCTTCTCTTTATTTATTGTGTATGGTTTATTATCTTTTAATGCCTATAAGACTAACTTATTCGTTCCCTGACGTCAATCTTACCGATCATCCCGCTCTAAATGCTAAATGCCAGCGAGATGTTTCTTATCCTTTTCTTCTTCCTCATACCAAGGATTAAGGTGGATCAATACTTCCTCTACGTCCTTATGTTGATTCATAATCGTAGCTTTTATCTTTTTGGAAACGTCATGGCCCTCTTGGATGTTTAATTCTGCTGGGACGCCAACGCGGACATCAATAATATAATAATGGCCATGCTCTCTAGCGCGTATGCGATCAATTCGTTTAACTTCGGGTACAGAGAATACTAGGCTTTCATACATTTTCAGCTGTTCAGGAGACACCATTTTATCCATCAGAATGTCAATGGCTTCTCGCCCCATATCATAAGCAAGCTTAAGAATAAAGTAAGCTACTATTAGCCCTGCGATAGGATCACCATAACTTAATAAGCCAATGTCGAATTTATCTCCAATTAGTCCGGCTCCAATACCAACCACAGCGGCAATGGATGCATATACATCAGCTAGATGGTCATAGGCCGTTGCCATTAGACTTTTGCTGTTCGTCTGTTTGCCAAGACGCATACAGTATTTATACAGCAATTGCTTCCATACTAGTGATATGGCAGCAGCAATGAGTGCAATTACACTTGCTTCTGAAGCCGGGTGAAAAAAGGACAGCACCGCATGGTACGCAATAAAAAGCGCAGCAGCTACCATAATAATCGCGACAAGTGCTGAGCCGATAACTTCCGCTTTTCCATGACCATAAGGATGATCGAAATCTCGCGGCTTCTTAGCTATTACGGTAGCGCTTAATGCAGCAATTGTTGCAATAACATCACCCGCATTATGAATACCGTCTGCCATTAATACCTGGCTGCCCACAAGAAAGCCGACAATGATTTTGAGGAACGTTAATATAAGGTTACTAATTAAGCTTATCCAAATCGCAACCACGCCAGTTGACCTGCTTACACTATTCATACCATTTCCTTCTATCCACTAGCTGATCACTCCATACAACGATTTGTTAAGACACCTGATCCATTATACAGAGTAGTAATCATGTGGGTCTAGAGAAACAGTGTTGCTTAGCATAAGCAGTTTTAAAGGCGTGCAATAGACTTTAGGTATACAAACTATGTTGCCTTCATGCAAAAAAAAGATATCCATAAACAAACTCGCTGATGGAAGAAACAATAATAAGCCAAAATCCACCACACTGGACTTTGGCTTATTATAAAATTATTTATTTATCAGCTTAATGCTGAGAGTAGTTAGAAAAGCCTGTCGTTTGGTTTTGATTTTGGTTTTGGTGTTGATTATTCGAATTCATGTATGCGGTTGAAGATTGGTAAGACGCGCTACTAGAAATTTGATTGCAGATATTAGTTATTTGTTGCAGTTGTTGCATAGCCGTTTGGTGTCCCTGTAGAGCTGTTTGAATCATATGTGCTGCTTGCTGTTCACGCTGCGCGATTTGCTCAAGTTGAAACGCATTATTTTGTTCCTGTTTTAATAGTTGTTGATACTGTCCGGATGCTTGCTGTGTTTGCTGCATTAATTGTTGAATAATCTGTTCTGCATGAGCTAGCTGTTGGGAAATTGAATTGTTGTTTGATTGAAATTGGTTCATATATACCCTCCTAAGGTTTATTGGCAACTTGATTATTATGAATAAATGGCAGGGATTTATTCTAACTAAAATAAACCATTTATTGGTAATGAGCGGCCAATTAGCTTACCTTATTAGGCTTTACTGCAAACAAAGATAAACTCTTTCCCGCTATGTACCGGAGCAGTATCATATTTTTCGTGCTGTAGACTCTCTGACAATGAGCTCTGGCTCGATCTGGATAGTAACATTACGCTTAGATGAATCGTTAATGATCCCAAGCAGGATTTCAACGCCCATTGCACCAATCTTGTCTGCAGGCTGTCGAACCGTCGTCAATAAAGGCTTGAACTCCGATGCGAAGATCTGATCGTCGAAGCCGACGATCGATATATCCTCAGGGATACGTACGCCTTCACTCAAACAAGCGTTCATAACTCCTAAAGCTATGTAGTCATCTGAAGCAAACACCGCAGGCGGAAGCTTGCCCGATTCAATCCATTGTTTAGCTATGCGATAGCCTGAAGAGATTTCGAATGTTCCATGTTCAATACAATAAGGCTGTAATCCAGCTTCCTCTAAGGCGTTCAGATACCCGCGCTCCCTCTCCCTGCTGCTGAGGAAAGGATCCGGGCCAGCAATATGGGCGATTTCCGTATGTCCAAGCTCGATCAAATGTTTGGTCGCCTCATACCCGCCTTTAACATTATCTACGATTATTGAAGTAACCGAAGAATTCCTTTGTGAATTGTCGATCAGAATAAAAGGAATCTTCTTCTTCTTGAGCTCCATAATATATTCGTCTTCATCCATTGGAGATAATAAGATAACGCCATCAACACGATCTTCCTGGAACATAGACCGATGAAAGGCATCTTCGTAGTTCTTCGAAATAGACAATGCCAAAAAATATCCGTGCTCGGCTAATCTATCATTGACCTCTTTCACGACGGCATCAAAAAAGGAATCATGCAAAGTTGTCAACGTTAGTCCGATAATTCCGGTTTTACCACGTGCTAGACTTCGGGCAGAAGCATTGGGGTGATAATCGAGCTCCTTCATCGCATGCAGTACTTTTTCTCTATTCTTCTGGCGAACTGAGGAGGAATTGTTAAGTACCCGTGACACCGTAACGACTGACAATCCCGACTTTTTGGCAACATCAAAGATACTAACTTTCATTACCTTACGCTCCTGTGAAAAAAGTATTTAATTAAGAATACCCTATTTTTTGCAAAAAGTTTCATTAATTGAAGATAGCGAGGATGAAACAGACATGACTCCGTTTCTTCCTCGCTTAGACATGATTATTTATTTACGCGTTCGAGCAAGCTCTTAAGCTTCTCTTCAATACCTGGAAGCACGTCCTCTACCTGCTTGTCGCCATTCTCGACACTCGCCAGTTCATTGATGAACAATTCATTAATCTGCGAATAGTTTGCAATTAGATGGTTGTAAGATTCGAAACCATATTTGTAAGCTCCGTCGAACACCTGCTGAATTTGCTCGGGATCGATTCCTTCAAAATTACTATAGTATTTCTCTGCAGCTTTCTGGTTGACTGGAGGATTGCCTCCGCTAAGTTCAATTGATTTCTCTTGTACTTCAGTCGTGATCAAATATTTGATCCATTCTAGTGCTTCCTCTGGATGCTTCGAATCTTTCAGAATAAAGAGTGGATCGACATATAGAACACTTCTCACTTTCTCATTCGGTCCTTGCGGTACTGCTGCTACACCGACATTAAAGTTGAAGTCACTTGAAGCCGCTAAGCTCCATGAGCCAACGACAGACATTGCTATTTTACCGGAGAGGAATGGATCTCCGAATTGTCCAGACACGGACTTGGAGAATGCCGGTGTCGGGGAAACCTTCTCATCATAGATAAGTCCATAAATTTTCTTGTAAGCTTCAATTACTTCTGGTTTAGTCAGATTGATCTCAGAAGGCTTACCACCATTGGTCCAAACATCATCAGAATAGACATTACCACCGAAGTATTGCGGTCTTTGGTCTCTCTCTCCAAATCCGAAATCGACACCATATTGCGCTTCAGCTAAGTTTGTAGAGTCCACGGTCATCATTTTCGCATAGTCTACCATCTTGTCGAACGTCCAGCTCTTGTCTTCATAATCTGTTGGCGGGTATTCAAGATTAGCTTTGTCGAATAGATCTTTGTTATACAGCATGACGGTAACATAGCTATTAAGCGGAATTCCATACGTTTTGCCATCTACCTTGTAGATGTCCATAACATCCTCAGGAATATTGTAGTCTGACCCCTTGAAACCATCAAGATAAGGCGTCATATCCATTAGCATATCTTTGTTGTAGTATTCCATAAATCCGCCATAACCCCAATGTGACGTAACATCCGGTGCATTCTTAGCTGCGATTGCAGACTGCAGCTTGGAGTCGAATTGTTCGTAAGGTGCCTTAGTAACCTTGATCTTGATGTTCGGATGCTTAGCTTCGAAATCTGGAATTAACTTCTCAACGAATGTGCGGTCTGGTGAATCGATCGTATAATGAGTGATCGTAACGATATCCCCATCCTTGCCTTTGCCGCCTCCGTTAGAACATGCCGTTGCGACCAATGCGAATGCCAGTGTTAGACTCAATAGCAGCTTGCCTCTCTTCTTACTCATGTTTTTCCCCCTTATTAATAGTAGTGTACGGAATATGTGAGTAATTACTTGATGCCAGTGAGAACGATCCCTTGAACAAATCGTTTTTGTGCGATTGCGAATAAAACGACGATGGGCAGGACAGATAGAAGTGAAGCCGCCATCATGAGGTTCCAAGGCGCAATCCGAAACTTCGAGGACAACATCGACGCCATCCCGATTGGAAGCGTGAAGTTTTCTTGTGAATCTAAATAAAGCACAGGTGCGAGAAGATCATTCCAGCTCCAGATGAAAGCGAATATCGCCACAGTGGCGAGTACTGGACCTGAGAGCGGTAGAGTTAAATTCCAATAAAGACGAATGTCTTTGCAGCCATCTATCCTGCCCGCTTCATAAATCTCGTTAGGCACCGTTGCGAAAAACTGTTTTAGAAGAAAGATCATATACGCTGATGCGAAGAAGGAAGGTAGAATAAGCGGCCATAAAGAATCATGGAGCCCCAGCTTCGTGAAGAGAAGAAACTGTGGAATCATAATGGCTGGGTATGGCAGCATCAGTGTACTAAGCACAAGCATGAACAAGAAATGGCTTCCCTTTGCTCGATACCGGGCGAACCCGAATGCAACGAACGAGGAGGAGAATACCGTACCGATTACGGTCGTAATTGCCACGATTAGACTGTTCAAATACTGCTGCCCGAACTTGATCTCCTCATTAACGAATAATTCCTTGAAATTCTCCCAAGCGAAGTGCTGAGGAATAACTGTCGGCGGGAATACAAGCATCTCCTTGGTCGTCTTAAGCGATGTCGACAGCATGAACCCTAAGGGGACAATCATCGCCACTGTTACGATTAATAAGATCAGAAACCCTATAATCTGAATCGGTTCCACTTTCATCTTTTTCCGTTTGAGGGCTGGTTGTTTCGCTAGCGTTGTTTGGCTCATTATCGTTCGCGTCCCCCTTCGTAATAAACGTACTTATTCGACATCCGCATAATAACGAAGGTTACCAATGTAATCGCAATCAATAGAATCCAAGACATGGCCGAGGCATACCCATAACGGAAATTTTTGAAAGCATTGATATAGATGTTGTATACGTAGAACCACGTCGAGTAATTAGGGCCGCCCTGCGTAATCGTGAAGGCTTGCGTGAATACTTGAAAGGATTCAATTAGACCCATAATCATTTGGAACAGAAATACCGGTGAGATAAGCGGCAGCGTAACCTTCCAAAAGGTACGCAAGCGACCTGCCCCATCCAGCTTCGCAGCTTCCAGCAAATGTACCGGAACACCTTGCAAGCCTGCGAGGAAGATAAGCATTCCCCCGCCTAATCCCCAGAATGACATAATGATGAGTGCCCACATCGCATACTTCTCATCTAGAAACCAGTGAATTGGATCGATTCCGAATAACGAAAGCCCGTAATTGAACAACCCTGCCTGAGGATTGAACACCCAGAACCATAACAACGCCATCGATACGCCTGAGATCATGCTTGGAAAATACATCGCTGTTCGGAACAGACCTCTGAACGGTATCTTCTGATTAATCAAAATGGCAAAGATCAGGGACAGGAATAACGTTAATGGAACACTAATGAATGTGTACTTCAGCGTGACTTTGATCGAATTCCAGAACTGTTCATCATGGAAGAGTTCACTGTAGTTGCCGAATCCGATAAATTCGGGTGCGTTGATGATGTCATAGTCCGTGAAGCTGTAATACAGGGATGCAAGTACGGGAAATAACGCGAACACAATAAATCCAATCAGCCATGGAGAGATGAAAAAATAAAATTTTCGTCCTTCTCGGCGGCTTTCTCTCGTTGATCTCACACTCACACCTCATTCCCCCATTCTAAGACAGATACAGATTCCACTTTTTCTTAAAAAGTTTAAACGCTTTAACTTTAGTGATAAAAAAAACAGCTTACGCTACAAACAAGCAACACCTGACTTTTTGTGTAAACCATCCATTAAAAGTTAAAGCGTTTAAATTTTGAGTTTATTATAATATGGATGGTAAACGTTGACAAGGGGGTTTTTTCTCTTGTTTCTGATTCTTTTAGACGCCACTTTTATGCAACAACTGTTTGAATGATTCAGAGACTCTATATTCCCACGGGAAAGAGCCGTTAGGTTGGAAGTCCTCGGATAAAAAAATGTCAATTAAGAAGGGAAACAAAACAACAATCCCCCCAGCTCGCTTGGCTACCAAGAAAGCAGGGGGGATTGTTCAATCTAATCGCTATTATTTTCTTCCTTTATTCTGCTGCTATTTCCGTTTCGACCTTTGGCGCAACGACCGAAACCAAGAGCTCGTTAGCCGCTGAAATTAAGATTAATCCTTCCGGGATCTCGATATCACCGACCCTGATGGATTCCCCTACATCAAGCTTACTAATATCAACGGTTATCGAAGGCTTCAATTGAGCTGGGAGCCCTTGAATCTCGATGAACGAGCCTTGTGTTTGTACGATGCCGCCGCGTTTAGAGCCTATTGCTGTTCCAACATAATCAATGAGCATCTTCGTACGTACAACTTCATCTTGCTGAATACGAAGAAAATCAACATGAACGAAATTCCGGGTTACCGAGTCCCGCTGTACGCCTTCCAGCAAAACGGGTATCTTATCGGTTCCATTAAGCGTGAGCTCGACAATACCAGTTCCCCCGCCTCTTGTCCATTGTTGGAATTCCTTCGTTGATATATGAATCATAGCATTGTCAGCGTTCGTGCCAAAGACAATACCAGGAAGACGACCCTCCTTGCGCAGGCGCTTCAATCCTCCACTGTTCATTGACGTTCGTTGCTCAGCTAGAAAATTTGTTCTCATTGATATGACTTCCTCTCAACTATTTATTTGTGCTCTCAAAATCTATTGCCTTACCGACGTTGGATTCTGCCCCCCATAGGAGGGGAAAATAGAGCACCATAACATCACCACCCTTCAGCCATCCATTTAATGTAAAATGCCTGTATATATGCAAAGGCACCTCGTTCCAAAGGAACGAAATGCCTAGTAAGGTCTACCATATCATATTACTAGCAAACTGTCGATCTAACATAAATCACCTAATTTCATATGATTTTCCCACAAATTAGCAGGGTATTCCCAACAGGAAACTTATGTTATTTTATATCAGGAAAGCGTTTACAAAAAAAGATAATCTCGGAGGTGTTGTGCAAATATAACCGCCCTACGCTGTATCAAGATCAGGGTAATGTATTAACAAATCATCACACAAAGGAGAAATCTAATGAATACAAGAATCCGCAAATCCTTCTTATCAATGACCATTGTTACGGCTCTACTGCTATCTCTTTTCTCTTCTGTTGCCGCTGCTGAAGCGAAGGAACAACAGGCTAAGCCCGCTCCAAAGAGTAAGATCCAAAGCTATGTGGATGACATGCAGCCAGGTTGGAATCTCGGCAATACCTTGGACGCTACTGGTGAGGATGAGACTTCATGGGGCAATCCCCGTGTGACCAAGGAGCTTATTAAGAAAATTGCCGGACAAGGCTACAAAAGCATTCGGATTCCGATCACATGGGATCAGCATATGGGGGAAGCACCTGACTATATCATTGATAAAGCCTATCTGGATCGCGTAGAAGAAGTGGTCGGCTGGGCTTTAGATGTTAAACTTTATGTCATGATTAACGTCCATCATGATTCCTGGTTATGGGTAAGCCATATGGAGAAGAAACATGACGAAGTTCTGGCACGCTATAATGCAGCTTGGACTCAAATTGCTGATCGTTTCAAGAATAAATCAAATAAGCTGATGTTCGAGAGCATCAATGAGCCTCGGTTCACAGATGGAGGAAGCACGGATGAAGTAAAAATGGAGCAAATGCTGCTTGAGCTTAATACTTCATTCCATACTATTGTGCGGAATTCCGGTGGAAACAACGACTTACGCCCGCTGGTCCTGCCTTCATTAGAAACATCTCCTACACAAGCTAGAATGGATGGACTTTACAAGACTATCACCGACCTTAACGATCCGAATCTAATTGCAACGGTCCATTACTATGGTTTTTGGCCATTCAGCGTGAATATTGCCGGCTATACCAAGTTTGACAAAGATACGAAGAATGATATCACTCAAACTTTCGATAATGTATACAATACGTTTGTCGCTAAGGGCATTCCTGTAATCCTCGGTGAGTACGGGCTGCTTGGCTTTGATCGAAATACAGGCGTTATTGAGCAAGGCGAGAAGCTGAAATTTTTCGAATATCTTACCTATTATTTAAAAGAGAAAAAAATAACGAGCATGCTTTGGGATAACGGCCAGCATTTCAACCGAAAGACCTATAAGTGGTCCGATTCCGAACTTTATCAAGTCATGATGTCAGGCTTGAAGGGACGTTCATCCAGCTCCGAAAGCGATCTAGTCTATCTTAAAAAGGGTGCTAAGGTAGTAGATACTAAAGTTAATCTTAACTTGAACGGCAACAAGCTTACTACCATTAGCGTAGGCGGGAAATCTATTCAGAAGGGCAAGGACTATACGCTGAATGGTGAAGTGCTCACCCTCAAAGCCAGCCTGCTCACAAGACTCACAGCTTCCAAAGCCTATGGAGAGAATGCTGTGTTAACCATCAAATTCAACAAGGGCGTAGAATGGAAGCTCAAGGTAGTCGTATTTGATACAGCTAAATTAAGCAGCATAGAGGGTACGACCGAATCTTTTGCCATCCCAACAAGCTTTAATGGTAACCAGCTTGCCACGATGGAAGCGGTATATACGGCAGGCGGTATTGCTGGTCCGCAAAACTGGACTTCCTTCAAAGAATTCGGCTATACCTTCGTACCTTTCTATGACACTAAAGAAATCAAGCTGACTCCAGAGTTCTTCAAAGAAGTAGTAGATGGTGAAGTACAGTTGAAATTCCACTTCTGGAATGGAGATGTCATCACGTATACGATCACGAAGAGTGGAAATAGTGTGGTGGGTAAGGTTTTATAATAGAGTAATCACGAATAATTTAACCGTTCACAAGAGAGATTTCTTGGGAACGGTTTTTATTTTGTTATATGCTATCCACTTTTCAAATGTAACAAATTTCAAAATATGATAACTATCTCTGATATTCAGTTATGATTGTAAACTCAGTTCTTAATTCTAGTATGCGACAGTATGATATTTAGCATATTGTGGATTACTAGTTAATGATGAATATCCGCGTGAGATGCAACGTTCAACGGAACAAAACTATTCAACCCGCGCATTCGCATGGGATGCGACTTGATCGGCAAGAGCAGCAGCAGCGTATTTCAATCAAAGCATCCGCATGGGATGCGACTGATAAGGCTAAAGCGCAGGGAGGAACCTCGAATATTTCAATCCACGCATCCGCATGTGATACGACATAACCAAGCACCCAGCACACAGCAACAACGATATTTCAATCCACGCATCCGCATGGGATGCGACTGAGTCGATGATCGAGAACGTTGACGCCTTTGTATTTCAATCCACGCATCCGCATGGGATGCGACCGACAATAGCCGTTTCTTCCACTTCCACTATTTATTTCAATCCACGCATCCGCATGGGATGCGACGGTATACCAGTTCCCACTAGCTCCAACACTTCTTTATTTCAATCCACGCATCCGTATGGGATGCGACTCCTACGGGGCGCTTTTCTTTTTGGTTTGGAGGTATTTCAATCCACGCATCCGCATGGGATGCGACCAGTCGGTAGCATTACGGATCGTGGGGAAATTATTTCAATCCACGCATCCGCATGGGATGCGACGGTGGTCGGATGCGCTTCACAAGAAAGCCAAGATTTCAATCCACGCATCCGCATGGGATGCGACCAACAATGACGGAATGGATAAGTGGTGTTTGGAATTTCAATCCACGCATCCGCATGGGATGCGACGCTGATGTCATCCATTTACGCAAAAAGTTTTCAATATTTCAATCCACGCATCCGCATGGGATGCGACGATGCCAGCGAGCGAGTACAGACCATACGAGGAAACATTTCAATCCACGCATCCGCATGGGATGCGACTTGAGCCTTTGCTACTTCTGCTTTAGCTGATGTAATCGATTTCAATCCACGCATCCGCATGGGATGCGACCCCTGTGTCTCGTGTTACCCAATCGGGTAATGTATTTCAATCCACGCATCCGCATGGGATGCGACTTTAAGCCTGTCTAAACACATCGTTCGGTTATTTATTTCAATCCACGCATCCGCATGGGATGCGACTTTTGGCCCGAGTCTCTAGAAACTTATCGTAGCAACATTACAATCCACGCATCCGCATGGGATGCGACCGGAACGGTACACAAGATGTGTTTCAGCTATGCCATTTCAATCCACGCATCCGCATGGGATGCGACATTTAAAGTCGAAGGTAAGCCTATCGACTTTAGCATTTCAATCCACGCATCCGCATGGGATGCTACAATTATGGTTTTGACTATCCGTTGATTATAAATATTTCAATCCACGCATCCGCATGGGATGCGACGACGGTTTGGGCGATGCTGCTTATTTGATCAATGATTTCAATCCACGCATCCGCATGGGATGCGACAGCTACAATGCGTTCATCGTGCAAATGCGAAGCAATTTCAATCCACGCATCCGCATGGGATGCGACTCCTGCACTCTAAATATTTACCTCACTACAAGAATTTCATCCACGCATCCGCATGGGATGCGACGATTCGCCGCTGCCGAAACCAAGCAGCTCAGGAGATTTCAATCCACGCATCCGCATGGGATGCGACCTAGTCAATCTATTTAAGCAGCTGAAGGTTAAGGATTTCAATCCACGCATCCGCATGGGATGCGACGATGTTCCGTTTGGCGCTTCGTAGTACAGTTCATAGATATCAATCCACGCAACCGCATGCGATGCGACGTTATGCG
>JBHGUX010000070.1:0-24705 GCA_048976605.1 Pristimantibacillus sp. | reverse complement strand
GCGTATCCGCTTCCATGGATGCGGCAGGCAAGCTGAATATAACTATCTGTAATACGGACCCGAAACAAGCCGCGCCGCTGGATGGCTATGCGGAAGGATTGATCGGCAAGCAGGTAACGGGCAGAATACTGGTAGCATCCTTGATGAACAGCCATAATACGTTTGAACAACCAGATGAAGTCAAGCCGGAGCTGTTCACGGGCGTACAGTTGAACGAAGAAGGATTCCATGCGGATATTCCGCCGATGTCTGTTGTCGTGCTGACAATCTCTTAATCGGGAGGAGGTACCCCGATGACCAGACAGGGGCCATGCAAGGACTGCTCGGAAACGATACATGTCACACCGGAGAAAATAAAGGCTATGCTGCAAATGCTGATTGATTCTCGTCATGTAGAGCTTGCCGACGACGTAACAAGCGCAGGGCGGCTTGCTCTATGTGTCAGTTGCACCGGTTATACACTCGGAGGGACGTGCAAATATTGCGGCTGTCTTGTGCAAATTCGGACTAAAATAAAGGATAGGGGATGCCCCTATCCTTTGACTCCTAAATGGTAAGGGTAGGAGAATGAGGATGACTACAATTGACATTAAACTGGGAGAACAGTTAGGGCTCATTAATCCCGACATTTACGGACACTTTGTAGAGCATTTGGGAGGAGTCGTATACGACGGAATCTGGGTAGGCGAGCACTCCGAAGTCGCTCATATCCAAGGCTTTAGACAAGAGCTTGTTGAGAAATTGAAGGCCATACAACCGTCTGTTATTCGCTGGCCGGGCGGCTGTTTTGCGGAGACTTACAACTGGAGGGACGGCATCGGTCCGAAAGAGCAGCGTCCGACAACCGTGAACTGGTGGTATATGAACGACGGAAAGTTTGAATCCAACCAGGTCGGCACTCATGAGTTTATCGAGTTTTGCAGGCTTGTGAATGCTGAGCCATATTTGGCGGTAAACGCTACGACAACAACCGTATTGGAAGCCAGAAACTGGATTGAATACTGCAATATGCCGAGAGGAACAACCACACTTGCGATGGAACGCGAGAAGAACGGAAGTCCGGAACCGTTCAACATCAAATACTGGGGACTTGGCAACGAAAATTGGGGTGGCGGCGGCTGCATGACACCCGAGGATTACTGCCATATTTACCGAAAGTACGGTATTATCAGCAAAAGTGTCGGACCGGAGCTTCAGTACATAGCATGCGGGCCGTACGAAAATATTCCGGAGTGGACGGAAAAGTTTTTTGACAAGTATAAGGAGATGTATACAGTGGGGCGGGTTTCTCCCATGTTTGGATACTCTCTCCACTATTATGTGACCAATACGGGTAAAATGGGCACGGAGTTGGAATATACCGATGCGCAGTGGTATGAAATGATGCGTGTCGGGCTGGAGATGGAGCCGTTTATCCAATCCCAGTTTGACATGATTCAAGCTGCAATGCCCGGAGCGTCCATTGGACTCATCGTCGATGAGTGGGGGGTGTGGCATTTGCAGAACGGCAGGCATCCACTACCGGGCAAATACTTGTTTGAGCAGCCGAGTACGATGCGAGAGGCGGTTCTGGCTGCGCTTTCCTTGAATATTTTCAACAACCACTGCGATAAGGTTGTCATGGCTAACGTGGCGCAGCTTGTAAACTGTATCCATTCCCTGTTTCTTGCCAAGGGTAATAACTGTGTGGCCACTACAAGCTACTACGTGTTTGATATGTATAAAATTCACCAGCATGGAATGAGCCTTAAAACGGCAGTTGATTGCAGAGACATCATCTATACCATAGAGGGCGAGACGCATTACGTTCCAAGCATCTCCTGCTCGGCATCGGTCAAAGACGGCATACTGGCGGTTACACTTGCTAGCTTAGCGGTCGATGAGGATCAGGAGGTTAAGCTTGACCTGCATGGTGGCGAGTATGCAGGCACAGGGTCAATGGTCGTATTGTCTTCATCCAGCCACAAGGATGGCAACAGCTTTGATGAGCCATACAAGGTTACGCCGATGGAACAGCCCGTATCGGCAGTAGGCTCGGAGCTTACGGTGACAATTCCGAAAGCGTCTGTAGTTTTGGTAAGGCTGGACGTTTCAGACGCATTGGGGCGACGTTAGGCCAGCTATTCGACAGAAGACTCCCTTAATTTAAACACTTGACGACTCGCCCGTTGGCGGGTCTTTTTATTGCGTGCATGGCAAACAAAGGTCTGGAATATCTCAGTTACGGAAGGTGCCTGCTTCAAAACCAAATTGGCTGCGCAGGTAAAATGAATAGTGATTGCGTTTACATTATGACAACAATTGGTAAGTAAAGTAAAGAGTTGCACATTGTTAGACTCCTGTGCGGCTCCTATAATGAAAACATACACAGCGCCACTGTGTTAATATTTTAAAAACTGGGTATCGGGGGATGTACATGAAACTAAAAAAGCATAATGTGAAAGCGCTATCTGTTTCTATTTTAGTAATCACAACGCTCTTGTCGGCGTGTACAAGTCAAAACGGTTCGACGAGTACCAATCAGAAAGAAGCTAAGAATGAACCGGCGAGCACTGTGGGAAATAACGATGTGAAGGGTGCAAATACAGAGCCGCTTGGCAAGTATGATCCGCCGATCAATGTCTCGTTCGTCCGTAATCTAAGCGACGTCGTAGAAAATAACGTGCTCGGTGTGTTAAAGGGCGAAACGTTAGAAGACAACCGCTGGAGCCGTTTATACAAGGATCAGTTGGGCATCAATATCAAATATAACTGGGTCGTCAAGGGGAATGACACGTCAGATCAGTATTTACAGAAGATTAATGTAACGCTTGCTTCCGGTGACCTGCCTGATGTCATTCCGGTGAACGCAACTCAATTGAATCAGTTGGCTGATTCCGGTCAGATCGAAGATATGACGGCCATATATGAGAAATATGCTTCTCCACTGGCCAAAGAAATCCTATCCCAGGAGGGCACAAGTCCGTTTGATGCCGCTACGTTTGGCGGCAAATTGATGGCGATCCCGCAGGTCGATTCCTCGCTTGAGCGTGCCATGTTTTTATGGATTCGTACAGATTGGCTACAGAAACTGGGGCTGCAACCTCCAAAGACGATGGCTGATGTGCGAGCGATTTCAAAAGCTTTTGCGGAAAATGATCCGGACGGCAATGGGAAAAAAGATACTTATGGCCTTGGTGTAACGAAAAGTCTGTGGGGCGGAGCAATGGGATTGGAAGGGTTTATGGCTGGGTACAAGTCCTATCCGAATATGTGGATGGCAGACGGTTCTGGGAAGCTGGTTTATGGAGGCATTCAACCAGAAGTGAAGAATGCGCTTCTAGCCCTCCAGGGCATGTTTAAAAACGGGGAATTGGATCAGGAATTCGGGATTAAAGACGGAGGCAAGGTATCTGAGCAAATTGCTGCCGGTAAGATCGGCATGGAATACGGTGAACAGTGGAATTCCATCTGGCCGCTCCAGTTGAACCGCAATAACGACCCGCAAGCGCAGTGGAGGGCGTTTCCGATTGTTTCGGAGAACGGGGAGTTACCTAAAGTACCTTTAAAATTCAGTACGACCAAGTTCTTTGCGGTGAAGAAGGGGTTCAAGCATCCCGAAGCAGTGGTCAAGCTTTTCAATCTGCATTTGGAGAAAAACTTTGGTAAAACGGCAGAGTTTGACAAATATTACGCACCTCCTGAAGCTGAAAGCGTATGGCAATTGTCCCCTGTGCAGCCGGCTCCAGTAAAGAAAAACGTGGAGGCGTTTAGAGCGATCGATGCAACCCGTAAATCAGGAAATACCTCGACATTGACAGGCGAAGCCAAGACCATTCAAGGGAAACTAGACGCTTATAATTCGGGCTCGAAAGAAGGGTTTGCACTTTGGGGGTGGGAGCGGATTTACGGCCCTGAAGGCTCCGAGGGTGTGGTTGACCAGTACGATAAAAACAATCAGTTCCTGATGGAGAAGTTCGTTGGATCGCCTACCTCTACAATGGTTGAACGCAAATCTACTTTGGAAAAGATGCAGAATGAGATTTATACCAAAATCATAATGGGCGCAGCTATTGATGAATTTGATAAATTTGTTAAAGATTGGGCGAAGCTTGGTGGAGAACAAATAACGAAAGAAGTAAATGACTGGTACACATCAAAGAAGAAGTAGCGACGTGCAGAGGATGGAGTTGTCTTCCTTCCTCTGCTTAGTTTGCTCCAAACGATGGAGGATGAATATGGTAACCAGGAAAATGTGGAGAGAGCTTCCGCTGCATCTGATGATATTACCGGGACTGGTGCTGATCGTATTATTTTCATACGTACCTATGGCGGGAATCATCATCGCATTTCAAAAGTTTATACCTGCCAAGGGCTTATTCGGTGATCAGAGATGGGTCGGTTGGGATAATTTCAAATACGTCATGCACCTGCCCAGCTTTAATCAGGTTTTGTGGAATACCCTCTTTATTTCAAGTCTTAAGCTTATTCTCGGCTTGATTGTTCCGATAGTATTTGCCATTCTTCTCAACGAATTGAAGAATGAAGTGATTAAAAGAAGCGTACAAACGACCATTTATTTACCCTATTTCCTCTCATGGGTCGTTCTGGGCGGCATACTAATCGATATTTTATCGCCCTCGAGCGGTATTGTTAACGAATTGTTGGGCACGCTCGGCCTTAAAAAAATATTTTTTCTCGGGGACAACCAATGGTTTCCGTTTACTCTCGTCTATTCGGATATATGGAAAAACTTTGGTTATGGGACTATCATTTATTTAGCGGCTATTACGGGTATTGATCCCGGTTTATATGAATCAGCTACGATTGACGGCGCAAACCGCTGGCATAAGATCTGGCATATCACCATTCCCGGCATGCGTATGGTAATCGTATTGCTGTCTGTTCTAAGTCTAGGGCAGTTGCTGAACGCAGGGTTCGATCAGGTGTTCAATTTGTATAGCCCTCAGGTATATGAAAGTGGCGATATCCTTGATACTTTTGTGTATCGGCTCGGTTTGTTGGATGCCCAATATGGTGTGGCAACGGCGGTTGGACTATTCAAATCACTGGTTTCGCTCATATTGATTTCTGGCTCGTATTTTGTTGCTTATCGTTTTGCGAAATATAGAATTTTCTAGAAGGAGGGAAAACAGTGGCACAGCATTCAACAAGACCTGCATCTGACGCGTTTATCCAGGTACCTTACAGTCGAAGGCGGTTCGAATGGTTTTCCGTTCTAAATGCTTCCTTCCTCATACTGGTATCGTTGATATGCGTCCTTCCGTTAATCCACATCGTCGCTGTTTCGTTCAGTTCAAGTACTGCAGCAGCAGCAGGTTATGTAAAACTGTGGCCGGTCGATTTCACATTGGCATCTTATTCTTATACGGCTAGCCGGGAAGCGTTTTGGCAATCGATGCTTGTTTCTTTGGAGCGCATAGCAATTGGGACGCCATTAAATTTGTTTTTAACCATCCTCGTCGCATTTCCTTTGTCAAAGGAATCGAAATCATTTCGCCTGCGAATGGTTTACGCTTGGATTTTCTTCATGACGATGCTCTTTCACGGTGGTTTAATCCCTTGGTATACTACACTTAAGCAGTACAATCTCCTTGATACGATCTGGGCACTCGTCTTACCCGGCGCGGTTCCCGTTTTTAGTGTTGTACTGCTGCTTAATTTTTTCAGAGAGCTTCCCAAGGAACTGGAGGAGGCAGCCGTCATGGACGGCGCTAGTCACTGGACGACACTATGGAAAATTTATGTGCCGATATCAAAGCCTGCTCTTGCAACGCTTGCCTTATTTTCCATGGTGGAGCATTGGAACAGTTGGTTTGACGGCCTTCTACTTATGGGAGACCCTAGCCATTACCCACTGCAGAGCTATATTCAGACGATCGTCATACAGCAAAGTTTATCAAGCATGTCGCGCGACGAAGCGTTGAATTTGGCCCTTATTTCCGACCGAACGCTAAAAGCATCACAGATATTCCTGGGCTCCCTCCCAATCATTTTGGCGTACCCGTTTCTGCAGAAGTATTTTGTAAAAGGAATTGTTCTTGGCAGCGTAAAGGGGTAACAGGTGGATTGGTGCAGGACGAAAATACTTTAGGAAGGTTTCAAGGTTTCAAGCTATAATGGAAGAAAACGTTGGAGGCTTGCTCCTTGATCAAACGTCAACCATTCTCTTTGCGAAACACGATTTTTCTTCGGCTGCTCATTACTTTTTTGTTTATCATGCTGCCGATTATTTTATTTGGCGTTTACCTGTATCACTGGATCGTTCAAACGGCAAGCGAAGACATCTCCAAAACGGCGGTTACCCAGATCAGCTTCTATCTAACGGATTTTGAGAAAGAGGTAGAACGGATGAAGCTCCTACAGTATGGAGTTCTCGAGGATGAGGATCTCAATGATCTGACGCTGACCTGGAATACGATGGATGCCTTTAGGCGTACTGAAAAAATCAATTCGCTGCGAAAACGGCTCTACGCCATTCAAAACAGCAGTACGTATATCAAAAATGTGAGCGCACACATTTATCCGATATCAAAAACGATTTCATCTGCCAACGGTCCTCGCGAATTAGATTCCGAGAGGTTTTATGAGATTCGCTCGGTTTTTGGCAGCCGCAACAACCAGATGGTTGAGTGGAATGGTGGATTATTCTTAAGCGCGGCAAAGCAAAGCGGAACCAATGGGAATCAACCGCTGTTTATCATTGAAGTTGAGCTTGATCAATACAGACTTCAGGAGGCGCTGGGCCAGTTCAACACCTATGCCGGCAGCGGAACTTTGTTGATCTCAGAGAAATCCGGTGTCATTGTGACGAGTGTGCCCGTAGAGCACTTGCAACTGGATATGACTACTGCCGTTGAACAAATAAGGCAAACTACAATTCGTAATGCGGGAACCATTACCATCTCAGGAAGCCGTTATTATACGGCTATTGCAAGCTCGGACTTTCTAAAAATGTCCATTTACCGGTTTATTCCCGAACAAATGATCAAGAAACCGCTGGACAAGTTTTATATGTGGGCATGGCTGTTTGTGTTCGTTGCTGTCTTTATTATTGCGGTTTATGCGTTCTCCACCTACAAGTTTATTCACAAACCGTTATTAACGCTTGTTAAAAGCTTTCGGCGTATGGAAAATGGAGACCTTGACGTTAACATCCGGCATGAGTCTAAGGATGAATTTGGATATTTGTATGGCCGATTTAACCAAATGGTTGCAAATCTACGTTCTTTGATCGATCAAGTCTATAAGCAGAAAATCATGACTCAACGGGCCGAGCTGAAGCAGCTTCAATCACAAATTAATCCGCATTTTCTATACAACAGTCTTTTTATTCTGAATACGATGTCGAAAACGGGAGATATTGAACGAATCGGACAGTTCACAACACAGTTAGGTGAGTATTTTCAATTTGTTACCCGGAATGCTTCAGACGATGTGCTGTTGAAACTAGAAATTCACCATGCCAGAATGTACACAGAGATTCAGGAGCTTCGCTTCTCAAGGCGTATTGAAGTACAGTTCGACTCCTTACCACAGGAAATCGAGCAGGTATCGGTTCCACGATTAATTGTCCAGCCCATTATTGAGAACGCATTCGAACACAGCCTGGAACAGATGGCGCATGGCGGAAGGATTGTTATCCGCTTCGAGATTGAAAAGACTGAAATTCGCATCGTGGTGGAAGATAATGGTGAAAGCTTGACAGACATGGCATTACAACGTATTGTGTCTTCTCTTCATAATGGTGACGAGGAGACGACGGGGTTGGTAAATATTCACCGCCGAATGAAGATCACTTTCGGTGAATATTACGGGCTCAGGGTATGTAGAGGTGAGAGCGGGGGGCTGAAAGTGATCATTTGTATTCCCTTTAAAGGGGGTGATGCCCGTGAATAGAATGCTAATCGTCGATGACGAAGAGATCATTACCGACGGGCTGTTTGAAGTATTTCGTAAACTGAATCTCGACCTTGATTTGTACAAAGCCTACTCCGGGTACGAAGCTTTGGAGCTACTGAACCGGACCAGGGTTGATATCGTGTTATCCGATATCCGTATGCCTGGTATGGGGGGGCTGGAGCTCATGGAGAACATTCGCCGGAAATGGTCGCATTGCAAGATCATATTTTTAACAGGCCATCACGATTTCGATTATGTCTATCGAGCGATCCAAACTCCGGGCGTCAATTACCTGCTCAAGAGTGAAGGATATGAGAAAATCATCACAGCAGTTAGCGATGCCATCGAAGAACTGGAAAACAGTCTGCGTTTGAACAATTTGATTCAGCAGTCGAGAGAGAGCCTCACGACGCTGGAAACGCTTGCTCAAGGCAATTATTTTCGGCACTTGCTCCAAGGTGCGCGTGCTGCAGATGTGATGGTTGAGGATTTCCATAAATTAAACATTCCCCTCGATCCTTCGCTGCCCGTACTTATGGTTCTTGGTGGTTTGGCTCCTTCCTTTTCAAATTCGTTAGCCGATAGGCAGGAAGCGGCGTTAGCCGTCAAGATATTGGCGGAGACGTTCCTGACAGAAAAAACGACAAGTCTCGGAATGATTGATCGCTACGGTGATCTCGTCTGGTTCATCCAATCGCGTCCGAACAATGGACTCGCAATAGCGGATGATTATGCTAGAACGGTAAGATTTCTGGAAGGTGAATTTGAGCTGATTCAACGAGCCTGCAAGGAGTCTCTACAAGTATCGGTTGCTGTAACGATAGGCGCTGAGCCTTGCGAGTGGAAGTTGTTGTCGACGGCCTACGACTCGATTAGGCGGTGGCAGCATCTGAGGGCAGGTGATGGAGCTCAGATGGTGCAGCTGGCTGCTATGAAAGCTTCGGAATCGTCGGAATTGGCAAGAGAACGAGCTTCTCGGGAAAAGGCGGAGGCGTTAGCGGCGCATCTGGAAGGAGGTCGGAGGGACGAGTTTCTTAGAATCTTTGACGAAGTGACAACACCGCTGCTCGATGGAAGGAATACAGGGAGTAATTTTTTGAAGGAGCTCTATTTCATGATAGCGCTTATCCTGTTATCTTACATGAATCGCTGGGAGCTTCATGATAAAGTAGGAGCCGTTGGTCTTATTCAGATTGACGAGCATGCATCGTGGTATGAGAGCTTCGAGTTTCTGAAACGGACGGCGGAATCCTTGTTCGCTGTCAGACGAACGGGTGAACGAAATCGGGCGGCCGAGGTGGTCGAAAAGGTTCGTTTATACATCGAGCAGCATCTAGCCGAGGATCTGTCACTAGTGCGTTTGGCAAGTGAGGTTCATTTTAATCCGTCATATTTGTCCAGACTTTTCAAACAAGAATGCGGCAGGAATTTATCTGACTATATTGAGGAAGCAAGGATTGGAAAAGCAAGAGAGCTGCTCAAGCAGGATGAGTTGAAAATTTCGGAGGTCGGTGTTCGTGTGGGGTATGATGCGGCTCACTCGTTTACCCGATTTTTCAAGAAAATGACTGGGTTGACACCATTGGAACAGCGGGAAGCCCTACGAGCTAAAAAGTGTTGAGAAAGCCGTTACGACTATTGAACATAACTGTTTTATTGAAGGAACTAAATTAAGGATAGGGGAAATGCAGATGTACCCGAATCCCATTATATGGGCTGACTATCCGGACCCCGATGTGATCCGGGTTGAGGATACTTATTATATGGTCAGTACAACCATGCATTTTATGCCGGGGTGTGTAATATTGCGATCGTATGACCTGATCCATTGGGAAGTTGCAGCATATGTATATGATGCTTTGGATCATACACCGGATCAGAGACTGGAGGGTGACCGACAGATCTATGGAAAGGGAATGTGGGCGGCATCTTTGCGTTACCATCAAGGCAAATATTATGTATGTTTCGTAGCAAATGATACTCATCAAACTTATTTGTTTTCTGCTTTTGAAATCACAGGACCATGGACGAGGCACCCGAATATTGAAGGATTCTATCATGATTGCTCACTTTTGTTTGATGATGATGGTAGAGTTTTTATTATATATGGAAATGCAGAGATTCATCTTACAGAATTAAAGGAAGATTTGACCGGTCCCAAGCCTGGTGGATTAAACCGGATCATTGTAAGGGAGACAGAACCTTATCATCTTGGTTATGAAGGTGCCCATGTCTATAAGATTAATGGAAAATATTACGCATTTTTCATACACATTACACATTCCAGACACAGTCGCAGAACACAGGCCTGTTTTGTAGCAGATTCCCTGGAAGGGGACTTTGTTGGCGGAGAGGTGTTTGATGATGACATGGGGTATTTTAATGCAGGTATAGCACAAGGCGGAATCGTTGATACTCCAGATGGTAAATGGTATGCCGTATTGTTTCAGGATCATGGTGCCGTTGGCCGTATCCCTGTCTTGGTGCCTTTGCATTGGGATAATGATGTTCCGGTATTCGATAGGAAATCGCCCTCATATATCGACATACCGAGCACTAAACCCGGATATGAATACAAACCTTTGGTCGGAAGCGATGATTTCTTCTACAAGCCGGATGAGAACGGCAACGTCCATCTGAAAGACTTCTGGCAGTGGAATCATATTCCGACAAATAATTTGTGGTCCGTAACGGATAAGCCAGGTACATATCGAATTCAATCTGGAAAAATTAGTGCAAATTTAATATTTTCGGCAAATACGTTAACACAGCGTGCAATGGGGCCTGCATGCGAAGCTATCGTTACTTTGGATGGAAGCGAGCTAAAGGATGGCGATTATGCAGGCTTGTGCTTCTTGATCAGCACCTATGGCTTCATTGCGCTTACCAAGGAAGCTGGACATTACTACTTGGTCATGTTGGCAAGGACGACAGACGATAAAACGATCTTCGGAAACCTAGTAGACAAAGATACCGGTGTAGAATTTGCAAGGATTCCTGTGGACAATAACAAAGTTACTTTGAAGGCTTATGGCAATTTCGTATACAATACGGACGAGTGCGAGTTTTATTACATGGACGGAGAAGATTGGAAGAAGCTTGGTATTACCCATAATATGGTCTGGAAAATGGATCAATTTGTAGGGGCGCGTTACGGACTGTTCCTCTACTCTACCAAGGAGATTGGAGGAACGGCTCAGTTTTCTAGGTTTGCGTACAATGTGATGAAATCCCGCAGATGAACTTAGAAGATTACTGGACGCATGTCCACACCTTACTTGACTTGCGTATCCGCTTGCACCTCTTATCTTGAAGAGCATCTAATTGCTCTTGGAGTCAAAACGATCACCCAATGGACAATCAGCAGCGGGAAGTCGGTGCAGTACTACCTTCATAAGGAGCTGAAAGGGATTCTCACCATACCAAGCGATCTGCCATTTACATTACCATGAAGGGGGAGATTGGCAATGTCTTTTACGGAGCAAACGAAAATCGGTGTGATCTGGGCGAATCCCGAGGCACGGGCAGTGCTGCTCAAGCATGTTCCCGATCTTACGGATTCTCCTTATTTGTCATTTATGAAAATGCGGACGCTTCCCCAGCTTGCGGCTTCCAATAAAGCGTATACTTGGATGCCGGAGCTGCTGCACGCGATCCTGCAGGAGCTGGCGACGATCCGGGACGAGCCGGTCCTGGAGGTGGACATCGCGCCGTCCGCACTTTACGAGGAGGCTACGGTTCCCGCAGGCTCGGCAGCCGTGCAGGGGACTTCGCAGGCGGAGCAGTGGGGCGTATTCGAGCTGGAACTGCATGGCCCGAGCCACGGGAATCCGTTCGTGGACGTTGCGCTGAGCGCCGAGTTTCGCTGTGCCGATCGGGCGGTCGAAACCGCGGGATTTTATGACGGGGAGGGCATCTACCGCATCCGGTTCATGCCTGACGCCGTAGGAGAGTGGACTTACCGGACGCGAAGCACGGCGCGCTCCCTGAACGGAATCGAAGGCCGGTTTGCAAGCACCGCCCCGGCGTCCGGCAATCACGGTCCAGTCCAGGTGAAAAACCGGTTCCACTTCGGGTATGCCGACGGAACGCCGTATATCCCGGTTGGCACCACCTGTTACGTATGGACGCATCAGGACGAGGAGTTGGAGCAGCGGACGCTCGATACGCTTCGGACATCGCCGTTCAACAAGCTGCGGATGTGCGTATTTCCGAAATATTACCAGTTCAATGCCAACGAGCCGCAGCATTATCCGTATGAAGGTTCGCTCGAGGAAGGATGGGATTACACCCTGTTCAACCCTGTGTTCTTCCGTCATCTGGAGAGCCGCATACTGGATCTACTGGGGCTTGGGATCGAAGCGGACCTGATCCTGTTCCATGCGTATGACCGCTGGGGGTTCTCCGAGATGAGTCCGGCCGCCGATGACCGGTACTTGCGCTATATCGTGGCGCGGCTGTCCGCCTACCGGAATGTCTGGTGGTCGCTGGCCAATGAATACGACCTGATGTGGGCCAAGCAGCCGGACGATTGGGAACGCTTCGCCAGGATCATAATCGGGCAGGATGCCTACGGTCGGCTGATATCGATTCATAACTGCTTTGTTTTCTATGATTACAGCCGGGACTGGATTACACACTGCAGCATTCAGCGGATCGACGTGTACAAAACGGCCGAAAATACGAACGAATGGCGGGACCGGTGGAACAAACCGATCGTCATCGACGAATGCGCTTATGAAGGCGATATCGATCAAGGCTGGGGCAACATCAGCGGACAGGAGATGACACGCCGTTTCTGGGAAGGAGCGGTGCGTGGCGGCTATGTCGGGCATGGCGAGACCTATCTGCATCCGGATGACATCCTCTGGTGGTCCAAGGGCGGCGAGCTTCATGGAACGAGTATGGAACGGATCGCCTTCCTGCGCTGGATTATGGAGGAAGGGCCAGCCGAAGGGCTCAATCCGCTCCAATCCGAATGGGATGTACCCTCGGCAGGGATCGCCGACGAGTATTACTTGTTCTATTACGGCTTCAATCAACCGCGTTACCGGAAGTATAGCATGAAGCCGGGCATCTGGTATCATGTGGACGTGATCGATACCTGGAACATGACGGTGAAAAGACTGCCGGGCACCTACGAAGGCGCATTCCTGATCGAGCTTCCAGGCATTCCGTACATGGCGGTGCGCCTGACGAAGGCTTGAATAACGGTATTAACAAGCATGCGGATCGGATATTATGTATTTAACTCCGGGTTCTTCATAGGAACGAAGTGAACCTGATTTTCCCTGAATGTGCCCTGGGCTGCATGGTGAATGAATACATCCTTGGCCACCATTTTTTCGCTGATTCTGGCGCATAACAAACTTGGGTACGTTTCTAGTAACCGAACACATTAAACGAGGAGTTCAGCTTATTGAGTTACTATGAATTTGAAGATATCTTTTTTTTGCTAGCAAAATTTTTCCTTCTGCTCTTTTACTGATTGTAAACCCACGTGGGCAGCCGTGATACTCCGGCCAACGAGCAATAGTAAAGTACCCTGGAAGTCGCAACCGGAGCCCAAACGAAAAAGCACCCTCCGTTTTATAAGTACTTCTATTTTGTATTTTCTCTTTATCCTCAACTTTCACTTTCTCTTCGTATTTCTTTTCAGGAAACTTTATGGTCATGCCTTCATTCGTTTCTACCCAGAAAATATCCTTCAAAGAAAGATCTTAAATTGACTATAGGAAATTGACCCTCAAACCAGAGTGAATTGGCCAGGGCTGCTGATAAAGAATTTAACTAAAATGTCCCAAAAAATTAGGAAACAGCAGTATCAACCTTTACTGAGACGCCTAAAGATTCAAGCTTCCGTATCGATTGTATGATGATCACGTCACGTTTTCTTTCCTCATAGTAGGTGAGGCCAAGCTCCATATAAGTTTGCTTTCGCTTGAGGATATAGTAGTTCATCGACAAAAAATAACGCTCGGGATCAAGTCCCACGGGCAGGTACGTTCGACCCAGCTACCTTAATCCTCAAAGAAAATACAAAAAGGATCAACCAGTAAGTTCTGGTTGATCTCATAATACGAATGGACAGGGTACTTGAATTAGGTTGAATTGTTTAGCGAATAATAGTAAATTTAATAAATTATAATTTTATTTAGATATCGGGGGAATGAAACAATGCAAATTCGTGAAATTGAAGAAAAGGACAATCAAACAATAGAGCGAATTATTAAACGCACATTGGAATCATTTAACCTAAACATTCCGGGAACAGCATATTTTGACCCTCAATTGAGCAATCTGGCACAATATTACAAGGAACAATCAAATTCAAAGTATTGGGTTGCAGTGAATGAACAAAATGAAGTGGTAGGCGGTGTGGGGATTGCACCATTTGGGCAGGAACCGGGAATTTGCGAGTTGCAAAAGCTATACATTACACCCGAAGCTCAAGGTATGGGTCTGTCGAAGGATCTTATGAAAATAGCACTCGACTTCGCCAAGGAACATTATACACACTGTTACTTAGAAACATTGAAGAAACTTCAAGCAGCAAATCTTCTTTACATCAAATTAGGTTTCCAACAACTTGAAAGACCACTAGATGGTTCAGAGCATAATGCTACGGACGCTTGGTTTATAAAAGATTTATCGTTAAGGGTTAGTGCAGTTTTAAGAAATAATTCATTAAGCTGAACGAGGAATGATAGATTAATACATAAACCAAAAAGTTGGTAATCCATAGCGAGAAGGGACCCTAACAACTTTTTACTTGTATACGATGAAGAAGGAGAAATATTAGGGACACTTACACTAAACATATGTTTACAAGCTTTACATGGAATAAGACCGTATGGAGTCGAGAACATAATTGTCCATGAGAATCATAGAAGTAAGAATATAGGACGAGAACTTTTACAATATGTTGAGGATTATTGTAAATTAATAGATTGTCATAGGATTAAGCTTATTTAATAAGGGAAAAATTATAGTTGCTGGACCTTTTAAAGATCATACGGGGGGCATTTCTTTTATTGAATTCATAATGAGGAGGAAACCAGAGAAGTAATGAATAATGAACCTCTTGTTATGAATAAAACGGTAACAGTTAGATTGAGTCCTTGGCAGCCTCAGTTTAATAAATTCGAAAATTTTAGCCCCAATTATAATCGTAAATTTTTTGAAAAACGGGGAATTATTATTTAGAACAATTTGGCCAGATACACACCGGGACAGTGGCTGAACCTGTTGGAAGAAAATAACGCCGAATAGACCCGCAAATGTCAAGCCCGCTGTCAGATAACTGAATTGCGAGCTTGACGTATCCTTGCAATCAAAACTCATGATTTGGATCTTCAACAAAAAACCAAAAGCCAGCTTTTTCGCTGGATTTAATGGAGTATTTCACCCCATTCTTAATTACAGATGCTTTCAAATTAAGCGTATCATTGCCTTCTATGAAACCCAAATCCATGAGGACATCCTCACATTCCTCCCGTGACAAGCCGGGATTCGTAGCCGCGATCAAGGCAACAAACGATTGTAGCAAATTGGTTGCAGTTTTGTCGGTTCCATCCGTTCCACCAGCTATGAAGGCTGAGCGCAGGCTTCCGTCTTTGGCATTGAGGTCTCCGCTTAAGGTGAGAAGATCAGTAAATTTCACATCAAAACTAACTTGCTTTGAATCAATAAAATTGATCTTATTAATTTGATGGGAAATCCCTAATTTTTTGGCAGATGCATTAAAGGCCTGTTTAAATTGCTCCAAGCTCGGACTAATAGAGCCAACCCGTTTTGATTGTTCACGCTTGGTAACCGCCTCTTCATAGGGTTTAACATCAATGGCGAATTCGGATTTAAGGGCCTGAGCTGATCGATTACCAATTGAAAGATATAATTCATCGATAGTTTTGGCACCGGATAAAGCTACACCTCGACGAGTGAGCGGAAAGCGAACAGCTCCCACGAAATCTCCAGAAGTACCATATTTGCTTGGTTTGGGATCATGAAAATAGAGCCAGACATATTCGAAGCCCATGGAATCCTTGCGTATACTTTCTACTATTTGCCTGAATTCAGCTTCGGTAGTGGCGTCAGTCATAACCCTAACTTTTCTGCTGGGCCCCTTCTCATTTTTATTATCTTCAAAAATGGTATACGGCACTGTTTTGGGAGCCTCTTTAACGGGAGTGTTCGGTTGGCTGGATGCGGTGGTTGCAACATTCGTTCTATTGGCAGTTGCCGGGGCTTCAAATGAAGCTACAGTTGCACTTATGGCAATAATAAAAAACACAAATAACGCTCCTGATAGTATGAAATATTTAGTATGCAGACCCTTCTTTTGAAACAGGGATACAATCGCCCCTAATAAACAAGCAAGTGATCCTAGAAAACACATTATACTAATAAATGCCCACATTGTTTAACAACCTCAGATCATCTCTCCATCGGCTAGAGGATTTGCTCGAAATCTGTCAAATCCAACTATACCAAATATAGGAATAAAGTGCTATGCATAAGTTTACTGATCACTTCATTTGTTATCGTTGGTATAATGAAGTCTAAAGGACTATAAAGCGTCTTTGCTTCAATAAGTTTATCTGAACAGGAGCAGTCCTGGTCTAAAGCCTAGGTTCAGACCCTCCCTAAGACGGTTATGTCAGGCAAATAAGACGGATATAATGGATTTATAACTTAGAGCGTGACTTATGAAGCCAAAGGAAGTGTTTGAATATGAAAACAATAGAAGCGACTGCAAAAGCGCCAACAGGTAAAGTGAGTTGGGTGCTTTTTAATCCAAAAACCTATGCAACGATCCTCTATTTATTGCTGTCTCTCCCGTTAGGGATTATCTATTTTACAGTAGCGATAACGGGACTTGCACTATCAATCGGTTTAACTCCAATATTTATCGGAATACCGCTGTTTTTTGGAGTAGCTAAGCTGTTGAATGGGATTGTGAATTTTGAACAAAGCATGATTAGACAAATTTTAGGTTTACCGACTCCTCCTGTTTCGTATACCTACAATCAACAGTCTGAGGCTGGGCAGAACTGGTTGATGCGAATGGTGAGAGGTTTTGACAGTGGACTATTCATTCGAAATCTGCTGCTCGTATTACTAAAATTTGTAACAGGCATTGTCTTTTTTGTTATTATGGTAACGGTGATTTCACTAGGACTAGGACTTATTGCTCTTCCAGTCGTGCATATCATTTTGATGAATGAAATGCAGCTTGATATTTTAGAGAATAGCTTATTCAGTTATTTTCATATAGATTGGACCTATAATCAGCAATATATGCTGTACGTAGGCGTTGGCCTTGTACTTTTCTGGATCGCGCTTCGCGTTGTGAATGGACTCATGCAAATTCAGCGCAGAATCATGTATGTGGATGAGCCATATCAGCAGCAAGTGCCAGTGGAAGCACAAATACATGCGCCGGTTCAGTCGCAATATTATGAGTACCAAGAGATCAGCCCACTCAAGGGATGATGCAGCCAGCCTATAGAGAGCTTTAGAAGCTCTCTTTTTTTGATGTTAGAAACCTTACACTCAGGGCGTCCAATTTCCCTATTGCAAAAAGGGAAGTATGAAGTGACGTTCGAAGGAACGGGCAACGTAGGTTTTTACTTGAAAGCAAAATCGACGGAGGAATACGTCTTTTTCAGTGATAACGGCTCTTCCATCAGGTGACAAATAACCGATGGAACCATACAAATTGTTTGGATGACAGATAATCAAACAGTTTTTCTATTAACAGAAAAAGTACGAAGCTTGTTACAAATGTAAATTTTAATCGCTCATTAAGTAACTTTATTTCAACAAAATGAGTAATCAATTAAATCCGTAACAAACCTAGCATATGATTAAACAACTTTATTTCATCTTGCCAAAAAAAATGTATGTCATAAAAAAAGCTTGCTTTTGTGCATATACACATATATATTGAATACATGAATGATCTTGGACCTTTATCCTGTCACTGTTTAGTCGCGCGGCAAATGACCCGGTACGTAACAAAGCTGTATGAACGTCATCTTGAACCGTCTGGAATAACTTCGACTCAATTAGCGATACTAAACTTCATTGAGCGCCATCAGGAACTGACAATGAATGAGCTGGCCGAGATGCTGCTGATGGATCGCACAACTTTAGTGCGCGCCCTGAAGCCTTTGCAAATTCAAGGTTATGTATTGACCACTCGTCATCTCAACGAGCCGCGTCGGCACTTGCTCTCTCTGTCGCCAAGCGGATGCCTCAAAATCGAAGAAGCAATTCCTTTATGGGAAGCAGCGCAACATGAATATGAAACTGAAATTGGTTATGAGCACGCACGTGCTCTTCGAAACGACTTGTTGAGGATCACGGGAGCACTGTGAAACGTCTCCCGATGATTTATTTACTTCAAACTGTGCATATACACATGTTGATTCAGCTGGGATAACATTGCCATTGTAATCATTCGCTGTAGCAGGGGGATCTAGCATCATTCAAAATTCAATTCGAGGGAGTATCAACTCATGACAAAATTACTAGAAGGGAAGAATGCTGTTAGTACTGGATTTTTTCGTTTTAAATTAACTTAATTTTTTTTAACTTTTTGAGAACGATAGTTCTCAAAAGGATCGAGACAAGATTGAATAAGCTGGTGACGATAAAAAGCAATAATTGAGTACACTAAAGAACAAACAAAAAAGGAGTAGTGACATGGATATTTCTAAACAAGTTGCAATTATCAGTGGTTCTAACCGAGGTCTTGGCAAGAATTTGGCCCAGGAGCTTCTTAAAAGAGGAGCTAAAGTATATGCTGGAGCGAGGAATCCAGCTTCAATTGATTTGCCAGGTGCTATGCCGCTTCAACTCGATATTACAGATCCCGAATCTGTGGCCGCTGCTGCAGCCGCCGCTGGCGATGTAACCCTTCTGATCAATAATGCCGGTACATCAACAGGAGCTGACCTTTTGACGGGTAAGTTTGACGATATTAACTTGGAATTCAACACGCATGTTTTTGGCACATTATCTATGATTCGTGCCTTCGCACCGATAATTGAAAAAAATGGAGGGGGGACGATACTAAACATTTTATCTGTATTATCTTGGTTCAGTATTGGCAATGAAGGAGCTTATTCTGCTGCTAAATCAGCCGAGTGGGGAATGACGAATGCATTACGTTTAAGTTTAGCCTCAAATAATATTAGAGTTGCGGGACTTCACGTTGCTTTCATGGATACGGACATGACAGCCAACGTCAAAGCACCGAAGGCAGATCCAAAGGATATTGCGAAAATCGCAATAGATGGAGTTGAGTTAGATCGATATGAAATTATTGCTGATGATGTAAGTAAAAAAGTGAAGGAGGGACTATCTGGAGAAATTTCTTCTTTGTACCCACAATTATTTCAATAAATTTGCCGAGAAAACTTCTAAAACAAAGAGTTACGGGTAGAGAAGCAATTCCCGAAATTGTCGAGACATTAATCAAATAACGTATTAAAGTATAAAAAGCCGCCTCCAATCCCAGGATCATTATGGATTTAGAGGCGGCTTTCTGTATTGTTTGGGACGGTTACTTTCTGCTATACATTACCGCCTTAATCGCTAGTAAAATAAGCAAGACAATCGAAGCTTTCCAAAGCACGGCTGTTTATTGTTATTAAGAATAAGAAGGGACAGACAATTGACTTCTCGGAGGTGAAGATAACACTTGGGATGTCGCGATAATGGAGTTTGTTGAATTGCTCATTATTATATTACTGACATACTGTTGTCAACATTATACGTTTATCATTAGCTGTAGGAAAGGAGAGCGGTACTAATCGACAGTCAAGTCGACGGCATATGGAAACGAACGATCCTTTCAAGTGAAGAAAATACAGATAATCAAGGAGGAGTACATGAAATACGCTTATGCTTATGTGCTAGATACGATGGTGGATTGGGAGCTTGGCTTTGTAATTGCAGAGCTCAACTCGGGTCAATATTTCAAAAGTCGAGGGAGCCGTATTCCTGTCAAAATGGTTGGGGCTTCCAAACGTCCGATCACGACAAAGGGCGGCATGACGATCCTACCGGATCTGACGGTAGATGAGATCACGCATGAAACATCCGCGATATTGCTCTTGCCGGGGGCAGACAATTGGAATGATCCCGAACATGCATCAGTTGTCGAAAAAGCAAAACAACTGCTGGACGTCGGCGGCAATTTTGCAGCAATATGCGGAGCGACCACCGCACTTGCCAATTCCGGTTTATTGGATGATCGTCAACACACGAGCAACAGTCTGGAGTATTTGACTCTGTTCTGCCCCACATACAAAGGCGCTGCCTGTTATAAAGACGAGAAGATCGTTGCAGACGGCAATCTTATCACAACCGGTGCTACCGGCGGAATTCTATTAGCGCGTGAGGTTATTGCGCTGCTGGATCTATTTAAAAATGAAACGTTAGAAGCGTGGTATAACTACTTCAATACTGGCGACAGTAAATATTTTTATACCATGATGGAGACGCTGCAAGAGAGCAATTCATCCATCAGAAATTAAAATTCCCACCAATATTGTTATAAGAATAAAAAAGTCATCACAAATTAAGTTAGTTTAAGTGATAATTGTTGAGTTATCGCTTAAACTAACTTATATTTATGTTAAGGAGGGAATTTATGAATCAAGAGGAACGATTAATAAGTATCTTAAATTATTTAGAACTGCATAAAACGATTAATATTAAACAAATATGTGAGAAGTTCAACGTTTCTCGGGATACAGCCAGACGAGATATTGTAAATCTGACTAATCAAAATTTAGTCACCAGGACATACGGTGGAATTGCAATACCCTCTTTTCATAAGCAAATTGAGGATTATCAGGAACGACTTCAAAGCGAGCCATTTTCAAAAAATTTACTTGGTAAAGCTGCAGCAAATATGATAAATGACTCGGATTTGGTATATTTGGACATTTCTACGACGGTAAACTTTATACCTCAATATTTGGAATCAAAAGAAGTTACAGTTGTTACTAATTCGATTGATTGTGTGTACGAACTGATCCAATCTGATAAAGCAACCATTCATATTTTAGGCGGTATAGTAAACAAATCATCACGACATGTTTCTGGCTACTCTGCTATTGAAAAGTTAAGTGACTTTAACTTTAATAAAGTGTTCATTGGAACTGCTGGAATTACAGAAGACGGCATTTATTATGGTTTTGAAGAAGATATTTACTTTAAGCGAGAGTTAATAAAGAATGCGAATCACGTCATTTTATTAGCAGATTACACGAAGTTTAATAAGCATCATAAATATAAAGGACTGCCATTTAGTTCAATTCATACAATAATTACGGACAAATCGCTACCAGATAATCTTAATAAAGTTATTTCGAAAAATGGCATAGAGATTAAAGTGGTGAACAAAGAATAAATCAGTTTTGGTTTCTAAATTACATTCAGAGGAGTGATAGTAATGCCTGAATACAACACTGTAATATTTGATGTTGATGGTACATTGATTGACACTGAAAAAGCGGTCTTAGCTTCGCTTCAGAAATTGTTAAGCATAGATTATAACAAAGATATTGACCAATCAGAACTCAAATTTGTACTAGGAATCCCAGGCGCTATTGCATTACCTCAACTCGGAATTACTGACATTGCTGAAACAAATGAGAGATGGAATTATTTCATGAAGGACTTCTTTCATACAGTTACTGTATTCGATGGTATTATTGATTTAATGAACTCGCTAGGTAATATAGGTATACAACAAGGGATTGTGACTTCAAAAACAAAGATTGAACTACAAAACGATTTTGTCCCATTTGATCTGATGAAATATTTATCACATGTTGTTTGTGCAGATGATACTGCAAAACATAAGCCTAATCCAGATCCATTACTAAAATTTTTAGAGATTTCAAACGCTAATCACGAGGCTTCAATTTATATTGGAGACACCATTTATGATTATGAATGTGCTCGCGATGCTGGCATTGATTTTGGTTTAGCTTTATGGGGATGCAAGAATCATGAGCATATACCTGCAACATATAAGTTTGTTAAACCGCAAGACCTACTTAAGATCATATAGATAGGCGGTGCAGGGGAGCCTATACGAAAGTTGATTGGAGGCTAAAGACATGAACGAGCAGATGGTCGTTGAACAGTTCAAACAGGCGATCATGAGCAATGATACGGTCGCGACGAGCCGATGCCTAAACGAGCATCCCTTTCTCGTCAAGCAAATTAACGAGCCGTGGTTTGCCTTCGATACGCCTGCGATCGTCGCCGCAGCGGCAAACGGGAACCGAGAAGCCGTGGACATATTGCTTGCGCACGGCGCTGATTTGCATGCAAAAAGCAGTTGGTGGGCTGGAGGATTCGGGGTTTTGCATCATGACCATCATGAGCTTTCCCGATATTTGATTGAACGAGGAGCTCCCGTTGATATACACGCGGCCGCAGCGCTGGGCATGTTGGATACTGTGAAAGAAATGGTCGAGATGAATCCCGCCGCTGTCAATCAGCGCGGACCCGATGGGCAGGTTCCGCTTCATTTTGCAACTGAACCTGAAATCATTGATTTTCTGCTCGCTCACGGCTCCGATATCGATAGGCGCGATATCGATCATGGCAGCACACCAGCTCAATGGGCGATCGATAACACGGCAAAATGCAGGTTTCTCATTGAACGTGGCTCGGCAGCGGATATTTTTATAGCGATCAATATCGGAGATCCGGAGCTGGTCCGCTCTTTCATTCGTGCTGACCCCGAGTGCCTTCAAGCTCAAGTCGGACGGGGTAGTTTCACGTCCGGCGATTCAAACGGGGGACACATCTACACGTACAAAATAGGCGCAAATACGCGACCGTTCTATCTTGCGGCGCGCCGCAATCATCCCGAGATTGTAGATCTGATCTCGAAGCATAGCCCTTCAAATCAGCGTCTGCTACTTGCCTGCATGCAGGCCGATCCGGCGGCTGTGCAAACTCTGCTTGAGCAGGATTCAAATCTGATACAGTCGCTCTCGCCCGAGGATCTAAGCTTAATTGCCGATGCCGCATGGAACAATGAGGTTCAAGCTGTTCGTACGATGCTCAAAGCCGGGTTCCCTGCCGATTCCCGCCGCGATGACAAGGATTTTACGGCGCTTCATAACGCGGCTATGCGAGGAAACAACGAAGTGGTACAGTTGCTGCTTGCGTACGGGGCATCCGCTCATCTAACCCACGGTTACGGAGGCAAAGCATTGGACAGCTGCATGTGGGGATCCGTTCACTTTCGAGATCTGGCTGGGGATTATTCGGCAGTGGCGGAGCAACTCATTCAAGCCGGCGCTCCCTTGCCCAACGAAGCGTCGGGCAGTGAAGACGTAAAGGAAGTGCTAGCGCGTCACTTAGTCAGGGTCATGAAAGGACAGGAGAGTTCGAATTAATATTTAAGGCTTTATTTTCACAGGACACAGGTAACACTCAGGGCGATTTTCTCATATGCTGATTCGAGGAGGGATCACCAGTGCCCTGGCAGCAGAAAGCCATGTCTTTGATCGGCCGGCCGGTAGGCGTTTCCTTGGCGACCGGCCAAGGGATTTCCGGCATTTTATGCGGAATGCATAATGGCAAAATATTTGTACTTCAATATATGTACCACTCCCAATTTGCAACCATGCACTATACTTTTGCTCAGGTTCAGGATATTCATCCTTTTCCGTCCTGCTATCCGCACCCTACATGATATTAAAACGAAAGCGTCCTTCTCTAATAGTGAAGTGATTTTACAAAGGTAAACGCTTTATTACATTAGGCAACTAAAAGGTCTGATTCCGGAATTTTCCGGGATCAGGCCTTTTAGTTATGCTTTAATATGTTCCGCATCGGAATCAGATTGCCCCTTATTTTTGTGTCCAATAATAATAAGTGCTACATGGGATACCTGGCTATGGACCGCGCCTTCTTTTTCGACCGAATTCGACATTTGTGAGAATTTTGGGAGACAGCTTCTTTATAATAAACAGTTGATAGTGACCCCTTATCAAGCTGAGGAAGGGGTAGTCTAGTTGGCTTCCGCACAGGAGGATGCATCCGTTACCGTTTGCAGGGTTGCAGTATGGGATGAAGCTTGGGAATAGCCAATAAATCAAGAAGGAGTTGAAGAATGTGTTGAGATTCGTAAGTTGGAACTGTAAAAGAATTAGACAAGAGATGACAAACGTAATTCACAGTGCACCTACAGGAGAATCCTGACCGGCAAGGTTGACGAAAGGAAAATAGATTAATTTTCGGGAGGCAGCAGTAAATGAATAGGATAAATAGGAAAAGTATAGCTTTGTTATTAATTGTCGTTCTATTTATCGGTATGATGCCTGGTTTCGACGGGACGGCGAGGGCGGCTGCGCAAAAAACTATCTATACAATCGATACGATAGCAGGCACCGGCACTGGCGGATACAGTGGTGACAACGGTCCGGCAGCGGCTGGCTTGCTAAAGAATCCGGTTGGAGTAGCGGTGTATGGCAGCGGCAATTTCTATATAGCCGACACGGAGAATCACCGCATCCGGCAGATTGACGCAAGCGGACAGATCACCTTGCTCGCGGGCAACGGAGTTGCAGGATACAGTGGGGACAACGGTGCGGCGACGTCTGCCAGTTTCAGAAATCCTGGTGGAATTGCGACAGACAGCAGCGGCAATGTCTATATAGCCGATAGTGGCAATCACCGCATCCGGAAGATAAATGCGAGCGGGACTATCACCTTGCTCGCGGGTACCGGTACTGCTGGATACGGTGGAGATAACGC
>JBHGUX010000069.1:0-9803 GCA_048976605.1 Pristimantibacillus sp. | reverse complement strand
AAGCCCCCCTCAAGATGAGATTTCCCAATTAGTAAGACCCCTTGAAGACGACGAGGTTGATAGGTTCGGGGTGGAAGCGCAGCAATGCGTGCAGCTGACGAATACTAATCGGTCGAGGGCTTATCCTAATAGTTTGCTTCGTGCAAACGACTCAGCTAAAGAGTCTAGTTCTAAACTTTCGCATCCAGTTTTGAAGGTGTAATATGAGTCATTAGCTCAGTTGGTAGAGCACCTGACTTTTAATCAGGGTGTCGTAGGTTCGAATCCTACATGACTCACCATTTTTTTCAACGTGCCGGTGTAGCTCAGTTGGTAGAGCAACTGACTTGTAATCAGTAGGTCGGGGGTTCGAATCCTCTCGCCGGCACCATTTTTACACTATAGCTTTACAACCAACTCCTTGAGCTTCAAGGTTTTTTTTGTTTTATAAAGACTCAATTTGGTTAATTCATAATGAGCACGTTGTAGAAAGGATCCTCTTTCGACAGCGTGTTTTTTGTTTCATTCTTTGTAATGATTTAAGAGATTCACGGAAAGACAACAAGTTGTTCTATCTCCTTTATACATGGAATAAGTTTGATATAACTATGACACCGCTTACATGAGCAGGGCTCTCACTATGCAGCGAATATGCGGGTGTGTCAGACTAGCAAACTATTTGATGAATGGGAGATGTTGAACGATGATCTATGCACAACCAGGCCACATTGATTCAAAGATTACATTTAAGAAGCGTTATGAGAATTATATTGGAGGCAGATGGGTTGCCCCTGTGAAGGGACAGTACTTCGATAATGTGTCTCCAGTAAATAACGTTTCCTTCTGCGAAGTGCCAAGATCAACAGCGGATGATATCGAGCTAGCCTTAGATGCTGCGCATGATGCTAAAGCTGCTTGGGGAAGAACTTCAGTTGTTGAACGCGCTAATATATTGAATAGGATCGCAGATCGCATGGAGAGTAATCTTGAAATGCTAGCGGTAGCGGAGACTTGGGATAATGGCAAGCCGATTCGGGAATGTATGGCTGCGGATCTCCCGCTTGCCGTTGACCATTTCCGTTACTTCGCAGGAAGTATACGAGCGCAAGAGGGCACATTGAGCCAAGTGGACAATGACACTGTAGCTTATCACTTTCACGAGCCTCTTGGTGTTGTCGGTCAAATTATTCCGTGGAACTTCCCATTGTTGATGGCAACATGGAAGCTCGCACCTGCGCTTGCTGCAGGGAACTGCGTTGTACTCAAGCCAGCGGAGCAAACGCCTGCTTCTATACTCGTATTGGCTGAGCTCATCGAGGATTTGTTGCCTCCTGGCGTACTAAATATCGTAAACGGCTTCGGACTAGAGGCTGGCAAACCGCTCGCTTCCAGTAACCGAATTTCCAAAATCGCTTTTACAGGCGAGACCACAACTGGACGTTTAATTATGCAATACGCTTCTCAGAACATTATTCCGGTAACGCTTGAATTGGGCGGGAAATCACCGAATATCTTTTTTGAAGATATCATGGCGCAAGATGATGCCTTTTTCAATAAATCGATTGAAGGCTTCGTGATGTTCGCTTTGAATCAAGGGGAAGTATGTACATGTCCCTCCCGCGCACTTATTCAGGAATCGATTTATGAAGCTTTTATGGAAAGAGCCTTGCAAGGGGTAGCTGCTATCAAACAAGGTAATCCACTCGATACGGAAACGATGCTTGGCGCTCAAGTATCGACTGAACAGGTAGAGAAAATATTGAGCTATATTAATATTGGGCAACAGGAAGGGGCAGAATGTCTCATTGGCGGAGGCAGAGCGGCGATAGCAGGTGATCTCTCAGATGGTTATTACATACAGCCGACTGTGCTGAAAGGCAATAACAATATGCGGATTTTTCAAGAGGAGATATTCGGTCCAGTCGTTTCGGTTACAACGTTCAAGACACAGGAGGAAGCGCTGGCTATTGCTAATGATACGCTCTATGGCCTAGGTGCCGGTGTATGGACGCGTGATATGAACACAGCATACCGGATGGGACGACAGATCGAGGCAGGTCGTGTATGGACGAATTGCTATCATGCTTATCCGGCTCATGCTGCATTCGGCGGCTATAAGACGTCGGGTATCGGTCGTGAGAATCACAAAATGATGCTCTCGCATTACCAACAAACGAAAAACCTGCTTGTAAGTTATAGTCCTGATGCGCTTGGCTTCTTCTAAAGGGTAAAGTAGACGATGAATAACCAAGTTCTAAAGGTGTTGGCCACAGAAAGCGCGCTGGAGTTAATTGAATTTCTGACAAGGAAATACGGACCTGTTATGTTTCATCAATCGGGTGGCTGCTGCGATGGCAGCTCTCCGATGTGTTATCCACAAGGGGAATTCTTGCTTGGCGAGCAGGATGTAAGGCTTGGCGAGATTGGCGGAGCTCCATTCTATATGAGTAAAGCTCAGTATGATTACTGGAAGAATACACAACTAATCATCGATGTGGTTCCTGGCAGAGGTGGTATGTTCTCACTTGAGGGTTCGGAAGGACGACGTTTTCTGACCCGTTCGCGAATTTTCACAGAAGAAGAGCTTCGGAGCTTGAATAGTTAAGGCATTACGGAGAAAGTAGCAATGAGAATGTAAAAAGAGGGCGTGCCACTAGGCATGTTCTCTTTTGATAGGAGGATAGGGTGTATCAATGTTTCTCTGTCTGTCATAGTTTGTATAAAAGGATATGGGGGCGGCGATGAAGACGTGACCGAAATTCAAATAGCGGCAGTGGGAGATATCATGACGAAGGCTAGCCTGATCCGTAATGCCCAGTGCGCTGACGGAAGCTATTCATTCGAGAACCTTTTTGCACATGTAACACCATATCTAGAAAAGGCTGATTTAACGATCGGTAATCTTGAGACTAACTTCGCTAACAGGGGACGGAATTATAACAGACGCAATTCTCGCGGACCTATGTTCACTTGTCCAGATGAATTAGCCCCTGCACTAAAGAAAGCGGGCTTTGACGTAGTCGTAACTGCTAACAATCATTGTATGGATTATGGTACACGGGGGTTGCTCCGCACTTTGCAAGTTCTAGATAGTCATCAGATTGCGCATACCGGTACCTATAGTTCCTTTAAGCAATCTAGGGAATTTCTAATTCAAGAGGTCAAAGGAATCAGAATTGGCATTCTCTCCTACACAATAGGGACGAATAGTAATCCCATCCCTGCCAATAAGCAATGGCTTGTAAATCGTATGAAGAGGAGCAAAATTATTCGGGATCTGAAAGCAATTCGCAAAAAAGTTGACCTTGTTATCGTTTATGCGCATTTTGGAAGTGAGTATCACTATTCTCCCAATACAAGGCAAAGGAAGCTGGTGAACCTCTTTTTTAAATATGGAGCTAATATTGTACTGGGTTCTCATCCTCATGTACTTCAACCAGTTAACATTCGTAACAAAAAGCAATTCGTTATTTATTCATTAGGCAATTTTGTATGTTCGAAGCTGAAGAATAACCCCTATACACAGAGCAGTGTTATTCTTAATATGACCATTAATAAAGATGATAAGGGAAACACGACAATAGAGGATATCAACTATATATCCACAAGTGTTAATCGAAGCGAGACGAGTGGTAATACGGAGGTTGTTCCTATTCAAGATGCGTTGAACGGCAGTATTCCTGACCTGACAGCCAAGCAACGGGCAAGAATGATTAAGCTAATGCAACATACAGAATCGATATTAAAGCGAATTGTAAAATAAAAACTAGCTGTCTTACTAAATACTTCCTACTCTATCGTCTAATTTACCTAAAAAGCTCCATTCTGGGCTTATCAGCCGATCGTATCGATCCCATCGTCGAAATAAGCTCATCTAGAGCTTTTTTGCCGATGGTTAAAAATAAACAAGCAGCCATGACCAGAATGAAAAATAGCGGTACAGGAATAGTCCCCTGAACCGCTATTTTTTCATTTTACTAACTTTTCTTTTTAAAGTGAACTATCTCTCCTGCAAGCTTACTACTTGTTATACTTGGTTATGGCCATTAGGCCATGTTAGTTAGGGACAGTTGGTTTCTTAACTAATGATGTTTATTCGAGACGGTAGTCGTCTGTCTTCTCGCCATCTTCCCAGATCTCGACGAATAGTGCATCACAGTTCTCAAAGTCTTCTGCCTTGAAAGCCAAAGCTTTCTCGGCATCTTCACCGACATAAACATTTTCCATTCCGTCTTCGTTAAACGAGAGTATGACATAAATTTTCAAGTGAGTAACCCTCCAGCCAGTATTATGGTAGCAGTATAACATAATTCTACATTGGACTACATCTCATAGATTAATTGCAACTCAAGCGAACATTTGTTTGCGTAAAGTAATCTTTTATATTAAAGTTGGTGATAGAAGGATGAGCGGATTAAAAGCGGAGGTATCGTGAATGACGAATTATAGTGAAGAGCTGAAGTGTTGGTTCCGAGAGCATGGAGATCGAAGCAAGGCTCAATCAATGGAAGCCTATATGCGCAACCAATATTCATTTTTAGGGATTAAAGCGCCAGAACGAAGTTTGCTTCTAAGAGAGTTCTGGAAGATGAATGGAATGCCTGAGGGGGAACAATTGCTTCAAGTTGTACGGCAGTTGTGGCAGCAGCCTGAACGCGAATTTCAGAATGTGGCGATGGATTTGCTTGCTAAGCATGCCAAGAATGCGGACAAGACCCATATTGATTTATTGGAAGAGCTAGTAATGGATAAGTCATGGTGGGACACTGTTGATGTTCTCGCCGCTCATTTGATAGGGCAACATTTTGCCCTATATCCGGAACTGATTACTGCATATACAGAGCGTTGGATTGAATCGGATAATCTTTGGCTGCGCAGAACCGCTATATTGTTTCAGCTTAAATATAAGCAGCGTACCGATACAGGGCGTTTGTTTGACTACATAAACCGAACTAAGGATGAGAAGGAATTTTTCATCCGCAAAGCAATTGGCTGGGCGCTCCGTGAATATTCGAAAACCGATGAAGAAGCGGTTATTGATTTTGTTGCAGAGACGAAGCTTTCTCCACTTAGCGAGCGCGAGGCGCTGAAGCGAATTCATAATAAATAATGAATACCTAATCCGCTTTATTCGAATATCTTAATGATACAAGGTGATTGATTCCGATTTTCTTTGCCTGTTTAATTGGTATTTGCCTGCGTTTGTATTCTTCAAAACCTAATTTATCATAGAGTTTCATGGCTGGAATATTGGTATCGGCGACTTCTTCAATCAAATAAACCTCATATGGTGTATGCTCAAGGATATGACGAATCATTTGCGAAGCAACGCCTTGCCCCCTGAATTCAGCGGCCGTTCCTACAAATTCAATCGAGCCTACACCAGGTGAAGGATGAACGAAGGGAGTTTCAAATTCTTTTTTTAAGAAAATACCGGCCATAGTTCCTCTATAGAAGCCTAAATGTTTGCGAAGTTCCTTTTTATCCAGTTTAACCGAAAGTGAAGTTCCATCCGTACAAGCAGCCATTCCGACCACCTGCCCCTTGTATAAAGCGACATAAAATTGATCCAAAACGAATATATGGGCAAAGGCTGCAGCAATCCTTTTCGGATCCTTGGAGAAAAACCCAAGCCACTGTGTGAAGCCCTCAGCGAATATTTCAGATATTCCTCGTCTCACATCAGCTTCAGCTTGATCGGCTTTAACCACGTTAATCATGAGATGGTCACTTCCTTTCCTTCCATAGAAATGCGGTGAGGATAGATGGTGAGGGCATGGTAAAGTTGCTCTTCAGTAATACTTTCATCTGAGCCGAACCCTGAATCGATGCAAAAAAAAGGACAGCCATTTCCTGCGCATCACCTGAGTGAAATTCTCCAAGCTGCTGACCCTTGCGAATGAGTTGAGCTGTAGAATCCAGCAGCCTGGCATTTACCTGAAGGATCTCTTCATAATGTTGTGAGGCTGTAGCAGCTCCAGCTAATAGCGATTGATTAATAAGGATCAGTAGATGGGCTAGTTCCTCCCCATTGATCATGTCAGTGTAGACTTCGTCGACAAACTGTGTCATTAACTTTGTAGGAGATTGATCGGATTCAAAGAAAGTAATATTACGTTTCAATCCTTCAACCGCATAGGTAACCAATTCGTTAAATAACTGATCCTTCGTTTTGTAATGACGATACAGCAGTCCAATACTAATGCCAGCTGTATCCGCGATATCTTGAACATTCGTCGAGCCGAAACCTTGATGAACAAATAACTGCATCGCAGCTGAATGGATTTTTTCCCTAGTGGCATTGCGCATTTCTTCAAATTGTTCCTTGCTACGCGGCAAATAATTCGCTCCTTTTTAATGAATGAGTTTTTACTCATTATATAATATTGAGAGTGGAATAACAACCTTCAACACATTCAACTCCAGTTAGCCAAATCTGTCCGTTAGTTTAATACAATAAGCAGATTGCCTATCCCAGGGGGAGTGCGGCGTTGTCTATACAATTGCCCCGTTCTTAGATAACAGGGGAATGTAACCTTTTGTAGAATACTATTTATTAACTAATATGCAGGTAAGGAAGGGATGGATGGTTGACTATGAATCCGAATCCGAATCCGAATCAAACACCAATTCAATCAGGAGCTCCAGCAGCACAACGTGAAATAACAGAACGAACAAATCTATGCGATGAGCGAGGAAGGCTGCGACCGGCAGCTAATGGTTGGGCAAGACATCCTGTATTCCATTGTAATGTGACGGGACATCCTTTTCGCAAGAAGAAATGGGATTATTGGTGTGTAACGAATTCGGAAATGCTGTTCTCGGCAACGATCTCTAATTTGGATTACGCGGCTGTTATTTTTGTATACATACTTGATTTGAGAACGCTTCAATTCCACGAGCAGAGTGTAACCGTACCCTTCGGAATTAATTGTCCTATGCCTGATGATGTGGGTGAAACAGTTCATTATATGGGGAAAGATATGATCGTCTCTTTTGAAAATAATAAGGATGGCATTACCCGAATAAAGGTTCGTTGTGATAAGTTTGGGAGCGGAACATTGGCTGCTGATTTGAGCATCCAGCATCCAACGGGTCACGAGACGTTGAATGTCGTCGTCCCTTGGAGCAATAATCGATTTCAATTCACTTCCAAGCAAAATTGCCTTCCTACAGAAGGGGAAATTCGATGGAATGACCTTGTCTATACCGTTAACCCGGATGATTCTTTTGGCTGTCTTGACTTTGGCAGAGGTGTTTGGCCTTATCAAGCCAGCTGGAACTGGGCCTCTGCATCAGGGAAGTTATCTGACAGCAAGACGATTGGATTAACATTCGGCGGACAATGGACCGACGGCACAGGAGCAACGGAGAATGGCATTATATGCAATGGGCATCTGAGCAAGATCCACGAGGATATTGTTTGGCAATACAACAAACAGAATTTTATGGAGCCTTGGCAGCTGCACACTTCACACACAGATCAAGTGGTACTAACATTTGAGCCTCTGTATGAGCGAATTGCAAAGACCAACGCCTTGATCATTCAATCAGAAGTCCATCAGATGATCGGGAAATTCAGCGGTACCGTATTCACCGACGATGGTGAGAAGCTAGAAGTGAAGGATCTCATTGGTTGGGCAGAAGATCACCATGCTAGATGGTAGGTAAGCTGCTTGTCGCATAAGCAGAAGCAAAAGCAGCTCATCCTATGATACGGAACGGGCTGCTTACTCTTTTCTATTCGTAAAACTATGTCATTGTGTCGATGGTAGATGGATTTTTTGACCGGGGGCATTAATTTCTGTAAAATAGGCTGGGCTACTTGCTACATGATGTAACAAGAAGAACATTTATTGGAGGGATTTGTTGTGGCATTAGAGATCGAACGCAAGTTTTTATTATCTGATTCCCTAGATTCGATATTGGAAGAAGGCAAATTTAATATACAGTCGGAGCAACGCATCGAGCAGACTTATTTGGCCATTGATGATACGCAAGAGCTGCGCATTCGGAGAATTACGGATCTTGCTTCAGGGAAGATTGAGTACACACATACTTTTAAGAACGGGAACGGTATTGCTCGCGAAGAAATTGAGTATTCCATTACTGAAAGCATTTATGAACAAGTTGCTAACGCATTTGGAGCAGTAGCGCTTACCAAGAATCGGATTACCGCCGACTGGGAAGGTGTTATTATCGAAATTGACAACTATGATCAAATAAAGCTGACTGTGCTTGAAGTGGAATTTCAATCAGAAGAGGAAGCGACTTCGTTCGCTGCACCTGATTGGTTCGGTAAGGATATTAGCTCAGAGAGACAGTATAGTAACAAAACCGTATGGAGAATGTTGCAGGAAAAGAAATAAGGAGGTGTTTGTTTTTGCGTAAATTGGTATTCTTTGTTGGCGGGGCGGGTGCTGGTAAGACGACAGTAGCGAAAACTCTAGCTGAAAGGAACGGTATTACTTTGTTGGACATGGACACTCTTTTGCGTCCAGCGGCAGTAGCTTTGATGAATGCTGCGGGAGGAGATCCTAGTGATCGTGATTCTTCTCAATATAAAAGCCTATGTCGTGACCTAGGCTATCGCATAACGATGGATGCCGCTTTAGAAAATATAAGCCTCGGAACGAGTGTATTTGTTGTGGGTCCTTTTACGAAAGAGACGGAAGACCCGAAGTGGATCGATCAGGAACTTGCTCGCATTGGTGCTTCTATGCAGAATGTTGACGTGAAGGTCGTAGTTGTCAATCTTGCAAATGAACAACACTACCGCAGCCGAATTGAACAAAGAGGTTCTGTTCTAGATCAGTGGAAGCTGGACAATTGGAGTGAGTTCAGTCCATCGTTAACGGCAAGAGTAATGAAATGGAGCCTGCCTGGAGATTCCGTTCTATTTTATGACAACTCACAACCATTAGGACCAGAAAAAATTGCTTCACTTGAACGGTTTGTATTTGGAATGTCTGATTAATTTGGAAGTGGGGAATAAATTATGATGTTTGATCCAACTATATTTGAGAATTTGAAAGTTGCTTTTGAGAATGAAGTTTATGATTTGGACAATCTTGATCAAAGAATCCATATTACGAATCGGATCGATACAATGGAAATGTCTGTTTTGTCACGAGAGTTTGCAATTCAATTTGCTTTGGTGAATCTAAGGGAAGTGACAGCAGAGATTAGACTGGATGCATCGTTGAAGGATTTAGCAGCGGAGATATTGGAACTGCCGGGTGAGACCCCGGGTTGTTCTCTGCGGGTACGCTTCTATATGGCGATCAAGGACGTATCTATACAATGCAAGCAAATAGAAGATATCTTGCAAGGTATATGGAGCTCTGAGTTGCCGGCTACCCAAACGCTAAGCTTCATCTACTCCGAAGAGAATACTAGTTATCGTAATGTGGTTGAATTAAAGTTCAAGCGTCGAATAAGTGAGGACCAGATGGAGGACATTCCTAATCTAGTTGAACACATCCTTCAATCTCTCGCGGAGTTAAACAAGGTGATCACATAAGGTGAGACGGGGATTTTACTCGGTTTTATTAGGTTTTCAAAAGAAAAAGCATGTTTTTATATGTTTTTTATAAAAAAGGGTTGCAATGTACTATTAGCCTATGGTATATTCTAATTCCGGCCGAGAGAAACACGCGGACGACAAGCAAAACAAGCAATAAGTAATTGTTCTTTGAAAACTGAACAACGAGCGAAACTGCCCCATTTATTCTAACGAATAGTATGGAAAAGCAATATAAAGTAATGAGCAAGTCAAACACCTAAATGGAGAGTTTGATCCTGGCTCAGGACGAACGCTGGCG
>JBHGUX010000068.1:0-66505 GCA_048976605.1 Pristimantibacillus sp. | reverse complement strand
ATAGCGCAGACTTGCTTAGGTTTCGCTTCAGTACTAAACGTAAGTATCGCTGTAACTTCGATAGGCTTTCCATTTATCTCGAAGGTAAGCTCTGCGTGCCCTGTACCGAAACCTAAATCGTCATACTCAGCCTTTACATTGTGATAGGACAGCAATCTTAAGCCATTCTCTTCGTGCAGCTTTAACATTTGCTCTGCCAGGATCTTCTTATCATTCGGCCCACCGAATAGCTTTGCTGCTCTATCATACTTCCGCTCCTGAACAGCCTCCAGAAATGCTTCGGTTTTATTTTGTATGGCAAAAGGATTCCACATCAAGGTCCCACGGTAAATCAAGATAATAACAAACAACAATATTAGGAATGAAGCTCCTAATTTCAATGCCAGTTTCATTGTCCACCTCGCTTAATATTATATGAATTTCATAAAAAATGTAATAAAATTTACTTCATAGACGAAGTATTAACAATCTTTGTTGCGGTTTGCAACAACAGTCTGTTAACGATGAAAAGGCTGCCTCTCGGCAACCCACTCCATCCTCTATTCTCATTATCATTTGCGTGCGATAATTATGTCGTTATTATCCTTTATTTTCGTATCATATAGCATAAATTTCTGTTTATCGTATTGATAAAGGTAATAGTTATGTATTGCAAATACAGTCTGCGGATGTGAAAATGCAAATATCCATTGCACCGTTTCGATAACGCAACCTATGTTTAAATGATGTACAACATATTCAGAAATCGGATCCGTTTGGAGGTGTATCATCCGCAGCCGTTCTCCAGGTATTTGAAGCTCCGAAATATCAACTATCCCAGTTAACTCTGTGAGGTTATCAGTAAATCTAAGCTGTCCGTTGCCTGCATACTTCGTAGTAAATCGATCTTCTTCCCTGTTATTAGTTGTTAAGCTTGGATCAGTGAATATGGGTTTCCACTGTTCATTCACTAGACTATACACACTCAGGCCCATAGCTCCTGCACTTCCAATAGAATATTGGTAAAAGAAAACTTCATCCAGCTTGTCACCTGTCACATCTCCAAGCATGATTCTACCTGTTGCATGCCTATTCTGATCGATGACTCTTCCGTCAATTCTCAACTCTCCACCTTCTGAAACACTTGTAACGGAACCAAAGAGCTCAGCTTTATGTTTAACTTTCGAATCGGGAGAGGAGAATTCAACCCATTGAATTCTTCTAAAAGCTTGAGTAGGATCAAATAGCAGCGCTGCAGAGCATAACGATTGAAATGAGATATTTACTATCAAAACCCATGCTATAGCAAGTATTATTCGTTTTATGATTAAGCTCCCCTTCTCACAGCTTTATACCTAAGTTTTCCAAATGATCCTATATTTCATTCATATTCATTTCAATCATTATGTTCTTCGTTAGTGTAAGTTCTCATTGAATTATTTTTATTTCTGAAAGGTCAGGTGACTAGGATGAAGATAGCTTACATTCTATTTGACAAGATGACAGCCTTAGATTTTATTGGTTTTTACGATGCGGTCTCATGGTTAAGAATTCTCAATGTCAATGAAGATGTAGCATGGGATCTATGTGCGAACAAAGGGGAGATTACTGACGATCGGGGTATGACAATAAAAATTAATCATGTAAACCCAGATTTATCCGGTTACGATCTTATATTTATACCAGGTGGCATGTCAACGAGAGAACTAAGATATAATAAGGAGTTTATTTCATGGATCCAGAGCGCACATGATGTTCAGTACAAAGTATCTGTCTGTACAGGTGCATTGATTTTAGGAGCCGCAGGATTCTTAGCTGGGAAACTTGCGACCACCAATCCCTCTGCCTACGAATTATTAACTCCTTATTGTTCAGAGGTTGTAAAAGCGCGTATAGTTCGAGACGGAGATACTTTTACGGGTGGCGGTGTTACCGCTTCAATTGATCTGGGACTTTATCTAGTTGAATCTTTAACGAATGAGGATATAGTAAAAAAGATTCAAATAATTATGGATTATCCTTACTATCGGTCAGGTAATTTAACTAATATTTTCATGCCTAATGAATAAACAAGAATGATTTAATATAGAATTTAGGCCATCCTTTATACCGGATGGCCTTTGTAAGCTAATTCTACTCTTCCAGCACATCCGCCACTAATTCACTCGCAACCTCAATCATAATGGGAATTACTGCTGGATTGGTGCCGGATACATAAATATCGCCCTGATAATGTCTGAATGGTATCTGAACATCCTCATAGCTCCACATAAAGAAATCCCCCTCAATAGACATGGTGGTGGAGCCTTTCACTGTGAATACGGATGAATACGTAAAATCAGGTTTCATTGCAAAATATTGCTTGCACTCTTCTAACGATATTGTTTGCCCCGAAACCCCATTTTCCTGAATAGATCTTGTAATTCGATAACGTTGACTCATAGAAATGCCTCCAATATGGTTCTTCAAAGGCTCTCGATTATGCGACAGCCTTCCTTGAGCTATTAAACTCTATTCAAAGTTTAACATAATCCCATTTCCGATGATTAAAAATTGTTATTTACTCCGTCAACTCCAGTATCATATTGTCCAAAAGCTTGCTTACTTCATTCTCTGAAACAGCGGGAGTATGATAGCCTATACACAGCGTAAGTGTATTGCGATATGAGCTTGCACCCATACTGAAAAACGGCGCATGCATAATTGGTGAAGTCATATAGCCTTTTACCGCATCGCAAGGTCCGAATTGAATATCAATTTCAGATAGGAAACCAAAATTAGTCATCAACGGTAAGGCCATTTTCATCTGACAGGCCATTTCATGCTGTTTGGCCATCGCTGCTCTTGCAGTAGAAAGAGGTATTGCCGCCATTCTCTCCATTCCTGCTGCAGATGACAATCCTGGCCTATTCTTTTTAATCGTATCCATTGCATGCTTCACTTTTACCAACGTCGTCTCAAACCGATCACCTTCGTTCATCTCAATCTGAGGCATCTCCATACCGGACAAATTACACAGTGCTCCTGTTGTACGGGTGGGCAGATATCGGCGCAGATCAACTGTTATGCCAATAGCCTTCTCCTTGGTACGAGGCTCCGCATAGACCGCTTGCTTCACAAGTGATTGAAAATACGCCGCTACCAATCCGTCATTGATCGTTGCCCCTGCTGATTTGGTTGCGTCAATGAGCTTTTCCGTTTGATGCAGGTCTAGGCTTCTCAATGCGATAACAGGAGTAAAGTTATCTTGTGAAGTCGAAGGGAAAGACCATAAGGAGGCAGATCCAGCATGCTCACGTAAGGCTGACGAAATATCTGTTATTCCCGCTGCAGCAAACAGAGGTGCTTGATCCCGAAAACCATGTTCGCCCTCCATCATTTCTTGATAGATTGAATGGTAAGACTCCCTCTCAAATAGCCGAGTGTATAGCGAAGCCAACAGCTCTATAAACTCTTTCACCCCTGCCCCGTCCATGCACAGATGAGAAATTTTAAAGCTTAGGGAATCATGCTCGGATCTAAACAACCTCACCACCAACACAGGGCCGTTAATCCAATCAATCGGCTGCGCAAGAAAAGCTATTATTTCTGATTCCCTTTCACTTTCTTCACAATACTGAATCGACAATGGGAACTCGATTGAATGCTCTGTAGATTTCTCCCAATAAGGTGTTTCTGTTTCTACGAATCTACTGTTTAGAATCGGATTTTTGACTGTTATAAGTTGAAGGGCTTGCTTTAATAAGCTCGTATCGAGCTGCTTAGAAAAATGCAGGGTAGTCCCGATTTGTTGGACAGCAGAAATCAACCCTAACAGGTAATTCATCCGATCCTGCGGTACAGCCGGATATATGGCAGCTTTTTGTTCTTCCTTCATAAGGAATCAACCTCCTATCGTTAATGAACGTATTATATGCATTTATTATTCTACAAACAAATATCATTAACGTCTACTATTAAACCAAACATTTATTTTTTTATCTATGTTTTAAATCAATTCTCATTTCATCCTCAACTATTATTGTTTCTTCTATGCTCTCCCCATCTAAGTGCTTCTTCAATCAGTTTGTTCATACGCTTTTCCTTCTCAAGCTGGTATTCATCATAAGAATATGATTCCAATATACTTAATTTTAGTTGGCCATACATTTCAGCTTTTTGGGGGTGTTCTATTAAAAACGTTTTAAAATCCAAATAAGTAGTTATCTTCGCATCGCGATACTGGTAAATATGTACATGATGGGTACGTGGATAATCCCCTTTGGTGAAGTATCTCCTATTAGGAATTCCATTTTCTCCTCTTACTTTATACCCTGCGGTTATCATTTGTTCGTTATACAAACTTACTTTTTCGATATCCGTTATTATTATTAAAATATCGATGATAGGCTTAGCGTAACCAATTGAAGGTACAGATGTACTACCTACATGGTGAATTTCAAGCATTTCAAATTGGAATATCTCTTTTAAAATTTCTGCTTCATTTTCGTATCTCTGTTTCCATTCTGTTGTCCACGTTGCAAGTTCCCATTTTCTTTTCACGCTATTCTATCCCCTTTAACGTATCATGCAAGAGCTGAAATTTTCCAATTACGTTCTCAATCTCTCTTATATTGTGTCACTATGTGCTGTGAAGTTTACTTCTACATACCTATCAAATTCTCAAGTTGCTTCTCTTCCTAAAGGAAATAAGTAAAAAGCCGCTCAAATGAGCGACTTAATCTTGATACACATATACAGTTCAATCATCACTAATCATCCTTACTGTCTAAGGGTGTGCAGCCGTTCCTGCAGTCAGATTATACCTGGTACACCGTCATGCCACAATCCAGAAAAGGCTTGACCTGCTCTTCTGTCGCTTCAACTCCGGTGATCAGCGTATGAATCGAGCTGTTAGGAGCGACGGTATGCAAGGACAGCTTGCCGATCTTGTTCTCATCAGCCACAACTATAATCTCCCTCGCCGCATTGATCATGCCTTGTTTGGCAGGTACAAGATTGGCTTCCGGGTGCATCAGTCCATGGTGGGGATGAATCGCAGGAATACCGATAAAAGCCTTCTCCACATGCAGGGAGCTCAATACATGATTGGTAAACATGCCGTTGAGCATATAACTAGACGGGTATAGATCACCGCCGGTGATGATTACCTTAATACCTGAAGCATCGCGCAGCTCCGCAGCAACGTTAATATCATTGGTAACCACAGTAATATTCTTACGGTTGACCAAATTCTTGGCAATATGAAGAGTAGTCGTTCCAGAATCAATAATAATATGCTCCCCATCCTCTACGAGGCTGGCGGCCTTCATCCCGATGCGCATCTTCTGTTCCAGCTGAGCGGTGGAGCGCTCACTGAATGAAGGCTCATCATGGGTCCAATGCTCGGCAATTACACCGCCATGAGTCCGTTTCAGCAAGCCCTCCTGTTCAATCTCCATCAGATCCCGCCTGATTGTCGCCTCATGAACTCCAAATTCCAGTGCCAGTGTTGCTACTGTTGCAAGTCTATGTTGTCTTACATAATTCAAAATCCGCATCTTTCTTTCCACAGCCAGCATATAAATCCTCCCCAGATGTTCATATTCACTTGTTATATTGTATAATTTATTCATTTAATTGCATAGATGTTTGAACGATTAGAATCCAGGGATAGTTTTGCTGTTATTATTACCAGTGAAAATGCAAGATCGTTTTCTGTCATGTAAGATGGGATACTGCGTCTTCCATCGCTTTGTGAAAATCGTCTGCAGAAGCAGTGCTTGTGGATTGCTGGGGCAGCAGCTTGCCCAGTGTCCTCTGGAAGGAAAGTTCCTTCATCGCAGACAGCACCGGGTGAAAATCCGCTCGCGAGCTGCGGCTGCTCCCTCTCATCGTAATTCCCTTCTCAAGTACATCCCGGGTATTGATTGGCACCTTCTCCTCAGTCACACCCATCAAAATAAGATGGCCGCCCGGACGCAGGATATCAATCGCCTGGTTAATTGCATTTTCGGAAAAACGTCCTCCTGTGCAATCAAGTGCAATATCATGCGTATTCCCAACGGTAAAATCATATTCATGAACGAACTCACAGGTTGCAAAGTCAAATTGTGCCAGCTTGTCGGGTACCACACCGAATACTAGCAGCCGATCCTTGGAAACATGGAACACATGATGTAGGATAGCTGCAGCCAAGTACCCGACCCATTAATCCGGATTAGAACTCATTTAAAGTTCATTTTTGCTCATTTGATTTAGTATTGTGTTCAATGTTCATTTACAAACATCATAGAGGATTGATTAACCAAGGCTGATTAAGTCATGAAGAGCGAAACTGAAATTCTTGAGTCCCTTATTTTCAGTAAATTGTGCTGGATGCTTCCCCCTAGGGCAACGGCAAACTGCGCTCTATCACCGTCCGGCTCTACGATGGATTTTTTCATAGGGAAGCAGTATATTTTTATTGTTTCGTAATACTATATTAGGAAGATAAATCGGAATTTGTGGAGGATTTAGAATGGAAGCCTATTCAATATTGGGGGCCTTGTTGTTTACTGTAATTGCTATCTTAACTTTGTTGGTAACTTTAGGACTGCCATTGGGCGAATTTACGTTAGGAGGGAAATATAAAGTATTACCTCTTAAAATGAGACTGATGAGTGGTATATCGCTCCCCATACAAATAGCAGCTATTTTGATTGTACTACAAGTTGGAGAGCTCATTTCTTTAGATATTCCGCAAAAAATAGCCAAAGGAGTTTGTATCTTTTTCGCCATATATCTTTTGATTAATACGGCCATGAATTTTCTTTCAAATAGCAAAAAAGAAAAAGTATGTATGACACCTTTGGCATTCATCTCAGCAATATGCTTTTTTATTACTGCATTTACTCATTAAACCCATCGGTAAGACTTGTTTAGCTATTTTTTAAAGATCGCCGCGGCGGTCTTTTTTCTTGAGAGGAAATCCAATCATATTTATAAAATTAAAAAAAAATTCCCCACAGGGGAATTATGTTCAAAAATATAACAAAATTTTATCAAAGAATCATCATTTCTCTAGCGCGTTGAAGTGCTTGAACACGACTGTTTACTTCTAGCTTTCTGTACACATTTTTTATATGAAACTTTACCGTCTCACTTTTGATATTCAAATGAAGAGCAATTTCCTTATTTGATAATCCACCCGCTATTAGTAATAACACCTTTTTTTCCTGCTCTGTTAATATTTCTTCAAGTGACAAATACTCTTCACTCATTCCATTAATTGCTTGGATTAACTGTTTGATGTAAGCCAAAGATACTGGGAACCTTCCTATTACCTTACTGTCCTGTTGCATCTTCATATAGGCTGCCAGCATCTCAGCCATAATTGGACCTTCGTCAATAAAACTCCGAATGTAGCCCTCTGGTTTAGCTAATTGCAAAGCAGTCTCCAATCGGAGATATGCAATCTTCGTCTCACCTAAACGATGATAAGTTACACTTTGTATTAGTAGAATCTTGATACGATCTCGAAGACGATCTTCCTTTTCTAATAAACCATACATTCGTTCCAATAGATATAAGGCTTCGTCCATCCAATCACATGCTGCAAGTACTCTCGCCAGAGACAGATATTCAGCTATACGATTCAATGATATTTCATCTGTATAAGCTAGTCCGCATCTTTGCAACCATTCTAATGCATCTTGGAGCGAGCCTTGCTGAAGGGATAGACATGCTTGCTCTGCTTCAATTTTTAACATAAACAGTTCATAATCAGGTGAGTCAATCTGCAACTTCAAATGTGTAAGCAACTCAGATGCTTGGTCTTCATTACCTTTAGCTTGCTGAATTCGCGAAGCGCTAAATGCAATCTGAATTAATATCCGCGCAAAGGGTTCCATGTCTTTACGCCCAAGAGCTTTATTCACATAATACTCTGCCTCATCCAATCGATTCCATTCATATAACAATTTGCTATAGGAAGCATATAAGCAACCGATAAAGGGATATTCTTTCTTCTTTTCCCAAGTGGTAATCCACTTCAACAGATATACATCCGCCTCATGAAGACCATTAATATGCGATAAATGGTCATCAAATGATTCATAGCCTTGATATCTGTTGCGACCCATTGTTTGAAAAAAACTACCCTCCGGTACATATTGTTCTACTAACTCAAAATAGGCCGATGTTTGCTTTAAATCCCTTTGAAGATAACTGATAACGGAACAGAAAAAATAAATATTACCCATTGCCTGTTTCCATTCTGCTTCGTTCAATTTCTCTTGTAGAGATTGAAACCTAATTTCGGCTTGCTTGATTCTTCTGAATGCATCTTCCCATTCTCCTACTCCCAGCAACACGGAAATATAGAACAGTTCGACCATAGGCTTGTCCTCTAATGAGTTTTCCGGCAAGACAGATACCCATCTGATCAGCACAACACTTTTCGTTTGTACTAACGTAGGTAGATTTTTCTCAATCAATCGAACGACGTCCGCATACTGTTTGCCTTCCAAATAATGCTCCACTGCTTCATCGTCGAATCCATGATTCTCCAACCAATGCGCGGCACGAATATGGACTTGCATCCATTTGTCCGGCTCTGTTCTCTGCAATAGCAGCTTCAAAAAATCAGAAAGTAAATGATGATACCTATACCAATTCTTGTGATTATCTAGAGGTATAATAAACAGATTCAGTAGCTCTAACCTTTCCAGTTGCTCTTGACCGTTCATTTGGTCCGTTACTGCTTGACACAAGGAATGATTCATCCGACTTAAAATAGAAGTTTGCAATAAAAAATCACGTGTATGCTCAGATAGATGATGAAACACTTCTTCAAGCAAATAATTGGATATATGTTGCTGCTGACCACTGAATTGCTTAATCGTTTCAGCTACATTATCACTTTGCTTGAGAGAGATTGCCGCTAACTGCAAGCCGCTGATCCAACCTTCTGTATGATGATACAGCGCTGTCACTTGCTCTTTTGTTAATAATAAATCGGTCATATCCCGAAAAAACATAACTCCCTCTTCCAATTGAAACCGCAAATCCTGCATACTGATTCGATGTAATTCACCTTTTGCCAGAAGTCTTGTAGTAGGTATCGTCAATTCGGTTCGGCTTGCAATAAATAGATGAATTTGAGGAGGCAAATGCTCTAATAAATAAATAATTGAATGGTGAATTGCCGGAAGTTCGATTACATGAAAATCATCAATTATGATAACCAGTTCGCTGGTTAAGTAATTAAGCTCATTCAAGAGTACTGAAATTGCAGGCTCCAATGTCTCCATTGGTCCATTCTTAAGAAGAGGTTCGACCGCTTTGCCGAAGTCAGGTACTTTCTCCTCTATGGAAGCAATGATGTAACTCCAAAATCGAGCCCAATCATTATCCTGCTTATCTAGTGAAACCCAAGCTACTAGCGCATTGCATTGTTTCACCCATTCACTTAGCGCAGTAGTTTTACCGTAACCGGCTTGTGCGGAGATAAGCGTCAGCTTGACGTCCATCCCTTCATCAAGCTTATGTATAAGCTTCGGTCGGGAAACAAATGATTTTTTCACTTGAGGGATATGCAGCTTCGTCCTTACGATCAATGTAAACCCCTCCGTATATCTCATCAAGTGTTAAACAAACATATATAGATTCTTATCTTCGAAGTACCAGATAGATTAAACTCAGTTCCTATTGTACCAAATTATTGAGCAGCCGTAGTTATTATTTACCTGTACGTTAAATACTGACTTTTCAGATTCTTCCAATCTTCAATTAAGAGTGCTCGCTCTCGCAAACACAAACAAAAAAAACGGCGTTTCTGCCGTTTTTAAAGGTGAATATCTATGATCTATCAGTCCCGGTGCGGTATTAATGTACAATTTTAAAGTTAAAATTGGAATGCCCTACAGCGCCATAGATTCTGGAGGAAAGAGCAAGCAGCATTTCTGTTCCCCGAGCGGAAGTGATATCCCCCAGATCAATAATTCTCTTCCAGCCAAACCATGTTTGAAGAAGTTCAATGACTTCGCTTTTGGCTTCCGCATCATTCCCGCTTACGAATAAATCATGATCGCCGTTCGCAAGGCTAAGCGGATTGACCATTAGCGCGGCGGTTACTGTATTCAGTGTTTTCACCACTTTGACATCTGGAAAAGCACTTTGAATCTGCTCCCCTAAAGAATCCGTGTTGACTACGGACAAGCTCAGCTCACCGTTGGAAAAGTTAAGAGGAAGCGCAATATCGATTAGTATTTTTCCACTTAAAGCTTGGTGCCCCGCTGCATGTAAAGCCTCTAGTGAGACATTTCCTGGAGTCACATTGATAATAATATCTCCAAACTCAGCAGCTTCCTGAAGAGAGCCTACGCTTGCTTTTTCATCCTGAATACATAATTCCAACCACTCACTCAGCTTTTGAGGATTTCTAGCACCTAATTTGACTTCATGTCCTCGTTGTACGAGCGAACGGCCTAATGTTTGCCCAGCATTCCCTGAGCCGATAAATCCAATTCTCAATTAAATCCCTCCTGGTTTTGTTATACTTACAGGTCTGTATACTTTTCCTTACATTGACAGTATACATACCGATCTGTATAATTGCAACCATACGAGGTGAAAAATGTTATGAATAAATCAATGGAGAAAAAATCAGCGGCTCGTGAACAATTGCTGCTAACTGCAAGCAGCTTGTTCTTTCATAAGGGGTTCCATACGGTCGGTGTAGATACGATCGCATCTGAGTCAGGAATTACGAAAATGACGATGTATAAGCATTTCCCTTCCAAGGATCACCTCATCGTTGCCATATTAGAAAGATCCAGCGAAATGTACTGGGAATGGTTCGAGAAGACTATTTATGGAATAACGGATGCAGAGAAGCAACTCATCGCTATATTTGAAGCTGTAGCGCATCAACATTCCTTATCTCCACAATCTAGCTTCTGTCTTTATCAATCCGTTGCTGTGGAATTTCCGTATCCCGAACATATGGTTAACCAAGCGGCTGTTCAGCATAAACAATCGATTATGAAGCGATTAGAGTCTATTTGTGAAGAAGCTGGGCTTAATCCCCCTTTCCCTCTTGCCCGACAGCTGTTTGTGCTTTTAGAAGGTTTTTGTATCTCTTCGCGTTTCATAGGTACCGACAATCCTGCTGCGGATATTGTTCACGCCGCAACAACATTAATCCATTCGTTCCGCAAATAAGTAATAATGGTTGTATACAAAACGTCCCCTAGATTGCCATTGGTCAAATTCCAATGACGAATCCAGGGGACGTTGTGCTCTTGAGACATCCCTTATTCATTTATCCTCTGTGTCTTAAGCAACATCAACATAGTTCTCCCGTATCGATACAACTACCGCCGCAATCATTCCGACAATAGCAATGAAACCACATAGGATAACCTCCGGCGCATCAAATCTACCACGGAAGATAGTACTGAAAACGATATTATTATACGATAGTGCCATGTTGACTGATAATACGGCTATCCCCGCAATCGCAACACCGACCGGAACGGCCTTAATCATCATTATCACAATATTCGCACTGAACCTCGCAAGTATAAACGCGAAGCACGCCGTGCCGACACTTAGTGCAAGTATCATTCCCGCAAGTATGATAGCGTACTGCCCGAAGGTAATGTTATAAAGCTGCATCCCCCAACCAGTATGCGACATGATATGCGCTTCCCAATAATCCCCTGCACCCGATGCAAGGAACGGAATATATGCTGCGGCAATTAATAGGATAGATAAAGCGAGTGTACTTACAATAGTTGCGGCAAATTGAAGCCTAATAATCCTGCGGCCAATAGTTGACGAATACTGAATTAAGTTTAACTTCCGCATACGGTCAGTTGTCAGCAAGGGTGCAATAAGAATGATTACGGCAACTACGGTAAACACCCCAACAACAGCGGTATAAAGCGAAAATTCCATGTAAAGGTCATATCGGATTAAGTTTGCATTGCGCATTTGTAGTAAATTTTCGGCAGTGCGGGCGACTACAGGGCGGGAATCGTTGTCAATATAGCTGCGAAGAGAAGACTCATAGTCAACATATGTGCGTTCGAGCGCCTTTAGCGTCTGCAGCTTAATTAGTGGCGAGGCATACCACTCATCTAAGGTTTGTACGCTATTGCCAAAATCCAGCTTGCTCTGCATTGTGGAAATGGTAGCATTAAAGATTTCCTGTTCCTCCCCACTTAGGTTGCTGGAGTGGCCGTTATTAGCAAATTCCTCATATTCAGCGTAGCTGTAGATCTTGTTTTCGGTAAAAATTGTCTCGTTTGCGATAATTTCATCCATTTCAGAAATAAGGGCAACCTTTTTGCCCTGGATATCATAGTCAGCGAGTTCTTCCGGTTCAAGCGTATCGCCATAACGTGCAAACATCTCATTCTGATAGGAACCGTAGATACCATGAGTGGTAAGGCTATCATAAGAGCGCAGTGCTTCGCTCATGAATGCAAACCACGTCAAAGCACCAATAGCGGCAATAAACGTAAGAATACGCCAATTCCATAGCTTCTTAAGTTCGTATGCAAAGATTCTCATATTAGCTCCCTCTTTTTATACATTTTAGTTGCAATGAATGCGGCGATGGAAAGTATTGTAAGGGAAACGAAAAGCCCAACGCTTTCAAAGTTCGCCCATATAATGTCCGCTCCACCGTCGGTGAACCATTCCTCGCTATTTTTCCATATCCAAACAGGAGTAAGGGCCCAAATTCCTCGTGATACCGAGCCTATTGGAAAGAGCGGCTTAGCAAGAAAGGTAACACTAACAACCGATGCAGCAGTGATAAATACTACATATCCGTTACGAACAAATACCCCAGTTGCGTATCCCAACAGGCAAAAGCAAACTGCAACACCAAAGGTTATTCCGATTGTTGCCCATAGATATTCCCAAACAGTGAAGCTGTGCCATGTGATGAAAGGCTTGCCGAATTCATTCACAGCGTAGTTAAACATACTTGATACGTTGTCGTTCCACACATCCGAAAAATTGAATCTGAGAAAAAATATACACAAACTCACTCCAATGATTACGACAGTCAAGGCTATTGCCGTTATCAGTGAGGCGCACAGCTTTGTCCTGAGCACCCGTCTTCCAATCTTTGAAGTGCAGATAATAGGTTCAGTGCCTCTCAAGCTTTCGTAGGTTACCGATATAAGCGCAGCAAATAACGCAAGCAAACTGGTTTCCGCAATAATTGCCATAAACATGATTTTAAACAACAAACTGTGGCGGTAATGAGTCTGTTCACCGAAGTAGGTTGATAATGCATCGCCGTTAACGGCTTTCTCATCAATCACAGGTTGTAACTTTTTATACTTGTTGCGTATATTTTCAGCGTTTTCGCCCGTGATGTTGTACTTCCTTATGTATAGATCCGCAATTTCACTTGTCTTAAATCCCTCAAAGATATTGACAGATTCTGCTTCGTAATTCGATTTATAATCGTTGGAGTTAGCTATAACAATCACAGCGTTAAAAAAGATGCATAAGGTAACGATTCCAACTATCGTGGGTGAAAGCACGAGTTTTTTCAGCTCGTACCCGAGTAGCATATATCTCACCTCACATTGCCTCATCTCGATAAATGTATAAGAACACATCCTCAAGGTTGGGGCTGACACTATGCGCGATATTACTGCAGTCGCTCTCACTCACGAAGCGTGTGACAGTTTTACCGTTCTCCTGGTGTTCTGTGAGCACTAGATAAGGTGAATTGATAGCGGCAATATCGTCCGTTTCATATACCTTGCCAATGAGCGTCCTGCATACCGACGCAGGAGTATCGTTAGTGAAAACCTTGTGATTTTTGAACATAATGACCCTATTCGCAATTGTTTCAATATCCGACACAATATGCGTCGAAAGTATGACAATGCGCTCTTTGGACAGTGACGAGATGAGATTGCGGAAGCGAACACGCTCTTTTGGGTCAAGCCCCGCTGTAGGTTCGTCGAGAATTAAGATCTTGGGGTCGTTCAGCATAGCTTGAGCAATTCCGACGCGTTGAATCATACCACCTGAAAACTTCTTCATCTTCTTATCTCTGACATCCGACAAACCCACAAGATCAATGAGTTCGTCGGTCTTACGCTTTGCTTTGTCGCGATCCATACATTTTAACGCTGACAAATACAACAGGAACTCTTTCGGCGAGTGATTCCTGTAATAGCCGAAGTCCTGCGGCAGATAACCGATTATGTCTCGGTATGAAGCGTCAAGCCCAATAATTTCATCTCCATTCCAAAGAATTTCGCCTTTTGTGGGGAAAATGAGTGTCGTGAGCATTCTTATCAGTGTTGTCTTGCCCGCGCCATTTGGGGCTAGCAGGGAGTATACACCGCTAGAGAATTCGAGGTTGATATCTTCCAAAGCAGTAAAATTACCGTATTTCTTAGTCACATTGTTAAGCAACAGCATATCTCTTTACCTCCAACAGCATTTTTGAAATTTGGTAGACAAGTGCTGCCGCTCCGAGAACGGCAAGCAAAACTGATAATGCAATCGGTATTTCGCGAAGTATGGCTTCCCATCTTTCCTCTAGTGAGAATGGGATTACGATATTTATAAACACCCACCCCGCCGAGAATATCGCATTTACCCATTTGCCATGAAGAAAACGCATAAAGGATATACTCAAGGTGGCGCAGAGAAACAGTGCAGACAGGCAAAGTGAAAACAGTGAGAGGAATTCATACCCGTTGTCCGTACTTATTGTCGCGATAACCGCGGTGAACACAAAACCAACCACCGAGTAGCAAATTACCCGTAGAGCACTTACTTGCTGGATGGTGTAGCGGCAAGTCTGTTTTAGTTCGTATAACCCACAGGTCCGCTCCGATGTTTCGGCAAACATGTTTATCAATAAGAAAACAAGCGGGGTGACGGCGATTGTGGCTGAGAAGCGGTAATCATCAGGCGCAAAGCTGAATAGCACGAGTACACCTGCGAGAGTTACAAGGGCGAAGAACAAGCTATACCCAATATCCCAAAATAGGAAGCGAAAGCCTATGTTGCGCAGCATTTCCGCAATCCTTTCTCTAGACGTTTGCGGCTTGACTAAACCTTGTGAAAGAATGTAATTAATGCTTGTATTCTTTGTTTTCTTATCCATAATCGAAAAACTCCTTTCTAAGTAAATTAATAAGGCGGTAATACTTGGATTTCACACTTCCCTCAGGCAGTCCTTCGATACCTGCGATTTCAGAGAACGTGTACCCTCCGAAGATGTGAAGCCGGAAGATTTTCTGCGTATCTGTAGGCAACCCGCCCACAAAAATACACACCTTCTCCGTAAAATCTCTATCTTCAAATTGTCGAGTGAAATCTACTTCATCAATCGACTCCACCTCGTCAAGCAATATTGTTTTGTTCATCTTGTGGTAGGCACGAGAGCGAAACCAATCCACAACTTTATTTGCGGCAATCCTGTACAGCCACGTCCGGAATCTCGTACCTCGCTTCATATCGTACAACCTGATTGTCCTGAGCATTGAGATAAATATCTCCTGTGTCAGTTCAATAGCAATATCTGCATTCGAGACTTGTTTCCTCACGAAGCCATAAATTTCGTCATAGTAGCATCGCACCAGATCATCGGCGGCGGTGCGGTCGCCGTTTCGCTGGATTTTCTTGATCAGGCGTAGCTCGTCCAACCGCACCACCTCCTTTTTATCTGTCTATTTTATATATTCGTAGTTGATAGAGAAATAGTTTCAACGCCGACAATGTTTTAGTTTTTCTGAACTGCTATTTCTCAATTATAGTCTATACTTGCATGGGGCTCTCACCCCTAACCTCATCGCTTCTAGTCGAAAATGGGACTGAGTGAGTTGTGACAGCTACTTATCTTAGTCAATCATACAATCTGGCGGACTGAGGATCCGTTATTTGTAGGAATTAGCTATATAGGAAGATCCCTGCGGACTGAGAATCCACTGTTTCCCCAAAAGATTACTGAATTCACTCGATTAATCGATCATAACGGATCTCCAGTCCGCCTAAACACTCGAATGACTAAAATTGGACAAATAGCGGAACCTCAGTCCTCGTACAAATAAATAGTTTGTTCAAGTTTGATTTATTTCATAGGGGAGCATATGCACAACAAAAAACGGCATCTCTGCCGTTTTTCAAAGTTTGACAATTCAAGTTAAAGCTCCGTCCGTTATTGCTCCACTAGTTACTGTTATCATGTCTCACCGTGATGACTACATTTCCCTTTTTATGTCCTTTTTCAACATATCGATGAGCTTCGGGTGTTTGTTCCAGTGGATAGCGTCTATCTATAACCGATATTATCTTCTCAGTCTGAATAAGCTCTTTAAGTTGAATGATATCTTCAATTAATACCTTTGCAATGCCCTGTCCCTCAACTGTCACGTATTTCCCGTTCGGAACTAATGCTTTCTTGCAACTAGATTTAGAGGATTTCCCAACTGCATCAAAGATGATATCATACAGATCTTCCCTATTCGTAAAATCCTCTTTCGTGTAATCGATAACCTTATCGGCTCCCAGAGACTTCACCAATTCAAGATTTGAGGTGCTGCATATCCCTGTAACTTCAGCCCCAAAGTACTTCGCAAGCTGTACTGCAGAAGTCCCTACCGCTCCAGAGGCTCCATAGATAAGAACTTTCTTACCCTTTTGGATATTTCCTTTTCTGAGGAAATGCAGGGCTGTTGTTCCCCCAAATAGAACGGCAGCGGCTTCTTCATAAGTCGCATTTGTCGGTTTTATTGCCAACAAACCATCTTCATGCAGACATATATACTCTGCATAAGCACCAAATCGCATACCGGGAAATGCAAATATCTGGTCGCCTTTCTTAAATCGTTTCACCTCTTTGCCTATTGCTTCAATTTCCCCAGCCAACTCAACCCCTAGTATTGATTTTCTTGGTTTATTCAAGCCTAAGAATAGTCGCATTGGAAGCCAAGCCAAGACTGGACTCTTGAAGCTTCGAACCCTGACATCCCCTGATGTTACTGTTGTTGCATGGATTCTTACCAATACTTCATTATCCTTGGGAGCTGGTTGTTCTACATCTTTAAGCTTCAGAACATCCGGTGATCCGTATTTTGTACATACCATTGCTTTCATGAGTTTCCTCCGCACCTCAATATGCAATCAGTATATCTGCAATACGGTATTGAGATATAGATACTAAAGTATTGATTTAGAAAGCTGTAGCGATCCATGATCCATACTTATTAATATTCACTTTTATCCTTCATTAAGCTAAACTTGCTGTTGGCCGTACGATGATCTCACTCACATCTACATCAGTTGGCTGCTCAATGGCGTACAATATGGCTCGAGAGATGGCGGTCGCAGGGATAGAAATTCGTCGAAACTCTTTCATGGCCTCTATCGCTTCTTCATTCGAGATACTTTCTGCAAGCTCAGATTCTGTAACTCCAGGCGACACAAGTGTTACACGAATATTCCCTCCAACCTCTTGGCGCAACCCTTCTGAGATAGCACGGACCGCATACTTCGTTGCACAATATACGGCTGCGGCAGGAGACACTGCGTAAGCACCGATAGACGCTATGTTAATAAACTGACCAAATCCCTGTTGCTTCATAATGGGAAGTCCAGCAGCGATCCCGTGAAGAACGCCTCGAATATTTACATCAATCATGCGGTCCCATTCATCAATTTTCAATGCTTCCAAACGTGAAAGCGGCATAATGCCAGCATTATTCAGTACAACATCAAGACGACCAAATCGGCTTAGCGCAAAATCGATAAATGATTGCATTTGTTCCTTGTTAGTCACATCTAATGTTTGATATTCAACAGAACCACCTTCTGATCGTATTAAAGAAGCCAGAGTCACTAACCTTTCAGAACGTCTTGCCCCTATAACAACATGAGCACCATTCTTAGCCAATAGACGTGCAGTTGCTTCACCAATACCACTACTTGCACCCGTAATGGCAATAACTTTTCCTTTAATAGTAGACATCTTGTTTCCTCCTACAAAATTATTTTTTTTCACGAAATAAAATCATTCCAGCGTGGTATAGAACCCCGTCTCGAAAATCGCCATCAGCAGTGAATCCAGTGTCATCGATATATTCGATATGGTCTCCTTCAAGGAAATAACGACCTTGATATGCACTCTTCCTATTACCGCGCGCTTCATCATAACGCCCGTTTGGCAGAAGCTCATGTCGGATATAACCATCTTGGGTAACCCACATGCCGACATAGGAATGCTGAGTTTGGTTAGTGCTCTCCATTTGCTCATCTCCTTCGCATCATTATGTTTTCTTGATTGGATACAAATTCATTATGTAAGAAATAGAGCTTCAGGAGATAGTCTATTAATTGAGAATCATTGCCTAATCCTCCAAACAGCTATAAAATTAAGCAATCAGAAATTAGAGTGGAGGAGTTCTTATGTCAAGTGAAATCAGTCAGGATGACCCGATAATTGTGAAGCAAGCGGAATTGGCACTACTTCTAGAACGCTTTACTAATAATGATGGTACTTATTCTACAGCTATTCCTTCTCTGCATTTGATTCGGGCTTCCAAACAATCTGAGCCCCTGCATACGATCCACAAACCCGCTTTATGTATCGTTGCACAAGGTAAGAAACTGGTTATGCTGGCACAGGAATGCTATCAATATAACTCCGCGCAATATCTTGTAGTCTCTGTCGACTTGCCTATTTCTGGAGAGATCATCCAAGCAACCTCAGAATCTCCTTATTTATGCCTTCGTCTGGATTTTGATCCGAATCAAATTTACGACATGATTAGAGACACCAATCAAACATGGAGCACAAAAGGTGTTTCCTGTCGTGGCTTATTCGTAAGTAAAACGAATGAATCGCTTCTAGATGCTGCATTAAGATTGGTTCGTCTATTAGATACTCCGCAGGATATTCCTGTACTTGCACCTATGGTAATCCGTGAAATTATTTACCGAATACTTCAAGATGAGCAAGGTGATTCTCTCAAACAGTTCGCTATGATTGGAAATCATGCACAACGTATAACGAAAGTAATCGATTTGATCAAGGAGGATTTTGCCAAGCCGTTGCGTATTGATCAATTAGCTATGACTGTAAATATGAGTCCATCTTCCTTGCATCAACATTTCAAAGACATTACTGCAATGAGTCCTTTGCAATATCAAAAACAAATCAGACTGCAGGAATCTCGCCGTCTGCTCTTGTCAGAGACACTAGACGCTGCCGATGCTGGATTCCAGGTTGGCTATGAAAGTCCCTCTCAATTTAGCCGTGAATATGCTCGAATGTTCGGTCTTCCTCCGATGAGTGATATAAAGCGTCTTCGAGGAACGCTAAAAAATATAGAGAAACAGAAAACCACGTCCTAAGGACGTGGTTGAGTTGGTTAAGAAGGGTTATCATGCCCCATTGTAAAAGCAGTATTTGTATTAAAAAAAGGTACAATCTCTCACTATTCTAAGAGATCGTACCTTCCTTCATTGTAAAATACCCATTCCTAACGAATGATAGTATTCTACTTACACTAATTCCGGTTTGATTTGAGAGATCGAGAACTATTGTATCTGGATATACTTCAACAATGCTGCGTATTTTTAGATAGTTTTCTTCACAGCTCTTGCACATTTTTTTACTTGTTCTTTCGCATAAGTTTCCGCAAAAATCACAAATCTGATAGTTCCCCATGATGTCCCCTTACTTTTTTAACTACACCATAACACTTTTTCAAGCGTTTGTGTAAAGCAAGTTACTTAATTGAAATAAAACAACCTCACCATAACCCCATTATTGGCAGGTATAGTTGAAAAAAACGGCAGCCTATACATTAGCTGCCGTCTCTACGAATTTATTGAGCTATAAATTATATTATACCCCGCACTATTTATAGATTCCTGAGTTTAATGATTATTTGAATTAAACTTGGAAATCGCTTGTTTTTCAAGTTCATCCCAATTGGGTGTCGCAATGTTTAGTTGTTGTTTCAACTTATCGAACGAGTCGAACAAAGCTGCAATTTCACTGAATGATCCATCCACCAATTTCATAAACGGTAGTTTATGAATTATTTTTAGACCATAGTATACAACCTGTCTGTGTTTTCGAATAACCTTAACTTGATTTGCAGGTGTAATGGTATAACCTAATTTCTCCAACATTTGAAACCCTTCGTCCATTACTGCTATAGCTTTCTTTAATAGCTTCTTGTCCTTAGATGTTTTTTTCAAATCACTGTCGTTAAGATAACTAATCGAGTTCAAGGCCACTATAGGGACGATATGACTTTTAAGCCAAGCATCCATATCATTATGATAAATTAATTTATATTTAACCTGTTTAAACGCATTTTCCAGCAAAGGTTTTATTGGGATCTCACCGTCTAGACTGCCAAGTACCATTTGTCCGCCTCCGCGTATACAGATGATACGACCGCTTTCTTCTCGAAGTCCTGCGCTAAGCTGAAATCCAAAGACTATATTTTTTTTCACCATACTCTTTTCCTGAAGAACATTTTGCATCCCATGGGCATCGGCATTATTACCGACAAGAACAATATTCTGACTCTGATTCTCGGCTAGAATAGGCAGAACAGATGGGAAATCATTGTATTTCATCACAACAAAAATGAGATCATAGAGATCATCAGATTGAAGCTCATGGATGACTTTTACTTCATCGACCGTGTTTTTACGCTGAAAATAATGGCGAATGACAAGTCCGTCTTTCTTCAATTGTTCAGCTCGCTTCCCTCTGGCAAGCACTGTGACATCATTCCCCCCGCGCACTAGGGCATGAGCAAGATAACTGCCTAGAACTCCCGCACCGAAAACTAATACTTTCATCATTATTTCACCTCTGATTTTTTTGGACGAATGTTGCATTTTCATCATTTGTTCAATAAAATCAGATTATCAGCATCTGTAGAATGTATCAATCGCTAGATTGAGCGGTTTTGTTGGTTTTTCAACAGAGTACAATGTATTGTTTAAAAAAAGGGGGATTTTCAATGGATAGAAGAATAAAAAAAAACCAAACAGCCATTATGAATGCATTAATCCATTTGATAGGGGAGAAAGATTTCGAAAAAATAACGATTAATGAAATCGCAGAGCGTGCTGATGTAAATCGAGGGACCATTTATTCGCATTACTCGGATAAATACGACCTATTGGATAAGTCCCTGGAGGCTCATCTGTACCAATTGATCGAAAGTTGCTCCAGAGTGGATGAAATAGAACCTTATCCATCTAATTCTTTATTGCTCCGTACGCTTAAACAAATGGAGAAGAATGCTCTCTTTTATAAGAATTTATTAAGCAATAAAAGCATTCCTTCTTTTAGAAACCACATACAAGATTTAATGAATAAGCAAGTTATGGAACAAATCATAGAAAACAATTCAAACCTAGATGAGTTGAGTAAGGAAATCTTAGCGCAATTTTTGAGTTCGGCGATAGTCGGAGTAATTGAATGGTGGTTTACCCATACAATGCCCTGTTCTGCAGAAGAGATTACTGATCAGTTATGGTCCCTGCTTGAGCATAATCATCTGATACCCCGCTCTCAATCTTGATTATGCTATCCGCCATATTTAGATCGTCTTTAAACCACTCACTACAAATCGGTTTATTTCCTAGCTTTTACAATTAAAAAATGCGGATTGGTGGATAGATGGTCATAACAACGGTTATACCAATCAATTGCTTCAGGTTTATCTTTAAATTCCTTACTAGGCTGAGGCTCAACCATTCGTTCAATTGTAAAATGATCCGAGGTTGTATTTACTATTTCTTGAAGCGATCTCCTGTAAAAGTTGACCTCCACTGGACCCGACTCCTTTTTGTTCCATACATCAATCAATAATTCATGAGCAAAATAGTCAGGTCTATCAAAAAGTTTGAAATCCATAAAAGGATGATGTACAGAGAAAATGAGACTTCCTCCCGGCTTCATAACACGACGAAATTCAAGAAAGGTTGGTACCCAATTGTCGAGGTAGTGAAGGGTTAACGAGCTTATTATTAGATCGAATGACTCATCATCAAATGGGAGTTGTCCCGCTAAATCACATGTATGTACCATCGCTTTATTGCCAACTCGTCTTATACAAGCTGCTGCCATTTCGGGACTAATATCAATTGCTGTAACTTGAGCGCCTTTATTAATCATTTGCTCCGTATACCACCCAGCAGCGCAACCAGCATCAAGAACGGTCAGTTGATTCATCTCAGTTGGCATAAGCTTGATCATGGCCGGACGTTCGTAATATATGTTGTACCCGCTTCCACCATCCACATTTATTTCGTAGTCTTTTGCCAATTTGTTGAAAGCTTCAATAACTTTCTCCTTCATGTCTCCACACCCTTCTTCTATGTATTTGAGTTACATTGATTAAACTTAAGTTGCTGAGTTATAGGACTGTATGGTCTGTTTTCCTTGAAAACGATAAGGGATGACTTCAGATTCTATCATTCTCTTTATCCCATAATTGTAATACGGCATCTTCATATCAGCCTCGTCAAGATCCACCCATAGTACTTCGGCTATTTCATGAGGACGTGAAATCATAATATCCGCATTTACTGCCTGTGCTTTAAAAGTTACAAATACGACATGTTCGCCCTTATCTTCAAAAAAACATTCATTCACCGCACAAATACCCAACAAGTCAACTTCAAGACCAGTTTCTTCTTTGGTTTCTCTAACAGCCGCCGAAGACCATGATTCTTCAATCTCAACAGCTCCACCAGGCAACGACCAGCTCGAAGTAAGTAAATTTCTAACGACTAACACTTTATCTTGCTCTTCATTCGTTATCAAAGCATAAGCAACATCAACACGATACATAACGATCACCCTTTCTGCTCTATTAACTGACTTTCTCAAGACCGTGTATTCAAACCTCAAGACAATCACCACTTATGCTTATTTCTCTGATATATATTAACATAAGTTAGTGACATTCTATGAATGTTAATGACTATCAACTCATTATCAGCTCCTTAACGAACAAAGGACTGCCACTCGGCAGCCCTTCCATTCTTTCATTGCTATATTCCACTTGTATTCGTATTTGCCTCTCTGAATAAGAACTTTTGCTTCATGAATACATTTAATTTCTCTGAAACCATAAACATACCTAAAGCAGACAGAGCGATAAAAAACGGAAAAACTCCTATTGTTGTTGAAGAGGCAAGCAATCTAAGAAGAGGAGGCATTAACGTGCTGCCCGTATAGGCCATCGCCATTTGATAGCCCATAATGGTCTGTGAATGCTTTTTCCCGAACCGAACTGGTGTTTCATGCAGCATACAAGGGAAGATCGGTGCTAGACCTAATCCTACAATCATAAAACCCGCAAGTGAAAAGCCTGACGGCAAAGGTAAGATCATTAGTACTGCACCGGCTAAAGCTATAATTTGTCCGCCCCGGATAAGAGTACGGTTGCTCAATTTGAAGGTGATAAAGCCAGTAATAAATCTGCCTATAGTGATGCCTGCAAAAAATAGAGAAACCCATTGTGCAGCTACCGATGCGGGCAATCCCTTAACATTCACTAGAAAACTGCTTCCCCACAATCCCATAGTTGCTTCGACACCGCAATAAAACAAGAAGGAAGCGAGAGCCAGCTTAACTCCCTTGATCTGTATAGGTTTTATATTTGCTGGGAGCTCATCCTCAACTCCCGCCTTGATGTCTCCCGATTCATCACTTAAATTAGCTTTGCTGTTTGAAGCAACTCGGGTCCATAATGGCAGTGTGATCAAAATAATGATAACTAAGATACCCTGAATCCCAGCAACCGTTAAGTATCCATCTCTCCATGTGTTCTCCCCCGTAATAAATTGCGCCATAATGATGGGGCTGAACGTTGCGCCCACTCCCCAGAAACAATGAAGCCAGCTCATGTGGTGTGCTTTGTAATGAGCCGCAACATAATTGTTCAAGCCTGAATCTACCGCACCTGCGCCTAACCCGAGAGGTATGGCACATATTACTAACCATACAAGTGATGGTGCAATAGAAAATCCTAGTAGAGCACCAGCCGTCATGATGCAACTGACAAGAGTGATTTTGCCCGTTCCAAAACGTTTAATGACAGCTCCGCTTGCCAAGCTGGACACAATTGTCCCCGCTGCTATCGTCATATAGAGAAATCCTGCAGTCTCAAGCGGCGCTTCAAAGTCCAATTGCATAACCGGCCATGCCGATCCAAGCAAGGAATCAGGCAACCCTAAACTGATGAATGCCAAATAAATAATGAATAAAAAGAATGTAGCCATGTTGTTCACCTTTGTCTGATTTATTTTATTTGCTATTTCCGGAGATCATGAGGTCAAGTCCAAGATTCTGCAATCCATGTAAATAATCTTGTTTCCAATCACTTGATGTAAGCTCTGGCAGATGTTCTTGATTGATATACGTCGAGCTCTTTATTGCGATTTGGTCCGTAATGGATTGGTTCACCTCATCACTGCAAAAAATAATCGCATGGGGATTAATAGTAGCTGCGAATAAAGCGACCAGCCGACTAATCGCATCTATTTTTTCCCTATCCAAATGCCCCGCCCTTCCCCGATCGCTTCCATTATTCAAAGCTTGCAGGAAATTCCGGTCATCGTACATTGGTATGAAGGCAACCTCTCCAGAAAAAAATGTACTTCCTCGCACGACGTCTCCATTGATCATAATGCCGGCGCCAGGACCATTATGACCCAAATACAAGTAGACAAGAGAAGGATTATCGTTATTTGTTGCTCTATTATTCTTGTATCCAATTACAGCTGCATTCATATCGTTCTCTACGACGACAGGTATAGCAAAACGCTCTTCGAAGTAGCCTTTCAAATCCATATCTTGAAATTTCTCATAGCTTGGTATGTGAATAATTCGACCATTATTGACCGAACCAGGCACACCAATGGCTATCGAACCGATCCTCGGATATTTAACGATAATCTCTTCAACATGCTTCATTAGGGTTAGAACATCATCCATAAGAACACTCGAAGTATTTCCTTGTTCCTTCACTTCACCCAGACAATTAAAAATAATGTAATTCGTTTCTTTTTTTTCTAAAAAAATTGCCAACCCCAGCATATACTCCGGATTGTAAGCATATCGCTTAGCTCTTCTTCCTCCGCTAGAATCATCGAGACCAACGTTAATTAGCTCCCCTTCTCGCTCCATCTGCGATAGAAACTTGCTAGTTGTAGGAAAACTAATCCCGAGCTTCTGACTCAGTTCAGCTTTCGTTGCACTTCCAAGCGCCAGAAGAGCTGCGCGTATACCGCGAGTAATAACTTTCTTCATCTCTTTGGGATTTGATAATGACTCATTCACCGGATCACCACCTTATAGCCTGACTTATTAAATGTGTTTAATAAGTCAAAACTATAGTATCAAAAATTCCAGCCAATGAACAGAGGTTTTCTGATAATGCTCCCAAGATTAGGATCTAGCCAAATAAAAAAGGCGTTCTTCCAATGAAAGAACCGCCATTAATTCATCATTTTACAAAGTCTTCTTTCAAAATACTGTACAATTCCAAATCAACGATACCTTTGCCTGACCACAGAGCCGCTTGTCTTAGTGTTCCTTCCTTAATAAAGCCGTTCTTCAATAACACTTTCTTCGACGACTCATTTGAAGGCATTACTTCAGCCTGAATTCTGTTCACGTTCACTTCCATAAACAGATAGTCCACCAATATTCTCACCGCTTCTGTAGCGGTTCCCCTGCCCCATCGAGATTCAGCCAAGAAGTAGCCGATCGTTACCATATTTACTTTCTGATTGAAGTCGAACGCTTCTATAATCCCAAGCAGTCTATCACTCTCATAGATGTTGAATATGCCCCACTTCACCCTCGAACCTTTATTGTAATCTCTATCAAAATGACCGATCATATTTTTCACAGTACCTTTATTATGTTTGGGTATGATGCCGCAATACTGAAATACATGATCATTGCTATAAATCTCGTAGACCTCATCAAGATGATTATCTTCGATCCTCTTCAATACATAATCTTTAGATTTCAATATAGGAAACTTAGTCCATACAGCTCCATTGTTCATTCCATCACCACTCCATGCCTTCTTATTACTGGATATGCCTATAAACTCCAAATCCCTTAGAAATGGATTAGCTCTAACTATCCTTGTTGCCTTCTCAATGATCTGTGGACCAGTTGGTGTATAACCGTTTCTATTGAGGAAGATCCATCTCAGGCATGCCAACGCTTCAAATCTATGTAATTCTTCCTGCCCAATCTCATTGTTCAATAAATACGTTGAACGAAACACATCAGCAAACCGTTCAGGAACATATATTTTCAATATAATAAGTGCCCATGCAAAATCATATCTGGAGTCGCCTAATTGACCATTCGTCCAATCAATGACCGTGTATTGTTCATTATTATCTACGATATTTCCGATGTGGTAATCGCCATGAATCATCCGATCTTGCTTAATCGGTGACATCTCAACGAGAGGAACTAATGCAGCATAGAGATCAGGATGATGTTCTTTCGCCCCCCAAAAAAAATAATCAATAAAACCATACTTGGGAAGCTGTACATGCTGAATTTCTTCAACTTGAACTTGATGTATACTCGATAGAATGTTCGCAAGTTCAGACATTTTCTCATTATTCATTGTAAAAGCCGGTATCCCGTCAAATGTAGTTAACAGTACCTTATCACCGTTTGGATTAATCCCCCAACCTATCGGCTTAGGTACTGATATTCCAAGATCAACTAAGCCTTTCAATAAATGAAATTGAAAACAAACATCAGACTGGGAACCTTTATTCCATATCTTCAATACATAACCCTCTTGATCGAAGCTTAGCTTGATGACTTCCGCTTCAAATCCTTGATCAATAGGATGAATAGTGAGGCTGTCTGCTTGAAGCAATAAGACATCCATCCGTTCACTTTTTTCGATCCAATTTATGACTGTTAATAGGTTTCCCAAGCATGATCCACCTTCCCCATTATGATTACCCGCCTATTGTATTAACTAGTAAAATTATACACTACTTCATCCTTATTCTACCATCCGCACATTTAATAGAATCTATCAGTTGCTTCCCAGAACGATGAAAAAGACTGCCAATCAAGCTGGCAGCCTTTTGATAGATTACAATAGTTATACAGCCAGAAACATCCCCTATTAGCGGAGGAAATTGTACATCAACTTTCCAGCTGTGTCCGGCAAGCCTCATGAACGGTGTCATAGACCAACTGTCCAATAGCATTGCCAATGGTTGTCGCAGTTCCCGCATAAGCATGCAGTGCTCCATACTGCTCGTTCTGACTAACTCCAATTACAACAGCATCGGTCGTTGTGCCAGTGGCAATATTGCCATTCTCGAAATCAACAATTTTCAAATCTTGAAGGGCAGCTGCTTTCGCTTCCGAGGCAGTAATTATCGCATTCACCATCGCTGAATCTGTCATCTGACCGTCCACCAGCAGTATCGTATTAATCGTACCGGCTGTATATGCAGAGAATGTCTCTCTCGGCATACCTGCACGAGCTGCATTACCTGTTCCTGATGTCGTACAGCAGAGCAATGTAAAGCGATCCCCTTCGACTTCAACTATTGAAGCATGCGTTAGCTTTGCAGCCGTCAATAAACCTACCGTTCGTGCAGGTTCATATTCCCATTGTCTGAACTGTGTATCCACATCGCCTACAGGATCATCACAGTCATAAGGTATAGGCACCTTCCAATTGACGATTCTATGGGCTTCAGCGAATCCCCCCAGATGCACAGCGTTGCTTAGTGTTCTCAGCCTGATAGGACTAAACGTTTCAATCCGACTAGAATCCAGTAGTTTAAACTGAACGCCTTCCCACAACCGAGACCTATAGATTAAATCACCTTGTCGAAAAGGTTGACTCATCGCTTGATCGCCTCCTTCACCCATAGTTGATTAGATTCAGACATCGCTTTGCTGCGCTGATTTCTCATAATTGTCCAAGCAATCCGTAAGTGCGCTGAGCAGTCTAGCATTGTCAGCACGATGTTTGATTGCAAATCGGCAATATCGATCATCCAGACCTGGGAAATGAGAGGCATCCCTAATTAGAACACCAAGCAATCCCATGTCATGTTGTAGACGAGCAGCGGTTAAGCCCTGCCTATCAGGTAAACGAACTAGTACATAATTAGCTGAACTTGGATTAACCGTCATGCCTAGCTTCTCTAACTGATCCGTCAGCCAAGGACGCTCTTCCACTAGCCAATCCAACGTCAGTCTAGCAAATTCCTTCGCTTCCAATACAGACTCACCGATCTGTTGTGCTAATGAATTGACACTCCATGGAACTTGAAGCCGCTTTAACTCAGCAATCCGCTCTTTCGCTCCTACTATGTAGCCAAGGCGAATACCAGGAATCGCGTAAAATTTAGTCATCGAGCGAATAACGAATAAACGATTGTTGACAGATGCTTCCTCGATTAGCGTATAATTCACCTCATCTGGGACGAAGTCGATAAACGCTTCGTCAACGACAACAGTAGCACCACTATGTACGAGCTTCATAATGAGTTCTGGATTGACGAGTTGACCGGTTGGATTATTAGGTGAACCAATCATGTAGAATTCCGCCGCATTGGGGGAAGAGAAAGGCATATTCTCTTCCGTCAGTTCAAACGCATGATCTGCGGACAACCATATCGGCGATATTTGACCGCCAGTCTTATGTACAGCATCCCCGTATTCAGCAAAACAAGGATAGGTGAGCCCAGTCACTTTCGGTTGAATAGAACGAACCACTAAATCAATCAACTCCGCTGCACCATTGCCAATTAATATCGATTGCTCATCAATTTGATGAAGCTTGGCCAGCTTAGAGCGTAGGCCTCTGACTGCTGGATCCGGATAACGTCCGATCTCATCCGCATAACGCAATAGCGTTTGCTTCACGGATGGAGGCGGACCAAATGGATTCATATTGGAGCTATAATCAATATATTGATCAGCAGGCAACCCGAAATTCTCCTCTGCGGTTCGCAAGTCACCGCCATGGCCGTATCTTTCCAACATAACTATCACACCGCTTTCTCTTAGAGGATGTTCAAAAAGTCACCTTTGATAACGAAGTATTTCAAGATGAGATTCGACATCGAATCTTGAACAAACTCGGGAAATCCGGTACTCACGTAGCACTTCACTACGCTCCGTTCCTCTTTCTCCGAGTTCATTCAACCTTCTTGGTTCTGAAAGCCGACTTTTAGAACTCTCGTTCTTACAGGATGTTCAAAAAGTCACCTTTGATAACGAGCATCGATCTACTCTAATTTAATGCAATTAATGAGGCTAACAGCAATAACGCTTCAATTCCCTCATTAAGCGCACCGTAAGTATCACCAGTTAACCCGCCTAGCTTTCGACTTAGCCAGGTCGCCATCCACCAGCCAACAATTATCGTCAACAATATACCGCCGGCAATAAGCGCAATCATTTCTACAGCTGTAAAACCACCGATTAAACAGCAAATCAGAGTTAGAATGATCGTGCATGCGAACCCGGCAGCAACTTGTTTATAAGTCACTTCTTGAAACAACGCACCGATCCCTTCGCCTTGCCGCGCACTCGGCCATCCAGCAATGGCAACCGACATCCACCATCTACTCCATATCGGAACAACAGTCAGCATAGACAGAAATGGCAGCGGGTTCTCAAGCTGAAGAAGTTCAACAAGCACTGCAAATTTAAAGAGCAACAGTAATACCGCTGCAATGACACCCATAGCTCCGACTCGACTGTCCTTCATAATCTCTAACATACGTTCTCTTGAACGATGACTAAGAACGCCATCTGCTGTATCCATCCAACCGTCGAGATGCAGTCCTCCGCTAAGCATAGTCCATATCGTTAATAGAAGCACAGCAGCCGGCAAAGGTGGTACGAATAAGCCGATAAACCAACCAAACAATGATAAGCCCAGACCTACCGCAAAGCCTGCTATCGGGAAATAGACCACACTTCTCGCCAGCACTCTTTTTTCAAACGGCACTTCAATCGGAATCGGTATTCTAGTTAGAAACTGGAGCGCAGCTGCCAAGGCTTGGCCATGAAGCTTTATTGCAGGAATAGCCATATTATCAACACTCCAACCATTAATAGGATGCTAACCGCATATAAGAGACGGATTGTCTTCACAATGTCACCAGCTTCAAGCTTGCGATGCGGCCAGCCCATTCTCGCTCGTTCGCTTGGCTGTCCGAAATAATAATTCAAGCCGCCTAGTTCGATACCTAGCGCACCAGCAACAGCTGATTCAGGGATACCGCTATTCGGGCTTGGATGCTTATGTGCGAAATGTCGTATCGCAGATATCGACTGAGCCGCAGACATTCCGCGAGTGAAAAGCGCAGATATCGCGAGCAGCAATCCTGTCATTCGTGCCGGTATGTAGTTAAGTACATCATCCATTCGTGCTGAGCACCAGCCAAAATGAATATATTTATCATTTCTGTAGCCGACCATAGAGTCTAGCGTATTCGTTGCTCGATAGAGCATCGCAAGCGGTGCCCCGCCTAGCAGAGCGAAAATGATTGGTGAGACTAAGGCATCCACCGTGTTCTCAGCAACCGTCTCTATCGCTGCCCGTGATGCCTCCGCTTCATTCAAGCTGCCTGTATCACGGCCAACAATGTATCCAACGTATTTGCGAGCTTCCTCTATAGCACCAGACACTAACGGAACATAGACAAGCATCGCCGCTTGCTTCAACCCTTTAACGGCAATAGTAGTCGAGATGAACCATGCAGTCATCGCAAAACCGAACCAAGGATGAATCCAATCAACCAACGCGATAATCGCCCACATGAAGCTGAATGAAACCGTTAAAGTTGTGACCGTTAGAATAACACCGTTCATTCTAATTCTCACTGGACTTCTGCCTGTTTCATTAGCACGTAATATTCGTTCTAATACACGAATAAGCCGACCGATCCATATGACGGGATGGGTCGGCCATTTCGGATCTCCAACAATCCAATCAATCATAATCGCTGCGGCAGTTAGAAGTAACATTTCTTGAAGGGAATAAAAGATCATAAGTTCTCCCACTGAAACACCTGAGATTTGAGTTCAATCGGAATACCAGCCGTTACTAAAAATACACGATCACATCTAGCAGCTATCCGTTGATTAAGTCTTCCCGCTTCGTCTCGAAATTTTCTTCCAAGCGAATAGGCTGGTACAATGCCATCCCCTACCTCGTTTGTCACGATTACAAGCGGATAAGGATAATCCATAATAGAACTTTCCAGCTGATCGATAGGCTCCATCAGCCATTCGCTAATATTGCGGTCTGACTGACCATCTAATTTCTCTTCTCCGATCATTAGCCAATTCGTCAGCCATAAGGTTAAACAATCGACAAGAACGACTGGTGGTCGTTGGCCTTGTTGTACACCATTTCCCACATTAACAGCTATCTCATATAACTTCTGCGCCAACTCGAGAGGCTCCTCAATCGTTTCCCACTGGAAATCGGATGTCACTCGATCAGCTTTATGCTTGCTCACTCGGTCGGACATTTCATCATCCCAGACACGGCTTGTCGCCACATAAATGCCTCGATCGCCTAACCGAGAAGCAAGCTGTTCGGCGAACGAGCTTTTTCCGCTCCGCGCACCGCCTGTAACAAGTATTGCCATACTCTTCACCTACTCTCTCGATACGCCGGCGCTTTCGAATGTTGCCATCTCTTGCATGAGCTTAAGCGCTGCATCGATGAAATGGAAACATAGAACCGCTCCGGTTCCTTCTCCAAGGCGCATCTCCAATTGGATCATCGGTGATAATCCCATTGATTCCAGCAGCTTGGCATGTCCTTGTTCTTGCGACAGATGGGATGCCAATAGGTACGGTTTAGTCTCCTCGGCTATCCGAACGGCAACTAACGCTGCTGCTGAAGAAATATATCCATCAATGACAACCGGACAGCCATTCGCAGCAGCTCCGATTATAACGCCGACTAAACCAGCAATTTCTACACCGCCGACTTTTGCGAGCACATCGATAGGATCTAGCGGGTCAGGTTCGTTAATAGCTATTGCACGCTTTACCACTTCCACCTTATGCAACCAGCCGCTATCATTAATCCCCGTTCCTCTTCCAACCGATTGCTCAGGCGGCAGACCTGTTAACACTGATGTAATAGCAGCGCTTGGCGTTGTATTGCCAATTCCCATTTCTCCCGTTGCAAATAATTGATAGCCCTGCTCTACTAGCTCATTAACCACTTGAACACCTGTCATTATAGCTGCAATTGCCTCTTCCCGACTCATTGCCGGTTGCTTCGCCATATTAGCTGTACCTCGCATTAATTTGCGATTCAGCAGCCTTGGATGCTCCACATTGTCCAAGTCGGTCTTCACACCGATATCTACGCAATAGACATCTGCTCCAGCCTGATTAGCCAGTACATTAACCGCTGCACCACCGCCAACAAAGTTGAGCATCATTTGGGCAGTAACCTCTTGCGGGAATGCACTAACTCCTTCCTCGCATACCCCATGATCGCCAGCCATGACAACAACTGCTTTGCGCTGCAAATCCGGCCACAGCTTATCTTTATTACCGTTAATACCAGCCAATTGATAAGCGATACTTTCTAGTTTGCCAAGACTGCCAGGCGGCTTCGTCAAATGATCAGAATGAACCCTCGCTTCCTCAGACCTCTGTTCGTCAAACGGACGAATGCGTTCAATCGTACTTATTAATTGTTTATTATAATCGATATTCATCGTATTCCTTCATCTCCCTAACATAAGCAACTTCTATTTCGTTATTAATTCAGGCTGTTGCGATTGTAATTGTGATAGTGGAAATTGTTGCTCATTGGTTGGCAAGCTTTGATTAGGCATGAGTAATATTTGCGGCACACCTGTTACAGGATGCGCAATAACAGATGCTTCTGTCTCGTATACCTGGCGGATGAGAGCTTCATTCAGCACATCCTTTGGCTCACCAAAGGCCGCAATTCCACCCTTATGCAGAACAAGAATTTGGTCGCAATATAATGCCGCCAAATTCAAATCATGCAACACAGCAACGACCGTTAAACCTCGTTCTTGTTGCCATACTCGCACCGTATCAAGCAGCTGCACTTGGTATCCAATATCTAAATAGGTTGTCGGTTCGTCAAGTAAAATCACTTCAGGGTCTTGCACCATCACTTTCGCTAATGCTGCCCGTTGCCTTTCTCCACCGCTCAATTGATCCATCGGACGATGCTGAAGATTCATAAGCCCCATCGCTTCAAGGGACCGATCAATAAGTGGTGTTGCATCAACACCTTCATCTCCGAACCAATTCTGATAAGGAAAACGCCCCAAAGTAACAACCTCTCGCACCGTAAATCCAACAGGCGGGAGACCTCCCTGCTGCAATACTGCCAATCGCTTGGCAAGCTGCTTCCGAGGATAATCGGATAGTTTCCGTCCGTCCAACTTTACATCGCCTTGTGTGGGCTTGGAAACTCCCGATAATAGATGAAGCAGCGTTGATTTGCCAACGCCGTTTGGTCCGATAATACCATACATTCGTCCGGCTTGTAAGGAAAAGGTTAGCTCATTTAGGACAGGCTGATTGCCAATTTTCATGACTAAGCGATTAGTATCAATCATACAATACCCTCCTGTCTTCGTTTACGACGGTATAGTAAGTAAGCAAAGAATGGAGCGCCAATGAGTGCTGTTACTACACCAAGCGGAATTTCCTTGGGACTTAGCGCCATCCTTGCAAGAGTATCTGCCCATAACACGAAGATACCTCCGCCGATGGCAGATAGAGGAATAATAAGACGATAGTCAGGACCAACAATCAAACGGACTAAATGAGGCACAACAAGTCCTACAAAACCAATAACGCCAGATACAGACACAGCCGCAGCTGTCAGCAGCGTTGACCCGATTAATACGATTAATTTGGTACGCTCTACGCGGATACCCATATGCGAAGCATTGCGTTCTCCAAGCACGAATAGATTGAGCGATTGTCCGTAGGCAAATAACAAAGGAAGTCCAATGGCTAGAAATGGAATGAGCATATAGACATGCTCCCAAGTCTTCATCGTCAGTGACCCCATCAACCAAAACAAGATTTGGTTCACTACATCATCCGACAATGAGACCATGAATGACACAAAAGCACCCAGAAAGGCTTGAACGACGACTCCGGATAGAATAAGCGTCTCCAACTGCATCCCCGACGAACTCCTCGCCAACCATAATACACCTAACAAGGTAATCGTTCCCGTTGCAAAAGCGACAATCGGAATTGTCCAAACGCCGATGATTGCTTGGTAACCAAATAAAATCATAAAAGCCGCGCCTACTGAGCTGCCCGAAGCGACTCCAAGTGTATAAGGATCAGCAAGAGGATTCCGCAACACACCTTGAAACCCCGTACCAGCTAAGGCTAGACAAGTGCCAACGAGAACAGCTAATAAGATTCTCGACAATCGTACTTGCATCACTATCGCAATCTGTCCTTCATTCCATTGCGATAACCCATCATTCATCCAGGGCAATTGATGCATGAGAATTCCCCATACATCCCTTAATGATAAGCTAGATGATCCTGCAGATATACTTGCCGAGCCAATCGATAGACTAACGATAATAGATACAGAAAGAAGGAGCAGGGCTGCTCCTCCATAGATTAACAATTTACGTTTCATCGTTATTTTACGAGATCCGGATGAATCACTTTTGCCAGCTCAAGCAATCCGTCAGCCAGTCTTGGTCCAACACGGACGAGCGGATCTTCCGTTACAGCGAGCAACTGGTTATTTTTCACCGCATTAATGGCATTCCAGCCTGGACGGCTTGCAATTGCGGAAGCGATCGGATTCGGTTCCTCCTTAAGTGCAGGATAGATAATAACATCAGGATTCTGCGCAATAACTTCTTCTGCATTCATTTCAAACCAACCTGATTGAGCTGCTGCAACATTTTTGCCTCCAGCTAACGTCACCAGCTCATCTAGGAATGTACCTGAGCCAACACTCCAGCCTGGCGAGAATTCCAAGTAAACATTTTTAACAGTCGCTGCTTTTACAGTATCCGCTACTTCTTGTTTCACCGAACGCATATGATCAGCTACTGTCGCAGCTTCCTTATCTTTATCCATAATTTTACCGATCAATTCGATTTTGGCAACCGTTGCATCGTAAGTGGCTGGATCAATTGCAATAACTTTAATGTTTAAACCACGAAGCTTCGTAATTGCATCTGCATTCATGCCTGAGGAAGCGAGAACCATATCTGGATTTAAAGCTACGATAGCTTCAATATTCGTATTCATATCGCCTACCTTCGCTTTGGAGGCTGCTTCTTCTGGATAGTTGCTGAATTCATCAACGCCAACAACTTGATCGCCAGCACCTATTGCGAACATAATTTCGGTTTCACTTGGAACGAGCGTTACGACTTTCTCAGGAGCTTGCTCGAACGTTATTTCAGTCCCTGTATCATCTGTGGTTGTAATGGGATAGCTGCCAGCGACAGGTTGTGCTGTGTTAGGCGCTTCTCCCCCGTTTGCTCCACACGCAGCAACGAACAATAACATCATCGTTAAAATTGCGGTTAATCCCATTTTCATCCTATACCCAGCACTATTTCTCAACACTTACCAACACTCCCTCTTTCTATTAAAATAAAAAAAGCATCTCCGGCAATTGTGCCGGAAATGCTGTATATCCACTCGCGCATGCAAAGGGACGGACTGCTCAACCAACACTATCCTAACTCCTCGTAGGTATAAGCGTTACATAAAACAGGCAGGTCTCCTGACTCGAAGCATACACGCAGCGTCTTCCCAGACGATTGTCCAGTGACATGATGCCAGCGCTTTAGCAAATACAAGCCAAAGCTTGTTCTGCTGCTTCTTACAGTGGCGGGTCCGTGCCGGATTTTCACCGGACTTCCCTATTAAGCACTAACGAATCTTCATTCGATAGGGCACCTATTTATTTCACTATGTAATTATGACGTAGTAACTATACCAAAATAGTTGGGAATTTGTCTACTCTATCCTGCCTAGAGACATCTACTAATCAGCCGTTCGTCGCAGTCTCACATTCAGCCGCAGCGCATTACCTACGACCGACACTGAGCTGAATGCCATCGCAATACCAGCCATCCATGGCTGTAGCAATCCGCATGCTGCGAATGGAATAATAAGTGCATTATAGATGAAAGCGAATGTTAAGTTTTGGCGGACATTGCGAACCGTTAATCGACTAATGAGCAGAGCTTCAGGAATAGCAGTCATTCTCGGTTGAAGCAATGTCATATGACCAGCAGTTAGCGCTGCATCTGTGCCATCCCCCATTGCCATTCCTACATCCGCTGCAGCTAACGCAGGAGCATCATTCCATCCATCTCCAGCCATTCCGATCCGTTGTCCGTTTGCTTTAAGGGTATGAACCAAATCCAGCTTATCCTCTGGAAGCATCGATGCATGTACTTTAGTAATTCCTGCCGTACGCGCAGCACTTAATGCTGGAGCAATGTGATCTCCTGTCACCAGTATAACCGCTACACCAGCATGCCTCAGCCGCTGAACCGCTTCAAGCGCATATGGCTTCACGGTATCCATAAAGGAAATCGCTCCGATTATCCGATTATTATCAGCCGCATACAATACAGTCTCCCCTGCCTGTTCTCTCTCCTCAACGAACTTCTTCACCGTTTGATCCATCATCGTCCATTGCTTATCAGCTGCGAAGCTTGCGTTGCCAATTCCGATTACCCTTTTCTCAACAATCGCTTCGACACCTTTTCCAGTTGTATACACCATTTGCTCAGCTTTCGGAAGGACAAGCCCAGCTTTCTTTGCTTCGGCGCTTATGGCTAAGGCAAGCGGATGTATGGAACCCGCTTCCGCTGCGGCAGCAGATCTCAGCAGACCCGATCGACTGCCAACAGCAGCATGTACATGACTAACCCGCGGCTTCCCTTCCGTCAACGTACCCGTTTTATCCATAAGAATGGTATCAAGTTGGGCTAATCGTTCTAGCGCCCCAGCCTCTTTCACGACGATCCCTCTCTTAGCAAGTCGACCCGAAGCGACTACTAGAGAGATTGGAGTAGCTAACCCTAAAGCACATGGGCAAGCGGCCAATACGACTGCGACAGCACAACGAAAAGCTTTCTCCCAATTGCCAGGGTCCACAAATATTACCCAAACAACGAAAGTACCTGCAGAAAGCAAGAGCATTGCGGGAACAAACCAACCTGATACGAGATCGACGTTTCTCTGTATCGCAGATTTAGAACGTTGCGCCTGACGAACAAGCTCACTGATCCGGTTCAGCATCGTTGCATGACCAGCTGCTTCAGTACGAACACGGAGTCTGCCGCTTTCATTCCTCGTACCCGCCCATACGCGATCACCTGCACGTTTGGCGGAAGGCATGCTCTCGCCTGTAAGCAACGCTTCATTCACCTCGGATTCTCCGGTTGTCACGATCCCGTCAACGGGAATGATTTCCCCTGGTTCAACGAGTACATAGTCATCCGGTCGAACGAACTCCGATTGAACCTCCATCGATACCCCTGCGCGTTCAACCGTTACGACGGCACTCTGGAGCGTGCTGTAGCCGGAAGCATCATTTTGCGCGCGTGTGGTTACGGAGGCTTCAATGTATTTGCCCAGCAGAACAGCTGTAATAACTACCGCTGAAGTCTCGAAATATAGAGGTAATTCATGAGCGTTGAGCGTAGTTTGATCTGCTGTAAATACGACGTAATGACTATAGAAATAAGCTGCAGAGGTCCCTACCGCTACGAGAACATCCATATTGGCAGCACGGGAACGCAGCGCATGATAGGCGCCAAAATAAAAAGGCATCCCGATTACAAATTGAATAACCGATGCTAAAGCCAGCTGCAGCCAAGGGTTATTCAGAATCGCAGGAATAGGTATATCAGCAAACCAAGTCAAATGCTGCACCATCGCAGATAACAGCGGGATCGTCAACAACACCGCTACAACTAATCGCAATCTAAGCGTATTACGTTCTCTCTCCAGCCCTTCCTTAGCCCGTTCAGGCACACTTGCCTGGAAGCCTAGCTGACTAATCTTATCTTTTATATTTGCTGGTTCGACCATAGCAGGATAATATTGCACCCATGCTGTTCTAGCCGGGTAACTGACCGCAACCGCCTGTACACCTGCCATTTTACCAACTGATTTTTCTATACGTGCCGCACATGCGGTACAACTCATACCTTGTATGGAGAAATCTACTGTTACACTTTGGCCAGCGTCTTCCACCTATCGTCACCCGCCTTATAATCATCCGTTTATTCACGGTAACATGTCCTTCCATAATCTATATGTGAGACAGGCGTCCAACATGATTGAAAGCTGACTAGTTATGTTTCTAATCCTTCTCTATCATGTTAGACTAGGGGGATGAGGTGAACGTATGCGAAAGCTCAATTGGAGAAAAAAACTTCTTATTGCCATCGTTATAGCAGCATGCTTGATCGGATTTCTGTATAGTCAAAACAACCTGTTAGTCACAACAAAAATGACGATTAACTCTCCTCATTTACCTCAATCATTTGATGGTTACCGAATTGTTCAATTATCCGATTTGCATAGCAAGTCCTTCGGTAAGAATCAACGCATCTTAGCTAAAAAGGTGCATAAACTAAAGCCGGATCTTATTGTATTCACTGGCGATTTAGTTGATCAACAAAAGTATGATGAACAAACTAGCCTAGCACTAATGCAGCAAATGGTGGAGATCGCTCCCGTATATTATGTTACCGGCAATCATGAATGGTGGTCGGGAAATTATGCTTCTTTGGAAAAAGGATTAACAAGATTGGGCGTTCATGTCATGAGAAATACACATGAAGTCATCAAACTAGGCGGAGAATCCATCTATATTGCAGGGGTAGACGACCCTGCTGTCCATATCGGACAGAATGATCGCTTTACTGTTGAAGAGGAGATTAAAGCTTCAATTCAGGGTATCAATGATGAAAATAGCTATCTTATTTTATTGTCGCATCGACCAGAACTGTTCTCTTTATATGAGCAATACGGGATCGATATGGTGATGTCTGGACATGCTCATGGCGGACAATTCCGATTGCCTTTCCTCGGCGGTATCATTGCACCTGATCAGGGTCTATTGCCTGATTATACTTCGGGCAAATACAGCAGCTCTGATACGACGATGATAGTAAGTCGAGGTCTTGGCAACAGTATCATCCCTCAGCGAATATTCAATCTCCCCGAGATCATTGCTGTCACCCTATCAAACAAAGCTCCTTGAGTACGGACAAGCAGAACCGGCTTCGCCGTCCTTTGGAGGCGAAGCATCGTTTTGCGGTGGAATAGAAGCGTATTTATACAGCAAACATATAAATTCTTATATTTAAAAAAAGAGGCTGAGCAGCTATATATGCTGCTCAACCTCTTTTTGCATTTCGAATTTATTATTCCCCGAGAGCTACTTCGCCTGGCCATTGAAGCATACCGCCGACCATGTTCGTTACGGAATATCCCTGCTCCTCCAAGAAATCACAGGCTTTGCCGCTGCGACCGCCGCTGCGGCATACCATAATGAGGTCTTCGCCTTTCTCTAGCTCGGCGAACCGTTCTTGTAGTTCAGACAATGGAATGCTGCGAGCTTCTTTGATATGACCAGATTCCCATTCATCCGCTTCGCGCACATCGATCAAATTCAATTTTTCACCATTTTTCAGGCGAGCTTCTACTTCTTCAGGTGTAATTTCATTATGCATTTCATTCAACTCCTGATCTATTCATCATTTGCGATGCTTTGAGGCTGTCATCTGCGAGTTCATGAACATCCATCACAGCATCGTTTGTTTCCTTCATGAATTGTATCGTTTGCCTGCTTCGCTGTCCAGTTTCTCAAGTGAGATTTTTACCGTTTTGTTCGGTTTTTAGCAGCTAACAGACGATTAACCGTACTTCCAGTCCCAGACTCAGAAGCATTAGATTTATTATCTGATGAATTCATGTTGTCGAAATCCAAGTCTACATTCGATTTACTGCTAATGTTGTTTATATTCACTTGATCTGAGTTTACATTTTGCCGTTGTCTTTGTGATCGATTGCTGTTCATTTCGTCAATAACTCTTGATCCAAATTTAGCAGGCGGCGTTTCCTTTGGTCGTTCCTCTTTATTCGTACCGTAAAAATCAGAGGCTTTTCCCTTCCGCTGCTGTAATCGAGATACCGACTGACTAACGGGATTGTTTCCTAGTTGACTACTCTGAACACTTCGACGTGCAGGCAATCTCCCTATCAGCCAATGCAAAGCATTGTTCCAAGGTATAGAAATCCTCCGAAGAGCAATATCACAAAGCCATAATAGCAAAATCACGATTAAAACTTGGCGTGTCCAGTCAAAAGGCAGTCGATAAGTCTCTGGCTCGAACTGGAATGCTTCCTTCGGATTATCCAGCGATAATAAACGGCCTCCGGTCCCTTCTGCAAGCTGCTTCAACACATCTGTACCATTCTCATTCGACAATCGATATTCCGGCGAATAGGGAATGACATATCCAGCTGTAGTACCGCCCGTCATCGGTGATTCGTCAGCACTGTTCGAGGCTTGTTCACTTATTTGCATCAAATATACGCCAGGCTCTGATACCGGCAAGCTTGCCGTATACTCCCCTGGTGCAACGGTTATCGGTTTTAGCGTTTCGCTGACACCAGATTCATCATTCACAATCGCAGTCAATTTAGACGCAGCATCCATTTCTCCGCTTTCCGAAGCAATATTCAGCTTCACTTCACGACCTTGCAGCTCGGCACCAACCGTATAGGGGACGCTTTCGAATTGCGGGAAAGTCCATTTGATCCATTCCGTTAATACGTTCGGAAGTGACTCCCACTGAACCCAATCATTCGACCATTTGCCTGTTAAGTCACTCGTCCACGCGACTGTTCGTCCTGAACCATAAGGGCAGCGGGCAAGTACAGGATCTCCGTCAGGCGATAACAGCGCTACTTCAGCTGTTTCCTTTGCAGTCGTAGCGATGTAGGCTTGAAGCGACGGCAAACCATTACGCCAAAGCGATGTCCAATCTCCTGCTTGACCAATTGACGGAACAAAATTTCGCTCTACAATGTAAGTACGTGACATAAGAACCGTTTCCCGGCTAAATATCGCAGGAAGTGTGCTTTGATCCTTTGTAAAATAAAACCGGCCTTTGGCAGCCTCAGCTAATTGGCTAAGCAGTTGCTGATCTGCACCATCTCCTACAGCTACCGTGGACATGGTCATTTGATTATCATTCATTCCTTGGGTCAACGCGCTATAACCTGGATTAGAAGCGGATTGTCCGTCGGTTAATAATATAATATGTTTGCGCTGCGCCTGTACTTCCAACAGCTTATTATAGGCCGTATCTAAAGCGGTATAAATTTCTGTGCCGCCTTCCGGTTGAATACCCTGAATCTGCTGTAATACGCTCTTGCGCTCCGATAGCTTCGTCGGTTCGACGACCCACCACGGTGCAGAATCGAAGGCAACAACACCCACTGTGTCTTCATCTCGCAGCAGCTCCACCGTACGCATGGCTGCTTCTTTTGCAAGCTCAAGCTTGCCATCACTCATACTGCCTGAACGGTCAATGACTAGAATTAGTCCAAGTGAAGGGATTTGTCGTTTGCCCTTCAAATCCATGTAGACTGGCAAAGCACGCTCGATCGGCGTTTTGAAATATCCGCCTAATCCGAAGCTGTCCTCTCCACCCAGCATGACCAATCCAATGCCGTAATCACTGACAGCCTTAGCAATCCACTCCATTGGCTTCTCTGCAATACGGGTCGCTGATACATTATTCAGAATGATACTGTCATAAGCCGCATACGAGACGAGCTCAACAGACAACTGCTCCGGATCAATCGTTTCATGCCGGATCAGCGATGCTTCAAGAGCCGCCTCGATATTGCTCGAAGTTCCAGGCTTGCCCTCTACAATCAGTACTGCTGGAGGACCGCTAACTCTGCTGAACGCATAGGCAGCATTATTCTGCTCTCTTTCATCACCATTCGCGTACAATTCTGCACGAAATCGATGAAAGCCTGGCTCAAGCGCGGCACTTTGCAGCGCGAATCGATTTTCTCCCGCTTCAAGCTGGACTATACTGCGAGACAGCTCCGCATTATCTCCATATAATCTCAACTCAGCATTCCCAGCAGAGGTGCTGTTAATCGTAAATTCGAATGTAAATTTTTCTCCTTGTCGAAGAGTCTGCGGCACATCAAACGCTTCAATTGCTGCATCAACTCGTGAGGGAGGTGTGATCGGCACGACATCTACTTCAATGCCGGCACTCTTCAATATAGCTGCTTGTCTTAACATACTTCCTGCATTCTCTGCCCCATCGGACAAGAGAACGATCTTCCCGCCTCCGGATTGCTGAAGAAGCCCTGATGCTAGTCGCAAGCCTTGCGACACATCGGTGAAGTGTTCATTTACCTTTGCACGGAAAGTATATTGTTCGAAGCTGCTTAATGGGTCAGAGGACAATGTACGTTCAACTACTGAATCAAGACCGATCGTAACAATGCCTCCGCGATCTTCGTCATCCTTCTCTTCCATCGCTTTCGCAATCCACTCTCCAAGCTGGCTATCTGCGTTCACACTTGCAGAACGGTCAGCAACGAAGATCAAATTCCGTTGTTCAATCTTCCAGAAGGGCTGTATTTGTGCTGCTATCGCGATTAATAGTAATAAAATAATAGCTCGAACCGAAATAACTGCACCTTTTCGTGCGCCTTGCAATCTGACTGTTCCACGTATCATCCACCAGATGCATATACACCACGGAACTAATAATAACAATACCCAAGGATTGCTAGTTTGCATGCCCACGACGGTATACCTCCCATTCGCTTAACATCAATACTAGCAGGAATAAAGCAATCCAACCTGCAAGTATCTCCGTTCCTTGGTGTGAGGCATTTGCTCTATTGTCCTTATTCCCATCATCCGTACTTGTAGGTTCACTGCCTGATGGAGCAATCTGGACTGCTCCTGCCATGACCGAGCTTTCAGCCGAATCTATGTTGACCGCTAATAACCGATCACTCACAGGATCACCTGATTTATTACGCTCGTAGAGTCGGTACAAGCCTGGTATGGAGGGCGCTTTGTGATCGTTCTTATCCGTGACGGACAGCTGAATGCGATCCCCTACCTTCACCTCGCTTGCATCTGCAAGCAATTCAACTGGCTGCCAATACGCGGTTGAAGTTTCACCATCGAATGATAATTCTATTGGAGCATTCGCAACGACTGTTCCCAGTTCATTACGAGCACCTCCACTCATCCAATCCGCGGCTTGTACGATCAACACCGGAAATTCCGGACGCAGCGGCAAATCGGTATCTTGCAAATCAAAGGTAAAACGAAGCTGAGGTCTACCGTCGACTGAACCAGCATAGATCGCTGGAACGCCTCCGTATTTGACGACTGGTTCTCCCCAAGTCACCCCATTCTTGGGTTTCACGAATCTACCAATATGCGTATCTGCGAATGATAAGTAAGCGGTAACTGCATGCTCGGCAAGCTCAACTCGATTGCTTGCAGGAACAGCCGTTTCTTCTGATGAATCATTCGGATGATCGATATACCATACTGGCTTTGATTGCAGCAGTTCTGTCCAGCTTTTATCTTCCTTCAGTGCTGCAGCATCACCATCAATAACAATCCAATCCATATCCTTCCGATGTTCCTCTGTTGGCACATACTGCGCAGGATCGACTTTAACAGTCTTTACACCTGCTAATTGCAATGCCTTCTCCAGAAACAAATTACCGTCAGTAACAAGTAAAGCTTGTCGATCTTGGGGAACGGTTGGAAATTGATAGGCAGTATTGTCTGCTGGGAAAGGATCAGATTTAGATACTAATTGTGCTTTATAATAAGCAGCATCCTCAGGCAGCTGCTCCACTTTAACACTGGTCCATGCACCAGGCTCGACAAGGACTGACTCTGTCGCTATGGGTGATGATGAGCCTTCTGCATATATGTTTATTGTCATCTGCTGCTCATTTACGGGGTCATCATTCCGTAAGGTTACTACCCCAACATTCATACCTTGATTATTCGTATCCGATTTAATGCCAAAATGGGCAATCGCCCCATTTGATTCCGGCTGTGCTCCAGCACTAATGAACTTATCGAACCGAGCTTGCAACTGCAGCTCATTAACGGCCTCTGCATCTGCCCAATGATCATCGGAAAATAATAGAATCTGGCCGTTAGTCTCATTACTTTGCAGCGCGTCAGCGAGTGACATTGCAGCTAAGTTATCACTAATGCCATACTCTTGCTTAATACCATGTAAGGCATCGATCGTCAGCTTATGATCCTGTTCACGGGATACGATAATTTGCGGCTGTTCTCCTGTTGCCACTAGAGTAACCACACTATCCTCTGACTGTTCAAGCAGCCACTTTTCTGCGTTATTAATGGCTTGCTGGAAATATGTCTCTTCTGAATTCTTTGTCTTAGCGGACATACTTCCAGATCGATCAATAATCATAACGGTATGACTAGCTTGCAAGACCGATTTGTTAAGGAACGGCTGCATAATGGCTAATACGAGCAGCGCTGCGGCTAGAAGCTGCAACAGCAAGAGCGGACGACTGCGCAACTTTTGCCAAGGGCGGTTCGCTTCCTGCTCTTTCAATACGCGATTCCATAGCATATGGCTAGCTATTTCTGTGTCTATGTAAGTTCTTTTCAACAAATACATGAGCACTATCGCTGGTAGTGACAATGCAAACCATGCTGATAGTGGTGATAGAAATTGCATGAGCAGCCCTCCTTTTCGCTCAAGCTTTGCTTTGCAATACGCCCTCTCGCAATAGCGTTTGTTGAACGGTATCCGCTAACGAATTTCCGGTATTTACGAATAAGTAAATGACTCCAATTTCACCGCATAATTGTTGCAGTTCACTTTGGTAGTCTCTCACAGCCTTCTTATAATTGGATAGGATCTGATGGCCCAAGGCCACCTCTTTTCCTGTACCTAGCTCGCTATCGATAAGCTTTCGTTCTCCTGCTAATGAAGGATCGACTTCTTCAGGGCTTAACAAGTGCAGGAATACGACTTGCTGTCCGGATGCAATAAGGGTTAACAATGTTTCTTCTATGCCTTGCTCATACATGGCATCTGTTATTAACCAAGTTGTTCCTGCTCGCCTTGGACGGCCTCTTTCTGATTGAAAAGCATCAGCCATCGAGATAGCTGCTCTTCCCTCGTTAACGTCCTGAACTCCACCCATACGATCTCGGCGGCTATCCTCGTTGTCGGATAGCATTGCTTCTGCTAAAAACCGAAAAAGCTGAGGTGATGCTCCTCTGCCCCGCAGCGGCTGCAACTCTTGCATCTGCTGTCCGCCGCCAAACAGTTTAATGGTCGCCCGATCTTCCCCTGACAAAGCCGCATACCCGATACATGCAGCTAGTCGGAGTGCATAACGCCTTTTATTCGACTCTTCATCTCCGAAAGACATCGAACGAGAAATATCTACGTATAGGCTTATATTCAGCTCTTGTTCATCCCAATATTGTCGCATATAAGCTCGGCCTGTCCGTCCATACACATTCCAGTCCAGACGACGAATGTCATCACCTGGCGCATAGGGTCTATAATCGGCGAATTCCTGAGATCCGCCAAGTGAACTTGAGCGTCTTTTACCTGCCATCGTACCCTTGATACGGCTGCCTGCCTTAACACTTAAGTTCTCAAGTCTTGCGAGGAGCGATAAGTCAGGAAATAGAAGTGCTAATGCTTCTTTATTATCCATTAAAGCGGATGATGGAAGATTGTGTCCGCTCATCGTTGCGCCTCAAGCGCTTGAAGGATGGATTCCGTTATTCGGTCGGTTGATAGGCCCATCGCCTGAGCTTCATAACTAAGCACCATTCGATGACGCAAAGCTGGTGATGCCGTTTGACGGATATCATTCCAAGACACATGCAGTTTCCCCGCACATAACGCTCTTACTTTGCTAATGGCGACAATAGCTTGAAGCGCACGCGGCCCTGCACCGAAACGAACATACCGTTTCACCTCATCTGTTGCATCTGATTCTCCAGGATGTGTCATCATAACGAGACGAACAGCCAAATCCAGCACATCATCGGCAATTAGAATATGTTTGGCGAGTAACTGCAACTCTCTCAGGTCAGCGCCATTCATAACAACAGAAGCTTGAACTTGCTCAGCAGAAGTCGTTCGCAGCACAATTTGCTTCAGTTCATCACGTGTAGGGTATTCGACACCAATCTTAAGCAGGAAACGGTCCAACTGTGCTTCCGGCAACGGATAGGTTCCTTCTTGTTCTATCGGATTTTGCGTTGCTAATACGAAAAAAGGACGAGGAAGCGTATGTGTTTCTCCTCCCGCAGTAACCGTTCCTTCTTGCATGGCTTCAAGCAATGCGCTCTGTGTCTTTGGTGTTGCCCGATTGATCTCATCAGCTAAGACGAGATTGCCAAAAATCGGACCAGCCTGAAAGCGATGCGAAGCAGCTCCTTGTGCGCCGAAATCTATTAATGTTGTACCTGTTATATCTGATGGCATTAAATCCGGTGTAAACTGGATGCGCGAGAATTGCAAATCTATTGTATCTGCAACCGTTCTTATTAGCATTGTTTTGCCGAGACCTGGAATTCCCTCGAGCAGCGCGTGTCCACCTGCTAATAAGCACCAGAGCAATTGTTCAACCACGGTTTGTTGGCCGACTATTACTCTGCCGATTTCTTCCCTGAGAGCGACTATACGTGCAGCCGCCTCTTCTACTTGTGTTTTTGATTCTATCATTTGCTCACCTCATTCAACGATTAGGCTGTATTTGGTCAAAATATTCTTTTACCTTATCCTGCATACTTGTGGGCAGTTGAGATCGGCCTAATGCCTTCTTCGCTTCCGTCGCATATTCGCTGTAAACTTCCTCGTAAGGTCTAGTCATTCCATCTATCATCGGGGATGGATCGTCACTGGACTGCGTTTGACCACCAGTTGACGGGCCTCCATCCTGCTGTACATTTCCCGACCCTTGCATATCTCTTGGAGTCGTAATCAAACTTCGACCGCCAACACCGTTGCCGCCTTGCAGACCGCCTTGTCCACCGCCGCCTGATCCGCTCCCTGAACCACTGCCTGACCCGCTGCCTTGACCTGCTCCAGAGCCGGCACCTGAACCACTGCCTTGACCAGCACCGCTGCCAGCTCCTGCTCCTTCGCCTGCTGCGCCACTGCCAGCAGGTTGACCGTTGCTGCCAGATCCGGCGCCTTGTGCCCCGCTGTTGCTGCCAGCGGAGCCGGCACTTCCGGCGCTGCCAGCAGCGCCGCCGCTTGATCCGGCCGATGCGTTTGCGAAAGCAGACGACATCGCGCCGCCTTGTGCGGCCAGCTGCTGCGCCAGCGACTGCCCGCTTTGCGCTAATTGGCCCGCCATGGACCGGGCCAGCGCTTCCAGCTCACCCTGCGATAATTCGCGGGTGAGTGCCTCTTCCAGCGCGGCGAGACCATCGCCGTCGCTGCTTTCCCCAGCCGGGGCGCCTTCGTCTGCCCCGGCCTCTCGTGCCTGCTGCGCAGCTTGCTCCAGCGCAGCCGCGAGCTCCTCGCTCGCTTGCGGCTGTTCCGCCGCAAGCCGCTCCAACGCCTTCGCCAGCTCTTCACGCTGCTCCGGCGTCAAACGCCGCAGCTCCGATCGTATATCTCCGATCGCGCCTTTTACGCCTTCGGCGTCACGATCCTGCAGCGCTTGACCTAGCTGCCGCAAATTCGGCTCGGCGTTCATTGCTTCCGCCGTCGCATCAAGCCGTTCGGCAGCTTGCTTCGCCTCATCAGCCGTCTGCTCCAGCTCTTTAATCGCTTCCGCCAACTGATCCAGCGCCGCCTTCGGATCGTCGCTGGCTGCTTCAAGCTTGCTTCGCAGCTCTTCCAGCGACTCCGCAATAAGCCGCTCCGCTTCCTCCGGAAGCTGCGCCTGCTCCAGCTGCTCGGTAAGCTCCTCTGCCTCGCGTTCCAACTGCTCCAGCTGGCGCTCCGCAGCAGCCATGGCCACCGCTCTCTCATCGAGCGGGTTAGGCCACAGGAGCAACACCGCCGTCAATAACCAGACGGCGATAACACCGTATACGCCTCGCCGCCAGCTTCGCCATCCCGGCCACGGCAGACGCTTCCGCAGCGAAGCGGCGTATTTACTCGCCGCTTCAACCGCTTCCTCGCGCTGCAGTCTTACAATCGGCGGCTCACTGCCGATCGGCAACCGCAACCCGTCGAGTGCGGTAGACATCGCATCATCCGTATCATTACGATCCATTTCCTTCGCCGCATCGCGCAAGGATGCGCGCTTCCACAATCCCACACAGACGCCGGCTGCAAGACCGGCTCCTGCTAGAATCACCACAATTGGCCGAGTATGCAGCATCGGCCACAGTCGACTTCCGCCAAGAACGAGAAGTCCAGCCGCGCTTCCGGTGAACAACCCGTACAGCCCATACCGAGCTACGGTAAACAGCGTTAGTCTTCCTCTCACAGGTGATAACAGCTCTGGAAGAGATTTATTTTCTTTCACAACAGTTCCTCCTTCCCACATCTGCTACTTTCCTTTTTATTCTTTGTTCTTCGTATTGTTTATCTAGATTCATCACTCTATTTCACTGTTCGCTCTTATTTTCAATGTTATTGGTACAACTCAATGAATATCTATCAGCTTCTCGTACTGGAAATTGTTTAGGTCTCTTTCATCATAAACGATCTCTATAATCTGCACTATCTCAATATAATCTCAGTTGATCTCAACACTAAGAAATTTAATCAACATTTCAAGTAATCTAAAAAGTCTGCTCTTTACCCATCGATCACTATAATCATAAGTCTGCTTTCTACCATCGATCACTATAATCTCATAAGTCTGCTTCTACCATCGATCTCAATTGCTTCAACCCTCTGCTCTAGTCCAACTAATATCAAGTATTAAATCTTGTATCTCAATTAATCTACTAATCGTTAATCTCAACCATTTCACTAATACCAACTCATCACAATTACCTTCATGCAGCTGCGCAATCCACTTCCATCCATACTTAACTATGCTTTACACTTATACTTCTCCCATCAAATCTCAATTTAACTCAACCGTTTCTCCATCACCCATCAATCTAATACAACACCTCTAACTCTTATTATCAAACACTGGAACAACAAACCCTAATTTCACTCAAATACAGGGCGAACATAGTTAGAAGTTAACGGCCTCCACTTCCTTTATTTGGTGTAAGCAACCTCTTTGATCTAACTTAACGGACATCCATTCCGCTAATCGGTAAGTAACTTTAAATCAAAGCAGATTCAGGAAAAATAGCGTACCTCAGGTAAGCTATTTTTCCCTACTCCTATAAAATGCTTGAATAACGGAACCCCTGTCCGTTATTCATCCAGTTTTATCTGAAATATATTAGCCTCGAGGCTGCTTATGCTTTATTCCCTTTACGCTTCAAGTTCGGGCGCAGTTTGCGAATACTCAACCACAATGCTCCGCTAGCCAACAGCCCATAAATAATCATAAATTCCTGCCATAATTGAAGCCATGGCTCTTTGCTTACCGTACCACTGTAACGGAAGTTGTATATTTCCTTCGAGATAGAAGGATCTAATATACTGTACAAAGCAACTGCAGGATTCCATGCAATCACATGCCCAAGCCAACTGTACATCGGAGGCTGGGTTAACGTATTAGTCTGGGAATACGTATTTTCAACGATTGCCATTAATACATAGAAGATCAACAGCGTTCCTAGAAACATAAACAAAGTAACTCCATAGGTGACGATAACCGAAATCATCGTACGCTTGAATAATGTGGAGAACAATATGCCGAACGAGCCCAATACAATCATCATGAAAATATAAAATAAGAATACAAGAGACAATTGTTTAGGCGAAATTCCCCCATACAAGAACACCATGCTATATACCGGAATGGTACTAATCACGATTAGCACCATGAATCCCAGTGAAGATACCAGCTTGCTCAGGATAATCGTTGTCGAGCTTTGTTGAGTTGTCAGCAGTAAATTCAACGTTTGTTTCTCGCGTTCACCACTTACAACCCCAGCAGTCAAGCCTGGCGCCATGAACGAGATTAATCCCAGCTGTGCAAAACTTAGAAAATAAAATAATAATTTGCTTTCTTCCGGGTTAAAGGACTGTCCATTGCCCGATATAATCTGCGTCAAATATATCGCACATAAAGCAAACAAACCTATTGCAAACAAGTAGGAGAATAACGTCCACATGGAGCGCGGCGTCCGCATTCTAAGCCTAAACTCTTTATCAAGTACGGGATTGATCAGCTTGGACCGCCATCCGCTTATTCCCTTTGCTGTTATGTTGTCTCTCATGCTAGACCGTCGCCTCCTTTCGTAATTTCCAGGAACACATCTTCAAGATTAGTCTGAGCTTCGCTGAAAGAGACAAGCTTGAAGCCAGCCGCTATCATTTGCTGCATAAGATCCCACTGCTCTTCATCCTGTCCGCCAAAATGAATATGAATTCCTCGTTCATCACGCATAATACGGTTAACAAAAGGCTGCTCCTGTAAAAACTGTTCCGCTTCTGCCTCACGTTCAAGCAAACGAACGTACAAGATCCGTTTGACCCGCATCCGATTCTGAATATCTGCGACATTGCCTTGTGCAATCATTTGCCCGTGCTCAATGACTCCGATTTCATCAACCATCTCCGCAAGCTCCGGCAATATATGCGATGAAATAATAATCGTTTTTCCCATCGCTTTCAATTCACGCAATATTTCCCGCATTTCAATCCGAGCTCGTGGATCAAGTCCGGAGGCTGGCTCATCCAATATAAGCAGCTCAGGATCATGTACAAGACAACGTGCCAAGCAAAGCCGCTGCTTCATCCCGCGTGATAACGTATCTACATAAGCATTTTTCTTATCGCTTAAGTTGACTAACTCCAGCAGTTGAGGAATCAACTGTTCTCTCTCATCCTTAGGAATCCCATAACTCGCACCGTAAAAATGCATATATTCTATCGTCTTAAATTGATCATATACACCGAAGAAATCCGGCATATAGCCGATTCTTTTACGCACCTCAGACGGGTGTTCTGTCACATCGAAGCCATCGACCTTTGCATAGCCTGAGCTCGGCGCCATCAAGGTTGCCAATATCGACATTGTCGTCGATTTGCCTGCTCCATTGGGACCTACGAAGCCAAATACGGTTCCCTTCGGAATAATAAGATCTATTGATTTCAACGCTTGGAAAGTGCCGAATGTCTTCGTCAATCCCTTAATCTCAATCATCGGAACATCGGTTAATACTGCTTCTGGCATTTGCTCTTCTGTCGTATTCATTAGCGTACCACTGCTCCTTCCAGCGTAATTTGAGGAAGCATAGCATCCGCGTCTGCCGCGGCAACCATTTTCATTCGTACTCTATTCGATGCACTCACATAATGACCAGCGTTATCGTACTCAGTAGTAGTACTTTCCCATTCACCCATGCTAACATTCCATATCAACCAAGATACATTAGAGCCATTAGAATTGCCGTTATATACAATCTTCAAATGTTCGTAAGCAACTGGCTTCTCATTAGGCAGGACAAATTCCATTACAAGCTCGCCCTTACTAAACTGCATATTGCCATTTCCGTAGGTCTCAAACCGCTGCATTGTTTTTTCTGTAATAACTGGTTTAACAAGTCCAGCTGGCACAGAATAGCGGCCATCCTCTTCCGTTGCCATGCCGCCTAGCTTTTGAATCCACATCGTCAAATTATCCGCTCGAACTTTGTTTCCATTCACTGTAAACGACGCATCATGGTCCATGCTGAAGCCCACAATTAACGGTAACTGCATCGTAAATCCGTTGTTTCCATTCATATATTGCTCAACTAAGCTCCTTTGTCTACTAAATTCATCAATACGGTTAGAAGAATAGGAGAACAGTTGCTGCGCATAGTCATAATAGCCGCCATTATTGACAGAGTTAAAAGTGGATAGTGGAATGGTTACCGTCTTGTTCTCACCTTTCTTCAGATCACCAGCTCTGATTGTATGACCATTCATCAATATCGCTGCATGAGTCAAATCACTTGGTGTGTTATTGGTAATCGTGATGTCCATACCATTGTTTACATTTTTGTATGAGATCCCGAAGCTAGCAGAATTGTCTTCCAACGCTACTCCTTCGAACCAAGCTTTGCGAGTAGACCAGTAGGATACTGAATCCCAAAGCGCAGTAGTCGAATCACCATTGGTAATCACCTGATTATTGCTGTCTAAGTTAAGTGATCCATTATTGCCTTCATTTTGGTACATCATCAGATGTACGTTTTGATCAAATTCGGCTTTGATCGTACCGCCATTCGGTACAAATACACCAATAGCCCCTGATTTGACACCTCCGCCAGTTGGTGACAGCTCCACCATTTGCACAGTATGGGTCGATAAATTCCGTTTATCATTCGCTCCAAAATAAAATATAGCGACCGCAGTAATAAGAGATAATGTCGGAACGAGCCACCATGTCCATTCTCTTCGATCCATTTTACGCAAAATCAAATACATAACAGGTGCAACTATAATCATGTAAATAACGAACATCCACAGTAGGAAAGAAAAATTCGGTGGTTTAATAGATGGAAACTCATCTACAATCCGCTCAAAATTCCAATATCTATTGCCAGAATTTATTGAGATTCCTGGTTGAAGTGGAATTAATGTGTTTTGCAATAAACGAGCGTACACAGGTGCGCTGCCGCTCCAAGAAGCAATTGGCTCTAAAGAGGGATCAAAAGCAACATAAACAACATTGCCAAGTCCAACTTGTCTAGTGACAGCCAGCGGGAATTCTCCTTCTGAGAGCTCCGTTCGACCCTCTACAATTGTCCCTTTTGAAACAGTTATAGGTTGCTGTGATTTAAACTTGGTTCCTCCGATACTAACCAGATCTTTCGTTGGAATCAGCGATGTTGAACCTTCGTTTTTAACGGGTGCTACAGCGTCAAAGGCTTGCGATGTTTTCCCATATCCTGCTCCACCAGATAGAATGAGCGTGCCGCCTTTACGTACCCAATCAATAATGGCATTCGTCTTTAACTCCGACCAATCTGAAGTTGCAACATCATTAATGACCATTGCATTGAAATAATCATATAGAACAGCTTCTTCAGGCAATTGATCCTCAGTTAATGGAATAACAGAGAGATTATAACCTTTCAAATTCAAAGAAGGCATAAAATTCAAAGTATCTGGATCACGTGCAATGACCCCAATCGTATAGACTTCTCCCATACTGCTCTCCAAATAGGAGTTGCCTTTCACGATGTCGATAAGCTCGCCGTTCTTATAAGACCCTTTGAAGAAGCGAACGGTATTGTTCTTATCATTCAGCTGTGAGCCCGGAATCGCTACTGTCAATTCAACAGCTGTCCCCTTAGGCAATTCAACAGGCGTTACATAATCAGTTGTATTACCGCCAAAAGACGAGATAACGGATACAACAACCTCGCCTTTCAAATCTTTATCCGTCGTATTCGTTAAGGTAAGCCGGGCAGGTGCCCACTTCCCATCCTTAACTTGGCCTTGATAGCCAACACTGCTTTGCAGCTCAATTCCTTGCGTTGGTGCAGCCAGTGCAGGCTGGAAACCTACTAATAGAGTGGCAATTAAACCAGATATAACAATTAGCGTAATAATAATTTTCCTATTCAATAACAATTGGCTCACTATATAGCCCCTCTCCTATGTATGGTCATCCTTATTTTAACGGTTTTACCAGACTTATAGTTGCATCATTTCGACAAAATCATCATTTATATAAAAAAAAGAGTGGCTCATCGCCACTCTTTTAATCTGGTTATTGTTTAAATCCGAACCGCTGTTCCACTGACAGCAACCATTAGCATTCCTTCACGGACTACCTCGTAATCAATGTCGATAGCAACAATCGCGTTAGCCCCCAGCCTTGATGCCTGAACTTTCATTTCCTCAAAAGCTACGTCTCGTGCTTCTTTAAGCTTACTCTCATAAGCACCTGAGCGACCTCCGACAATATCGGTAATGGAAGCAAAGAAATCCCGAACAACGTTAGCTCCCATAATAGCTTCCCCTGTAACGATACCTGAATATTCTTGAATTGGACGTCCTTCAATGGTAGGTGTAGTTGAAATTAACATAGTAGTAAAGCTCCCTCCCGCTTCGATCGAAGCGATAAATAAATGATGTTAGTTATACGCCGTAATTGGAAATTATGTTTCAACTTTTTTAGTTTAATTGTTTAAATTCAACACTCGATGCCGAATTACCTTTTATGTGGATGGTTACTCTGACACCAAACTCCTTGTTCTCTTTGCGTATCCATAGAAGAAACCTTTCCTCTGCTTGCCCGCCGTTATCCTTGTAATAACCCTCATATTTATAGTCTATAATCTCTGCCTTATATTTGCTTGCCGTCTGCTGAACAGCCAATCTGCCCCATTTGGCATAATCCGGTTCCATCGCTCCTGCATGTGAGAATGCCGGTATATATACACCAAAGGCAATTGCTGCACTTAGCAACACCACAACTACTCGAGTCCCCATCTGAATCGCCCCTCTTCATTCTCCACCAGAATTAGGATGGCTTTTGGTGACGGTTGCTATTCCATTATTTTTGCTCCAGCAGCGGTGAATACATCATGAGTGCTTCATTAGAGGTTATGTATTGATCTTCAAGCCACTCACCATTCTCATGAAACACATGACGGTGGATCTGGTTGCTTCTGACGTAACCACCCCAGGGCTTGGAAGTCATAAGATGCTCCTTCTCATACACCTCGTAGTGGAATTTGGTTGGTTCCGCGCATAGCCATTCACCAACAAGATGATCTTCAGTCAACTGAATAGATAACTGAAACGGTACATCCGTCGAATTGTGAATTTGCAGATCCAAGTAGTTGTATGCACATGTTGCACCACTGCCAAACGGCTGAGTTCGACCGGAATCAGGGAACACATCATAGCTATGACGATGTCTTTCCGTTACGGTTAACGGCGTGTGAAGCGTCATCCAATAAATCAAGTTGGACATCTGACATAACCCGCCGCCAACACCTGATTTGTATGATCCATAGTACAGCACCATACCATCGACATATCCTTTACGTTTTGTAGGCTTGCCTATGGTTCGCCAGTAAGAGAAGGTTTCTCCTGGATGAAGGATCAGTCCATCGAGCTTCTTAGCCGCTATTCTCAAATTAATCACTTTATTCGTTTGTAGCCACATATCGACGTTTCTTAGCTGCCTCATCAATGGAGTAGCATGCCGGAAAACGACATTCGGTAATTTAGTATGAGATCGATTTGTTGCCAATACACCATTACTGGTCATCCAGCGCAAATACCGTTTACCTGTAAACCACCATTTCCCAGCGGTTAATCGCAGTCTTGATCGTTTAATCGGACGATGCCGCATTAAATCCATTATTCCCTAACCCCTAACCATCATTATTTTCTTGGGCAAGCTTTCATTTTCATCGGGATACCCGAGTGATGCATTAATAAATCTGCATTGATGATTGATATAGTCCTCTCTTCTATGGACATGACCATAACACCATATCTTATCTTTTATTTGAGGAAAGTAGCTCGCCCCGTCAAAATAGTAATAGCTGTTTGCTAGATGGTTTAACCGATCCTCAGGAATAGCTGCCCAATCTGGTGAGATATGGGTCACGATAACATCAGAAGCTTCTACTATTCGACTTAATTTGTCCGCTTCACTTTGGAACATCGACTCGGTAAGTCTAGGGGTTCCTGCTATTAAAACAGAATCATTAGAATAGGATTGCCAATGTTCATAGATTTCATCTTTGCTTTTATGCAGTTTCTGAGCGCCATATTCAAAGTCATACCACATGCCCGCTCCACCGAATGCAATACCGTCTATCTGTACTACATTACCATCAAGATAAACAACATCTGGTAAGCTGTTCACCATTTGTTTCATTTCGTTAAGTCTGTCTACAGAATTATATCGATATTTATTACGAATCGATTTCGTTATTAAATAATAATCATGATTACCTGCCACAATTAAAATATATTTATAATGCGCCTTAAGCTTATTCAGCAACATATAGTTCTGCTTATTATAGTGACCCAGATCTCCCGCAATAACTAAAGTCCTCGACGGTTTCTCCGGTACAATATTTCGAATGAATTCATCTAACCTCTTATTTACTTTCAAATGATTACGCGAGTATTCCACCCAGAAGTCTAGATGAATGTCAGATATTAAATCAAATTGCATACTGGCTCCACTCCGTTCCCCAAACCATAATAACTGCTGGCTGCTTAATTGAATTCTCCAAATAAACACTATTACCTTTTTATGTATGCGCTGAGTCTAATAACATATGACTCATGAAGCCGTGTTCAATTAAACATACAAGGTTGTCCCAAAAGAAGTAAGCTAGTGGGAGAGATAGCTCTCATTGGACAGAAAAGATAAAAAGAACCATTTGGAGCTTGTTTCGATGATGGGATCGATATAATTGGCTAACAAGCCCAGAATGGAGCTTGTTTGGACCTTACACGGTTACTTGCCACATGAAGATTTAAACAAGCTCCATATGGGGCTTGTTTAAACAATGGCTTCGATACTATCGACTAACAAGCTCAGATTGGAGCTTGTTTCCAGCATTAAATTAGTTACTTGCCACCAGTGGGTTCAACATGCTCCGTTTGGAGCTTGTTTGAACAATAGCTTCGATACTATCGGCTAACAAGACCAGAATGGAGCTTGTTTTGGCCTTACACCGGTTACTTACCACCATAAGCTTTAAACAAGCTCTATATGAGACTTGTTTCGTCGATGGGGACGATATTTTGAGCAAACAAGTTCTGAATGGAGCTTGTTTCCAGCATCACATTGGTTACGTACCACCACTGGGTTCAACATGCTCCATTGGAGCTTATACGGACGATGGGGTCGACAATATCGGCAGGCAAGCTCAGACTGGAGCTTATTTGGTTAACCCACGTCGGTCATCACATAAAATGCACAAAAGAACCTTCAACCTCACTATAAAGTGAAGCTGAAGGTTCTTTTTTAACCTCATATTACGGTACTAAGCGGAACAATAGTCTAGCTATATCTTTTATTCCGCTGAGCTATACTTGTTTTTACGATTTAACATTTCATAAACAACCGGTACGATGATCAACGTCAGCAATGTGGAGCTTGTAAGACCACCGATTACTGTAATAGCCATTCCTTTGGAGATTAGGCCGCCTGATTCAAGTCCAAATGCGAGTGGCAGCAGCGCGCCTACAGTTGCGATTGCCGTCATCAGAATTGGACGAAGACGAGTGCCTGCTGCTTCAAGCAGCGCTTCACGAACAGACATTCCTTCCCGTTGTTTATGAATAACTCGGTCGACCAATACGATGGCATTCGTTACTACGATACCGATCAGCATTAACGCACCAATCATAGCCGTAATACTCAATGTTTCGCCTGCAATCCACAAGCCAACTAGAGCACCGATAACGGTGAATGGCAGCGAGAACAGAATCGCGAATGGCGTCAACGCACCGCCAAATGTAATGACAAGAACCAGATAGACAACTGCAATTGCAGCCAACATGGCAAGACCAAGCTGCATGAAGGATTCATTCATGTCCTCTGTTACTCCGCCCATCTCAACATGAACGCCAGACGGAAGCTTCATCTCATCTATAGTCGCTTGAAGGTCAGTCGATACACCTCCAACATTAGCCGCGGTAATGTCCGCTGATACTTCTGCATAGAATCGATCACTTTTTCTTGTTATCGTATTAGGTGATTCGCCTTCTTCAATTGTGACAACATCCTTCAAGGCAATTTGTTTGCCTAGCGGTGAAGTTACTGTTACATTCTCCAGATCTGATTTATCCTTATACGTTTTTTGCTCAACCTTCACGTACACATTAACTTCTTCACCATCTTGTTCGATGGTTGTCAGGACTGGATTACTGCGAACTGGACTTAACACCATCGCAATTTGTCCTGCTGTTAATCCATTCTGACTAAGCTTCTCTTGATTAGCTACAATGCGATACTGTTTGTAAGTTTCAGCTAAACTGGTATCTACATTCGTCAAATCTTTATTTTCTAGCAGCTTGCCCTGCAGCTCTTCTACTACCGGCTGCAGTGATTTCATATCAGGACCGTAGATTAGAATAGAGGTACCTGAACCTCCCAGGCCACCGCCTGTGAAATCCATTTGTTTCCATTCCCCTTTACCTTCAAGCTCTTGAAGGGAAGTGATTACTTTTTCTTTTTCTTCGGAGAAGCCTTCGAAATCTTTATTATAGCTCAAGTTGAACAAGGCTTGTTTCGATGCTCCTGGGCTGAACGGATTAGATCCGCCGACCGCATATTGCACGATACCGCCGTCACCAACGCGATCCACTAGAATAGTCTCTGCTTTTAGTGCCATATCCTTCACTTGTTCAAGTGTTTCACCTGGAGCCGGATTATACGTAACCATCATTGTCTTCTCTTCTTCTGTTGGCAGGAAGCTAAAGCCGATAACTGGCAACAGCAACAAGCTGCCTACTAGCAACAATACGGAAATTCCGCTTGCTATCCATTTATGGTCTAGGGACCAGCGAAGAATGCCCTTGTACCAATTAGCTAATTTACTCGGTTTATCTACATGCCCTTTACCTGCTTTAATGCCATTGCGGAACATCATATGCGCAAGCATCGGCACTACAGTAATCGCAACAAGCAATGAAGCCAGAAGAGCGAATACGATGGTCAATGCGAATGGCAGGAAAATCTCGCCGATCATTCCGGATACAAGTCCAAGAGGCAAGAATACCGCAATCGTAACGATGGTAGAAGACAGAATCGGCAAGAACATCTCTTTAGTCGCATCCAGCATGAGCTCTTTGCCTTTCAGCTTCTCACCAGAAAGCGACATACGTCTATAGATGTTCTCAATAACAACTATCGAGTCATCGATTACCCGTCCGATAGCAACTGTCATCGCACCCAGCGTCATAATATTAAGCGTGACATCCAGTTGTTTAAGAATCAGCATGGCAATTAAGATTGACAATGGGATTGAGACGACCGCTATAATTGTGGATCGAATATCTCGCAAGAAGATAAGAATAATCAATACGGCGAATAATGCGCCAATGATTGCTTTGCTCAGCATCGTATGAACAGAGTCTTCTATCGGCTTGCCTTGATCCAATGCGGTTACAATGTTAAGACCTTCATAATCTTTCTCTAACTGCTTAATTTCGTCTTTGACGCCATTCACGACATCAACTGTATTGGCATCTGCACCTTTTACGATAGAAATACCAATTGAATCTTGCCCGTTAGTACGTGAGATGGATTCCGCTGTATCTTCAATTGAAAGTTCCGCGACATCGCTCAAAGACACAGTAGGGAGCTTGATATCCATCATTGCTCCAGCATTTGGCTGCATTGCTGATTGTCCGTTATCTGCTCCAGCAGCTTGCCCAGGCGCAGACGCACCACCTTGAGCAGGAGCACCGCCTGGCGTATAAGGAATTTGAAGATTGTTCAAGTCATCTTCTGTAATAATGTTGCCGTCAACAACAACCGTCTTTTCTGATTCTCCGAATTCAAACACACCTAATGGTACTGACATCGCAGAGCCTTGAAGAACTCCTTTGACAGTCTCCTCTGTCAAGCCATATTTGGCAAGCTCTTCAGGCTTAAATTCAAGTGTAGCTTTTTTCACACTTTGGCCAGATATTTGAATGCTCGCTACGCCATCAATCCCTTCGAGCGTTGGGAGAATGTCATTCTCAACTAGCTTAGTCAATTGCTCTAAAGACATGTTACTGTCAGACATACTTAACGACATGACCGGGAAAGCATTCAAACTAATTCGAGATACGGTAGGATCTTGCACGCCCTCAGGGAATGTAATCCCCGATAGCAAATCCTTTACATCCGCTTGCGCTTTGTCCATATCTGTCTTGTAGTCATACTCGATTACAACTGATGAGGCATTCTCATAAGAGGTAGAGCTAACGTTTTTAACACCACTCATGTTGCGAGTACGCTGCTCGATTGGCTTCGTTAATTTCTCCATGACTTCTTCTGGAGCCGCACCAGGATAGACCGTCGTAACACTTACAATCGGTATTGTAACATCAGGCAATGTCTCCATCTTCATATTCAAGCCTGAATACATTCCTGCAGCAAGCACTAATATCGTCAATATCCATAGTGCAAACTTGTTGTTGAGAGAAAACTTAATTATACTTTTCAAATTGTTCCACTCCTTCTAAGTTATGCGATAGCCATATCTGCTTCGCACTTCTATCTAATAAGACTAGACCTTCAATCGATAGCCAACTCCCCAAATGGTTTCAATATACTGAGGATTGGACGGGTCATGCTCAATTTTTTCACGAAGCCTGCGTATATGAACGGTCACTGTCGCGGCATCTCCAAGTGCCTCTTGCCCCCATACTCGTTCGAATAATTCTTCCTTCTCAAACACTCGATTCGGATGAGACGCAAGAAGCAGAAGCAAATCAAACTCTTTGGCCGTCAATATAGCTTCATGCTCATGGATGGTTACACGCCTGGAAGGCTTGTCTATGAATAAACCACGGATATGTAGCTGTTCTCCCCGTGCCCCCTTCATCCCTGTTCCGGTTAACCGCTCATAACGGGACAGATGCGCTTTAACCCTAGCAACCAGCTCGCTCGGACTAAATGGTTTGGTCATATAATCATCGGCGCCAAGCCCTAGACCACGAATTTTATCGATATCTTCCTTCTTTGCTGTGACCATTAGTACCGGTATGTCTTTGGCTTGCCTAATTTGCCGACAAATTTCGAATCCATCCATCTTCGGCAGCATCAAATCCAATATAATGAGATCATATTGGCCGTCAAGTGCCTTTTGAAGACCGATGTCTCCCTTTCCTTCAATATCTGCATTAAACCCGTGGCTTTCCAAATAATCACGTTCTAGCTCAGCAATCGCAATTTCATCTTCAATAATTAGAATGCTTTTCATGATCGTCCACCAATCTAGCTGACTCAGACCTAGGCAGCAATAGACAAAATCTAGATCCACCGTATGTGACTTCTTCTGCCCAGACTTGTCCTCCATGCCCTTCTATAATTTGTTTCACAATTGCCAAACCAAGACCACTTCCTCCCGTTTCCGAATTACGCGACTGCTCCGCTCGATAGAATCCATCGAAAATATACGGTAAATCCTCAGCATCAATACCGGGTCCAGTGTCTTCCAATGCGATTACAACGTCTCGCTCTCTTGCTTCAACTGTTACGGTGATCGTATGGTTGGAGACGTTAGGCAGTTGTCCCATATATTTGACACTATTGTTCAAAATATTGGTTAGAACCCGACCTAATTTTTCAGGGTCAGCAGCTATTAAGAGTGGTGTATCGGCAGATTGCTCTTCAGGGAATATAAGATTAATATCCGCTTTCTCCATATCAAACTTTTGTTCCTCTAGGAAATGATGCAAATAACGATGTAAATCAATCACCTTGAAATCAAAAGCTACTTTTTGCATATCCAACTTTGAAAAAAGAAACAGCTCATCAATAAGTCGATCCATATCGGAGGTTTTACGATAAATTGTGCTCATATAACGGTCACGCATTTCGTCCGTATTTGCGATTCCATCATGGATGCCTTCTACATAACCTTTGATCGCCGCGATTGGCGTCTTCAAGTCATGCGAAATATGCGATAAAAGCATCTTGCGGTTTTCCTCATATTGCAGACTTTGATCAATGGATTGTTTAAGCCTTACCCTCATTTCCTCAAGAGTAATACTAAGCTGTCCAAGTTCACCTTTAGTAGTTGCTTTAACCGGATGAGTCAAATCGCCTTCTTTCATGTATAAGGCAGATGTCTTAAGTGACTGGATTGGCTTAATGATGCTGCGAGATACAAAATAAGTCAGCAGCATACTTGTCAAACCGGTGAAGATGAGCATCACAATAAAGAATATGGGTCTCCAATAGATCGGTACCGAGTCATACCTAGCTAGCCATAGTGCTCTTCCTTGACTGCCATCCTCATACTTGAAATCCAATGTCCTCATTTCGAACCTGTACTGGTTAAAGGTAACCTTAGCTGATGGTGAGCTTGATAGCTTAAGCCAATCTTCATTATGCGCTACTTTGTCGAGATAGGAAGATACAGTCTGTACCTCGTTATCGTGTATAATGATGAACCCTGACTTCGCTGCTCCCATCTTCTCGCCTAATTCCTGCATATAGTCAGGATTCTCGATTTTGGATGGTTCATTGCGCAGCACATAGTCCATTTCACCAATCACAAATGATTGTAAGTAGCCGACGTTCCCCTCTTCCTTCATGTAGTCTCTTACATCCTCCATGCCAATGGTATAAAAAATAAGGAGCACGAATGCAGTAATAGCAATGAAGGGTACGACAACCATCGCCATGTAAGATAGATAAAGCCTTCTTCGAATGGACAACCGTATCACGCCTTCGTTCATAGTCGATGCTACTATCGTTTATCTTAACCTGCAAATATAAACGGGTATTGAACAAATTATTACAAATTCCTTACACTCATCAATTAATAAGATTAATTATTAACATCGTTAATGATTAAGGCGGTAATCTTTTTCTGTCCAGCCGCCACTATAACTGATGCTGCTAGAATTAAGGACAACAACCAAGTATAGACGATCCATGACCACAACTCTACACCATAGAATTGCCGCAACAACGTGCTTCCTTCAATTAGGATCAGCATACAGACTAACATGTTTACCGTGCTCCGCAGCCGACCATTTTGCTTCGCTTGGAATAACATCGATGCTACGAATAAGCCGAATAAAGCAGCTGTAAATGGTGCAACTACCCACATATTGAGAAACAGCGGATCTGGGGCTGCGATAACTTTGCCTAAGAGCAACAGCGTGCCAAATATGAACATGCTTCCCCATACTGTCCTTTTGTCAGACAGTGAATAGTCTAACTTCGGAGATGTTCTGGATTGATGGCGATGCCAGCTGATCCACCTCCACATTAACCATATAGCAGGAATAACTGCCCCAAGAAGAGAGAGTGATAATTGAAGGACGTAGTAAACACCATACGGTCCAATATGCTGCTGCATAAAAGGAATACGTTCGGCAAACCAACCATAGCGATGCGTCCAGCTATCCACAAAAATATGAGTTAAAAAACCAATGAAGCAGCTTAAAATAAACATCGAGATACGGGTAATAGACTTGTTAGTGGAAGCTTTACTTGTACTTAGATCGTGAATAAAACGATCCACCCCTCCCAGTGAGGGCATAAATACCGGAAGAGTTGGGACGATGAGACGGTGATAAATAAAAGCAATTGCCATACATAGAGGCAAGCCCAAAACAAAAAAGCCGGCCACCGAATGACCGACTGATCGGAATGATTGCATAGCGACAAAATACTCCATGTCTGGTGCCATGCTGCCGAGTACAAGACCGGTCATGCTTAAAGCTGGAACTACCTTTCGAAGTGGGGCAGCGTATAATGGATGAGATAAAGTAAAAGGCATTTCAATCCCCTTTCTTATGTAGCAAATTACTCTATGGTGCCGAACTTGGCAATAGGCCAAATACGATAAACGACTTTACCCTCGATACTGGACATCGCGATCGGACCGAGAACACGACTATCTTGACTATGCTCACGATTATCGCCCATTACGAACAACTGTCCCTGCTCAACCTTATAGGGAAATGCAATGCCTCCGGATAAGGTTTGACCTTTGACATAAGGTTCATTAATGAGTTCTTCATTAAGATAAACTTTACCTTCACGTATATCGATCTGATCACCAGGCAATCCAACGATTCTTTTCACCAATCGGACTTTACTTTCCGGTCCGCTAATGATTACGATGTCCCCGCGTTTCGGATGTTTAAATCGGTAGGACCATTTGTCTTCGATCAGCCGTTGCCCGGCTACCAGTGTATTTTGCATCGAGATGTTCCGAACCTCAGATTGTGCATATACATAATTTTGAAATAAAAACGCAACGATGATTGCAAATGTTAGCGATAGAATCCATTCCCGCAGCTCTCGCTTCCAGTTTTTCCGCTTGGACTTTTGTTCGTTCAAACAAAACACCCCTAGCACCAAATTAGAAATCATTAACATTTCATACATTTATACGATTCCCATTGTTCAAAAGTTTCTCTTCCGCTTCAAATGAAGCGTGACAGCAGTCAGCACCTCCTATAAAGTAGACTTTGGAGGGGAATTGGAATGTGGCAAACAAAACGCGCACAACGACTTTTATTTACCGTAGTAACGTTATTATTCTGGACTTCTATGTATGTGTATGTTCCTACCTTATCTCCGTACTTAAGCTCTCGCGGTCTGTCGCTTCAGTTGATAGGGATTGTGCTGGGCAGTTATGGGTTTATCCAAATGCTAATCCGCTTTCCACTTGGCATGACATCTGATCGGCTTGGAATACGAAAGCCGTTTATTCTCATCGGCATGATTGCCGCATGTATGAGCTGTCTTCTGTTCCTCATCCCTGGATATTGGTTATGGCCGCTTGCCGGAAGAGCAATGGCTGGTCTATGTGCATCCACCTGGGTTGCTTTCACGGTTATGTATGCGTATGCTAATTACTACGATGCTTCAGATGTCACTAAAGCGATGGGTCATATTAGTGTAATGACAGTGATGGGGCAAATGATCGGCATGCTCATAAGCGGCTGGGCTGATCAAACACTTGGTGCAGCTGCTCCCTTTCTCATAGGTGCCGTCTTAGCAGCTGTTGGGTTGCTGTTTGCCTTTAAGCTTAAGGAGTCGACTGACGCTCAGCATGAACGCGCAGGTATTTCCCTGGCAAAGGTTCGTGATGTCATACGAACGAGAACATTGCTGCAAGTTTCTCTTTTATCGGTACTCGCACATGGCGTGCTGTTCATTACGATGTTTGGATTCACCCCCTTAAAAGCTGAAGCACTTGGGGCGAACGGATTGGAAATGACGGCTCTCGTATTCGCATTTATGCTGCCCCATGCCATTGCTTCGTTATTTACAGCCAAATGGTTCGCGCCTAAGTTCGGCATTTGGTTCACCATTGGAATCGGCTTCCTCTTCAGCACCCTATGCACGATCGCGATTTGTTATGTATCTTCTATGGGAGTGCTTATTATGACTCAAGCTATTAATGGCTTCGCCCAAGGTCTGCATATTCCATTGCTGCTAGGACTCGCAATACGAGATGTTGAACCTTCCGGACGCGCTACCGCAATGGGGCTGTATCAAGCGGTATACGCGGTAGGAATGTTCTCCGGTCCTTTTCTAGCTGGCTGGCTGAACGAAAGCTGGGGATTGAACAGCGGATTTGCTTTTGGCGGCATGCTCGGTTTTATTGCAGTTGGTTTATGTGTCGTATGGCACAGGAACGACCGAAAGCGCAAACAGCAACAAGAAGGCTACCATACAGCTGCACAATAATACAGTAATGCAGAAGCAAGAATAGACAGAGCCATTAGCAGACCGTCTATACGACTGAATCGAAGCCGAAACCCTCTTGTCGGCTTCACATTCGGATTGCCGATGCCTCTCGCTTCCAGAGCATCAGCCATTTGCTCCGCCATCCGCAATAACGAGCGAATATAAGGAATAACTGCTGCGGGCAGCATTGATATCGGCAGCGAACCAGCTGGCGTTACGGCCTTGCCGCGAGCATGGGCGATCTTGGCGAACCTCCCCCATTCTTCAGCTAACAGAGGGATGAATCGGAATATAAGCGTCACTGTTAATGCGAAGGAAGCGACTGGCACATGGAAGCGGCTTAGCCAGCCAAAGGTTTGCTCTAATGCGCGTTGGACGCGTAAAGGCGTAACTAAGGCGAACAACGGCAGGCCTAGAAGCATCGCCAGCAGTAGACCGCTAAAGCGGACTGCTGTTTGCAGCGCTTGCTCGTAATCGAACGAGAGCGGCTGAATATGGAGGCCCGCGATGAATGTGACGACGGCAATAAGGATGATATAGGCCCGGATGACTTTTATCCAGGGCCTTATTTGTGACCGCATCGGATATAGCGCTGCGGCGATGATGACAGCAGCGGCAGCGATGCCGCCCCAGCTGCTCTGCAGCAATATCGCGGATGCGATTAGCAGATACGCGATAATGAGCGCTCGCGGATCGAAGCGCGATGCGAGCGGGCTTGCAGGTGCGGCGGCTGTGCCCGCGCCTTTGGGCTGCGGCGGCTGCGGCGTTAGCACGCGCGCCGTTGTGAGTGAGGCAGCAGGCTTAGCCGCTGCTGCCTCTGCCGTGGCGGCCGGCGGGCGAAGCCGCCCGGCCTGTGCGGCCAGCGCAGCCGCAAGCTCGCGCGGCTGCGGCCATGGCCTGGCGCTGGCGCCGCCAGGCTCAGCC
>JBHGUX010000067.1:0-187411 GCA_048976605.1 Pristimantibacillus sp. | reverse complement strand
ACCTACTTGGTAAGCATGGGCTTAGGTTTTGCGTAGCAAAACCTACTTCGTAAGCATGGACTTAGGTTTTACGTAGCAAAACCTACTTCGTAAGCATGGGCTTAGGTTTTGCGTAGCAAAACCACTTCGTAAGCATCGGCTTCGGTTTTGCTTCGCAAAATCCCACTTCTTAGCTGTAATTTCAACTTATTATGCGGTTGCTTGATCCTCGTCTTCGTCTTCGCCGCCGTATCTATCTTCCTCTTCCAAACGAACCGAGACTAGTTTAGAGACGCCGCCTTCTTCCATCGTTACACCGTACAGCACATCCGCTTCTTCCATTGTTCCTTTACGGTGTGTTACGACGATAAATTGCGTCAAGTCCGAGAATTCGCGCAAATACTGAGCGAATCGAGACACGTTCGCCTCATCCAAGGCAGCTTCAACTTCATCGAGCACACAGAAAGGTACTGGTTTCACTTGCAAAATAGCAAACAGCAAAGCAATTGCAGTCAATGCCCGCTCACCGCCGGATAATAACTGCAAGTTTTGCAGCTTTTTACCTGGTGGCTGTGCCACGATGTCAATACCCGTATCGAGTACCCGATCAGGTTCAACAAGCACTAGATCAGCTCTTCCGCCGCCGAACAACTTCGCGAATACGACGACAAAATGTTTCCGTATCGCTTCGAATGTCGTCTTGAACCGTTTGGACATCTCATCGTCCATCTCGCGAATAACTTCATATAATGTAGTTTTAGCTTCAACCAAGTCATCCTTTTGCTCAGTCAAAAACTCAAACCGTTCCTTCACGCGATCGTATTCTTCAATTGCCCCTAAGTTCACATCACCCAAGGCAGTAATTTGTCGTTTCAAATCACGCACAGCATTTTGTGTACCTACAACGTCCTCCGGTACTGGATACATCTCTTTGGCTAGCTCGAAGCTCAGCTCATATTCCTCACTCAGCTTGCGGAGCAGATTATCCAGTTCTACATCCAGCCTGTTCGCGGCAATCTCGGTTTGACGCAATTGTTCGTCAATATTTCGAAGCTGCAAGCGTTGTTCCTTCGTTTCACTCTCGCCTTGTTCGAGATTACGGGTGCCTTCCGCACGAGCCGATCGTTTAAGGTCGGTCTGTTCCGCACATTCTTGCTTCTTCAGACGCAAATGATTAAGCTGTTCGATTTGAGAAACGGTCTCCACATGATGACGTTCCATTTCCTCTTCCTGCTGCTTTAACAACGAACGGAAACCGTTAAGCTCTTGCTTCGCTCTTTGGATATCAGCACGTACTCGAGCAGCTTGGTCCTCGAAGGATTGCTTTTCTTGGTCTGTTTTGGCAACAGCGATTTTCAAGTCAGTTAATTGCCCTTGAAGCTCTTCCTTAGCCGTCTCACTTGCTTTACGACGGTCTTCGGCAATTTTTATTGCTTCCTGTAATCTTGCTTCATCTACAGTTAGCTGCTCCAACCGCAATGCAGCCGCTTCTGTCGTCGCTTGCATATTTTGTTGCTCGGCTAGATGACTGCTGCGATCAGCAGAGAACAGTTGCTCCTGCTCGCCTAAATGCTTCGCTTCGTTCTGCAGCTGCTGGAGTTCTGCGCGTATTTGCTGCTCTTCGATTCGGCTTTGCTCAGAAGTTGCACGCAGCTCTTCCATCTTCTGCGAGCGGATGGATAGCTCCTTGCGCAAATCACTAAGCTTGTCCCGCAGTTGAGTTATAGTAACCTGAGCTTCTTTGATTTCTTTATCTAGCGTTTCAATCTGGCGTTGACGACCTAGCAAGCTTGCTCCTTTTTTCTGCAAACTGCCCCCTGTCATCGAACCGCCCGCATTAACGACATCGCCTTCCAAAGTAACAACCCGGTAACGGTATTGGCATTTGGATGCAATCCTGTTCGCTTGTTCTAGTGTTTCTGCTAATAGGACATTACCAAGCAAGCTGTTAACGATCGCTTCATACTTCGCATCTGAAGATACAAGCTCAGCAGCAACGCCAATAAATCCTTCCACCTCGGATGCAAGACGTTTGTCATGATCCTGTACATGCCGTCCTCGTATGACGTCAAGCGGCAAGAAGGTTGCACGACCGAGCTGGCGTTGCTTCAAGAAGGCAATCGCTATTCGAGCTGACTTTTCATCTTCCATGACGATATGCTGCAAAGAGCCGCCGAGAGCGGTTTCTACAGCTGTTTCGATTCGCTCAGGCACACGAACTAGCTCAGCAACAGCTCCATGTACACCGCTAATTCCACCTGAAGAACGACGAGAAGCTTTCAACACTTCACGAACACCTTGCATAAATCCGTCCAGTGCGTCTTGCATTTCCTTCATCGTATCACGACGAGAAATCTGTGATTCCAGCTTTTGCTCCCACTTACGAATGGCAGCAGTCGCATCTTCCACATACTGTCCGATTTCTTTCGTTTTCTCTGCTTCATCTATATACTTATTGCGAGTAGAATCGATCATTTTCAAAATCGCTTCCAATTGCTTTTGCAGTTCGGCTTTGCGAGCGGCTAATTTCTGATGCTGCTCTGACCATTTCGCTTCCTCATCAGAAAGACGCTCCATTCGCCGTTGTACTGCTTCATGCTGCTGTCCCGCGTAACGAATTTCGTTGCGCAGTTGAGCCATGTTGCTAAGCACCTCTAGCAACTCGCCCTTCAGAGTTTCCTCGGCATCGACAGCCGTTCCCCCAGCAACACCTATAAGATTATCCTCTTCTTCAGCTAACTTGACCTTCAAATCAGCAAGCCGAAGTTCAAGTGCAGCAGCGCGACTACGAAATTCAGCTTCTTCTTTCGTTAGTGCCGCTATTCGTTCATCCTGTGCAATACTCGACTCCTCGAGTTGTTGCTTATTCTGTTCAAGGTTACGTTTTCGTTCCTTCAACACTTCTCCGTAGCCTTCGCATTTCTCGTACTCTTCACTATATTGCAACATCGCTTCATGCAAAGTATCGAGCGCATCTTCCAACTCTCTCAACACTTGACGATCCTTCTCCAAATGAGCATCATGCTTGCTTACAACAGTTGAAACCTCAAGCTGCTCCTTCTTCAAACGATCGAGTCGAGTATTCGCCTCAGACCATGATCCATGCACATTCTCGATATTATGTACGTACATCGATATTTCTTGCGTTTTCAGTTGCTCACGTAATTGCTTGTAATGGATAGCTTTCTCGGACTGCTCACGCAGAGGTCCAACCTGATCCTCTAGTTCAGTCACTAGATCGTTGATACGAAGTAGATTGTTCTCGGTATCCTCAAGCTTTTTCTGCGCTTCGCGTTTGCGTGATTTATATTTTACAATACCTGATGCCTCTTCAAAAATACCCCTTCTATCTTCCGAACGAGTACTTAGAATTTCTTCTATTCGACCTTGTCCAATAATGGAATAGGCTTCTTTCCCTATCCCCGTATCCATGAACAACTCGGTTATATCCTTCAGTCTGCAAGACTGCTTGTTGATCATATATTCGCTGTCGCCACTACGATGTACACGACGAGTTACCGTAACCTCGTTATACTCAAGCGGCAATGCTCCGTCCGAGTTATCGAGCGTAAGCGAAACTTCACCATAATTAACCGCTTTACGAGCATCACTGCCGGCGAAAATAATATCTTCCATCTTGCCACCGCGCAAGCTCTTCGCACTTTGTTCTCCGAGCACCCAGCGGATGCCGTCGGAAATATTACTTTTACCGCTGCCGTTTGGTCCAACAACCGCGGTTATGCCGGTAACGAATTCCATTTCCGTTTTATCGGCAAATGATTTAAACCCTGCTAATTCTATCCGTTTCAGGAACATGACTTGGCTTTCACCTCATCGCTTATTGTAACATAACTAACAGGCAATCGTTAACCATTTTGACATATATAAACGTTGGAATGTGAACTAAATCACATTATTAAAACCAATGTATTCCTATAATAAGATCAGACATAAGAAAAAGGAGTCGGTTAAGATGACCACATGGTGGAGAGAGAACAAATGGGCCGCTGCAATCGTAACAGTTATCCGTATAGTAGTAGGGTGGGAATGGTTAAACGCAGGTTATCACAAGCTAACTGATGGATTCAGCGCAGAAGCTTATCTGGGCAATGCAGTCAACAATCCGGTTATGGACAAAGCAACTGGCGAGCTGGTTTATCCAACCTTCACGGCATTTTTAGAACATTTCGCCTTACCTAATGTGAAAATTATTAATATTATGATTCCACTCGGTGAATTTCTTGTCGGTTTAGGATTAATACTCGGAGCTTTAACTGCCACTGCAGCTTTCTTTGGACTAATGATGAACTTTATGTTCATGTTCGCAGGTACAGTAAGCACCAACCCTTGGCTGATGCTTCTAGGTATTATCGTATTCATCGCTGGAGCAAACGGTGGTCGCTACGGCCTAGACCATTTCATCACCCCGTTGCTTCGCAAAAGGTTTACTACCCTTCGTCACCCGAAACCTAATACGAAAATAAATGACACTCTCTAAGATCAAAAGATTTCACGGTAATACGCAACTGCGAATTAGAATAACAAGGAGCAAGCCTACGTGGCTTGCTCCTTTGTTCTATGTCATCGTAACAAAGCTTCATTCATCTCAAACCAATCTGATTCGGCCGTTTAGAGAGAACTTTACGATATGGGACATCGTTAAGCTCCTTTTTTACACATGAATTCGTAACCTATACACTCTGCCAGAACGTTAAGCAGCCTCATTTTCTCTCAAACCCACCTGTTTTTGCTGTTTTGTAAGAGTTTAACGATGTGGGGTATTGCTAGGCTTCTCTTTTACAAGTGTATGCGCCCTCTTTTACACTCTGCCATATCGTTAAGCAACAAACGGAGTCAACTCACTGCCTCAAAAACTATAGCACCCTAATTGGCTAACGAAAAAAGAACCAGTCGGACAAATCCGACTGGTTCTTCATACAACTACTCCTGAGAGAGCTTTTGCCACGCTTCCGCTGCAGCACGTTGCTCGGCTTCCTTCTTCGTTCTGCCGCTGCCGCTTCCGCATGAGGTTTCGCCGAGGTATACCTCAACGACAAACTCACGGTCATGAGCAGGGCCACGTTCTTCGGTAATCCGATATTCAACTGCGCCAAGTCCATGATGCTGGGCTCGTTCTTGCAGCTTGGATTTGAAATCCTTCACGAGCAAGCCATAATCATTCGACACAATGTTGGGGAACATATGCGCCTCCAAAAAGGCTCGCGTCCGCTCAATGCCAGCATCCAAGAATAGCGCACCGACAAAAGCTTCGAACAAATCGGCTAGCAATGCTTGCCTTTGTCTTCCTCCAAGCTGTTCTTCGCCTCGTCCCAAGAGAACATGCGAGCCCAAATCCAGGCGTTCTGCGAATTGAGCTAGTGAAGGTTCACAGACGACAGATGCACGCATCCGAGTAAGTTCACCTTCAGGCCGTTGTGGGTAAGCTGTAAACAAATATTCTGAAACAAGCAACTGGAGCACGGCATCGCCGAGAAATTCTAATCGTTCATTATGTTCGATCGTTCCATGTTTGTGCTCGTTCACATACGAGGTATGCGTGAATGCTTGCTTCAGCAGCTTCTGTTGTTTAAAGCGCAGCTGCAGACGAGTCTGCAGCTCGATAAACGAATCACGCTTCATAGACTTTCATCAAGATCGACGCATTATGGCCACCAAAGCCGAATGAGTTGGACAGTGCAACGCGCACATCCGCTTTACGCGGTTGGTTAGGCACATAATCCAAGTCACATTCCGGATCTTGATTATCCAAGTTAATAGTTGGTATGATAATCCCGTTTTGAAGCGTTAAACCTAAGATTACCGCTTCAACGCCGCCAGCCGCTCCAAGCAAATGCCCAGTCATCGACTTCGTAGAGCTAACAGCTAATTTATACGCATGATCCCCTAAAGCTTTCTTAATAGCAATCGTCTCGGAGCGATCACCAACAGGAGTGGACGTGCCATGCGCATTAATATAGTCGATCTCTTCAGGCGCTATTCCAGCATCTTTAATGGCTTTAATCATACAACGAGCTGCGCCGTCCGGATCTGGTTCCGTCATATGATGAGCATCACCGCTCATCCCGTAACCAATCACTTCCGCATAAATGCGGGCTCCGCGCTTCTGTGCATGCTCAAGTGATTCAAGGATAAGAACGCCAGCGCCTTCTCCCATAACAAACCCATCACGATCAGTATCGAAAGGGCGGCTTGCTTTCGCAGGCTCGTCATTACGAACCGACATGGCTCTCATCGAGCAAAAACCCGCTAAACCTGTCGGGCGGATGGTAGCTTCCGCTCCTCCGCAGATCATTACTTCAGCATCGCCACGTTGAATCATTTTGTATGAATCACCTATGGAATGCGTCCCTGTTGCACACGCCGTTACAGCGGTACTATTAGGGCCCTTCGCACCTGTCAGCATCGATACTTGGCCAGAGGCCATGTTTGCGATCATCATAGGAATGAAGAATGGGCTTACTCTTTTCGGTCCTTTTTCAAGCAATATATTATGTTGATCTTCCCATGTACCAAGACCGCCAATACCTGAACCAACCATAACTCCTACACTCTCGGGATCCGCATTCACGCCAATTTCCAGACCGGCATCTTTTACAGCTGCCAAGCTGGCAACGGCCGCGAATTGGACAAAACGGTCCATGCGACGTGCTTCTTTTCTATCTAAGTTATAATCCTCAGGATTGAAGCCTTTAACTTCTGCAGCAATTTGAGTTGGATATTCACTTACATCAAAAGCATCGATATGTGATATACCCGATTTGCCTTCCAGCAAATTGTTCCAGAACTGATCTAATTCCGTGCCGAGCGAGGTAATGACCCCCATGCCGGTTACGACAACTCTTTGTTTCATTCGATTCACCTCTACGGACTGCAATATAGATGCGCAAGTTCAACATCTTACTATATATAAAAAGCCTACAAGCTCATTCATAATGTCATGATGATAGCTTTCCTTAGTTGAAGACAGATGATGGAGAGAAGTCCCGTTTGTTACAACGGGACTAACATCTTTACGTATGAGATTGTATGTATTTAACAACTTCTCCCACAGTGGTGATGGTCTCTGCATCTTCATCAGAGATTTCCATATCAAACTCGTCTTCTAGCTCCATGACCAATTCAACGACGTCAAGAGAGTCAGCGCCGAGGTCATCTTTAAAGGAAGCTTCAAGCGTAACTTCCGCTTCGTCTACGCCAAGTCTGTCGATGACGATACGTTTTACACGTTCTACTACTTCGGACATCCGGTTCACCTCCTCCTAGGTATTATACGAGAATTAAAAGTAAAATGCCATACGTAACCGTTTTAATTCCCTTGAAAAGCACATATCCACAATCTTACATGTACATGCCACCGTCGACATGGACAGTTTGTCCAGTCATATACGATGCGGAATCAGAAGCTAGGAACCGCACCGCGGCAGCGATGTCCTCAGGAGCGCCAAGACGCGCCAGAGGGATTTGTCCCGCCAAAGCTTCCTTCATTTCATCTGGCAGCTTGTCCGTCATTTCCGTTTGAATAAATCCAGGAGCAATGCAATTAACTGTAATACCGCGTGAAGCTAGTTCACGAGCACTCGCTTTGGTTAGACCAATAACGCCTGCTTTCGCAGCTACATAGTTCGCTTGTCCAGGATTACCCAGCACACCTACTACTGAAGAAATATTAATGATCCGACCTGAGCGTTGTTTCATCATTGGGCGCGTCACCGCTTTGATCCCGTTGAAAACACCTTTCAAGTTCGTCTCAATAACTTGGTCAAATTCTTCTTCCTTCATACGCATAATTAGATTATCTCTTGTAATGCCGGCATTATTCACTAAAATATCGATCGAGCCAAATTGCTCGATGACATCCTTCACCATCGCTTCAAATTCATCGACTTTACCGACATTCGCTTTCAACACAATTGCACGGCGACCGAAAGCTTCTACAGCTTGCGCCGTTTCCGCCGCTGCTGCCTCGCTGCCGGAATAATTAATAGCAACATCAGCACCAGCTTCCGCAAGTGCTACTGCAATTGCTCTACCGATTCCACGTGAAGCACCTGTTACAAGCGCTTTTTTTCCTTCGAGATTGGCAAACATGTTGTCACCTCCTAAAGTTTTACGTAGTAAAACTACTTCGTAAGCATAGACCTAAAGTTTTGCGAAGCAAAACTACTTCGTAAGCATTAGCCTAGTTTACTTGTAGTGATTCAAGTGCAGCGAGGCTGTTGATCGAAATCACGCGAACGTTTTTGTCGATTTTCTTGATCAAACCGGCAAGAACCGTACCTGATCCAATTTCAACAAAAGTATCTACACCTTGTTCGATCAAGTAGCGAACGCTATCCTCCCATAGTACGGGAGAATACACTTGTTCAACAAGCAATTCGCGAATAGCGGAAGCTTCAGTTACCGCATTAGCTGTAACATTCGCTACAACGGGAACGGACGCATCAGCCATCGACAAGCTCTCCAGCACCCCGCCAAGGCGCTCTGCTGCAGGCTTCATCAATGAAGAGTGGAAAGGCCCGCTCACATCAAGCGGAATTACCCGCTTAGCGCCTGCCGCTTCCTTACCGCGCTCCACTACTGCTTGTACACCTTCAGCAGTACCAGATACGACAATTTGTCCCGGACAGTTAACGTTAGCTAGCTCTACCGCATGACCTTCCGCCGTAATGCTTGCGCATAACCCAGCTAATACATCACGCTCCGCGCCTAATACGGCTGCCATTGCGCCTAAGCCGTCTGGTACTGCTTGCTCCATAAACTGTCCGCGTGCACGAACCGTACGAACCGCATCAGCGAATGACAACACGCCTGCAGCTACGAGAGCGCTATATTCACCTAGGCTATGACCTGCAACATAATCAGGCTTAAGACCTGAATCTTTCAATGCTTCCAAGAGCGCAACACTAACCGTCAGCAAAGCCGGCTGTGTATTAGCAGTCTGTTTCAACATATCATCTGGTCCATTAAATATAATGTCGCTTAGCTCAAAACCAAGTGCCTCATCCGCTTCTGCAAATATCGTACGCGAATGATCAAATGCCTCATATACATCTTTACCCATGCCAACTGCTTGAGCACCTTGACCGGGAAATACAAATGCTGTTTTACTCACGTATTATCCTCCTACATTACCAGATCAGTACGGATGCGCCCCAAGTGAGACCACCGCCAAAACCTACAAGTACGATACAATCGCCTTCGTTCATACGCCCCTGCTCAGCTGCTTCAGCCAAAGCAACAGGAATAGAAGCTGCCGACATATTGCCGTAGTTATTCAAGTTGATCATACATTTCTCAGCAGGAAGATCTAGACGATTAACCGCAGATTGGATGATTCGAATATTTGCTTGGTGTGGAATAAGCAAATCAATATCTTCTTTATTCACACCCGCTTTTTTCAAAGCTTCTTCAGCTGCGCTACCCATAATACGCACGGCAAACTTGAAAACATCATTCCCTGCCATATGGATGTAATGCTGCTTCGAAGAGACACTTTCCTCTGTAGCAGGAATTCGTGATCCGCCGCCGCTTACTTTAAGCAGATCTCCTCCAGCGCCATCGGCGCCAAGCTCGAACGAACGGAATCCACGGCCTTCTGCTACTTGTCCAAGGACAACAGCGCCCGCACCATCACCGAACAGAATGCAAGTGTTGCGATCTGTGTAATCGGTAATTCGCGACAAGGTTTCAGCACCTACCACTAGAACATGCTTGTACATACCGCTAGCGATCATGCTCGATGCAGTCGCCAAACCATAAATAAAGCCCGAGCAAGCTGCAGATAAATCAAATGCTGCTGCACGTTTAGCACCAAGCTTCTCTTGCAGCAAACAAGCTGTCGAAGGGAAGAACATATCTGGGGTGATTGTCGCTACGATAATGAGATCGATATCTTCCACTGTCAGTCCAGCAGACGCGATCGCTCTCAGCGAAGCTTCTAGTGCTAGATCAGATGTCGCTTGCTCAGGAGCAGCTATTCTACGTTCGCTAATTCCCGTACGAGTGACGATCCATTCGTCATTCGTTTCCACCATTTGTTCTAAATCTTTATTGGATAAAATTCGGTCGGGAACGTATTTGCCCGTGCCAATAATTCCTACTGGATTTAAATTCACTTGTACACACTCATTTCCCGCTAATTTCCACAGCAATCGATTCCGTTAAGTTAGCTTGAATCGCTATGCGTGCTTGTCGTACAGCGTTCTTGACTGCAACGACATCAGATGAACCATGACATTTGACTACGAGCCCGTTAAGTCCAAGAAGCGGAGCCCCGCCATGCTCTTTATAGTCCATTTTCTTCTTCAGCTGGCGTAGTTTAGGCATCATTATTGCAGCGGCAACCTTCGTAAGTAAGGAGCTGCCGAATGCTTCCTTCAATGTCGAGAACAAAGCCCCAGCTGTACCTTCCATTGCTTTGAGCAAAATATTGCCTGCAAAGCCGTCACAGATAAGAACATCGCAATTGCGATGAAGCACGTCACGAGCTTCCACATTCCCGATAAAATTTATCGGAGCGTTCTCAAGCATCTCATAAGCAGCTTTAGTCAACTCGTTGCCCTTCTTCGCCTCGGTGCCAACGTTAAGTAAGCCTACCCGTGGTTTTTCCATTCCAAACACTTTAGAGCGATATATACTGCCCATAATTGCGTATTGAAGGAGATGCTCGGGCTTCGCATCCATATTTGCACCCAAATCAAGAGCTAACACACCAACATCATCCATTGTCGGCAGCATCGTAACAAGGGCAGGACGCTCAATTCCCTCCATGCGGCCAACTACGAGCAATCCCGTTGTCATTAACGCTCCAGTATTACCAGCGGATAGCATGGCGTCTGCACGTTTTTCACGTACGAGTTGCCCCGCAACAACCATGGATGCACCTTTTTTTCGACGAACAGCTTTTACTGGCTCATCATCTGGACCGATTACTTCATCCGCATGGCATATCAACACATTAGCCGGCTTCTGTCCCTTCAACAACGGTTCAATGACCGCCGTATCTCCTACAAGAAGGATTTCCGTGTCCGGATATTCCATTGCAGCCTCTAGTGCCCCTTGGACAATCTGCCCTGGGGCATGGTCGCCTCCCATTGCATCAATGGCGATCCTCATCATGTCCGTCTCCTCCTTCATTATCCGTGTCCCCCGCGGACCGGTAAATGACAAAGTTCCCTTGAAACACCATTTCATCGCCAACATAAGTAAACAATTCTACCTTCGCTTTATGCCGTTCTCCAGAAATCGAGCGAACGTAAGCTTTCGCGATACATTTCTCGCCAAGCTTTACCGGTCTAATGAAACGGATGTCCGCCGTGACCGTCAGTGCGATTTTATCATCTATAACAGCAACCGCCAGTGAATTTGCTTGGGCAAAAACATGATGTCCACGGGCAATGCCTGTTCGCGAGAAAACATGCTCTTCACTTATTTCAAATATCGAAATTCCGCTTTTATCCAACTGCAGATCGACAATATCACCTATCACCTCATGCAGAGGCAGTGACTGTACCGAATCATATGAGCGTTCAGCCATTAGCTTCATTCGCTCACGCAACTCGGGAATACCGAGCTCCATTCGATCTAAACGAATCGTCTGGATGCTTACTTTCAAATGGCGAGTGAGTTCTCTGTCCGTCATAAACGGATTTTCATCGATTAATCGGGCGAGCAACTGATGCCGCTGCCTTTTGGGTATTCGTTCGATCGTTGGCACCACCTTTACATTATAGTGACTCGTTCTTCGTTTTAAAACATAAGAAATTATAAGTAAAGTGTCACCTAACGGGAGCACTTATATTTTTCAATATCGAACGGTGTGCTTGAGCCTATTAGAATGATGGCTGATATTATCACCTGGTACTAAACTAGTATATAAAAAATAGCACCTCATCGCAATGAAGTGCTATTGTGGGAAAACCCTGAGATTATTGCGAGATAATCTCTTTTGTTTTGTAATATCCGCAAACTTTACATACGTGGTGGCCCAATTTGAGCTCTCCGCATTGCTCGCATTTTACCATACCCGGTACTGCAAGTTTAAAGTGCGTACGACGTTTGTCGCGGCGAGTTTTGGATGTTCTTCTTTGAGGTACTGCCATGTTTCCCACCTCCTTCACAGAATGAATGGTTCCAATGTTGCCTTATTGTTCTTTGAACAAATCTTTGAGCACTGCAAGCCTTGGATCAATACGATCCGTGGAGCAGCCGCATTTGTGGTCATTTAAGTTCTGTCCGCATGTTTGACAAAGACCTTTGCAATCGTCACTGCATAGTGGAGCAAAAGGCATATGGAGCTGAAGCGCTTCTTCCACATAAGGCTTCAAATCCAAACTTTCTTCCTTCACCGCAATGACGTCTCCTTCTTTCTCGTAGCCTACTTCCTTATCCGATTCGGATGCGGGTTCGAACTGCTCGAAGAAAGGAATTATCGTGTGCTCTTTGACCGGTTCAAGGCAACGGGAGCATGCGAGTTCCCAATCAATAGTTAAGTTGCCATTGACGGTAATTGCACCTTCGTTCCCTGTCACTTGAAGCGACACATGGAGCGGACCCGTGTTAATGACATCGTTGCGTCCTTGGAACAGGGAAGATACATCGATCGTTTCGTCGACCGTTGTCTTTAACCCTTTGGACATGGTTTCTTTTACATGAAACTCCACCTTGATCACTCCAGACAAACAAAAATTATTATATCTATTCGAACAGGGTTTTGTCAACATTTTCACACGTTTTCTCATATATCCATCCGTTATTCGATGAATAGTTACATCTCACTGTGCTATGATGGGACATATATCCATTGAAGCAAGGAGCTTGGTCATGCGAACAGTAGGACTAATTGTTGAGTATAACCCATTTCACAACGGTCATCAATATCATTTGCAGCAATCCTTAAAAATATCGGGATCTGACACCGTAGTCGCTGTTATGAGCGGAAATTTTCTTCAACGCGGCGAGCCAGCTGTCATGGACAAATGGTCGAGAACTGAAACCGCTCTCCGCGGGGGCTGTGATCTTGTCATTGAACTGCCAACAGCTTACGCCACCCAGGCTGCGGAATGGTTCGCTTACGGTGCGGTTTCCCTATTAGAAGCAACAGGCGTTGTAGATTCATTTTGCTTCGGCACTGAAAGCGGCGAGCTTGCAGCTTTGCAGGAAGCTGCTCGTGTTATGGCAGATGAGCCCCCAGTTTTTCAGCAACTGCTGAAAGAAACGCTCGCTACCGGTGTCAGTTATCCAAGTGCTTATAGCTCAGCTGTCGCGTCATATTTGGCTTCGACAGGCCATCTTGAGGCAGCAGCTTTCCCATTTGCTATGCCGAATCATACATTAGGATTGCATTATTTGCTGGCACTAGAGCGCATCGGCGGCCGTATGGAGCCCTTCACGATTCGCCGTGAAAAGTCGGAATATGGTCAGACCACCGTCACAGATCAAGCCATTGCAAGCGCCACTGCTATCCGCAAGCTATTGCTGGATCAACGTCAATTACAAGGCAGTCAGCCTTACGTACCTGCCTCCACCTATTCTGTCATGGAGCGGGAATGGCAAGCAGGCAGAAGTCCCGTTAGTTGGGGGGACTTCATCCATCCATTATTCCATAACGTCCTGACTCGTCCCGCCGGACAACTAGCCAGCCTGCGTGACGTATCAGAAGGACTGGAGCATCGTCTACTCAACTCGCTCCCTAAGCTGCACGGCATCGCATTTGAGCCGCTCCTAGAAGCTCTAAAGACCAAACGTTATACTCGAACAAAGCTGCAGCGGGCACTGCTCTCTATTTTGCTCAATCACACTAAAGAAGATTTCACCGCAGCGAAGCTCGCCTCAGGTATTGAATATATTCGGGTGCTAGGCTTTACGGATAAAGGAAGGCAATTGCTTCGCAAGATGCGCACTAATGCTAAGCTGCCTGTATTGCTCAGTGCAGCAAGAGCATCTGAGAACTTTCGCTACCTGGAATTAGATACACAGGCTTCGGCTGCCTACATGCTTGCTCAACCTGGTCAAGCCTCGGCTGCTGCCTTATTCCGTGATTTTACCGAAAAGCCTATTATGCTGTGAAACTCCACCTATTTTGAAGTATTCGAAGTAGCTTGTTCAGCAACAGCCGCAACCGCCTCGTTCAAGGTCGCGACGCTTAAGACTCGCATTTTACTGCCGATAGCCGCTGCTTTCTTAGCTGCTTCTTTGTAATTGGCTGTCGGTGCGAGGAATAGCTGCGCTCCTGCTGCATCAGCAGCAACAATTTTATAAGCAATTCCTCCAATGGCACCAACAGTTCCATCCGGTTCAATCGTACCAGTTCCCGCGACACGCATGCCTTCCGTTAATTCTTTCTCATTCAATAAGTCAATAGATTGTAGCGCGAACATCAGACCAGCTGATGGTCCGCCAATCACTCCAGCATTTATGGAAAGTCGCAAGCTAGAATCATCAGGCTGCAGACTTTGAAGCTCACTCCAAACAATACCAGCAAAAGCAGACTTAAGCTGCTCTTTATTAAGTATCCCTTCAAATTCTCCCAGAGTGACCACAATCTCAATGGGAGCCCCGTTTCTTTCCACGACAATAGCTGCTGAATCACCTGTTTGTTTATGGCTGAGTGCTCTCACCATATCTTCTAAACTTCTTATTGTCTCAGTATCTTCCACGCTAACTATCGTATCACCTGCTTGAAGTTCATTATTCGATCCAATAGAGTCAGATACTGCGACAGACTCAGGATTATGCTGATAAGCAACTTTCATGTAGCGATAAGCTGCTTCAATTGCATTATTTTGTGAGCCAAGCATAATAACGGTTGATCGATCCATATATTCTTGCTCACTATAACCTCGGAAGATATCTTTTTTATTATAAATATCCTTATTGGAGTCCCAAGAAGAAGCAATGGCTCGCCATAAATTTGTATCCGACAGCTGGATTGTTGTCAGTAAGAACGCTCCCTCAGCCGAAGCAGTCTCATTAGATGAACCTTGCTTGTCTTCGTCTGAACCAATGGAAACCATAGGCTTGGTTAATGCAGCTAGCCCCGGCTCATAAATAACAAAAGGGGTCGGTGCGTAAAGTAAAGCCCACATAAATAAAGCTGTTGCTGCTATGATAAGGACCAGCCTTTTCGTATTATTTTTACGAGTAGTATCCAACCTTCTCCCCCTCCTCTACAAATAAATCTATCAGGTCTATACAAGCCCTAACGAGCGTACAATCTATAATCCGTTGGTTGTCCTATACTGATTGCAATTGGAGTTGATAGATGCATGGCACGTACGATTCTGTTAGGCTTCCTCTCAATCACGCTCGTCATCGCTGTCATTCGCCAGCCTGACGAAGCCTTCCAAGCCTCATTGCAGGGATTAACGATATGGTGGAACATCGTCTTTCCCGGCTTGCTACCATTCTTAGTCCTATTCGAAATCATTGCTGCGTTTGGTCTCGTACATGGACTCGGCGTTCTTCTGCAGCCTATCATGCGGAAACTGTTCAAGCTGCCGGGCGAAGCCATAATACCCATTCTATTCGGATGGATGTCTGGTTACTCTGCTGGATCGGATACGACGGCAGCTCTTCGCCGCAGCGGAGCCTTAACGAAGCAAGAGGGACAGCGATTGCTGGCCCTCTCTCATATGCCTAATCCATTATTTATAATCGTCGTAGTCGGTGCAGGCTTCCTTCATCGACCGGAGCTTGGCGTATATATCGTCGCAATTGTGTGGTTGTCTGCATTATGGACCTCAACTGCCTTGACATTATTGCAGAAAAACGATACTAGTAAGAAACAAAGCAATTCGAAAAACACCAGTGCTCATGAACCTAAACAAAGTCTATTGGTTCAAGCTGGCACAGCCATCACCATCGGACGTGAGAAGGACGGGCGCGGTTTCGGAAAGCTGTTAGGCGAAGCTGTTTCAACTAGTGTACAGAAACTAATGGTTATTGGCGGATTTATGATATTCGCCGCTGTTGTCGCCCGACTTGCACAACCACTGCTTCAACTCTTTGTTTCGGACAATTGGCTTAGCCTTGCTTTGCCAGCCCTTCTAGAGAGCCATATTGGAGCTTATGCTGCTGCCGTATGGCAGGGACCTAACAGCAATCCAGCATTCACCGCCGCTGCTGTAGCTGCCGTCTTGGCTTGGAGCAGCATTAGCGGCATCCTTCAAGCTGGCTATTCCATCTCAGGCACGGATTTGAAGCTGCTCCCCTTCATAGGTGCGAGATTGCTTCATGCATTCCACGCCGCCTTTTTCGGCTTAATGCTGTGGAAGCCTGCGCAAGCGGTGCTCGCACTATTGCCTTTTTCAGCGTCAGGCTCGTATCCCGCCCTATTGCCTGAGGATGAAATTACGCTTCAGCCCGCGTCTCAACCGCCATCACTTACTGCCCTTGACTTACCTTCACTATGGCCGCTTGCGATTAGCATAGCTGTCATCTTAACCATCGCATTGATGACACTGCTGTTTTTGAAACCGCCGATTCGCCGCTCCCGCTTCACTTCTTACTCCAAGAAATAAACTCACAAGCTCTTATTAGCCCGAAATATAACATAAACACATGGAATTACTGAAATAAGGTCTGTAGTGTCCGTAAAAAAAAAATCTTAAACAGCAAATAAGGTCCGCTTCAACTAAACGACACTCCAACTTAAAGTTTTTTTGCTTTAAACTTTTCTTGAAGTCTCTTGTCGATAGCAGGTGGAACCAGCTCCGAAACCGGACCATTGAATTGGGCAATTTCCTTCACAATGCTTGAGCTCAAATAAGAGTACTTGGGATTCGTCATCATAAAGATGGTGTCAATCTCGTCATCCAAATGTTGATTCGTTGAGGCTAGTGTCAGCTCATATTCGAAATCAGTAACCGAACGAATACCTCGAACGATGACATTCGCATTACGAGATTTCATGTAACGAACTAACAAGTCACGGAAGCTGTCGATCGATACGTTCGGAATATCGCTTGTCACTTCAGCAAGCATATCTTTACGTTCCTCTACAGTAAATAGCGGCTTTTTGCTCGTATTGTTGAGCACAGCCACGATTAAATGATCAAATTGCTTCGCCGAACGACGAATAATGTCCAGATGTCCATATGTAGGGGGATCAAAACTCCCAGGGTATACAGCTACACGTAATTTCTCATTCGTTTGCATCATTGTTGCCTCCATCAATGCTGTCATTAGGCAGGTATCGATAAATGGACACTGCCGTGTCTCCATACTTTGTGTTCTTTATTTGTGCAAAATGGTTCAACTGCTCAGGATACACATGGGAAGCATCATGCTCCACAACGATAATCGCGCCATCCTCCAGCATAGAACGCTGTGCCAGATCGGTCATCAAATCATCCATTTCCGTCATTCGATATGGCGGATCTAAAAATACAAGGGAGAAAACTATTCCGCGTTTTTCCAAAAGCTTAATCGCGCGTTCCGCTTCGTTACGATATATTTCCGCATGCCGCCCCATTCCAGCCGCTTCCGTATTTAATCGAATGATGTCGATGCTTATTTTGTCTCGGTCGATAAAGATCGTCCGCTCTATGCCTCTACTCCAAGCCTCAATACCGAGCCCTCCGGTGCCGGCGAATAAATCCAACGCCACGCCCCCATCGAAGAACGGTCCGATCATACTGAATATTGCTTCCTTCACTTTATCGGTTGTAGGCCGTGTATTCATGCCGGGAACCGCCTTCAGCGTGCGGCCTTTTGCTGCGCCCGCAATGACTCTCACTGCAATTGCCCCTTTCGTCTAACTGTCCCGCTTATCGTACCATACTTTATATTGACAGAAAAAGACGCCCTTAAGTCAAATGCTAAGACAAATCTCATTTTTTTTGGTGCAATATGTATAATCACCCACAAAGCGGACAAGATAAACTCATCGACGTCGGAAGATGTCGTAGACAACCGCGGAGAAGACTTACGTTTCCCCATAAGATCTTCGTCCGGTTTCTCCTCTCCCATGAAAGGACGCTCCGAAAGGGGCGTCCGATTTTTTGTGTTTAAAGATTTTGTAGGACAGGCGTTATAGGATTTATAAACTCTAATAGTAATACAGACAACGTAAATTTTCGAACACTTATAAAGCAGTAATCAAAAACAAATCGAAAAGTTAATACGCCCCCGGTAAATACCCAGTCAAATATCAGCACCAGCACATAGGTTATTGAGTAGTCAAAATGCAGGAGGTGCTGTGAAAATGTCAGGATTAGTTGGTGGATCTAACATTGGGATAATTCTCGTGCTATTTATTTTGTTGGTGATTATCGCTTGTAGCTGTGGTATTTTTGGTGGGAACAATGTCGGTGGTGTAGGTACGGGATACGGTGGAAACCATGTCGGCGGAGTCGGCAGCGGCCACGGTAAAGGCTACTAAGAAACAGACGGAACCTCATGCCTCCACATATGCAGATTATAAGGAACTCCTCCAAATAGTACTTTCACAAAAGGCCCATTCCATGGGTCTTTTGCGTTCTGCAAAACAACAAAATTCAATCTTCAATTCATCGAATGATTAATTTCGTAGGAAATCCCTATCAAGCAGAACATTAAAGTAATTTATTGTTTAGTCTTGTCCATTAACAACTAGTTCCTTCACTTTTATTTTTGACTACTTAATATAAAAAGCTACCGCTTTAATACTTGCGGTAGCCTTTTTCCATTATTATCGTTATTAAATTGCGGTTAACTAAGGCCAAATAAGTCGCTTACCTATAACATTTGCGGACACAGGTGTCTTACCAATCTCTCTCGCCCATACCGACAATTGGCCCATATGATGAATTTCGTGGGCAATCATATGACGCATTACTCCACCCCAGGTTTCTACAACAATACTGTCATCTGCTTGTTTATTATAATAAGGCCGCGCTTCCATCGTATCATCCCATGCGTTAAGGAATTCCTCAACCTCTAGCTTGAATTTTTTATCCAAAAGTCTCATCTTATCTATAGTATTATATTCCTCGAAATTTTCCTGATAGTCTGGCTTCTCTTCCAAGAAGCGGACCCAGCTCCACTCCATATCAATAATGTGGAACAGCGTTTCCAATATGCTGCCAACACCACCTGTTCGATGACGAATCAATTCTTCATAAGGGATGTCTTCACACCATTGATACCATTCTTCTCTGACTATCCAATTATAATGAAACATGGTTAGCATAAAATACCTCCGTCATGAAGTTTTGAAATCTCACGTTCATTATATTTGTCAATATTGGCTTTGATAACATTAGTCCCATATATTTGGTCGCTCTATTGCTGCTGTCCTCATATAGTCCAATAACTGACCGGTGTGAATAGATTCATGGTAAGCAATTCTCATTAACATATCACCTAGACTACGGGTGTATCCCACATTACTTCTATCGATCTCAACATTAGATAAGTCTTCTTCAGAAAATGAAAGAACCGTTTCTATAAATTGTTGTCGATAGTGTTGAGCAAAAGCCAATTCATCTTTTACAGTCGTAAAAGTTCGATGGTCAAATGGCGAATCATAAGTAGGTAAGCTTCCTTTATTAAGCAACGCAAGATGGTAATAATGTTCTCCATCCAATACATGTCGGATCATTTCTTTCACACTCAGGGCATCAGTGTCTGGTTTCCAATCCAGATGTTCCTCAGGAATGCTTTCCCATACTTTAATGCTTCTTCGTCTAACCTCTTCAAAATTCAATCTGATAATCTCGATAGCGTTCATAGGGATCCATCCTTTTTATCTCGTAATATCCCTTTAATGATATCAGAACATATGTTCTGTGTAAATATTCTGATATTTAGACACCGCTATAACTTTGAAGATACGGGCATGAATTATAGACTCAATCCCTTATGACTGGACATCACTAGCAGCTTCTTGCCTATTAACCATATCGCAAGACCAGTTCCCCACAGAATGAGAGCAGATCCAAAACCTACAATAGACATATAGGTAATGATCTCATGTTCACCTATTATGATCTTCTCTGGCACAAACAGCCACGTAATTAAACTAAGCAAACAAAGCAATGCGCCTGTATAATGATAAAGTTTGACTTGGAATAGAGGAGCCAAAGGAAAAAAATGAACGCCTACGATAATAGCTATTAGGAGAGGTATCAGTTCAGTGTGTCCGGTAGCGTTACATATGGCGACTGTGACTGCAATAGCCACACCCTCTGCGGCGAAAACAATCGGAAACCATTTCTTAGTACGCTTAAAACGCTCACTATCTGCTTCTGACACCTGATTCGTTAAATTTCTTGATGAACGTACTAGTACAACACCACCTAAGATCAGCGCCAAACCTATGATAAGTGCACCAACTATCACCAACGGATCCCCCCAGCCTTGCAGCCCCATTGTTCCTGTGTATGCCCATGCAGTACCGAAAAAAGCCATAAAAAATACCCCAGATGCTGTTCCATGAACGGCGGCTTTAGGAATAGTATTTGATGATTGTGTCATGATTAAAATCCCCTTTCTATTGGTTTAATGGATATCCGATTAATTCCACTAGTGCGTTTGCTTCGTTCATTAATGAACCCAAATCATCGCCTACTGTAATATTCAATCCTAATCCAACCTCTCGAAGATTCATTCGTAATTCTTCGAAATTATTCTTATCCTCTTGAGTTAATTCAGAAAATTTATAGAGAGTATCATGTGGGTATTGCCTCAAACTAGAAGACAGTTTTTCTAAGGTTCTTTTATCAGCTTTAGAAATAGACTTTGTGTATTTCCCATTACTTAAGCTAAGATAAATACCTTCTAAAATATCGCCTACTTCAGTGGTAACTAAATTAGGTTCTGACCAATTATTCTTTTGCTGATGTCCGATTAACCCTTCTAATTCAATAAGATTATTTTGTACGGCTGTTATGTATAGTTGTTCTTTTGCAAAATGAATCGTGATAAATCCCCAAGCTACTATTATTATTAATACAATGTTTAAAATGATTGAACCTCTTAGTATATTCCTTTGTTTTGTGTTCATTACAACTCCCCCATTAGTGAATAAGCATTCTGGATATCCTCCCCGCACCTTAGATTACTATAATTTCTTCACCACAAAAGTAATACTCATTTTCTTATCCCATCATTCAAGCAATCACTTAACTTTTGAAGGATGCTTACCAACTATAATTTTACCATAAAAAAACAATTCAATTAGCATTTTTCGATTTAGCGATCCGCCTCCTGATAAGTTGAACCGGCAGGAAGAAAATAGAAATTGAAGGGCACCCAATTGGATGCCCTTCGTAGCTCATTACAGGTATTCAACACGAAGAAGGGAGTTGACCCTCCTTCATTTAAAGTAAATTCAACAGGTTAAAGATCGCTTGAGCTGCTTCTGAACGTGTTGTGATGTCCATTGGGGCGAACGTACCATCACCATGACCACTAACCAAATCTAGTTCATACGCTGCCGTTAACTCCTCCTGCGCCCACTCGCTTACACGGTTGAAATCGCTAAAAGGCACATTACCAGCTCGATCAACCGTCATTTTTGTTTTAATCTCATAAGCTCTCACGAGTAACACGACTAATTGCTCTCTCGTTATGGTTTCATTAGGTGCGGCTTTATGATTACCTGTTCCAATAAGCAAGCCTGATTCTTCAGCAGCCGCCATTGCCCCTGCGAACCAATCGTTATCATTGACATCGGTAAAGCTGGCATTACCATTCGCCTTTAGACCAAGTGCACGAACGATCATCGTAAGAAACTCAGCACGCGTCACGTTCTTCAACGGACTAAATTGTGTGATGCTTGTTCCATCTATCACTCTCGTAGCACTCAATGTACGAATTGTTTCATATGCCCAATGAGAGTCAGGAATATCAGAATACGTCTTGTCGTAGGCCAAAATAACGTACTTGCCCGCTTCCTCCAGCCGAACTTCTACGACACCGCCGTTCAGTTTACCTCCAGCATAGGTAAGGCTTCCATCCTGTTCAAGCTTATATACACCGACAGGGATACCGGCTATTTGTCCCTTTATAGGGATCGTTAATAACGGTGATTGTACAGCTGAATCGCCTTTTTTAGGCTTGTATTCGAACGCAGGAGCTAGCTGGTTCAGTGTAGCATTCAACTGATTGGCGTTCTTCGCAACAACTTGATTAGCTGCTTGTTGATCACTCGCATTCAACCCTGTCATTCCAGTTTCTGTTGACGCTGTGCCTCCATTGCCTCCAACTGGACTTGTTGTCCCTGGATTCGTTGTTCCTGGGTTTGTAGTCCCTGGATTAGTAGGTGTTGGTGTCTCTTCAGGAAAACTGATACCTTGATCCCATAAATTCAAATTAATTTTCACCATACGATCCATGATATAGGTTGTTGTATATCTGTAATAGTTAGCTCCCGATTCAAGCGCTACATACAAATACTTACCTCTAACGAATAGCCCTTCCGACATGGGGACAATTGCCAGTGTTCCATTTATTTCTTTCTTTGCCTGATCATCAAGAAACCACAACGGCACATCATTCTGCCCAATCGTAACTGTCCGATGCGGTGTGTCATTCAATGGACTATTGTAACTGCTCAATGTGCTATCCGCATTCCGACCATAAGAAGAACTCAATATGACACTGTCTCCTAAGAAGACTGCCCCTTGTACTTTGTCACGGATCGCGAGAACATAGTCTGGCAGCGCTGGATTACTCATGCTTCCACCCCACTTCTCGGAGGAAACCATGTCCGTTTCACTATCAAGCTTAAAGCCTTCCATCCACGCATAGTACATCTTTCCATCACGGCCTGTCAGGTGGTGGCTTCCATCAGTTGGATAAGCTGTTGGTTCATAGAATTCCCCAACCCATAGCACACCGTCATCATAGGTCGCAAATCCAGCCTGGAGATCCACAGGCATGCTGCCACTAAATCGGATTTCCCCATTGTCTTCAGCCTGAATCAGGTCCTGCAAATCAATCTGGTACATAAATTTCTCGGATGAAATCCATGCGTACTTCTTGCTAATAACGATACCGCCTGCGTGCCCGGTATAAGGAGTACCATCCTCATGGAGCAGCACGACCGACTTAATCAGATTATCGGTTTTGCCATCAATCACAGATATGATGCCCGGTCTGCCATCGTTCATATAATAAACAGATAATACCCAGTCCTTGTCCGCGTAATGCGCAATGCCTTGCGGCACCAGATCTTGCACTAATCCCGGAATGATCGGACCATCCTCGCTGACCGCCCACAATGCCTCATACTTAGCGCCTTTAGGGTTAATCGCTCTTTCTACTTGCGTGATCCGTTGATGCCCCGGTATGACGGTCTGCACTGGCGATTTAAGTGATTCATTATCCGATTGATCAACTGCGGTCACTTCAAATCCATAGCTTCTATTTCCCGTTAGTTGGTAAACGACGAACTCTAGTTGTGATGCAGGTACGGAATGCTGGAGAACATCGTTCATGTAAATATTGTATTTAAAAATGTCTGTTTCACTATTCGGTGACCAACTCAACGTGACTGTACCATTACCAGCAATAGCTTGTACGTTAGCTGGCGCTTGTGGCAGCAGTTGATGCTGCTTCGTCTTCGGTGGAGCTTGTCCGTTCAAGAGTGAGCCGGGAATCGCTTTTTGCTTTCCAGCTATTTTCTCCATCGAAGTGCTGCCATCTTTCGGGTAGCTAAAAGTTGTACTTTTACCCGCAGCTACATCTGTTGAGGCATAGGCTGCTTTGCTGATCTCAAAACCATCAGCATCTTCAATAACTAATGTACTTCCGCCATTCACTAACCCACTTACACCATCGATCATGTAGATCTGGTCCTCTGAAAGATGTTTACTTGCATAAGAGGAGTAATAATAGCTATTAAAGCCTTCCTGAGTGAGTGCTGCGATCTCTGCCCTTCTGGTCCAGAACACTTTAACTTCACTAGGCTCCAAGATCAACGAATCTGTAATAACATGATTCCAACCAGAAGTTATCTTATACCCTTGCAAATCAATGGGTGCCTCACTAGCATTGTAAATTTCAAAATATTCAAATGCGTCAAGGCTCGCGAAATTATCCGTGTCTGACACAATCTCGGTAATGAGCAGCTCAGGGAATTTATCTGCTGGTTGTGCTGAAATGGATGCAGATTGAGCCGATTCAAGCCCTAAGAAATTAAATGCCAGAACTGAAAGATTATATTCGGTTCCCTTAACCAATCCCCCAATTTTGGCTTCTGTATCTGTTGTGCTCAAAGTTGCATATAAGACTCCATCCACATACACTTTATACCCCGCAAGGTCTGACTCCGTATTCGCAGTCCAGCTTAGTGTGATCCGATTGATTCCTGGCGTCGCCGCTAAACCTGCAGGTACTGCTGGTGCTTGGCCGGCATCCACTTCCGAAGGCATCGATTTGACGAAATTCGTAGCCGAGGATGGGTCGCCATTCGAATTCACAGCTATAACCCAGAAGACATAGTCCGTATAGTTGACCAACTGATCGATATGATAGGATGTATGGTTCGTTTGAATATTCGTGATCATGCGATCTGGATCTGAAGCAGCATAATAATAGATGCTATACCCTGCAACAGCTGCATCGTCCGACGCCCACGATAAATCAACAGCCTGATCACCAGCAGTCACGGATAGATCAGTAGGTGCATTCGGTCCTAAGACTTGACCCGCTGTCAGCGTTCCAGGCGTAGCCAGCTGTCCATTGGCAATCTTCTCCATATCAATGTCACCAGCATACTTGTAAATGACGCTTTTATCTTTGTTCTCATCTGCGCCATCCATAAAGCCGCTGTCCGTTAGGCTATCATTGATAATCACAGCGCTGAGTAAAGTACCGTTGGCATCAGCAATTCCCGCTTTACGGCGAGCGCCATCTGATAATCCTTGACCAGATGTGGTCAGCGTCACTTCAAATACTTGCTCTGAGGTTAAATTCACAGCGTAATTATTATTAAATTCCGTTAACAAGCTGTTTGGATTAGAGAATTTTTTCAACCAAAGCACCACTGTACTCTTGGCCTCGATACTTTTATTTGAGATAGTCCATCTGTTTGCAGGGCTCGAAAAGTTTGATGTAAAATATTGCAGTTGATAGCCATCCAAGTTAATTCTCTCTGACGTATTATTATAAATTTCTACATATTCGAACAATTGACCTGTTCCAGATGAATTGATCACTACTTCAGTGACCATCAAATCAGGCATAGTTGTTACCGTTCCAGTTAACATTCCAGCATCTGGCCCTGGTTCACTCGTCGTCCCCTCGTCCGCGCTAACCTTTGAAATCATTCCAAATTGCCCGTTCCCTATCGTTCCCAATACAAGTAATACGACCAACATCATAATCGTGACCCGGCTAACTACACTAAGCGATTGCCTCATATTCTAATCACCCTCCAATTGTCGAGTACATACAAAGCTTGCTTGCAATAATTCAAGCGGTCCTCCTTATGTCAGAAAAAAAGAGAACTCCATTGCGTAAGAGCGCTTCCAATTAAGGAAACAAACAATTACTGCAAGGGAGTTCTCAAGTTCTCTACCCGAATTCAATATTCAATTAATAACTATACTTTAACAATTGGTCCTAGTATTTACAATAGATAGTTTTGCATGACTATATTCACCTGTCAATCGATAGCTTATGTTGAACCTCTCTTCCATGTTCTAATAGAGTTTCGAGCGAGGTACCCTCACCATATTCTAATATAGCTCGAAAAGGATGACTTAGACTATTTAATGCTGACCAGATTGATTCCCACGCTATCGTACCCTGACCAATTGGCTGGTGAAGGTCATCTCTCCCATCATTATCATGGAGATGCACCGCTGCCAATCTTGCTCCTAAGTCCCGAATTAAGGATGGCGTATCCCAGCCATTAACATGAGCATGTCCCACATCAACAAGAGCGGATACCGTAGTAATTTCTTCGAATAAGTGCAAATATTCTTCTTGGTCAAAAAGAGCGTATTCATGCATACCCATATTTTCTACGGCTAAGACTACGTTTAATCTTTGCGCTTCCTCGCCTAATCGCTTTAAGCTTTCCTTAGCGAACTGCTGTGACGCAGCACGTGAAAACAATGGCGTAGAGTATAGATTCGGATGAATGACCATATGCTCGGCACCCATTCGTGCACACCACTCCAAGCTTTCCTTGTAGACCTCATAAGAATATTGCCGAATGGATGGATATCGAGCCGATGCTAGATTCAACTCCCAGATCGGTCCATGAACACTTAAAGGTCCATCGAATTCAAGGAAGCGTTTGCATTCCTTGTCCCAATCAACAGGATCATTCCAGCTAGGGCCGTCCATCATAATTTCAATTCCACCAGTCCATCGATCGAGAAGCTCTGCACAATCATCCATTTTCTTCGTATAGGGAGCTAGGTTGATAAAGATGGTCACTACTGTTCACTTCCTTTTAGGAGTGGTATATAAGCTGTAATGTAATCCATCCCTATTTTAGCATAAAAAAGATTTCCCGTTTAATAAACTATCGGTGCCTCTATTCATTATTCCTTCCAATCAATGAACACTTCTTTCACTCCACTAATTGTCCATATTTCATTAAATAAATTAAGCATTCCTTTGCGCTTGGTTGTATGAATTCTGAACTCCATCGAAATTCGGCTGCTGCCGTCAATTATGCCTTCCTTCATAGCCATTTGTTCCACAATCATATTTTCCTTTTGCAGCAATGAAGTTACATCATCTACACTTTGAGGACGGTCATGCATAACAATTTTAAGAATGCCATATTTTTTGAAAAAAGTAAGCTTGCTTTCCAATTTGTTAATAAGCGAAACGATAACCAATACGATAATAATGGTTATAACAGCTGGCCAGTGAAATCCTGCACCCACACTTAATCCAATAGCAGCTACTAACCACAGTGTAGCTGCAGTGGTTAAACCAGATATCACATGATCAGATCGTCTAAGTATGGCTCCTGCTCCCAAGAAGCCTATACCGCTAACAACTTGAGCGCCCAACCGGGCGGGATCGAATCTCGCATTCGGATGGTTCAACAATTCATTACCAAACCCATAAATGGAAATCAACATAATTAACGCAGATCCTACGGCAACAAGCAGATGGGTTTTCAACCCTGCCTGTTTATTTTTCCGCTCTCTTTCCCAGCCAATAACGCCTCCCAAAAGCGCAGCTAATAGTAATCGGAATATCATTGTTTCTACGCTTATTTCGATATTGTACATAAGCCGTTGTCCTCCAATGCACTTACTCAGATAATCCAGCTATCTATCGTTAAACTATTGAACGTTAGCATCCTGCCAAGACCAAAGCTCTTTACTCGAGGTTGATATGCCAATTACACCATTGTTTAGAGCGGTCTCAAGATCATGAAGATCGACCATCAAACCGCCAGCTATAACAGGAACGTCCACTTCACTGCGAATTCGCTTCATAATTCTCGAACAAACCATACCTGGCAAAACCTCAATCGCATCTGGTTGGGATACTTTCGTCATTTTGATCCCATTATCAAGGGAGACGGAATCGAATACGAACAACCGTTGTACAGTCATCAGTCCATATTTTTTCGCCTCTGTAATAATCGTACTCTTAGTTGAAACAATACCGTCTATCCCAATTTTCTCCGCCATATAGGCGACGCCCATCTTGTCTTTACCAATGCCATCAATTAAATCAAAGTGTATAAAGGAAAGCTTACCTGCATCTCTTATTTGCTCCACAATCGATTCAATCGCTATAATATCGGATTTCAGAATAAACACAATATTTGAAGTAGACTGTAAAATGTTCGGCAATTCCTCTTTATTGACTAAAGACGTAATAATAGGTTTACGCTTCAAGCAATAATCAAGTCTATCAAAGCTTCCTGTTGTTCGCTTCATCATTATCACCTCTAAATTGGCATCAATAACAGATTAATCTGTATTGTTAGCCTTTAGAATATCATATACAGATTGCATAATATAGGAAGGTTTATAAGCTGTCGCATCAACATCTGCTTGTCTAGTAATCCCTGTTAGAACTAAGCCTGTACTCATACCCGCATCACGCCCCATTCTAATATCTGTTTCGAGTCTATCTCCTACCATCAAGCATTGATCCGCACGAAGCTGCAATATGTCCAATGCAGTAGTCGCTGTCAGAATAGAGGGTTTTCCCATAATTACCGCTATTTTCTGACCCGTAGTCCCTTCTATTGCTCCCATCATACCAGCGACATCTGGGACATCCCCGCCAGGCATCGGACAAGTGCGGTCTGGGTGAGTGGCTATGACTGCCGCACCTCTTTTAATAGACTGATAGGCAAAGTCAAGATGATCATAATGAAAATCCCGATCCCAAGAGACGACTACAACATCTGTATCTTCAGGAGAGCTCGCTAATCTAATGCCACTGCTGACGAGCTCTTGTCTTAATATTTCTTCACCGATAATATAAACCTTCGCTCCGGGATGATTCTCCTGTAGATAATGAATCGTAACGAGAGCTGGGTTTAATAAGTTCTCAAGCTCTACACGAATACCGAGTCTATTGAGCTTGTCAACATAGTTTGCTCGTGAATCAATCGTCTTATTGGTTAAGAAAAGCAGCTTCTTATTTTCTGATTGCAAGTATTGTATCGTTTCCAATGCTCCGTCTATCAGTTCGTCTCCGAGGTATATTGTGCCATCCAAATCAAAAATATAACCGGAAAAATGCTTCACTATATCACTCCCCTATTCTCTTTGCTCATTTATTCTAAGCTGATAGATATTAAATCTTGACCTATTGTTATTTTGGAGAGGACATCAGAAGACAGCTGATTCAAAACCTCGTCATAAGGCTCATGGTCCATTAAATGAACGAGAACTAGCTTATCGATAACAGCCAAATTATAAAAGCTCACAATGTCCTCTAAACTGCTGTGTGAAGGCATCGCGTTGCGTGCTGTCGTTGCTTCATGTATGAGCAGATCGATCTTCGCATATCGGTTGAACGTAGGATTGAGAACTGTATCCGCAGAATAGACAACGACTTTATCGTGATAGATTACCTCTACTCCTACTGTAGGAACGAGGCCATGTTTCGCCGGAAATATAGACAAGGACCATTCTTCATTACTCCAGATCAACGAAGGTACTTCCCAGTCAAATGAGGTAATTCGGATCTCAAATAAACAAGGCCATTGATCTAGTTCCATTAAGCTAAGCCAATATTCCAACCATTGTCTTCTTACCTCGGTGCAATAAATATCGAGCGGCTCGGTTCGTCCATCAATCCACATTCCCCATAATAATGAGGGCAATCCATAAATATGATCATTATGAAAATGGGTAAATAATAATCGTTTAATATGATTGGTTGGGATTCCAAGTTTTTTCAACTTGCCTAATGGATTTCCACCGACATCAATTAAGGTACATGACTCCAATTCACGAAGTAGGATATACGTATTGTCTCGATCAACCCCGGCTGACGCACATGCTGTTCCCATTAAAATTATTTCCAATATAAGAACCTCCTACTTTATGCCTGAATGCATGAAGCTTTCTACGAACTGTTTTTGGAAAAGGAAAAATGCTGCCAGCAATGGCGTAATGACAAGAATAGTCGCTGCTGTAACGGTTCCCCACTGCGCACCTGTCTCGAAAGATTGTGCAAAGATCGCGATCCCTACAGTTAACGGACGTACTTCAACCGAGTTCGTGACAACGAGCGGCCACATAAAATTGCTCCAGTGAGTACTAACGGAAATCAGTCCAAAAGCTACAAAAGTCGGTCTAGCTGATGGTAAATAGACATGCCATAAGGTTTGATACCATCTGCAGCCATCCACCTTAGTCGCATCATCCAATTCCACCGGAATTTGCTTAAACGTTTGTCGCAGTAAAAACACACCGAATGCTGAAGCCCAATAAGGCAGCATAATGGCCAGCTTGGAATCTACTAATCCCAATTCCTTCATGATTGCATAGTTCGGGAATATGAGAATATCTGGGGGGATCATGATTTGCACTAGAAATAAAATGAATATGAAGCCTTGCCCGATAAAATTCAATCTAGCGAAGGCATAAGCAGCCAGAGTCACCGTAAACAATTGGACGGCTAGGATTCCTACTACAATAATAATGGTATTGTAGTAGTATCGTAGAAACGGAATGGTATCCCACGCCGAAGTGTAATTGAGAAATGTTGGGTTTTTAATCGCAAATGGGTTTGCTCTTGTTATCACTTCAACCGAAGGTGTGAAGGATGTAACAAAAGTCCATACTAGCGGAACGAGAAATACAATCCCTAAAATAGAAATGATGATTCTGTTTATGATTTTGTTCATAACGTGATGACTCCCCCTCCTAGTAATGGATCCGCTTATCTAAGAATGCGTAATTAAAGATAGATATCGTAAGTAGAATGACTAGCAGAACGACCGTTAGCACGGATGCTTTGCCCATATCCCAAAAGCTGAACGCTGTCTCGTAAATGTGATATAGGAGTAGATTGCTGGCATTATTAGGTCCGCCTTTAGTCATAATATAGAGATGATCTACCATCTTAAATGCATTCGTAGTCGCAATAACCATGACAAATAAGGTCGTGGGCATTAGTAATGGGAATGTAATGGTACGGAATATTCGGAAAGGACGTGCTCCCTCTATCTTAGCTGCTTCATATACCTCACCCGGTAAGTTCTGCAGTCCAGCTAAATAGAAAAGCATAAAAAAACCAGCTTCTTTCCAGATCAGCATAATAATCATCGAAACCATTACCCATGTCGAGCTGCCTAACCAACTTGCCCCATCAACCCCGAATACTCCTAAAAATTTATCAAGCAATCCAAAATCCGGTGTGTAAATAAACAGCCAAATGTTCGCAATTGCAATCATCGGGATTAATGTTGGATAGAAGAACGCTGCCCTCAGTAGCCCCGTACCCTTCGTTTTGTTATTCACCCATATCGCGAAATAAATGGCTAAAATGATACTGAGTGGAACGGTGCCAATGGCTAGCAGCACATTATTTGTAAGTACCTTGTAGAAGACATCATCTTGAAATACATGCTTATATTGATCGATTCCTACGAAAGTCGGGTCCTGAAAGGAGGAGCTTAGAAAGCTTGAATAGATCGATTTAATAATTGGATAAAAGGTAAACATAGCAAGAAATATGAGAGAGGGAAACAGCAGCGCGTAAGCAAACATATTTTCTTTCCAATTAATTTTGCCCCTCAAGCTTAAATTTCGTTTAGTCAACGCAATACCCCATTTCTAAGATGCTCACACGAAAAAACCACGTTGCATACTAACCCCATATTTAATAGATAGAGTTTAAGTATGCAATCGTGGCTTCTCATGGGCTCTAGCCAATTAAATTAATTTGTATGAAGTTATCCCTACTTAAAGCCTTTAAGAATGTCATCTGCCTGTGTTTGTGATTTCTCCAGTGCTTCCTTAGCGGTTAGGTGGCCTAGTAAGGCAGCCTGAATATTATCATTAAATAGCTTCGTAACTTGCCCATTCTGATAGGTGGACAATTCACTGTTTGCATGCTCCAGTTGATCTCTTGCTATAGCAGCCTGCGGGAACCCGTCTATATACGCTTTTAAAATATCAGTCTCATAAGCCGCTTTCGTCGTTCCTACATATCCAGTGTCCATGGACCATTGAGCTACACGCTCAGGCTTCGTTAAGAATTCAATGAACTTAACTGCTGCTTGTTTGTTTTCTTCAGGAATATTCTTGAACACATATAGATTGCCGCCGCCTGTTGGGGAACCATATTGCTTGTTAGCAGGTAAGAAGGCTACCCCGAAATCAAATGCTGCTTCATTCTTCACCTTCGTGAGGTTACCCGTAGTATGGTACATCATTGCTGTTTTTCCGCTAATGAAGTCGGAAGGAACAGTCGCCCATTCAATGATACCTTCAGGCATAACTTTATCTTTTTGACCTAAGTCCATATACATTTGCAGACCTTCTTCAACATGCGGTTGATTAAAAAACACTTGTTTTCCATCAGCCGACATAATGTTGTCTCCGCCTTGGAGAGAGAGCGCTTGCAGCATCCAGTATTGATATCCCGTACTTGGGATCTCAATACCCCATTGCGTTACATTGCCGCCTGCATCCTTAGTCGTTAATTTACTTGCATATTCTCTCATTTCAGTCCAATTTGTCGGTGCTTTCTCCGGGTCTAAGCCCGCTGCCTTAAATGCATCTTTGTTGTAGTAAAGCACGATCGTACTGCGTTGGAACGGGACACTCCATACGGTATCACCCGATTTGGTATTGCCCATGAAGGCGTCATAGAAGCCACTAAAATAATCTTGGTTGAATCTTGGGGTTAAATCCTCCAGTGCGTCCATGGTAAGAAGTGAATACAGGTCAGTTGATAGAAGAACTGCAATGTCTGGTGCATTATTGCCTTGTACAGCAGTCATGACCTTCGTCACTGTATCTTGATAGCTTCCGCCATAGATGGGTTTAATTTTGATATTTTCGTTTTCTTTCTCAAAGTCTTTCGCTAAATTATCAATAATTTGGGTAATTGGGCCACCAACTGCAACCGGGAAATAAAATTCGAGCTCAACCGCTTTACCGCTTTCTTTCGTGCTATCACTGGGTTTCTGACTAGCACCAGGATTGTTAGCCCCCCCATTACTACTGCATGCAGAAATAATTAATGCGAACATGGCCAATAAAACAATAATCTTTTTCACTTAAATTCCCCCTGTAAGATAAGTTAGTTTTATATTGGAATGACGGTGACACCTGATTAAGAATAGAGCCTTTTTGTAAAAAACTCTTTTCACTAGAATTGTGCGGGATTTCGTATGATGTTATAAAGACATTAAAAACCCCATGCAGAAACCGCTTTCAATTTCTGAAAGTGTTTAATGCACAGGGTTCTCATCATCTCTACCCGCACTATTTAATTAGAATAGCTTCATAGTACACACATTTCACAATTTTGACAAGATCTTTTTAATTTGTATAGTTTACTCACCTATTGCAAGTTTAATTTGCTCTTTAACTAACTCACGTTGTCGATCAACCTCCTCAAGATTCCAATGAAGCAGCCCCCTCATCTCTAACAAGACGAACTCTAAGACAATTTCGGTTTTCTTACGATCAAAATATAACCAACCCGTCCTTCTGACAAAAAAGTCACATGCTGTTACGGTCATTTCATTATTTACACAATAGCTCACCTCTGCGCGAAGTAGTTTATCCTGAATGGGAAGTTGATCCTCCTGCACAGATATCAAATAACGGTATATGGCATCCGTATTGGAACCGTAGCGAGAGAGTAAATCTAGCGATTGTTCCACACTAAGTCCAAGTGTCTGACCAATCTTAATCAATTTTTTTCTATTATCCTTAAAGGATTCCCCTGCTTGAGAAATTCCTCCACTAATCCATTCACGGTTAGTCGTACAAGGTGGATATACTCTTCCTTCCTCATTCAAGAGCTGTCTTGAGACTAAATTGACAACCTTCTCTGCCATTTTTCGAAATCCAGTTAACTTCCCACCCGCAATTGTTATTAATCCCTGTTCAGATACGAACATTTCATCTTTCCTTGATACTTCAGAAGGCCCTTTACCTTCTTCGTATACAAGCGGGCGCAGCCCTACCCAGCCCGATTCAATGTCCGAATGTTTCAATTGAACAGTGGGAAAGGCATTATTAATCGCTTTAAGCAGATAGTCGCGATCTTCTGCACTAATTTTCGGATCTCTCGGATCTCCTTTATATACGGTATCCGTCGTTCCGATATAGGTCTTTTTGCCACGAGGAATAACGAAAATCATTCTGCCGCCAGGTACATCGAAGTAAGCTGCCTGTTGAATGGGCAACCGCTTGGCATCAACGACGAGGTGTACCCCTTTGGTTAGCAGCAGATGTTTTCCTGTTAGAGAATTATCCATTTTCCGCAGTTCATCGACCCATGGTCCCGCTGCATTAACAATCTTTTTAGCATAAATATCGTAGCTTTCCCCATTAATTAAGTCAGCCACCTTTACACCTGTAACCTTGCCATTCTTATAAATGAAGTCGGTCACCTTGGCATAGTTCGCAATCGATGCGCCTCGCAGCTTTGCGCTTTTCATAATTTCTATTGTTAATCGAGCATCATCTGTACGATATTCATAATAATAACCTGATCCTTTTAGTCCCTCGGCTTTGAACAAAGGCTCAAGCTTCTCTGTTTCTTTTCTACCGAACATCTTACGTCGTTCTCCTCGCTTGACGCCGGCAAGCCAATCATAGACATACAAACCAAACATACTTGCCAAATAACCATAAGTCCCTTTTTTATAAATCGGAAGCAGCATCGGAATCGGATCGACCAAATAGGGTGTACTCTTATGTAACAGTGCCCGCTCAGAGCCAACTTCCTTTACAAGTCTAACCTCCCCTTGTTTAAGATATCTAAGCCCGCCATGAATTAACTTTGTCGAGCGGCTGCTCGTACCTGAAGCAAAGTCGTTCATCTCCACTAAGCCTACATTCATCCCTCGCACACTGGCATCCCAAGCGATGCCAGCCCCAGTAATTCCACCGCCTATAACAAGTAAATCCCGCTGTTGACTAGCCATATTACGCAAGTAATTTCTTCGTTCGTCAACAGAAAAAAGTTCCATAATCATTCCTCCCTATTATGGTGTAAGACGATGGGCGATAGGAAATGTCTGTTGTGAGAAAAACAAAAAAACCCTTAAGCATAAACAATACACACCGATAGCGGTATGATGTTCTGCAAAAGGGTTCTCCATTTTCTCGCCCGTTTAAGCAAAGACATTTAATTAATCGTTATTATATTATGAATAAGTATGTATGTCTACCAATTATTTACCTCTTCAAATAGTAAATTTATTTGTTTTATATAGCCTATGCACCTATCGTTGTATTAGAACATCTTGCACAAGATGATAATTGAAATCGGATTTTCCCTTTTTTTGAATACTGATCTCGCCTTTGATCGCTTTGGGATATTATGCTGTAGACGTCGTGTACAGTATTAAGTAGAATAAGAAAGTTGACTTAACAAGCCTCCTTCATTTCTTGAGAGGTAGTTTAATGTCCTTACACTACTAGCGAACGGAAGGTACACCATTGAAAAGATTTCTTGAAGTATTAGTTGTTGTTATTGGAGCATTAATTATTGCATGTGGCTTTAATATTTTCTTAATTCCGCACATCCTATTAGCCGGAGGAGTATCTGGTTTTTCTATGATCATCAGTTACTTTACTCCACTTAGTATGGGCACCCTTTATTTCGCGTTAAATTTACCTTTAATTATTGCTGGATGGTTTTTTATCGGACGTAAATTTATTATTTATTCTCTTCTATCAGTAGCAACAACTACAATAGCACTGAATTTCATTCCTGTTAAAATGGTAGCTGCCGACCCGCTTCTATCAGCCATTTATGCAGGTGTTCTTATAGGAATTGGAACTGGATTTTCCTTCAAGGTTGGTGGATCTTCGGGTGGTTTTGATATACTCGGTGCAATAATTAGCAAGTATCGCAGCTTCTCGATCGGCACAAGTGTAACTTATTTAAACGCTTTAGTAATTGTGGCTGCCGGATATATCAATGATAACTGGAATATTACTTTAGCCTCGGCTATATGTGTTTACATCTGCGGCAGAGTCATTAACTTTATTCATATCGAGCATGAGAAAGTTACACTCTACATTATTACCGATCATATTGATCCGATGGTGGCGGAATTATTTAAGCTTCACCAACGAGGTATTACACGAATTAATTCTTCAGGCGCTTATTCAGGTGAATCACGTGATATGTTAATGACCGTTGTCACTCGCTATGAGCTTCTCGATGTTAAAGAGGCTGTTCGCAGAGTAGACCCTAATGCTTTCGTTAATATTACACAAACACTTGAAGTCATGGGTTACTTCCGTAAAAAAGCAGCTTAAACCAACTTTTTTCATCGCATCCTAATCTACTATGTCATTTTTCTCGATAATAGTAGAAGGAGGTGACTTTACACAATGGATGTTTCATCACTATCAATGTCTCTGAGTCAAACCAGCTTATCTATGGAAGTAAGTACTCGTGTACTTAAAATGGCGCAGGATCAAATGCAACAACAAGCACTTCTTCAGCTTGCTATGATGGAACGAAGTGTTCAACCGAATCTAGGTAGTGTTATTGATATGAGGTTATAATCGTGAAGACTGGGGAAGGAATGAATTAGATCATTCCTTCCCTTATTTTGTTGTAAATTACTTCAGATGATAAAGTTCTCAAATCCTAAAGTAAACGAGTCTAAAGAAATTGAGAATGAAGGCGAAAAAGCAACGATTGTACTCGTTAAGGGTGACGGCGATAAAGAATTTAATGCTAATAATTAGGAGGACGTAGCCTAAGCGATGGCCGGCACAACGCCTCGTATTACAGATACAACATTACTCTAATAAGAATAACGGTTTGGAGAAATACTACAGTGATAACACAGGAGGTGAACTATGAAATGAGTACTAAATCCAAACCAGACAAAAACAACCCAAAGAATAGCCCGTCACGATCTAACGACCCGAACGACCAAGGAAAACCTAGAGTGCAAAAATAATACAAATTAAAGCTGATATGCTCAGTTAAATATTATGAAGGCATAACCAAACCTGGTCTACATGACCGGGTTCTTTATTCAGGAATCCCCCCTTCCTTAAGCAAGTATAGTTTTTCTTTAATGAAATGTGCTTCTCTTATCCCAACACAGCATAACCTCTTTTTTATCCTCATCATGCAAAATAATCTAAATTATTGAAACAAAAAAAGTGGGATGAACCATGCAAACCTGCCAGTTACTGTCAGTCTAATACTTTATTTTCTTCTGACAATGGGGCTTTGTTTCTACAACAACTAGTGATTAAATGAAGACAGCTTTCGAGGAAATACGTTCAGAATTTAAAACGAAATAAACGATAAATGGTGCTGACCTAAGGTCAATTCTGACCTTTTTAGACAGCCCTTTCGACAATAGAGAAACTCTGTTCCTCTATTGTCAGTGCACCACACTATATTTTATAATAGCGGATGCACGATCCTTTAATTTACCTCATTGATCGTGTGTCTAATGATTATAGAAATATAGCGGAACTCCGTTCTTTTATTGCTGGCGACGTTCATGATAATAAGACTGATATAGAGGACTCCAGTTCTCTTATTTATGATGCGCTACCGGTTCGGAACCACAAAGCTTACTCCATCCCCTGTTAACCCGAACAATACAAAACCAGGGGTATCCCAAAGGTAATTAACCTTATGGGATACCCCTGGTTTTGTTTCGAAGCTTAAATATGGCCCATCATTTATGAGTGTTATTATGCAACCTATTCATTTATTGTCTTAACTGCGACATCTAACGCATGAATGACCTTATCACACCAAATATCGAATTCCTTGTCTTCTGTTTGATGCTCAGGATGAGCTAATAGGTATTGAATAGTTTGCTTGATCCCCTGATCAAGTCGAGTGGTCGCAACATATTCTGGAACTAATCTCTTTAATTTGGAATTATCAAATACGACAGAGTTTGCTTTATCTCCAAGCAAGCCACCCCTATAATCCTCTTTGCTGCATGCATCCAGAAATTCAGATGAAACATGGACCGCTTTAAGCTGCACTCCAAGAGCATCTGCAATGACTTCGTATATTTGATTCCAGGTCACTGTCTCATCAGATGTGATGTGGACGGACTCACCAATCGCATGAATATTGCCCATTAAACCAATAAAGCCTTTGGCAAAGTCACTATTATGCGTCATTGTCCATAACGATGTACCATCCCCATGAATGATCACGGGCTTGTTCTCTAGCATACGCTTAGCAATCTGCCAAGAGCCCTTGCTGCCGTGTACGCCAAGAGGAATAGAACGTTCATCATAAGTATGACTTGGTCTAACAATTGTGATCGGAAATCCGTTCTCACGATACTGCTTCATCAAATAATCTTCGCAAGCGATTTTGTTTCGAGAATACGCCCAATAGGGATTGGACAGTGGAGTCCCTTCAGTAATTCTATAATCCGATAAGGGAGTTTGGTACGCAGAAGCCGAGCTAATAAACATAAATTGCTTCGTTTTACCTTTAAATAGACGATAATCTCTTTCCAACTGTACTGGTTCGAAGGCGATGAAATCCGCAATGACATCGAACTCCAAGTTTTCAATAAGAGAAGCTACTTTATCTTCATCATTAATATCTACTTGAATCAGATTAGCACCTGCAGGCAGAGCCTCATTTCTTGTACCCCTGTTGAGAAGATATAGCTCGCAGCCTTTTTCTAACAACTGCTTGGTTATAGCTGAACTGATCGTTCCTGTACCTCCGATAAATAACGCTTTCATAATCACACCTCCGTAGGTTTATATAATAATATAATGAACAAACGACTAATAAAGTCGCTGGGTGTAGCCTTCTTCTAACCTAACAGCAATGACCTCAGGTGTCATCCCCTCAAGCTTGGCATACGCTGAAATAATTGCAGCCGCTGATGGTAATTCATTATTATTGAGCCAGGATTCAGGCTCCCAAAGCCCCGAGCGTCTGAACGCTTTTGCACAATGAATGAAACACTCTTCTACGGCAACTACAATACCTACTAATGGAATCTTACCGTTCACAGCCATTGTCTTTAATAGATCGCTATCCTTCGTTATATAAGCGCGGCCATTTATTCGTAAAGTTTCGCCCAGGCCAGGTATTAGAAACACCAATCCAATTTCTGAGGTTGATAAAATATTGCGCAACGAGTCCATTCTTTTATTTCCAGGACGTTCTGGAATTACTAGATGTTTGTCATCAACTACCTGGATAAAACCAGCCTTATCCCCTCTAGGGGATACATCACATTTGCCCTCTGAATCAGAGGTTGATATACAGACGAAAGGTGATCGGGCAATAAAATCTCTGCAATGCTCATCAATATAGGAAATATCCTTCTGTTTAACGACTTCGCTCGGGTAGCCAATCAGGGATCGAAGCTCCTCTTCTGAAGAAATGAACTGCTGATTATTAATAATGTCCACAATAATCACTCCTTGATTATAAAATAACCCATACTAATAAATTTTGATAGTTATAATCCACAGCCTTCACATTCCGTACGAACAAATCGATCGCCCTGCCAAGTGAAAAGCGTCTCCATTTCTGACCCTTTTGCACTATCGTAATATTGGTTGGTAAACGAGGTATTGCCTGTTTTTTCGTATAGGATGGAGTATCTTCCGTCTGAAGTAAAAAGATTACGATGAAGCAGGGTAATACCCTCCGGCATAAGTGAGTATAGATTGTACGTAAATCCATTCGAAGACAGGTATTGTCCAATAGAAAAATCAGGGTATCCATCATCATTGTAATCCTCGAATAAAATATCAAAGTCACGATTCTCATGGAATATAAGCGATTCGTTCCCGAAAGTAGGATTCAAGTCTAAAGTATGCAAGATGGTCCCGTCCTTGGCTGTCAACTCCAACCGAAACACACCTTCATAATAGATGCCTATGTATGGACCAGGTTCTGTTTCTTCTTTCAACTCTCCTGTAAAGATACGAACATATAACTTTTCCAACTCACCATTCTGATCAAAATCAATATCTGCTTCAGCAATGATCGTATTCGGATCAGTTCTGGTTATCACTGAGGATGCCTCATGCGTGGTCTTGCATGCATTGGCTACAAGGAATAGAGCAATTGTACAAGTTAAGATTAGAATCTTCTTCATAATGCTGCCACCCATCATTTAGCTTTCGTTGCTTAAATTTAGATTGTCTCTGAATGCTACAATAGCGTGATCTTCCGAAGATTAGGGAATCAATGGATTACCTCTTTTAAGTCTATCGAATTCAATAACGGTCTTAAGATAATAAGAGTTTTCTCCATCTACCCTTTGAAATACACCTAAATATCCAACATCATTGAAAATAACATGTTCCAAACTTATATTTTCATTAGAACGGTCAGACTGCCAATAGTAATGTAATTCGAGCGGAGATTTATACCATAACCAATCTACATCTTTAATGGCAATATTCCGATGATTCATCATCCATATACTGAACAATAAATGAGGGTCATCAGCTCGTATAGTGGTATCAGGACTTTTATCTATTAAATGGTCAGCAGTCGTCTGTAGAATACTAGTTATATCTGACTTGTAAGTGAAATTAGATACAGCTAGAACTTCATTAAATTCCGTTGAGTATTGATTGATTTGGGATAGATCTTTAATTTGACCGATGCCAATCTTAGGAGCGTAGGTAAGCACTATAACCGCAACTAATCCGAAAATAAGCGCCTTAGATAAATAATACTTTTTCTTTTTATTCACATGAATCAATCCAATTATAAAACCAACTGGAATCAGCAAACCAAACAAATTAATATAAAAACAACAAATGAGATATGTCCCGATGATCGTTAACCATGCTTTCATATCCATTGATTGTCGCTGATCAAAGTAAGACAAGATCAACAAAACAAGCAAACTGAACCAGATAATCGATATCAATTGTAAATCAACCTCCTACTTTGCTTGTGATGATAACTTTCCAATATTTATATAGACAGTTTTTGCTGGAAAAAGTTTCAAGATCAACCTCCCACTTTTACTGGTTAGGTTAGTATCCAAACAAAATAACTAAAAGGCTGCCGATTTTAATCAGCAGCCTCTATGCTTGCTACATTATCTACGTAATTTACCAAAAGTTATCTGTGTATGAATAGCCGTCCTTACACAACATAGCTGTTTGAGTCTCAGTATTCCATTGCACCTGAACACCTAATCGCTCAGCAATTATTCTTAATGGAACCATTAACTTGCTTCCCTGAACAAATGGTGGGGAATTCCACCAACTACCTTCCATTTTATTATCCCGATCATCTTCACCAACTGAATAAAAATAAGAATCCCAATTTGTATCAATAGACAAAAGTATCTTGTGATTACCCAAACTTGAGTAAACTTCACCTTCATTCATATGTTCAAATACATTCGCTTGAATAGAAGAATGCTCGAAAAAATCGACTGGAACATACACTCTATTATTTGTAATCGTCGGTTGATGAGGTCCATTAAATTGCACAAGTTGTTGGTTAATCATCACTTGTGGATTATAAGTATCCAACAATGACTCATGGGCCGCTGCATAGAAAGGCGAAAAGATTAACTCAGACTTCATCTTTAAATTAAAGTTGATATTCAATTTGCTTGTGTGAACACAAACAAGGACGCCCAGTGATGAGCGTCCTTACATAATTTGAGTTAAACACTCATTATAACCGGATCGTTACTAAGTCCCTGTCCAGAACAGTACTGCCTTCTTGTGGTACAAAACCAGCGGTAGTACCGAAGTTGTTCACGATAACGTTATTTGTTGTTGGAAGTACAACAACTACTTCATAATGGAAATCAACATTTGCGACATTGGTGGAGAAGCTGCTAAATGAGTTGGCAGAAATGTTCCGATTCGTACTCGACAATACGACAGGAGAACCGGAATCCCAGTCAATAACGATGACAGTGACATTAATGGATTGGGAACGGCGGTTCAGAATTTCTGTATGTGCAATAACAACGGTATTGCTTTTGTTAATGACACCAGTACTTCTTGCAATAAGGCTTCTGTTTCCTCCAGTAGTATTGCTTGCTTTCACTCTGCCTTCTTTTTTGAGCAGTGCGATTAGTTTATTTTTCATCATACTGGTTCGCACTACTCTCTTTGCTGTTGTCTTTTTACCTTTCATTCTATCAACTCCTGAATATGAGAATAATATATTGTATTTACAAATTGATAGATTGGTATGGACGATTATAGCAGTAGATCAACACATTAATAGATTCCAACATTCCCCCTATTTTAACTCTAAACAGGTTCATCCATCTCTGCTCGACAATGAGGTCCCCCGTTATTTTAATGCTGTTTCATCCATATAAAATTCATCCATGAAGTAGCCTATCGCCTGTAGAAAGCATAAGTTACTACTATGTATCAAGTTAGGGTGGAGGAATCCGTTGATGACTTTCACAGCACCAATACTTAACCAAGAAGCCAATCCTATAGCCCTGCCGTACCCTTTCCCTCAACCGCACCAAGGCGGCTTCAAGGACCTGTATGGCGCCCTTCCCTATTACGATTTCCATTCCAACCAGAGCAGCTTCAACTATCCATACGGCAGCTATCCCTACAACGGTATCCAACCCCAACAGGACAACTTTAACAATCCCTTCGGCAGCTTTCCGAACAACGGGCTCCCACCCAACCAGAACAACTTCAACAACCCCTTCGGAAGCTTTCCCTATAACGGGTTCCCACCCTACCAAGCTGGCTTCAACGGAAATTCTGGCAGCAATAATAACAACAGTGGATTGAAGGGCGGACCCGGCAGCTTGCTCGGAGCTCTAGGCGGGGGGCTTGCTGGTGGTGGTGCCAAAGGTGGTCCCGTTAGTTTTTTAGGTGCTCTCGGTGGACTTACAGGCGGAGGAGCCAAAGGCGGTCCTACTAATTTATTAGGTGCTCTTGGAGGACTTACAGGCGGAGGCGCTAAGGGTGGAACAGGTAATCTTCTAGGTGCTCTTGGCGGGCTTGCTGGCGGGGGCAGCAATGGTGGAATGGGCAACCTGCTTAGCTCACTTGGTGGTCTCGCCGGAGGTTCTGTAGCTGGACCAGGCGGTTTTCTCGGTACTCTTGGCGCTCTAGGGGCCTTTAAAGGATTTCCTAGCAATCTAATTCAACTAGGGAATCAATTCGGCGGGATTGGCAGCTTCCCTGGTGGCGGTCAGAGGTTCTATGGCTATATAACACCGCATTAACCTGTCGATTGTGCTGGCAATGGATCAAATCATGAAAGGAGTAATTCTATGCCTGCTTATCGCATCATCGTCGATCTGTCAGATCGAATGCTTCACCTGTTGGATGCTGATATTGTTGTTCGCTCATTCCCAGTCGGTATTGGCAGAATGGTTACAGCAACACCAACAGGCGAATTTACGATCATTAACAAACAAGCCCAACCAGGCGGACCCTTCGGCGCTTTCTGGATGGGCTTGTCTAAGCCGCATTATGGTATTCACGGTACGAATGATCCATCAAGCATCGGACATCTGGTATCCCGAGGTTGTATCCGAATGTACAATGAAGATGTTATCACGTTATCCCAGCTAGTTCCTATCGGAACCAGAGTAACAATTCGCCCTTAATCTAGCTTCCTGCAACTTTATTTGGAATTATCTCGTATCTAATGAAATAAATTGCTTTCAGGAGGTGCGAAACGTTGTCATCTTATTGGCTTTGTTGTACTTCCCCTTACTCGGGTTAATTATTTATGTATTGATACGTAATGATTAGCTTGTCATTGCAGATAAAGCCAAAGGAGATGATGTCCTCGTGGAAACGTTCGGCAGAGGTTGTCTTTATATTATTATTGGAATATTCATCGTGTTCGTACTCGCCTTTATCGTCGGAGGTACGATCAACATTCCCTGGTTCATCTTAATTCCACTCATTATATTGGCATTTTGGGCAGCTTCACGAAAAAGCAAATAATTAACGTTAAAAAAGCGGCATCTTCTGTAATTAGAATGATGTCGCTTATCCATTTAACGTTACCGTTCGTGTCTTTGCTTCCCACACAGCTTGTTTGTTCAATTCTAGTGCTAAGTCTTTTATCTTCACAAAGCCTGTTTGAATATCTAGCTTCGTATCCAATTCTTTACCATTGATCAATACTTGTGAACCGGTCCAACCAATTGTTGCACCTAATACTTCTCCAAGAGAACGGGCGGGTACCCAGACGGTGCCTAATAAATTATATCCAACGGTGATTACCAATCCATTATGAAGAATTGGAACGGTTGGCGTATCTTTGAATACCCCAGTCGTAGATTCGGTAGCTATTATCCCATCGTATAGTTTCAAATTATATTGTTTAACAATCGCAATAATCTTATTCTCATATTGGGGATCTGTCGCATAGCCGCATACTCGCAGCATCTGAGCTTGCAGCTCCGGCGTAGCTGACGATCTTACTCGCTCGTACCGTGATTTGGCAAATAACAGCTCTTGATCCTTGAAATAATGATAGACACTGCTATATACACGGAAAGCAGCCTTTATGTCGACGCTTCGGCCATCGACAAACTCCCAAGTGCCCTTAACGATCCCTTGACCGTTCCAATAAGCATTCGGACTTGCGTTACCTACCTTTATCCCCCCTAGATTATACCAAGGATGAATAACACCGCCTGTTTCCAATAGACTCTGGGCTAGTCGAACAGATGGAAAAATGACCGATCCTTCACGTCGAACTTGGATAACGGTTGAGGTTAGAGCAGTTAGAAACTGTACCCTTGTCATTGAGACCATATAATACCTCCTCTCCTAGTGCTAATTTTTTAATATTTTATGAATAACAACTCCGTATTCGTTGGCTACATCATACCATCTCCGCTTCAGAACAGAGCCTAGCTCCGCTTTTTCACGGTTGACCACTGAATGATCCGCTCGCCATAGATTAGTTATCGCATTTTCTATTTCCTTCTCAAAACATTTATATAGCGTATTGCGACATAACGAAAACGTACCACCATATCATAGGCGATCACAGCTTTTTGCTATAAATGGACCATCGCTTACATGAATTCCTATCAAGACTCCGATTCCAAGTCACAAACAAAAAAGATACGCAATGTTCGGCTAACTTGCAACCGTACTTTGCGTATCCTCTAATCAAAACTTATTTTTTGAGCTGATAAAAATCTCTCGTATTATTCAATAAAGCCATATGTACATCCTCCACTGGAAGCTGTTTTAATTCCGCAATATGCTTAGCAACCTCTTTGATCATAACGGGCTCCGTTCGAATACCTGCATATGGTCCTTCGAAAAGCCATGGTCCATCTGTCTCTGCCATCATGAGTTCCAGTGGATAGCGTCTTACAAGTGATTGAATTTCGTGCTCATAAGCGACATCTGGTGAAATGGATATGAAATATCTGCAGGCAATCATTTTGTCCACTATTGCATCGTCACCTTTGAACCAATGAAAGTGAGCACGTCTAACCTTATACTTTGCTAAGATATCCAGTGCTTTTGCCCCATCCTCATAAACAGCGTGCAGCACCAGCGGCCGATCCTGCTTAGAGGCAAGCTGCGCGAATCGTTCGAGAAGAACGATATAAGGGGTTTCATCAAATACTGTACCCTTCACCTCTGCCTCGGTACGTGTATAATACGGCAATCCGACTTCTCCGATAGCGAAGATCTCGCCAGCCGCATGTCTCGCCTCGATCCAATGGAATAATTGTTCTACTTCGTTATCATCAGGAATCGGCTGCTCGGGATGGAACCCGTAGGCGGGATACACCTGACCTGGATAGTGCAATGCTAATCTTCGGTTCACCTTGCAAGAAGCTTCATGCATCGATACGGCGATAACTGCCTCAATGCCGGATTCGAAGGAATGCTCCAGTATAGCTAATCGTTCACTCTCTTCATATAAATCAATATGGATATGAGCATCTATTCCATTATACATCAGCAAGCTTCAGCTCCTTGCCGGATTGATGCAACAGCTCATAGATGTGCTGCTTCAATTCATTAAATTGCGTGTCTGTCCATAGCTTATTGCTGCGCGGTCTGCTGAATGGAACAATGATTTCCTCCAAGATAGTTGCCGGTGCAGCAGACAGCACAATTATTCGATCCGATAATAGCAATGCTTCCTCTATACTATGCGTAACAAACAGTACCGACCTGCGGTTCTCTTCCCATATCGACATCAACCACTGTTGCATCTGTTGTCTGGTGAGAGCATCAAGTGCACCAAACGGTTCATCGAGCAGCATTAAAGGCGCAGGAGCAAGCAGTGCTCTTAGGAATGATACTCGCTGTTGCATCCCGCCCGATAATATATGGGGGTACTCATTCGCATACTCGATCAGTCCAACTCTCTCCAGCCATTCTGTTGCGCGCATCTTCGCCTGTTTTTGTGCCATACCCGAGATTTGCAAGGCAAGCTCAATATTTGCGCTAACCTTACGCCAAGGCATCAGTGACGCTTGTTGCGGCATATAGGAAATATGCCCGCTAGTTCCCGTCGTATTGCGCCCGCCAATCCAGACCTCGCCTTCCGTTAATGGCTCCAACCCGCCTATGAGTTGGAACAAGGTCGTTTTGCCACTGCCAGAGGGACCAATTAGGGATACGAATTCACCATTAGCAATCGTCAAAGATAATCCTCCAATGACATCCTTGGCCGAGCTTCCTCGCCCGAATTGCTTCCGAACTCCTTTTAACATCAGCGCTGGCGCGTGATCAGTTGTATTCTCTTGCATCCTACCTACTTCCCTTCCTTTACTGGACGCCAACGGATGATGATTCGTTCTGCCAGCGAGACGATACCGAACAAAGTTAAACTCAGCGCTACGATAAGAAACACGGCTGCGAACACTCTCTCCGATTCAAAGCCCTTAGAGGAGAGCAGCATGAAATGACCCAGGCCCTTCTGTGCACCGATCCATTCTGCAACAACTGCACTTAGCACGGAGTACGAGGCCGTAATTTTCAAACCAGAGAATAGATGTGTCACCGCATTCGGCAGTTCCAACTGCCAGAATAGCTGCCACTTCCTCGCCCCAATCATCTTCATATAATTTAACAATACTGCATCTGTATCCTTCAAGCCGGACAGCATAGCCACTGAAATTGGAAAGAAGCATACGAGCCAAACAAGAATAAGCTTCGGCAATATCCCATATCCAAGCCAGATCGTTAGAAGCGGACCAATAGCGACGACAGGGATATTTTGTGAAAGGACGAGAAGCGGATATACTGCCTTTCTCGTACCCGGAAATAAATGCAGCAGGGTAGCCAGCACGAATCCCGCCGCTGCACCTCCTACGAAACCAATTAACGTCAACTGAATAGTAGATAAAGCATGATCCATTAGCCGCGGCCAAACTGCAATAGCTTCAGTTACGATAGCAATCGGAGTTGGCAGCAACCAATCGGGAATATCCCCCCATTTAACTGCTACCTGCCAGATAACAAGAACAGCCGCTATTAAAGCGGATGGCGGCCATACTGAATGCCAACTCCATTTATTATTGCCCATCAGGATATTTCTCCAGCAGCCTTCCCATAGAGGCACCATTTGTTGGATTGTACAGCACTTTGATCTGTGAAATAACCGAAGGGCAGCCCATTTCCGCCATAGCTTCACTCATCGATTGAACAATTCCCAGCAATTGTCCAAGCTCACCTTCCATTGTCGTTTCAAGAGGTGCAACTCGATAAGGAACCCCAGACGCTTTAATGATCTCAATAGCGCGATCAACATAAGGATAAACACTTTCTCTTCCAGGTGTAGTCGGTAGTATTTGTATACTAACTAAAGCATTTGCCATTGTAATTTCCCCTAATCTATTCTTCTATTGTGGTATTTAACCTCTTTGCTTGCAGCAATCGATCCTTACTGCGGCAAATATTCATTCGTGAATGCTTTCTCTGCATCTAATTCTTTCTCAAGAAGCTTGTGATCGAACATCCAGTTCGCGTAATTCTCCCATACTTCAAGCTTTTGCTCGCCCCAGCGCGCCGCATCATCTTGATAACGAGGGCTTAACCATAGTTGACTGGCACGTACAAGCTCGGCATTCAAATCCGGTTCAGCTTTAATGAGAACTTCCGCTGCATCTTCGGGATTGTCAATCGCATATTGATACCCCTGTGCCGCACCAGCAACAAATGCTTTCACGATCTCGGGTTTATCGGCAATCATCTTCTCACTTGTAGCAAGTACTGGTGTATAATAATCCAGTTTATCGCTATAATCAGTCAAATAAACCATGTTCAGCTTATCGCCGCGAAGCTCTGCTTCCACACCCGTCCAAGCATAATAGATCCAAGCAAAGTCAATATCACGTTTCACAGCTGTGAAAAAATCACTGTCTCCAATACTCATAATGTTCACCTTGGATACATCCGCCTGATCTTCTTGCATCAAAGAATCGATGATCGCTTCCTCTACAGGTGCTCCCCAGCCTCCGTAAGTATGACCTTCGAATTTCTTGGGTGAATCAATTCCCTTCTCTGCCGGGGAAGCAAAGCCTGATGTATTATGCTGAATAACTGCTGCAAGCGATACGATAGGTACGCCAGCAATACGTGCCATTGTCAATGATTCCTGGTAGCTGACACCGAATTCCGCGCCGCCGGCGGCAACCATTTTATCCGCGCCATCTTGGCCTGGTTGTATAATCTCAACATCAAGTCCCTGCTCCTTGAAGAAGCCTTTATCGCGTGCTACATACAATCCTGTATGATTGGTATTAGGTGTCCAATCCAGTACAAGCTTGACCTTCGTTAATGCTTTGTCACTATTTGCGCCACCAGCTGCTTGCTCTTCCTTATTAGAAGAACCGCCGTTGTTCGCTCCACATCCTGCTAATAGAACCACAACCGCGAGAAATGCCAACATAGTCCTCCATTGCTTCATACCTTTGCCTCTTCTACCCTTCATCATGTTGTTCTCCCTCTCCCTTGCTTCGATTGTTGACGACTGTTCGTTGTTACCGGACCCTATCTTATTCGTAGGTATACAAAAAAACGTCCTCCAGATTCGGAGGACGCCAATAATCGGCTGCTCTAGCAAGTATCATTCATGGCAATTAACAGAATTACGCCACAAAAAACGGCTTGTCGATTCCTACGCTGGCATTCCCCAACACCGTGATAGTGAAAACATACTGTAGGAATCAAAAAAACGGTCGCAATAGAATGAGGCGGCCGTTTTTCTTATGAACGCTTCCTCCGCTGGCATTATCCAGATCAGGATTCGGTCGAAAACGGATTAGTTTTCCTCTCAGCATAGTTCCCTAAGCTCCCGAGCATAATATTCAGTTCGTCAAACAAACTATACAGCGATAGCTAATAATAGTCAAACCACCTAACCATTTTTATTAAATGGATTTTATTAAACGTATCCCTTCTTTCAGACCAGATCGGAAACCAAGTTCCGTTGCGAGTGAAAGCATAACATTGATCTCTTTTTCTAATTGATATAATGATTCCTTTTTTTCAGGATCTTCACAACATAAAGAAATTTCTTTAAACAGCTCTGAAAACCGTTGTTCGATAAGGATAAATCTCGTGTCGTTGTTGATGTTTTCAATAACGTCTTTTACTTTCTTTTCAATTGTTGGTTCAATCCATTCCATGAACAAAAGATCTCCTCCTCTAAGCTGCATCACCGCTAATTGAATAGTTTAGTATTTTCTTCTCATCAAACAAATTGTTTTGATAACGGTGAGTAAATAATTGTATAATTTGTACAAGCAGTACTAGGAAGGAGACTATAGCTGTGGCATCCCTTGAATTGGGGGATAGCCGATTGTCTGAGTTTCTTAAGAAAAAGAATATAACTCAAGCTGAGTTTGCGAGAAGAATAGGAGTCAAACGACAATTCATCTACCAGGTAATTCACAAAGAACGTCGTTTTTCACTCGAACAAGGTATTCTAGCATCTTATATTCTTGAGTGCGATGTATCTGATTTGTATTATCACACTTATATACCAGACAATCGGAGCGAGTAGTTTTCTACTCCCCCACGGCATGTTTGTCAAGCAATAGTATTCCTCTCTTGGTAATCTTAATATTTATTCATTGAAAATACTGTCGTAAAATGTCGAATTACTATATGGAAATAAATACAAGCCCTCGTTCTATAAACGAGGGCTTTCGACTTTCATGATATCCAAGAATGGAATCTTTGTGATCTCACCCTTGCTGTCAACATGCACCAGCCTCGTTCTTGAGTCCATTGTAACGATCCGGCCTTGTACTGACTGCTCCCAATTCCAAACGTTAAGAAGTATTTCATTGCCCTCTTGATGGGCTTCACTAAGTCGCTCCCCTAGCTCTTCTAATTCGAATTCATCTCTAGTAGGTCTTTTTGGTCCTTTTGCCATTTTGTTTGCCCCCTGTTTATTGCAGTATATGTTTATCTTTCATATTAACTATTAATTTCATATCAGGATTATTCCAAATCATGATTAACAAAGTAAAAGAAGTGTTGTTAGTTACTGGTTTAGAATTAAGTATGCTTGGTTCACCAAATATTTCTGACAAAAATGGAAGCAACGAAGCATCAGGATACTTTTCCTTCCTACATACTGATATAACTAGGTTTCTATCTTCGCTTTCTTTTTCATATGAAACAACATAAGACGCCCCATTATTAAAATTCCGAAATCTAATCTGTTTCCCTTTATTGCAAAGAGATGTATTGATCATTCTGATCAACATCTTCTTCATATCCGCCGAGACTTCCTCAACAAAAGCACGTACCGGTATAGTGTTCATATTATTTCACTTCTCTCTGAGTAGATTCTAAATCTATGATTTGTGCTGAAACGGTTACTAGCGTAATCGTTCTAGGTTTTGTAGGGTCCCATGTAATTCGACCTAACTTCTTAAGCTCTTGCAAGTGCCGATGAATATTCCCCGATGATTTCAAGCCCACTGCTTCTCCTAACTCTCTTACAGTTGGTGGATAACCCTTAATAGAAATAAAAGATTCAATTGCATCTAAAATAGCTATTCCTCTGACAGTCATTTTCATTGCTGCACCCTCCTGAGTTAGATCGCTCTCTGTTTTACTGGCTCTACCGCTAAAACGTTATTTGCAGAGAATACGCGATAAGCATTGACTGACTGACATAATGCCTTTATCTTGCCATTGCCGATTGATAGTACTTTAATTCTTCTTTTTGTTATTTTATTCAATCGATCCATGTAAATTATGTCCACCATGCTTCCAACGTATTTTTCAGGCACATCATCACCTCAATAGAACGTACATTCTTATTTTATACCAAACAAATGTTCTTATTTCAAGCTAAAAAAAGAAATTTTCAACTTAGAGCTACAAGAACTACACAAATCTTGAAGTTTAATACTTAAAAATCAATGCGTATTATGCTTAATAAATGGGATGTTTGATGGTGCCAAAATCTTTTTGGAAGCTGTTCGATTACTTGCAAGCTATCGATATCGCTCTTCATTCTGAGGACGTAAGCCCTTCAGATGGTAAAGAAATCTATGCACTGGATGTTCGCCAGCTGATTATCAAGGCGAAACAAACAATTGCCAATCTTGAGCGTTTTTTTGAAACATAATGAATTAAACCAAATTCCCAAGCGCTTGGGAAAATCAAAAAAGGCCCCCGACCATTTAAGGTCAGGGGCTTCACTTATTTTTGCTATTCGGAATAACGAGTTAAAATCACTAATCCGTATAGCCGTTTTTAATTAAAAAGCATTGCCATCCTCCAATCTAACAACATAATCCTACTAGCTAAACCTTCTTCATTAAAACTAAATGAATGCAAGTAAACCTTTTCCATATCTTCAGCTGTATCTTTTTTATCAAGTGATGGATTTATAAAATTCGCTTTATCAGAATCATAGAAGAAATCTAGCGTCTTCACACCATCAACAGTAATGTCTGTTCCATATTGTTCTTTAATTTCTTTTTTTAATTGCCCTAATTCTACTCCGATTGTTGTTTTATATATTCCTAATGATTCATCATTTAAAACAATCCCAGCAACTCTATCTTCACGGTACATAATGGAAATCCCGTTGTTATAATTAATACCAAATCCTTCTTCCCCTTCTCCAGTAACAACCTCAACTTTTTTACGATCATCACTATAACAAATGTTTGCATCTAAATTGATGTGTGTCACGCAAAGATCAGATGCTTTTATTTCCTTTAAACCACTTCCACCATTACTACATCCTGCTAATAACATCAATACTGCAGTTGTTATTAATAACCTCTTCAACATCGCATCCCCTTTTTTGGTTGGATTATATTTACTTTAATACATACTATCATCGTTTTATAATCTTGTTAATCATATCCTCTATGCTAGCATGAATCATGTTATGTGATGTTTGATAGTGAATCTGTTATATCAGAACGAATGAATAAGGCGCTTCAAAAAATAAAACAACAAAAAAAGCCCCCGACCATTTAAGGTCAGGGGCTTCGCTTATTTTTTCAAATCCACACGTCTTGCTTTACTATCCCATCCCACTGTAGCCCCGAAAGACTCGGCAACTGATCTGACAGGTACATACGTTATGCCTGCTTTATCGTCATATAGTCCATCAACGAGCTTCTTATCATTAACATACACCTCGACTTTCTTCATTTCCGTTTCCTCCTCTCCAGCCATCTTTGCCACTACTAATTTTTTAAAAGCTTCCCACCCTGTCCATTTGCCACCGTCATACATAAGCCTTGGACAAATTTTTCGGCTCCAATCGAAGTGTCGTCTTAACCGATCAACACCCCAGCCTCGTGCCAACAGCATGCCAGCAACCAGCTCTGCAGCGTTGTTGAGCGTTTTGGTATAGTCACCGCTCTCACAAATCTCAATGCCGATGGATGTTCTGTTACCGCTCTTTACACTGCTTCCATCTCCACTGTGCCAAGCATTTTCTTTGAGCGGCAAACACTCGATAGCTTCATGTTCATCCACCACGATATGATAGGATGCTTGTCTATCGTTAGATGGGTTTGTCAACCACGCACGCTCGTTCTTAGCCGTACTAGACGGGTTACCTGTATTGTGAATCGTTATCGTTGTGGCGGTCATAGGGAGCGATGGACGGCGGTTATATGGCGTGTCCCTTGGAATATGATCAACAATGTACTTAAACGACATCCTTTTCCGCTCCATCTTTAGTTTGTTTGACGATCTGATGACCGAACACAGCGAATGCCCCTGCTAATACACCTTGAATAATAGCGTCCGGACCGAAGCCGATAAGCCATATCGTAAGGGCTACTGCAACCAACGTCACGATATAGACGATCAACCAGTTAGGTACCCTCGGTGTTTCTTTCAACACATAACCAACAACCCAACATACAGCAACAACGATAATTAGCTTTGGATCAATCAACTGAAAAATAGCATTCCATTCCATTACATCCCAAATCCTTTCAATAGTAGATTAAACACCCCAACGATTATTGCTCCTACTGCCGTCCTCTGGAGCCATTTATGACTATCTTCAATCTTGTCTAGACGATGATGAGCAGATTTGGCACTTTGCAGAGCTTCATTTGCTACATCCTTAGCTGCTCCCATTAAATCTAATTTTGTCTCTAATCTTGTTAACCGCTGTAAAATCTCGTTTGTCTCATCTGCCATAACTCATCCCCCTCCCCAATAAAATAGCCCCGCCTAAGCGGAGCCTGTTGTATTTCACTACACTGCTGGTTGTAGTGGTTGTCCATCTGTACCAAGGCCAAGAGCTGTTAACTCAGTCTCTACAGATGTCTTTAGAGTTGCTGGCACTTGTTCATAGGTACGACGACCTGCGATGATCAGTGTTACATATACAGTCACGATTGCCATAATTGCGTCACCTCCCCTCGTGCAAAACAAAAGGAGCCATAGTAGCACGTTTACTATCACGCGCTTTGGGCTCCTAATACCATTTCGTATAGATCGGCTACTACTTCCATCAGAGTTAAATTGTCAGCCTGTAAGGAAGCAACCTGCTCGGATAACGGCGGTTGATATACTGGCGGCGCTTCCGGTTCCGCAGGATCAGGATACGAAAACACGAGTGTCGGCTCACCTGTTAAATCTACACGGAATCCGTTGCATTCCATGAAATCCTGTGTGTACTGTCCGTATTCTAAATTGATAAAAGAATATGCAGATTCAACTTTGTCAATCAATGCAAGATATAGTGCTTTGTCTTGTTCGGGTGTAGGCTGTACAACGCCCTCGCCCTTCATTTCAGCCGTAATTAAAAATATGTTTCCTGTCGCTAATTCGTAATAAACACGTCTACCGAACTCCACTTTAATATCATCCCCTTTATTTAAAAACTTGTAATAACATAGCTGAAAGTTGAACCGAGATTCCCAACAGGTAGTCTTATTAAAGTAGGTGAAACCACTAGAGGATCTTGAGTGTATGCATAATAAGTTTGGTTGTTCGTTGTGTTAGTGGAAACTTGTATAGTATCGCATCCTACCATTCCGCTGTAATTAAAACCTTTGTTATATATGATTCTTCTCGTACCAGCGCTTCCAGCGCTTAACACAACTGTTTCAACCTCACAATCATGACCCGTTATTTCCACATAATAATAACTCATGTTTCCGCCGTGTGTCGTGAAAACAGCCGTAACATTACTCGACACAACAGTTCCTGTTACTCTTTTTATTTCTTTTAACGATCCAGTAATACCAAACATATTGATTCCGCTTCGTATATTAGATGGCACTAGATCAACTTCTGCCGCTTGTAATTGAGCAACTGCTACTCGGAGTTCTGCCGCACCCAACTCATAATATCCTGTAAGTGGGTAAACGGCTAAGTCTCCATTTGCCCATTGTGCCGTACTGTGAGCGGCGATTGGTCCTGCATGCTTTGTCATCGTACCCTTAGTGCCTGCAATCGTCGTATCAGACAACACCTTCGTAGCTGGGACTACAACACCCTTGACTGTTATTGCTGTATCATAGATGCCTGATGGCTTAACGATGTCCACTGCCGCAGGAATGACATTACCGCCAGGTTGCACTGGAACAGTCCCGGTTATCTTAGTACCTGCTGCACCATATCCTGTTTTTCCAATACGTATATCACCTGCAGCCACTGTTGCATCGCCAGTCTCAACACCTGTTTTAATGCCTGTAATGTTTACAGCCATTTGTGTAAAAGTATCACTCTCCGCTGTTGGCACACCTTTGTCAGTGATCGCAGCGGCCACTATAAATTTACCGTCACTGACATTTGTAAAAAGCTCTGTAATCGCTCCAGCTGCATCCTTTGCGGTTGTAGGCAACATCGACATGTCACCTATCGCACCCTCAAATTCATTTTTAGTTACATATACGAGAGAGCTATTAATTACAGCACTTACACTTGTCGCATTACCAAAAATCACACTAATATCAATGTGTTCTTCAACAATATCTGCTCCGCCACCAGCCGGTATATAATCAGCTGCCGCACCAGCGTTTCCATAACAATATAAAATTTCACCTTCGTCCGGATCGTTCGCAAATACACCCAGCTCTCTAAAGTAGAACCCAGTAACAACATCAGAGTTTGAATAACTTGTACCTATTAACGCCCGACCGATGGACTCCGGTTTCAAGGTTGTTATATTCAAAGATTTCTTAAGACTAATAAAAGCAGTTAACGAGGGTATGAGTTGACCACTTAGCGTCCCATCCCCCATTCCCACTCTTGTATAAACGAGTGCTGAACCAGCTTGCGCTTTGGCTTGCAATGCTCGCCCTTTGTTCGTCATTATTAAGCCGCCGAATGCTCCCACTTAAACCACCTGCCTGATCGTAGTAAATTTGCCGATGTGTACGGCATTGCCGATATAAACCTGCATTTCATCACCTGTTGTGATTTCAACTGTCTCCAACCAACTACGCACATTTTTAACCGAGTTAATTGCTGCAAGAAATTGACTAGCCTTTTCTGTCGTTGCAGATGGATCAGATGTTTTCACTTTAAAACAACCAGGTTGACCACCGTATTCCCACCATTCAATGACCTCGCCGCTACCAAAGATAGTTGCTACCAATTCTTCAACTGCGGAAGGTGTTCCACGTCTTTTATGCCACGCTAGAGCATTTGTTACAAGCTCTTTCTTTTGCTCAATAAGCAATGACTGATCATAAAACGGAGCGCTCCATTGCCACGCTAGAGCGTCTAGCCATTCACTAGATAAGCCCTTAACGTTGCTCAAGATTGCTAATTTCGGGATGTTGCTTGTGATTGCCTTTAACTGCTGGTCCAGTGCATCGGCGCAGGCAATAATATTAGCGTCATGTTTAATACTTTGAGGTAACAAATCGAGCAAGTGTATGTCCTTTAGCTCAATCATTTTCAATACCTCCATATGTCACGATTACATCAGTGGACTCATCGGCAATAATAGCAATCTGCGTATTGTCTAGTACGGTATAAGCAGGTGTGACAATGCTTACTCGTTTAGCTCCTGCATTCATAATGACTCGAGTGATCTCGGAAGGGTTGATGTTTCTACCAATCTTCACTTTTTGCCACAAGATATAGTCATTTATTGCTTGATCCACAGCAGCTTGTATTGTAAGAGCATCAATAGCGTTACTACTATCAATCCAGTATTCAAGCTCGATTTCATAATTTACAACTGTCGGCCCAAGTACGGTTACTTTATCGGTTAGAGGTCGTATTCGGCGGTCATTCACTACTGCATCTACTTGTTCAATAATCTCTGTTGATGGTAACTCTCCGTTAGTAAGCAGTACATAAACATCAACTTCACAAGCTACTGGAGAGTTTACCATTACATCGGATATGAGTGGATTAGCTGACCTTGCCCAGTATTCATAAGCATCAGATGGTCCAGCAACTGAAAAACTTGATGGAGCTGAGTGTATCCGATTTCTAAATCCATCGTCACTTTCTGTGTTTGTACCGCCACTAGATACTGTCGTATTGTTGACCTCCGCTACAAATGGTATGGGATCAACAAGTACATTTACTTGGCCAACTAGATAACCGTTGCCTATTTCGCCAGGTGTTGTACATTCGCTTGCTACCATTACACTTAAATCTCCCGCCGGGAACTCCGCTATTTCTGTAGTTGCAAAAAACAGGTTATTGCCTGGTGTTGTTCGTGTGCCTATAGGTATGGTCACAGCACTTAATTGTGGTGCTGCCAGCGTGAATCTGACTGTAGTTCGAGCAGCCAACGCATCAAGCCTTGTTGTCTCTGTTAGTGCTGCAATGTGATCCAATACATTACCACGCGCATATCTGAGCAAGTTACTGCGAGCTGCATCATTCATGAGTGCTTGTTGTTGGACGATTACATTAGCTATAGACAACAAAAAAAGCCTTATCGGGTCTGCAGGAAACAGCTTCCGACCACTCAAGGCTTCGTAAGTAGCAATTATATTACTGATGATTTCATCTGCATCAACTTGCACAAGGTTAATGTCGGGCAAATTATTTAAGCTCATTCAATTTTTACTCCTTCCGCAAGTGAGAAGGTGACCAATGGTGACATACTGCCTTGCTCATCGTGCTTGTACGCCACTGACTCGACCACAACCCTTGTCTCATATGTCTCAATAGCTTCTATGATGACTGGCGTCATGAGCGCTTCAGCTACCATCGGAGGTTCGTCTAAAGCGGCGTTATCAAGTCCAAATGCACGATTAAATGGCACACTGCCTTTCACTGTTGTGATTATTGTCTTGATATTTTGTATGATTTCAGTCAAACCACTTGGATTAAAATCAATGTAGTCTTTGGCGGCTTCTACGACATACATTACGCCCCCTCTCCCTTCTTAACCATATTCTTTCATGGTAACTGTGCAGCCCCCACGCAATAGATTACCTCGTCCATCAAAACGCTCCCACGTTTGATCAAAAGATTCAATTACCCACTGTTTGCCGCCTTCTGGTACACCGCCGATTATTAATTTATGTGGCACGCCATCGCGGCATTTTTTAAGGATTTTTGTCATTTCGTTGCGAGGACGCACACCAAACGAAACATCAAAGATCATACTAAAAGTAATTGTGTCTTGACCAGGACCAAGGTACTCCACAATAGGATTTTTTAAATGCACATCATGTGTCGCCCATCTAGCTGATGTTGTGCGCTTAAAGTCGTTAAAGGTCATCGTCTTGTTACGAGAAGCCGTAAATACGATAGAGCCAAATGAACCGATCATAACTAACCACCCCCATGAAGCACACCAAGACAAAAACCGTCTTCTAATCCCGATGCTAAAAAGGCGCATACAACTGTGTCGTTAATATTCGGGATGGCTGTTGAACTGTTTTCTAGGTTCTTAGCCACGACCACTGGCAACCAATCAGTAACCATGTTGTCTTGATCTTCAAACGTGACTTTCACTGTACCTTCGGCAACATTTCGATCAGAAACGATGCCAACCCTAATTAATGTATTGCTCATTAGAACGTCAACACCTTTCTGCATTGAATGCTAGTTTCATAGCCACCGCTACCTATCGAGTGTGTAGCTGAATCTATAAAGTATTTGCCGTTAAAATTGCTAAACTTTAGGACATCAACAGTTACACCCTGAACTAATTTTGGATCGCCAACCAGCGTAAAACTTGCTGTATTAGCTTGCTTGTTTCGATTCCTTAGCTCGTTTTTAGCGCGCTTCACAGCTTCAGCGGTGGACTCAACACGTTGCTGCAACTTTAATGTTGGACCTTTTGCACCTGGTATTGTGTAACTACCAGTAATCGTCTGCGTTTTCTTCTTGGCGGTTGTGGTATAGCTAATCGTGCATTTCGCATACGAAGCATCGTCATAATTTCGCTGGAAATTATACTGTTTAATGTTACTAACTCCGCGCTCAATATCGCGAACAGGCGCTGTATTCTCGAACTTATAGTCATCATATATGACGATCGAATCATTAGTAACCTTTACACTAGCCCCCTCTTTCTCTGCCAAGTTAGCTAAGAAGGCAATATCACTTTGTTCCGTCTGCTCCATACGATCGTATTTGACATCTGAGGTTTCGAAGATCAATTTAAGCTGTGCTGCGGTGGCTATACTTGAAGCTATTGTTCTGAGTGAAACCTTTTCCCACGACTTCGTTTTCTTTTCCCGCTTAAGCCCTCCAGCGATAGGATAGGAGACAGCACCGATAGTCATAACATCAGGCGGCCCATTATAACTGATTGCGTCGATATAAAAAGTGCCACATGGTATGCGCTTTGCTGTATCTGCCTTTTCCCAGTGATAAAGTACGATGCTCACAATGATTTTATCTCCATCAATTGGCATCCACTTATAACGCCATTTTCCGTCACGATCTTGTAATGTAATCTGTACATCATCAGCTTTACTATTACCGTTGTCTGTATATCTAAAGGACAACAAATAAGGCGCAATATCCTTCGTGATATTAACGCCTTCGTATGTTATTTCTACTACTGCTCGCCTACTGTGTATATTCATGGTTGCACCTGTTTCCAAGGGGGCAGCGTGGTGTCTATCGGCTCAGTAACAGTAGGGACTTGTAGCACAATGCCGGCTGAAAATATAGTCATAGGCATATAACTAGGATTGGCTTGCATGAGCTGCACCATGTAGGACTCAGAGCCATATAGTTTATAGGCTATCAGATCCCATGTATCGCCTTGTATGGTGATATAGATCATTTAAACCCTAACCTCCCCTGTTGCCTATTGTATCGATTAAGCATGGCTTCAAATTTTACGTACTCGTCATTGAGTGCTGACGTGACTTGTGTTGCTACATTTGGAGTACCGCCAGCAATAGTAACCACTGGTGAAAATGTGGCGTGAATAACCGTACCATTTCCATTACTCCCACTATCATGCCCCATCATTCGGTTAACATCGTCCAGTATTGCATGTGAGCGTTGTCTGTTGTCGATAGGTATGGCCGCTTCGAGTCCTGCTTCTCCGAAGATCGATGCACGATTCGCAAAACCGCCATCCGCATATTGGTCTAGTTTTGGACTTGGAGGACCTTGAGGAACTTTGCCCGGAATGCTTGTTAATCCATTTGCCTCGTCATAGATGACTTGTACGTTTATTTTCTTCTCAGTTGGTAGCAAATCAAGTTCATCATTCAATTCGGCAATCTTGCGTAATGCTTCTGTAAATGCTGTTTTTTCAGCTTCTGACATGGTGTCAAAACTTCCAGCTAAATCTTCAATGGTTCCACCAAGGTTCATTTCGATGTATGCTTTCGATGTGTCATAAATGGCTTGAAAACTATTGTTAGCTGCTTCCATGTCGGATTGAGTAGATTTAAATTTATCATAGTTAGTATCATAAGCATCTTTGAATCCCTGAGTATCTACGCCAACAGCTGCAAAATGATTGTAGCCCATACCTGTGATTTCATTTACTTTTGCAAGTAATTCGTCGAGTTGCTGCATCTGTTCGCTGTAATCCAGGGTTGAATCACTTGAAATTGCATCTCGTTGATTCATAAATTCTTGATACATTACATATGAATCCCTAGCGCTATTGTATATTTCATCATACTTAGTAGCGTTGGTAACAAGTTGGTTGTATTCATCTTCAAGACTAGCAAGTTTGACTTGGTTATCTATGAAGTTCTTTTCTAACTCCCGCTTGGCCATTTCGTTTTGCGTCTCGTTCAGTTTTTCGACAAGACCTAATTGCTCTCTAAATTTACCACTCTTAGCATCTTCAGCATTCAAAATATCAGGGTTCAGATCAATCAATTGTTGTTCAACTTCAAGCAATCTAGCTCTAGCGACTTCTAGTTCTTCTGAAGGGGTTGATGAGTTGCTAATCGTAGCATTAAGCTCATCGTACTCAGCAATCAAGTTGTTGACTTGTGTTGTATGTGCTTGCACTTCCTTATAGTTTCCGTATGCTTCTGCTACAGCTTCACCCATATTCAGCAGTTCTGATCTCGCTTCCTCTTGATGTCTCTTGTACTCAGCTACACCAAAAGTTAATGCCCCAATGCCTGTAACCGCTAGACCAACAGGACCACCTAGCAAACCACTAGCTATTCGCAATGCCCCCATCGCCTTGCCAGCTCCACCAACACCAGTAGCAGCTGTCATAGCCGCCTTTGACATAGTGGTCATAGACTTAATGCCATTCGCAGCGCCTTTTGCCGCCATAGCACCTGGAATAATCAGTGCAAGGTTTTTGATAAGTCCCTTATTGTTACTTAGAAAATCTACAAACTCACGGATCTCCGGCATGATGTCTTCGGCTAGAGGCAAAATAAACTCATCCATTAACTCGCGCGTTAGTTGCTTAAAATCCGTTTGGAGGTTGTCATACTTTACAGCCTCAATATCTGCCATTGTGTTTGCTGTCCTATCAAACTGCGATTCGATATTTGCATAAGCGTTAATAACTCTATCTTCTAAATCTTCTGCTTGTGTTCCAAATAACTGAACTGCTGCGGCGTTTTTAATAACTGGATCTTCAAGTTCACTTATTGCTTTTGTTGTTTCCATGAACGCAATTTGTGCGACTTCTCCACCTTGAGCAAATTGCTCCGTCATTTTTGCACCATTCAGACCGATAGCTTTATATGCCTCAAGTGAAGACTTAGAACCATCTTTTGTTCGTATACCAAACTCTTTTATACCGTCTCCAACCTTATCAAGGTTGAAAGCACCTGCTTCTAATCCTGCTGAAAAGGTATCGAACATGCTTTCGGCAGAGAATCCTAGCTTAGCAAAATATGGACTGTACTCATTTGCTGTATCAAGTAATTCCCCGGACTTATCAAGCCCTTTTTGAGCGCCTTGAGCCAGAAGGTTGAATGCTTCATCCGAGTTGATGCCAAAGTTTCTCATCATCGTATCAACTGCTTTAATTGATGATGATACGTCCTCGCCGAACACATCCTTGTACACAATAGCTTTTTGTGTCAGATTTTCTAGTTCCTCACCAGATGTTTGAGTCACTTGCCTTACTGTAACCATTGCATCTGCTAAGTCGTTGTACGATTCTCCGAGACCTTTGGTGTAAAGTCCTTTAGTTGATTCACTGATCGCTTCCATTTCTTTAGCTGTAAGTCCAGTAGCAGCCTGTATTTGAGACATGGATGTACCGTAGTCACCAACGGCACCAATCATACCAGTAAATACTTCAGCACCTTTGTCGAGAATAGCAAACGCTCCTACGTGTTCTGCAACGTTCTTCATCACACCGCCGAAGTCTCTAGCAGATCCTTCAAGTTCACCAAATCTACGGTTAACATCTCGTAAATCATTTTCCATGTCATTAAATCCGGAATTGCTCGTGATCTTTTTAACCTCTCGATTAATCTCAGCAAGATTCTGCTCAGTAAGTCCGAGAGTTTTCTTAAAGCTCGCCTCCAACTCGGCTCCGATTTTAAAGGCTACTTCATATTCTCTTCCTTTGCTAATTACCCTCACCTCACTTTTTCTTGCTGAGATTGACCAAGATATCCAAGTAATCCATCATTTCACGCATAGTCAGGTCTAAATAAAAAGAAACAGGGGTATTCGTGTGTTTAGCAAGAAACATCGCTAGTTCACGAACCCCTTTTTTATCTAAACCCCAAGAAGCAAAAAATTTCTAGCCTTGTTCGTTACTTTAACAAACTCTTTTGCTGGTAGATTAAGAATGGCATCCGGCATAACTTTCGCAGCAGATGCTACAACATAAGCTAGAAATGCTTTATTCATCTCTTTAACAAAGACGGACTCGTCATTTCCTGCTGCGCGATATTGTGCTTCAGCACTAACAATATCTTTTCCTGTTAGAGCTTCGAAGTTAAGATCAAACTCGTTATACTCTACCCCATCAAACGAAAACGTCTTTTGTAATTGATATTTTGACATGTCATCACCTCACTTAGTCCATTCCAAGTTGTGTTCTGACATCCGCTAATGCGTCTACGCCATTAAACACAGCCTTGAAATTCATTTTGTCGATCTCTACCAGCACTTTGTTAGATTGATCTGTGATTTTAATATAGATGACCTCAAGTTCATTAGTCGTGCCTGTTGTTTGTCCAGCATTCAATGTGCCAAGATCAAAACTCTTAGGGATAGCTCGTACAGACACCTTAAGACCGGCAGAAGATACAGATGCTCCACTACGATCATAGGATTGCTGAGCCATACGGAAATCAAGCTGTTTAACACCCGGTGACATCAATTCAGCAGCCTCGGAAGTAACCAATCGCCATGTCATCGAGGTGGTCATGGATGAATAGTGGCCAATTGTAGGGCTGTCGATCTCACCCGCAATACCTGCTCCGCTGAACGAATCAGACATAGCCGTAATGGTGGGTAATGTAACATCAGCCACACCCAAATACTTTGAGCCATCTTGATAAACGGAGTAGTTAATTAACTTTTCTGGAATCACATTTTGTGCCATTTGTATTTTCCTCCCTTAGCTAAATAGTCCGCTCAAATATTGAGGGTCGTATTCGATAGTAAAATCAATCTCACGCGCTGGACTAGGCGGCGTTACATACATGTGGAATGAGATGATGCCATCCATCAAGCTTGTTGTTGGATTTTCAGATTCGATGAACTCGATACGACCACCGAGCAATGCACCTTGAGCAACAAGACCGTTGAGCCATACATTTACGCTATCCGTTACCGCTTGGATCATACGGCGAGAAATCGGATCGTCAAGGTATTGCCAGTATGTCAAAATCACTGTGTTAGCAATCCAATCCATCATGCGGCGAACTGGGATAAACGAATCTTTAGGATCGGTACTCGCAGGATATGCACCTGTACGATTGCCCCAAGCCTTCCATCCACCAACAAAGTTGAGAGCAGTTACAATACCCTCACCATTTAGATATTGCGCTTGGTCTTGGCCAAGAAATAATGGTATTCCATCATCTAGAATTGAAGCAGTAGCTTGCAGAGATTTGTTTGATGGAGACACAAAAGGAATACCGCCATTAGCTGCATCAGTTGCACATAAAACACCAGCAAGTTGTGTGGACATGTGATAGGTTTTGTCACCAAGCTTAACCTTGGGATAACCGTTCACTTGGCGGTTAGATGTGTAATTGTTGTCATTTTTCCATGCCACTGCTTCTGTGTAGCTTTGATTTGCTGGTAAATCAGTTAGAGCGAGTGCCTTGAATGAGCTGTTGATGTTGCCTGCCTTAGCTGTCATTACGGCTGCAACAGTCGGAAGATGTGAGTACCCAGGAGCAAGGACTAGGCTAGGAACTTGTCGGAAACGTGGAAACACTTGATTAAGGAGTTCTAGTCCAGTTGGTTTTCCTGCTACGATACCACCAATGATGTCATCCGCATCCACTGTCGATGGATCAAGACGCGTACCGCTAACTTGTAGTTGAGTAGCAGCATTTGCAGTGCCACTTGCAACAACTTGCACTAAAATATTGCCGTCTTTGTCATAGTCAACTGTGTAATCATCGTCAAGATTGTACGTTGTCGTACCATCACTAGACTTAACAATTACAGAATTCTTCAAAACACCTTGTGTTTTTAATGTGGCGATGCCATCCGTAACAGGTACTGTCTGTGGCGCAATAGTCGCCTTGTGTGTCGCTGGATCAAGCACATTGATGAGTACAACTGGAGACATGGCAAACAACGCAAAGTGGGAGTAGATGAACTCACTTAACGTAAAGCTCCAATCATCTGAATAGCCAAATGCAGCTACTGCTTCGGCGTATGTGTAGCAAAGAATAGGCTCGTTCACAGGCGCTTGGTCACGTAGCGAGCGATTGACCGCAGCAGTGCCGAAGACAACCGGAATGGTAGCTGTAGAAGATGGCGGTGTAATCGCCGTAGGCACTTCTGACACAAATACCCCATGTTTATATGACATTGATTAATTTCCTCCCTTTAGCAAACTTTGATAAGCTTTATACTGACTAGTTCCTTCTTTTGCAGTGAGCCTTTGAGCAGTTTGCAAATCATCAATAGGGACAATTAGTGTAACAAGACCTGCATATTTGTCCTTTAATGATTCGATATGAATAGGTATTTCACCGCGAAACGTTGTATACTTCGCCAGCACACCGCCTTGCAGATTAGGACCAACATATATAAGCGTTTGAGGCGGTTGCAGCTTCGCTGCTTTCCTTACTTGCGGAGTAGGCTTCACAACTTCTCCGCTTTTAACTGTGACATCATCCATGTAAAAATTCACTCTCCCTTTCATTGGTGATTTTCTGTATATTAAATTTTGCTTGAGCCACGCCTACATAGTAGGGATAGGGCTGTCCTTCAGGTATTTCCCATTGATAGTCATCTTGCATGACAAATTGATTGCCTATGATACCGATTCGTTGCAAGCTAAGTTGCACATATCGCATTAAATTGACCAAATCATAAAAGCCACCTTGATGTACACTCCCTTCAATTTCATGACCTTTGTCATAAACACCAAAAGACAAATGCACATCTACAATACTCTCGCCAGAGTTTTCACTGCCCTTTATAGGAGCGATGACGATATATGGAAAGTCTTGCTTTTCTTGATTTCGAGCGGTTTTAAAAGGGATTATCCAGTCAAACACTCGAACGTCAGAAAATTCACCAGATGCGTTTTGAGCAGAGCGATAATTTCGCACTTCCTGCTCCAAAAATGATTTTAGTTCCATTGCAAGTATGTTAACTGTCAATAGCTATCCCCCTTTCAAAACTTGTCTCCGGATCTCGTGATCCAGACGTTTGATGATGACTTCAACAGCCACATCTTGTACATGTTTCACAATACCTTCTTGTGACAACATTACTGGTATAGCTGGGCCTCGGATTTGATCTATCGGCCCTTCTGACCATATACCTTTATCATTTTTGCGGTGCTTAGAGTGTGCAACACGTTGAAACACACCTGTATGACCACCTCTGACAGTCGCTATGAATGCATGAGGTATTTTCTTAGCACCACCTTGACGCTTGACTCCAGCTTTAAGCACTTTAGGCAGTTTGGTCGTTTTGCCCTTTGGATTTACCTTAAAGTTAATAAGACGAATAGCACGATCCTTAGACTCAAGAATCATGCCCATTCTTCCATCACCAAATTTTTTAACTTGGATTTTTTTAATAACCTCACCATGCTTCACAAAGTAGATTTCTCTAACTTTACGAGCTGCGGCTGTTCTGATTGCTTGAGCGCTTCGTATAAGTGAAGAATTGATCGCACTCGGCATTCGTTTATTGATATTTTTCATTTCCTTAAGTGAGTCCCGCAACTCTTTTGCGTCAATCACAATGAAGCTCATGAACGATTCACCTCAAGAGTGATCTGTAGTATGCCTAAGTCATCATCACAAGAAGCGACAATACATGGATGGCCATCAAATACCATGTGATTATTTTCAAAAGGTCTATATCCAAGTACTGATTCGGCAACAAAAAAGGAGATACGGTTGAGGTAAACACCATCTTCCGTAACTCCGTTCCAATTCTTTTCTGTGTTCGAGTCCGAATCAAGGACAACCCACATTTGCAAACCATCAATGTTATGCTCTGTAGCAAACTCATTCGCATTGATAAATGTATTCATATCGTCTCCCACGTAATCCTTAAAGCTTTTCATTACCTGGTCTCCTACCTCTTGTACTCCCTTCCTTCTTAGGATCATTCTCAGAAGTAGGTTCTTCAGCCTCAACTTCCCCTCCCTCTACCTCTTCTATATGACCTTCTTCTTGTAGTTTTTCCAAAAGATCAAGTGGAAGTTTCCCTCGTACATCCTCGCCTACCTTGAACAGCCCTCCGCCGTAATTTAACGGTTGTTTTAAAATTAACATTAGCCTGCACCTCCAGCAGCAACGCCTTCATTTTTGAACATCCCACGGCTATCCAACAAGGTAACGCCGTAATCGAAATAAATTCGGAAATCCATACCTAATCGATCAAACGGTATGTCCGTTTCAAGAGTTGGCTCCTCTTGACCTCGCAAATAAGTCACTTCAACCGTATCAGCAATATTCGGATCAGCTGCTAGATACCAAGCCGTTGAAGAATATTGGTCTAGTTCCGCATCCACGATAACATCGTAAGAATTCCGGAACACATTGACTACACCACTGTGTGCGCCTTCTGGATCTGCCTCAGACCGTAGATACTGAACGGCTTCTGTCTCTAGCGAAGCAGGTGAAAGCAGGTAACGAGGTGCGATATTCAGTGTAGCCTCGCCTCGCTGTCCCTGTTGTGTGCGCATCTTCAAGCGCCCCTCACTCATTGTCGAAGTGCTGATTTTACCCGGTGTACCTAAGTTATTGTGATCAGCATGAAATAAGTTTTTGCTATCAAAAATGAGTGGGTTTGACGCCAACATTTGATAGACAAGCTTATTAATCCCACGTTTCGCTGCAATAACATAAGCAGCTGGCACACGGGAAAGCATACTCAGATCATCATTGATGAAGGCTTCGCGGGTAAAGCCCCAACGCTTAGCGTAGGTCAGTACAGCTTTGGTCACTTTTTCATCCTTCATAGCAGCATCATAGGTAATCGCTCCGTTTTGTGGCAATTGTTCCAAATTACCCGCTTCCGAAATACGGTAATGTTCTGCTGCCTTAAAATCAGAGTTGCTGCCGCGGCCAGTCCAATATTGGAACGTTGTAGGCGCTTCTGCATATGCCTGTGACAACGTTTTATTGGCTGCGTTGGATATAATCCCAGCGAATGTGTTGTCTGGACTTAGCGCACGTTTCAATAACTCCTCGTCACGTAGTAAATGCGCCCCGTTCTCGCCTGCTCGAATCAAACATTCCACGGCCAAGTCACGAAGTCGTAGACTGCGCAGCTCCGTCGCACCAGCTGCAGGTTTCTCTACCTTGCGCGCAGCACGAAGTAATAAGGCATCCGTTGCAGCTGCTCGAAATTTATCTTGCTCATCTGCGCCGATTTGAACAGTAGACCGATGAGGAGCCCTGTCTTCAATTTGTTTCTTTAACACAGCGTCCTTCACTTTTTCCAAAGTGCTGCCATCCTCAATGTATGGTGTTGCATCAATACCAAAGTTTCGACAGAGTGTATTGATTTCCGTTACCCTTGCTCGTTCTGCTGTCGCGGCTTGCTGTGCGACTAGTGTAGGGTCGACTGTTGAAGGTGAACCCCCACGTTCTCCGCTTCCTGCAGGCGGGGTACTTCCTCCGCTCGCAACTCCACCATTATCTGGCGCATGCATTAATCCTTGTGCAGCTAAAGCCAACATTTTAAGTCCCTTCATTTCTTCATCCCCGCTTTCATTTTGGTTAAAACTACGTCCAACACCAACGGACGGATCAGCTGGTGTAGGTTCAATACTGATTTCAAACGGTTGCCACTTAAGTGCCACATAAGCAGGTCCTACATGTCGACCGTTAGCCGATGTTTTTCCAGCCTTTACTTCTTCCCAAGAGGATACTGAATAACCAACAGATACACCCTTAATGACCCCCTTTTTTACTTTCTGAAAGACCTTGTCGCTGTCTTCGTCATCATCAAACTGAACAAGTGCGTGAGCCTTCTTCAAACTCTCGTCCACCCATACCTTTTGTATAATTCCGATGGGCATATGACCATAATTAGCGTCACGACCATGCGCAAATAGTAAAACCCCGACATCGGTCAACCTCTGCAGGTCAATCGCTCCGGGGTCATGGCTCAATATCTCGTCTCCGAAATAGCGTTCATACGGCGCTTCCGAGGAAAAGGATAACTCCACAGTCCGTGCTTCTTCATTAATCGTGTCCCGACTAAAAGTAAATGTTCGAGATAATTGATTGTCTGGCGGACCAGCTGCCCTATGCATCGTTGTCGGTAGACTCATCTGTTTCTTCATCGTCATCTGTTTCTTCTTTCTCAATCTGTTCGTCCCCCTTTCCAGCTTGTTCACCGATCAATTCCTTAATCAAATTAATCTCTGCTGCTCGTTGCACCACAACATCCCGCCAGTCCTCGCCTCTTTCCGCACAAATGCGCGCAAGCGTATCTTGGTTAGAATCCAACGCCGTTTTATTGGCATCTGCTTCTTTCTTTGGATCAATCCATGTACTGCCTGGTGGTACCCACGCATGAGCGCTATACTTGCTTCTGTCTTGGGCATAACCTGGCAAATCCAACTTTCCATTGAGATACATGGATTCTAAAAATTCGGAATAAACCGGACGCAATACGCGGTCAACAATCATTTTTTGTAGCTTTTTGTACAGCTTGCGATCTTCGATCAATCCTTGACGCGCAGAAGAGTAATTTACCTGTGATAAGTCACGGGATACCGCCTCATAACTAAGGCCAAGTCCCGCTGCAATCATGCGGACCAATGTCGTAATGAACTCTTTTGTGTTGGAGGCCTGTCCAGTAGGTATAACGGTTTGTACTTCGTCACCTGGATTCAATTCCCCAATCATACCGGGAGCCAACGAAACGCCGCTGTAATCAATTTGAGTTGCGTCCGATCCCCGAACCCCGCGCCCTACACCGCCCTGCGGAGTATCTTTCTTAATGAATACTGCCATGCAGGCTAAGACCCGTTCTTTAATGGAAACTGCTTCTATAAATTGATTGGCGTCCTTGATACGTGGCAATGCGGTAACCAACTGTGAAACTTCACGAATCTGCTGGGGACTTGTTTTCTTAAACAAGAAGATGACATCTTTTGCAGGAATACGGACTGTCTCGGCTGGATTCAACAAATAACCATCCGTTGTTTTCTTAAAATGATACGCTACTGGTCGATTGTATTCGTCCAATTCAACGCCCTCCACGATCCTCCTTCCTTCACCTGGTTGAACCAAGTTGTTCAAATCATCTACTGAGCGAATTTGTAACTTGAAAGGAAAATCACTATTAGGCACATACACTTTGACAATCAGTATTCCGCCATCCACGATATAACGCCGGATAATCATTTCCGTTATTTCTTCAAGTGATTGAGTGGCTGTAATATCGATGTTTTCCGCCTTCGAATACTCTTTCCAGAGCGTTTCAATACCTTGATTCATCTCGCCTGCATTATTACCGGCTATATGATGAGGAATTTTAGCTTGCAGCATAATACCAGTTCCAACTACGTTCCTATCAAACGCTTGTAAAATGCCAGAAGCGATGTCACTGTTATTCTCTAAGTCTTGCGCCCGCGCCCGGATCAATGCCCGCTCCGCTTGTTTCCGTTGCTCATTTGGAGCAGCCGAAGGATTCCAACCTTGATTAAGTCTCCCTCTGCTACCTCCATCAAAAACGCTCATGCCATTACGCCAAGCTAAACGCTTGTAAGCCCAGCGAGGACTTACCGCTGCTATGGAACGATCTATCCAGTTCAGTTTGTTCACCTCCCCTCAAAATAAGCCAGCCGGAACATGCCGCCCCCGCCCTCTATGGATCGTATTTCCTTTTCGAGCCGAGTTTGCTCCGCATAAAGCTGCCCAAGATCCGGACGTTTAATGCTCCGGCTACCAATGCGATACTCTTGCGCACCGCCAAGTATGGCACTAATCGCATTCCGAACTTCCTGCAGTTGTTCTCTTAAAAGGACTAGACGTTCCTCTTCACTCATATCCAGGATTCACCCCCTCCTACCCAAGCCTTTTTCTTAGCAGGTTGCCCAGAAGGTTGCTTGCTGGCCGTCACCGTTGTCTCTTCATATCGCATGTACCGAATACCCATACAATCCGCGGCAAATGCCGCATATACTTCACAGTCCAGATAGTGGTTGTCCGCATGAGATGTCTTAGGACGCCAAACTTCAATATCTCGTTTACCGCGTTTTTCCAAGACTTTCTCTTCTGCTGTAACCTGTTCAGCGTATTCCAAGTCACAATTATCATAGACGAACCAACCACCTGTTTCATCAGGTTTACGGGCAATACGATTCGAAATAAAATCCTTGTAGTAATCGCCATACACTAAATAGAGGGAAATCCCGTACATATTTCTTTCTTCACGATCTATTTTCGTTAAACGGTACTTGGTTGGCAATTCATTAGAAGAGCCTTTCACAGCAACAGCCCATTCTGAGTTTTGGGTACAAAAGGTATACGTGTCATCCGCGTTATATCCGGAATCGATCGCGCACAAATTAACAAAGTATTCCGATCCATCACGGCTGCAATACGATATGTTCATAACATCCTCAATTTGCGGCCAAGTCTCTACCACACCATGCCGAATGTTAGAACTTGTCATCCCCTCGCCCCATGCACGAATGGTGTAGTAGAAACGATCCTTCTGTACGTCCACTCCAGCTGTAAGCAAGATGGTTCGATCTGGCACAACACCCTCTTCAAAGCCACTCACCTTTTCCAAAATCTTATCGCTATTCATTTTGATTTGGGTATTTTCCCAAGGCTCAGCAAGCCAGCTGTTAATAAAGTTCATTAGCTCCTCAGGCGAACGCTTAGAGGAAAGAAACTCATAAGCTACATCACCGAACCGGACCCAAGGACTATAAAGCGCATTAATATGGAACCCTGTTTTCCCGCCTGGTTTGGTCGAACCATTCAAGTCACGCCACTCACCGCCTCGAAGCATCTGTGCTTTATGAACATCTCGAATAGGCGTTTGGCAACTTTCACATTCATAAAAGGCTGTCGAGCGGACCTCGTCCCGAGGGAGTGACGAATCAAATTTGATTTGCTTTAACTTGAACGTTTGGAACTGTGCGCAGTGCGGGCATGGTACATAATAGTACAGTTGCACATCAACGCTTACCCATGCCTGCCAAATCGGCCCGCTCTTTAAGGTTGGGGTTGATGTTTGAATGATTTTCTTATTGTAGGCAAATGTTTTTGTCCGCTCACGAGCCAAAGAGCGAGGATCAGCCTCTTTGCCTGCATTCTTCGGGTATTTGTCCACTTCGTCCATAAACAAATAACGCATTGCCCTACTCGAAAGGGAAGCCGGACTATTCGCACCAGCGATAACGGCGTACATTCCATCAAACTGAAGTTCAAGGACTTTACTTTCATCATCTTTGTAATGTTCATTCAAAACAGGACTTAATTTGACCATAGGCTGTAATCTGTTTTTGGATACATGCTCTGCAAGCTCCAACATCGGATATACAACCAAGGCCGGACCAGGGTCTTGTGCAACCACATAACCGAACATATTGTTCAAAGCTTCAGTGCCGCCTACCTGTGTAGGTTTAACAAACACAATTTCTTCGATAAGCGGATTGGTGAAAGCATCCATAATCCCGCGCAGATACGGTGTTCTGTCCGTCGACCATCGTCCTGGCTCTGCTGAAGTCTTCATATCTAAGATCCGGTAGCGATCAGCCCATTCAGAAACGGTTAACTTCTCTGGCGGCTTAAGGACTTGTAAGGAAGATGCAATCCATTCAGGCCAATCATTGTTTTTTTGCATCGTATACGCCTCTTACTGACAACTGAAGCAACGCCTCATTTGTCGTGTCAGCTATCGATTGTTCAATGATTCGGACCTGTTCCGGTTCAACATAAGGGGCAACTTCCACAGCAATTCGTCGACTATATCCGGTCATTGATCGTTTAAGAACAACAAAAAAACGCTGGAGCTCACTCACAACGTCTTCGCGCCTGATATATTCGCCCTTACTAATGGCATTTTTTAATGTAGCTGCATCCGCCTGCTGCTCTTTCAATTTGGCTTCATAAAAAAGCTTTTGTTGAGAGAGCGTCATGTCCTCCTCCGAGTCCGGAGTTTTCTTAACGCCTCGGTTATCCATCACCCAATTTATCGTCACTTTCAGTTCATACCAACCATTTGCCTTTTTGGGCATCCCCGCCTTCACCCATTGTGCAAGTGTATTGCGGTGGACGGATAGCACCTCACAGAGCGCAGATGTGTTGATACATAAGGCTTCATCGATTATTTTCGTACCCGTTTTACCACTCATCTAACCCCCTCCTTTTGCACAATGCCCTATGTTCAATTTTTATAAAACTCGGTGAAATATCGGGCTCGCTAGTACCCGCGCACGGCACCCCCCCGGGGAAGGACCCAAAGCCCTAAAACCCGAGAACCCGCGCCGCTATTGGGTTTGCGGAGTATCTACTCTTCTACATGGCTCTCAACCCCCTCTGAGTTACACATATCTTATAAAGTGTTAATGTCGTGAACGTCTCAAAGCCCGCATTACTACTGGGATATATACCACGACGTTTGATGACATTCACAATCGCTCAATATGTGAAGCTCACACACGGAATCCTTTCATAGCTCGTTTGAACGACTCTTGATTCTTGCCGATATAGCGCATTGTAATCTTCTCGGTTGAGTGATTGAATACGTACATCAGTAGGGCTACATCTTTCTCTTTCTCGTATAAAAAGTAACCGTACGTCTTCCTAAGACTATGGCAACCTATTCGCTCAAGGCCGAAATGATCAGCAGCTTCACGAAGGATAAGGTATGCCCTCTCACGCGTGATATGCTTTGGAAGGCCATGCTTATCTCGTTGCCTGCTTGGGAATAAAAAGTCATCCGGTTTCATACCTTTTGTGTATTGAGAAATGACTTGCTTCAACCAAGGGTTGATAGGGATAAGCTTCTCCTTTCCCGTCTTACCCTCGCGAATGGCTACTTCATCCTTTCCACGAACTTCTCTAACTCGCCTACAAATCATGTCCGTAATTCGGAGCCCAATATTTGTTCCAAATATGAAAAGGAACAAATCGCGCTCGTTGCGTTTGCGGTAGAACCCCTTAATAGCCTCAATCAATTCTGGGTCCGTTATTGGCTGTACAGTATTCAATCACTCACCTCCTCCACATTCCCAAGCGTTTGGGATTTTTACACAAAAGAAAAAGCACCCTAAGGTGCTTAGTGATATACATATAAGGAAAACATATGCTATAATAAAATCAAATCCGAAAGCATCGGTTTAAGGAGTCGTGGGAAAACATCCCCGACTCTTTTTCATGCTCTAAACATACCACCAATGTAGCGGCTTAACCTTGAGCTAATTTCGTTTTTAACCACATGCCTCACTAAAGCTACCTCGGTCAAATATCCCCTCAGCCTAACCTCATATAACACTCCATCCGAATTACGTTTAATCTCTGTTACAGTTGCCTGAAGTTTCTTAACTTGCCTTCGAACCTCCACATAGTCTTTCTCGATGATACTCAGCAGCACTTCTCCACTATTAACAAAGAGTTTCTTTATCGTGTAATCCGTATCCTGCATAACTTCTTTATTTCGTTTAACCATCTGTATCATCATAGGCAATATGCAGTAATCATAGATTAATCGATATTCCTCATCTGATAAATTTTGTCCGCTCATTTCAATCACCTCATCGGCAATTATAATGCGAACAATTGTTCTTATCAAGTATTGACTTTTTCCATTAGTCAAAAAATAACCGGTTCAGGCTTTGAAAACAGCACCTGAAACTTAAATCCCTGAGCGGTCTACGAGAATCGAACTCGTATCAATGGATTGGAAACCCACAGCATAACCAATATATCAAAGACCGCGTATATAAAAGAGCGGTAATTTATTATATGCGCCTACCGCGAATGCGCCAACCTCGGATTGAGGTATGAGTGACCTCAGACTATTGTCCTCATAGGTCATTATCCTAATTCTTCGTGGTCATAGGCCATTCTCCCATGAATAGCAGCATTTCACCACAACGGGTAGCAGCCGAACTGACTTCCCCTTTTCAGGTTCCCTTGGTCTTAATCCTACTTACTCATACCAAGTGTGAGCTCGGCTTTCTCTCTCAGCGCCTTGATAGTTTCATTAGGGACTCACCGAGTCGTATCTGCCTTATGCCTAAGCGTCTCTCTTCCGCCACCACGATTTTTAATTCATGCCTATTCTCGTTATGATCGCTACTTTTGCTCCAGACTCGGATTACCTCGCCAGGCTTCGCGTTGCAAGAATGATCTACATTATTCTCACCCTTTCATCCTTTCAAGTAAAGTATCCTACGTTACGCATACTGTGTCACCAGGATGAAGGTGTTCCCCCTCATAATGATCTCGGTAGCCAACCGAATATGCATAACAAGCTATTTACACCCACACCAACTATCTACCAACTAGTTGTTGCTGTTGATGTTGCTTACGAATTTATGTGATGCGCTACATGCGCTTGTCACTATAATCTTCCGTGCCTATGATCCTTGTTATGCAAAAATTGCAACTTCTAATTGCATAAAAAAAAAGCAACCCCCTGATCAGGAAGCCGCCTTCTCGATATATTTCTACTTTTAAAGCATAACATACGATTTGCCCCAAGTGTCCCCCAACTTACCCTCGAATTACCCTCACTTTTCACTCTATTATTCCCCACATCTTTAATGTGTTCGCTACCGAAGTCATTCCATCAATTAATCGGCGATCAAGGGTCGAACTCTTTTCCCCTCTTTTTAGAAATAATAGCGTTTCAGTATATGAGTAACCCTTAATGTATCGAAGGGTAATCGCTTGCTGGGCTTCATCATCTCGAATCAACTTTACAGCTCTTTCTATTGCCACTTTTAGTACATCGCACTCCTCAGCTGCTCGTTGTTGATTATTCGCTAGGATTGCTGCATTTGCCGTTTTATTTGCATATAAATCCTCCTGATCTAATCTTCTTGCAATCTCACCTTCATATATAGTTTGTTTTAAATCTTCCTCATGCTTTCTATAATCATCTACTACAATTTTCAACTCACTATATTCCGTAAGTATCTTTTTTGTTTTTTTTATATCTTCCTGCGAAGCTTTAGGTAACCATTCCAATTGTACAAAATTCGATAACGATTCCAATGCTAACATCTCCCTCATCCTCTCTGGTATAATAGAAGATAAGTATTAGTTAAATCCTTCGGCGCCCGTTCCCCAACAGAACCTGAAGGATTTTTATTTTGATTCGTTTTGCTTTGATACCCAAGCAAATGCCCTGCCCCTCCTTCCAGTGGCGTTTTCAATGATGTATGAAACCCCTTTTGGTACATAATCGCCTAGTTCTACTTGTAGTGGTCCATATTTTGTATCAATGCTCTTGTTTTGCGCTATCGGTGATGTAGGACAAACATAGAGTTTAAAATTGCTGATCCTCTTATTCTGAAGCATAACTTGTCTCAGAGCATCGCATATCATTTGCATAGCTTTAGGGCCTATCGGATATGTCATTGACATACTCTCCTATTATTTTGCCAGCTTCTTAAGTTCTTCAGCTTGCCTTAACATTTCTTCTGGCGAGGTATCTGAGACGCGATATATCTGTCCATACTTGTCACGTGCTACCCAAACATTTTCTTTTGACCAAGTGATTTCCTCCAAAACCCTACCTCCTTATGATCTTAAATATTCAGTCGGCGGCTCCGAGTGCTCTTGCAGGACCAAGACACCACGTTTGCAATGCCGCTAATAAACGTTCTGCATCTTCACTAGTACCTTCTCCATTTGAAACGCGATCTCTCAATTCATCGTCGATTGGCTGCCACAATACTAGTTTTCCATTTTTAAATGTATCAGCAAGATCCTTATTAAACGCCAAGGTAAGGATGCAAAATGTTTCAGCATCTCCAGCTGCTTTAATGTCCTCATCCGTCACACCTAGATCATTGAGTTTGCGACGAGTTTCCTCGTTATTTTTGACAAGGATATAGCAATCTTCTCCACCTTGTTGCTCAACCACAGCAAGGTTATTCAACACATTTAATACCGCTTGCTTGTCCACCTGTAATCCCTCCCATGATTATCATTATTTAGCTTCAAACATCCGGCTGCTCCGGGATAATAAGCGGTGTCCAATGCGTGTGATAGTCCGGCCAATCTGAGTCAAGCGGCGAACCGCAATATGGTGGTTCTTCAATCGGGAATGACCACCACAACACATCACCGTAATCCTCATGCCAATCTTCGAGCAGTCTAGCCGTTTGCGATGTTCGTTTATTCCACACTAAAATAGCTGCATTTTTTCCATTTTCAATTTGTGTCGTACATCCGCAATTTTTGCATTTAATGCTTGTTCCGGTTTCACTAATCCAGCGGTTAATATAAGGTGTTCCACCACAAAACGGGCATTGTTTTAGTTCCATGTCGCTAAACCCTCCTCATGATCTTCAATATTCATTTTGATACATAAGCATTTCGTGCTTTTCTTGATCGTTCGCGCAAATCTAAAATATGGCTGTTCCGTTTCTCCATTTTTTTAGCGAATCTTTTTATTTCATGAGAAACCTTAGAATCAAAATTAACGCCTTTTAACCGATCAATTATTGTGAAGTGAATGTTTTTAACTGTATGTTCTCCATTTGTAACTAAGTGGCTACAAGTAATTTGGACCCATGATTTAGAGATGTACTCTATCGTAATATTTTCAACATCCCATAGACCAAAGTGATTAAAGAATGTAGGCTTTTGCATTGGACCACCTCTTCAATTCATCTAATTACATCAACTAACATTCCTATCAAGGCTTACAAACTTGTTGTATTGCTTTAAGAACACCAATTCTACTGTTCCAACTGGACCATTCCTTTGCTTGGCAATGATGATTTCTATGATGTTTTTCTTTTCTGACTCTTTATCGTAGTAGTCATCCCTGTATAAAAAAGCAACAATATCTGCATCTTGTTCTATGGCGCCGGACTCTCTTAAATCTGACATCATTGGTCGCTTATCCTGGCGTTGTTCAACGCCTCGACTTAGCTGGGAGAGCGCTATAATTGGGACATCGAGTTCACGGGCTAGTTGCTTCAATGTTCGAGATATTTCAGAAACCTCTTCCTGACGGTTACCCCCTCGGCGACCTCTACCCTGAATGAGCTGCAAGTAATCAATCAAGATCATGCCGAGCCCACGCTCTTTCTTTAATCTCCGACATTTAGCACGGATTTCATTGACTGTAATCCCAGGCGTATCGTCAATGAACATATCCATCTCAGACAGATGACTTACTGCAGTCGACATTCTCTCCCAATCGTCGTTTTCGAAAAAACCCGTTCTCATTCGACTAGCATCGATATTTCCCTCGGCACATATCATCCGTTGCGTAAGCTGTGCAGCCGACATTTCGAGACTGAATACAGCAACAGTCTCACCTGTCTTCCGGCTTACGTTTTGAGCAATATTTAGTGCGAATGCCGTTTTGCCAACAGAAGGTCGAGCTGCGACAATAATCAAGTCTCCATTTTGAAAGCCTGCTGTCATTCGATCCAAGTCATCAAAACAAGAGGGTATTCCTGTAATTCCACGATTTGTATGTCTAACATTGTATCGGTGCTCCGCATCGCCCCAAACCTCTAACAATACGTCTTTGATTTTTTGGAATTCTTTAACCGGTGCTGATTGGTCGGATAGCTTCGACACTGCTACTTCAGCCATAGCCACAAACCCTTTAACGTCCTGGTCTTGTGCAGCCTGCTTGAGTAATTCTAGAGCCGTTTCGATAGCCTGCCTTCGTAAAAACATTTCCTGTACTCGTTCTGTGTAATAACTTGCATTAGTTACAGTAGGAACCGAATTTGCAAGCCGCGCTAGATAGGATACACCACCGATCGCTTCTAATTCATCTGAATCCTGTAGTTGAGCTGTTATCGATACAATATCGATAGGGTTACCCGTTTCATTTACTTGCTTCATCGCTCGGAAGATTCGAGCATGAGCCCGTTCGAAGAATTCACCGCCTGTTAGCCGCTCTCTAGCCGCTTCAAAAGCTCCTGCATCTAGTAAAGCTGCGCCAATAACTGACTGTTCCGCCTGAACGTCTTGCGGTGATTCAATTCCTAATCCTTCGTAGATGTTGTTCAAGCTTGCTCACCTCGTAATTTCGTTTTAATTCTTTCCCAGTAGGCTTCAGGCGGTGGCCTATCATCTTTTGCCCATTCTGCTAGTTGCAATTCGTATGATGCGGCCAGTTTCTTGCTGTGTTGACTATCTAACTTATCACCAAGTCGGCCACGAATCTCCGATATTTTTGGCACGAAGTTACTCGTCTGAATATGATCAAAAACATTCTTCATAGCTGATTCAAAAGGGAAATCCTTTAGGTATTTATAATGTCGTTCGATCTCTTCATCGCTGACATCAAATGACGAGTAATTTTCCTTTATCTCAGCCATCAGCTCAATGACTTCTGACTTGTTCACGTTCGCGCTCCTCTCTCGCTCTTCTGCGTAAATCATCAAGCTCTTTCTTTTGTTTCATTTGTTTAGGCGCTGTTCCAATGGCGACTGGCACGTGCGGCACCGCACCAGTTATGGAATCGCTCACTTTCGATCTTTCCCACTCGCTATAGCATCGAGGTATACAGTAACTCATATTTCGTATCTCATCTCTCGCGTGCTTAGGCTTGTACTCTGCGAATGATTTGTCGATGCTTATCTTTACAATGGCAATCGGAATGCCGCTGGCGACCATTTTCTTCACTTCGTCAAAATCGGTAGAACTGATACTGAACCCTTTCCCGCGTTTAACTAGAAAATGTTTTTCGATTTCAGATGCTCTGCGAATAATTTCATTAGGATCAGTAATAACAACATCTTTTAAATCTATAATATCTTTATTAGATGGCTCATTTTTGCACCCGAGATGGTTTATTTTTGCACTATCTGAATGCTCCAGTTGGTTCATATTTGAACCAACTGTTATCGCGGATAGCTCATTTTTAAGCTGTCTATTTTCACCGAATTTCTTCGAATTTCGAACTGAAATGATCAATCCATATGGGGCTCGTTTCGTTTGTATATAATCATGTTGTTCCAACGTTTCCACCCAGCGTTTAACCGTTGAACGATTAACGCCGAAGCGATCAGAGAGTTCATCAATCTTTATGGGTCTACCGCCTAATACAATACCCCACGCCACTCCATCCCTTTTCTCATCCTTTGTAGTAGCGGAGACGCACCAGAGAAACAACCAGATAGCAGAATTGATCTGCTTGTAGTGCTGAGGCTCTAGTACGCCGGAATAGATAGGAAATGGATAACTTTCCGGCATGATTACCTCCCTCCTCTCGATGTTAGGCAATCAAAAATTTATTATAGGGCTTCTTTCATTTTCTCGATTGTAGTAAGTAGAGCAGCTTTCAGCTTGTTCTTTTCAGTTTCATCCTGGATCTCTTCTACTGTCTTAAGAAGCGTATCGAATCCGGATGTAAGTTGACTAAAATGCACCTTGAATTTCATAAATGATTCGTTATCGGATCGCTGTAGTTGTTGATTGAGCTTGTCTAGCTGCTCCTTGTAAACCGCATCCTTCTCACTTGCTTGCTTATCAAGTTCCTGCTTCTGCTCCGCTAGTCGCTCAGCGATCGTCTTTTCTAGTTCGATTTCCTTATCTTTTAGAGATGCCTCAAGCTCTCCAAGCTTCTTAGCTGACTCACTGGCCGCTTTCTCAGCCTTACGAAGTTCAGTCTTAATTTTTGCGGTTTCCTTCGGGTTTTCATCCGCCTGTGCCTTATCAATTTGTTGTTCTAACTCTCGTATCTTGTCCTCTTGCTTCTTTCGAAGCTCAGTTTCTGATTGATACTGCGCATAGAGTGCGTCACGCTGCTCCTTCTGACTAGCGGCCCAATTATCATAATTTTCCTTTTGCTCGGACAATCGAGCTTCAAGTTCCTGTTTCTCTTTAATCGCTTTCTGGAGCTCACGAGTAGACATTTCAGCGGCATTGGTTTCCTCGGCAAAGGCTTCTCGTTCCTCAGCTGGTACAGCAAGTAAAGCAACTGCCTGGCTATAACTCAAATTCACAAACGATTGAGAATTTGCATATTCAGTCGCAACCTTCATAAAATTATTAGCTGATGATTGGCTATAATTCACATTGCTTTGAAGCCATTCTCCCCATTCTCCATGCGTTACAAGGGCCTTTGCTTCGGTTAGACGAACGCCGATGTCAATTGCTGACTGCAGCATATACTTTCTTGCTTGATCATCGATAGATCTAATCTCCGTTGCTATGACCTCTGGCGTCCGATTGGTTACACTTGTTTCTGTAGCCAATACAACCTCCGTAACATCCTGCTTGACCTTTCTCATACAGCCACCGCCTTGTTTTTAGGTTTTACTTTTCTTGTTTTCTTTTTGATTATCTCAGTTTTAAATGCATCCAATAGTTTTATTAGATCACCACTTGGAAGCAAATGCTGGTACCCGTAAGTTTGCTTTATCTCCCCATCCTTCAGCTCAATTGTGAAATAAGGAGTGTTGGGATCTGCGATTTTTCGAATCATCAAGATATTTGTCTTACCTGAAGCGTGCCATTGAGCGTAGCCCCCAACGCAGTGTCGAAGCACCTTCCCTTCATCAATGATTTCTTGTCCTGATTGTGCGGGACGAATTAAGTAACCATCTAAAGAAAATCTGTAAGCTTCCAGTTCGATTGCGCGCTTTGCAATCCTTTTTGCCTCTATGTCTGATAGTTTGATCTGTACCTGCGATGTTGTGCTCTCATGAGCAGCATGCAGCTTATGAGGAAAAACAATTTCAAGTCGCTTTAGATCTAGTTCCAATATCTTGCACTGTTCCATGTAATCATTCCACATCTGCAGCACACCGGATCTATCGAAATATTGACGTTTATTCTTTGAATATTGTCTTTCAATGTAACTAGCACATGCCCGTAAATTCTGATACTTAAGCATGCTTTTCATTTGAGGAAAGAAGCTCTTGATATTTGAAGCAATTGCCTCTAATTCATCAATATTTGGGCGATTACTATCTTTCAATGTCATTTGATACAAGCGCAACGTGAGTGCACATGTTCCGCTATATGGCGAAATATAAGGCATCTTTTCTCTGAACTGTTTAATGTCTTGTTTTCTCAACTTTAATATCTGCTCAATCGTTCGCCCACTCCACTTAATTGCATCATAAGTACGCAACCCGTTTAGCTTAGCGTGTACAAAATATTGATAACCCATCTTCGTCAGATATTCCACGCATGGATACTTCGTATAAAGCCCAAAAAACTTGGTCATGTCGCTGTCATCAAAATAGTGTTCCCATGTGCTGTACATCATTGGTGTTCCGAATACAGCATTTATAATGCTATCTTTCGAGCAGAAACAAGGGGTTCCGTTCTTGTAAACTGGATATTCAGAAGTAATATTTTTTCGTTGATACCATTTGGATTGATCATAATAGCCTGTATAAAACATGGTGCTTTTTCCGTCCATTTCGAATACATAGCTACATGAAGGACGAAAGAGCGTTTTAACATTCTGATAGTCTCCGCTATAATCACGTTGAACAAAGAATCCAACAGCGGTCATGATTTCAGGATTTAAAATGGATTTTTCATAATAGACAACATAAGCCTTATCCCTCATATACTTGCGACCTACATGACTTTTTTTAACCATACATTCTGACTGACACATCGGACATATTTCATATGAATTATGTTTTAAAGGGATTTCCGGCTTATGATTCTGCTGACAATGCGTGCAATAGGCATACTGAATTCTCAATTCTGTTTTTGTGAATAAATAACGACTATGCAACAGCACTTCATTTTCAACGTAATCAACTAAGCCTTTGCTAATCGGTCCGAAATGAGCTTTATGTTCTATAAAAGTGGCATCTGCTTTAGACATCTCCAGTTCCTCCTTTAAAGTAGATCCTCCAATGCAATATTAAAATTGACTGCTGGCGGTATATTCTCCATTTTGGGAGTCTCTGGAACATCGATGCCATAGTACTGAAGCACAACGTTAAATCCTTCCTCGTCCGTCAACATACCGAAACCATTCACCGCTTGCTTCTTAGCTTCATTTTTCATTGCTTCCAAGCTTCCAGCAATTGATTTGCCATCAGCCATAATGAGGGCAGCATGCTCAGGATTCTCGCGAACATGATTAATTAGGAATCCACCGACAACAGGCACAAACTTATTCTTCTTATCTGCACTGCCTACCTCGGTAGACAACTTTTGCAAGGCATTCTGCAACATGGGTACCCCTCCTGATTAAGTTGTGCTACAAGAGCCACTAAGGGCTCTTGTAGCAATAGAAGAAATCAACCTACTATAACGACTTCTCCAGCTTCGATGCGATTCTGCAGCTGGCTATGGATGTATGATTTAATTTCTGAGATAGCTACGACTTTCCACGAACCACCATCTGCTTCAAATAATGCGGCAGTTGGTCCTTTTTGCATTCGAAGAACGAATGCAGAAAGCGGCTGCTCGATCTCAACAAAAGTTCTAAACGGCTTCAAATGAACTGGATTAGGTACTGCTACCGGTTCGACAGTCGCTACGCCTGACCGAGCCATTACCTGTTGGCTAATGCCATCATCTCCAAATGAGAGGACCTGCTCGTCCTTCACGTTACCGACTAACTTAAGCACGATTTCACGATCATTCGGCATGACCTGCAGATTTTCAACATCGAACGGTACGCCTGGTACAAAACAGCTTTGAAGCAAAATGTTAAACGATTCAAGATCATAATATTCGTTGAATTTAATTCTTGGCAGCAATGCCGTTGCTTTAATGAGGGTACTTCTGTTTAAATCCCCATTGAGACCAGTTAAGACATGAACCTCGGTCGGGGAAATAACATGAATGATAACAGGTAGTTTTGCATCAAAATCTGATTTCAAATATTCAATAATGCCGCTAAGGTTATGAACCTCGATGTTGCTGATAAGCGGTTTGCTGATTCTTGTCAGCTCAGCACTCGTGTATGTCATTTCGTTAATTTCGACCGTTTGAATTGGAGCTGTGTGCTTTGACAAGCTCAATATTTTCTCAATTGCTTCTCTGATCACTGGATGATCCTCCATTCGTGTTATGTTTATTACCTGTAAGGAGTCATATTGACAACCTTCTTGTCATCGACAGCAGCGCCTGTCCCGTCCACAAGTGCGCCAGTATCGTTCATCATCATTTGATTGCGGTCCTTACTAAGCAACTCGGCCGCTACTCCTTTACCTTCTTGGTCATAGTCAAAAATAAATCGAGTTGGTACGCCCTCTCTACCAACAAGCGAAGCACTTACTGACGTATCGACAGCCGCTGCCATCCTATCCTTATCAGGTTTGATTGTTACCTTAATCGTTAAGGTACGGGTAGCTGTAGCGGCAGTATTAGGGTCGAGAACGTTGTCAGCAATGCGCTGCATTTCCCGATCGATCTGTTCCGCAACTGCACCATTTGACAATGAATCGATTTTGATTCGCATGGATATCACCCCCTCTCTAGTGAGATAAACCGTGGTTAAGCAGGGATTGTCCTTGGCTTGCCGGATAAACGGTGGACAATATGAAGCTTGTCCGGTTCAACCTTGAACACTAGCCAATTTTCAGGAGTAAGGTTTACTGACTTAATCGCTTGCTTCTGCTTGCGAGTTGGTTTTTTGCCGTTTTTCATGCCCCCCACCTCCTCCCCTGTTTTTTCTCAGGAACTCGTTGTAAAATCTCCTTGATATCCGATTCAAACATTGGGATAGTCCGTCCATCCAAATCACGTTTCAAACGAATGAATAAATGAGCTTTTCCCCATATCTCGATTACTTCTCCAATATGTCCGGAAGCCACGCGCACTCTATCACCCTTCTGAACGTTCATCAGAACTAACCTCCCTTGATGCTTGTCTGCATCGTCGGAGGTCCTACGTTGACACGCTGGACACCCGACGATAAAGGCAAACGCCTATATCGTTGCAATTGCTTGTAATCTTCCATCTCGCATCTCAACGATGAATTTGCTTTTACGAAACCAAAAGATTTCCCCGACCTTAATCTGGTTCTTCTCAGGGTCTAACTCTCTGACATCTACAATTTCCTGAGTCCAGGTTATTCCCCCGTCGCGACTAACTCCCATTCGAAAATGAATTCTGTTTCTCCAGCCTTTTCTCATTGAGCATGTCCAGCTTTATTCACGATGACATCCACATTTCCTAACTGCTTTAATTGAAAGGCGTATACTAAAGCACGGAGAAGTTCCATTTCAGGGCTAACAAATCCATTGTTTGCTGTTATGTACGCACGTTGTCTCATACGTCATTCCCCTCTCCAGTGAAGTTGAAGGTAGGAGTACTACGTCGAAGGTCGATCGCTTGCAATGCTAGAAGGTAGACTTCCTCTCCCCACCTGCTAAGTCCGCTTGCTAGATCAAATGGATTGCCATTCCATAAATTCAAACCTAGTAAGAGTAGTTCTCTTGTTTGACCAGTGAGAGGTCCTGTCCTACCACTTGTTTCACCAAGCTCTGCACGTCTAGCAAAATCTTCGGGATCATCTAAATAATCAAAATACCAATCAAAGGGTCCATGGATCTGTGCTTTGAGATCAAAGCATTTAAAAATCTCGGGGAATGCTGCAATGTAACATGTGGAACGGTATTCCGCATTGTTTAAAGCAGCGGGGAATTTTTCTACAAGAAGAATATAATTAGCTTCATGAGCTTTATTGTTTCCAAACATAAAAACCATCCTTTTCCAACCGCCAACTATATGCTATAATTGCGGTATCTGATATTTTTCTTTCTGACGCAACCCATCGGCCTCTAACCCGAAGGGTTGTTTTGTTTTATCCACTGTACTGAAGAAGACATGTTAAACCTCCGGAACAACGCGGTAATAATCGGTATTGTACATGTGAGTTGCTTCCCCACACTGGACATAAACCTTATTGCCCTCACGCCTTACGATTGCCCCGATAATTACAATTTTTGAAGTAAGCAAATGTTTCACCCTCTCTCGAGTCGCTTTAATTCACCGATTCCTGAAAAGCTAAGTCAAGAAGCAGTGCTTTGTTTTGCGGCAGCCTGTTTAGAAAAGTAGCTACCCATGTTCTCCCTTTAACTGTAAGTTTTGGTTCGCCGCTTTCATCGAGCTCAATATGATTATTTGATATAAGTTCAGCGAGGGTTGTACTTTGTTCTTCTTGCAAATTGATTGTCACTAGATTCACCTCCTCTTAAGTAGTTAACAACAGCAATATGAAGATCAGACAACACTTTGTCTGCATTGAGAAGTTTCAGAAAGACTCGATTCGTTATAAATTTCATCTTTCTTCTCTTCATCCATCTTTGGAAGGATGTTATTAAGTAAATATGAATAAAAGCGTGACATAGCTTCTTCAGATGGTTTATTCTCAATAAAATTTCCCATTTGATTTTTCACAACCCTTCTAGTTAGTAATAAGCTCAAGTATTTCGACGGGGATTTTCATTTTATACGAAGCAATAACCAACTCATTCGGCTCAATATCTGTAACAATTGATAGGACATTCCCTAATTCTTTGTTAACTTTGTCAGAAGCCGGATTCACTACCCCTCTACATAATTGACTTAAGTAGCTTTGCGATACATTTACATCTCGTTCCTTACATCTCCTTGATATCTCCCTCATACTCCAGCCGCTTTTGTTTATATGATGTGTAAGCAAAGCGTGATAATTCATTTTCAATCACCTTCCTCTCAATTAACTCTGGTAACTTTTACCCTTAAGTGAATGATAGAATTTTATCAATCATTTGTCAATCTCATTTTTATTGTTATCACTTTTAATCAAAATGATTAATAAATACTTTTCAAATTCTCCTCAATATGCTAAACTTCAATTAGAAAAATATATTTAAGGAGAAAATACATGAAAAAATATAGTGATCTTCTTGAACAGTTCATCAAAAATTGTGGGATTTCCCACAGGGAAGTTTCACGGAGAACAAAGGAAAAAGGTGTATCCGTTTCACAACCCTATATTAGTCAACTTGTTAATGGTGACGTTAACCCCCCTTCTGAAGAGGTATCTAGGATATTAGCAGAAGTGACAAATGGAGATGCAGACGAACTCATTATGGCGGGTTATGTAGAAAAAGCTCCTATTGAAATAAAAAACATCATAGCTCAATCAAGGAATATCGATGAACTATTAAAAACCGTATTTACTTTCTATTTAAAATTCTCAGATATTTCCTCCTTAAGTGATGCAGCAACCGCTCAAGGAATTAATGTATCTGCAGAAGCTCTTAAAGATTTATTAAATGAACAATCCATAATAAAATTCGATTCATTATCATTGAAAGAAAAAATCGAACTATTAGATGTACTTAATGAAGACGCCAAAAGTAAACGTCAGCATATTGAAGGAATAATAAGTGATTACAAAATCAAAAACGAAGATAACACCCTGGTTAAAGAATTGAATGAATATTACTCCATTGATAAATTAGTTAAAATACCGGTTCTCGGAACAATTGCAGCAGGCCTTCCGATTGACATTGTAGAGTCCGTAGATGGGTTTGAACTGGTTGGAAAAGAACTTTTAAGAGGTAGAGAGGCATTCTTCCTGAATGTTAAAGGTGATAGCATGATCGGGGATAATATATTTAACGGAGATAGAGTTCTTGTTGTGTCCCAACATGATGTAAATGCTTCTGATATAGCTGTTGTCGCAATCAATGGTGACACTGCAACATTGAAAAGAGTTAAGTGCCAAAATAACATGTGTATTTTGATTCCTTCAAATCCATTAATGGAGCCAACGTTAGTGCCTGCGAAAGATGTGCATATTATTGGAAAGGTAATCGAGGTGCGACGTTCATTAGAATAGTGGAGGGATTAAGTGAATGGTAACTAAAAATAAGAAAAAGGTTATAACCGATACTTATAAAGAAGCTACATCAGGTTTACTTATGAAATCTAAAAGGATTCGAACAGCAATTTACATTCGTGTTTCAACCGAGGAACAAGTAAAAGAAGGTTTTAGTATAGATGCACAGAAGAACCGCCTATTAGCTTTTATTAAGTCACAGGAGTGGGAACTATATGATATCTATGTAGACGAAGGGATATCAGCTAAAAGTGGATCAATGCCAGAAAGAAAAGAATTATTGAGAATGATTGATGATATTAAACAACAAAAGATTGATGTGGTTCTCGTAATTCGATTAGATAGGCTGACTCGTTCTGTTCTAGATCTATATAAACTTTTGGAGATTTTCGAAGAATATAAATGTGCTTTTAGATCTGCCACTGAGGTATTTGATACAACAACCCCTACTGGTAAATTGTTTATTACTATAGTTGCGGCGATGGCACAATGGGAAAGGGAAACTATTGCTGAAAGAGTTAAAGAAGGAATGGAACAAATGGTCAGGGAGGGAAAATGGCACGGTGGACCATTACCGTTTGGATTCGATAAAGAATTAAAGGTTATTGATACAGAAGCTCAACAAGTGATACTTATTTTTGATAAATACAATTCTGGTGAATATGGTGAAGATAATCTTGCTGTATGGCTAAATGCAAATGGGTACACAAGAAAAGGAGAGCCATGGAAGGCATCCGCATTAAACTATATCCTTCAAAACCCTATTTACATTGGTCATCTTCGATGGAATACACGATCTGAAGAAAAAGAAATAATAATTGTGGAAAATGTTGTTCCAGCAATATTACAAATCTCAGATTATGAATACGCTCAATCACTAAGGGCTAACAGAAGAGGTATTCATCCCAAAAGTGCAACTAGCAGATACATATTCAGTGGACGTGTAAAATGTAAACGTTGCGGGGCTCCATTAAAAGGTCAAGGAGTCGGCAAATACTTCTATTATGCTTGTACCAACAAAAGGCACCGAACTTGTAGTCAAACAAAACTAATTAAGGAATCACTAGTCGAAATATTGTTCCTTGAGAAAATAAATGCAACATACAATGAGTACGCAGACAGTACCATAAGAAAAATAGCAAGCGAAATAAAAGATACCCCTAAAAAAGATAATAATGAACTAGAAATTAAACGTTTAGAGAAAGAACTCACAAAGATAAAAACTCGTAGATCAAATTGGATCAAAGCTCTGGGTGACGGTGACATAACACAATCAGAATACAGAGAGCATACAAGTAACGATCGTGAGACCGAAGAACGTTTTTTACTCCAGCTCGAAGAATTGCAAGGAAAAGCCCAACCCAACTTAATTAAAACTAGAAGTACAGAACAACTTACAGTAATCCTTAAGGATCTATACTCAAGCTGGTCAGCTGCTTCAAAAATTGAAAAGAAAAACTTAGTCCATATAGCAACAAAGTCCATCCATGTTGACCTGCTTACCACAGGAGACATTGAGATGGACATTATTTATAGTTAAATTTGTTCTACCACACGACTGGCATTATCCAGATCAGGTAATAGGGTCGGAATTTTCAATGGAATCCCCTCTCAGCCAGCCTCAACCAGCTCCCCGGAACTATTCGGTTACGTCAATATGTCCCATTATAACAAAAACAGTTGGAAAAGCTATCATTTATTTAGGCTTCTGTTCAATAAAGTAGACATGCGCCTTTTATTTCCCTGACCTAGGTTGCTGTCCGTTAACTGCAACAAATCGATGAATAGTATATAGTCGAGCGCATATCCGCAAATGGCTATTAGTAGTAGTTCTGAAAGCCAGCCTTTTGAACACTTATTAATTAAAGGGCTAACTGAAAGGAAGGGATGCAGATTTGAATAAGATAACTAGACGTAGACAACATAAAAAATCTGCAAAAAGAAAAACACTTCGATCGACTAAGAAATCATCCACTAAACGTAAAAAACGCAAGTTATCCAGGCTTCAGAAAAAGTTGCGTACCCATCGCCGTTATCGACGCAGCAAGAGGAGATCTTCCGCTCATATGCGTCGCCGTAAGGCAGCGTCCACAGTCTCGAAGCTAGATACCGAGAATAGGCAACAAGGAATTAATATTATAGGCTTCATCAATGCGGAGATGGGGATTGGCGAATCCTCCCGCTTGGCGGCGAGAGCCATTGAGACGACCGATATTCCTTTTGGACTCATCAACTATCCATTGAAAATCGCAACAAGTATGAACGATATGAGCTGGGCGCATAAAACCATAGAGGCACCCTTGTATAATACGAATGTCTACCATTTGAATGCCGATTTCATGACACCTGCATTAGAGCATTTTGGTCACTCTCTATTCAGCAATCGATACAATATCGGCTACTGGCATTGGGAGCTTCCCGATTTCCCTGATGAGTACGTCCCCGCCTTCAAGCTGGTTCAAGAAGTATGGGTATGCAGCAATTTCGTCTCAGAATCTGTAGCCAGGAAATCGACAGTCCCTGTCGTGACCATCCCACATGGCATTCAAGTACAGTTCGATCCCGAGATGAATCGAAGCAGCTTTGCTCTTCCGGAGAACCAATTTCTTTTCTTAATGATGTATGACCTACAGAGCTCAACTATGCGCAAAAATCCTGAAGCGGTCATCCAAGCCTTCAAGCTTGCATTCGACAGCAATGACACGAGAGTCGGTCTCGTGCTCAAAGTAAATAACTTAAATAGCAGACCGGATGATCTTTTAGCAATCAGGCAACTTATATCCCAACAAAGCAATATTCATTTAATAGACAAAGGACTTTCAAGAATAGAGGTTAATTCCTTGCTGAATTGCACCGATTGCTTCGTCTCACTCCACCGCGCCGAAGGGTTTGGACTCGGCTTGGCAGAAGCTATGTACCTAGGGAAGCCGGTTATCGGCACCAATTGGTCCGGTAATACTGATTTTATGAATGATGCGAATTCATGCCCTGTCTCTTATAAGCTAGTTCAAGTCGGGCAGGACTGGGGTCCTTATAAAGGCTATCAGACTTGGGCAGATCCTAGTGTTTCGCATGCAGCTGATTATATGCGTCGAGTAGTCAATGATCCAGAATGGCGCAATGAGATTGCTGCCAACGGCAAAACTACCATTCACAATGACTATTCTCCAGAAGCAGTTGGACAAAAAATAAAAGCTCGGCTGACCGAGCTCTCCTTAGTATGAACAACAATTGACCCAGACTGCGGTGCGTCCCGCATACGCTGGGTCTATTTAATTAGGCAAGTTCTGTTCTCCAATAATTTAATAAATCCTCCATCGTTTGCTCGAATGGAATTTTGGAAACCAGCCTGTTTTGGCATGAAAGTTGGAATAATCACTTACAAGCAATTTCTGTAATTAGTGCTTTTATCCCTCATGACCCTCAAGATCAAAGTCGATAGCTGCAATCGCATGCTTCACGCTTTGTTCCTCCGACTTATGGCAAATGAGCAGCCCGTCCTTTGTCGACACAATAATCAAATCCTCCACACCAATGACAACGATACGTTGATGCTCGGTGAATATGATACTGTTTCTAGTAGAATACGGATGGATACGACGACCAAGAAGTAAATTACCGTCGCCATCTGTATGAAAGATCCTCTCCAATGAAGTCCAAGTACCGACATCATCCCATGTAAATTCAATAGGAATGGTATATAGGCAACTTAACTTCTCCACAAGTGCATAGTCGATTGACAGCTTGGGAAGTTGAGCATACGCTTGCCGGAATTCTTCTCTCTCTAAACTGAATATATGCCACATCTCTGGCTGAAATTCATTCATATAATTGGCTATTGTTGACGGTTTCCATATAAAGATCCCGCTGTTCCAATACATATTAGAGGATTCGATGAGCTCCTCCGCTTTTTCCTTAGAAGGCTTCTCGATAAAAGCTTTAACCTCTCTTACCCGCTGACCATATTTCACAGCCCTGATCCTTTCATTTGCTTCAATATAACCATAGCCCGTTTCTGCTCTAGTCGGAACGATGCCAAGTGTTACCACTACACCATCATCGTTTGCTGCGTTCTCCGCGATTCGCAACGCCTCCATCAGATGCTCCGAGTCAGGAATATATTGATCCGATGGCGCAGTTACAATCACTTCATTCAATTCTAGTTTGATAAAATAACTTGCCGTCAAAGCAATACATGGTGCCGTATCTCTCTGCTCAGGCTCGACAATTATTCTCTCATCACTTAATTCAGGGAGTTGCTCCCTTACCATATCCAAATAGTTTTCACTTACGGCTACATACACATCCTCTTCCGCCAAGTAAGTCCGGAAGCGTTGGTAAGTAATTTGAAGCATTGTCGCTTCTTCAGAAGTTAAGGAGAGAAATTGTTTTGGCTTCTCTACCGTGCTTCTCGGCCAAAACCGTGTTCCTTTTCCTCCTGCCATGATGACTGCTTTCAACTGAGATCACCTCGATACTGTAAATCTTCTATACAACCTATCCCTATAATCAAACCGCAGCTCCTCCTTATATTAACGGTGCTGGATTGCCTGAATTACCTTACCCATTATCGTATGCTTTAATAGAGCAATTCATATGGACGTATAGCCTTCAGGGACAGAAATCAGGCATATACCAGTGCCCTTGTTCAAAGAGAGAAGCAAAGCTATTAATTGTTAAATCATGCTTTATTGAAGAATAACGTTGGCGTCTAGGTTGAAGTTGGGTTATTAATGCTAGGTGAAATTTAAGTTCTATCAAAATAGACGTTTATACGGAGACAATCACCGTGGCTCTCTGATCCTATCAACATATAATTTAGTATATTAACTGAAAGGAGATGAAGCTCAAATGGGTGAAACAGGTTTAACTGGATTAACTGGTCTGACAGGATTAACAGGTGCGACTGGCCCTACTGGCCCTACTGGTGCTACAGGACTAACCGGACTAACTGGCGCCACTGGCCCTGCTGGTCCAGGGTCAGCAGCAGTCGGCGCACAAGGTGCCATTCCAACTCCTATTGCCGCAGCTGGTACGCCAGTAACCGCCGTAACGATCGCCGTCCCTGTCACTGCACTTGCTAATCAGGTCATCGTAGATGGTGTTGTTAGTGTCAACCTATCCTTCTCGGCCGTTCTTGCTGTTGCTCTTAACCCTTCATTTACAGTCGATTTACTGCAAGATGGCGATATCGTAGCTACGGTTGTTAGCCAAGATCTACTGGCAATTACACTACTCGGAGCATTAGATCTCGAAAGAGTAATTCCGGTCACGTACTTCAATGGCAGCCTTGCCGCAGGTGTGCACAATTACTCGCTGCAAGTTACTGTCGCGGGTGTTGTCCTTGCCGTTGGTACGACAGCTACAATCACTTACTCTTCCCTTACTGCTACAATCGGTACAGTTCCAGCGTAATTTGACTATCTTCAAACCGCTCCCTTCGGAGCGGTCTACATAGCAATATCCCAAATGTCCGAGTAGACATTCGGGATATTGGCTAAAGTGAGGGGATGATTACCATGAGTGAAACAGGTTTAACTGGTCTGACAGGATTAACTGGTTTAACTGGTCTGACAGGACTTACTGGTGCTACTGGACCGACTGGACCCACAGGTCCAACTGGCTTAACAGGGCTTACCGGGCCTGGCTCAGCTCTAGTTGGCTTGCAAGGCACAGTACCAATGGCAATTGCTGCAGCCGATACGGATGTCACCGCCTTAACGCTTGCTGTTCCTACAACTGCAGCATCGAATCAAGTCATTGTACACGGAGTAGTGTCGGTTTCTATTTCATGGACTGCCGTTCTAGCAGTTGCTCTGAATCCGATCATTACGATTGAACTCATAGAAGACAACATATCCGTTCTTACCGTTTTCAGCCAGGATCTGCTCGCCATTACTCTTCTCGGCGCTTTCGATCTGGAAAGAACAATTCCGATCACTTACTTTGGCAATTCCCTAGACCCAGGGACGCATATTTATGATGTGTTTGTTACCGTGTCAGGCGTAGTTCTTGCCGCCGGTACTACTGCAACAATCACGTACTCTTCCCTTACCGCTTTGATCTGTACGGCTCCTTAAATCCAATTTAACCGCCCTAAGGGCGGAATACATAGCTGAATGATGATTGTACGAATAGCATTCAGAAAAGAGGTTTTAGTTCAGATTTGCTTCTCCTTTAATCAACGAATCTGCCATATGTCCAAAGTCGAGCGCTACCTTCCCCATTACTCTAGCAATTTCCTCTGTGATTAGAACGGCAGAGATTCCCGCAGATACTAAGGCAAGCTCGAAATCAAATTGCTGTGCCAGCATGGTTACCCTATCTGCATCATGAGTCCCGTGAACGGGGGAGATTACACCTGCGACAGCAACACCTTGTGCGGATAATACCGCCGCTAATCGTTCGGCCAAATTCCCAATAACAAGAACTCTTCTTCCTTGCATCATATGTTGTAAATAGCCGGTCTTGAATAAACTATAATTAACGAGTGAATCCGTGTACTCTCTCTCGCGAAAATCAATACCATACGCCTGAAACACGGCAGCTGCAAGTGGTTGGTAATTCCGTTGACGCAACACAGGAATACCAACAATCCCTGCCCTCTTCACCGCCTCAAGCAATCGATCTCTAACAGCAAGATCAGGAACATGAATTCCTGCATAAGCCAGGAACTCCCCCTCCTGCCGCACTTGATCGATCGACATGACAGTCTCTTGCGCCAAAGCGAGTAGTTCCCCATCTCCTAGTCTCACGATCGACAACGGAGACCTTTTCTCAAGCGCTTGCAGAATCCGTTCTCCTACTTGATCCACAGATAGCAGACTTACAAAGCGATGTTCCAATGCCGCTATCCCCGATGCGATAATTTGCTCCGTAGATGTGTCAGGCAATATATGCTGTCCCGGCAAAAGCCGATCAATGATCGCGTCTCCGCCATCATATTTGCCGACTTCCAGTCCTTTCTTATAGCCCGCTTGATAGATTGAATCTTGTTCTTTCGTTACGAAAGCGCCTTCGCCGCCCTTCTGAAGCCCGGTCTCATACCCTTTGCGATAGCCTTCCGTGTGTCCATTGTCATAAGCATTATCGTAAGTGGGATTCTCTATTGTCACAGTTCTCGACTTTAGTCTTTTATTTATTCGTTTCTTGCTTCCTAGAGTCTTTCTCCTCCGTTTACTTCTCAAGCCGATAGCCCTTCGTTTCTTGACTCGCACAAGCATTCGATAGCCCCTTTCAGTATCTTAGCTTCATATGAACTCATGAGGATCGACACCCCATTTGTCGATGAATAATCCTCTATTTCGTATCAATAAGTTGACGACCTCATCCTTCTCCTTGCGAATGAAGCTCGCACTGCCATGATGGAAAACAAAGGCGTCTTTGACAATTAAGATACGATAACCGGCAAGCCTCGCCCGATAACAGTAATCATCGTCTTCAAAATGACCAGGAGAGAATTGTTCGTCGAGCAGCCCAATTCGTTCCTTGAGCTCTCTTGTGAAAAGCATGCAAAATCCAATCACCCGATTGACCTGCTCATATTGTCCTTCCGCATCTATACTGAGTCTAGCGGCCGCTTCGGTATAGCTGCCTATCATCTCCATCTGTTGCTTGCCGCTAACATAATTGGACATTGGACCGACAATTCCAATTGTATGGTCATCAGCGAACGCTCGCAGTAATTTCCCAAGCCAATTGTCAGTTACCAATACATCATTGTTCAACAACAGCATGTAATCACCTCTTGCAAGCTTTAGTCCCCAATTACAGGCTACCGGAAAACCTGTATTGCTGGGGAGAGAAATGAAAGTAATGTTATGGCACCTCAAATAATCGATAGTGCCATCTGTCGAGCCATTATCCACAACGATTATTTCGTATTGTTCCGTTGTATGGCGATGAATGGATTCTATCGTTTCTCTTAGCAAAACTAAACCATTGTAAGTAGGTATAATAATACTGGTTAACAACGGTTATCGCCCTCCTATGCCATCTGCTCCCTGACTCTTGAAAGATCCTTGAATTTCAACCGGGGATGCTGCGCCTTCATCACCCAATCTAGCGCTTCCAGGTGATCTCCAACAATGAGACGAGCCATTTGATTACCCGCGCCTGAATTCGATTTCCGTATGCGATTGCGACTAATGACATCGACACTGCCGCCGACACCTACACGCAGTCCAGCTAGAAGCGCAATAGCCTGAGCTTTAGGAGGAACCGCTAAGTTAGCAGGACCAATAAGCTGGATAGCCATTCTTGATAACGCGTGCGGCACAGCGGTTAATGAGTTGATGGACAAATCTTGACGATCGACAGATCGGTTTAAAAACTCCTTCACTATCGTCACTTCATCTCGATTCATGAACTTCCCTATAAAAGGAGATAGATCATTTAAAGCCACATCCATCCCTAGCTCTGTTCGCCTAATGAAAGATATTAACTGTTCGGCTACTAACGGGATATCCGCATCAACAAACAAAACGATATCAGACACAGTCACTTTCGCTCCAACTGCTCTTCCCACGTCATGTCCAAGCGGTTTGTCGTAATGAAGAAGCACCGCTTTGGAGCTCCCCCTTGCTTTACCGAGGCTATCATCCGTAGATCCATTTATAATGACAATTATTTCATTAAGCGGCATCCGTTCAAGCTGTCGAAGCGTTGAAGCGATTGAATCTTCCTCATTCATGGCCATTACAACAGCCGCTACCGTTTTTTTAGTTGGGAGAAGAACCCAATTATTTGGACTGATTCCCAATTTAGAACAGTATCCTTCTATAAAAGATTTCATAATCGGAGCGTACTTATTAGCTGAGATAGAAGTTCCTGATCTGTTATAATAAGCTATCCACAACTTCTGAAGATGAAGCTGATTATCGATTCCCTCTTGCCAAGGACTTTCTTCCGCTGCTTTCCTTCCTTGTCGCCATGCGGATGTTAGCCTTTCCCCCTCTTTCATTGAGGAACGTCTGCGAATACGAGAATGAGAATTCCTCTTTGACTTCCCACGTTGATTACCTGTAGATTTACGTGTTCGACTCACAAGGTTCACCCCGTGCCTTTTTAATTTGGATGATATCTATGACATTGTATGTACAGTCAAAGCCAGCGCAACGGCGCCTGTACATCCAGTAACCTCACGTATTAAAGCAATTACAACAGGGTCGGTATTTCGTGATAGAGTGATTCAAAAAAGGGAACACGACTGCGGTGCAGCCGTATCCCCCAAGATCCATTCTATCTTGCGCCAGATGATTGTTATAGCAACCTCCGGTGTTCTTCTAACAGATCAGCCAATGTTTGCTTCAACGAGATGGTAGGCGTCCAACCTGTTTGTCGATTTAGTTTGCCGTAATCACCAATCATTGCCGGGACATCAACCGGACGAAGAAGGGTCGAATTTACCTTAATCGTAACTGGGACAGTCGTCATCTCTAGCAAGATGTCCAACATCCCTCTAATCGAATATCCGATCCCTGTTGATATGTTGTATGCTTCTCCCGCATCGCCATTCTCCAGCGCCATCCAATACCCCCGTACCACATCGCGAACATCGCTGAAATCTCTAATGGCTTCCAAATAACCGACATGCAGAATAGGTTCGCGTTTACCCTGCTCTATCTCTACTATTTGCTTGCAAAAGTCGGTTGTTACAAAGCCTTTCCCTCTGCGTGGACCTGTATGATGAAACGAACGGGTTCGCACAATATGCAACCGATGACTTTTATAATACTGATACCCGATAACATCCTGCGTTACTTTGCTTACCGCATAAGGATTCATCGGTCTAAGCGGAGACGTCTCTTTGACCGGCAGGTCCTCGATATCCACTGCCCCGTACTCCTCGCTGGAACCAGCTATTAATACTCGGCATGACGGACAAATGGTCTTCACAGCCTCCAATAAATGAATTTCACCAGCTATATTATTCATTAGCGTGTCAAGCGGAGCACTCCAAGATAGGTGAACATTGCTCTGAGCCGCTAAATGATAAATACGGTCAGGAAGGAACGCTGACACAACGCGCTCAACCGCTTCCTTGTCGGTCATATCACATTCAAACAGTTTCAAATCTGACAATAAATGGCTGATGTTGCCCGTCGAACCATGAGGTCGTACAGTGCCTGCCACCTCCGCCTGCTCGTTTAACGCGAATTCAGCCAAGTGACTTCCTGCAAAACCACCGATCCCCGTAATGAGCACCTTCAAGTTTTTCCTCCCTATAAATATGTCATCATGTCATTTATCTCGTTGTGTATTAACGATGTAATCGGTTTAAGTGAGGTCTATGTTCTGAGAACATCCCATTCTTCACTCTCGCTGCTGGATCATTCGTGTCATTTGGATGGAATTCTATACCATATGCCTTCTCCACCCTCCCAACTTGGACGTTTATCCTATCCTTGAAAAATTGGCGTTTGTTCCTAAAAGATCGATGTGTTTGATTCCAATTTGAGGATAGCAAATAGACATTCGCTGATTTTTAAATACATAGTAGGTTATGCCCCATATCAAATGTTTTTTTGAACATAGTATGAATTTATACGGATTGACGGAAGACCTAACTCACCTTGCTTACCACACTCTTTTAGCATATTTTCACAAAGGCTAGCACTGCGCGAGAAATTTCTCTCGCATGGAATTGGAAGAGTCTTCGTTAGCATTCATTCATGCGATTGACGAAACCGTCGGAGAAAGTATTACATCCTGAAGAGTTTCAGAAAAGGAAGTGTACCTTATGCGCATTGGGATCGATATGCACTATGCACAGCATCCTATCGCTTATTACGGCATCGGAAACTATTCTTCTCCGCATATTGCACATCTTTCTCATCACCAAGAAATGGAAATATTCTTTTTTCAACCGAACTACGATGATCTATCTAAAGAACAATATGTCATTCAATTATCACAGTTCATCGTTGAGAATGTACTTGATATTTTATATTTCCCCAGCCCCATGCATGTGCCTTTTCCTGAAGTTATCTATACTGAGCCGTTACCTCCCGTACTAATGGCCGCCATGGTACATGATTTAATTCCTTCCGTTTATCCTGAAGTATATTTGCAAACTGCGGACGCTAAAGCTAAATACGAGCAGCATCTTCAAATGATAAAACAGATGGACCTTATATTAACCAATACTCACTTTACTTTCAAAGATTTGGTTCGGTTTAATCTAGATCCTGATAAGATTGCAGTCATTGGATTTGGTTGTAACAAAGACTATTATCTAATGGAGAACGTAACCTTTAACGACATAAACCTCCCCTTCACATTAGATAATCCCTATATACTCGCCTTCTCTCCCGAAGATTTCCGTAAAAACGTTCCACGCACCATCCAAGCGTTTGCATTAGCAATACAAGGTCTTCAGGAAAGCTTTCAGCTTCTTATCATTGGAAGAATCAACGATCATTTACGTAATCAATTGAGCCAATTGGCTATTCAATCTGGGGTAGGAAACAAGGTGCATTTTGCCGGCTTCGTAACTAAATCAGAGTTGCTTCGCTTGCTTAATGGTGCTCATTCCGTTGCTTTCCCCACGCTTTATGAAGGCATTGGATTGCCTGCTATTGAAAGCATGCAGTGCGGTGCCCCCTTACTTACCTCATCAACGAGCTCAATGCCTGAAGTGGTTGGCGATGCCGCTGTTCTTGTTGATCCTGAGAATGTAGAAAGTATCGCTCAAGGTTTGCAAAACCTATTAACGGATACTCAATTGCGCAAGACTCTGCGGGAGCGGGGATTTCAACAAATCAGATCTATGGACTGGACAGCAGTTACGGAACGAGCCGCTGCCGCTTTTAAGAATCTCTTAATTAAAGGAGGGAGTTCTCGATTGGCTCAATTAACAGAGGCCTTTATCGGTTATGAACAGTCGATTACTGAAATTCGACAGGAGATTAATGGAGTCAAACAACAATTACACCAGCTGCAACAAGAGTTTGAGGACTATAAAACCAGCCGCATAACAAGGAACAAACATCATAACGAACATTCACGTAATCCAACCAACCGTCACAAACATAAAAACAACAGACTCATAAAAAAACGTTCGCGAAATCGTAGACGCGCAAAAAGGTAGAGCATTAGGATGAGAAACTGTAAGTACAAAGCCATGTCCACATGATCTGTAGACATGGCCCTTTTTTGAGTATCTTATCGTATGCCCAGATACATATTCGCAACTCTAACCCGGGTTACATCACTGGAGATTTTATGCAATCTAACTTCCACATTGCTTTCGCTTTCACTTAATCTCAGGACGTGAATAATTTCCGTAGTTCCCGTTATTTCTTTCCTCCATAACTGTTTTCTTCCATAATCAGCCGTGATATCGACAATAAAGTGATCATGTCGATCCATCTCAATTACAGCTTGAAGATAATAATGGTTAGGCGCTAGATTCAAGTAAGGCCCATAAAACACAATACCTGAATTACTAACAGTCATCCAACCGTTCAGATCCGGTTCATAAGTCTTGTATACAGAAGAATCAAAGTATATGCCACCCAGTAACACGGAAGAATGATAATTAAGATTAGTGGAAACCACAGTTTCAGAAGGAATGTCTTCTCCGACTTTATCCAGATACAATACGGCTATGCCATTAGCAAAAATAAAAGGGCTGTTAAAATAACAATTCTCCATTTGGTACTCTTGACACTGAATCCATAACTGACGCGGTATAGGGTGACTTACTTCCGTGTCAAACTTTTTCAAATAAGATATATTTAATGCTTTTGCTGGTATACCATATTTCCGAGTTAATAGTTCGGTATAATCGCTGCTGAATTGAATAAACCATCCTAAATCCATTAATAGACCGAATGGCACCGTAATACATGCTTTCCCACCGGGTTTCAACAAGTTATAAATTTGAACAATTGCCTTTAAAGGAGCTTCTGTATCGCCAGTTATATTCTCACCGTAAGCCATTTGGCCGACATGCTCTATAGTAGAAACAGAAACAATCATATCGTATTTCTCAGTTATATCCATTAAATCTAGATTAACAACACCCGGACTTACTTCGAATTTATCAATAATTATCCTATTTTTGGCTTCCGGGATATGTTCGGTATAAGACTTATAATTGGAAAGAACATTCCCTACTTCCAATACTGATTTCCCTTTAGCATGCTGCGTAAGAAAAAGCCCAGCAACAGGTATTTCCACGCATCTTTCACTCGCATTATTGTACGGTATTGTGTTATAAGGAAGTTCAACCCCATGCATTCACCATATTATGGTTTATAATTCCCATTAGTAGATTCCTCATCCCAACTCATAATTGCTTTAGTATATTCAACTAATCTTATGAAAATGTAGTAGAAACAACTATTTTTCGCTTCAGAATACAACCACAACTTGTCACAATATATGAAATGGATGCATACGATAGTTCAGATTCATATTTTATAAGATTGATATCTTATATCTGAACTGGAGGTTACTATAATGTTCCCAATCATCAAGACCAACTTAACCATTAATGGAATCCCTGTGACACTATTGCATTACGATGATATGGTTGTAGGCTGGCAAATGAGGAATTCAACCCATCAATGGAGCAATGTGCTTGAGTATTTAAAACAGACAATCAAACCCGGAAGCCGGGTGATTGATGCTGGTGGAAATATTGGAAATACTTCTATTTTTCTAGCCAAAATCCAGCCTGACGCTATCATTTATTGCTTTGAACCAGATCCCCAAAACTTCGCGCTCTTGAATATGAATATTGAACTCAATCAAGTTCCCAATGTCCTTACTTTTAATTATGCCTTAGGAAAAACCGAGCGACATATACCATTCTACATGAACAAAGTAAATTTCGGAGATCATCGCAGTGCTAGCCCGTATAAACAAGATACGGACGCTCATTTGTTTTCTACTCTTCCTGATCCCGTAATGAACGTTAATCCTGTTTCTTTTTTGAAAAAAAGCCTTGGGAAACATGCGCCTCAATCCATCGACATCTTGAGAACGGATACCCAAGGAGCGGATTTTGAAATAATTGAAGCATGCCTGCCTCTATTAAAGAAAGATTCCACAATCTTAGCCCAATTTTCCCCCTATCATCTCCATAGACATGGAACTACGATAAAAGACATAGAATCCATAGTCAAAAAATTCTCGGATGTTGCGTTATTTAGCGCGACTCAACATTCCATTAAGACTAATGTCTATAGTTTCCAGCAGCTCTCTACCCGATTCGAAACCTTACACAAAAATTTTATTGGCTTCTATCATATTGCATTAAGTAACAATCATTAATTAATGATTGAAATAGGAGGACAAAGTAAAATGGACGAAAATATGATTTATACAGGAGCTGATTGGCCTTATAATTGGCTCTTTGGGCGAAGTCACAACGGACCAAGCAAAACAAGATATTATACCTTTCAAATGGCGCTAAATATCATTCATCAAACCAAGAATTCTCCCGTCATTATCGAAACAGGCTGTCAACGCATGGAGACGGATATTGGCGACGGAGCCTCAACCTCCCTCTTTTGCGAATATCTATTAAGATACGGCGGAAAACTAATCTCCATCGATATTAATCCCGTAAGCATTCAAAATGCCCAAAATTGGACGGCCCATTATCCTGTCGACAAACATTTTGTCACATCTGATTCAGTGGCATATTTAAGTCAGTACACAGGCACTGTCGACCTTGTTTATCTTGATAGCTGGGATTATCCCCTTGATGATGGACCTGAACTAGAATGGCGCCAATTTGAAGCTCAACAGCATAACTTGAATGAATTTATGGCTATAGAAAATCGACTCTCTCCAAATGCTGTGATTTTAATGGACGACAATCTCCTGCCTGGCGGCGGCAAGCCCAAGCTGACCAAGCAATATCTGAAAGATAAAGGGTATATCTGTCTCCTAGACTATCAACATACGATTTGGGTTAAACAAATTAAAGTATAAATTTCCGCAACAAAAAGAGGACTTCTCCAAATGATATCGCTGAGAAGCCCTTCTCCTACTATTAAACTTTTTAGCCAGAACGCCTCTTAGAATGACTTTTTCTTTTTCTTTTTCTTCTTCTCTTGATTTTCGTAGAACGAGGGGTGGTTCTTTTAACGCCTCTCTTATTACGTTGCATACGCCTAGCTTTAAATTGCGATTTACCTTTCGCACCCTTTCTTCGGCGTAACCGCAGCCTGCGTCTCTTCTTTATTCTTTTGATCTTATTGCGACGCTTCTTCCTTCGTTTTCTCGCTACAGCTACCGATTCTTCCGACTCGGGCACAACTGGTTCGGGTATAGCCGATGGCGCCGCTTCCCTTGGCAATTCTATTATCTTTTGGGAATCTGACCGGTGCAGCTGTAAAAGTGCCTCCACGGTTCGATGAGCGGTATCCCTCCAATCGAATAGCTGAGTTCTGATTAGCCCGCGTCTCCTGAGATCTTCTCGCAATGTATCACTCTGGATAAGCTCTACGAGTCCTTCGGCAATAGCGGCTTCATTGTATGGATCGACCACAATCGCTTCATTACCTACCACTTCTGGAAGAGAACTGGTATTCGAACTCAGAACTGGCAAACCGCATTGCATAGCTTCAAGCACAGGCAAACCAATTCCTTCATACAAGGAAGGAAAAGCTAATGCCAACGCTTTGTTATATAAACGAAGTAATTGAGGCTTCGTCACACGCCCCCCGGAGTGTGCCCGCCCGGTGAGACCGTACTCCGCTATTAATTGATTTAAGTGTACTTCGTTCCTAACATTGAGAAACAGAAGATGTACATCCGCTTTCGTCCTATCAAGCGCTGTTGAAAAAGCCCCGAGCAGCCTATTCGTATTTTTACGAAAATCCGAGGGTGTAAAAGCGAGTATAAATGGCTTTTCTATAGGAAATAAGTGTGCCATATCACTAAGTTCTGCTTCATCCAGAACATAATACCCCTCATCCCTGCCAAAGCCGCTTAAAAAGACTTTGTTCGGATCAAAGCCAAACTTAATCATATCACTGCGCGTATATTCCGAGATCGTTAACAAAAGATCCATACGCCTTAACAAAGCCATCAGTTTCTCATAATGAATTCTACTTTCTTCTGATGGCAGATACCTTTCCGGAAATATGAATGGAATGAGATCAAATACCATGGCTGTCAGATACACCGGCGGAAGAAATTCCGAAGCGATCACATCAGGATAGGGCGCCTCCATAGGGCTTGGAAAATGAAAAACGTCCAATTGGTTATCAATAATAAACCGTGTTAGTTCTGCAATGTATGCTTCTCTGTTTAGAGTACTGTAGATCGGTTGAAAAAAAAACATCTCGACATTTGGCTCTTCTGCTAAATGAGATAAATGATGAAAAGAGTAGTTTCCGATCCCATGAAAAACACTTGGACTTTGCGCGTAGAACATATCAATTCCAATACGCATAATTCATCCCCTTTCTTGAAACATACTACGAATAAAATCAGACCAGCTTTTGGCCTACAGTGGCTTCAATAGCATGGATGAACCCTGCAGCTGATCTGGACCAATTCCATCCCAACGCGATTTGCCGTCCGACCCGTCCCCTTTGTCGCGCTTCTTCTCTAAACGTATATACTTTTCGCATTAACGAGCGAAGCGAACCGACGTCCGGATTAGCCCACAATTGATCATTTTTATATAAATCCGTATAGTATAACGGCTGAACGGGACTCAACTGATAAGGGATAGGATAGCCGCATCCTGGACCAAAAAAATCAATTTGCCCACCCCAGCCAGTTGAGATGACAGGGATTTGGCTGGACATGCTTTCCAATATCGGCAAACCCACCGCTTCGCCACGGGTCGGTAGCACAAAGCAATCCGCGCCTCGATACATGGCAGCAGTTTGCTCTGGACTCATCACTTGAGTTATCATTCTTATCTTCGGTTGATTTTCCGTCTTTTCCACAGACCGTACAGTCTCCAAAAACCAATCCTCCACAGGTTCATTCACAGTAAATTTATGAGATTTAATCACAAGAACAACAGGTTCATGATTACTAAATTCTTGGACGAAAGCATTGATCAGCACATCAGGGCCTTTACGATGCGACCAGCCAAATACAGATAGAAACAGAAATTGGTCCTCATCCTCCCCAAATCTTTCCCTATGACCAATCGGCGTAAATAAATCGGAATCAACACCATAAGGAGAGATAAATATAGGAACATGAACTCCCCCGGCCTTAAAAACCTGACGATTAAATTCATTCGGCACAATAACCGCATCGACTGAATTACATCCATTAACCATTGAATCAGGCAATTTGGATGTCTCCCACATAACACAACTGATCACTTTGCTGAATCTTCCCCAATCTTTTGGGTCACGTTTTGGATCTAAAGTCACAAGAATTTGTTCGCCGCTAGACGGTTTATTTTGCAATCTTAGCAACCGTTCAACAATAGCAGGCTCCAAAAAATCGAATGAATTCCCAATAGACTCGACTTTAATATCGACTCCTGTATCTTCCATTGCAAACACAATATTTCTGGCGGCATTCCCAAAACCTGTTGCGTCATTGAGTGTATGTCTAAATACTACTTGCATACCCAGCCTCCACAATTTCAAAGTAAACTTAACTTGGTCTCTGCTGATCGGTTCTTCAAAGAGCTTGCATATATAAAAAGTATTGTGTTCATCGCATGTATAAGAAACAACGGTACAGATGTATAATTACATTCGTCTACAGTCTATGCATTTACAAGTTGCCTAACATGAATCATATGCCTATCTTATTGAAAATTGGCATTCGTCTATCTAGAATGTCACTAGCTTTGCGCAAACCAAGTTGTCTATCGAATAATCATAGTTTCCTTGCTCTCCACTAGTGGAGTTGCTATTTAAGTAATAATAGATAAATGCCGTTTCCGAATGCTAGAATCCGCATATCATATCTAATATTCTAGGAGGTGATTTTATTGTCGCAATTTGCATTAAAGAGATTTGCAAGTTTAGGAGTGGAGCTGTTCGGAGAAAGCACTATTACTACAATTGTAGAAATCGGAGCAAGAGATTGTGATGAAACATTGCTCTTTCATGCACTTTTCCCACATGCCAAGATATATGCATTTGAATGCAACCCTTACACAATCCCTGTATGTAGAAACGCAGTACAGGGTATTGGCGCTATTAGTTTGGTTGAGAAAGCAGCTTCAAGTCAAGATGGAACAACATCCTTTTACCCGATCAATCCCCACTTCTCTCCTGCTTATAATCCTGGAGCTTCGTCATTGTATAAAGCATCCGGAAAATATCCTCTTGAGAATTATGTGCAAAAAGAAGTCGTGGTCGATGCCATTTCACTTAAAACATTTATGAAAACAAATCAAATCAATCGTATTGATCTTCTCTGGATGGATATTCAGGGAGCTGAATTGCTAGCTTTGCAAGGACTGCATGAACGGATAAAAGATGTTAAAATCATCCATCTTGAAATTGAATTTTTCGAAATTTATAAAGATCAGCCTCTATTTGACTCCATACATTCTTTTATGAGTAAACATGATTTTCTATTATTAGAAGCAACCGGTCTTAATCCCTTTTTTGGTGATGTGATTTATATCAATCAAAAATTCATAATGGATGAAGCGACTCGGAATGCCATTGCGATTAACAGCGTCAATTTGAACAAGTATCTCATAGATAATTACATGTAGGGCATTCAATGCAAGGAAAGAGCTGTCGCAATTCAGAGACTTAAGACAGCTTCTTTCTTTGGCATTAGTAGAGAAAAAACACCAATTATAGCCCAGCCATTGCAATCCGTTCGATAAGTACAGCGTAATCTGAGGCCACATCGGCCCAGCTTCTGTGCAAAATGCCCCCAAAGGCCGCCTTCTGCGCATGAACAACCGATTTCCCTTCAAGCCATAACCGATTAATTGCATCTGCCATTTCCGTTGGATCGTACGGATCAAAGGTTGCAAAGCTGCTCATATCGGCGAGCACCTCTTGAACGATTTCCAGACGCCCGAAGGATACGGGAGTGTCCATAAGCAAGGACTCCAATATTGGGAAAGGGCAGCTGCCCTCGAACAAGGTCGGTACGACCGCACCCACGGCGTATTTATACAAGGAAGGCAGATCGGTGGAACCGATTCGTCCAAGGAATACGACTGAAGCTCGAGTGTCCGGATCGGAAATCCCGTTCAACGCATTTATAATTTCTTGTTGTCTTGGCCTATCGTGCATATCATCCGTGAAAACAAGTTTCAAGCCAGAAGCTTTTCCTTCTTCAGTAAGCCTGAAACGATGGAATGCATCAATTAACCGCTCATGATTTTTATGAAGCCTGATTACGGACGGGAACGTGATATAGGGACCAAACAGATTATATTTATGGCGGAATTGCTCTTCATTCTGAGTGCCAAAGTTGGAGTATTCCTCATGTGGAGCGGCAAACCTAACTACTGCGGTTTTATGCTCAGGCAATCCAAGGAATGACAGTCCCTCGTGTCGCTTTGTAAATTCGGAGTCAAAAACAACCGCTGAAGCATTAACCGCAACCTTCTGCGCAATGGAATGAATATACTGATAGTGCGCGTTTTGACCGGCATACAGGTCTGGGAAATGAAGATAGACCAAATCATGCAAACAAACAATAAACGGTTTATGCAAATATTGCGCTAGCGCCATGCCGATATAAGGCACAATCCACACCTCTGCAGGAACGGTCTTGTTAATATGATCCATGCTATCCGCATGGTATATGCGAATTTGTTCGGGATAAGAAGCCATTAGCGGTCGATAAAGAGCCGATGTTTCATTGAAATTCACATCGGTCGTCGCCACATGCAGTGTATAAGACTGATTCAATGATAATAAGCCTTCCGACAAGCGTACAATAAACCGTCCAATTCCCTCTCCTTCCATCGTGATTTGCGAACCGAAGCATAGAAATATACCAATATTCCGATAGTTCGAACGCACACCAGTTCCCTGTATGGATGATAACAATGATTCATTATGGAGCAAATTTTGTATTTCCTCCGAAAGCAACAAACGGGCAATCCACACACGGCGAGGAAGCCCTTGCCTAAGATCACCAACATAACTGTCTATTTTATCTCCATCTGGCTCGCGATTTAATAAATGCATATGCAGGGCATGAATGAAATCAAGACCCGCAGCGGGGTAAATGCTCTGAATAATATGAGCCGCTGTATTGGATTCGCCGGACTGTCCTCTTCCGAATACGGTTTCCGCCTCACTGCTCTGAATGATTGAGGAAGCAATAGCGGCTTTAGGCGTTCCTGCCTCCAATTCTTTTCTGTGAGCGATAAATCCTTGTGAATCTGGCTCTCTCTGCAAGATTTGACGATACATTTCCCAAATAAAATCTTCGTTCCCCAGCTTCATTATTTCGCGAAACCAATCGATGATTCGACCATTTCCAGATAGACTCTGCCTGAAATGCGTATTATTCGTTTGTAACTGCTCTGTATCTATAGCTGATGCAGCATTTAACTTCGTAGTTAGACTGGAGTTCCTTCTACTTTTTTTCACCCTAGTCCACCTTTTGCCTCTTTTTCTGCCCTTGCTGGATCTTCTTGTCAGTCTGCTGCTCGGCTGTGCATGTTTGCGTCGCTTTCTGCGCGCCAGTCGGTTTCGCAACCCACCTTTACGATGTCCTTTGCGTTTCATACCTAGCCTCCAATCACTCTTCTTCCTAGTTAGAGTATTATCAGGGTAGGAAAAAGAAACGGCATCCGCCCTAGCCATATAGGGATTATAGCCATTTTCCGAAAAATAGACGCCTGTCTACCAATTATTGAAGCAATTATGCGCCATTTGAATATATTTAGAGTAACTGCTTTTTTCTTTCATCTTTATTATTGAAGGAGATCGACTGATGTGAGTAATCACTCCATACCGAATAAAACAATCATTATAGGTGCTGGCGGCCATGCAAAAGTCATCATCGATATGTTGCGCACCGACCCGAATGTCGAAGTGATTGGCTGTATCGGACATCAACCTCACGGCACTGTACTGGACATTCCTATTATTGGCGGAGATGAAGCACTGCCTCTCCTGTTTGAACAAGGGATTCGTCATGCGTTTGTCGCTATTGGCAACAATTCGAAACGACGAATCTTAGCCATGCATGCGAAGAGTTTGGGATTTGAGCTAATTAATGCGGTAAGCCCTCGCTCTTATATCGCACCAAGTGTTTCTCTTGGTCAAGGCATAGCTGTCATGGCAGGCGCTATTATACAAGCAGACTCCCGAATCGGCTCCTACTCCATCATTAATACGGGAGCCACCGTCGACCATGACGCCATGATCGGTGAATCCTGCCACATCGCTCCAGGCTGTACATTATCCGGTTGCGTCACTGTGGGAGCTGAATCCTTTCTTGGCACGGGTGTGAAAGTCATCGACGGTACACACATAGGAGCAAGCTGCATGGTCGGGGCTGGTGCCGTCGTCATCCGAAACTTACCAGATGCCGTGCTCGCTTTAGGAGTCCCAGCCATAGTAAAACGCAAATTGCCTATGAAGGAAGGAATGCAATACTAAGGGAGGCAGAATGATGGAAGGCAGATTTTATCCGGTTGCCGTTCCCGTTTTAAACGGAAATGAAAAGAAATATGTAATGGATTGTCTTGACTCCACGTGGATATCATCCACCGGCAAATATATTACCGCCTTTGAAGAAGCTTTTGCTGCCTACTGCGGCACTAAGTTCGCGATTTCTTGCAGCAATGGTACAACAGCGTTGCACCTCGCCTTGCTTGCGCATGGTGTAGGACCCGGAGACGAAGTTATTGTACCGACGTTAACTTTCATCGCTACAGCTAATGCGGTCGTCTACTGCGGTGCTAAGCCTGTGTTTGTGGATTGCGAGCCAGATACATGGAATATGAATCCTGAGCGGTTGGAAGAAGCGCTTACCCCGCAAACGAAAGGCATTATCCCCGTGCATCTGTATGGTCATCCGGCTGATATGGATGTCATCAACGAATTTGCCAATAAACATGGACTATTCGTCCTCGAGGATGCTGCCGAAGCACTCGGAGCCGAATATAAAGGAAGGAAAACGGGGTCATTGGGGCATACCGCCACCTTCAGCCTTTTCGGCAATAAAATTATAACAACCGGTGAAGGCGGTATGATTACGACCGATGATGAGCAATTGGCCAGCACTATACGTACACTAAGAGGTCAAGGAATTGATCCAAAGCGTAAATATTGGTTCCCTGTTATCGGGTATAATTATCGCATGACGAATATGCAAGCGGCCGTTGGCTGCGCACAGTTGGAGAACGTCGCATGGCATGTCAGTGAGCGTATTCGGGTAGCTACACTCTATAATGAACGATTAAAAGAGGAGTCTTCCCTCTCATTGCCGGTTCAAAAGCCCTGGGCCACCAACGTTTATTGGATGTACAGCGTTGTCTTTAATGATTTCGATGAAGCAAAGCGTGATCAGATCATGACTTTGCTTAAAGAAGATGGCATTGAGACACGACCTTTCTTCTATCCGATGCATGTTCTTCCCCCTTACCTAAATTTGCAGCCGCATGAACAATTCCCTATCGCCAACCTCATCTCCGTCCAAGGCATTAACGTCCCTACCTATGGTGGAATGAGCGAAGAGGATATCAATTATATATGTGATCGGATCAAAGAACGGTTACACAGCATTTAATACATGTCTTCTGTTTCCAGAAATGAAGGGGATGCTGCTAGAGTCAACAGCTCTAGCGGCATCCCCTTCTGATCTTGCATCAGAGGCAAGCTTATACATAATAAGCCTAATCTAATTAATCAAAAAGAAACAGCAGGCCAGAACTGACCTGCTGTTTCAATTATTCCATATCCAAGCTGATTTCATAACCAAGCTTCCGTAAGTCCACTACGCGACGAACCTCTTCCAGATCACTCGTGACCATTTCTTTCACAAGATCCCCCAAGCTGCTCGCCGGCTCCCAGCCAAGCTTAGTCTTCGCTTTCGTTGGATCGCCAAGCAGTAATTCTACCTCAGTTGGTCTATAAAACTGTGGATTCACTTCAACAACCTTAGTTCCAGCCGGCAACTGATATTCCTTGTGATGACAAGCAACGACGTAGCCGTATTCATTCTCACCTTGTTCATCAAAAGCAACTTCAATTCCCGCTTCCGCAAAGGCCAGCCGAACAAACTCCCTAACCTCCGTCGTTTGTCCGGTTGCGATAACATAATCCTCAGGCTCCGTCTGCTGCAAGATTCGCCACATTGCCTCTACATAATCTCTCGCATGTCCCCAGTCGCGCTGCGCCGATAAATTACCAAGAGCAAGCGTATCCTGTAGACCGTTCGCAATTCTTGCGACTGCGCGAGTGATTTTCCGAGTAACGAACGTCTCTCCTCTAACTGGACTTTCATGATTGAACAAAATGCCATTACATGCGAACATCCCGTATGCTTCTCGATAATTGACGGTGATCCAATAGCCGTACAGCTTCGCCACTGCGTAAGGGCTGCGAGGATAGAATGGCGTCGTTTCACTTTGCGGAACAGCCTGCACGAGACCATAAAGCTCTGATGTAGACGCTTGGTAGACCCGCGTTTTCTCCGTCAGACCTAGCAGCCGTATCGCTTCCAGCAAACGAAGCGTGCCAATCCCATCGGCATTTGCCGTATATTCGGGTGTATCAAAGCTTACATGCACATGGCTCATAGCCGCCAGATTGTATATTTCATCCGGTTGAATGTGCTGGACCAAACGAATCAAATTCGTTGAATCTGTCAAATCTCCATAATGGAGAAACAATCGCTTCTCCTTCTGATTTGCTTTCTCGACTATACGGTCGATCCGCCCGGTGTTGGACAACGAGCTGCGACGACGAAGTCCATGTACGATATATCCCTTTTCAAGCAGAAGTTCAGTGAGATACATGCCATCCTGACCGTTAATTCCTGTAATGAAGGCGACCTTATTCATGGTTCCCTCCGGATTCTTCATATTTGGTCAATCACCATTCCAATATGGTATGAAGCGGGTGTCCGGTACGTTACAATGAACCATTTTGTATAGCCATTCATGCAGCAGACACAAAAAAGGCTGCCTGCATCAAATGAACTGACGCAGACAACCTTCATTTTCAACTTGCTGACTATTCTCCAGACATGTTGTTTTCTTTCATAATGACATCATGCGCGCCGCCTTCGACTAGGCTTGTTGCAGATACGAGCGTAATTCTCGCATTATTTTGCAGCTCAGCAATCGTTGAAGATCCGCAATTGCACATCGTCGATTTGATTTTATAGATCGTTTTATCCAAATTCTCTTTCAGTGAGCCGGCATAAGGCACGTAGGAATCTACGCCTTCTTCGAACACAAGACCTTGCTTGCCTCCAGTATCATACCGTTGCCAGTTGCGCGCCCGATTCGAGCCTTCTCCCCAGAACTCCTTAACGAAGTTGTTGCCAACCTTCAATTTCTTAGTTGGGCTTTCATCGAAGCGGGCAAAGTATCTGCCCATCATGACGAAATCCGCACCCATCGCTAGAGCAAGGGTAATGTGATAGTCATGCACAATACCGCCGTCCGAGCAGATTGGAATATAGATGCCGGTCTCTTCATAGTATTGCGCTCTTGCTTCTGCTACTTCAATCAGAGCAGATGCTTGCCCTCTGCCGATCCCCTTCTGTTCCCTTGTAATACAGATAGAACCGCCGCCGATTCCTACTTTAACAAAGTCAGCACCTGATTTCACAAGGTATAGGAATCCTTCACGGTCAACGACGTTACCTGCACCAATCTTAACATCGAAGTTATTTTTCACATATTGAACGGTATCATATGTCCACTCGCTGTAACCATCCGATGAATCGATAACGAGTACATCTACTCCTGCTTCAACAAGTGCAGGTACTCTTTCCATATAATCCTTCGTATTAATTCCAGCGCCAACAATATAACTCTTATTCTTATCAAGCAGGCCCATCGGATTTTCTTTATCGGCATCATAATCTTTACGGAATACAAGATGCTGCAAATGCTGCTGATCATTCACGATCGGCAAACAGTTCAGCTTTTTCTCCCAAATCAGATCATTTGCTTCCGGTAGTGTAATCCCTGATTTGCCATAGATAAGCGATTCGAATGGCGTCATGAATTCACTGATTGGCTTGTCCCTTGCATCTCGGCTCAATCGATAATCTCTGCCTGTTACGATCCCAAGCAATTTGCCGCTTGAAGTACCATCTTCCGTAATCGCAACTGTGGAATGGTGATTCTCTTCTTTAAGATCCAGAACATCCTGCAAGGTCTGAGATGGTTTAAGATTAGAACGGCTAACGACATAACCAGCTTTATACTCCTTAACTCGGCGCACCATAGATGCTTGATCCTGAACGGATTGAGCTCCGAATATAAAAGAAATACCGCCGCATCTAGCCAATGCAGTCGCCATATTATGGTCAGAAACCGACTGCATGACCGCTGATGAGAACGGTATATTTAGCGATAAGTCTGGCTGCTCGCCTTTTTTGAATTTGGAAATTGGAGTCTTTAATTCCACATTCTCCGGATTACAGTCTTTCGTTGTCAGATTAGGTACCAACAGAAACTCGCTGAACGTCCTCGATGGTTCTAAGTAATAATGTGCCAATGCTCTCATCCCCTCTTTTTTATATAATAACAGGTCAACCAACTATCTAATTCATTTAAGATACCACAACTCCGAGTGATTTTAAACTTTGTTTCGACAATTTCTGTCGAAGTCCATGCAAATTGATTAGTTATACGCTTAAATGACATAGAAAAGCCGAATCTCCATTAATAATTGGCAGACTCGGCATCCAGCGGTTATAAATGAAGAATAGCACTTACAATGATGACAACCGCCACAGCACTGTATAAAACCAGCGAGATAATCATTAGCTTCCGCCTGCTCACAGCCCCGCTCCCCTTCTGTATCAGGATAGGCTCTACCCCAACATCATATGCAAGTCATGACAGGTGCGGAGATTGTACACCGAGATCTTTATGGCCAATTTAGCAAAGTTGCGACCTTCTCATTACATGTACGTATATAGAAAATTATCCGGAAAATGTATTTAAGATAAAGTACACTGTTAAGAGGAAGCAAACAACTACATACAGGAGGTGAACTATTTTATTTATGATCCTATTTCGCAGGTTATCCTTACACCTTCTTCGACTAAAACGAGGCGTATTAATTGGTGTATCCTTATTATTCGTAATATGCAGCGCAACACTAGCCTATCTCATTGAACCCGATACCTTTCATAATTGGTATAACGCATTGTATTGGGTAATGACAACTATGGCTACCGTTGGCTATGGAGATTTCTATATGACCAGTACATCCGGCAAGACTCTTACGATGTTTCTCTATTTGTTCGGCATCGGTCTGCTCAGTTTAGTCATAGGGAAAATTATTGACTCGATTTCGCAATATCACAAAAAGAGGGGGTCCGGAAAGTTGCACTTCCAAGGAAAACAGCATATTATCATCATTAATTGGAGCAAAAAGGCGGAGTACGCAATCGATGATTTGCGAGCATCCAACCCGAATTTGGAGTTAGTTATTATTGATGAATGCACATCGCATCCCTATGATCAACCAAAGGTGCATTTCGTTAGCGGTGATCCAACATCGGAGGAAACACTATTGCACGCGAATATTAAAGAAGCACGCTCTGCTATCGTGTTCGCAGACTCCCGTATCGACGTTTCCTCCCTTGTAGACGGCAAATCATTGCTTATTGTATCCAGCATTGAGAGCATAGCCCCAAGTGTCCATACAACAGTGGAAATCATGCTGGAGAAGCATATTCAGAACTTCAAGCATATTAACGTGAATGATTTCGTCCTATCCCATGATGCCGTTTCCCGTTTAGCCGTTCGCTCTGCTCTTCATGGCGGAGGAAATATTGAAATTTTCACACAGCTGCTAAGCCGGCTGCACGGTGCAGATATTATTGAAGTGCCTGTTCAAAAGGAATGGAACACTTACGAGGATGCCTTCCACTTTTTACTCAAGCATGGTGCAACATTAATCGCCGATCGTGGAGATATTCATATCAATTTAAAGCTGCAGCGCCCTATCCCTGCTGATGCCAAATTGTTTGTAATGTGTGATCTGAACAAGGTCGATCTGAATTTCATGAAATAAATACGCATCAACAAATATCCTTTCAAGGTGCACCAGTGATTAGCGTTACTAGTGCACCCTTGGAAGGATTTTTAACTTACCCTGAAAAAAAAAAGAAGAAAAGCTCAGCAATCGAGCTTTTCTTCTTTTGGAAATCATCTAAATAATCAAGCTGCTAATGGCGAAGCCCATTCCAATATAAACAAAGCAGAGCAGTGTGCCAATCGCAACGTTCCCATTATGCAAATGTTCACTAACCTTAATTCCCGGTGTCACCCATTCGAATACCAGATAAGCAAGGACAAGACATACATAACCAACAGCGAACCATAGTATCATGTGCCAGATTGATGTATTTGTATAGGCTGCTACACCTAATATAATGGCAGTTGATAGAAACTTGCCTCCCATCGCCAAGCCTGCTGCCACATTACCATTCTTCAGCTCATCTAGATCTTTATAAGGTGTCAACAAACTAAATACAACCATACCGAGCAACTGCAGCACAATAATAACAACAACACTAATGACTATATTAGCAACGATCAATTAGCCCACCCCCGAAACTTGGCATATGCCATATCATAATCCGCATAATCATGTACTTCCTCTACGATAACTTTTACTGTCTTAAGCGGCTTTAACAGCTCGTAACGCTCTACATCGATTGGCTGCTTAATTTGGTTGCCTGAAGGCAATGTAAGCACGGCGAATTGACGTGTTTGTCCCTCATGCTCCGTCTTATACACACCCACCAGATCAACTTCAGTTGTTATTTGCAGCTTAAGCAGTTCAATATCCTTATCTGCTGCTGCTTTCGTCTTAAATGATTTAATTGGTTTCCATGCAGATAGCGTCACATCGTTGCGGCCTTCAACATTCGTAATCATATTGGCCTCCATAAATTGCAAGGTCCAAACCTTATCATTCGTAGCATAATTATCATCATTCGGCAGCAATTCATTATCTGGAAGTACTGTCATATCACTCCCAATTAAATCTCCTACCGTTCCCTCGACAATGCGATAATCCCAAGGCAATGTTGTTACATTGTCTTGAGTTGTATTCACCGATGAGGATGAGGTGCTAGTCCACGAAGTTGCTGACGAGTCACCGCAAGAATTAAGCATGACTCCGATCAGAACTATAAATATAATTCCACCTATAATTAGACTGATAACACGTGAAGAGCTATTGTCTTGTCTTGGTCTGTGACCATAATTATTCATGAAGAACTCACCCCTATCGCAACAAAATGACTCGTATTCCCTGTAATCAACCCTCCTGCACGCCCCAGTAAGCCGCAAGGAACCCCATTAATGACGAACATCCCCGTCAACAAACTGAATTCACCTGTTTCTAGCTTCACTTTCGCTAGATCAGCTCTTTTCTGAAATATACGGGGGAACAGTCGACTTGTATCAAACCCATCTGTATCCTTGAGCTCCAGATTGCCAGCGGCATCAAACAACTTTACTGAACCGCCTTCCCTGCCAAACATTGATTTGGATACATAACTCCCATCAAATAAGGCTTTATTATAGGTTGGCAGCATGTAAGAATCGATCGTATGGCGTTCTTCCTCGTCGAACAGCATTTGCAGTTCATAAAGGCCCCATATCAGCGCCATCATCCCCTTAGACTGGAGAATAATCGCGTGAACCTTGTTAAACAGCTGCAAGTTCCCCGATTCAATTGCATAAGCTAATGCTTCGCCGCCATCATCAACAGCCATCCATTCCTTTGGATATAAAGCGAACATTCGATCAATTGGCTCGCCTTGCCCATTCTTAAGTATCCCTTCGTCAACCCACAGCTCCAAGCAATCTACGCACGCAACTTCTAGACCGCTATGCTTTACCAGCATTTCAATCGTTCCTGAATCCTCCAGATGAGAGCCATAAGCTACACAGGAAGCCGTATCGGGTTGTTCTTCCTCCCAAGCTGCAGCAATCTGCTCCTTCATCTTCCGATTAGGTGATGATAACCCCAAAGCTTCACATTGCCATGGTGTCACAACTGCTGCTTCGACATAGCCAGTAGGCGTATCCGCATTCAACTCTAGCAGTGCAATTTCCCCATCATCGGAGATAGCAAAATCAAATCTAGCGTAACGACTCAGCAAGCCCTCTTCATTAGGTTCTACTGTATCAAGCGTCTGCCACAACATCTCCGGAATTCCCAGCATGGCATACAGATCATGGCGCCCAAGCACGAATCGGGTTGCCTTATCAAAGATCTGCCATAGCTTCGCAGAAGCAGTCTCAAGCTCTTCATATAGACTGCTTCTCATGGCAATGGCTTGATCGATCCAGTAAGGCTCCCCCTCAAGATCAGCCCATGTGAATCCGAGCCGATCCAATTCCTCGACTCTTGCTGCACGGTCATCCATCGACTGGCCAATCACTTCAAATGCCTTGGAGCTGTGCATCATCCACCGAACCCGCCGCTTGACGACTTGCTAGAGCTGGAGCTAGAACTTGAAGAACTGAATCCGCTTGACTTGCCGCCAATTCCGCCTTGTGAAGAGGAAGTAGATCGACGAGTTATGGACCCCGTTGAATTCGAAGTTTTAGGACGGACTGCTGATCCGACTACCGGCTTGCTTTGAAACGTATCTGCGCTATACTTCTGGGTTTTATATGCTGCTCCTGTGTTCGTATAGTGAGAATTTCGCGAGTTATGCCAGGACCCTGATGAATAGGAGTTACCCCGATTGAAGATCAAATGATAGAGCAGCAGATCATTCCAACCGAAGCCCGATGAATGGTTTACAATCGTCGTTCCTCCGGATCCTCCTCCCGATGCTCCTCCTTCTTCTTCCTCTTCCTCACTACCATCTAATGCTCCCCCGCCTGCAAGCAGCATCGGGATATTCCAATCAACGGACGGATCGTAATAAGCTTTTACCGCTTCATTCGACCATTCTACCAATGACGGTTCTGAAGCCGTTAATGCAGTTGGTGTTGGTTCTGTCACTGCAGAAGCTTTCACAGTTGGTCCCATCCCGATTAAAGCATTCGCCAGCAAGGCTATCCCAAGTGATGTGGACAAGACACGAATCGGCTTGCCGTCCTTATTAAACAACCGTTCTGCGAACGGTATAGCAGACCTAGTCTGCCCTTTCAACCCCGGTATATCTTTCTTCTTCCCATTATCATTCATGCCATGACCCCTCCTCACTTGCTGAATCACTTATTTGTGCACAACTCTCGTTACCAATAGCTCCATTACTCCACTGTCGATATTAAGTCTTCCTTCAATCGTCTCGTACTCTTCGCTGCCAAGCGTCAAATAATTAACATGATTCAACGCATCGATCATTCCTTTGCTCCATACCCGCTCATCTAGATCGCGAAGCCCGCCCTCAGCCAGCTTCTCGATCAAACAAACCTTAACACTAGATTCCAATTAAAACCCTCCTCTTACATAAAAATGCACTAGACATATGTACGATGAATTGGGGAAAAATGTTTCGCTTAACGCTATTAATTAATTTAAAATTAAAAATCCCCTCATGCACGCAACTAAAGTTCATCTTATCCGATGAAACTTGAGTTGTCAGCTATGAAGGGATAATACCATATTTACTCATTTATTTGCTTAATAAATTATGGGAAAGTTCAATTCCATTTATAATGCTTAATAAGATTATTTAACCGTTTTATTGTACGTGCTGATTTTATCCGTAATCGCTTTTGCCGCATCATCAAGTGCCTTCTGAGGCTCCTTTACGCCAGTCAAAGCTTCTTCTATTGCATTTTCCACGATTTGACGAGCTTCAGGGAATACACCGATAACCGCCCCTGTTGAAGCCGTGCTTGCTTTCGACGCATGAAGCTGGTCAATCGCTGTTTGGAATTGCGGATATTTAGCTAAGTTGTCGGTAACGACGCTCTCTTCATAAGCTTTTTTCGTAATTGGGAAGTAGCCTGTGTTAATGTTCCAGTAAGCTTGCGTAGCCGGCTGTGCTAGAAATTTAATGAACTCCCAAGCCGCCTTTTGCTCCTCTGCCGGCTTATTGTTCAAGATCCATAAGCTCGCTCCGCCAACAACTACTCCGCCTTCTTGAGCATCAGCCGCTTTCGGTAAGAAACCCGTTCCTACTTGAAATTTACCTTCAGCCCCGTCTACAATACCGCGAAGTGAAGCAGTTGAATCCAGCGTCATCGCAATTTGCCCAGCTAAGAAAGCTTTCTTCGTATCAGCTGAAGCACGGCCAAGATTGATTGCCGCTTTACTGTCTACAAGATCTTTCCACCAAGTTAATGTCTTCACACCAGTTGCATGGTTAAGCTGAGATTCTGTTGCAGGCGATGTACGCCCATTTCCGTTGTTCACATAGTCAATCCCTTGGTTGGCAAAGAACTGCTCCATGAACCAGCCATAAATCGCGAACGATGCGCCTTCTTGTCCATTTTGACTAAGCTTGGCAGCATACTCTTTCACTTCTTCGAAAGTTGCAGGCGGCTTCTCTGGATCAAGACCAGCTGCCTTAAACATATCCTTGTTATAATAGAGAATGGGATTCGATGTATTAAATGGCATGGAGTGCAGCTTACCATCAAAAGTATAGTAATTCGTTATGTTCTCTTCTAATTGGGATAGATCGTAGCTCTCAGCGTCTACGAAATCTTGAATCGGAGTCGTTGCCTTCGAGTCGATCATGAAGCGGGAACCGATTTCATACACTTGAATCAATGATGGACCAGACTTCGAGTCCATGGAAGCCTTCATTTTGTTCAAGCTTTCATCGTAAGTACCTTGGTATACTTCCTCAACAACAACGCCTGTCTGTGAATGGTTAAAATCCGCAACAAGCTGAGTTACCGCTGCTCCAAGCTCACCGCCCATTGAATGCCACCAAATGACTTTTACCGGCTCTTTAGCTGCTTCCTTTGGTGCTACTGTTGCTGCCGCGTTGGTTGCTGCCGCCCCGTTCGCATTATTGTTCTTGCTTGCATTATTGCCTCCGCATGCTGCTAGTACTAACAATACTGCTACCATTAGAATTGCAAATCCAGATCTCCGCCTTGCTCCCATTCTTGTTTCTCTCCCTCTGTTTCTAAATTAGTTTGATCACGTATGATGTCCTGACGTTCCCATCATCCGCAATCGATATGGAATCGTCCTATATTGGACGGTGCCAACACTGTTACCAATCACAATCAACCTTTAACTGCTCCTGCTGTAATGCCTCTTACCAGTTGTTTCAATCCAAGTACAAGCAGCAGCAGTGAGGGCAGCAGCACGAGCATAACGCCGGTCAGCACGTTGTTCCACGAGACCATTTCCTCGAACTGCAGCATGCTGATACCGATTTGAACGGTACGCATCCCTTCACTGTTCGTCGTCAGCAATGGCCATAGGTACATATTCCAAGAATTTAGAAATACGTACACTGACAAGGAGGCTATGGCAGGACGAGACAGCGGCAGGACAATGGTTGAGTAATGTCTAATATGTCCAGCTCCATCTATCCTTGCTGCTTCGAACAGCTCTCGCGGCAGTTGCATGAAAAATTGACGAAGCAGAAACACGCCAAAGGCTGAAGCGAGAAATGGTATCGTCAATCCCTGATAAGAATCAAGCCAATCCCATGACTTAATCGTCAAATAGTTCGGAATGACCGTCACTTCCCACGGAATCATCATTGTTGACAGGAACAAGCTGAACCAAAGCTTTTTGCCGGAGAATCGAATATAGACAAACGCATAAGCTGCCATTGAAGCAATAAATACCTGCCCGATCATAATCGTAGTCGCGATAACGAAGCTGTTTCCTATGAAAGTACCAACCGGAATAAAGCTGAATACCTTTTCTATATTGCCGAAGTAGAGACTTTCTGGAATAAGTGCTGGCGGATATTGACTTGATTGCTCTGGTGTCATGAACGATTGCAGAAACGTATACAGTAATGGAAACAGCATAACAACAGATAACAGAGTAAGTCCGGCATAAATAGATACATTCTGAACGAGTCTCGTTGATCCGCTCATTGGTAATGCACCTTCTTCTCGACAAATACAAACTGGATGATCGTCAGAATTAGAATGATAGCGAACAATACTAATGCGAGTGCACTTCCTGTACCGTATTGATAGTTAATGAACGCTTCTTTATAAATCGTATAAACAAACACTTCTGTCGATCCTGCAGGCCCACCCTTAGTAAGCAGATGAATTTGTCCGAATGATTGAAAGGAGCCGATAATCGAAATAACCGCAAGGAAAAATAATGTCGGCGACAGCAGCGGCAATACGATTTGCATAAAAGCTCTCACTGGGCCGGCTCCGTCTATTTTTGCGCTTTCGACCATATCGTCCGATATACTCTGCATTCCGCTCAATATAATGATGTAGTTGAAGCCCGACTGCATCCATATCGTCATTAGAGAGACAGAGAGCAGGGCAGTAGAAGGATTCGTGAGCCATTGCACTGGGGCAATTCCGAGCTGAGTGAGTATATAATTGAAAATGCCAAGAGTCGGATGGAATAAGATGACCCATATGACTGCTGAAGTACTTACTGACATCGCTAACGGCATAGCAAACATAAATTGAAAGATCCGCATCCCAGGAAGTCTGATATGGGTGACTGCAGCTGTAATAACACCAAGAACGATACCTAATGGAACTGTCAAGAGAGTGAACAGACCTGTAACGGCAAGACTGTTCCAGAACATCGTTGATCCGAACAAGCTGGCGAAATTATCTATTCCCACATATTCAGCTACTCTTCCTCTTGGGTCCGTCAAATGAAAGCTTAAGTAGACTGATTTGACCAATGGATAGAATAAGAAGACTGAGAACAACAGCAATGATGGGGCAAGAAACAAATATCCAAGTGAATTTTCTCTCCAACGCATCAATCTAGCCGACAAGCTTCTGGTAGTGCGCTTGTAATAGGTTGCTTTAATGGGCAAGGCGAGCTTACCTTCCTGCATATTTGCCACTTTTTCTCTCCCTTTCTCTTTATGTTCTTGTTCATTCTAGTCGTGTTTTGTTAGTGGATTGTTAGTTGAAAATGAATATATTGTTGATTTATAGATTTGGAAAAAGTTAGAATATATTCATCCGTGATATAGTTTAATAGGAATGCTAATACAATTGAATTAACGATCGGAGGGCATTAATGGATTACCTACGAGATTACACGATGTATGCCGCTATATTCGGCATGTTTAGTTTTAGCTGGTTTGGCTGGGCACAAGAAAGACCACGAGCAAGCTGGCGCAAATACCTGGGTATCGCTTCTGGCATTGCACTGCTTGTTTGTTTGATAGGCGTCTATCTGAGCGTGACGAACTGGGACGCGGCCTCTGCATTAACAGATAAGACCGCTTTCGGTAATTATTTGATTTCTGTCTATGTTGAGTTCTTTCTAGCTGGTGCAGGTGCTTTTGTATTGATAAGGAAGAAGCTGAGCAATTATGTAGCTCCGTGGATCGCCTTTATTGTAGGCATACACTTTATCGGCTTAAGTAGTGTATTTGAGGACTCCAGCTTATATATTCTTGCGACCCTTCTTGTTGCAGTCTCTATTCTTTCATTATGGCTATCACGTAAGCTGAACGTAGCGAACAGTGCGATTACAGGTATTGGTGCCGGTACAGTTTTATTCGCATTTGCCCTATTAGGTTTGATTCGTTATATTGGTTTAAATTTGCGAAAAAAAAAAAAGGGATGTCCTCAAGTAGATTTATCTACTCATGGGACATCCCTTTGCATTGGATTGCTGCCAGTCAGCGTATCATTCACCAGTAGCGTCACCATTGAATGTTCCAAATCATCAACCAGCTTCTTATTCGCGCCTAATTGTCAATTCTGTCTTCATTTTGGAATTTTACATCAATAAATTGATTGAATAATGCAAATTTATCCCTCTTTGTTTCCGCGAACTGTAGTACAATAACTTCGAACTCCCCCCGCAGTTACAAATATACCCATGTTTGTAATTCCATCCCTTGCCTTCGAAAGCTGATTTACTGCCCATGCTGATGCTCTGCAATTAACCGTTTCGTAACTTTATTTCCTACAAATGCTTATGATATGAACTCATTTTGAGTTTATATAAATCATTCCAAGAAGAAAGGAGGTTTGTTCTCCCCTTTTATAAAGTTGAACCACGAAAGTTACACGGCATAATGTTTAAAGCACCATGTACATTGGTAACCCACCATTCGAAGGAGGTAATTAATTGTCTACTATTCGTCAATCTCAATCTAAGATGAAAAATCTACGTACTTATTTTGGAATTCTACTTATTATTGCTATTGGTATGACACTGTTCGCAGGAAATATCTTTGCTCATGGCTATGTGGAAGGACCCGCCAGTCGTGCTGCACTATGCAAATCCGGACAAAACACCGATTGTGGATCCATTATTTATGAGCCTCAGAGCTTAGAAGCTCTAAAAGGGTTTCCGGCTGCTGGTCCTGCAGATGGCAAAATTGCAAGTGCAAACGGAGCTTTTCCTAAGCTTGATGAACAATCGGCTACTCGCTGGGCGAAAGTAAACATCTCTGCTGGTCCAAATACATTTACCTGGAAGATATCGGCTGCTCATGCAACAACAAGCTGGAAATACTATATAACAAAGCCTACTTGGAATCCCAATGCTGCACTTACTCGTGATTCCTTTGACTTAACCCCGTTCTGCTCCGTTAACTACGGTGGTGTTCAACCTCCATTTACTTATTCGGATACTTGCAATGTTCCAGAGCGAAGCGGATATCAAGTCATTCTCGCAGTATGGGAGATAGCAGATACGGCAAATGCATTCTACAACGTTATTGATGTTAATTTCAGTGGAACCAATCCTGTTGACACGCAAGCACCAACTGCTCCATCTGTATTAACCTCATCTGCTGCAACTTCAAGCAGTGTATCCTTAGCATGGAATGCTTCCACCGATAATGTTGGCGTTACGGGTTACCGCATATATAACGGAACTTCCTTGGCTGCATCCGTGCCCGGAACGACGCTCACCTACAATGTCACCGGATTAACGCCAAGTACAGCCTACACCTTCAATATCAAAGCAATAGATGCGGCAGGCAATGTATCGAATGCAAGCAATTCCATTACGGTCACGACGAATGCTCCACCTGCAAATGATACACAAGCTCCAACTGCGCCAGCTGCATTGCATATTATGGGCGCCCCGACCGCATCTAGTATGATGCTGATGTGGAATGCTTCCACAGATAATGTAGGGGTAACCGGATACCGTATTTATAACGGCACAACATTAGTAAGTACCGTGTCTGGCACATCAACTTCCTTTACGGTTACTGGACTTAGTGCCAGCACAACTTATACATTTAACGTCTATGCAGTCGATGCGGCAGGCAATCAATCTGCTGCAAGCTCCGTGAACGGAACAACTGCGGCACCTTCTTCTTCCGCCGCATGGGCAGCGAATACAGCTTATACAGCGGGAACAATCGTAACATACAATGGTGCTGAATATGAGTGTCGTCAATCACATACCTCGCTCACCGGCTGGGAGCCTTCTAATGTTCCTGCACTCTGGCTGTTGAAGTAATTACTTATTCGATAATGAAAAAAGACAGGTTAGGAGCGAAACGCTTCTACCTGTCTTTTTCATTATGATTGCATTTATACGATACTTCTTCTCTTTAACGCAAATTTCACCGTCCTGCTAATGGCTGCTGGGAGCACGCTAACATGGCCCTCTTCTGAAAATTTCACTAACTCAGAATAAAAACCTTGCTCGACCAGCGGTTTCAGACTTTCGGCAAGCTGCTCCGTATCCCTAACCATATCAACAAGCTCCTCTTCACCTATTGTAAGCATTAACCGAGGCTTGTTGGCTTCTTGAAGAAGGAAGGATTCAAAGTTATCGATTTCTTGCAGTACCATACGATTATTCCACCATATCGACGGACTTCCTGCGACATAGCTCTGAAACATCTGCGGCCGGGTGAATAAAGCGTGAAGAACAAAAAGTCCTCCCAATGAATGACCGAAAATAGACTGCCTGCTTGAATCAATTGGATAATCCTGAGCTATCTCGAGCTTCAGCTCCGATTCAATAAAATCTAGAAAGGCGTCTGCTCCTCCATGCTCAGGCCATTCCTGCCCATTCGGCCGTACAGGCAGGTTCTCTGCTTGTGCAGGCATGGTGAAATCATAACAACGTCGATTCATATCGAACGGTTCCTTGGAAGGGTAACCGATGCCTACGATTACAGCTGGATCATAGCCATGCGGTTTCCGTGTTTGCAGACGTGCTGCTTCAGACAAGGTTTGAAATACAGCATCCCCATCCAAGGCATAGATGATCGGATATCCGTTCTCAGGCGGAGCATCCTTGGGAATCGCGATCATAATTCTATACTCGAGCTGTTTATGGCTGCCGATTAACGTTCGCTCTTCGTATCCATCCACTTTATAATTCGAAGCTATGCTTTTTATCATGGTACAAGAAACGCTACAACATCATCAATGATCTTCCCATAGGCGATGAGACCGCTGCCCGTCCAGTATTTATCGCTTACCTCATATACATGCCCATCTTTATAGGCCGGCAGCATTTTCCAAATTGGACTTTCCGTTAATTCTTTCATAAAAGTAGTACCTGTTCCTGCATAATTTATTGTGAATATATAGTCAGCATCGATCTCCGGAACAATCTCCAGTGAAACATCCGCACTGTTCTCCGTTTCTACCAGCTTGCTTTTCCCAATTCCTAACTCATGAGAGAGAACATAACCGCCAAAATAATTGCCGCCTATAAGATACATCCCTTTTCCATTAAAATTGATTAAAGCAGCATTCTTCCCTTCGATGACAGGAGCAAGCTCAGCCTTAGCCTCTTCAATTTTTTGTTGATAGGCTTGCAATGCTTGCTCCGCCTCATCGGCTTTACCCAGCAAAACTCCCAATTTCATAATCGAATTCTTCAAATCGCCTGCGGCATTACTAAACACATAGGTCGGAGCAATTTTGGAATAATTCTCATACACCCCGTTCTCTGCATAATGCGAGGTATGCAGAATAATCAGATCCGGTTCGAACGACATGATCACTTCTGGCGAAGGCGGAAGTCCTCCTGCAAAATTGGCCATAGGTACATCTTGAAGTTGATCCTGCAAATATTCCTGTCCTTTATCACCATTCGCCCATTGAGCAACTGGCTTCACGCCTAAGCTGATCAACGAGTCTTCCATATAAGGTGCAAAAACCTTAAGCGGCTTTGTCGGGATCGTAATCTCATGATTTAATTCATCCTTAACCACGCGTGTTTCAGCAGATTCTATATTCTTCTCCTCGGCTGCTGGTGTTGTTGATTCCGCCTGCGAGGCAGAAGCTTTATTTTCTATTTTCGATTCGTTTGCAACCTTAGAATTTGATCCGCATGCGGTAAGCATGATGATACAAAGCACCATGGCCAGTAATGCAAGTACATGGGATGATTTCCTTGATGAATTAGACCTGTGAAGCATGAATAATCTCCTCCTATGATAATGATTCTCACTTTTGAAGATTATAGGTCATGCACTTATGGGTTACCATGGACTTTATCCATAAGCGAGTTTGGACTATATCCTGTAAATAGCAGCAGCATTTCATCTAACATTCGATTAATGGCAACCGCCGAATACTCAAACCACGGATCTGAAGGAATAGGATAGATATGTCCAAGTCGCATCGCCTTAAGCTTAAGCCAAGTTGAATGATGTTGAAGAGATAACCAATAGGCTCGCGATGCTGTTTCCGGACATACAAGTACTAGAATCCGGTCTGGATTTAACTGGCCTAGTTGTTCCAGTGTAAATTCTCGGTTATATAAGGTTTCATCCAGATATGCGGGCGACAGCTTTAAATCTTGATATAACACTTCATGAATACCTTGATTACAATAAATATGCAATCCATTGCCATACACTCGTATAACAACAAAAGTATCCGTTCCAATTGCCTGTTCCATTTGTTTCTGAGCCAGTTGAATCTTCTGTTCGTAACCTTGAATCCATGTCCGCTCTTGTTCCTCTCTTCCGAGAAACAAGGCAATCTGATGGAACTGCTCTCTCCAGCTTACTTCCTTGATTGGAATAAATAGAGCGGGTGCTGTCTGTGTCAGTCTCTCCTGTATCACTACCGGCAGCAATTCTGTTCCCACAATGGCATCTGGACGAGCTTTGACGAGCTTATCCCACTCCACTTTTCTAGTATCATCGCCGTATCCCATATGTACCTTTATCTTAGTTTGATAGACATTATAATAGTAAGGTGTCCACTTCGAATCAAGCGGTGAAACGACTGGAATGATATTCAGGGCAAGCAACTGTCCGATTATAGATGGCGTACAGGCAGCGATTCGCAATCTAGGATTTTTGACAAAGGCGGAGGGTGAAACTCCCACTTCCTTTTTGAATTTACGACTAAAATAGAACTCATCACTGTACCCTACCAATTGAGCAATCTCACGCAATCGATAGTTGGTTTCCATTAAATATCGCTTCGCTCGATTGATGCGCAGATCCGTCAAGTAATCGATTGCACTCTGACCAAAGGTCCTTTTAAATAAATCCACAAAATATTTTGGGCTTATATTAGCTAGCTGAGCTAGTTGCTCGACCGACAATGGCTCAGCATAATGCTGCTCCATATAATCACGGATTTTCAGCAGATCCGTTCTAGATTGCCGGCCTGTTATCTGCTCAGAGCGATTGGAAGTCTCCTCTATCATCTATTTTCTCCTCTACCTATAATCGGATCTATATAAAAGATATCTTTCTATTTCATTCTGGATCAAAACCAAAATGAGTACTTGACATCGATTTGACGGACATGCATTGCATCTTAATTTAAGCACTACGTATGTTTTGTTGATATCAATTCTCATTATCAATTAATGATTGGGAAATGTCAATTTCCAACCCAGCTTTCTTGCGTCTTTTTCACTAAAGTGCTCATGCTGCACAAAGAAATATTTCAGCATAAAAAAACAGACGAGAGCAAAGCCCTCGTCTGTCTTGTCTTATAAATTCTATATGCCGATCACTAGAACAATCTAATCAAGTGCACGCATTCAATAAGTCAAATATCCTTGACTTACAGCAACTTCACGCCACCCAAGCTAGCTCCTTTGACAAATAATCGCTCAATGTTCTTGGCAACGGTCGGATCAGCGATTAAAGGCGGTGCTTGATGCGGTTTGATGCGGGCATCGATAATAAGATTGTCACATCCCCAATGCTTATTCTCATACCCGCTATTCACGCCATACATATCATGAGAAGGATTGCTGCGCGTGAAGGTAGCCCACAGAAAATTGCTAATTGTCTCGCTTATAAACGGACTATCATCAGCCAATATGATCATCGGACACGAAGGAAGCGGGCCTTTTTCTTGAATAGCGCCGCATAAATCTTGCAATAGCTGTTGTGCTCCAGCGTAATCTATAAATTTAGGACCTTGAATAGCTACAATGCCGGGCATAACTAAGCGTGCATTCTCGAAGCCTCTTATTTCTCTCAGAGCAACAGGCACATCTCTGCATAGTTCCCTCTTCTTATCTCCATAAGCAGCGATAACCACTTTACTGCCGCTATTCAACCCCGTACCGGAATAATCAAGGGTATCAATCGTCGTATTCGTATAGAAATGTATATCACGCCGGAGATTGATCCGTTCCATGATATAGGTTAAGAAGCCTACTTCATCACGGGTATCTAGCGGCTGCTTCTCTTCAGCTGTAATAAATAGATACTTCGCTAAGCTCAGTTGTCCTGTTCCTAGAATTCGATTGGCGATTGTTAGCATCTCAGTCGGCTGTTTGACCTGTTGATAAGGCGTATAACGTTCACTGCCGATTGCGAACAGCAATGGATGTACACCCGCAGCATCTACAGCATGAACTTCTTTGACACCAGGAATTTCTTGCTTAATCGCATCGCCTGTCAACTCATGAATGAGCTCGCCGAATGCCGTATCCTCTTGCGGCGGTCTGCCTACAACAGTGAACGGCCATATTGCATTGGGCTTGGCGTACACTTTATGCACCTTCATGACAGGGAATGGATGCGTAAGGCTGTAATACCCTAGATGATCGCCGAAAGGTCCCTCCGGTTTGGTCTCTCCTTGATGAATCTCTCCTGTTATGACAAAATCCGCATCATTGCTAATACAGAATCCTTCCGAATAGCTGTAGCGGAACCGGTGACCGGATAACATACCAGCAACGGTCATTTCACTCAGTCCTTCAGGCAAAGGCATAACCGCAGCCAATGTATGCGCCGGTGGACCGCCTACAAAACAGCTTACTTTCAACGGAACACCTTTTTTATTGGATTTGTCCTGATGGACACCAATACCGCGGTGGATCTGATAATGCAGTCCGATTTCTTTATTCAGCTCATACTCGTTGCCGCTTAGTTGTACGCGATACATCCCCAGATTGGAATTCATTATGCCCGGCTTGTCCGGATCTTCGGAATAGACTTGCGGCAAGGTGATGAAAGCCCCTCCATCCATCGGCCAGCTTTGGATAAGCGGTAGATCCGATATTTGAATTTCACGAGCTGCTGTCGCTAAGCTCCCTGATTGGCGAGTCGGCAAAGCTTTCCAAGCAGCCAGACCGGTCCCGATATGTTTGAAAGGACTTTTTAATGCTTTCATCGGATCATTCCGTACAGCCATTACGCTCTGAACTGCATCCCATGTATTCCGAAAAATAAATTTACTGCGCTCTATTGTACCGAACAGATTCGATACAGCCCGAAATTTCGAGCCTTTTACATTTTCAAATAACAAAGCAGGGCCGCCGGCCTCATAAACTTTCATATGGATTGCAGCCATTTCAAGATACGGGTCCACTTCTTCTTTAATGCGAACCAAGTGCCCATTCTTTTCAAGGTCGACTATACAAGCTTCTAAATTGCGATACATGTGTATGACTCCAATCTCCACTCCATAGGTTTGATGACATTATTGTTATTGTATATGATGAATCTTCACAGCGAAAGGCAAAAATAAGTCCATCACCTTACAATATGCTTGAAAGAGGGAACAATAAAAAGGGCAGTGCAGGAACAATCTCTGCACCACCCCTATATAACTAGCTTTTTATTCCAAAATCCTTGAAGCCACTAACGCTAAATCATCTAGATTAATAAAGCCATCATTGGTTACATCTGCGCGTTTCACTTGTTCCCAATCTGCACTGCTTGAGTCTTTACCATAGTTGGCAGCTATGAGGGCCAGATCGCCGATCGTTATTTTACCGTCATGATTAACATCGCCTGGTACACCAACCGCAGCAGCAGTTACCTGAATTCGGAAGGTTGACAAAGCAGCCTCCGATTCATTACCTTCTGCGTTCCCCATAACAACTTTGTTAACGGCAATAGCACCCTCCGTTGTACTCGTTACTGCTCGTGAATTGAACTTAAGCTTCAGTACGTTAACATCACCAGTAATAGCATGATCTGAGCCCTCGCTAATGACCAGCATCCGAATATGTCCGGGTGTATCCTTCGTGGTCAGCAAGCTAATCCCTTCCTGTAAAGAACTCGCCGAATCGAAACTCATTACCGCCGCATCATATTCCATCGTAATGTCTAGTGCATATACGCTATCCGTAACGCTTTTCATTCCAAGCTGTACCTCGAACGGCTGTCCTCCAACGATCGACGTCGGCCCCGCCAAATTTGCAGTTGGAACCTTCGGCACAACTACTTCTCCATCACCTTTAACGGGGATGATTTCATGAATTTTTGGCGCAATCGCTCCGTCCCATTGCAGCTTCATCTCTAGGACATCCTCATAAAGGGAAGTGTCAATACTATTGTAGGATTGCGATAAAATACCCGCTTCATGCCAACCGTTTGTATCTCTTACCGATACGGCAGCGTTTGATAGGCCAAATGGGCTTTGCATAATGATGATTTCACTCAGCTTCGTTTCATTCGAGATTTTGTAATTCAATTGACCTGGCACTGTGCCTACAGTTGGTGTGTAGAAGGTTGACAGCTTATGATCGATCGCTTGGATCGCTTCATTATTCAAGGCTCCCTGCGGAGTTGCTTGAATAGCTGGGCTTTCCGTCCCTGGTCTTGCAATGCCTTCATTCACTATGATTTCATTCAGAGCGAGCCAGCTTCCCTGATTGTCCGTAGAAATTAATCTCACATATCTTGCTTGTTGTCCTCCATCTACTTGAACTCTCTTAAAGCGATATGGAACTTCATGCTCGGGGAAGTTCAAGCTACGATCATTCGGATTAGCAAAGCTATGAATCGTATGCCAGCTTTGACCATCCAAGGAGAGCTGAAGATCGCCTTTTCTGAAATAATCCCCTTCTCCGTCACCAATTACCACGGCAACATTCTCTACATTAACGATGCCGCCCATATCGACTTGTACGTATTTCCCAACACTTTGCGTTCCATTAAACCATACCTTTGCATCCAGCTTCCCATTAAACACAGCTCCGATCTCACCTTGATAAATACCGCTGTAGTTATGAGTAACAGCTGTTGCACTGAACCGATTTAATTTGATCATCAATTGATTCAAAGTAAAGGAAATATCCTGCTGCCCGTCATTAATTAATCTAAAATAAGCTCCATTGCGATGGGGTCCTCCGAGTGATACAGCCTCCCACTCAACACCGTTCTCTGAAGACTCCAGCTTCAAATCTGTATTCGTGCTTCCTAATGAAATCTCAGCTATTCGCTCAATCGAAGGCAGCTTGATGCCCAAATATTGTGCCGGTTTTAATTGGATATCAGTAAGATTGGATAATTGCACGGACAATTCAGTTGCTGTAACTGCTGTTCCCGCTAGCTCTTCCACATTCGTATAAACCACAGCCTTACCTCGATCTGCATTCACTGCAAACTCTCTTACAGCTGTCCACAAATCGGGTTTACCGCCTGGAATACCGGCATGTGTCAATTTATATCTGACATATCTAGCCTCTAGATCAAGACCTTTTACAACGATTTTCAAACCCGACCGTTCTTCACCAATAGCGGTCCATGTTTGGCCGTCTACAGAATATTCGAGAACACCTCTTTGAAAGATATCATGGTCGGTATCATTGCGGCCTTGTGTGATGGATACTTCTTGCAAGTTAGTGATTTTACCTAAATCCACGCCATACCAATCACCATTTTGTTGAAGAGCTTGAATATATACATTCGTAGCCAGATCTCCATCGACCATTTTATCAATACCAGAAGGAGAACCATAAGAGCTAATCGGCATTAAAGTAACGGCTTCTGGATCAATAGACGTGATGATTTGTGTATCCAGCTTCTTGATTAACTGCTCTGCAAAAGGCATTAACCGTTTCGCTCCAGCTTCCACCGTTACATCCGGATAATTCAATTTCTTGATCGTGAACTTCCGGGCTTCGGTCAACGCATCAGTCGCCTTAGCCAGCTCCTCCCATGCAGTGATCAACTCGCCGCTCCGAAGCGCCATTGCAGACTTTGAAGCATATTTATCCGACTCTACGACATGCTTCAAGCTATTTAACCATGGCGTAATTTCTTCAAGCATAGCCGTGTTAGCCGAATTTTCTTTGAAGGACGCAATCGCATTCAGCACCTCATCGAATTTAGCAATCAATTGATTCCCAGTCGAAGTCAGCGATTGTTCAGCCGTAAATTGTGTTAAGAATTGTTCTAGCAACACCTTAATATTCTCTGATTCGCCCACCACGAGACCATGTCCGCTTGGTGATGGATCACTGAGATGATAGGCAATCGTATTCAGCTCAGAAGCGACCTCAGGTGCGATGTAGTCAAAAGAGTTCAACCAGCTCTCATCGGCATTAAAATCATCTACATTCCAAGTATAATCCGCAACTGCAAACAGACCTACCTTCGATAATTCAGCTGCTCCCATTGGATTGGACACGACACCTGAAATATTATGCGTACCCGCTTGTAATACTTCACCTTTGCCTAGCAGGAGTCTAGAATCCTTATAATCATTAACTGGCCAGTTCAACCATACATAAGGATCTCTTCCGGTTGCATCCTTTACCCATTGCATATCCGTAGCATTTACGGTTCCAACAACACTTCTGCCAGTCCACATGAGCTCAACGTTCTCAGGAACTTGGCTTAATGCCTGCAAATAAGGCTTCCCAGATTCACCCGTCCATGACTGATTATAAAAGGGAGGACAATAAATTAGCGGTTTGACATCACCTTTGGCGGTTACCCAATTGGCAACATCCGTAATAAGCTTCACATGTTTATCCTTATCCGTTAGAGACTGCGAGGTACTAATGTCGTCCATGAACAGTCCAAACTGACGAACTCCGATGCTGTATAGCTGATCCAGCTTCGCTAACAGCGTTTGAAGCTCGGCATCATAGTTGTTCCAATTGATCATGTTGAAGCCCGGATGAATCGCCCAAACAAATTGCGTTTTGGACTCATGTCCAACATCTACTAGCTCTTTGATTTTCGCCAAATCTGCAGCGGGGTACAAGGTCCGCCAAGCAGAGTTATGGTAGCGATCATCTTTTGGAGCGAAAATATAGGAATTCATCTTCATTGTCCCGCCAAATCGCATCAAGCTCATCCGATCTTCATGGGACCAAGGAAAACCATAGAACCCTTCGATAAATCCGCGCCATTTGGCATCTGCATAATCTTCGAATTTAACCGATTGAATGTTGTTCTCTGCGCTTTGATCCATAATCATTTTCAACGTTGCCAGCCCATAATAAGCTGCATCTGTATCTGCACCCAATATCGCGATATTGCCTGCTCCTGAGGATTTCTTGTCTATATCCAATACGTAGGCGTCTTGATGGTCGAATGTTTCAGCATTGTAGTCAACATTGTCTTGAAAGAACGAATCAACATAGCCATCAGAATCTTTGGTTCCAATGAGAATATTCGTCTTATCGGCTACAGCTGCATTCGATTGTGTAGCTTGAAGAGATTGCGATGATAGTATGCTAGTAAGAAAATCGCGTGTAGATTCATCAATTGCGCTTTCAATAACCAAGTTCACATGATCGGTAATGACGAATGATTCTCCCCGATAGGACAGACTTTGCGGTAGAGGATAAATCTCATAAGGACTGAGCAATATATTCGCTTTGGAAGGAGTTGCTGACATAGAGGCATGAACTGTAACTGCACCACTATACATACTTATTAGAACAAAAAAGGCCGTTAACAAACTAATAATTCGTTTATTCACGTTGCTTCTCTCCTTATTTTTCAATTTTCGAGGCAAAATACGCTACTCTACCATTTGTTTCGCTACTGCAGCTAGATCCTCAAGATCAATTCTTCCATCTTTATTGACATCCGCTGCTTTGATTTGTTCCCAATCCGGACTTGATGAATCTTGCCCATATTGGGCTGCGACGATAGCAAGGTCGCCAACACTTACTTTACCGTCTCCATTAATATCACCTTCTACAACCGTTGTAACTTCCAGCACTTGGATGGTGATTGAAGAAGGAGCTGCCGTTAGCTCTTCGCCTAGTTCATCACCCAGTACAGCTTTAGAAAGGTTGATAACTGTGGCGGCAGAATCACTAATTTCCTTCGCTTTAAAGCTTAGATCAATCAGTTGTACATCTCCCGTTAGTGCATGAGCTAAGCCTTCACTCGCTGCAAGCACACGTAGTTTCCCTGCTGAGCCCTCACTTGCTACCACAGCCAGCCCATCTTTAATGGACGCAGCGGATACGAACTCCAATAAAGTTGAATCATAGGAAATATTCAAATCCAGCGCATAGAACGATTTCGGAATATCTTTAAGTGCAACAGTTAATTTTACGGTCTCGCCTGCAGCCAGCTCATTCTTGTCTGCCTCTAGAACAGTTTGAAGCTCCCCGACTGGCTCTTTAATTTCTTCCGCCTCAACTACGAACTCTCGAATGATCACCCACTGTGTTTGAGCAGCTGTTGAACGAATTCGAATGAATCTGGCCTCAGTATCCTCTTCTACCGTTAGCCTTGTGTCCGGCTGATTGCTGACTGTTGCAACCGTCACCCAGTCTTTGAAGTCCTTGGAAACCTCGATTACACCATTTCGAATGTAGTCATTCGGCTTTGCCGCTGTCGACATCAGCAGATTAATGGCTTTGATCTGTTGAACGGACTGAAGATCAACACCGACATAATCGCCGATAAGCGGATTAGCGCTAGACCAATAAATGGTCGCCTCATTATCATCTACAATGTTGCTTATCGGATTGTTCTGATAGGTTCCCATTGTCGTCAGCATGGGAGCGGGCTTCAATTCTCCCCGATTCGCATCATACATCCAATTCGAATTGCCAGCTCCGCTTACATATTTGTTAACGAGATAGGGGCTCTGAAGAATAATTCCATCAAATCGATGTGCATTCATGGAATCCTGTGCACGCAGCTTTGCCTGCGCCAAGCTCGCATTATCACCATTCAGTCTATAGTAGTTGGTTTCCGTATCTGCAATAGCGAAGTCCATATTCCATAAGAGACGTTCTACCATAAAAGCCATTGAACGGTTTTGACTTACTTTTGATTGAGCGCTTGTCAATACGGTTCTGGCTTGCAAGTAATTATCCCGCATCTTGGTGACAGCCGTATTATTGTTCGTGTCGCCTCCGACTGAGTTGTACAACGCTCTTCCAGCTTCTTCTACCAAATCGAAATACTCTGTCATTTCAGCTGAAGCAGCGCCGTATCTGGATTGAATATATGGTTCGATCAGCTCCTCTGCATTCAAAGCTGAATTCCAAGACAGCTTGGCTAGCATATAATGAGTAATCTCGAATGTAATCCAATCTCCTGGCTCAGAGTACATGCCTATACCATTCATTCCGAAGGATTTATAGAATGGAAGCTCCTCCCCAATCAGCTTAGGAAACACGATTGGAAGTGAATGAAAGGCATATCGTCGATAGTACTCATACATGCTTATATTTCCGTCAAACGTATTTTTCCAGCTGTTCAGCTGATTAATAGCGGTTTGATTAGCGGATGATGCCGGATTAAATATCGTATCCTTATAACTGCGGAAGTATGGTGCATAATCGATAATAATAGAATCGTCATACTTATACTGACTGCTCGGAGGCTGGACATGAGAAGCGTAAGCGATAGCTTCAATCCGCACATTAGGCAATTCTATTTGTACGGCCTCGTGAAGCTTGTTTACAACATAAGCGTAGGCATTCGCTGTGGTACCGAACTTCGCGATGACACTAGGCGGCCATGTCGCAACATCCGGCGGCCAGCAATCGAAGATGCCGATTTCTGGGCGAGCCTTCAAATAAGCAATGACCTCTTCCACATAGGCGTCTACTGCCTCATCATCTGTAAGATTAAAAACGTTATAACCGGAGACGAACCAAGTAGGATGGGCTGCTCCATATTTCTCAGGAGTGAGAAAGCTCTCAAAGCCATGTCCCCCCACTTCCACAACCATATCCCGTTTGTCTAATTCGGCAATAAGCTGCTGGCGCCAATCATCCCACTTGGTCTTTCCATTCGCTTGATAATCATAAGGGACGACAAGTGTATTGAGTTTGCTCTTAGCCATCCAGTCAATTAACTGAATGATATTGTCTGATGTATGGCTCCAGCCTTCTTCAATATATTTTCTTCTAATAGTGAAGCTGGGCTCAACAACCTTATCCATGCTCGTTACGGTCAGCGTCGTTGCAGCGGGTACATATTCTGCGTTGCCTTCGTAATATTGGAAGGTTGGGGCGAAAAATTTAACTCCAACGCTCTCAAGTAAATCATAAGCCGAGTATAGGGTGCCTCGATCATTCATACCTGCCAGAACAAGATGATTAGTATCTGTATCAATGACGAATGAATCTTCCTCTACTACTGCAAGTTTCGTATTGGAGTCAACCAGCCATTCCACCGGAATGTCAACGATTCCATTACTCTCCGCATAGTCACTTGCTTCATCACCAGTAACCACAATTAACGCGCTTGAAAGATATTCCAACTGCTCCGTTGCCTCGCCTGACAATCGACCTTGAATGGCTGGAATTGCAGCTCCTGTCATTTCCTTAGCGTACTTCTGTAATTCAGCCGCAGCAAAAGAAGCGGTGTCAGAGCTGCTATCTTTACTCCACCAAATGATGACGGATTCAGATTGTTTGTTGCTCACTAACGTTAGTCCACTCTCTTCCCGTACATAATCTGAAGCGGACGCATGGATAGGAGAATTTAAATAAAAGGCTTGTGTGAAAAAGCATACTATCAAAGCAAGACTAAGACATTTAATAAACCTACTATTGCTATTCACCACCATAGACACCTCATCTTATTTGGAAATTCGTTATTTAGACGGGAAGAGCAAATGCTCTTCCCATTCCAACGGTTTACTCCATAATTTTCCGAGCAATCGCCGCAAGATCCTCAATACCAATTGCACCATCGCCATTAACATCTGCCCGCTTGATTTGCTCCCAATCCGAGCTTTCCTTCGTCTTGCCGTAATGAGCCGCTGCGATGCTAAGATCACCGATACTCACTTTACCATCCCCGTTCACATCTGGATTACCAGGCATCAGGATTGGAGTAATCGCAATAACTATTGAATCTAGCTCAGCATTCGTTTCTGCTCCTGAAGCATCGCTGGTAATGGCTTGTGTCGTCTCGATGCTCCCCGAAATCATCACATCTGCTGCCTTAGCTTTCCATGTTAATTCGATGATGGCTCCATCTGTACGAATCGCGTTGGCTTCACCTGTACTAACGACTAGCAAATGCACCTGACCTGGCACAGCGCTCACCGTCTCAATGATTTGCACATGCTCAAGCTTGGATGCAGCTTGAATGAACTGAAATTTATTGGAGTCATAGCGGACAATGATGTCTTGGGCTTGAACTGGTAACGTTATATCATGAAGACCTAGATTCACTGTGAATGATTCTTCTGATTGCACTTCTGTTGGTCCGGTTAGAGAAACAGCTAGTTTCTTCGGTGTCCCTTCATCTTCAAGCTGATAATTGATGTTATAACGCATAGACTTCTTGCCATCTTCTGATCGGGCTATCACTTTAGCTGTAGCTGGAACCACACTAACAGGGATAATGGTAATGCTTGTGTTTTCCCCGCCAGAAGCTGTTATTTGCGGCAGTTCATCTAGACTTCTAATTTTGACAGTAGCCTCGTAGCTTCCATTAGACAGCACAAACTGATCCATTATACTGCTGCCGTCTAATTGAATATCGTTCACGATCGGCTCACTGCCCGCTGCTGCAGATTTGTTATAAATGTTAATTTCCGTAATCGCTAAGCTTAGACCGCTTCTTGCTGTCATATCCACTCTGATCGCTGACGTTCGAACTCGATCAAAGGTATAACGATTCGCCTGCCCCACTGTGGGAGTTGTCGGATCACTTCGTAAATTAGTTACATCCACCCAGCTGTCTCCCGACTTATACTGGATCTTAAAACTTGCCGGGTATGAGGTTCCGCTATCTCCAAACCAATGAATTTCCGTGTTGTCCACATCGTATTCGACAGGACCGTAATCACCGAACGTAATGGATACCCAATCGCCTGCTCGAGGGGTTCTTTGCCAGTTCGTCCAGCGATTTTGCGGCGAATCTCCATAGGAGATAATCCCATCATTAATCGCTTCTATTTTGTCTAGCGATGCTGGACCGTTGTTTGTAAAAGAAGCTTCCGCTTTGGGATAGTCGTAACCGTTCTTCGTCAAGCTAATGTTATGTTCTGTACCTACCTCATCTGTCACCCTTATGCTAGCTTTCGCCCGCAGCTCCACACCTTCGACAGAACCTCCAAGCTCAAATGTACCCACTGTATTCAGCTTGCCAGCAGGTATAGTGTCCCAATTAACAGCCTTCTGCTCTTCTGTTCCATCATTGAAATAAACCGTCAGCATTGGCGGCAAATCTGGTAATTGCTTCGGCAGAACCGCCTTTGAGGTATGCTCTACAGCGATGGCACCCTTCACGATAACCTTCGCACTTGCTTTGATATCTGTTCCTTCTATACTGCCTAAGATTGTGAATTCACCGAACTGACTGTAGAGCGCAGGATCAATGGCATTCCACACCACCTCTACATCAGCAGAGCTATCGTCATCATAACGAGCAACTACCTTCTTAGGGAGTGTAGGTGCTACCCCTTTATCAACAACTACCGTAACAGGTACGGTGCTCTTTATTACTTTTTCAGCTGCTTCTGATTGCAGTGCGATAACATATTCCGTGCTAACTAATCCATCCTCAGAAGTAACGAATAGTTTCACCGTTCCCGGTATCGACTGAGCTGGAAGAATGGTTACTGCTGCATGATCAGCTGCTACTGCCGCTATTTCTGGAATATTACTGTCCCTCGGAAGGGAAAGCTCATAACTAAGCTTTGCTGAATTAAACTCCGCAAGTGGTTCACCGTTTATCGTTATCCCGCTGAGCGCAGCAGTTGCACCTTTGGCGAACCGATCCGCATAAACCTCAACTTCTGTTAAGGCCGAATACTTTCCCGATTCCGATGATGTCATATGGAATTTCAATCTATCTGTCGTCACCGCATCGAATCTAATTTCATTCCGCTGAACGACATAAGGTGATGGAGCGATTACATTCTGTACATCCTTCCATGCCGTCCCATCCCAATATTGCACCTTAACTGTTCCAGGCACTGCTGTTCCAAAATCAGTAAATACGAATAAATTCAAATTATCGATTGCATAAGCTTCACCGAAATTTACAGTGATAGAGTCTCCCGCATTTGGAGAAGACCAATTCGTCCATCTATTTTTGGGACTTTCGTTATAGCTCTTAATCCCATCAAGAATATGATTAAGGCTATCTCCCGCTGAAGTAAATGTTGCCTCTAACTGCGGATAAGAGGAGCCAGCTTGTCGAGTCATAATGTTCACTCGCTGCGTTTCATTGGTTACTCTAACCGCAGCTTTGGCTCGAATAGTTGTCTCGGTAACACTTCCTTCGACTACAAAGTTGCCCGCTTCAGCTACTTGATTTGGCGTAACGGTGTCCCATGCGATAGGGACCTCCTTCGTCGATTCATCGCTGTAGAGCAAGCTTACTTGAGCTGGCAGTATAGGAAGAGTTCCAACTTTAGTTGCTACTGCGATGGATTTTACAGCAACGATGCTCTTGACCGTAATCGTAGCTATAATCTTCTCTTCAACACCCTCCACTGAACCTTCAACAGTGAATTTACCAACTTTGGCATATGACGAAGGGTTTATTGCATCCCAGCTCACAGCTTTGGATTCAATTGTAGAATCACTGTAATAGACTCCTACCTTTGCCGGCATCACTGGTGCTTCATTGATTCTAGTCGTAACATGAACCAATTCGAACCCGACCACTTTCGTTTGATCATTATCCGCGGCAGGCACCGTAATTACTTTGATAGAATTTCCCTGAAGACCTGACGCAGTAGCATTTATGATGATTTCTCCCGCTTCTTTACTGGACTCGATAATAGCTAATGCTTTGCCGCTGAACGCTTTGCGCTTGTTGTCTTTGAATCTCTCTATGCTTGCAGCGTTGCCATTGTCAACCCCCACAAGCTCGCCATTACCAGATAGAGAGAAATGAACAAGGTTATCAGCAGTAGGTACGATATTGCCTTCACTATCTACAACATCAACTGTTATGAATGACAAATCCTTGCCGTCTGCTGTAATGACTGCACGATCGGCAGTTAATTTCACAGCGGCTGGTACTCCTGCCGTCACTACTTTATCTCTCGCAATCACATTGCCTGCTTCATCCTTAGCTACCGCTTCCAACGTACCCGCCTGGAAAGGAACCGCCCACTCCAAGTATGTCTTGCCAGCCGACGTTTCTTTGTATGGCACTCCAAATGAGGTGGATTTGTTCACATAACTTCGTTCACCTTGTGAAATGCCGTTCAAGAACAACTCCACTTTATAAGCATTCGTATACGCTAAGACGCGAACGGTCTCCCCTGTTTTCCAATTCCAATGAGGTAGTAGATGTACCATGGATTCTTTTCCCCACTGACTCTGGTAATAATAGAAAATATCTTTAGGGAAACCCGCTGTATCTACCGCACCGAAATAGGAGCTTTTAGGAAGTGAGCTGTAGTAAGGTGTCGGCTCTCCAATATAGTCGAATCCAGTCCAGATGAATTGTCCTGCTATATGCTTTAGATCTCTGTCCCATTTCCATGCATCCTCTGCCGTTCTGCCCCAGCTAACTGAATCATTGTCATAGGAGGATTGCTGATAGTCGGAATAGGTTGTCATCTTATTATTTTGGTAGGGATGTGTATATACACCTCTTGAACGTGTCGCAGATGAAGTCTCAGATCCATAGATCTTCCAATTGGGATTCTGCTCATGGAATCTAGTGTAATTATTCTCTGCGTAGTTAAACCCAACAATATCCACCACGTCCATTACCGCTTTAATATTGCTGTTAAGCGTATTTCCTGCAATCGAATTCTGACCAATCGTAGTCGGCCTAGTTGTGTCAACCTCCTTAATCCACTGGTTTAAGCTCCGTGCGGTAGCGGCTCCACCTGCGCTTGACGCATCATAGATCTCGTTGCCCAGCGACCACATAATAATAGAAGGCTCATTCTTGCCTCGATCCACCATTTCTTTCACATCATGCTCAGCCCATGTAGAAGAGAATCGATCCGACCATACGGAGAAAAACCGGGCGTAATCATAAGTTTTTTTCGTTTGATTCCAGGCATCGAAGGCTTCTTCAATAACGAGCAGGCCTAAATTGTTGGCAGCTTCCAGAAGCTCTGGTGAAGCAGGATTATGAGTAACTCGGATCGCATTGACACCCATATCCTTCATAATCTGCATTTGTCGTTCTACTGCTCTAGCATTAACCGCTGCTCCAAGAGCACCAAGGTCATGGTGCATAGAAACGCCGTGCAGTTTCATATATTGTCCGTTCAGGCTGAATCCTTCATTATTGTCAAAATTGAAATACCGGACTCCAAACGGCGTTTCATAAGTATCCACCGTTTCCCCGCCGACAATAACATCCGTGACAGCTTTGTAACGATAAGGGTTTTCGATGCTCCACAGCGTCGGGTTAGCAATGACCGTATTATCGTTAAAAGAAGCTGTTGCGCCGGCCGCCGCCGTTGCTGGATCTGAAAGAACTGTCGATACTTCATTCCCATCCGCATCATAAATCGTAGATTTTACGCGTATTTCTGCTGAGCTGCTTGCATCATTATTTACTTTCGTTTTAATGTTCACATCAGCTCTGCCTGCTGCGTAAGCACTAGCTAAATCCGGTGTCGTTACAAAAGTACCGTATCTTGCTACATGAACAGGGTCAGTCACCGTTAGATATACATTTCTGTATATTCCGCTGCCCGAATACCAACGGCTGCTCGGTGTCGTGTTATTCACCTTAACTGCAATGACATTTTCTCTGCCATCTGTATACAATTTGTCGGAAATATCATACGAAAACGCATTATAGCCATATGGATAGGTTCCTAACAATTGGCCATTCAAATAGGTCGAGCTGTTCATATACACGCCGTCAAAGTCAATGGAGATGCTTTTTCCTGTCATAGATTCAGGTACGGTGAACGTCTTGCGGTACCAGCCGATTCCACCGTCCAAGTACCCGCCTTCATGAGTGGCTGGTGAATTATAGTTGAAATCGAGCTCGATGCTCCAATCATGCGGAAGGTTCAGCTCTCTCCAGGATTGATCATCGAAGCCGGGAGACTGCACTCCGGAAATGCTGCCGCTTGTTTCTCGTTGAAACCGCCAATCATCGTTGAAATTAATTCTTCTCTCCTTGTTATAATCCGTCTCGATGTCGTTAGTGGAAGCGATCACTGGTTGAGGGGTTTCTATTTGCTCAGAAGAAGTCAGTTGTTGCGCAGATACCGGAAGAATAAAGCTGGAATAAATTAATGTTGTTATTAAAGAATAACCAACAGCTTTGCGTAACCATTGTATTCGGCTCATTTCAATCCTCCAGATTATTCGTTTTGTCAGTCCTATTGGAGGAGAAGGTCTGCAAATATCAGCCCTCTCCTCACTTTCAACTACTCCAAAATTTTACTGGCGATTGCCGCAAGATCATTAATGTCGATTATGCCATCCTTATTCACGTCAGCATGCTTAATTTGTGCCCAATCCGTACTCGTTGTGTTTTTACCATAATTCGCCGCTACGATAGCAAGATCACCAATACTTACTTTACCGTCGTTGTTGATATCGCCGTCTGCAACTGGAACATCGGCCTTTACTTGAACCGTAATGGAAGCAGCAGCTGCATTCGTCTCCGCACCTTCCCCATCGCCTAGTACGATCTCTTTTGCTTCAATAATGCTTGATACCGGTTCTGAAGCAGCCTTAGCTTTAAAGCTTAGTGTTACGATTTGCGCATTCCCTGTAACCGCATGCCCTTCACCAGCACTCGCAAGAAGAAGGCGGATCTTCCCTGGTGTACTCGACTTTGCCTCTACAACGTTAAGTCCTTCCCTTAACGATGTCGCTGATATGAAATCCATAGCCGCTTCATCATAGTTGACCGTAATATCTTGGGCGTAAATACTTTGTGTTACATTGCTTAGTCCCAATTGCACAGTGAATGTTTCCCCTGCTTCTACCTCTGTAGGACCGGATAGCACACTCGTTAATGCCGATACCGTATGAACAGAAGCCTCAAATGTATCGAGTGCGGCTTGAAGCGTTGCTATAGCAGCATTCACTTCTGCTTGCAAGGCGCTTGGATTGTTGGATACTAGACGAGACGTGCTGATAGCAGCAGCTAGTGTTTGCTTAGAACTGGATGGATATTGGCCGGCATTCGTACCTACAACTGCATGGTCATGAACCATTTGCGATTGTACAAGAAGCGAATCCAGTGCCGTTGTATCAGCTAGCTGTGTTGCAGTACGATAGAAACCGACCTCTGCCAAATGTACAATTCCTCGAGCGCTCACAATTCGAACTCTAAATTGTTGACCCGTCTCGATCTTCGATAGAAGGATAACCCGCTTGTAGCCAATCGTGCCGCTTGTTGCAATTTGTTCCCATTCACCATTTGCTTTAAGAACATCTACTGCGAAGGATTCCACCTGCTGACCATGGCGAATATCCTCTTGAAGAACAATCTTGTCGACTTCCGCGGAACGTCCAAAGTCAAAGGTCAAGCTGCTAGCCGCATTAGAAGCTGCCACCCATGATGTATCGTAGGAGCCGTCACTAACGCTATTCGGATTCGTACCCGAAGCACCATTGGCTCCGTTGATACTCGAATCAATCGCATGATTAATGGCAAACTCCCGCTTCATTTGCTGATGCCATTCCTTCAATCGAGCGACATCGGCAGCCGGTAATTTCCCAGCAGTATCAGGAGGTATATTTAAAAGTAGAACGGAGTTGCGACCAACGGACTGATAGTAAATATTTTTCAACTGAGCAACCGATTTCGGTGATTGATTGGCGTGGTAGAACCAACCTGGTCGTATGCTAACGTCCACTTCAGCAGGCCACCAAGTTAAATATTGCATGCCATTAGCGGCTGCACTTGCTAACGCAGTCTTGCTCCCAAGATCAGAAGAGCTGTATGAAGGATAATACGATTGCGTGCCATTCGCATTCATCTTGGAGCCGAGTACACTCCACTCGTTCTCGCGTGCAAAGCCTGACTCATTGCCGACCCAACGTACATCCTCACCCTGAACTGCGATAACAGCATTTGGTGCAAGTTCACGTATGATTGAATAATAGCTATCCCAATCATAGGCTTCCGATCGGTTAGCCGGAATATTGCCTTGTGAGCCATCGAACCATACCTCATCAATTTCTCCATACTCTGTCAACACTTCATAGAGCTGATTCAACATGTAGGACCCATAATCTGTAGCAGGCAAGTTGAATGTCGGCAGGTCAGCATTTCCTGCTCGATCATCTCCCTCTACTAAAGTGGGTATGGATCGCTCTATGCGTGCACTTCCATTCCCAAATACACCTTCGTTGTATTCATTATGATCAGCAGGTGAAAGATACACGCCAATTTTAAGTCCATACTTGCGCATAGAATCAACAAATTGACGAAGAACATCCCCATTGCCATCCTGCCATGTGCTGCTCGCCACACTAAAATCGGTATAACGCGACGGATACAACATGAAGCCGTCATGATGCTTAACGGTCAGAATGGCCATCTTAAATCCACTTTCCTTAAGTGAACGCGCCCATTGATCCGTATCAAGCGCAGTTGGCTGGAATCGATTAGGATCCTCGTTAAAGCTGCCCCACTCTGCGTCATAGTAAGTGTTGATGCCATAGTGTAGGAAGGCTGTTTGCTCATATTGCTGCCATGCAACTTGTCGCGGCTCCGGCCGAACGAGAGAGGCTTTGGCAGAAAGTGCAGCCGCACATTCATTCGCACTGATTGCAATCCGGTGACCTGCCTCCAAACCATTCGGGAGTCTGCACGGATTACCCGATAAGCCCAGTAAGCTGCTTTTGAAGCTGCCGGATACTTTCCCCAGTGCAACACCATATATCTCACCTGTAACACTTGCTCCAACAGTTCCTCCATGATCACCGGCATAAATAATGGTGTTACTCGATGCGCTCGGAAGTGTATTCAATGTGACCGTGTTTCCCAACTGCTCTTGACCCCACCATAGCTTTACTGCAGCTGTTCCGTTACCTAGGTCATCGTATAGAAGTGTTAGATGTACGGCATCTCCCGTAAGCTTTCCTGTAATATCGATGGTGCCCTTTACCTCATTATTAACGACGATTTCTATCGCTTGTGCTGATGCAGCCCGGCGCAATTGTACGGCATCTGCTAGATTGATTAATGTCGTTCCTGCTTTGATAGATGAAGGTGCAGCTGACAGCTCTGCTGCATAATCTCCTGCAAGATTCCCATTGAGCACGATAGAGGCTGTTGGTGTAAAGCTAATGTAAGAGTTGCTCCCGCTCATACTCAAACGTCCAAGTCCAGAGATTTGACCTCCTTGAATCTCAAGACTACCGACAGCCAGCTCTTCCGCTGAAGCTGTATATTGGTTGTTATTCAAATTGCCCAGCGCCTGAACAAGCAGGCTGCGTGCCACCGATGTTAGCTCCATCGTCTTCAGCAGCGATGCATCGAAATCTCCCTCAAAGCTAGTTACTACCGATTGTGATAGGGATCCCTTAAAGCCGCGATTGAGCGCTGCCGTGTGGACCTCGTTGCCGAAGCCAAATCGACTGTTTGCACTGCTGCTAATCGCTGCGCGTCCATTACTGGATACTGCTGGAGTGAGCTCAATTCCGTTGAGGAATGCTCGAAGCTTTGCACCTGAAGTTGTTGGTGTATAGGCCAATGCAATCGTATGCTCCTTGCCAGCTTCAGGAGCTGCAACCGTTCCTTTATTCTCCGTCCATGTACCATTGTTGTTGACTGCGAAGCCATATTCTAAAGTTGTTGCCGATTGATAGCGCACATACATGTTGCCCATTACCGCGATTATCGTACCTAACGTATTTTGACCAGATTGCGGCTTAAACTTTGCCTCTGCAATTATAGAGGTATCAAGTGTAGACGTTCCGAAAGAATTAGGAGATTGAAATTGAATTCCGTTCGTGCCGCCGTTTAAGACGACACCTTCCCCGAATACAAGCTGCTCCGTTCCTGCACGTCGATTAACATCGCCAAACATGACTTCTCCCGTGGCTGACGTGTAACCCAATTCAGTGGAGAAAGCTCCTCCATAACCGATATTAAGCAAGGAGCTGCTGCTTGTTGCAGCCGCAGCTATAGTTGGCGAATAAGGAAAATACGCTAACAACATGACAAATGCCAATAAAATAGAAAATGACCGATTGTACAATTCAATTCCCCTCTCAGTTCCCTTTGGATTGTTATTTTCCTTCCGCAGTGAAGAGCAGGTGTTACTTCCGCCTGCTCTTGCTTCCCTTGTAAAGTTGTGAATTACTCTACGATCTTCCTGGCCACAAGTACAAGATCCTCCAGATCAATCACGCCGTCTCGATTAACATCGGCATTCTTCACTTGCTGCCAATCCGCATTACTCGAATCCTTGCCATAATTTGCGGCGACAAGCGCAAGATCACCGATCGTTATTTTGTTATCCTGATTGACGTCTCCTACAATGCCGACCTCTGGTTTCACTTGAATTTGAACAGAGGACACTGATGCTTCTGTTTCCGTTCCTTCTTCGTCAGCCAACACTGCTTTTGATACTGAAAGGGTTGCAGTAGTCTGCTCAGTCAACATCTTTGCCTTAAAGCTTAGTTCCAGCAATTGTGCATCGCCGGTGACAGCATGGTCAGCACCTTCACTGACTACGATCAACCTAATCTGACCAGGAATCTCATCGTTGACGGTTAATAAATTAACTCCATCCTTCAATGACTTAGCTGCGATAAATTCCATCGCTAACGGATTATAATGGATCATAATATCTTGCGCGTAGACCGATTGCGTCACATTGCTCAACCCGAATTGAACGTCAAAAGATCCTCCGCCAGCAACTAAAGCCGGTGCTGTTAGAACGGTTGATTGCTCCTCGGGCTGAACGACCTCACTCTCACGCTGAATCGGAATGATTTCATAGATGGCAGGCTTCACAGTCCCTGACCACTCCAGCTTCATCTCGAGCACATGGGAATAATTCATTGTGTCGATGACGTTATAGGCTTGAGATAGTTGACCAGCTTGATGCCATCCCTGTTCATCACGTATAGATATCGTTGCATCGGAGATGGCTGTTGGGCTTTGCAGTACAATCATTTGACTTAATTCTGTATGCTTGAACACTTTATAATGCAAGGATCCTGGCTGTGGAGTACCTTGAGGTGTGTAGAAAGTAGATAATTGTTGGTCAGCTGCATAGACCGGTTCATTGCCTGAATCACCCTGCGGCTGCGCTTGGATGACAGGACTTTCCGATCCCGGCTTCTCAATGCCTTCATTGACAATGATCTCATTCAGAGCCAACCAGCCTGCTCTGTCTACTGTCGTATACAACCTGATATAACGAGCGGGTTTATTCTCAACCTGCACTCTCTTATAGCGATATGGCGCTGTGTGTTCGGGGAAGTTCAGACTGCGATCCCCTGGATTACTGAAGGTATGAATCGTTTCCCAACTCGTTCCGCCAACGGATAGCTGAAGGTCTCCTTGGCGAAAATAATCCGCTTCACCATCGTTGATGACAACGGCTGCATTTTTCACATTTACAACACCGCCTAAATCAACTTGAACGAATCTTCCGGGTGTTTGTCTTCCTCTGAACCATACTTTTGCATCTACTTTTTCGTCATATACGCCAGCCAAAGCGCCTTCGTATATTCCCTCATAATTATGAGTGACGACAGGATCAACAAACTTTTGGAAGCTTACCTGCAGGGTTGTTAAGTCAAATGTGATGGCCTGCTCTCCCTTATTAATGAGTCTGAAGTAAGCTGCGCTCGGATAGTAGCTGCTGCCTGGAGATACCAACTGCCACTCTACCCCATTCTCAGAGGATTCCAGCTCAGCATCATTATTAGAGTGATTAAGTGTAATCCCTGCAATATTCTCGATGGATGATAGCTTGATACCTATATATTGGGAAGATTCCAACGTAATAGCACTTACCTGTGACAGTCCTGCCCCTGACTCTGATGACTCTACCGAGACATCGATCAGTTCCGGCAAATTACTGTATACGGCAGCTTTGTCCTTGCCCGCATTCACTGTAAATTCTCTTACAGCTGTCCAAAGATCCGGCTTGCCTCCGGGAATACCAGCATGTGTCAAACGGTATCTGATAGATCTGGCATTCACATCGAGTCCTCTTTCTATGATCCGGTAGCCCGATCTTTCCTCTCCTATTGCAGTCCAGCTTTGTCCGTCCAAGGAATATTCCAGAATACCTCTCTGGAACCTGTCTTGATCCGTATCCGTTCTGCCTTGGATAATTTCAATATTATTCACCTTGATCGATTTGCCAAAATCAACCCCGTACCAATCACCGTTCTTCTGAATCGTTTGATTATAGAAATAAGTGGCTGGGTTGCCGTCCACTATGTTCTTTAAAGCCGAAGGTGATCCATAAGAGCTTATAGCTAATGGAGAAATAAACGCTGGATCTAAGCTGCTGTAAATTTCCGCATCAAGCTTCTGAATCAATGAATGAGCAAAAGGTACTAACCGCTTCGATCCCGCTTCCACGATTATCGGTTTATCACCAATAACGTCCCTAGTAAACTTTTGCGATTCTGACATCGCTTTTGTCGCTTTGGCAAGCGCCTCCCAAGCCCCGTTCTGATCATTATTTTGCAATGCCATAACGGATTGAACAGCATATTTATCCGACAAGACAACAAGGTTCAAACAACTGAGCCAAGGGTTAATCTCTTCCATTAAGCTCGGATTATCGATCTTCTCTCTGAATCCTTGTATCGCATCAAGTAAACGATCAAACTCTGTTACAAGCTCAGAACCTAAGCTCGTAATTGATGCTCCGTTGGAATAGGTACTAAGGAAACTATCCAGCTTCACCTTCAAATTTTCCGATTCATTAAATACAACGCCTCGCCCATTGGGGGAAGGATCGCTCATATGGTAAGCGATCATGTTGTATTCTGAAGCGACCTCCGGCGCAATGTATTTGAAGGAATCCACCCAGCTTTGCTGTTTATCGAAGCCATCCACATTCCATGTGTAATCTGCTACTCCGAACAGGGCAACTTTGGATAGCTCCGCTTGTTCCAGCGGATTGGATACGATCCCTGAGAAATTATCCGTACCTTGCTTCAACATCTCCACTTGACCTAAGAGAAGCCTGTTTTTCTTATAGCCATTGACCGGATAATTAAACCAGATATAAGGATCTCTTCCGATTTCATTCTTGACCCACTGATTGTCAATCTGATTTACACTTCCTATGACATCCTTTCCCGTCCACATGATTTCCACATTATCTGGAACAGCTCTTAATGCTTGCAGATAAGGTTTTCCGCTTTCTCCCGTCCATGCCTCATTATAAAATGGCGGGCAATAGATCAAGGATTTCACATCGCCCTTGGAGGAAACCCAGTTCGCTACATCAGTAACGAGCCGAACATGCTTTTCTCGGTCTGTCAGTGATTGCGAAGTGCTGATATCATCCATAAACAGACCAAATTGGCGAACGCCAACATTATACAATTGATCTAGTTTAGTTAATAAAGTCTGCAATTCAACCTCGTAATTGTTCCAGTTAATCATGCTGAAGCCTGGATGAATGGCCCAGATGAATTGCGTTTTGGACTCGTGACCAACGTCGACCAGCTCTTTGACCTTTGCTAATTCTGCTGCCGGGTATAACGTCCTCCATGCTGAATTATGGTACTGATCATCCTTCGGAGCGAATATGTATGAGTTCATTTTAATTTGTCCACCGAAACGCATTAGGCTGATCCGATCCTCGTGAGACCAAGGAAAACCATAGAATCCTTCAATAAAACCACGCCATTTTGCGTCAGCATAATCTTCAAATTTCACAGACAATATCTCATTGCCAGCCATTTGATCAAAAATCATCTTTAATGTTGCGAGTGCATAATAGGCAGCATCTGTCGAGGCACCAAGTACGGCTATAGCGCCTTTAGCTTCAAGCTCCTTATCAATGGCAAGTACATAAGCATCCTCTTCGCCAAAGATAGATGCATCATACGCAATATTCGCTTCAAAATAGTCATCTACGATGCCTGCAGAAGCCTTCGTTCCGATAAGAATGTTCGTTTTGTCTGCAACAATCGCTTGTGACATCGAAACTTGAATCGACTTGGAATCTAGTATTTTGTTCATGAAATTACGGGTTGAATCATCGATTTCATCTTCAAATACAAGATTCACCTCGTCAGAGATAATGAACTCAGTCCCTGAATAAATCTGATGATGCGGAATTGGATATATTTCATATTCTTTATTCGCAGATACAGCTCCAGAAGAAGATGCTTCTACTTTCGCAGTACCCATACCGTAAAAAGCACTTGCTGCTATAAATAAGGAGACCATGAGACTAATCAACCGTTTAGACATGCTCTTGTCGCTCCTCCATTTTCTTATAGAAGCAGCAGCGTATGATAATCGATCATAGCGCTGCTGCTTTAAGAATTTCATCGCTTTAGAAATTAAACTCCTTCAGCTTGCGGCACCATGATCTGTTTGGCTACTAGAGACAGATCCGCAATATCGATTGTGCCGCTTCTATCGAGATCCATATGTTTGATTTGCGCCCAATCCGAGCTTGTCGAATCTTTACCATAATGAGCCGCTAGGATAGCAAGATCTCCGATACTAACTTTGCCATCATTGTTAATATCACCTGGGGTGCCTACGACAGCCGGCGTTACTTCAACTAGAAGCGAAGACAATACTGCTTCTGTTTCTACACCATTCGCATCACCAAGCAAGATGCTCGCAACTCGGATGGTGCCTGTGCGTGAATCAGCTGTTTCCTTCGCTTTGAAGGTAAGCTCAAGCACTTCTGCATCTCCAGATACCGCATGCCCCTCACCTGTACTTGCTGCTAGGAAGCGAATGGTTCCAGGTATTTGATTAACGGTTTCAATTAAATTGACCCCTTCAATTAATGATCTAGCCGTTACAAATTCCATTACAGCTGGATCGTAGGTTACCTTGATGTCCTGTGCATATATGCTCGATGTCAAATTACGCAAACCTAATTGAACATCGAAAGACTCACCGGAAACGACATCGCTTGCACCTGTTAACTGGGTCGCAGCTCCTTGCTCCTCTAAATTTCCTGCAACGATCTGAGCATGAAGCTTATTGTCATTCGATTGACCAGCGAATTCATTGCCAAATGTATTGTAAGCTTTAAGATTCGTATGGAATCCGCCTGCCAATGGATACGTGCCTGCTGTCATCTCAGGGAAGCTAGCCTCAAAGATGAATTCTGTGCCCGCAGCGTTCTGGCTGACCAATGGCAAGACCACTGCAGTATCGCCAATTGTTCCGCTCAAGCTTTTATTGCCGCTTAGCATCATGAAGCTGTCGAATACCATTTTGATCCGCAGCTTATCACCTGTTTCATAGCCCTCTGGTTTAGCATTATCAATTGCAATAGACACAAGCTTGGCTGCAGGGCTCTCTACTTGACGCTGCCATTTGAGGTATTGCTGATTGAATTTAATGAAGCTCATCTCGGTGTTGGAACTGCCTTCATAGAAAAGACCGATTTCGCCATTAGGCAAATTAGTTAAGCTGGAGTATGCATAAGTGCCTTCTTTGACCAGTTGAGAATATTTCCAATCGAATGTATATTTCGTTCTGCCATTGGCATGTGTTCCCGATTCTTGAATCAGTCCTGCTTTCACTGTCCCTTGTGATCGGCTTGAAGATACGCCCGGACTTGCGAAAATAAGTGCTTCCTTACCATCGATCTGTCCGTCATATCTGATTACTGTCATTTGGCAGTAAGGCGCCACCAAAGCACGCTCCGTTATAACCTCTGAATCCCAAGTTGCTCCGCCATCAAAGCTTGTAGCGATTTGAGCAAAACCAGAATAATTTCTCATAAACATCTTCAGCTGACCATCAGGCATTTCCGCAACTTGAGCTTCCGTGAGCTCATTGCCTGTAGATGTTCTTTCATTCATCGTGACGCCGTTCACGATACGCCCTTCGTTAGGAGATTCGCCGCGATGCCAAGTAGCGCCATGATCATCACTATAAATAACTGCACTATTTTGCGAGCTGTTCTCGTTGGTGAAATATACCGGAAAGACTAGTCGGCCTGCATGAGGTCCTTGCGTTAATTGAATCCCATTACCTGGACCTGCACCAATGAAAGCCATCCAATCTTCTTTGACGGTAGGATTTAAATTCATCGGTCCTTCCCAAGTCAGCCCTTCATCATCACTGTGCCACATCTCAAGATAAGAGGTTCTGATTGGCTTCAACGGTGATGTCGGAAGGAAATAATTGCTTACCTTTACTCCGTTGTTATACAAATTTCTTAATTCATCAACCGTGTATGTTGTCTTTACGTTAGAGCTGTTATACACTTCGTCGTTCTCTCTTACCGTAAACTCTGCACCGCTGGAATCCAGCAAAACCAAATATTTGTTGCCATTGATCGTTTTATAACCGCTGCCCTTCACCGAAGTTGGATAGCCTCCACCATCTGGAAAGCCAAGCACGAGAGAGAATATCCGATTCGTTTCCCGATCCTCCATAAGGGACTGATCGATATTAGATGCATTGCCGGGATAGTTGTTAATGAGAACACCATTGGTCTCCCATGTATCCCCTTGATCCAGACTCCTTCTTACCATCATGTCGATATTCGCAGGTGAATCAGCGCCGCTGCTGATCCGCTTATCAATTCCTGCGATTAATGTACCAGCTTCCGTGAACAGCAACGCAGGAATTCGGTAATTATTCGAGCCGTACATTCCTTGATTGAATACGGCATAAGGAGTTGTAAGCTTGGCATCAGCCGGCATTGGATTTTGCGCGGTTTGCTTTGACGTTAATCCCGTAATGGCAAGCAGGTCCTGATCCGCAAGCGGCGTTGAATAAAGTTCAGCGAAATCAATTTCACCGTTAAAATTGTATTCATTCCCAGAGACGCGATCCGTCCGTCCTAATTCTGCCGTGTTAGGAGCATAGATATTACTTAAGAACTTTCTCGCAGAAGTCGTATCTGTCATGATCAATTTGCCATCTAGAAAATATTTATAGCCCTGATCCTGATCTACAACCATTGCAAGCGTGTGAACCTCGTTTGCTGCAACCGATAGATCTTTTTTGACATGGGTATTACTGCTCGTTTCCCCTGCCTTCTCGAAGCGGTTCTCACTGCCAACGGCCGATGGAGTAATGTAGAGCTGGAAATGTCCGTTAGCTGCCGTATTATTGCTAAGAGAGAATAACGACATGATTGTAGAGCCGCTATAGCGAAATCTAACGATAATCGTTCCTTCATTTAATGTTTTGAGCGCATCTACTTTATTGCTCAGGTTCGTGTAGTTACTGTTGTAAATTTGTTGATTATCCACTCGGAAGACTAAGCTCGGATCAACCTCATCTTGTACCTGTTCGTTGGCCATTGCCGTCATTGGAAGAATGGTAATTAGCAGAATAAAAGCAAGAAGCATGGAAGTTATTTTTTTCATTGGTTCGTCTCCTTTATTACTCGATTATTTTCTGAGCTACGATAGATAAATCAGCAATATCAATGATGCCGCTTGCATCTAGATCCATAGATTTAATTTGCGACCAATCCGAGCTTGTTGAATCTTTGCCATAATGGGCAGCTATCAAAGCTAGATCACCGATGCTAGTCTTGCCATCTCCATTAATATCACTAGTAACCATTGCTTGAATCTGAACCGTTAAGGATGAAGAAGATATGCTGAATTCCTCACCTAGATCATTGCTTATCATTGCTTTGGATACTTGAATAGAGGTTGCTGCAGTGTGACTGCGATTTGCCGGTTTAAAGCTTAGCTCCAATAGTTCTTCCTTGCCTGTAATGGAATAATCCGTACCTGTACTCGCAATAATCACTCTTAGCTTGCCAGAACTGTCCGCTTGCGGATCATTTAGAATGACAACACCATCTTTAATCGACTTCATCGAATGAGGGACATATTCCAATGCACCTGGATCATAGTTAATCTGTATATCTTGTGCATACACCTTGTTCACGCCAGCTAGACCATACTTCAAGGTCAGTACTTGGCCCTGTGACAACACTTCAGCATCACCTGTTAAAATTGTCATTGGGATGTCTACAATAGGTGTGCTTACAGTTGCATCATTAAGGGTAAGCAACTTATTCTGACCCTTGACCTTAACGGTCGTCTTCACCGTATACGTTGAACCCCATTCTAGTCCTTCGAATACAAGCGTTCCCTCTGGATTGCTAGATTGCACTATGAATCGCTCTAGATTGCCTAACAGAATGGAGGATTCAACATAATCCACCGCATTGATCCCGCCCGCTGCTGCAACAATCGGTGCTATTCCAAGCGATAGCAGGTTGTTATTGACAGTTATCACTGGTGAGTAATTTAGTGCCCCGATAGTTGGCGGTACAACGTATCTCAAATTCGCGATATAGCTATTGGAGTCGTCGATTCCAAGAGTCTCGAATATCGCAGCAGCCATCCCTGTAGAACCGATATAATTAGGATGAATATTGTCATTCAGCCAAATGCTCTTCACATGACTTTGTTTCTTCTCAGCATCTGTCCAATACTTGTAATGGTCGACTAATAGCACTTGCTTCTCTTGGGCCACTCTCCTAATGACCTCTACATATTCAGGCAAGTTAGTAGCTCGCCCTGAATCAGCTGGTTTGATCGTATTAATGGTTTCAAGAATAGGTATGGCTCCAATTGCTTTCACCTGATCGACAGCCGTCTCTAAATTTGATTCAAATTCGCTGATCGGCACTAATCGATTGCTGCTGTCATTCATTCCGAAAGCTAGAAATACAACATCCGGGTTATTCGCCGTAATCCATTTGTCAAAGTTGGCCATTAAATCCCGTGTCGTCATACTCGAAACACCGGTATTCAGAACCAAATCTTGTGCTCTCGCCGCATGAGTTGCAGCCAATTCACCGAGAATCCGTTCCCCGAAAAGCTCCGCAAATGATTTATACCCCTTAGTATGCAGTGCTCCATGAGTAATGCTGTCCCCATTAAAAAGCCAAGTCACCGGTTCATTGCCCTCTAATAAGGCACTTAGCTCAGCGGGAATCTCTACTGGTACAGGCTGCTCCGATTGGATATAGGCTGAATTGACGATTACGTATTTATCTTGATTGGACAGCTTCGCCTTAACGGTTAACGTATAAGGTTTATTAACTGCGATACTCCCCATGCTTATGTTGCTGGATAAATTTGTCGTTTCTCTCGTGTAAGAACCGTCTTCCGATTCTAAAGTAATGACTGCTTTGTCTAGGTTGGGTATGCCAACCAAGGTATTGCCCAAATTGACCGATATAACGCTTCCCGATTGCGTGAAATCGATATCCTGATTCCAATGTTGCTGAGGAGCTTCTTTCGTATCCGTGAAGTTGTTAATATTCCATGTATTGCCGCCTCCACCTACACCGAAATACGTCATTAGCTCTTTCCCAAGCCTGAGATGACCTAACTCATTTGGCAGCTTGCCATCCTCATCAACTAATGTCAATCGATCAGAATAAGCTTTCCAGCTATCAAAATGATTCACAAGGAGAAGGCTCTCCTCAGAGGCAACCTCTTTCAATGCCTCAACATAGGGTGTAATGTCAGACTCATAAGCTGTGTTAGTCGGAAATACAGGTGTCTGAAAAACAGGTACCGCTCCAATCGCTCTTATTTGATCAGCAATAGCGATTACATTCGTTGTAAAATCCTCAATCGGAGTATCATTGTTGGCATCCGCCGTTCCCAGCATGACAAATACCGCTTTCGGATGCAGGTCTGTTACCAGCCTGTTGAATTGAAGCAGCAGCTCAGACGAGGTCATCCCTGCCATTCCCGTGTTAAAAACGAAGTTGTTGCGCTGAACGATACCGCTTGCGATTTCCCATCTGATTCTTTCTTCAAAATGCTGCATGTAATTTCTATAGCCCTTCGCCTGACCGGCAGCGAAAGCAATATCATCACCTGTGAACAGGAACTGAGATGACTCGGTTGTGCTAAGAAGCATCTTCTTCACTTTGCTCAAGTCAACATTCGCTTGAGGGGCCTTTGTTCGCTCAATCAGCACCTCATCAGATAAAGGCGTGCGATAAACCTCGGCAAAGTCGATTTTACCGGTAAACGGATATTCATTAGATCCAGCAGGTCGGTCAGTACGTCCCAATTCAGCCGTATTCGGGGCATAAATATGGTTCAAAAATTTCCTTGCTGACGTCGTATCCGCTTTTATTAGCTCCCCGTCAAGAAAATATTTGTAGCCTTGTGTTTTATCTACAACCATGGCTACGGTATGAACATCATTAGGCGTAAGTACAATGGCGCCTGTCTTCACATGTGTATTGGAGCTTGTTTTACCAGGCTCTTCATAACGATTCTCGCTTCCAATCGCCGTTGGAGTGATATAAAGATGAAAATGCCCATTAGCCAAAGTATTGTTGCTTAACGAGAAGAGGGACATAATCGATGAGCCGGAATACTGAAACTTAACGATGATTGTTCCTTCCTCCAACACTTTGAGCGCATCCAGATTAGTATTAAGATTCGTATAATAATTGCTGTTGATCGTCTGATTCTCCACTCTGAATACAAAGTTAGGATCGGGTTCTACAACGGTTTCTTCCGCCATAGCGGCGTTCGGTAGTAAGACTAAGAGGAGTACAAGAGTTAGAAATCCACACCATATTCTTCTCAATTTACTCATTCCTTTTTGTTAGGAGGTTACATTCGTACAGATACGAATAGTACCAGCCGCTTGTAACCATCCTTTGCAAATTAGTCTTTCTCTCTTGCTTCCGTGACTTATTCCATTATTTTTCTAGCTACGATAGATAGATCAACAACATCAATTGTGCCGCTTGCATCCAGATCCATAGATTTGATAAGCGTCCAATCTGTGCTTGTTGAATCTTTACCATAATGAACAGCAATTAATGCGAGATCACCAACGCTGACCTTGCCGTCACCATTGATATCACCTGTGCCTGTCGTTGAACCCGCGGTAATCTCAATACTTATAGAAGAAGGCGAAGCTTCCGTTTCCTCTCCGCTTTCATTTGCCAGCGTTGCACTCGTCACTTCGATAGTTCCTACATCCGTTGTCGACAGCTCTTTGGACTTAAAGTTAAGCTGTAGAAGCTGTACATCTCCGGTGACGGCGTTGTCAGTACCGGCGCTAGCCATAATGAAGCGAATTTTGCCTGGTGTCAGCATGTTCATATCCACAATTTCTACTCCATCCACCAAGGAATCTGCCGAGACAAAATCCATAACGTTGGCGTCATAGCTAATTTGAATATCCTCCGCATAAATAACATTTTGAATCAAATGATTGATTGCAAGGCGAACATTAAATTCTTCTCCCGCTGGAACTTGATCTGTCCCCGTTAATTGTGTTGCAGCCTCATCCTTCTCGCTCTCAATTGGCAAGGCGGACACTTCGATCCTATCAAAATCAGGAGAAAATGCGCCTGCTGCACGATTGCTGAAGGATATTGTATTCATGCCTTCATTCAGCTCAACATTGACCCTCATTGTACGAACATTGCTCCAGCCTCCTGAGGAGGGGAATGATAGGTTAGCAAAAATTGTTCCATTTACAGCTAATTCTGAATTTCTAGCATCACCGCTAACATAGCTAATCGTTACCGGATAAGTGCCCGTTTTTGGTACAGATATGTTGTTGAATTGAAGTGAATTCGCTAGTCCATCACCTACGTAACCAACAACTGAACCGCCAGATGCCTGTGGCACGGAACGAATTCTAGCTGTCCCGCTCAGTATATTGCTGCCGGCTTCTGCTTCATAGGAAACAGTCGGCACTTCCTCTGGCTGTTCAGGATTATAAGTTCCGCTTATTTTCACCATCACACTTCCGTGAGCAGGAACAGTTGCGGAATAGCTGTACGTATGCGTCCCCTTATTCTCATGTTTCCATAAATCACGTACAGAGAATTTATTCAGCAGCCCTATCTCCTTAGCTGTAACAGTCATTTGCGCGGGAGCATTGGTACGATTAAGGAGAACAACGGCACGATCACCGCTTGTTTTGCTGCCTAAAGGCTTGGAATACACTTGTAATCCCGGACTAGATTCGCTTACTTTCTCACCTTGAATGCCTGCAGGATCTTGGTCTACAGCTATCACTTCAGCATTCTTGACAATATCAGCAAACCTGCTGCTATAAGAATTAGGAGTATCGAGAGTTGTGACATCCAGACCAAGCATCAATGGAGCAGCTAATACAGCCCACATACTGAAATTGGATACCGACTCCTCATAGGTCAAGCTGTTTTTGCCAGGTTTATCTGAGATGACTCCTACTTCAAGACTGTCTGGGTCGTTGAAATGTCCTGGACCAGCTACACTTGCATGAGGAACAGTCTGATCAATTTCGTAGAGTACACCATCCCAATAATGACCCTGATTATCGATATCGTAGCCAACTCTCCACGTATGACCGATTGCTGGAGCCCAATTCCATGGCTGCTGTTGCCCCCACTCACAAATATTAAATAGAATATCTCTAGCAGGATTTGCGTTTTTCAACGCTTCACTGAATTGTGTATATTGTGTCTTGAAGTCTAAACCCATAGCGTCTGCTCCGCAGGAATCTACTTTGATGTAGTCAAATCCCCATTCTGCGAACTGATTGACATCCTGCTGATAATAGCCATAGCTGCCAACTTTGCCTCCGCAGCCTACTCTTCCGGTATCTGTATAAATCCCTATCTTCATTCCCTTGCTATGCACATAATCAGCAAGTGCCTTCATTCCATTAGGAAATCTAGTGGAATTAGCATAGATATTCCCGTTTGCGTCCCTTCCGCCTTGCCAACCATCATCGATGTTGACATAGACATAGCCCAAGTCACGCAAGCCAGTGCTGACCATGCTGTCTGTTACTTGACGAATTAGCGCATCACTCACATTAAACCGAACAGCATTCCATGTACTGTAGCCCATTGGCGGCGTTGCTCCCAAGCTATCATCCCCTTTATGCGAGGCATATGCATTCTGGGGAATTAGGTTGCCAAGACTAGAGGCTGCCAATAATACAGCGGTAATTAAAAGCACGGTCAGCTTGTTCTTCCATGCGAAAGACATCGTTGCATCCCTCCGTATACGGATATTAAGAAAGTACACAGTCGTTGTTGCCCTACGTAACGCGGACTGTGCACCTACCTGATTCTCTAGTCAATCCCATGACAGACTTACTGAATAATTTCCCTAGCAACCATGGACAAATCAGCAATATCAATTGTGCCGCTTGCATCGAGATCCATATGTTTGATTTGCAACCAATCCGAACCGGTTGAATCTTTGCCGTAATGAACAGCAATTAATGCAAGATCGCCAACGCTAACCTTACCGTCACCATTAATATCACCTGGGATGCCTTGCTCTTCAACAGTCACTTCAATGCTGATCGAGGAAGAGGCCGCTTCTGTTTCCTCGCCGGTCTCACCGGCTAATATCGCACTAGGGACAGCAATTGTTCCAGTTACTGTCTCTAACAGAACCTTCGACTTAAAGCTCAGCTCTATAAGCTGCTCATCACCGGTCACTTCATTCCCAGCGCCTACACTTGCTAAGATTAGCCGCAATTTGCCGGGTGCAACTGTAGAAACTTCAATCAGCTTCACCCCATCCATCAATGATTCCGCAGACACAAAATCCATAACCGAGGAATCAAAGGTAATGATGACATCTTGCGCGAATGCAGGGTCGGTTATATCAGTTACGCCATAACGGACAACGAATGCTTCCCCTGCAAGGACGCTGCTTGGTGCAGTCAATTGAGTCTGCGGTTCATCGACGATATGCTCGACCTCGAATACGGTAATCTCGGCTGCTGAAGCATATTCACCCGTACCTTCTATCGCTTCCAGCTTAATATAAGCTGCCTGAACCGGAGTGAAGTTAGCTTCTTTCAGCAGTTTATTTGATGTCCAAGATCCGCTCGCAACCTTCGTATAAGTCACACCATCCAAGCTTGTGTAGATGTTGTACTTCGTAATCGTTCCATTCCCTGCATCTGGCCTTGGCAAGTAACCAAGCTTGCTGATGTTGTGTACACTGCCCAAATTCACTGAAATCGACTGAGGCAGCGGATCGACGTTATACCATTTTGTATGCCAATGGGTATCTGGATCTCCATCCAAAGCAAAGCCTGGATCATTCACGCCAGCTTGCGAGCTTGTTGCTGCTGCGCTCATCTGACTTTGTGGAATTTCCACAATATTGTTTTGTCCCAATACGGTTATCTCAGCTGTTGCTCTAAACTCGTTTTTTGCTGTAGCAACTGTTATGGTAGTTGTTCCCTGCCCCTTCGGAGTAATGACACCCTTACTATCCACAGCGGCCACGTTGATATTGCTGCTGCTCCAAGTCACCGTTTTATCGGTTGCATTCTCCGGTACTACCGTTGCGATTAACGTGACAGGCTGATCCAATACGTTCATCGTAAGAGTGGAATGATTAAGAGTGACACCGGTAGGCTTCTGAACTTCATTTAGCGGAATACCGTAAAGCTTCACTTCGCGTATGCTTGCTTTTGTGTCGATTGTCGGAAGGCCTGTTACTGTAATCTTCACGTATCTGCCTCGACTTCCGAACTGATTGGTTAGTACATCACCAATCTCCGTATTGCTTGTGCGATCAACGACGGTAACCCAGTTCGGGCTGCCCGCTTCCTGAACCTCAATTTTATATTTGTACAATTGATCACTGTGTTCGAATGAAAGTTCGGAGGATTGAATAGAATACATGCCCCCTAGATCAACGGTCCAGACATGATTGCTAGATGTGTCGGCTGCTGACCAGCGTGTATCGGGATTTCCGTCATTTGCCGCAGATGCAGGATTCGAAGGCTCTTCGCTATCTGCTGAAGCAGCTTTGTTCTCCGATATGAGCTGCATCTCTGGCAGTACATCCGGTGCATCATAGACATCAAGCTCCGATGCCGATACGAATCCTCCCACGGCGGCTACCGCTTCCAGCTTCACAAATTGTGCTTCTACAGGTTCAAATACGACATATTTTTTTAAATTATTGATGCTCCATGTCCCACTTGTTAATTTCGTATAGGTTTGACCATCTGTACTTACATATAAGTTGTAAGAGCTTATCGTTCCATTGCTTGCGTCTGTACGCGGTGCATACCGGAATTGACTGATTGTATGAACGCTTCCTAGATTAAGAATGATGGATTGCGGCAATCGATCCGATCCATCCCACTTGGTATGCCATACCGTGCTACGGTCGCCATCTATTGCTTTAGATGCCTCTGCACCTGGTTGAAAGCTGACAGCAGACGCTCTCATATCACTTTTCGGAATCGGTGTCGGAGCTGGTCTTGTCAGATCGTGATAAATATTGATCTCCGATATGGCAGCAAATCCACCTTCTCCTGCTGTCGCTTCCAATCGAATAAAGGCAGCTTCCACTGTATCGAAAGTCGCTGTCTTCTCCTTCTTATCTGCATTCCACTGTCCGCTCGACACCAGATTGTAACTTACACCGTCCAAGCTGGCATACACTTTGTATCCTGTGATGTTCCCATTCGTTCCGCCATATTGTCTCGGCATATATTTCAGCTTGCTTACAAATTGCTTAATCCCAAGATTCAACGTAATGGACTGCGGCAGTGCTGCGCTTCCATTCAAGGCTGTACTCCAAATCGTCTCGAAGTTGCCATCCAGCACATTGATAGCTGGAGCAGAAGGATCTGCATTCGTAGCGGAAACAACCATATCTTCTTGCGGAATCCGACTTGGGTCCGTATCAATCTCCGGCAGTTCAATCTGCACAGCATCAATAAGCGGCGTCGTATCTGCGGCAAATCCGGATACTTTCAATTCAAACGCTGAAGCTGTCGATATATCCGGTGTTTTGACATAAACAATTCCACCTTTGTCTGCTGCATCGTAATACCATCCGCTAGCAGCAGCTTCCCATGCCGGCTTATTCGCAAGCTCCGAGTAGGAGGAACCGTCAACCGACACTGACGTTGGCTTATTCGGCATGTGAATCATGAATTGATTCGTACGCGACTCTAGCTTTCCTGTGTAATCACCTACGCTGGCGCCTACTTGAACGATAAGATCGCCCGTTCCTTGTTCAGGTGCAATTGATGTGATCAACGTCTCTGCAAATTTGCCCGTACGATGCTCCTTTGTCACCCCATCATCCTCATACATAGTGAAGCTTGACGTCTTGTATGGATAAATGTCATAAGTAATTGGATTAGGCGGTACTTCTCCGTCATAAAGCGATTCTGGATACATCGGAATGATCGCTCCGGCTTTCACTAGAAGTGGCAGACGATCAAGCGGTGCATTGTATTCATCCAGCATCTTGGAGCCGTAATGCTCTTCCCCTGTCCAATAATCGATCCATTTTCCTTTCGGCAAATAAATCCCGTTGCGAGTGGTGCTGTCGATATATACCGGTGCTACCAGGAAGTTCTCGCCTGACATGAATTGATATTGGGTCAGCGTTCCTTTGGAATTGGGATCATTCGGATATTCATAGATCATCCCTCGAACGACTGGTGCTCCTGATTCATAGGATTCATTCATATAAGTGTAGAAATATGGGGTTAATCGCTGTCTTAATTTCAGAATATCCCGATTGTAGCTCGTATACGGCTCACCCCAGACCCAAGGCTGTTTATCCTTGGCAGCCCAGCCCGAGATACTCATCAGAATTGGGGTAAAAGCTTTCCACTGCAGGTCGCGGACATAGGTCTTGGCACTCCCGCCAAAAATACCGTCGATATCACCTGTCGAATACGGTATTCCAGAGAGACCAGCGCCAATCATGGACGGGATATGGAATCGAATATACTCCCAATTTCCCGATTGATCGCCTGACCATACGGTGGAATATCGTTGTGTACCCGCCCAACCTCCGACAGACCACACATAACCTCTGCCATCGGAGTTGTTCTCAATACCTTGATAGGCTTGCTTGCTTCCACTCAAGGCAAAATCGTATCCGGGACCTACCCAAGCGACATCCAGCTTAGAAAGTCTAGTTCCTTCTACGCCAACCTCCTGTGCAATTTTATCGACACCATTCTGTGTCCATAATCCTGTATAGAAGCCTAATTTATGCAGCTCCGTAACCGTTTCGCCTAAATTCGAGTAGCCGCAGCCATAGCCATCATTCGGCAAAATCCATGCTCCCGGCATATCATGATCACGATAGGCTTTGCCAATTTGTTCAATAACATCTGTAGTTGTACCTGGCGCTCTGTTATAGCAATTGGCATCACCCAGCCCCATACCCCACCTTGGAATTAACGAGGGTTTGCCAGTTAGATCCGTATAGCCGTTCAGAATTTCCTTCATCGTTTCTCCATAAAAATAATAAGCATCAAAGCGGTTTTCATTGTGAGTCAAATCAACCGTGCTGTCGAAATCATACGTCCCGTTCTGGAACGTATTGCGAAGCACTCCGTATCCAGCGGTACTTATGTAGAATGGAGATGGATTCGATACGGTACCGCTACCCCAATCCCCATAATTGATCCCAATAGTAAGCTTGCGGTCACGATGGTTGAAGAAACCATTTTGCATACCTCCGCCATAAAAGAATTCATCCTCGCCCCGAACGAGCTTTTGGCTGACTGCAGTTCCGTTGTAGCTTAAACTGGCTGCTTCTTCCCACACGACTGTCGTGTTGTCCTTCTTGTACATCGCGAATTTCATCGGACTCTTGTAAGCACGCAATATAAATTTGCTAGTCTCCATCTTGTAATAAGTGCCTTCATCCGACCATTCCACATCTACAGCTCCGAAATTGTCGCTTACCACAATCGGCTCAGCAGGCTGTGCCGTTGTTTTACCAGCCAAGCTAGTGAATTGACCTCCAACACCAAGCCAGATACGAACCATATCATCTCTATTAAAAATAACTTTCACCTTATCGTTGCCGGAAGTAATCGTAAAGGTTTGGTCATCCGTTTGTTCGAAATTAGAAATCGTACCGATGGCAGCAGCCTCTGCTTGGATTGACCCTAGAAAAAGGATCGTAACAATCATGAAGAAAGCCATAGTGACGCTTATAACAAATTGATTAGCTCGCAAGACTATCCCTCCCATTCCCTCATAAATAAAACGACAAGGTACATCATGAATTGTGCTCTGCATCATGTACCTTGTCTCTTCCTCTTACTAACTATTCAAGTATTTTTTGAGCAATGAAGGATAGATCGCTGATATCAACCTTGCCATCGCCATTCACATCTGCTCGTTTCGCTTGCTCCCAATCTGAATCAGCACTTGTCTTGCCATAATGCGCTGCTACAATACCAAGATCGCCCACACTTACTTTGCCATCGTTATTAAGATCCGGTGTCAATTCACCAGCGACCAGTTCGATCTCAATAGAGGTTGAAGCTACGTCCACATCCATCCCAGCTCCATTGCCGACGGAAGCATTTGCAACTGAGATCGTTCCAGTAGTTGGTTGATCTAATTGTTTTGCCTTAAAGGTAAGGGCCGCAATAAGGTCATCCGCTGTAATCCCATGCTCTCCGCCTTGACTAGCTAAGATCAAACGAACGGAACCATTGCCCTCCTTCGTCTCAATAATAGCTACGCCATCAATCAATGAAACGGCAGATACAAACTCCATAAGATTCGCATTATATTGGACCGTCATGTCTACCGCATACACTGACTCGTACACACTTTCAAGGCCTAAGCCAACTGTAAATTCCTTAGTGAAGTTAACTGTGCTAGGTGCAGAAAGTGTAGCTGTTAAAACCTGTGGCGCTGCAGGAATAACTGTAACTCGACTGACTGCTGTATACCCGCCAACCTCTGTAGTAGCCGTAATATCAGCACTGCCTGCTCCAATCGCTGTAACAACGGTCTTGCCATTCACTAGTTCAACCTTGGCTACTGCAGCATTACTGCTCGCCCATGTCACTTTTGGATTCGTTGCATTCGCTGGCAATACCGTTGCAGCTAATTCTGTTGTTTCTCCAACTTGTAAGCTGACCGTTTCTTTATCCACCGCTACACCGGTTACCGGTACTTCTGCAACATGATTAGCGTAAGCAATATCGTCAAAGGCTGCAGTCGAAGCGCCGAATACTCTCGCTCCCATTTTGCCTGCTGTAGTTGGAAGACTTGCCAATGTCCCATCAAAATACGTTGTTCCATTCACACTAAAGGTAATTTTGCTTCCAACATACTTTACTTTAACGATTGAAGTAACGTCTTTACGAAGGGCCGCTGCCGTATTGTTCGTTACTAAACCGTAGCTGTCTTCCGCATTAACCCAATACCAGGAGCCGTTGTCGAATCCAACAGAGGCCCATGATGTTGAACTCGCATATCGGAAAATAATGCCTTCACGAATGGCGGTGCTTTGCGGCGTTATCTTAAATTCAATCTCACCGTCTTGTATACTTGGAGAGTTCTGATCCACAAACAAATTGCTTGTGTTATTCGCCGTCAATTGCAGAGCATGCTGACTTGCTCCCCCTGGAGCACTTACAATCGACATGCTTCCTACATTGACTCCAGTTAGATGCTCCCAGCCGCCAAGCGAATTATCCTCAAAGTTCTGCGAGTATCGGATAGGCAATTCACCTTCCGCAGCCTTCACTGTGTTTGTACCAACAAACCCGATCGTACCTATCATCAGCGTAAAAGCTAAAGTAAACCCTGCAACCATTTTTTTCGTTTTCAAATGAATCCCTCCCGTTTGCTATTCAAGAATTTTCTGAGCAATGAATGCGAGATCGACAACATCAATCTTACCGTCACCGTTCACGTCTGCACGCTTCGCTTGTGCCCAATCTGAATCAGCGGCTGTCTTGCCATAATTAGCGGCTACAATGGCAAGATCGCCAACACTTACCTTGCCGTCGTTATTAATATCCGGAGTCAATTCCACTGGTGCAAGCTCGAATGCCACATGAACTGAGGATGCTTCTACATTCGTCTCATTCCCGTCTCCATCGCCGATTGATGCATGGTTAACGGAAATGATGCCAGTTGCAGGCTCTTCAGCTTGCTTTGCCTTAAAGTTAATCGCTGCAATCACCGCGTCACCAGATATCCCATGCTCTCCACCTTGACTAGCCAAGATCAGCCGAAGTGATCCAGAACCCTCTTTGCTCTCAATAATGGAGACACCATCGACCAATGACTCAGCAGACACAAACTCCATAAGAGCGCTGTTATACTGAATGGACACGTCCTGTGCGTAAACAGATTCAGCTACATTACGAAGTCCGAAGTTAACGGTGAAGTTGTCTCCATATTTAACTGTGCTTGGAGCTGTTAAGCTTGTAGACGCAGCTGTTGGAACAGTTGGAAGCACCGTAGCTTTACTGACTGCTGTAAATCCTCCTACTTCAGTAGTGACCGTAATCGTTGCAGTTCCCGCTTTGATCGCTGAAACAACTGCTTTGCCATTCACTACATCAACTTTAGCCACTGTTTCATCACTGCTGGACCATGACACTGCTTTATTTGTGGCCGTACCAGGCAGCACAGTTGCGATTAACTCCGTTGTTTCACCTTCTTGCAAGCTGATCGTCGCTTTATCGACTTTCACGCCGGTTACAGCTACTTCATCCACATTGTTGGCGTATAGGAAATTGTCAAAAACAGCTGTCGATGCACCGAAAACTCTCGCTCCCATTTTGCCTGCTTCAGTCGGTAAATTCGGCAATGCACCGTCAAAATAAGTCGTTCCATTGACGCTAAATGTAATTTTATTGCCCTCATACTTGACTTTAATGGTAGAGGTTACACCGTTGCGAAGGGCTGCTGCCGCATTGCTCGTTACCACTCCATAGCTGTCTTGCGCATTAACCCAATACCACGAGCCGTTGTCAAACCCGATTGAGGCCCATGAATCCTGACCCGCATAACGGAATATAACGCCTTCACGAAGGGCACTAGACTTCGGAGTGATTGTAAACTCAATCTCACCGTCTTTAATAGCCGGAGAATTCTGGTCTACGAATAAGCTGCTGGCACCATTCGCCGTCAATTGAAGCGCATGCTCATTCGCATTGCCCGGAGCTTCCACAATCGACATTGCACCTACATTAATCCCTGTCATTTGTTGCCATCCGCCAAGCGAACCGTCCTCGAAATTCTGCGAATACCGGATAGGAGGCTCGACAGGTGTTACATCATTCGGATTGGCAGGATAAACCTCAAATTCATATAAGGAATATCCATACGTACCTGCACGTTTTGTCCCTAACATCCTTACATATTGTGCATTCTCAACGGCCCTGAAGCTGATAACCTCTACACCGCCAGCTCCTGAAGTTGTCGTATACACATCACGCCACACATTCGCATCATCCGAGACTTGAATTTTATAGCCTGTTGCGTAGGACGCTTCCCACTTGAGAATGACTTTTTTGATGTCATAGCTCTGTTCGAGGTCCACATAAATCCACTCATTGTCCGTTGTACCTGAAGACCATCGAGAAGATCTCGACTCATCCTCGTCAAAAGCCAGGTTTGCCGTGAATTGAGGCACTTCAAGAGAAGAGGCTGTCGCTGGTTTATGTGCCGCAATATTGGTCGTCCATGGCGGTGAACCCGCTTCTGCTGCAATTTCCTTGCTTGTTAGCAAGCGGTTATAGATCTTGAATTCATCCATTGCTCCTAAGAAGGATGACGTCTTGCTTCCGATCGTTGCGGAAGGCAGGAATGCTGTTTCAGTTAATCTGCTCTTCAGCTCTCCGTCCATGTATAACGAGGTGCCGCTCAAATCCCCTTGGAACGAAATATGCACCCAACGTCCTGTTGGAATAGCCGCATTGAAATTAAAGTTGTAGCTCTCGCGGGAGAGGCCCACATTTGGACTTCCTGTCTGCTTCAGCTTAAGTGCGCCATAATCCGATTCCATAAGAATGATTTCATCCGATTGTGCAGCTGCTGTCTCCTCCAGATTCACCCAAGCAGAGACCGTCCACGGCAGTCCATTCGTCGTTAGACCTGTTGTAATATGATCCTCCCGATCATCGAATACAATCGACTTGCCAGATACTCCTTCATTGCTCCATGACACGCCGTTCAAGCTGCCATCATAACCATTGCCGGATTGATCGGCAGTTGTTGTCGAACCTCCTTCTTCGAAAGGATAATGAAGGACAACCTCACCTGCTGATTTCACTTTGCGAGCAAGATCTACGCCGGGACCTACGCCAAGCAAGTCGCTAAGCTTATCGAAATCCGCGAAGGTTGTATCGCTGGATTGCCCTCTCCACATCTTCTCTGCAAGTACAGGCATAGCATCAATAACTCGGTCATGGACATCAGCAGAGCTTACCTTCTTCCCAAGCTTATCGTTCCATAATGCGAACATGCCGCCAAGCAGGTTCGGTTCTCCCTCTTGCAAATTGTTATTGCCGCCGAAATAAGTAGGCGTCCAGTTGTTGTACAGAAATTGCTTGTTTAAGTAGTCGTAGTAATAGCCAGCTTTCGGCACAATGTAGAGATACCCGTCAACTGTATTAATAATTTTATAGCCTTGTGCGACAGCATCCTTCGGATTCTGCCACCCATTGTTCCAAGCATTGATGACGATATCTTGATCAACGACAGTCGGTCCTGGGAAGTTGGTCAAGCTGCCCCACATCTGCGCCTTTTTACCTTTACTCTTAATGAAGTCATTCATCGTATTGAGAAATTGTCTGTATACATCAAAGTTGGAGCTGTCTCTACGATCAAATTCATCAGCACCGAAATGAATGGTTTCGGAGTCAAACCAATTGCCATCCAAGTATTCGCTCCATACATCCTGTACAAAGTCGATCGTTTCTTGGCGAGTAATATCCAGATGATCGACAGGTAAATTATCCTTAACAAGATCAGGTCTTACTTTCGTGAAAGGCAGCGCATGCGCCGGTGATTCTAATTCTGGTGTAATATTTAATCCGCGAGCTTCTGCTAGATCCTGCAGCTCACGAAATTCTTGCTTCGTATAATGTCCGTCCTTAGCGGTCAACTCCGGATACTTGGTGCTTTCCAAACGAAATGCAGCGTATTTATTCCAATTATCTCTGCTGTTATCCGAGAAGATTTCGTTATCACTCAGATGAAGCTGGAAATCATTCATTTTATAGTAAGACATGAATTTCACATATTGCTTGAGATCTCTCATCTCGATAAACTTGCGTGCTACATCAAGCATGAAACCGCGTTCCACATACTTAGGAAAGTCCTTCGCCGCCCCTTTGACAATGCTTGACTTCGCAGTATCCTGTTCTAAAATTTGCAAAGCTGTTCTCGTACCATAGAACACACCCGTAGTCGTATTAGCACGAATGGTTACAAAATCCTCAACCTCGAAGAAGTAGCCCTCATCACCAATTGTGCTGTCGGCAGTTGCTAGAGTGGCGAGCAGGAAGTCACCTTCTGCCGCTGATCCATTAGTGACAATTGGCAGCTCCCGTCCCGTCATTTCTTTCAGATCTTCTTGGAATATCGATGCCGTTGATGCCAGCGCGCTGTCTGCGCCAATCACGATCCGCGAGCTTGCTGTAATCGTGAAAGAACCAGAACCACCGCTCCATTGCTGCAGACTAGGAATAACCTTTGGTTTAGCATTCACTTCAGCTGCATTTGCTGGATGAATGGGAAATACATAAATAGACATGAACAATAGACATACGAGACTAACCCATTTCTTCATTATTCCGCCGCCCCTACCCTGAATTTTCAGCTGCTAAAAAAAGTAAGACTAGGCACTTCATGTGTTGAGATGACATGATGTGCCTAGTCTTGTATGCCTTACTTATTCAACTATTTTCCGAGCTACAACGGCTAGGTCACTTAGACCAATCTCACCGTCACCGTCTATATCTGCTTTTTTCACTTGCTGCCAATCTGGGCTGGATTGCGATTTGCCATAATGAGCTGCGATAATAGCTAGGTCACCGATGCTCACTTTACCATCATTGTTCATATCACCTGGAATACCGCTCGAGATCAATTCAATCGATAAAGTGGAGAACGCTGCTGCTGTCTCTACGCCTTGTGCATTGGCAATATCTGCTTTTGTAACTCTAATCATTCCTGTCACAGGTTCCGTTACTTTTTTCGCTTTGAAGTGCAGCTCTAGAACTTCTGCATTTCCTGTTATTCCGTTCGCTGCTCCTTCACTAACTATAAGGAAACGAAGCTTCCCTGCAGGACTGCTCACAGACTCAACAATCTTCACTCCTGGGATCAGTGACGATGCATCCGTGAAATCCATTACATTCTGATCATATTGAACCTCAATATCCTGTGCGTAAATTCCCTGTACATGATTCAGTCCCAGCTTAACGGTGAACGCTGCTTCACTTACAACTTGACTAGGAGCAGACAACTTCGTCAACGGAAGCAACTCTCCATCAGCCTCTTCAACCGTAATCCGGCTCGTCGCTGTGAAGCTTCCTTCAGCCGTCGTTACCGTAATGTCTGATGTTCCAGCAGTTAAGCCTGATACGATAACATGATCATCCTGTACAACTACAGATACTACCGCTTCATTGCTGCTGGACCATGTTACATTTTTGTTCAACGCATTCTCAGGATTCACAGTAGCAATCAGCTCAGCTGTTTCTCCTGCTTTCAACGTAACAGCCGTTTTATCCAATTGAACGCCTGTTACTGCTGTTAATTCCGAGTCATCCAGCGCTCTGTACACATTGATCTCCGCTGCCGCAGCGAAATTCCCTACACCAGCCGTCGCTTCCAATCGGATATGTGTCGCTGTTGTTGCTGAGAATCGTACGGTCTTCAGCTTCGAATCTCCGCTCCAAGTACCGTTTGTAACCAAGCTGAAATTTACACCATCTGTACTTGCGTACAAATTGTATTTGGTTATTATGCCATTCGTACCGGCCGTTCTTGGGCTGTAGTTCAATTGATTAACGGAATAGCTGCCGCCAAGATTAAGCGTAATTGACTCAGGCAAATGGGCAGGACTCCATACCGTATGCCACATCGTGGATGGATCACCATCAATCGCGTGGGACGCTTCATCGCCTGGTTGGAAGCTTGATGCCGCAGCTGTCATTTGTGATTGTGGAATGAGTACATTAGGTCCATGTACATTGACTGTAACGTTCGCGCTTATTTCACTCTCGTCTTTTGTCGTCGCTGTAATAGTCGCTGAACCTGTCAGGTGTGTTGATACTTTGCCAGTGGCATCAACCGAAGCGATCTCTGGATGATCGGAGCTCCATTCCAAGGTGCGATCAAAGGCATTAGATGGAGCAACAAGTGCATTGATCTGTGCCGTTTGGCCCTTATTCAAATCCAGCGTTTGAGGTGTCAAGGTCACACTAGCTACTAGAACACCTTCAACAGGAACGATTGGACCTTCATCATCTACACGAATGTCATCAAGGATGAGCGTCCCCGTTAATTCCTTCGCATTATTCACCGTATTTTTGATAATTGCCAGATAAGCATCCTTTGCCCCTTCTGTCGCGAAAGCTAGATCCAGAGTGTTCTCTCCGACATTCAATTTCTGAGAGGCCAAGTCACGTACAACACCATTCTCATTAACTCGAATAGCTGCTGTATACATATCCTGCTCGTCAGAATTGTACTTCATCGTCAGATGATAGAGGTTATCCTCCTTCATCCGAAGCGTTTGCGGCAGCGTTCTTAACCATTCGCCCGTTCCTTCTTCATTGGTTTTGAGCGACCAGTTCCCACCCAGTACATAGGTTTTAATCTGATTGCCGCCTTTTTCAGCCAAATGAGTTCGAACAGGTCCTGTTTTGGAGTAAACGAATGGTCCCCAGCCCTCATCGACATTCTCGAAATCCTCATAGAAGATCGATTCTCCTGCATCGGTCTTCGTCGGATTCTCCCATACCCGTACATCATCAAACAATACGGTGGAGGTACCTTCTGCTGCTTTCAAATACAAGGTTGCAGTACTGCTAACGGCATCAAAGGAAACTTTTATCCGCTGATAGCTCGTATTGAAGTATTTATGCTGCTGCGACAAGTAAGGATGTTTTGTATCCTCCAAATAGTTGACGACCTCTGCGTCGCCTTGCTTCACACCGATCTCTACTTTACGTTCTCCGTCCACATTCACCCATACGGAAGCGGAATACGTTTTGCCTGGCTCCAATCCTGTAATAACCTGCTCGATCGTGGCATCACTTGGACCTTTAACTTGAAGCAGATCATCAGCGTTGTTATTTTTCACGAATTGAACATGATTAGTAGAATTAGCTGTTGAAGATTTCTTCCACACATCGAAGCTTTGGCTGTCAAAGCCCGCGTCTTTCGCTGGACCTCCATCTCCCCATACCATTTCCTCTGCATCAGGAGCAGTTGTTTTATATAGGGCATAGCCGATTCCTTGTTCCGCGGTAATGGATACTTGACCGTTCGATACAAGAACACTGCCTACATGTACACGACCCAGATCCGTTAACTTATACAACTGTGCGGTTGTTACATCTGCCCAGGAATCTGGCAGCGACCATGTTGTTGAGCCTCCTGCAGGATTCCAATGATAGATTTTATCTTCCGATTCTGGACTCCATGGAATAAAGACTGTACTATTGCTGATTGAACTGCTGTCTGTCATGATGGCGATTTCCTTGCCATCCTTGCTGAGATGAATTTTACCATCTTGACCGCGTTGTACAACGACGTTGTTCTCGAAATCCACGCGATTATCAGTCATTTTGATAATAGGGAAATGCTGCATATATTTGGTTGGCAGATTCTGATTAAAGAATGCCGCTGTCGTTTCTTTGTAACTGGAGAAAAGCGTGCTGCTTTGCCAATAGCCGACTCCAACCTGCTTATTTCCTTTCAACAACGGTGTACTTAAGAATCCGTCAACTACATCATTACGGAGGAAACGTATAATTTTGCTGCTGTTGCCTTGGTTCGGATACCCAGGGTCTGTTCCCCAATGCACCCAGGCTGCTTGCTCGAACAATGGACCGGCAAATTCTGTTCCCAGCATCCAGCCATTGTCGTTAATGTACTGTGCAAGCTTCTTCGCATTATAGTCAGCACCCTCATACACATCCACGTATACAAAAGATAGATTATCTCCCGTATCCGCCTTCAGCATATCAAGACGACGTTTAAGCTCTCCCGATTCAAGATCCTTGGTCTTATTCACATAGTAGGCTTGATCCAGCCAGCCCCATCCTTTGGACAAGGGCTGATTAAGGTTTTCATTTTTCGTTTCATAAGCGTCCAGCATATATTCCGTTGCATTAATATGAACACCGCCGCGGATATTATATTTCTTGCCTTCGCTTAGAACATAGTTGAAATCCTCAACCCCACCCTGACGAACACCGATATGACCGCCATAATCGGGATGGGAATCATCATGCCCCTCAGCCTGGTAGCCTTTGTACAATACAATCTGTCCGAATCCATCGGTCAAGTTCGATATTTTCTTCGCGTTATCGAAAGCTCGAAGGAACGGAGTTGAAGTAGTAGAACCAATGTTCATGCTGATGTAAGAGATGTTGTCGCGAATCATATCACTTCCATACGGTGCCTCGGAGTTTTGTCGATAGGCAATTGCACCATCCTGCCAATCTACTACACTGTCATTGTTAGCATCTGGTGTGAGAACAACCTTCGCCCATGGCAATGGTTCTGGGTCTAGCACATTGCTGCCGCGGTAGGTCCAGCCTCCGCTAGAAAGCGCCGCCTTCTTCGTACTGAGTGACGCATCCGTTGCTACTTTCACACGTACTTTATCGTTGGCGTTCACAACGTTTGTGACCAAAGTTGCTGCCAATTGATCATTATTAAGAAAAGCATACGTACGACCTCCGCTAGCATCCGTCGCACCTGTTTTGAGATCGATATATTCCTCGTTAATAATGTTCCAGCCGCCTGTCGCCGTTACAGCTGTTTCTTGCGCTTTCGGCTCAGTTGCAAGGACCGATACAAGGTCATGATTCGGGAATTCGATTGTTTTTACTTTCTCTGTTCCGTTCTCTTCGATATCCACAATATTAAAATGAAGAATGTTAGCTTCTAATTGCAGCTCTACTCCAAGGTTTACTTGAATCGCTGGCAGCTGCAGTGTATACGCAGCCGTTTCTCCCTTTGTTGAGGATGCGGCTGTTTTTACAAAGCTGCTTGCCGCTGGATAATACGATTTTCCATTTACCTTTATTTCATTAAACCCGTTTAACTGACCTTTCATTTCCGCACCTGTGTTATTCCAGCTATACTTCTTTACACGCGGGAATTCCTTGTCAATTTCGACGGTTAATTGATCCGAAACCAATGTATCTGTAATCGTAATCGGCTTGGGAGTAACTGTATCCACCACAACCTCCGTTACCTTAAGATCATCGATCGTGAAATTTTTATTATTGAACCAGCTGCGAAGTCCAATTTTACCGCCTGTTGTAGACAAGCTAGGTAAGCTTGCGGTAAGGATACTGTTGCCATCAATCCACAGCTGCACACCGTCTCCCTCATACCGAAGCTTGAATGTATACTGTTGTCCTGCGGCAAATGTCGGGCTGTCTGTCGAAGCAATATTGCCATAAGTCTCAGCGCCATTCTTCAATGCATCCCATCCCCAGCTGCCTGCGTCATATTGGATAACATTGTAGTTATTGCTGTCGACATAACGATATACGAGTCCAAATCGAGATGGTACTTCATTGAATTTCAGCTTTACTTCATATTCGCCATTCGCAAATTGCGGCGACTCTTGATCTACTAGAATGACAGCGCCTGTAGTAACCGCTTTAACCGCACCGCTATCTGCGGTGAACGTGGCTGCTGTTCCTTTCCCCGTAGCCCATCCACTAACAATGCCGTCATTATAATCTTTGAAATAAACGCCGCTTGGCTCAGCTGCGAATATCGCAGCCGATGGCAAGCATAATTGCAATCCAAGCAACATCGTTAATACCAGGCTGACAGGCTTGAAGCTTCTTTTCATTATTGCATTCCTCCTTCAACATGAGTGCTTACTTACTCCGTTATTTTCTTGGCAACGACAACGAGATCCGTAATATCAATGACTCCATTACTGTCGATATCTGCTTTCTTCGCCATTTGCCAATCCGAGCTTGCTGATGTTTTACCATAATGAACCGCGATTATTGCAAGATCACCAATGCTCACTTTTCCATCGCCGTTAATATCTGCATTGGCCTCATTTGGTGTAATTCCAATACTCATAGAAGCTGCTTCTAGCTGCTGCTCATTCCCGTCGCCATCGGCCAGATTAATGCTCGATAGTGCGATCTCACCCGCAGCCTCTTGTTGTAGTTCTCGTGCTTGGAAGGTGAGCTCGAACACTTCTGCCTCACCGATTATCTCTTTGCCAGCACCTTGACTCGCTAATATTAATCGCAGCTTACCCGGCTCATCTTCCGTAAGCTTAAGAATCTCTACCCCATCGACCAAAGAGATTGCCGATGCAAATTCGAACGCTTCTGAATCATATTGAATCGTTATATCCTGGGCGTAAATACCTTTGGTCAAGTCAGTTAATCCATATCGAACCGCGAATGCAGCACCAGATGAGACAGAATCCGGTCCAATGATGTGAGCTGCAGCCGCCCCCACTGGCTCAGTCGGATCATCCACATATTCGAAAGCATCGATAGCACCGATCGTATTGGATGCTAATGGGTTTTTCGTTCCTTTTACAACAACTTTAATGATATGAGGTCCGCTGACCAGTCCATCCTTGCTATACAATATCTGCTGCTTATTCGTGCTAGGAGCATAGCCGTCAATATCTGCTTGATCCAATATCCCATCTACATACACGTCGATATATCCCATATTCGCTTGCTTCATACTGATCAGCTTTATAGAAGTACCTGTGAAGCTGAATGTAGCAGAATCGCCCGCCGTACTGCTGTACTTCTCTGTTCCGTTGTAGTTGCCGGCATCCTGATAATTCGACCAAGTGCCGCTATAAATGACAGATGGATCGCGATCATCTACCTTAACGGGAATAACTGGAGCTTTAATTTTCTTCACTGTAATCTTGTAAGTCTTGCCAGCTGTCGTTGGGAACGTAATTTGATCGCCATCCCGTGTGAAGCTGACAGGCGTTCCATTGCTCGTATTCAACACTTTGATGGATTCTGTTTTGCTGAATACATGGTTATTAACCTTTGCTGTATTACCCTTCAATGATGTAATCCTCGCCTCTATGAGATTCATCGATTCCCACTCCATATCGACCTCAAAGGCGCCTCTTGCCTTCAAACCTTCTACTTTTCCATCCTTCCAAACAGTAGGAAGCGCAGGCAGCATATCTATATTGTCCATATGACTTTGCAGCAGCATCTCTGCTATGCCTGACGTTGCGCCAAAATTGCCGTCAATTTGGAAAGGCGGATGAGTGTCGAATAGATTGGTAAGCGTACTTCCCTTTAATTGACCGGCTAATATGGTGTGGGCATGATTCCCATCCAGCAAACGCGCCCATAAATTAATCTTGTTCGCTTTGCTCCAGCCTGTTCCGCCATCACCGCGATGTTCTAGCGTAACTTTGGCTGCCTCGAATAAATCTTCCGTACTGGAATTAATTTGTTTGCCAGGGTATAGACCCACTAATTGAGAAACATGACGATGTGTATTGTTCGGATCGTCTATATCCTCTTTCCATTCTTGGAGCTGACCCCATCGCCCCACTTTCGGAGGAGAAAGCTTGCTTCTCTTGTCGATTAATTCATTTCTGAAGGCTTCATCCTTATTAAGCTCGATAGAAGCATCAATTACATTGGTAAATAGCTCATAGATCAATTGCTGATCGAACGAAGCGCCGATGGCAATCGTTCCTTGCTCCGGTGAATAAGACGGAGTAGATACGAGCGTTCCATCTGGATCTTCAACGAGAAACTTTGTCCAGAACTCCGCTGCTTCCTTAATGATTGGGTAAATTTTGTTCTCCAAATAAATTTTGTCGCCGTTGAACTCATAGTGCTCCCAAAGCTGTTGCGTAATAAAAGCATTCGCTGTCGGAGCCCAGCCCCAATCATAATTCCATCCCGGTGCAGTGAAGCCAAACGGATTATTCATCGTGTTTACGGCCCAACCGCCACCTGTAATGCCATTATGTTTCTGCGCTGTGACACGCCCTGGTTCACGCAGAGAATCGACATAATCGATAAGGGCAATGTCAGTTTCCGCTAAGTTAGTCACCTCTGAAGGCCAATAGTTCATCTGGATATTGATATTAAAGTGATAATCTGAGCTCCAAGGAGGTGTATTCGAATGGTTCCAAATACCTTGTAGATTGGCTGGAAGCGAGCCTTCACGTGATGAGGAGATCAGAAGATAACGACCGTACTGGAAAAATAAAATTTCGAGATTCCGATCACGCACCGCATCGTAATTCGCTAGGAGCTGATCGGTTGGAACGGTTGATTTCGTATCTTTCAGATCAAGATTAATCCTATTAAACAAAGTGGTATAATCAGATAAATGGCCAGCACGAAGCGCTTGATAAGACTTAGCAGCGGCTGCTGTCATATTATCAGTAACGATTTGATGAGGATCTGCTCCTCTATAAGTGGGGTAGCTATTCACATATTCGGTAGCTGCGGACAAGAGTAGTGTGACCTCCTGTGCACCAGCAATTGTCATCCGATCTCCATTCGGGGTAAGAGTTCCGCCTACATTCCTTACTTTAAGCTGCGATTCAAAGCCCATCTGATTGCCTGGCACTTTACCCGTCATAATAAGGGTATCGTCTACCGCTTGCACGATAGATCCCGTCTGTGATCCAACAATCCTTGCATCAAAGTTTAAATTAGGCTCACTGCTAGTTAAGCGCATTACGATGACTTGATCAGGATAACTTGCGAAATATTCACGGGTATACTGAACACCTTCAGATGTATAAGAGACACGTGCCATTCCGTCCTCTAAATCCAATTCACGACGATAATCCGATACATTGAGCTCCTGCGGAACTTGGAAGTCCAAGTAGAGATCACCAAAGTTCTGATAATTTCCGAATCCCGACTCAATCCCCGTCAGCTTGGAGTTTGCTAGTGAATGCGCACCGCTCACATTGCCGTCAACCAGCTTCTGCCTAATCTCTGCCAAGTAACTTGCCGCATCATCACGATTTCCCCCTTGATAGTTAGGATTGCTTGGTCCCGGGCCACCGCTCCATAGCGTCTTTTCATTGAATTGAATATGCTCGCGTTCTACACCACCGAACACCATGCCTCCCATAAAACCATTGCCTATCGGCAGCGCTTGTGTCTCCCAGTTGGTTGCTGGCCGGTTGTACCATAATGATAATTTGTGATCAGGCGCTGTTGCTGTACCTGAATAGTTCACTTGCACATTCTTTGAAGTGCGCTTGGTCAATTTAACATCATCAATGTTCAACGTCTGGGCATTATTCCAAGTACGGATACCAATCTTACCTGCATCTGTAGGCAGCGCACCAACCTCTCCACTATAGATCTGGCTGCCATCGACAGACACTTTAATGGCACTGTCGATATATTCGACTTTGATCGTATAGTATTGTCCGTTCACCATGACCGGATTAGTTGCAATTGATGAATATTGCTCAGCACCTTTGTTCTTGGCGTACCAGAGCCAAGTACCCCCATCGTAGAGTACGCCAGCATAATTGTTGGAGTCTACATATCTGAACAAGACGCCGAATCTGCCCACACCGCTTGTCAGCTTGACCTTCATCTCCAATTCACCATGTCCATATACCGGTGAATAATTATCTACAAGCTGCGAAGGCGGCTGGGCAACCAGCTTAAGTGCTTTATTATCAACACTGATATTGACAGTACCCGTATCCGCCCTCCATCCCCCTGCTTGATCATCGTCAAAGTTTTGTGAATAAATGTCTTCATTGACGACTTCATCGGCGAATACTTGATCTGTTCGGGCTAGATTACTCCCTACAATGCCAATGAAAATAAGAAATGCTGCGAACGACATGATGGTCTTTTTCAACATAACGACCATTGCACAATCATCTCTTTTCCGTTTTTAATATGAAAAGATTAGGATTTGGCCCCTGCCAGCAATCTCTTAATGACTACAGCTGATTCTGCTCTAGTTGCATTTTCCCTAGGAGCGAACAATTTTGTTGTTCTTCCTTTCATCAAGCCGGAGGAGATTGCAAATCCTGCTGATTTTTTCGCCCATTCGCTAATTTTACCCTCGTCTTGAAAATTCTTTAACGAGGCTGTTGGAAGCTTATCCTCGCTTACACCCGACGCATATGCTTTCGCCCGCATCAGCATCGTTGACATTTCTTCACGCGTAATGTTTTTGTTCGGAGCGAACGCCTTGCTTGTCACTCCATTGATAATACCTGCAGCATAAGCACTCTTAACCGTATCTTCATACCAAACACCAGATTTCACATCACCAAACGGCTGGCTGGTGCCCTTCTTAAGGTTCAGCGCACGGGAGATTAATGCAGCAAACTCGGCACGAGTAATATTTTTATCCGGAGCAAAATGATCGTTGTCTATTCCCTGTACCACACCTTTAGATACCATTTCCATAATGTCGGCTTTCGCCCAATGCTTCACAATATCGCCGAAGATTTTCGTGAATACCGCAGATTTATTAGGAGCAAAAGTCTGATTCTTCAAATCTTGATCCAAGATTTTGATCGATGTCCATTCTACTTTAGAAGCACCAGGCTTCTTCGCCTTGAATGTAATTGTCGTAATATCCAAATCCCCTTTCTCTCCGCTCACATCACCGATCTTCGTGTGGGCAATGGTAACCAAGTTGCCTTTAATGACTGGAGATACGGAAAATCCTTTGATCGTCGTTTCTGCCTTAACTACCTCTAGTAAGCTCGGATCAAAGTTGAACTTGGCTTCATAAGCGTATAAATCCTTGATGTTCTTCCCGCTTAATGTAATGGTAAATTGTCCATTCGCAGATTCTATATCAGACGTCTTCATTGAAAAATCGGAAACTGCCTCCGCGTTCACTGTTGCAATCCATACCAAGGCACATAGCATACTAATTAATGTACTCATCATCATTTTACGTTTCATTACGATCCATCCCTTCTCTAATGAACTGCTCCGACTTCCACTGCAACTAGGTAGCATACATTTCTGCCTCAAAAATGAAAGCGTTATCATAATCTACCTTCATATCCGGTCCTCCTCAAAAAAATGAGCAACCTTGTAACTCATTTCTCTATGATACAAACATTCTCAGAGGATACACATGATCTATTTTGAAGTGAAAATGATCTTTTTTGACTAATATTTTTATAATTATGCTCGAATCGATCATTATCTTTCATAATCCTTCCGATAAGCGAGCGGACTCACCCCGGTTACTTTTTTGAAGATTCGGCTGAAATGCTCGGTATTAACGTAACCAACCTTCTCCGCAACATCATAAATCTTCAATCCATTCTCTAGGCCTTCCTTCGCTTTCTCAATCCGCAAGTTGGTCAAGAACGCAATAAAATTAATTCCGATTTCTTTGGCAAACTGTTTACTGAGATAACTCTCACTTACACCAACCATCTCACTGATGTTCGACAACATAATTTCCTCGCAGAAATGTTTCTCTAATATAGCTTTAGCTTTCGCAACAACAGGGCTTAAGATGGAGGTATATGGATAGGATTTGGGATGTAATACGTCATAGAGCGCATGCAGCAACTGCTCCGTCCACTGTATCGTTTCCCCTAACGTCTCAATTCTGCTGACTTGTTCAACAGGGTACGGGAATCTCTCATGGAATTTCTCAGTCGAGTTGCCTTCCCGGTAAATCAATGTAATTGCCTTTCTTATCAAGTCACTCAAAGAAGTCCTGATGTGGTCAGGAGAAGAGGGGAATCGATCGACGAGCAGTTGAAAGCCAGCCTGCAGCTGCAGCTTCCACTCGGCATCATGATCATTCTTGAGTGCTAGAAGCACGTTTGATTGGAATGAAGCCCATTCCTGCTTCCAATTCCCTTCTTGATTGCCAGTCGATCTCACTGTCTCAGGATAAAATAATTGGTCGTAACCGTTATAGTAACTTAGCGTGGAAAGTCTTTCCGCTTGCCGAAATAATCTATGCCACTGAGTAAACCCATTGGCAATATCACTAATGCCAATAGATAAGTTAAGATTTAAAAACTGTCGGAGTCTAATTTTCACATCCGTCAATAACAAATGCGTCAACTTGCGAATAGCCATCGTGCTGCTCTGATCTGGGAAAGTGAAGAATAACGTGTAATGCCGGTCATCATGACGACACACGCGGCAGATTCTGGCATGCTTGTCCTTGTTCATAACGGTCACAATCGTCTGCATAATCATTCGATGGGTGGTCTCGAATTGAATGGGCTGTGACAGCCGAATGAGCGCTACTTGTTGATTCTTCTCGCCCATATGTCTCCGGACGATATCGAGCCCATGCTTTACATCATTATTTAGCTCATAATCGGATAAGTTCGTTGGATCAGACAAGACAAGTTGATGCAGAATGGAACAGAGGGTTTCATCTTCGTTGAGGGGCGGAAGGGTCGAGGCGGCTCTTTGCCGCCTGTTTAATTCATCTACTGTCTTGCGTAATATGGGTGCAATATAGGCTTCGTCTAATTTTGCTTTCAGCATATAGTCGAATGCACCTAGGACGAATGAATCTCTTACATTCGCGTAATCATGATAGGCGCTAAGCATGATGACAAGCGGTTCCCTGGTAAACGTCTTTGTACGAATAGCTGAGAGAAATTGCACGCCATTCATTCGCGGCATTTGGATATCGGCCAATATAATATCCACATCCTGACGTTGCTGAAGAATAGTTAAAGCCTCTTCTCCGTCACCCGCTTCTCCTGCGATTTCGATTTCATTTGATGTTAATAAAATGTACTCACGAAGTGCTAATCTGGCTAGTGGTTCATCATCAATGATAAGAGCTTGGAATTTCATACGATTCCCCCTCTTGTATCCACTTTTTCATACCATGGACCATTCATTTATAATGATACATAAAGTATCATCAATATTGATCCGAATTGTAGCACAACCCCATCATATTAACAATATGTAAATAGCAAAGAATGCAACAGTTCCTTTGTACCTAATTAATAAGTAAATATTTGTCATTTAATTACTCTGATAGCAGCATTGGATTAAGTGGATTTATCGCTTGAATGGCTGCACCCCATTTCACATTCATTTCGTTCTGAATCTCACTGATAGACGCTCCAGAAAAGATTTCTTGCGCCCTTTTTTTCTCATCATAAAACGCTGTACTTTTTATAATAGCGAATTTCTGATTGATTCCATCATACAGAAATGGTTCGAAAGGATGATTAGCTTTCACTTTATCAAAGAAAGGCAAACTTGAGGAAACATCGGTTAACGTTGAAGAATTCTGCGAACGGGTAATATACGGTTGATAAACTTCGGGGCTAAACACCCACTCGAGGAATTGGACAGCCTCTATGGCGTTTTGGGAATTTTTATTCACAGTCATGTACTGATCAGGTATGGTTACAGCCTGCAAGGGTTCCTCTAGCGAGTTCCTCCAGGGTAAAGCAAAAGCATCTAAATCCTTGTCACTTCCTTCTTTAGACATATAATCCGTGTAATACCATTGTCCTAGCGCTATCATTGCTGCTTGATTCGATTGAAATAATTGCGTCGCCTGATCAAATCCTATCGCTAGCGCGTCAGATCCGGCAAGTTTGTGATCGGCTATCCTTTTGAGCATTAAAGCCGATTTTTCAAACGCAGAATCTTTTCCGAACGGGGTCTCCTTATTGGAAATACTGGATAAATAATGCTCATCCCGAACGATCATGGGAGGGCCAAACTCGATAAATGGATAGAAAGTCCACTCTTCTTTACCGCCTATCGCGATAGGTACATATTTGCCATGTGATCGAATCCTCTCCAGCACATCCATAAATTCATCCAATGTCTGAGGGATCTCAACGCCAACCTCTTCGAAAATACTGGGATGATAATAGACATACTCAGAGAAAGATACAAGCGGCAGTCCAAGTACTTCGCCATCTAGTTCAGCAGGGTATAGGTTTCTACCCGTCGCATTCAAGTCATTAAGAGGAAGCAGAGATCCTTTGTAGAAGGGCAAATCTGCTCCCTTCAAATAGAATAAATCAGGCAAATCACTTGCAGCCATACGTACTTTGAGATATTGTCCGTTATTATCAGGAATCGTCTCCACTTCAACTGTGACACCAGGATTTACAATCGAATACTGCTTCACTTTTTCCTTCCAAAATTGAATATCCGTCTGCGTTTCCCAAATCCCGAATTTAAGCTTCACTGGTTGATTGGAGGCTAGTTTTGACTTCTGTTGTTGTCCGCCTGATGAAGAACTATATCCGAATCTGCCATATCCGACGTATAAAGCAAGAAAACCAATAAAAATAAAGCTAATCAGCAAAGCATAACCAATTCTTATCTTTATTCTCATTCTGATGTCCCCTCCGCCCTATTGGATAGTTACTCATCCGATTCATGAATTAAGGGCAATGTAATTTTCACCCTTGTTCCTTGAGGATCATTAGACTCATACGTCAGCCCATACCGATCGCCATAGTGCAGTTGAATTCTTCGATGAACATTCCTATTTCCCATGCCGCTAAATTTATAGACTGGTGTTCGATCATCAGATTGAATCATCGCATCTTCTGGCATACCCGCTCCATTATCAGCAATTATGATAAGCAAGTCTTCCGCTTCCGCTTTAATAGTTACCTCTATTCTTCCGGGGTAGTCCACTTCACTTAAACCATGAATGATACTATTCTCCAATATCGGCTGGAGCAATAGCTTCAGCAAATAATGATCGGTTATTTCAGGATCAATATCCCAATTCACTTCAATAGGTCTGCCGAATCGTATTTCCATAATATAGAGATAATGATGTAAGTGCTCGACTTCCTCTTCAATCGTTGTAAGAAGTCCTCCTCTATTGAAAGAGGAAGCTAATAAACGAGTTAACGCATGTGTCATATTTCGAATGTTGTCTGCTTTACTAATGAGGGCCATATATTTGATGGAGTTTAGCGTATTAATCAGAAAATGGGGATTAATTTGAGATTGGAGCGCAGCAAATTCGGCCTTGCGTTTCTCCACCTCCTGCATCTTGTGCTTATCAATCAGTTCCTGAACTTGATCCGTCATCAGGTTAAACGATTGCCCTAACCGCACCATCTCCACACTTCCAGACCCTGTATACCTCGCTTTCAAATCACCTCCAGCAACACGAACCAAATCATGTATGGGCTTAGTAACAATGGAAACGAAATAGAAGGAAATGAGTACGAACGATAAAATAATTAATATCGCAAGAAGCCATACAAAAGAAGTAACACTTTCATAATTTTCCATTATGCTTGCATATGGCATACTTTGTACAATAAACCAGTTGGAATCTTTCACTCTAGTGTAGGTAATCAACTCTTCATGAGCTTTGGTATCATCAATGAAAGAGCCCTTAGCCTCCTTGCTAAGCTCTGAAATCCATTTCTCCGATATCAGGCTGCCTCTCTCTGCCCCTGAATTGGAAGCGATAATCTCACCCTGCTCACTTACGATATGAAGCTCAGAATCCGAATTATCCCGAGACCTTAAAATTTCATCAAAGGTTCCACTGTCAAATGTAAACAAGATCATTTCTAATTTGAACAATTGATTGGGATCATACGGCGAGAAGGCGGCGGCCATCGTGTACGGTGCATAATTGCCAAATACGATATTAGGCATCATACCAAGGAACATCGCAGTATCCGGGGTGCTTTGTACATCGCTATACCATTCATGGTGACGAATCATCGTCTGATCGATCTTCAAGTTTTTCAAATAAGAATACGTTCTTCCATTATTGAATAGGAAGTTGACCGACAGAACACGAGTAGAGACAGATGCCGTATACTTCTCGATCAGAACTTCCATCCGATTATTGGCTAATTGTCTTTCAAAACCTGTCCTATTGTTAATGTCTAATACCGTCAGACGCACATCCTGATCCATACCGATAGAAGCAAACAAGCCTTCCATCCGATTGATTTCCTGGCTAACGGAATAAGCAACTGCTTGTGAGGTTTGCATGGAACTTGCCCTATTTTGCTGGAGGATATCCTTCTTATAAATATTTAATATGAATGTACAAATCAATAGGATAGGTATGATGACAACCAAAAGGATAAAAAGTCTTAATATCGTAGACATACGCAATTTTTTTTGCATACCGGCTCCCTGATAAGAAGAATTAGTCCATCATAAATGAATAAGTATAGTCTGGAAGAATCTCGATAAGCTGATTTTGTTCTCGGGGTTAGTGTTGCCGAAGAGTTATTTTCTATAATGGTTCTACGAAGAGGTCCCGATCTCCTTGTAAGAGGTAATTGGTTACAAATATACTTGTCAAATTTCCTATCTGAAAAGGACAGAAAAAGACATCGTCTATGATGTCTTTTTTCGATCATTCTCGTATGCGTCTATAGTGAGTCATTCCTTTTTGGTCGGAACGGCTTGTATGGGTATTATACGATTAATAGAGCGGTAGTCGCATGAACAATATTGCACTAAACCTAATGTATAGGGGAGGTTGTCGTAAGGGTGTGAGCGACCTGCCCGATTTTCCATTCAATCCCTCCGGCGTCCAATCTCAATTGATTATGTCCATTATATAATTCAACGTTCGAATCTACCATTAATAAAACAGGACAATACATGTACAAAATTTACTCGTCTGCACTTCCAATTGGGTGCGCTTCACTATACACTCTCCCATTTATGCCGAATAAATAATTGATAGATTTTCATCACAATAATCTTAATCATCATATACACGGGAATGACAAGCAGCATACCGATAATGCCAGCCATATCACCGCCGACCATTACCAACACAATCGTAGTCATCGGGTGGATATCGAGCTGTCTTCCGTAAATATAAGGCGCTATCAGATTATCCTGAATTTGCTGCGCAATGAATATAACGACTAGCGACCAAATCGCAATGGAAGGAGACTCAATAAACCCGATGATGACAATAGGTATCGTAGAAATGACAGACCCGATTACTGGAATGAAATTCAGAATGATGGCTGTCACTGTCAGCAATAACGTATAAGGAAGGCCTATAATCAGAAACCCAATATACATCAGCACGCCCAGAGCTAGATTAATAAGCACTTTTCCTACGATGTAGTGGCTTAGAGCCGTATCAATATCGCTGACCACCTCAGACATATCATTTCGGTAGCGCATAGGTGTGAATTTGACGATTAACTGACCGAAGCTATCACCCTCCTTCAACATGTAGAATAGGAAGATAGGAAAGATGAACAAAATTAAGGCCAGACTGGAGATTACTGAATACAAGCCTGTTATATAATCTGTTAGAAACGTAAAGCCTTTGCTCAAATACTCCGACAATTGGGACAATAGACTGTTTCCCTCGGGAAGCCATTTTGACAACATGCCATTCTGTTCAACTTCCTCCAGCTGCTTGCTTAAGCCACTGAATAGATCAGGAGCATTGTCTACTAATGTGATTACCTGTGTACGCAACGAAGGCCATACCCCTAAGCTAAAACCTGCCAGTATAATTCCGATGACTAAATAAATAATCAGAACAGCAGCCGTTCGATTACATTTTAATTGCACCAACCTATTTACGACTGGCCGCAGCAAATAATAGAAAAATACCGATATACTAAGCGGAATCGTTACGATCGTTATCAGCGACTGGATTGGTGTAAATATAAAATCGACAAGTGAACCCAAATAAATGATGATGAGCACCAAGATTATGGTCATACACAATCGTGAGAATTTCGTCATCTTGGTCATTATTCATCCCTCATTCCTGAACATTACACTTTGAATAAATAAACATTATCTATACTAGTAAACAGGATATTAGATTTCGAATCACATAGATGAAAATATACCTGTAAAAAAGAAAAAAACGAGAATGTGGTCAGACACATTCTCGTTCTAGAGGAAGGAAACTCTTATTCTAATAAGCGCCACATCTAAGCTAGACCAAATTATTTGTTTCATAAGACTTCGGCACCCAAGAATAGGTGATTAATCGCAAGATCGAGAACTAGAGCACGTGATTAATCAGTGGCAATAAGTTGTACTGTATTATTCCGAAACTGCGTTCATACTCCCAATGTTGCCAACTATCGCATACCAACTTAGAACTCTCCAATGATCAATGCACCAAACAAGCTCCATTCCGAGCTTGTTTGGCGCATTGATCGGCTCCATTGCGGAAACAAGCTCTGTTTGGAGCTTGTTTCGAGCAATTCCGTGCGGCTGCTCACTCTACCTTCCTAACAAGCTCCATTCTGAGTTTGTTAGGTACATTGATCGGCTCCATTGCGGAAACAAGCTCTGTTTGGAGCTTGTTTCGAGCAATTCCGCTATCCGGTAACTCACTCTACCTTCCTAACAAACTCCAATCTGAACTTGTTAAGTTTTACGAGCGTAACTAGACAGAATAACGATCAAACGAAACATTCATTTCATTGATCTTAGCAATCACAGACTCGTCTTCACCGGATTCAAGCTGCAGCAATTCGTCATTCGAGTTGCGATAGCTGATCTTCAGGGAATCTACCGTTTCGAATTCAGGTGATCGCAGCGCCATCTCC
>JBHGUX010000066.1:0-19492 GCA_048976605.1 Pristimantibacillus sp. | reverse complement strand
AGGCGGTAAAGTAACTAGAGCTGAGTTTGCTGTATTCCTCGGTAGAGCGCTTGGATTGGATGAATCGGCTAATGACGGGGTATTCTCAGATGTCGGAGCGGGTACGTATTATTCCGGTTATGTGAATACGATGTCTAAGCTCGGATTAATTACTGGTAATAGCGACGGAACCTTCGGTCCGAATAATTCAATTACAAGAGAGCAGCTTGCTGCGATGGTAATTAGAGCATACACGTATGCAACGGGAGTCAAAGCTGCTGATGTGAGTGGAGCTAGCGGGGCAAGTTTTGCGGATTTAGGCAAAGCATCCAGCTATGCGACAGAAAGCATTAAAGCAGCTAAGGCGTTGGGAATTATTGATGGAACAGGAACGGGGAATTTCGAGCCAGCCGGAGATGCGACACGGGAGCAAGTGGCGAAGATGATTATTGAGTTGCTTGGCAATATGGAATAGAGCAGTTGTGAATGAAGTGAAATAAGGCTATAAACACAAAAGGAATCATCGCTGTAATTGGCATGATTCCTTTTGTGTTTATTATGCAGTTTGTTCAGTCTGTCATGCAGGACGGGGGTTGTACGTGCGGTTGGATTGACTCCGTGCCAGTTTCCTCGTAATAGTTCAGGATTTAATAATCCTTGGCGAACCAGCTTTTGTCTTGCTTTCTTGGCTTTGCTTGTCGACATAATAGGTATAGCCTCCTTGTAATGGTTGATCTCATTCATTATATGATGAATGGTACCATTAGGAAAGAGGCTGATGGAGACAGGGAGTAAGGTTAGAAAACCGTTCATTTTGTTCAAAAATCCGGTTATTTTGACGATCTTTACATTGCTTCGCTCGTGACTAAGCTATAATAGAAGGCAATAACCATTAGAATTCCGATAGAGAGGGAATGATGATCATGTCAGTAGGCGTATTAGCACATTTATTCGGAAGCGTATCCTATCGCGAGTTAGCTGGTAAAGTTAGCGGAGCGGGATTTACCCATATTCAATTAGCTATGTGGAAAGCCATCAATGATGTGGATTTTAACAAACCAGGCAAGCTGAGCCCTGGACTAGCCATGTCGATTGCAGAAGAATTGAGAAAACAAGGCGTGACAATCTCCGTACTAGGCTGTTACTTGCACTTTTTTGATAGAAACCCTATTCAGTTGCGTGAAAATATCGAGCGATTCAAGGAATTGATCCGTTACGCGCCGCTCTTGGGCGCACCGATGGTAGCCTTCGAGACTGGACGCCATGAAGATGGCGTGTATACGGAAGAGGACTGGAAAGTGCTCAAAGAGACTGTCCAAGAATTAGTGGAAGAAGCGGAAAAATGGGGCGTTATCGTTGGTATTGAGGCAGCTAATGACCATCTTGTCGGTACTGCGCAGGATCTGAGCCGTCTGCTGAAGGAAATACCATCGTCACAGATCGGCGTCGTAATCGATCCCGGCAATCTGCTGAAGAAGGATAATTTTAATCGACAGGATGAAGTCATTGAAGAAGCATTCCGCTTGTTGGGTGACCGGATTGTCGCAGCACATGCGAAGGACAGAAAGCTCAACGAGAATGGTGAGCTTGTAACAGTGCCAGCCGGCTTCGGAGAGATGAACTATTCCTTATACATGAAGCTCCTCAATCAATATAAGCCCGGCGTCCATATCATTATGGAAGAAGCGCGTGAGCATCAGATGGCGCAGTCGAAGAGCTATATTGAGGGGATACGGGCGGAGTTTGGGGGAATATAGGGGACTTTAAAATCGTTTACAAGTTGAAAACATATATAGCAGAATATAACTAAATCTGAAGAATGAAAGTGATATCAAAGGCTGCTCCCCGCAGCCTTTTTCTTTTCCCCACAACCAGTACCTCCAGCCCCCGTTAGAATACATTAATAATAAAATACAACTCCTCGAGCATAGTCATCTATATAACAGAGCCGTTGAACTAAGCTAGACAGATATCTTTTCAAACATATCCTAAACCTTCCCTTGTATCTATCCCTTCTTATCACAAGACCCACCAGAAAGGACTGAGATGTGCCTTGTACAGGTGACGATTATGACAAGTACACATAAATGGTTGAACATGCCGGATGAGTTGAGATTCCAGAATCTGTCGGAGAGCAGGCTTACGCTTGATGAGGTATATGATCGGATATTGAAGTTCATGGCGGGTGATCTGCGTGCGTCGTATCAGTTCGTCATAGGGACGGATAGCCAGGGCTTTCATGAGTATACGAAATTCGTGACGGGCATCATTATTCGGAGGATGGGAAAAGGGGCATGGGCTTGCTATCGGCAGGTTATTGTTCCAAGAGAGATTACATCGCTCAAGGAGAAGCTGACGCTCGAGACTGCACTCTCGCAAGAGGTAGCTTATTATTTCACAGATGGTGTAATTGACCGGATGGAGGAGCTGCTCCTGCCGTATGTGTATCAAGGTGCGTCATTGGAGCATTTCATTGATATCGATGCAGGCACGGAGCCGACAATCAATAAAACATCACTCTATGTTCAAGAGATGGTGGATCGGGTCACGGGAATGGGGACGTATGCCGCTCGTGTTAAGCCCGATGCCTATGCCGCCTCCGCTTATGCCAATCGCTACACCAAGCGACCTGTTCCTTATCATCTGAAAAGAACGCTTGGTAGATCAATACAGTGAAACAATAACAGCATTCCCTCTGAAGAGTCGACAACGACCCGTCATATTCATTGAATACTGGTAATATTCGGATTGATCTAGCAGAATATTGACAATGAATCTAGCTAAACGTATGATAGCAATCAGACCGTAGGCACAAAGCTTACGGTATATTTGTACTTATAAAATGTCATCTATCAGCCAATTAATCTATCAATTATCCATTATTAAAAGGAGTACTTCTAACTTATGAAAATACAACCATTTCCTCCTTATATGATTAACTCTGCTGAACAGCCAGCTAATGATACTTATTTCGACTACCCAGCCGCAGTTCATCGGGTGAAGGAGCAGCTTGCCAATCTCTATGGAACGCCTATGCAGCTGTATATGCAAGAAGACGGTGATGATGTCTGGGATTGGGTAGCGGATGATCTGCACAGCAATTACGAAGGTGTAAGAAAGCTGGCAGCCATCTATGATCTCGTAGAGGATAAAATGTTCCGTTTCGAGGATACCGCCTCAACTGTTGGATACCGTATCCATCCCTCTCTTCGTAACAATGTGATCGATTTCCCCGCTTACAAAGTAGCATTTGCACGAATTCCACTGTTCAGGCGCTACGGGATGGACACAGAGGACATTATTTTTGCTGAAAATGATGATGTGCTGCGTCGCTTCCTTGAGGATCTGCAAGCAAGACAACTTCGCGAGAGAAGAGTCACGATCTTTACCGATACAAGAGAGGGCCTCGATCGCAGCCGTGAAGAGATTACTCGTACGGTAGACCGTGAAGAAGTCGTGATGAATGAGTCATTAAAGACACAAATTTATCGGTCTATTGACGAGTTCTTCTCGCAAGATAAGGAATTCTTCCACACTTATAATGTCCCTTACAAACGTGGTGTACTGCTGTACGGCAAGCCAGGCAATGGTAAAACAACATTAGTGAAGTCCATAGCGGGCAGCGTTGAGGCGCCTGTGGCTTATTGGCAAATTACGGAGTATACGACGAGTGAGTCCATTCAGCAGGTATTCGCTGCCGCTGTGAAAATGGCTCCGATGATTCTCGTAATTGAGGACATCGACTCTATGCCGGATTCTGCCCGCTCCTTCTTCCTGAATACGCTCGACGGGGCAACATCTCGTGAAGGCATCTTCCTTATTGGGACAACCAATTATCCTGATAAAATCGATCCTGCTCTGATGAATCGCGCTGGTCGGTTTGACCGCGCATATGAAATGAAGCTTCCGGACGAGGAACTTCGCTTTGCTTATTTGGTACGCAAAGGAATGTCACGACTCACACAAGGAAGCAATGACGGCGATCTTGCTGCACAGGCAGCACGTCGTACGGATGGATTCTCGTTCGCACAATTGAATGAGCTCTATGTGTCCGCTGCGCTGCAGAAGCATTATGAGCAATCGGTTGATCTAGAACGTCTGGTTGCCGAATTAAAGACGGATTTCGACAAGGATCGCCGAGGTGTATGGATGGCTGAGTCTGGTCGTCAGCATGTAGGATTCTTGTAAGATCAGATGGCAAGTCGCTAGTTTAGTTAATGAGGAAGCAGCTGGTGCAAGTGTCAAATATGCTGCTTTCTTAATTTGTGATAGTCTAATTGTAGAGGCAGCAGCAAGTAATAGTCCACACTGTGCGTGACTCCTTATACGCGGTGCTCGGTCACATGGCGACGGTCAAACCACAGCAGTGAGGTTGCTTCCTTAATGAGTGGAATTTGATTTGTTCGTAGATGTAGCAACAAGTATTAGAAGTGAACTTACTTCCTTAATTAACGAAGCTGAATTCTTTGTTTGAGGTGAAAATAAGATCTTTGGATTAAATAGCGAAACAGACTTCCTTAGTGTGGAATCGAGCTTCTTCACTTAAGGAAGTCTGTTTCGCTTTTGCCTAGAATCAGCTCTGAACCATTGAAAATAAGGAAATGGACTTCTTAATTTAGCGTAATCATTTCGCTATAGTGTAAAACGATTACTTGGCGTTTCCGCACCTTTCCCATCAACGCTCCAAAAGTATGCTGCCGCTTCAGCAGCTGCAGTGTACTCCGTGTGCGAGCCGTTTCCCGCCTCATTAAGAGTAAATATCAATGCCCTCTAAACCTGACATAATATTACAAATAAAGCGCTTGCAAAAACAAAATAGACCCCTTATAATGACGTTGAAAAGGTTTTCAGAACTGTTCATAACGGTAAAGGATGGGCCCACTATGAAGCCTACAATTCGTGATGTAGCTAAGTTGGCGGACGTGTCCATCAGTACGGTGTCACGTGTGATGAATGCACCAGACACGGTAGTTGAGGTGAAGCGGCAACGGGTTCTAGATGCGATAGAGCAACTGAACTACCAACCCAATGCATTCGCTAGGGGACTTATTTACAAAAGATCTCATACGCTAGGGGTCCTCATACCGGATATCCGCAACCCGTATTACGGAGGTGTCATTCGCGGCATGGAAGATGCGGCGAAGCAGTTAGGCTATAATCTGATGATTTGCAACACGGACCGTGAAGCGGAACGAATGATTATGTACCTCGATAATTTTAACAAACAGCAAGTAGACGGCATTTTGTTTGCCAGCGATTTTGTAAGGCCTGCTTATTATGAGGCGATGCTCGCTTATCGGCTTCCCGTTGTCCTGGTATCGACGGAATCACAGCAATATGATCTTCCTTCAGTTAAGATCGACGAAGAGCAAGCGGCCTATGATGCGGTAAAGTATCTTATTGAAAGCGGACATCGCGATATCGGATTCATCGGATTCACTTTGCCAGATCCTATCTCAGGCCAAATGCGTTATAACGGCTTCATTCGGGCAATTAATCAGTATGAACTCCACCACTGTATAGACTATGTCGCTTTTGCTACTCACTGGTTTGAAGAAGCTTACGAAGCAACCGCCACTCTATTTGATCGACACCCACATTTAACTGCTATTTTTGCATGCTCCGATGAATTTGCGATGGGTACCATCTCTTGTCTGCATAGTCGCGGAATTCATGTTCCTCAGCAAGTATCTGTCATTGGCTTCGACAATATAAGAATGTCTTGGATGACGATTCCGAAGCTCACCACGATTGCGCAACCGATGTATCAGATTGGCTTTCATTCCGTACAGAAGCTGCATGAGTTGATCCAGACCGGGACAGTTGCCCTTTTTCGGGAATGGCTACCTCATGAGTTAATCATCAGAGAATCCACCCTGCCTCTCCACACGACCCGCCAGTATCCTTTACCTAACCCTACTAATAATCCAAAACACAAATCAATCTCACAATAAACGCTGCAGCTTAAACCCACAGAGACTTCACTTAGCTAGCCAACCGCACTATAACCCCAACTAACGATTGCAGCCAGCAATTCGTCCTGCTCAAAGTACCATTCTATACCCAATAATTTGAAAACGGTTTCATCGAATTCAATAAAGGAGGTGATCCGTACACGGAGGCCAGACTTACTTGAATGCTTCGGACTTGTAACAGCAGCATAACTACAAATGCTTGACTGACAATGAATGAAGGGGATGGATCAATTGAAGAATACGTTCAGAAATAAACCGATGACTCTTGTGATCTTAATTATGATTATTGCGCTTGTGGCATCAGCATGCAGCAGCAAAAATGGAGGCAATAACGAAGAGAAGCCTAGCCCGACGGCGGCTCCTACAGCAGCTGCGACGGATAAACCAGCAGCGACAGATGCTCCTGCTGCTGAAGGTTCGCCGCTTGAGCAAGCTCTTGCAGGTAAGTACAAAGGAACGAAGGTATCTATGTTCGGTCCGTTTGTTGATGTGGACCAAGTGAAATTCGAGGATGCGATTAAAGACTTTGAAACTAAGACCGGAATTGACATTCAATATGAAGGCTCTAAAGAGTTCGAAGCAACGATAGCCATTCGTATTGACGGCGGCAATGCGCCGGATATCTCAGACTTTCCGCAACCAGGGCTGCTTGCGAACTTTGTAAAAGCGGGTAAAGTGCTTGACGTATCCACATTCCTGGATGCAGATAAGCTGAAGGCGAATTACAATCAAAGCTGGCTTGATATGGCGATGATGGATTCTCCTAGCGGTAAAATCATGTCCGGTGTTTGGAACCGAAGCAGCGTGAAGAGCTTGGTCTGGTATCCGAAGAAAGCATTTGATGAAGCCGGCTATAAAGTCCCAACGACTTGGGATGAAATGATCGCATTGACCGATCAAATTGCCAAAGACGGCGATCCAGCGTGGGCAATCGGGATTGAGAGCGGAGCGGCAACCGGCTGGCCGGCAACAGACTGGGTAGAGGATATTATGCTGCGGACGACGACTCCTGAAAACTATGATAAATGGGTAACGGGTGAGCTTCCTTTCACTGATCCAGTGGTGAAAAATGCAGTTGAGAAAATGTCTGAGATTTGGCTCAACAAAGATTATGTCTACGGCGGCAACAAATCAATTGTAACGGTTGGTTTCGGAGACTCGGTGAAACCGATGTTCGATAATCCTCCGAAAGCATGGCTGCATCGTCAAGCAAGCTTTATTACAAGCTTCTTCCCTGAAGGGGTAAAAGCTGGCGAGGATTTTGATTGGTTCTACCTTCCGCCAATCGATCCACAGTATGGAAGCCCAGTTCTCGTAGCTGGAGATCTCTATGCGATGCATAATGACCGTCCTGAGGTGCGTGCTGTGATGGAGTTCTTTACCACTGGTGAATCCATCAAAACTTGGGTGCAATCTGGCGGCGTAATCGCTCCAATGAACGATGCCAGCCTGGATTGGTACCCATCTCCAATCGAACGCAGAATGGGTGAACTCGTGCAAAATGCATCTACGCTTCGCTTCGATGGTTCTGACCTTATGCCGGGCACTGTAGGTGCCGGTACGTTCTGGAAAGGAATGACCGATTACGTAAGCGGAACCGTAGATCTAGACGCTGCCTTGAAAGAAATACAAGCCGGATTCCAGAAATAATGGAAGGAGAGGCTGACGATGCTCACCTCTGTGCCTAAGACGAATGTCCCGCGAGTACTAGCCAGTACAATAGCCGTAATTGTCCTGAATGCGGCTATCCATCTCGCCATCTATCTGTTTCTGCGAGATACAGATTTGCCATCGGTTTTATATGCGCTGGCGGCGATTATATGGGGAGTATTAGGTGTTTATTCAATCTATTGGTCGTTCAACTGGGCGGTTGAACAATATCCTGCGCGCTGGAAGCGACGGATTCAACCGTATATCTTTGTAGGACCGGCAGCCTTATTGCTAGGATGGCTGCTGCTCTTGCCGACCATTCGCACCCTGTATATGAGCTTGATGGATGCGGGCTCAGAGAAGTTCGTCGGCCTCGCCAATTATGCAGCTATATTCACGAATCGAGTGCTGCTTACAGCGCTTCGCAATAATTTGCTTTGGGTCGCATTTGGGGCAACTGCCTGTATCTGTCTGGGTCTGCTTATTGCCGTCTTGGCGGATCGAAGCAGCTTCGAGCGACTGGCCAAAGCGATCATCTTCATGCCGATGGCAATCTCCTTCGTCGCTGCAGGCGTCATATGGAAGTTTATTTATTTCTATAAGCCAGGCGATGAGCAGATTGGCTTGCTGAATGCGATCATTGTTTCATTAGGGGGAGAGCCGCAAGCCTTTACGAGTATGCTCCAGCCATGGAATAATCTCTTCCTGATCGCCATTCTCATATGGATGCAGACTGGGTTTGCGATGGTTATTTTCTCAGCCGCTCTCAAAGGTGTGCCCGAAGACATGATTGAGGCAGCGCGGGTTGATGGAGCAGGAGAGATCAGGATCTTTTTCAAAATCATTATTCCTTTTATCTCCGGTACTATCCTATCCGTCTCAACAACCGTTATTGTGTTCACGCTCAAAATATTCGATGTTGTCATGGTCATGACCGGTGGACAATACGATACTGACGTAGTGGCAACGCAGTTCTATCGAGAGTTCTTCATGTATAGGAATGCGGGATACGGATCGACGCTGGCTATTGTATTGCTCCTTGCCGTCATCCCCGTCATCGTATTCAACCTGCGGCAATTCAAGAAGCAGGGGGGATTCTGATGCAGCGGAGCCGGAAGAAGAAGCTGAACAAAACGATCGTCAACTTCGTACTGGCGTTTATTTGCCTCATATGGTTGATTCCGACTGTAGGTTTGTTTTTCTCCTCGTTCCGCCCGGCTGTAGACATTCTACAGACTGGCTGGTGGACGGTGTTCCCGCATCGCGACTATGTGAAGCAGGACGTGATCACACTGTCCAAGGACACAGATCTGCGTCAGCCTATTGTGGTGGATGGTGAGACCTTCAGTGACGATCAGCTGCGCACAGGTGTGAAAGCAAGTGATGGCAGTCGACTAATCTGGGAGAATCGCAGAGCAAGAACGATCCAGGTACAAGAGCAGGATTGGAAAATGAACACAAGCTTTACACTCGATAATTATAATGGTGTCCTAACCGGCAAGACCTATGAGTTTCCGCAAGCAGACGGAACCGTAAGGACAGAGAAGGGAAGCGGGTTATCGAAAGCTTTTCTGAATACGATTGTCGTTGCGGTTCCTGCGACCATTATTCCGATTCTCATAGCGACCTTTGCAGCTTATGCGTTCGCCTGGCTGCGGTTTCCTCTACGGAAAACGATGTTTGTTACGGTCATTATGCTGCTCGTTGTGCCATTGCAGGTAGCTCTTATTCCGGTCTTGAAGGACTATACTTCGCTCGGCTTGAACGGCAGCTATCTCGGTATTTGGATTGCTCATACCGGTTTTGGCTTACCATTAACGATTTATTTTATGTACACCTTCATAAGCCAGCTGCCTAAGGATTTGTTCGAATCGGCATTTATGGATGGTGCGTCTAATTTTACGATATTCACGAAGCTTATCCTTCCGTTGTCGGTACCGGCAATTGCCTCGATAGGAATATTCCAGTTCCTCTGGGTATGGAATGATTATCTCGTATCGCTCGTGTTCATCGGAAGTCAGCCCGATGTACAGGTGCTTTCGATGCGGATCGCGTCTATGGTTGGGTCGAAAGGGGATGATTGGCATCTGCTAACCGCAGCGGCCTTCGTATCCATGTTAATGCCGCTCACCGTTTTCTTCGGTTTGCAAAAGTACTTCGTTCGAGGGTTGCTTGGAGGCTCTGTGAAAGGTTGATAGTTGGCACGCAGCGGCATGACTACAAAGAAGGTGGAACAAGGGATAACTCCTGTTCCACCTTCTTTTTGTGCTGAATTCGGAATGCTGGAGCCTATCCGCCCGTCCTGATTATCTAATTCGGAAAAAAGGGATTTAAACACTTCTGTGGAAGTTTGTAGGTACGAAAGGGAGTGGAAATATGAAATCTAGAACTCTGGTAATTAGTGATATTCATGGTTGCTATCGTTCTTTCAATCATTTGCTGGAGCAGATCGCTTATCATCCGTCGACTGATCAATTGATACTGCTAGGTGACTTTGTCGATAAAGGTCCAGATAGCAATAAGGTTGTAGAGCAAGTAATTGGATTGGTACGTGATGACGGAGCGATAGCTATTCTTGGTAATCATGATCAACGGTTCGTCGACCTTATACTAGATAGAAGTGAGGAAGCAAGAGAGAAGTTTTTCAAGCATGGCGGTCGCCAGACTTTATATAGCTACATAGACAAGAACTCTTCGAAATTGTCCGATGAGGAGCTGCTGGCAGAATTGAAGGAAACGGTTCTTAACCAGTTCCCGCATCATATTGCCTTCCTTGATCAACTTCCTTACTACCATGAAGATGAACACTACATTTACGTTCATGCAGGCTTGAACCCTCGGTATGCTAATTGGAAGGAACAGCCGAAGCGGGATTTCCTATACATTAAGCAGCCCTTCCATCAAGAGGATCCTGTCGTTACGAAGACGGTCATATTCGGACATACGAATACGATTAATTTGCATGGTAAACCCGATGTATGGTTCGGCAACGGTAAGATTGGCATAGACGGGGGATGTTCGATTGGGCTGCAGCTCAATGCGTTGGAAATAAGTAATAGCAATGAGCTGAAGGCGCATTCGGTCCAAGCTATTTAGCCGAAAACTGAGGAGAGTGTTGATTGACAAAGCTCATATACTCGCAGCTCGTCATTATTGTCGTTCTGTGTATTGGCCTATTTATTAGCTACCGCAGTAATATTGAACAGCAGCAATACTATAGAGATGCTGACGTATTGATACATAAGGACAAGACTGATCTTAAACGAGTAGAATATTTTGTTGAACGGTTTAAAGATAAAAAAGGTGATTACCTCATGATCGTTGAACCTAGTTTTGATAGTGGACAAACGATACATGATGTATGGGCTACCAGTCGAGTGATAAATTGGACAAGTGATTATACAAGAGACATATACTCCACAGTGGATAAGCAATTTTTCGAATGCGGAGATATTAACCGAACGGAGTCTGATCGGAAAATTACATTCTCATTAAGTGAGTGCAAGGGATACGACAAAACCGAGCAGCTCCCCGTTTTATTCTTCATAAAAGATGAATGATAGCAAAAAGACAGAAGTACTTTCCTTGGATATTTCAGGAGGGTGCTTTTATTTGTCTCCCCTTCCCTTCTGCATACCATTCAACTATCTTCTAATCCTCATCACTTCGGCATTTGCCATTGCCTGCGATACGCAAGTGGAGTCAGATCATTGCGGTCTTTAAATAGGTTGATAAAATGACTAACGTTATCTATCCCGACCCGGGCTGCGATATCTGCAACGGCAAGATCAGAATATTTGAGCATATCTATCGCATGCGAAATTCGAATATTTATTAAATAATCAAGTGGCGAGAATCCGGTATACCGCTTGAATTGTTTAGCGAGATGGTATTTGCTAATCGCAAATTTCAGCGCCAGACCGTCGAGCGTTATTTTATGCTGATAATGTTGATCAAGCTCTTGTATAACTTCTCTCATTAAATCAGGCATTTCGGATGTCGAAAGGTCAAGCTCCTGAGCAGCGAAAAGTAAATCGGTCAGCAGCTCGACAAGGAGCTTGGAGCTTAGCAATTCGGATCTCCGACTCTTGTGTAGGTTCACTTGCAGCAATTGTCGCAATAAGACGGCTGTCTTAGACTCAGGCTGCATCGTAATGACTGGACCCGTGAGCTTGGCAGCATATTGCTCATAATAACCTCGTGCAGAGCTGCCATTCAGATGTACCCACAGCAGCTCCCAATGATCATTCTGAGCAGCATAATGCTGATACTCCATGCAATCGATAAAGAACAGCTGATGAGGCTGTAAGAGATAGGTTTTGTTCCGATAGGTGAGTCGACCGGAGCCTGAGACCGTATAGACGACCAAATAGGAGTCCAGCTGTTCTCGTTCGGTATAATACCGTTCTTGAGCTTGGAAATGCCCAATTTCCTGAATATAGAATAAGGATTCCTTCGCAAAAGCAGATGGAGCAGCCGCTAGTCGGATGGATTCCTTCGTCCACGCATGTACCCCTTGTTCACGATAAGCAGTCATCTTCAGCTCCCTTTCCCAAGATACTATTATTTATTAACAAGATTATTGGATGTTTATTGAAATGTAAGCCGTTACAATAACTCTATAAAGGTATTATTTCATAGATCGGGAGGTCAGTAAATATGTCAGTATGGCCAGTGATTAAAGAGGCGAAGAGGGCAAGAATCGGTTTGTATTCAGTAGGTTTACAGGCATATTGGGAGCAGTTCCCTGGGCTGCGGGGACGGCTGATTGAATATGGGCAATTCATAGAGAAGCGATTATCGGCTTGGGGAGATGTTTTTAATTATGGTTTAGTCGATACGGAGAGTGAAGGACGCAAGGCTGGGGAATGGTTGAATGAGAATCATGTTGATCTCGTGTTCTGCCATGCAGCAACCTATTCGACTAGTGCTGCTGTGCTGCCCATCCATCAATTGAACAAAGCACCAGTCATTTTCTTGAACTTGCAGCCTACCGATAGAATGAATTATGAAGCTTCGACAACGGGAGAGTGGCTGGCACATTGCGGAGCATGTCCAGTGCCTGAATTCGCCAATACCTTTAATCGCGCTGGGATAGAATTCCGAGTAGTTAACGGTCTTCTAGGTCTTGATTACACCCCTGCTATATCGCTGACGAATGAAATAACGCATGAGAGGAAGGAAGCGATCCGTGCATGGCGCGAGATTGAAGAGTGGGCAAGGGCTGCTGCTGTTCCTCGCACGCTTCAGCATAGCCGATTCGGATTTCTCGGGAATACGTATAGCGGTATGCTCGACATGTATAGTGACTTCACCATGATTGCGGCGCAAACTGGACTTCATGTAGAAGTGCTGGAGATGTGTGACTTGGATCGGCTTATGAAGGATGTGACCCCTCAGCAAGTGAAGGCGAAGCTGGAAGAAGTGAATGCAATGTTCCAGATTAGCGGTGATTCGCCTTCCGATCCCATTGCAAGAAAGCCAACCATAGAGCAGTTGGAATGGTCATGCAAAGTGGCCGCAGCACAGGAAAAGTTGGTTATGGAGTATGATCTAGATGCCTTAACCTACTATTATCACGGTGCTCCTGGCGGTGAATATGAGAAGCTGCAATCTGGATTTATCGTTGGTCATTCCTTATTAACCGCTCGAGGTATTCCATGTTCTGGCGAAGGGGATTTGAAGACAGCAGTTGCGATGAAAATATGCGATATATTAGGAACTGGGGGGAGCTTCTCTGAAATTGTAGTTGTGGATTATATCGATGAAACGATCTTGCTCGGTCATGATGGGCCATTCCATATCGCGATATCGGAAGGCAAGCCTGTTCTAAGGGGGATGGGCTTATATCACGGGAAGCAAGGCAGTGGTGTCTCTGTTGAGGCAAAGGTACGAACCGGACCCATAACTACATTGAATGTGACTCAGACTGGGGATGGTCGATTGAAGCTAATCTCAAGCGAGGGGGAGTCGACGAGCGGACCTATTATGCAAATTGGAAATACACAGACGCCGGTGAAATTCCGGCAGCATCCAGATGATTATATGTCACAATGGTTCGCTGAGGCACCGACACATCATTGTGCAGTGTCTATCGGGCATCATGCATCATTGTTCGCAAAAGTGGGCGAGCTCATGCGTGTAAAGCATATTACATTATAGAAATGGTTAGGAGAGAGCAGAATTTCTGCTCTCTTTTTGTTAAAATATAAGAATTATATGTTTTGTTTTATAAATACGCTTCTATTTCACCGCGAAACGATGCTTCGCCTCCAAAGGACGGCGAAGCCGTTTCTGCTTGTGCTGGAGACTGATATTTATTTTCACTAAGAGGTAAATATTAGAAGGTGCTTTATCGAAGTTTGTCGAATTAGTAAGCAATAAGAACTATTTTTAGTCATTTTCAAAGCTTTGAGGTGCATGCAAGAATGAAAGTTATATGGAAACCCGCAACCATTATCATCGTGTTTCTCATACTGTTGTTTAACTTCATGCTCCCCTCAACCTATGCACAGTCTGATTTGCCTGAGGTCAAGATTGACCAGTGGCAGATGCTATGGTGTAAGGATGCTGATTGTCACAACGCTGAGAGCTCATTTCAAGATCAAAGGGATTGGATAACCGTCCATTCTGGTGATATTCCTGAACGACCAGAGGGGGCTGTTTCCGCATGGATTAAAGTGAAACTGCCTTCATTAAGTTGGTCTAGCCCAGCCTTATTAATGAATAGAGCTTACGCGCAAAATATTCGCATCTATTTGGATGACCGATTGGTATATAGCTCAGAGCGAAACTTCAAATATGATATTAATAAGATCGTACTTCCGCTATCCCCAGCAGATTCTAATAAAGAGCTGTTTATCCTACTGGAGGGTAATGAGACTAGTATTGGACTTAAAGATGATATAGTGGTGGGAGATTTCCAGACGCTTCAGAAACAGTTCATGCGAAATGATATGATCGATTTTATTCTAGGAGTATCCTTTCTAATGATTTCTTTCATTATGTTTCTGTGTATATTTTTTGTGAACAGAAACTATATCGTTGGCTGGGGCTCTCTATGTGTATTCATAATGGCTTTTGGTATGATGATGACGACCTATTCTCCATTCATGTATACGATCTTTGCCGAGTATGGCAGGGTTTATTATAAGACATTTGATATTGCCCAAATGATGGTTTTTCCTGCGTTGTTCCTGTTTGTAGAAGGTGTATTCGGTAGTGGACCTTATGCGATTCTAAAAAGATTCCGGATCTTTTTGACGCTCTTCCTATGTATTAACTTTTTATTTATGATAGTAAATTTATTGATGAATGATCGCTTGAATGAAGTGTATTTTATTTATTCCGTCCTCATATTCGGCGTTATTATGATTATAAGTGGAATCGTCCTCGTCGGAGCCCTTATCTATTATTGTATGAAAGGGAATAAAGAGGCGTATATCCTGACTACCGGATTCGGATGCTTTTTGACAACTGGAGCCGGCGAGATCGTGTGGTATTATATACAAAATACAGAATATGAATTGTATTATTGGAAATTCGGTGCAATATGCTTTATCGCTTCTTTAATCATCATATTAGGACGTCGTATTGCCAGCAGTCATGGACAGCTCGTTGCCTATTCGAAAAAGCTGGAGGTTTATAATAACGAGATTCAACGGTCGGAAAAAATGCAAATGATCAGCCAATTGGCGGCGTCTGTTGCCCATGAGGTTCGCAACCCGCTTCAGGTTACGCGAGGATTTCTGCAGCTTCTTGGTGAGAAAGCAAGTACAGATAAAGACCGGAACTATTTGATGCTATCTATTAATGAATTAGACCGTGCTTCCAATATCATCACAGACTTCCTTGCCTTTGCCAAACCTCAAATTGAACATATGAGCCTATTGGATCTAGCTGAAGAATTCCAGCATATTGAGGCTATACTTGCGCCGCTTGCGAATCTGCAAGGAGGAGAAATTAAACTAAGCATTCCTGATCAATTATGGGTGAATGGCAATTCTGCGAAATTCAAACAGGCAATCATTAATATGATGAAGAATAGCGTAGAATCATTGAATGGACAAGGACAAATTGAAGTGTGGGCTTATGAGCAAGCTGAAGAGATTTATATCCACATTCGTGATGACGGAGTAGGGATGACAGAGAGTGAACTAACACAATTAGGTGAACCTTACTATTCTAACAAAACCAAAGGTACAGGACTTGGATTAATGGTCACATTCCGAATTATTGAAATCATGCAAGGAACAATAAAGTATAAAAGTGTTAAAGGGAAAGGGACAGAGGTTATTATGTGTTTCCCAATAGCACAAAAAAACGAGCAGCTATAATGGCTGCTCGTTTCTGTATCATTACCACATTTCAGCTGCTGTGTTCTTAGTTGCTTCTGGATTAGCAGGGATAACAAGGTAGAATTTGTTCGGATTTTCTTCAAGAGTAGTTACTTCAATGTTATCAGGAATTACAATACCGAAAGCATCCTTCAGAGCCGCTCTTGGATTCACATTAAGCTGCCGATTAAAAGTTGGATCTGACCAAGCTTTTCTAATAATCGTTTCTTTTGTAATTTGTTCTGTTAACATCATATCACTCACCCTTTCAGATATAAATCTATGATACATGATTAACCATAACATGAATTATCGACAAAATCTATAAAATATTTACAAAATAATATAAAAATAGAAACTATTGCAAACCCGCAGGGTAAGATGAACTAGCGAACGTCTATTTTATTGAAGCCTCGACAGGAGCTGCTCGAAACCGCCGTAGAGCAGCGTCTGTTTCACTTGGGTTAGCCGCTCGGCTTGAGCGGTAAGGTTGCGTACAATTGAATCATGAAAGAGGAACAGGTTAGTTGCAGGCAATCCATAGGATTTAATGACACTATCGTTATGAATAGCAGTCAGCAGGTATGTACTTAGAATCTCTTTTTCATATAGATATTGTTTCACTATATCGGTAGACAGTGATTCTCCGTGAGGCAAGGAATGACTTACCAAAGCTAATAAACAGTTGTAGCTGCCCTCATGCAAATCAGTCTCCCAATCCACCCAATCATCGGCCATTTGAAGGGTTACAAGCACATGTTCAATTATGTCTTCGACGACAGCAATATTTGCTTTGTTGGCGGTTAAGAGCAGAGCTCCTGTGCTGGCGATTTTAACGGGGCCTGATTTTTTTGAGACCATTAATGGGGAGGTGTTGAAGTAATCGCTGTGGCTTTCTTGCAGAACACTATTCGCCCATTCGGTCACATAAAGATGATAATAATGCCAAAAGGGCGAGGAGGAGTCATATAAAGATCTTAAGACCGTATACATTTCTAAATGAAATAAATGGCTTAGTGCTAGTTGGATGCTTCGGTCATCTGTATCAGAGTCCATTACATCATCTTGTATGAAAAAATAGAGCATTCCAAATACATTAGCCAGTGAAAGCTTGGCGCATTGCTCATCTGAGATAGGCGTAATCTCCTTCATCCAGTAAGGCAACAAATAACAAATATAATTGTTGGTACTATTTGCATGCAACGGGTTGAACTTATTGATGTATGATCGTCCTATCTCATCCAAAGGCTGAGGGAATAATTGAATTCTACGTTCCGCTTCTGTGAAGACCTGCGCAATGTCCGTTGCATAAGGCTTGAAATAATTCATAGCATTCTCCCTATATTCGTAATGGATAAGGATAGGAAAATAAACTCATATAGTAAAAACTAACATAAGTATCCATATTTTTCTACTGGAAAATTCAATAGTCGACAGGGATCGATTTATAGTGCTGAAATTCTAGCTAAAGAGTTGAAAATTGGCGGTTCTATCAGCACATCAGAGGCCGCTTGAAAGTATACTAGTAAAAAGAAACTTTTAAGTTCCAATATTGATTTTTTCTAACTTTTGGTTGAGAAAGCAGGCAAATTCCATTAAAATGGAGAAAGAGTAAAGACATCACTAAAAACTGGACTAAGGTCGAGGAGCTGTTAATACCTAGGATGGTTATGAAACCAGTGTTGCTGCATTAAAGTAATATATAGGAATGAATAGTTCTTTAATGTGGGGGTTGTAAGGCATGACAAGGGAAATTGAAGTATACGTGATTCTAACAAATACAGGAACATTATTCTCCAAAACGATAAAGTTGTTTACGAGGGATGCACTCAACCACGCATCGATTGCCTTTGATAGTGAGTTGAATGAAGTATATAGCTTTGGTCGTTTGCATCAGCAAAACCCATTCTTAGCTGGATTCGTCAAAGAGAATCTGCGGGGTCAATTGTTCGAGCAATCGGATTGTGCCTTATATCGATGCCGTGTTAATGAATCTACTTATGTGAAGATGCGTGACTTAATACAGCATATGGAGCAAAATCGAGATTTGTATCGCTACAATTTTTTAGGTGTTTTTGGAGTATTGTTCAATATTCAGATGAAGCGGGAATACTCTTATTTTTGTTCTCAGTTTGTTGCATCTGTATTTGAAGAAAGCGGTGTTCACTTACTTAATAAGTCATCATTGCTTGTTACTCCTGGTGACTTGGAGAATACATCAAAGCTTGAACTTGTGTATGAGGGTGCGTTACAATCCTATATACGTATGAATATGGAACTGAATATGAATCTAAATAAGAATAAGAATCGCCCTTTACAGGCAGTCGATTCAACTAGAACAGCATAATGGGATCTCTACTCGTAGAGATCTTTTTTTAATTCGACACCAAAACAGGAGGGGACACAGAAGTGAATCCATTATCTATTGGAATTGTTGGGGGCGGCTGGAGAGCTGAGTTTTACATACGTATTGCACAGGCTTTGCCGAATATTTGTCGCATACAAGCGATGGTGATAAGGAATGAAGATAAAGGGGAAGAGATCGAGAAGCGATGGGGAATTAGAACATTCCGGACAATAGCCAATATGGCGGCTGCTACTGACATCGACTTTGCTGTCGTATCCGTACCACGAAGTGTTGCTCCAGCTATTATTGCTGAGCTTGTTGAGCATAACATTCCAGCGCTGGCAGAAACGCCTCCAGCTGCTGATCTGCAGAGCTTGATTTCCTTACATGAAAGTTTGCCGGTTGATGCGAAGGTGCAAGTGGCGGAGCAATACTTGTTCCAGCCCATGCATGCGGCGCGTATAGCGCTTGTTCGTTCCGGCAAACTGGGTAAGATATCTCATGCCCAGGTTTCTGCTGCACATGATTATCATGGAGTTAGTCTCATCAGGCAGCTGCTAGGCATCAAGTTCGAAGACGCCGTTATTAGCGGTCAGCGATACTCAGCGCCAATTGTTGAAGGACCAGGCAGACAAGGCGATCCTTCGGCGGAGAGGATGCGCACCTCACAGCAATCTATTGTAACGCTGCGATTTGGTGATAAGCTGGCGGTGTATGATTTTACTGGGGAGCAATATTTCTCGTGGATTCGCAGAAATCGAATGGTAGTACGAGGCAGTCATGGGGAAATTGTCGATCAATCGGCTGCCTATTTACTCGATTATGAAACGCCCATTTATACTGAACTTAGAAGAGTAGATACCGGTCATAATGGTAATTTAGAAGGTTATTATCATCGAGGCATCATAGCTGGTGAAGAGTGGGTGTATAGGAATCCATTCCAACTGGCGCGCTTGTCTGATGACGAGATTGCTATTGCAACTGCCTTAGTGAAAATGGGTGAGTATGTGAAGGGCGGACCCTCCTTCTATAGCTTGGCAGAAGCATCGCAGGACCATTATTTGGCGCTTATGATGGAACAGGCGATTAATGAGGGAAAAGAAGTCGTTACGAGTCATCAGATTTGGACAAGGCCGAGAGTATAATTGGAGAAGAGGGCGCTCGGTGTTCAGCAGGTGTAGCTGCTGAAAACCGAGCGCATTTTT
>JBHGUX010000065.1:0-5709 GCA_048976605.1 Pristimantibacillus sp. | reverse complement strand
AGGCGGTAAAGTAACTAGAGCTGAGTTTGCTGTATTCCTCGGTAGAGCGCTTGGATTGGATGAATCGGCTAATGACGGGGTATTCTCAGATGTCGGAGCGGGTACGTATTATTCCGGTTATGTGAATACGATGTCTAAGCTTGGATTAATTACTGGCAATAGCGACGGAACCTTCGGTCCGAATGATTCAATTACAAGAGAGCAGCTTGCTGCGATGGTAATTAGAGCATACACGTATGCAACGGGAGTCAAAGCTGGTGATGTGAGTGGAGCTAACGGGGCAAGTTTTGCGGATTTAGGCAAAGCATCCAGCTATGCTACAGAAAGCATTAAAGCAGCTAAGGCGTTGGGCATTATTGATGGAACAGGAACGGGGAATTTCGAACCAGCCGGAAATGCTACACGCGAGCAAGCAGCGAAGATGATTATGGAGTTGCTTGGCAATATGGAATAGACCATTCTTGGTTTGAATGAAATGAAGCTATAAACACAAAAGGAATCATCGCTGTGATTGGGGTGATTCCTTTTGTTCATAGCTCGCAATAACTAATTGTATCCAAAAAAAGCGATTAATAGAGATTTCATAAGAAAACTTGCGATAAATAGGGATTTACTTCACTTTTTACCAATGCAAACGTTTTTACAAAATTATATCTTCATGTATGCTTAAATAGATAAATAAAGCGCTTACTATTTGATAATTCGAGAGAATCATTAGGTTGTAAGCCTTATTTTTGGAAAGTTGCACAAACGTTTGCACAAAGTTCGGAGGTAGGGAGGAGAAAGAAAGCCATCGTCAGGCTGAGAGCGGATTAGTAGAAAAATGAATAAAAACTACTTTTATCGGGAGGTTCACAACGACTATGAAAGTAATCAACAAACGGCTGGTTTCGTGGATGTTGATCATGTCCATGATGCTGAGCATTGTATTCTCAGGACTTACGCCTGCTTTAACAGCTAACGCTGCAACAAATCCATTGCAAAGTCCGGTTATTGGAACACAGACATCGACGGACGCACAAGTTACCTTTAATTATCAAGGTGATGGTACGGAAACAAGAGTGATTGTGAAAGGAAGCTTCAACAATTGGCAACAAATCGAAATGACAGAAGGAAGTGACCATGTATGGTCCTATACTGGTCAGATACCTTCAGGTTGGTATGAATACGGCATTGCAACGTATCCGTCGAGCAGTGCTGATGGAAATTGGAAGGCTGACCCGCTAAACCCAGTCCATTTTGATAATGGCAATCCTGGTGTATCGGTTCCAGGTCTCCAATATAATGGTCCGCATGAAGCACTAATTGGAGAAACAACCGTTATTGATTCCGTCTATTACACAGGTACACAAGGAACGATGGTTCAACCAACTTTATCCATTAGTGCTAAGGAAGGGGTGAGCTTGTCTGGAAATAATCTAGTGGTAGCTGACGATGCTACACCTGGATCGGTAGAAGTTACGGCTAATTACAACACAGCAAGTCTAACCCGCACTGTACAAATTGTTGGTGAAAGTCTCGCAAGTCCAGTCATTAACGGAGATGGCAGTGTTACCTTCAATGCGGTGAATAATGCAGAGAATTTGTACCTAGTAGGTTCGTTGAATGGTTGGGATATTGCCAATGCTATTCCGCTTACAAAAACGAATGGCATATTCAGTAAGACACTTAACCTTGTGCCTGGCGAGTATCAGTATAAATTTGCGTATGCGCAAAATTGGGGCAGCGGTGATACAACCGATATTTTGAATCCGTTTCCACAGAAAGGTTCTAATTCGGTCGTATACGTTCCAGGTATTGTATTCGATTTTGAACCTACAATTGCGAAAAATAGTGAATTGGCATTAGAAGCACATTTTCAAACTGATCATGATCAGCGTGATCCCATTGCTCCCGGCGATATTCATTGGTCGTTAAAGGAACCAGTAGATGGAGTTACACTCGCGAATGGCAAAATTAGCTCGACTAAGGATGCTGAAGCGACGGTCGTGGCTTCGTATAATGGTTACACTTCTGAGGCTACGATTACGATTGGTGAGATGTTCACTTATAAAATAAACTATTACCGATTTAACGATGATTCGGATCAATGGAATATGTGGCTGTTCCCAGATCAAGTAAACGGTAAAGGATATGCTTTTACAGGGAAGACAGAAGAAGGATATCATACAGCAGAATATAAATTCCCGAGCACCAAGCTTAATATTGTAACGAGGAAGAGTACGGCTGAAAATGACTGGGCATCGCAAGAAATGGACCGCAAAATAGATGTTCCTGCTGGTGATACTTCGGTGGAAGTATGGATTGTTGAAGGGATAGAGGAAGTGTTTTATACCAAACCTGCTGATCTGGAAGCTCTTAGACCGTTGGATCGTAGGATACAGTTCAAATATGTAAGAGCGGATAAGGATTATAGGGATTGGAACATTTGGACATGGAGTACAGGTAAGACAGACGGCGAAGTAAAGTTTGATTGGAATACTTGGCAACCGGATGAGCAAAGAGATACAACGGTAGCGACTATTCATATTGGACCGAAAACTTCGAAGATCGGCTTTAAGCTGCGGAAGGGCTCTAACTGGAATACGGCTATTATTGATCAGGACTTTGATCGTGAGATTATTACAGGCAATGAGGAATTAACGAAAGTAATTGTCTATGGCGGGCAAGGGGCGATCAAGACGATACCAGCTGCGTCAGCACCTGTTCTTGCAGATGGAACTGCCACTTTCTTTTACAGGGATGAACAGTTGTTCAGGCAAAATGAAATGCATTTAATTACGAGTGTACAAGTGAAGCTTGATGGCGTATTGTATCCAATGAATTATATCGCAGAAGATGAACGTTTCGTCTTTACTTCACTGCCATTAACGGAAGGAAATCATCTTTACACGTATCTTGTGACTAAGGACGGCGTGACGACAGAGGTAACTGATCCGAAGAATACGGTGGATGGTCAATCAATGATTATTTATAAAAAACCGAAAATGGATATCATTTCGTATGTTGAACCTGGAATGGTATCATACAATGATAATGCGGTGCTTACCGTTGGAATTGAAATTGAAGATGAGGCTGATTTAGATGAAGCAGCCGTAGTAAAAGAGATTTACGCAGACTTGACTGTACTTGGAGGCAAGGAGAAGACTGTTATTGACCCTCAATTGAAAGCGATTACGATCGGGGTCAGTGATACTGTTCCGACAGGCAGCAAATCATTCCCGGTAACGGTAGTTGATATCTATGGCAACAAATATCGTGCACCTGCAAGTGTGCAAGTAGTCGCTAGGCAGGTTGATGATGCGAATGATTTTGATTGGGATGAGGCACGTATTTACTTCATGCTGACAGATCGTTTCTTCAATGGCGACTCAAGCAATGATGATCCGAATGGTGAAGGCTATGACAACTCGCATCCTGAAACATACCATGGCGGTGATCTTAAAGGGATAACAGCAAAGCTGGATTACTTAGAGGAGCTTGGCATTAACACGATATGGATTTCGCCGATTGTTGATAACATTGATTTCAATAAGGGTGTAGATTTCAATAGCAATCAGTATGGTTATCATGGTTATTGGGCGAAGGATTTCACGTCAATAGATGAGCATCAAGGCGAGCTGGAGGACTTGAAGCAGCTAATTGATGCAGCTCATGATAAAGGGATTAAAATTATGGTAGACGTTGTATTGAATCATACAGGCTATGGTATGGATGAATTAGCAACTGCATGGGCAGGTTTGCAAAATTTGCCGACAGCAGAAGAAAGAGCCGTGTTCGATGGAATGATTCGCACAGAAGACGAGGATCCAGAAGTTCGTTACGAATTGGCTGGACTTCCAGATCTGAAGACGGAAGAGGTTACTGTACGCGAGCAGATTATAGCATGGCAAACCGATTGGCTCGAAAAGGCGCGTACGGATAAAGGGAATAGCATTGATTACTTCCGTGTAGATACAGTCAAGCATGTGGAGAACACAACTTGGATGGCATTCAAGAATGAACTGACTAGTATCAATCCTGCATTCAAGCTGATCGGCGAGAATTTTGGTGCGAGTGTAGATTCCGATGGAGGATATATGGATAGCGGGATGATGGATTCACAGCTGGACTTCCGCTTCAAAGGAATTGCAGCGAATTTTGTTAATGGCCGAGTGGACAGCGTAGAGAATGAACTTGAATCAAGAGATACGAAGCTTGATAATACATCAACATTCGGTCAATTCTTAAGCAGCCATGATGAGGATGGCTTCTTGTATAGCCTGCTCAGTGACGAGGATCGAGTGGAATTCCGCGCAGGAACATTGGACGCTGATGTACTGATGTCTGTGCAAGCACAGCAGAAAATTGCCGCCTCCTTGCAGATAACATCAAAGGGGCAGCCGGTAGTCTATTATGGTGAAGAGATTGGTCAATCTGGGAATAACGCTGGTGATATGGCAGCGGGAGTATTCAGCGGCAATCGGGATGACTTCGATTGGACCAAACTGGATAACCCGACTTATAATCACATCCTGAATCACTACAAGAAAATGTTGAATATCCGTAAGGACAACTCCAAAGTCTTCTCGAAAGGGACGAGAACGAAGATTGCCGGCTCTGATGCAGATGGTTATCTCGTGTTCAGTAGAGCGTATAATGGCGAGCAGCTTACAGTAGGAATTAACACATCCGAGGAAGCGAAGACTATCGAGTTTCAAGTACCTTATTCAGCTAATTCGGTATTAAAGGATCTGTATAGTGATACGAACCTGACCGTGAATAGTTCGGGTAAGGTTACGGTTACCCTTCCGAGCAGTCTCGATGGCGGAACGTTCGTACTGAAGCTTGTGTCTAACGGCTCGAATGGTGATCCAGGTCCATCTGGCGGTTCGTCTCTGCCAGCCGTAGATGAGACAAGAGTACCTGCTTCCTCTGTAAGGGAGCAAGGTAAGGTAATAGCAACAGCTGACATGAAGCTGTTGGAAAAGGCAATTATTGCGGCTTCAACTACACAAGCTAAGCAAGTGACGGTTATTGTGAATGATGCGAAGGCGGGTGAAGCAGCTGATGTTATTATTCCAGCTGCAGCTTTCAAACAAGCAAAAGCGGCAGGCGTCTCGATTGTCGTTCAGTTCGAGGGCGTGACGATCACATTGCCTGCGGGAGCAATTGATGACGCAGTACTTGCTGGTTCAGAGCAAATCGTTGTTTCCAAACAATATGTATCTGATGCTGAAGCTGAGCGGATTAAGAAAGGTATTACAGCTCTTGATCCAGGTTACCGTGCAATTGGACATCTATTCAACTTTAGTATCGCATCAGTTAATGCAGAGAATGTAAAAACTGCTTTCAAGAACTTTAAAGGCAAGGTTCAAGTCAAGGTTGCACTTACTTCTGATGAACTCAAAGCGATTGTTGATAAACGAAAAGCAGGCGTTTATTACGTTGGAGAGGACGGTAAGCTGGAATTCAAAGGCGGTAAGTTCAGCGATAAGGATGTAACTTTCCATACCGATCATTTCAGCAATTATATCGTCATGGAATATTCGAAGACATTCGCAGATGTACAGAGCGGTTGGGCGAAGACTTATGTGGAGCTGCTTGCAGCCAGACATATTACGACTGGCGTAGATGCGAATCATTTTAACCCAGGCGGTAAAGTAACTAGAGCTGAGTTTGCTGTATTCCTCGGTAGAGCGCTTGGATTGGATGAATCGGCTAATGACG
>JBHGUX010000064.1:0-81932 GCA_048976605.1 Pristimantibacillus sp. | reverse complement strand
TGGCAGCTTAAATGATTATCCGCCAAAAGAATATCTTTCTTTGGTTAAGAAAGGATTCATAAAACCGAAAGATATTGCGTTATGATGCGATTTCATCAGAATGAACGTGGTCAGTGTCCAAACTTAGGGGGTTAACCCGTTTTCTGCCTCTCGCCACAGCCTCATTCCCGCTTAAGGCCCAATATGGACCTTAAATTTCCTTATTCCACCGCATTCCGCTCCATTTCCGTGTATTCCACCTCCAACTAACTAATTTCTCGAGTTAAGATCCTTTTCGGGTCTTATCTGACGCTCGCCACAGCCTCATTCCCGCTTAAGGCCCAATTTGGACCTTAAGTTCTCTCATTACGCCGCATTCCGCTCCATTTCCGCTTATTCTAACTAATTTCTCTCGAGATAAGACCCTTTTCGGGTCTTATCTGACTCTCGCTCAGCCTCGCTCTCCACTTAAGGCCCATTATAGACCATAAGTTCTCTCATTCCGCCACATTCTGCTCATCCTTTAACCAACCATAAAAAAATAAATAGGGTAAGCTTCACTTACCCCAAACTTAAAAAAAACCGACTCCGTCCCTTTAGAGGACGAAGCCGATTCTCGAAGTAAATCCGTAGGCTTGCGGGTATTAGCTTCTCATGGAGACAGGAATGAAATCCTGCTCTGCAAGCTGATGCTCAAAGTGAGCGGCATTTTTCTCAAAGCAATTGCAGTAGTAATCTTTCCGACAAAGCGGGCATGGAACATTCAACATACGAGTAACGCCTGTCAGCTTCCACTCTGGGTTTTTGCTGTAGAACAGTCTCGCTTTGGAGCCTTCGCTAAGTGTCATGATGTACTGGAATAAGCCTGATCCAAGGTCTTTGTCCGCTAAGGTTACGCTCTTAATTTGCAGTTTCGAATTCAAGATTTTCACCCTTACTGTTCGTATTCAAGATTGTGTAATAATACCCTTAATAGCGCCTAAAGTCAATATTTCCGCACGATATTGAAGCTCATTTCTTGTTCAGCGCTCTGTCAGGTATAATTAGCTTTAGATTCGTTGTTTACATTGTACGATTCATTTTATCACTGGAGGTGCATCATTATGATTAAACTGGGCATATTGGACCAGTCCCATATAGGAGAAGGACAAACGGCCGCAGATGCTTTGGCAGATACAACACGTATGGCACAGGCAGCAGAGCAGCTGGGTTACAGCCGTTACTGGATCTCTGAGCATCATGCTTCAAGAATGCTTTCTTTCTCTAGTCCAGAAATTTTCATTGCTCATATTGCCGCAGCTACTTCGCGTATTCGTATTGGTTCAGGTGGCGTGATGCTTCCTCATTACAGCGCATATAAGGTTGCAGAGAATTTCAAGCTGCTAGAAGCACTCCATCCTGGACGAATTGACGTTGGACTTGGCAGAGCGCCCGGCGGGATGCCAATTGCTACGAGAGCATTGCAAGAAAATAAATATGTAGATATTAATAAGTATCCACAACAAATCCTTGATTTAATCGGTTACTTGCACGGAAAACTGCCTGAAGGCCATCATTTTGCAGGTCTGCACGCTGCTCCCTCCATTCCTAACCCGCCAGAGGTGTGGCTGCTAGGCTCGAGCTTTGAGAGTGCCCGTATTGCTGCACAGCTTGGAACTGCGTTTGCATTTGCGCAATTTTTTGGCACCCCGGGCGGCGAGACCGCGATGCAGCATTATCAGGAGCATTTTCAGCCGTCTATTGCGAGCGAACGTCCTCATTCTATGGTTGCGGCACTAGCCATTTGTGCAGATACCGAAGAAGAAGCGAATCAGTTGGCATTAAGCACCGATTTATTCTTCCTCTTGCTTGAGAATGGCATTGATCAGCATGCTTTCCCGTCAGTGCAAACCGCATTAGACTATCCCTATACGGAGCAAGATCTATATCGGATCAATCGTGCACGAGAAAGACGCATCATTGGGACACCCGAACAAGTCAAAGCCGGAATACTGCGACTAGCCGAGCAATATAACGCCGATGAAGTACTGGTGATGAGCTCAATCCACAACTTTGAAGCACGAACCAAATCTTATCGCTTGCTCGCCGAAGCCTTCGGCTTGCAATAGCGCTTGTACGGCGGCTGGCATAGGCCTCAGCCGCCGTAATCCCTTTGTAGGCGGCAAGGGGCTTACACAAGCCGCCCAAACGCAGGAAACGCCGTCACCATTTGGTTGACGGCGTTTCTGTGCTTGCAGAAGCAGCGGCAGCTTCTGCATGCCGCAATTGCTGCATAAGGCGGCCACATATATCGGCCGCCTCTCTCCTTAACAGCTGCGCTTCGTACTCAGCCGCCGCTGCAAAAAAACGCTCGTCGCGGAACAAGCGAAGAAGAAGCTCCTTCGCCGCTTCATGAGCGAGCGACTCGCATTGCAACAACCCGAAGCATAGCCGATAACCTACTACTTCCACTTCTCTCAAGCGCATGATTCTCTGATTCCGATCCATCTATTTTCACCGCCGCTTTTATCTCTTTCATTCATCCGAAATAGTAAACTTCGATACTCTCTCTATATTAGACAGTTCTCAATCGGAAAAAGTAACAAATTGGTTAAAATTGACGAAGAATTGGTTAAATTGATTTCCTTGTCGTTTATATTCAAAATAAGCCACCAGTTGCCCGTCAGCTACGAGGCGACTTGACTTCTGCCTTGACCGGACTCACCGCCCAGCTCCGCTAAGCGCGCTATATTAAAGAGGCATCCTATTTCTTTGTTCTGTGGCGATATAAAGTCAGAGTGATTACATTTAGAATGATGGTAACAATGAATACAACTGATGCTGCGAAAGCTACAACACCATTTGTATCGATAAGAGCAGAAAAATCTTCATTCCTTACCATAAAATAATAATGGTAAATCTGAATAAGTAACGAAATAGCACAAGAACTGGTACTGATTATGAAACATACGATCAAATTCCTCTGATCAAGTTTTTCTATTCGAATGAGATTAATAATAGGAAGTATCCAAGCAATAAGGCCAAATACGAGACTACCGAGATTAATCCAACCAATCATATCTACATTCTCCATTTCTTTTTTCATTCACTTTACCATTTTATTCCTCATATATCATTTTCCGCGTCATGCCACCATCGACAATCATGTTAATCCCATTAATGAAATCATTGTTCGGATCAGTCAAATAAAAGCAAGCACGTGTTATATCATCGGGTGTTCCTACCCGCATTGAAGGATGCTGGTGATGATCCTCTGGCCGAAGCTGGTTGTAATCCCCTGTTTCAATCCAACCAGGACTTATAGCGTTGACCCGAATTCGATCAGAACTGAAGCTGACAGCAAGAGCATGTGTCAACGCGTTAATGCCGCCTTTTGATGCTGCATAGGCTTCTGATCCTGGTTCAGACATTAGCGCACGCGTCGATGAAAGGTTGACGATTGCCCCTCCGCCATGAGTACGCATGAGCTTAGCCGCCTCCCTAGAACAGAGAAAACTCCCTCTCAGGTTCGTATTCATAACATAGTCCCACTCTTCCAATGATAGGTCATAAGGGGACTTCCAGACGGACAGCCCTGCATTGTTAATGAGTACGTCGACCCGCCCCAGCTTCTGCTGGATATCACCAAACATAGCTTCGATTTCTTCCGGTCGACTTAAATCTATAACATAATCTACCGCATTGCCTCCAGCTTCCTGTATTCCTCCCACCGTCTGCTTCAATGCTTGCGCATCACGATCAACGGCGACAACCGTCGCACCTTCAGCTGCGTACGCCATTGCTACTGCTGCACCTATTCCTCCGCCTGCACCTGTAACAATTACAACTTTTCCATCATAGATCATTTCATCAACCCCTCTATATCATGGACTTCATCCGAATAAACTTAGTATTGCTCTATTCAATTCATACGATTTCTGACCATTTGAGGTATACTGGATGTAGAGAAAATTAAAACCCACCATTTGACTTCAAAAATATAACCCTGCTGAATAACGAGGTGTACAACGTGAGTATAACGAATGCTTCCATCGTATATTGGACCAAATTTCAGCTTCATCAATGGAATATGTATTTGGCCGCAACAGAGAACGGCCTTTGTTATGTAAGTTCAATGGATGGTCCGTTCGAAGAGCTGGCCGAATGGCAGAAAGCCCGGCTTCCTGCTCATCAACTCCTACAAGACGATAAAGCTATGAAACGATATACCGTCGAGTTCGAATCCTATTTACTCGGCCTAATCGAAGGCTTCACGTTCCCATTAGATCTGATCGGAACTCCGTTTCAATTAAAGGTTTGGAGTGCGCTGAGCAACATCCAATATGGTCATACCGCGTCCTACTCCGAGATCGCTATTGCCATTGGACGCCCGCAAGCAGCACGAGCAGTAGGCGCAGCAATAGGAGCCAATCCCTTGCTGATTGCGCTGCCCTGCCATCGCATAGTCAGCAAGGAGGAGACTCTAACCGGCACGGGCGGCTACCGTGGCGGCTTGACTATGAAGTCATCGCTGTTGGAGCTTGAACAGACTCGTAGCTGACATTCAAGCAGACTAAAACCGAAGAGGTACTCTTCTCACTCATTCGAGAATTATTGCCTCTTCTGAGCCTCTTGACGAAGTTCAGCTTGAGCCTCTTGACGAAGTTCATCTAAATTCTTCGTCACGATGTAATTCTCATCCTCAGCAACGATGGAGGAATCAAATGCCGCTTGTATCTTAGGATGTATTTTATAACCATCTTTTTCGACATTCTCGTAAAATTCAGATAGGTATTCTTTTGAATTAATCGCAATATTAGACCCAATCATCTTCCAACCGCCATCTGCACCTCGTGTGACATCATACGGAATGGTAGGTAATGGGTTTCCTTTTCTTATTGTTGAAACATAAGCCTCGTAGAGAGAGTTATTCTTCTTTTCTATCTTCACCAGCTTATACTCGTTGTTGTAGACTCTACCTTTACTTTCTTCCCATGCCTTTGCATTGTCATAATAATGATGAACAGCTTGTTCCACCGCTTCTTGTTCAGCCCTTATAGCCTTCGCATTGTCCCCGGACTTCCCGGAAGTAAGTGTTACCATTGCGATAAAAAGAATCGCCAGCACGCCAACGGCAGACCATCGATAAGAATTGCTGCTGTTGGCTATCGTTGAAATTCTTCGCTTCAAGAAATGATGATGACCCGATAAATGGACGACACTCCCGCTTGGTTGCCGACCATTCCAATGTGCTAGAAGATGGATCAACGTAAGCGCGTATGCCTTGCTCTCCTCTGTGTTCATTCGGGTCAAGGCCAGAGAGTCGCAAGCGATCTCTTGATCTTCCCGCATTCGGTTATTGGATAGCCACATAATAGGATTAAACCAGTGAATAATCATCAAAACACTCATGACCCAATTAACGGCAATATCCTTCCTTTTCAGATGAGAGAGCTCATGCAAGAAAATAAACTTCCATTCCTGTTCATCCAAAGTGCGAACTAATGTCTCGGGGATAAGCAGTTGAGGCCGAAATACACCGTATAGTGTCGGCGTTGTTACAAGATCAGTCTCCAGCAACCGAATGTTGGAACGAATCGATAGAGCTCTTTTACAGGTCTCCAATAATGTAACTAGCTCATGGTTGGAGCTTGCCGAAGCTTGCTGCTGTACTTGCCGTTGGAACCTTCTACGAATATAGACCGAATAGGATGCGGCCACGATTACTCCCCCGACCCACACTAACGTTAAAATATTCCATATTGTCAACGAGCTGATAGTAGAAGCGGCTGCTGCATGAGTTTCTCGAAGAACCGCAGGAAGACCCACAGAAGAGTCTTGTTCGAAGACTTTGGTTGCAGCTGCTTCATTAGACAGCACTGAACTTGGCGTTAAGCTGTTGTCGCTATTCTCCTGAAAGCTGGTCAGGGACAACCAGTTAAACACACTAAGCGGACTCTCAGGCGTCCAGGGAAGCACTAATCGGATGATGAGCAGCATCCACAGCAGATAGCTCCATCTTGGTGATAATTTATCTTTCAGAATCGATTTGACTAGCCAGATCATGGCGGCGATGACGATCCCCATCAACGAAGCTATCAGCACGGTCATGAACAAGGAAGTAAGAGACTGCAGCATCATTCTTTCCTCTCATCAAGCAGACTTTTCAATTCCTCAATATCCTTCTCCGACAGCCTTCTCTCACTCAAAAACTGAACGAGCACTGGCTTTAATGCATAACTGCCAATCCGCTTCAAAAAAGAATGGGTCTCCGTCTTCATTCCTTCTTCTTCTGCGATAATTGGATAATACGCATAGGTACGTCCGCTCTGGTCGATACCCACAGCTTTCTTCTGAACAAGCCGAGTAATAAGCGTTCGAACCGTTTTAGGGCTCCAATCAACCTGAACACTCACAGCATCTATAATTTCATTAGCCGATACCGGCTTATCCGCATGCCATAGTACCTTCATAATTTCCCATTCCGATTCTGATATACGCGGCGTTTCTTCCATTTGTCTATCCCTGCTTCCCTCTTTTAGCATTGACTACAACCGTAATCACATTTCGAATATTACACTTGTAGTCATATGCTGTCAATACTTGGATGCAAAAATAAAAGCCCTCGCACACGCTAGGTGTACGAGGACTCTTCACAATAGGCTTTGCGCATATAATTACGCGTTATAAAACTTCACTAATTCGCGCTCGATATCTTCCGGTTTGCCATCCACAAGAGTCTGGCGCTGCGGTTTCTCGAACAACGACGCAATTTGCTCTGGGAATTGCTGCTCAATGCCGCATAGACGAATCGCTTCGTCGAATTTCGCTGGATGAGCTGTCGCAAGAGATACCGTGATTTCGTTATCTCCGCTGCGTTTGTCTGCTGCTGCTACTCCACAAGCCGAATGAGGATCGAGCAAGTAGCCTGTCTCTGTTTTATACTTCGTAATTGTATCGAGGCATTCTTGTCCACCAACACCATGTGCTGCAAATTCAGCTTGTACACGGCTTAGTGCTTCCTCAGAGATTACGATTTTGCCTTCTGCTTTGAATCCATCCATCAGAGAACGAATTTGCTCTGCATCTTCGCCAAGAACATAATACAGGTAGCGCTCGAAGTTGCTCGCCACTTGGATATCCATCGATGGGCTGTACGTACTGCGGAAGTCTCCCGGCATATATACACCTTCATGGATGAACCGCTCGAGAATGTTGTTCTCGTTCGTCGCTAGAATGAGCTTGTTCACTGGAAGTCCCATACGCTTCGCCAAGTACCCTGCAAAGATATCACCAAAGTTGCCTGTAGGAACGCTGAAATTAACCTGCTTCGCTCCTGTTTGTTTAGCTACTTGGAAGTAGGCATAGAAATAATAGACCGTTTGCGCTAGAATTCGCACAAAGTTAATGGAGTTAATCGCACATAGATGGTTTTTTGCCTTGAAATCAAGATCGGCGAACATATCTTTAATCATCCGCTGACAATCGTCAAAGTTTCCTTCGACCGACAGGTTCAGCACATTGTCATCTTGAACTGTCGTCATTTGCAGCTCTTGGACTTTGCTGACTTTGCCGTTCGGATGTAGAATGCAAATTTTGATCCCGTCTTTGCCTTTTACGCCTTCAATTGCTGATGCACCCGTATCACCGGAGGTTGCTCCGAGAATATGAATCGTTTTGTTTTGCGTGCGAGATACATAAGTGTAGAATTGGCCCATGAATTGCAAGGCGATATCTTTAAAAGCAAACGTTGGACCATGGAAAAGCTCCAGCAGATACAGGTCGTCGTTCAGCTTGCGAACAGGCGTTACTTCTGCATCACGGAATGTGGCATAACTGTCATATACCATTGTTTTCAAATCTTCGTAAGGAATTTCATCATTCGTATAATAAGAGAAAATTTCAAGGACTAGCTCTTGATAGCTGAGATCCTGCCACTCTTTCAGCTTCTCCGCAGAGATAACCGGAATTTCATTCGGAACCAATAGTCCCCCGTCATCCGCCAATCCCATCAAAAACGCATCAACAAAACCAATTTTACCGACATTCCCTCGAGTACTGATATATTCCATCTGGATTCCCTCCTACGATTCATGCACCTGTCAACCGATCGCAACGCAAGCAATCGAGCTGACCTGTTCATGCTGACCACATTTATGTTACGCATACTAAGCCGAAATTTTCATAAAGTCTCATTCCATATCCTTTGTATGCATTCTATCCCCGTTATTCATGAAAAACAATACTTAAAATGTCCATGCTGTACCCATTATACGAAAAAGACTGCTCTTTCCTCAAGCAAATAATTATCGCTTCTTGCTGGTCTTTGCCGCATTCTTAATGGAATTGAACAGGATGGACAACGTATCCTTCCTATCCTCTTGCTGCATGATACTGACGTATTTGGTTCGATTATTGAATAAGCTCTCAATACTGCTTGCCAACGTATCTGCAGTCATATTCTCTTCATATAGGACGTCGCAATAACCGGAATCCTTGAAGGAACGGGCATTCAGCAGCTGATCGCCTCGACTCTGTTCCTTCGTAAGCGGAATAAGCAGCATGGGCTTGCGTAAATACAGAAACTCAAATATGGAATTGGAGCCTGCACGCGAAATGACCGCATCACACATCGCCAGCACATCAGGCAGCTCTTCATTAATATATTCATATTGCTTGTAAGAGGAAGATTCCAATGCTGGATCCACCTGTCCCTTGCCGCATAGATGAACGACTTGGAATCGCTCAGTGAGTCGGCTTAATCCGGCTCTTACGGTTTGATTGATTTTACGTGCTCCTAAACTTCCTCCCATAATAAGCAGCACCGGCTTACTCGAAGTAAATCCGCAATAAGCTCGCCCTCTCGCCGCATCTCCTTGCTTCAACTGCTCCCGAATCACCGCTCCAACATATTTAGCTTTGCCTGCTGGAAGATGCTGCTCAGTCTCGGGGAACGTTGTACATACACCCGTCGCTAACGGAATAGCGATCCGATTCGCCAGCCCTGGAGTTAGATCGGACTCATGGATCAGCACAGGTACTTTATTCAGCCACGCGCCAAGTACAACAGGTACCGATACGAATCCGCCTTTTGAGAAAAGAACGTCTGGCTTTTGTTTCTTTATCAATCGATACGCTTGAAAAGCGCCCTTGACCACTTTGAACGGGTCCTTCACATTTTGCCAATCCAAATACCGGCGCAGCTTGCCTGTTGCGATCCCGTAATAATTTACTTCAGTCAACGGAGCAATTAATTGCCGTTCAATGCCCGCCTCTGAGCCTATATAATCAACGGACCAGCCTTCCTCCAAAAACCGGGGAATTAGCGCTAAATTCACGGTCACATGCCCCGCTGAACCGCCGCCGGTCAACATTACTTTTTGCACAAGAGCTCACTCCTCGTTCAATTCTTAACTATCCTTCTATTGTATGCCACCCTGCTCGTGCATTTCCAGTCCTAAAAAGATTCTAAAAGTCTTTTCATTTATCTAGCTGCGGCCATACTGAATCATTTCGTTCATCTAATGAATTTTAAGTCCCATGACATACATTCTAATCTAATGCAGACGGAATTTGTGCTGCCTATTGAGCATATGCTTTCGACAAGAATCATACTCCACCATACATTAGAGAGGATGTGTTCACGTTTGGGATGGTTATGGTCATTAATTATTGGCGGCGTCATAGGCTGGCTTGGAGGATTGCTCATTGGACGTGATGTACCGGGCGGAATTATTGGCAATATTGTCGCTGGATTCGTTGGAGGCTGGTTAGGTTCACTTATCTTTGGAGATCTGGGACCGACAATAGCCGGCTTCCACATCATTCCTGCCCTCATTGGCTCCATTATACTCATAGCACTTCTCAGTTTATTATTAGGCAGCAGCAAACGTCGACGTCGATAAGACACGAAAAAGGCTGTGCCTTAAGGTGATCATCACCTGCAAGGTACACAGCCTTTCCTTCCTATCATTTAGATGCGAGAAATTTCAAATTGGAAATGGAGTTCTCCATCTGTCTGGATCAAATATTCATCATGAACCGGCGCACCCCAGCTGTCGTCGCCGCCAACACCCATTTGCTTGCCAGCCACGGTCACAACGGTGTAATGAACATTCGGCAATTCATGGTGATGATAGGCATTTTCCAGTTCGAATGCGGTGTACGGTGAAATATTGCATTCCACTGGCTGCGATACAGGAGCGGCGATACGGATTCCGTGTCCATTATCATTTGTAATGCTGACACGACGTACGCCTGTACGGTTGCCAGATTCCTGTGGCACTACATAATCAGACACATTGTCTGCAGCTTCGTTCTTGAACCTGCCAAGTCTTGCCCCGAAAGCACGATCGATATAGTTCTCATCCGGCCCCATCGCATACCAATCAAGATGGCGATAATCAGCTGGCACCTTGAAGGAGAGTGCAAAGATCGGAAGCTGAGGCAGCCCTGCAGTTCCAACGTAACGAGAATTGACCTTCAAGCTTCCATCCCCATATACCGTATAAGCAACGGTTACCGTTACATCTGTACTAATGCTCAGCTTATAGGTGAAAGTAACTGTCACACTGCCTGCTTGCTCTGTCAATTCAAGACCAACGCATTTGCGTGATAGGCTTGCCGCGAACCATGCCGCCGACTCAAAGCCCTGCGCATAACCCTTATCGTTATCCGTAGTCGCACGCCAGAACAATGGTGCTGGCGGATAAGCGATCATTTCACGACCTGCATAGTTTACTGATATTAACGTTCCCGCTTGCTTCGAGAACATAATCGAATAATCACGGCCATGTACGCCGATATTCACATCACCCTCGACGACTCTGAATGAGCCTTCAGGCAGTGCCGCTTCAGCACCTTCAACAACGAACACATGTTGTCCGAAAGAAACTTCATAGCCAGCTTGCGCCCAGAGAGTACTTTCTTTCAACGTGAGAGCTGCATCTATGCTATACTCGCCAGCTTCAACTGCATCTGGCAAGGCAAGTGATAGATAAGCTTCGCTTTGTGCTGGAACATCAATCGCCATACTGCCGCGACCGATTTCTTCGCCTTCATAACGAAGCACATATTCTAGGTTATAAGCATCTGTACCTTCGAATAAATTCTCATTGATCACCTTAACACCGCCACGATCGACCGCAAGCTTAATGTTCTGGTACAAGAACTTCACTTCCTGCATCTTCGGTGATTCTCTGCGATCTATATACACAATTCCGTTCGTACAGAAATTGTAGTCGGTAGAGCGGTCATCGAAATCTCCGCCGAAGGCAAGGAACTCTTCTCCGTAACGATCCTTCTTATAGATCACTTGATCGATGTAATCCCATATGAAGCCGCCTTGGTACATCGGATACTTCTGCTCAAGCTCCGTATATTTGTGCATACCGCCGATTGAGTTGCCCATTGCATGCATATATTCACAGCTAATATAAGGCTTCTGCGGATCAGCATTCAAATACGCTTCAATATCAGCAGGCTTCGCATACATCCGGCTTTCCATATCGCTTGTCGCATCATAATCGCGATTATGGAATACACCTTCATAATGAACAAGTCTGCTCGGATCAGTCTCACGGAAATAGTGGGACACATTCAGCAGCACTTCTCCCGCATACGCCTCATTACCAACGGACCAGATGAGGATAGAAGGATGGTTCTTGTCCCGCTCTACCATAGAGATAGCTCGATCCATAACGATATCCTGCCATTCCGGCTTATTTCCTGGAATATTCCAAGAAGGCTCAACTGCCCCCATCTTCTGCCATGAACCATGTGACTCTAGATTCATTTCATCAATAACGTACACGCCATACTCATCACATAGCTCATACCATAATGATTGGTTCGGATAATGAGAAGTACGAACTGCGTTCATATTGTTGCGCTTCAACGTTGCGATATCCCACAGCATATCTTCCTTCGTAATCGAACGTCCTCTGCGAGCATTAAATTCATGACGATTCACGCCTTTGAATACAATTCGCTTGCCATTCAAATGCATAACCTTGTTGATCATCTCGAATTTGCGGAAGCCGACCTTTTGCGGAACTACTTCAACGAGCTTGCCTTCTTGATTGAAGACACGAATATTTAGAACGTATAAATACGGTTTCTCTGCACTCCAGAGATTAACCTTGCCAGCATCTAAATGCGCCGAAACAACTTCTGCTCCTGCTTCTACTTTCACCGTTTCTGAAGCGACAATGTTGCCCTCAGCATCCTTCAGCTCTAATGCCACACTTGCCGCTTGCTTGCTCATCAGCTTCAAATCTGCTTGCAATTTGCCATGGGCATAAGCGGCATCCAGCTCGGTATGGATAAACAAATCACGTACATGCACTTCAGGTACGGTATACAAATAAACATCGCGGAAAATACCCGAGAATCTCCAGAAATCTTGATCCTCCAGCCAGCTGCCTGTGCTGCGTTGATACACTTCAACTGCCAGCTTATTCTCGCCTTCTTGCAAATAAGGAGTGAGATCGAATTCCGAAGGCGTAAAGCTGTCTTCGCTATAACCAACGAATTTCCCATTCAACCATAGGTAGAAAGCCGATTCTACACCTTGAAAAGAAATATAAACGGGCTTTTCCTGCATATTAGCCGGTACGGTAAAGATCTTCACATAGCTGCCTACTGGATTATGCTCAACCGGAATCGCAGGCGGGCGAATATCATGATGTCCATCCCATGGATACATCGTATTCACATATTGAGGCTTGCCATAGCCTTGCATTTGAATATGGCCAGGCACCTCAATATCATTCCAACCATTAACGGAGTAATTAAGCTCATAAAATGATTCAACACGGGCGGCTGCATTAGTCGCATAGCTGAATTTCCAACTGCCGTTCAAATCATGCCGCAGCGGCATTGCCGCACCAGCTACCGCCTCTTGAACCGTTTCATAATAACGGTGATCGGAATGTGCGGGCAATCGGTTCACGGCAAATACACTAACATCAGTGAGCCAGTCCAAACTTGGCTGCTTCGTATTCATTGCATTCTCCCCCATATCTTTTGCATTGTTGTTATAGTTGTATTATTTTACAGAACCCGTCATCCCTGCAACAAAATGCTTCTGCATAAGGAAGAACACCAGTGCTGTTGGAATTGTTGAAATCACGATTGCTGTCATAATGATTCCGTAATCTGGCGAATAGCTGGATCCCAAGGTGGAAATCAACAATGGAATCGTCTTTTTCTCCGGTGATTGCAGCACGATAAGCGGCCACAAATAATTATTCCAGCTAGACATGAACGTAATAATACCAGCTGCCGCATACGTTGTTTTCATCGTTGGCATAAAGATGCGGAAGAACAAACCAATCTCATTGAGTCCGTCAATCCGGCCTGCCTCAAGCAAGTCCTTAGGAAACATCTTCGTACTTTGACGGAAGAAGAAAATCAGGAACGCAGTCGTAAACGTTGGCAATACAACCGATGTCAGCGTATCAATTCCGAGGAATGGAATCGAACGAGAGATGCCTGCGAACATTTGATACAAAGGCACCATCAATGCTGCGAAAGGAATCATCATCGACAATAACAAAATGTTGAATACGATATCCTTTGCCTTGCTTCTGAATACTTCAAAGCCATAGCCAGCTAAAGAGGCAATGATCATCGCCAGTATCGTTGTCGAAATGGAGATTTTCGCTGAGTTCATTAATGCTGTACCCAGATCAACGCTGTCGAGTAAATTACGGAAGTTCTCCATAAGATGACTGCCTGGAAGCAATCTTCCCTTCGTTACATCGACCGATTTATTAGTAGCACTGATGATCATCCACAAGAACGGGAAGATCGATACTACGGAAGCACCTATTAAGAAGATGTAGATAAATGTACGTTTAATTTTAGCCATTATTTATCACCTGCCGCTTTAAACTGAAGGATCGATAATATAATAATCATTATTACGATCGAATAGGAGACGGTTGCTGCATAACCGAAATCTGGTGTGTATTTGAACGATAAATTGTAAATGTATTGGGAGATCGACGTTGTCGCGTTACCCGGTCCGCCTTTAGTAATATTCACAACCTCATCAAATAGCTGCAACGTACCGATGGTTGATGTAATAGAAGTGAATAGAATAATGGGCTTAAGTAATGGAACTGTAATTCCGAAAAATTGTCTTACAGATGAAGCACCGTCAATTCTAGCTGCTTCATAAATCGAGTTATCAATATTTTGAAGGGCTGACAAGTAGAAAATCATGTTGTACCCTGTCCAGCGCCAAGTTATCGCAATTATAATCGTCACCTTCGCCCAGAACGGATCTGTAATCCATTGAATGGGTTCACTAACGAGATGAATCTTAGTCAACATTTGATTGATTAAACCGTCTGTAGCAAACAAATATTTGAAAATAACAGAGTATGCAACTAGCGATGTTACACAGGGTAAGAAAATCGCAGTACGGAAAAACCCTTTGAACTTCAGCTTACTGTCATTCAATAAAACGGAAATAAATAAGGCGATAACAATCATAACAGGAACTTGAATAATCAAATAAATGAACGTGTTTTTCACCGCAGTTAAAAAGGTTGGATCTTTAAATAAACGAATGTAGTTATCGAATCCTGTGAATGACAAATTAGCTCCTCTACCGGTTTTAAACGATAAAATGAGCGCTTGTATCATTGGGTAGAAATAGAATGCAGCAATCATGATTACTGCTAATGAGATAAAGTACCATCCAGTCATATTTGTTCGTTTACGCAAATTAATGCTAGTCTTTGCCGCTTTCACAGTAGCCATCCCCAATCTTTCGGTAATAATAAAACCTTGGGACAAGCGCCCAAGGTTTTATTTGATTCCCGATGCTCTTATCTGTTATTTAACTTGTGTTTCTGCTTGTGCTTGAGCATTTTTCAGTACTTTATCAAGATCAGTACCATTCATGTAGTTTTGCATTTCAACAGCTAGAATATCTTCGATTGCATAAGTGTGCATACCGTAGTTCACGTTAGGAATTTGCTCAGTCCATGCCGCGAAATCAGCAATTACTTTTTGTCCGCCGAAGAATTCATCAGCTTGCTCATATGCAGAACCAGTTGCTGCTGCTTTCAACGTACCGATTACACCAACATCTGTAACCATTTTTTGATAAAGATCAATGTCTGAACCTAATGTTTGTGCCAAGAATTCGGCTGCTGCTTCCTTACCATCAACGTTCATGACATACCATGAGCTGCCGCCCAAGTTGGATGCATGTACAGCATTCGGTGTGTTAGCAAGCGTAGGGAATGGTACGACTGCCCATTTGCCGGATTGTGAAGCTTCTGCTTTAACAGAAGGTGTAATCCAGTTGCCTGTAGGTACAGATGCAACATCACCACTGTTGAAACCAGCTACGAATTGACTCCAGTCAGAGGTTACTTTCACAATGTCAGCTTCCATAATTTTTTTGTAAGTTTGGAAAGCTGTTTTCAATGTTGCATTGTCAGCCAAGTCAGGTGTTGCTCCATCAGCCTTCATGTACCATGAACCGGATGATTGAAGCATCATGCGGATAAGACCAAGGTCATTCGGATCTTGTGTAAGCAAGTTTTTACCTGTTTTTTCTTTCACTTTTTTACCGATTTCGATCATTTTGTCCCAGTCTACATTCGTTACATCTGCAGTTGTGTAGCCTGCTTGCTCAAGGTAATCTGTTCTGATGTACAGACCAGTTACGCCAGAATCGAATGGAACGCCGTATTGCTTGCCGTCTACGCTTGTAGGTCCGATTTTATAATCAGCGAAATCTTCTGGCTTGATCAGTTCGCTCATGTCATAGAACGCGTCAGGATAAGCTTGCAAGAAGCTTTGTGCGCGATAGTCTTCGATAAGTACGATGTTAGGCAAACCTTTTGTTGTACCTGAGTTCAAACCTGTATTCAGTTTTTGAACGATATCTGTTTGAGCACTTTCAATAATGTTAACTTTCAAATCAGGATTTTTCGTTGCATAAGCTTCCTTAGCAAGTTCCAACGCCGCAATATTAAAGGCAGGATCCCATGCCCAGACTGTCACTTCTTTTGTTCCTTCTGCTGTACCTTCTGCTGCACCTTCATTCGTTGCTCCGTTATTCGCATTGCATGCTGTCAACAACACGAAGCTCGCTAACATAACCGCTAGTAATTTTTTCATTGCTTCCAACCCCTTTATCTCTTAACTGAAAAGAATTTTGTAAGCGTTTGCCGGCCGACAAACTTATTATAACCATTCGCTAAAATGACTCGTTAGCAATATATTTGCATACATTAGTCATTTTATTGTTACCTCAAATTATGCCTAATTTGAATTTGTAATTATTTTTGATATTAGTATTATTTTCTCCTATGGATCAGCGGAAGCCTTATTTTCACTTTCGTTCCTTCGCCTAAGTTGCTCAAAATCGTCACGCCATATTCCTCCCCATACAGCAATTTAATGCGTTCATGCACATTGCGAACTCCAATTCCCGAGAACAACTGGCTAGTACCTTCCTTCGGATTGGGCAAAGTATCCCCGTTCGTTAAGCCGGCAATGCCGATTCCGTTATCAACTACCTCGCATATAAGGACATTCATTTCCTGAGACACGAGTACATAAATAGAGCCCTCGCCTTTTTCATTAAAGGCATGGAAGAACGCATTCTCGATAAAGGGCTGGATGATCAGCTTCGGCACATGTTCATTCAAGCAATTTGGCGCTATAAAATATTGAACTTTAATCTGTTCGCCATAGCGCACATGATTAATAAATACGTAATTTTTCAAATTCGTCAGTTCTTGCTCGACCGTAATCGTTTCACTAACGTTGCTGACTGTATTCTGCAAGAGACTAATAAGCGCATTAATCGTTTCCGCTGCCTTCTCTTTGCTTCCTTGCTGAACAAGTATCTTGATCGAAGCGAGCGTATTGTATAAGAAATGAGGATTAATCTGCATCTGCAAGGCTGCGAGCTCCGCATTGCGCTGGTCCTTCTGTGTCTGCACAAGCTGCTTGATATAATCATTCAGCTCATCGAGCATATAGTTATAGGCTTGTCCAAGCTGCTTCACTTCAGAGCTGCCGGACACGGTGATGTAGTTGTCAAAGTTCTTCTTCGTAACTCGTGACATCTGTCTAACTAGAAGCGTTAACGACCTCGTCATCCTTCTAGAAATCAGAAATACGATAAGCAATGCGCCAAGTACAATAACCGCACTAATCAATACGACTGCCTTCATGTCCATCATTTGACTGAGAGCGAGCTCCTTATCAATTAAATTTACGAGGTAAAAATCATACGTAGGAAGATATTCGGCCAGTAGGATATATTCTTTGCCCATCACCCTTACATCTATATAATCTGAATGATGCTCTTCCATATCAACCGCATAACCGAGCAGCTCGCTGCCATCCGTCCCGATCATATCCGTAAGGTTGCTGGACACTACTAGGCCTGACTGATCAACAACGACAACATCATTGCCTTTGCTTGTAAAATTCGTGTAGAGCCGCTTAAACTGGTTTTCTCGGATGGCAATATACAAGGCGCCATATAGATTGCCGCTCGTCCGCTCCAATAACGCTTTGGACGCAATAATAACCGGTTCATCAGTTGACGAGCCGGTCGGACTTTCTTTATACAATTGGTACATAAGCCGTTTCGGCTCCGCTATCGTACGATTCGTTATTTCATGATTACGAAGACTATTGGTATCAATAGGCCAATAAGAGCTGTCTGTCGTATAGCTTCTGCCATTGTAGCCTGTGATCGTAATACTGGTCTCATAAGCATCGACATTAGATTTGATTCGTTTCATTTGCTGACTAATATTAAATACTTGCTTCGTCATCGTTACTGAATCCGAATCTTCCTTCATCAAGAAGCCTTTGATCGTCCCACTTTGCAGCATATTATTAGAAGCCGTTACAACAGAATAATTAAATGACTCGAAATTCGCTTTGATTTGATTAATCACTTTCGAATTCGTAATGCTGAACGTATTAATGAACAACTGCTCGGACATCCGAATACTGACCCAAGAAGTAAGAACAGCAACCGCGATAATACTGACGACCATAACGATAAACATTTGGCCGAACAGCCCATTTAGCTTGAATTTATCTAGAAAGCTTGTCATAACAATTTCCTCTCCTTATTCAACTGATTGTTTCCTATATTGGCTCGGAGAGAATCCGGTCAGCTTCTTGAACACTTTAGTGAAATAACTATGATCCGAATAACCGACCATATTGCTAATTTCCGATATTGAAGCAGTATCGATACGAAGCAGCTCGGCTGCCTTCTCAACTCTAATCTTATTCAAATATTCACTGAAGCCTTCTGTATTATGGGAAGTGAAATAGCTGGATAGATACGAAGGATTGAAGTGAAAATGCTTGGCGACCTCCGTCAAGCTAAGAGGCTCAGCATAATGTTCACGAATATAATCGAGCAGCATGACCATATTCGGATTGCCTTCACTGCGTTTTCGTTCAATCCGTTCCACCGCTTCCCCAATGAATTTATTCAATAGTGAAACGGCTTCTTGAATATGTTTGGCCTCATCAATGGATTTGAAATAGCTGTATTTCGCTTCTTCCAAATCCTTCACATCATGTTTCATCTGTCCTAGCATAATAATGATGTTGAATATAATATTGCTTAGAAAGGACTTCAGCTCGAACACATCTGCCTTGTAATTGCCAGATACAGCTAGTACATATTGTTGCAGGTCACTGAAGGCAGATTCAAAATGCTGACGATTCATCTGTTCGGTGAACCGGGACATATCAAACTTCACATCAACTCCCGTTGGAACGGGCAGCTCACTATGAATGATTAGATTACTCCCAGGGAAGTAAAAGCGATATTCATTCAATTTAACTAAGTTGTCCCGATATATTTGACCTAACTGATTGAACTCGCTGAATAACATTCCGATCGTCCAGCCAATCTCTAGTGACACATCGGTTGACCAAGCAGCCAAGGCTTTCCCAACCAGTGTTAATCGCCGCCCCGCTTCATTCTTGCTCGCATTAACAAGGAATATAAGGACATTGGATTGTGACGGTATAACGGGAACATAGACTATTTTCTCGAACCCACTGTTCAGTTCACCGGCAATTCTGGCCCTGATCCGGGCTATCAACGTTGGATCATCCTTGCGTTGAAGCAGCTTCAGATCAGCACCAAGCAGACAATACCCGTTATAAGGGAAGGTTGACGTTATCAAAGCTGGATCATACTCTGCTTCAAATCCGGACACTAGCTTATCCATAATATGCTCGATAGACTGGCTGCTATCACCGCTAGCTTCAGCAAGCTGCAACGATGGAATTTTCCTTGCTGTTCGGCGTAATATTTGCAGAAGCTCCTTCGCCTCGAGCTTTGGCTTCAATATGTAATCTGCTACCCCGCTTTGGAAGGTGGACCGAACATACTCGAATTCTCCGAAGCTGCTTAGCACGATTACCTCGATTTCTGGATAATGCGCCTTCACGATTCTTGTAAGCTCTTCGCCATCCATAACCGGCATAACAATATCCGTAATGACGATATGTGGATGGAGCCGCTCGATCAACTCCAATGCCTCTTTGCCATTCGAAGCTTCCCCTACAATTCGGAAACCTTCCTGCTCCCAATTCAGATGATGCTTGATCCCTTGTCTAACCAATACCTCATCATCCACAATAAGAACTTTGCATGTATGCTCCATGTTGTCCTAACCTCCCATTACGCCTATATTCTTTCCGTTACTATCGTTTGACAACCAATCCGAATAACCCGGCAAACACAGAGGCTTGCTCCGGAGAAATAATACAGCCTTGCAAATCCTCCAATGATGCTCCCAGACTGTCAAACTCACAGCTGCTGAGATCAATGCCATTAAGCTTCGTCTGCGAGAATTGAGCTTGATCCAGCTTCGTTTCATCAAAGTTCAAATTTAATAATGTCATTTTGAAAAAATCTGCTTTAGCAAATGAACTACTCACGAATTTGACTTGCTTCGCGTTCACGAACCGAAATACCGAATAATCGGCATAACATTTGTCGAACACCATATTTCGCAAGGTTGCCTCAGAGAAATCCATGCCAAGTAATTTGCATTGATGAAAGGTAACACGATGGAAGACCGATTCTGCAAAATCGATGTTCGACAGATCGCAATTATCAAATACAACATCGGTAAACTCGGTTTTGCGCAGACTTGTCCCGCGAAAATTCACATTCACAAACTTCACTCTATCGAAGCAAACCTTGAATGCGGTTTGATTATTAATTTCACTATCTTGGAAGATTCTATCCGTTATGATTTGCTCATCGCCTAATTCATAATCAGAAAGTGCATACGGTTCAAGGTAATTTGGAATTTTGGGCGCTTCAATTTTCACTTTTTTAGTCGTCATATGAGTTAAAAAGCCTCCTATATTGGATTAAAACTTAAATGAGGAATAGTAGTAGTAAATAAGTATATGTATCATCTCTGCCTTGCCTAATAGTACGTTTCTTCTGTTGAATTGTAAATCTGAGCGTGTCGTACCTCGGCTAACCTAATAAGTAATTCTACTTTATTTTCCCATCGCAACCTATGCAACATTAACTGAATGACCCTCGTTCATACTGAGAGAAAGATCATACAAACACCAAGGAGACTGATCAGACGTGAAAAAAAGGTATATTTTGATGATGTTAGTAGTCGCTTTAGGCATTATGCTGACGGCATGCTCAAGCTCAGACAATGGAAACAAAGGGAATAAAGAAGAAGCATTCGAACCGACTCAAACGACAAAGGAAATGGTAGATAGCGTGCTGAAACAAATTGAGCAACCAGCTTTAATGGAATTGCAAGCAGATATGGTTAAGGATCTTTATCATATGGACCCTGCTTTGCTTGATCAATTTACAATTATGACACCACTCATGAATGTCAAAACAAATGAAATTGCTGTATTAAAAGTTAAAGACGCGAAAGATATCGCTGCGGTAGAGGCCGCAGTTAAACAACGTGCGGCAGATGTACAGAAACAATTCGAAACTTACTTGCCCGATCAATACGACAATGCCAAAAATTATAAACTAGTTGCAAAAGGAAATTACATCATCTTTATTATCTCGGAAAGTGCTGCCGATCTCGAGAAAGCATTCGAAACTTTTTTCGTTAAACAATAACCGCTATGGTATTCAGCAGCCTACTCTTCCTATTCTTGTTCTTGCCTGCCGTACTGGCGCTATATTATAGCTCTCCATGGCGAATAAAGAATCTGATCTTGTTCGCTGCAAGCCTCGTATTCTACGCGTGGGGAGAGCCTGTCTATATCGTTATTATGCTTCTGTCCACTTTGACCGATTATGGCTTTGGTCTGCTTCTCAGCAGGCCAATGTTCAGTAAAACCAAACGCAAATGGATAGTTGCCTGCTCGATTATCGTTAATCTAGGTTTGCTATCTTACTTCAAATATGCGGATTTCCTCATTGGCAATGTCAATTCATTGCTTGGTACGCAAATTCCGCTTACAGAGCTTGCCTTGCCAATCGGGATATCCTTCTATACGTTCCAATCGATATCCTACATTATCGATATTTATAGAGGAACCGCTAAAGCGCAGCGCAACTGGCTTGATTTTGCCACATTCGTCTCGTTATTCCCGCAGCTGGTTGCAGGACCTATCGTACAATATTCCACTGTCGCTGAACAATTACGCAACCGATCCGTAGACAGAGAAATGTTCGCTGAAGGGGTCCGTCGATTCACGATTGGACTAGCTAAAAAAGTGCTGCTTGCCAATAATATTGGCCTATTATGGAATACAATCTCGAGTTCAAGCGCGGATACCTTGCCTGTTCTCACCGCTTGGCTAGGCATTATCGCATTCGCCTTCCAGATTTATTTTGATTTCAGCGGATACTCGGATATGGCTATCGGTCTTGGATTGATGTTTGGCTTCCGATTTAATGAGAACTTCAACCGCCCGTACACGGCGCAAAGTATTACCGACTTCTGGCGACGGTGGCATATATCGCTAAGCACCTGGTTCCGCGACTATGTCTACATACCGCTTGGCGGTAATCGCCGCGGGCTTGGGATACAGCTTCGCAATATTCTAATCGTCTGGACATTGACGGGAATATGGCATGGCGCAAGCTGGAATTTCCTACTATGGGGCTTGTACTTTGGAATAATCCTTATTTTCGAAAAATGGATGGGCTTAAAGCTGCTGCAACGGATGCCGCGATGGTTGCGGCATAGTTATGCCTTGCTGTTAATCTTGATCGGTTGGGTACTGTTCGCATTCGATGAGCTCCCAGCCATGGGAAGTTATTTTACAGCGATGATAGGAATGAACGGTCAGCCCCTATGGAATTCAGGATCATGGTATCTGATCTATACGAACGTGATCTTGCTCGTTGTGCTCGTTATCGCCTCGATGCCCAGCAAGACTAGACCGCAGCTCGAACAGCGGCCTTATATTCAGCTTATCTGGCATGCTATTCTGTTCCTGCTATCGATCGCTTACTTGGTTGATGCCACCTTTAACCCATTCTTATACTTTAGATTCTAACAGAGGAGGAGCATGAACGAGATGAAGAAAAGCGTGGATCGATTATACATCATTGGATTTGTCGCCATTCTATTCGTCATGTCCTTCCTGTTCTTCCTGCTTCCTAAGCAAAGCTTCTCTGACACCGAGAACCGCAACCTGCAGAAGACTCCGGAATTCTCTTGGGAGAACCTCTGGTCTAAGAAGTTCTCCGAACAAGCAGAGAGCTTCGTTACAGATCATTTCCCGTTCCGGGATAATTGGGTCTCGGTGAAATCCACTATGGAGCAATTGCGATTGCAGCAAGAGAACAATGGGATATACAGAGGTCATGACGGTTATTTATTCGAGAAATTCAATAGGCCTAATTATGAAAATGTACGGAAATATACCGAAGCCATTAATAAGTTTGCCGCTAATCATCCTGAGGCGAATATGACGTTCATGCTCGCACCTAACTCGATTGGTTTGAATATGGATCGGCTGCCTTGGCTTGCTTCTGCCTACCCACAGGTGAAGGTGAATGCGATCATAGCCGAGCAATTCGAAGGGAGCAGCTTGGGTAATTTCATGGATGGATTTCAGTTTCTACATCCTGAGGCATATACAACGAAGCCGATCTTCTATCGTACCGATCATCACTGGACAACCTACGGTGCATACTTAGCCTATCAAGCATATGCGGAGAAAATGGGTTGGAACGCGAAGGATGAGTCGGAGTTTACGATTGAAACGGTCACGGATTCTTTTCTAGGAAGCTATCATACGAAGGGTCAGTTCAATGGGTTAGTCGCAGATTCCATTCAAGCTTATTTGCCGACAAATCCCGTCGCTTCTGAGATGTATATCGCCGATACGGATGAGACTATATCCGGACTGTATGACTCCAGTTACCTAGAGAAGAAAGATAAATATTCGTATTTCCTGGGCGGCGTTCATGCGCTAATGACTATAACCAGCGATATTGACCCTGCTGATGTTGAACAGCAAAAGCTGCTCGTCATCAAGGACTCCTATGCGCATAGCGTGCTGCCTTTTCTCGCCCTGCATGTGCCGGAAATTCATGTCATCGATCTGCGTTATTACAACGGCAACATTGGTGACTATATGATTCAGAATGAAATTGAAGACGTATTGATGCTGTTCAATACGACGACGTTCGTGGATAATCAAGAGGTTTTGAAATTAGGCTACTAGCACGTATTAGAAAAATAGAACACCGTTGCGATAATTCACGTCGCTTCGGTGTTCTTTCTTTTTTGACATAATAATGATGAGATTTCATCCGTGTGAAACTTTGAAACTCTACACGCCCGAACCACCGAACTTTGAAATTTCCGCACCGCGTGCGACTCCTGGCGTGCGGTGCTCGTTCCCACGGCAATGGTCGCTAACGGACACTGGTTCCGATATTCTTAATATTCAGTGCACATCGAGTTTGTTAACGGAACCGAGCTCCGCTATTACCCTGACAACCGTCATAATTAGTGTTTCTAGCATAAATAGCGGACTTGAGATCCGTTAAAATTGTAACTTTGGATCATTGCAGCATTTAGGGGATCCTGCGACCGCTAACCGTAACTTTCTGCTTCCCCCTTATACTTCCTTCATTACTTCAGCAGCTTCATGATATCTTGAGGTTTTTCAAGCTTATATTTAGCTTGTATCCCCTCATGATTCTTACAGCCCCATAGTGCTAATCCAAAATCAATGCCTGCATCTCTAGCACATTCATAATCATAAATAGTGTCACCAATGTAAATAGAAGTCTGCGGGTCAGCACCCGAAATCTCCAAAAATTTCAGTAATGGTTCTGGATGAGGTTTATGTTTCTCTGTGTCATCTGCACATACCACATAGTTCAAATCATTCATTAAGCCAAAGGGGACAAAGTCAGCGTTCAATTCCTCGGTTGTCTTGGAGGTTACAATCCCCTGAACGATTCCTCTGCTCTTCAACCTATCCAATACTTCTACAACTCCGTGGAATACTTCAATCGAATCCCCGAAATCCTTCATAAAATAATTCCAACGATCATTGGCATGATCAATATCGTCTATCCCTAACTGCGGTAAAGAACTAGCTCCTGGTATCCCTAATACGAAAGTTAAAGCTTGTTGCTCTACTACTCTGTTATAATCTGTTTTCAGCATTTTTTGGAGTGAGCCTAACACAGCTTTTTCCGTATCTATTAGAGTACCATCAACATCGAAAATAACGGTCGCATACATAGGTATACCTCCCCACGAAGAAGTTAACTACACTAAATATTTGTCCTTGATGATATTCATATGATGCCGTTCATGTCCTGCGATAATATAAGCCAATGCTCTAGCTGACATCTCGAAATCGTTGGAGACGCCTATTCTTGCCCAAGCCTCCTCGGTCACACCACCGAATAAAGTAATCGTTGAACGACGCACGGCAAGATACTCTTCCAATAGATTGGATAAGCTTCTTAATTCAAAGGAGGCATTCTGCACAAAAGTATTCTCATCGAAGCCGGCCAGCGGCGTCTTGTCGCCTCTCGCAATTCTCAGCAGTCGATAGCTCATGATTCGTTCCGTATCTATGATGTGGCCAAGCACTTCTTTGAGGCTCCACTTTCCTTCAGCATAGCGGTAATCAGCTTGTTGAGCCGTACAATCCAACAGCACTGCTGCCAGCTCGTCAGCCTGATCGACTAACAATTGAGTTACATCACCCTCAGCAATCAAATCAATGTAAGGTTTAAAATGTAGACCATATTCCTCATTCGTTGGTTTGTTAATCATTTGGTAATTCCTCCTTCGTTCTCTATTCTTTAATTTGACTTGCGAACCAATCCCAACCTGTTCCTACATGCTCCGGCTTATGCGAGTCAGAGCCATATACAACTTCAACCCCCTGCTTCTGACATTCCACCAAGAACCATTCTGGTACATACGGCTTCCCGCATGTAGCTACTCTAAGCCCTGCTGTATTGACATCAATCCCAACCTTCGATTCAACAAGTAAAGGAATAATGGCCTCCAACCGCCGTCTAATCTGTGGCTCATCAATTGCAGGCAATGCGCTTGCGAACTTCTCAATCAGGTTAATATGACCAATGCGTGTACGCATCGGAAGCTCAGCAGCAAATGCAATTGCTGCTTCAACTTGATCATAGTATTCATCTACTACTTTCTCCATCGTCCCATAATGAGCCAATATAAATTCACGGAAATACTCCACTGTGAAATCAACACAACGGATGCCTCCTGCACCTGGCAAATAGTGAACAGAATACACAACATCCTCTAAATCCTGCTGCCACTCTTCAACCATATGCTTCGTATAATCCAGTCGCCCAGGCAAATGATCCAATTCCAATCCGACCGTAATTTCAATTGTCCCTTTGTACTTCTGCTTCATTTCTTTGGCATAATCCATATACAGAGCCAATTCCTCCGGCGGCATGGCGAGCTCATTGAACAAGACAACATCATCAATCCAACCCTCAGGCAATGGCGGATGCTCACTAATCGTGTATCGTTCAAACCCGAGTTCAATTGCTCGGTCAATATACTGCTCTTCTGCCGCATCGCTTCCGTGATAGCAAAACTTGGTATGCGTATGTCCATCCCATTTTAACAACATGATGAATCCTCCTAGTGATCCCAATAGGTAAAATACAATCCTTTAAGCTGCTCTTCTAATTGAGCGAAATCACTCTTAACTTCATTATAATAGATGTCGCAATCAGGGTCACTCGTTAAAGGGATTGAAAAATACAGCTTATTAATCATCCACTCATAATAATCCTGAGGCAGCTTATCTGTATCACGCGTCACGCTCAAGCTCCATGAATCATTCATAAATTTGGAGAACCGTTCTTTCGTGAACTCACTTGATAACAATCGATGCTCAACCATGCTATCGGTCATCATCGGCAGTTCTAGCAGAGATAATTCATTATGATGAATCAGCGTTTCGACTAGATCTTTAATAAGTGCATTAGCGGTTATGTTAGCAGGCGAGCAATGCATCTTTGCCTCTTCTACAATAAGCTGCTTGAACAATTGAGCCGTCTGTAGCCCTGTATAGATATTCCCATCGCCAAGCTTGATTTCCTTTAGAATCTCTCTAGGAGATATCGGCAACCGACCGCTATGATAAGCACTTCTGATCCATGAATCGAGATGATCCAAGTGGAGCACATGATCCTTATTTCTTAACACGCTCCGTATTTCTCCGGTTATGAATTGGAGGATCTTGCCCGGTTCCATACCTTGCCGCACTAGAATCTCTGTTATCTCTGAGGATTGAATGAGCTCAATGGTATGCTGATGATGATCAATTCCGTCAATTCTCTCCAATGTATGGCTGAAAGGCACATGACCAATATCATGAAGAAGAGCTGCTGCTCTTAATTCCTTATGTTCCGGCTCAAGATGGGCAACTGTAGCAAACACACCTAATGTATGCTGCAATCGACTATAAGTCAGTGAGGAATTATAATAAATGGGTCCACAATGATGGATATGATGAAGCCTTCGCATGGTATGACTTCTCAGCAACTCTAGCTCCACCGATGACAGCTGTATCTCTATTTGCCACATCGGCTCCCATAGCCTATCTGATGCTCCGTCGACGTTAATTTTAAAATCCTGCATATATAGTTGCCTCCCTGTGAAATGGTCTGGTTGCTTGAACTGGTGATGAGCCTGCCTGTGCAAACTATTTATTTTATTCCAGCATAAAAAATCAAATAGTTGTCCATTTGAGAAGCCCAATATTTATTATTATGACCGCCGCTTGCTTCGAAATGGGCTTCATATGGCAGCCTATACTTGTCCAATTGCTCCGTTAAAGCGGCATTGCCCTCTGCTATACTTTGATGCTCCTTATCTCCGTGATCCAAATAAATGCTCATATCGTTAACCTTCGCATTGCCAACCAACAGGACGGGATCATTCTCGCTCTGATCCTGTTCATTTTTATACAACCACGTCAAATATTCAGGCACCTCTCTCCATACAGCAGCACTATGTCCACCGACCTTGCTAAACATCTCCTGATGCTTGAAGGCTAAGTGAAAAGCGGCAAAACCACCCATCGAAATACCGCCAATATAACGTCCACCCCTGCTTTTAACTGTATTAAAGTTATTATCAATGATCGGAATAAGCTCATCTATCAAATAGTCTTCATACATGCCAAGGTTATATTCTTTCTTATCCTTCGTTTCCTCAGAGGAGTTAACCCCATAGCTATTATCAATTTGAGGAGACACAATAAGCACGGGCTTGATCTTTCCCGCCTTGATGAGCTTGTCCGCTCTCTTATTCATATCCAATCCGTTCGAGAAGAAGCTGTTCTCATTGCCATTCTTGCCATGCAGCACATACAGCACCGAGTAAGGCTCTTTTCCCGTATATCCCTGTGGGATGTAGACATTTACTTTCATAGACTTGCCAAGCGACTTGCTCTCTATCGTAAAATGCTGCATGATAGACGCTTCTGCCGTCTTCTCCGGGATCTCCTTACTTACGTTTGAATCGATAGTCATCGCTTCTCGTTCGACAGTATTTTGGGCGCAGCCCCCCAGGATAAGTAGGCTTGCTATTAATAGGATAAATTTTTTCATTATGAATTCCTCTCTCCTCTTCGTAAGTAGGAGCATCGCCAAAGGTTGTATCTCCCTCCAATCGTTCAAAGTGTTATCTATAGGGCTAATTAGTTAATCGTTTATTTTAGATTCATTACACTTTGAGAATCACCCATTGAAAACATCGTCACCTTTTGCTCACTGCTAAACGCTATAACATAAACGTTTTCCCAATCCATACTCCATTGTGGATCGTCCGAAGGCCTTGTCTCGAAAGTATCTCCTTTATTCTTAATCACATAAGCGGTCAAGACGGAACCATACAATGGACTAATATCCGCAAACTTTTCACCGTATTTCATCGTAATATCCTCTTTAGCATCCCCTAAGCCGATTCCTCTATAAGTCTTAAACCTATTTGTTAAATTACCACCAGCTAGAATATCAAATTTCACAGCAACATCATCTCTATAAAAGACTTGCAATCCACCGTATTCATAATTACCGAACATATTTATTTCATCTTCTTTTCCATATAAAGCAGTGATTTCTTTCTTCGTCATCCCTAAATGCAAAATGTTGCCCGTTCTCGAGTCAAGCAGCTTTAAGTCGTTAATTGTGATTACATCCGGTTCGAACTCCGTATGGAACGGGTGCATATTTTCTTGAGCAATCGTACCTATCCCGCTAAGCAATAATAAAATAATTAATCCGGCAACACTGGAGTATAGCTTAGGCTTCTTATTCATGTCGTTTTCCTCTTCTTTCGTTTCTATAATTGTTAATGTTTTCCTTGTCTCTTCTTACAACTATTCTCTAGTCCTCGTTTATTCCCTTTGTTTGCAACTAATAAATATTACAAAGTACGACAATTTACCTTAAACACAAATAAGGGCTGCTCCAAAGGTATTTACCCTTCAGAACAGCCTTGAGCGAAACCGCGATAATCGTTCGATATCATTCCTTTTACTCATATTTAACTTCACATTCCCATAACGGATGCTCTTCATTGAACTGGGTGAACATGTCGCTTAGCATGCGGGCATCATTGGGCAGCACGGCCATCATCCTCTCCCAGCCAATGAATACAACCGTTTCAGGCAGTTCCACGAGACCGGTGATAGCATCCCAGAACGCATCCCAGTTCATGCCGTAATAGTCCGGAAAATCGAGTCCTTCTTGCAAGAGCAAATGGAGTTCCCCGGAATTGCGAATAGACCCGACCTCCAGTTCAACCCTTTCTTTTCTTTCTTCGTCATCCATTTGATTCATAGTATCCTTCCTTTACTTGTAAGTTCCGATCGCATGAACGGTTTTGTAGTGATCCACTGAAATATACAGGAGTCCATCATTGGAATACAGTAGTCTGGTCCCGGGCTGCTTGGCGCGGGACATAGTATTGGACAACCCGATGTCTGCTTCATGCCAGACCCTTCCTGGAGCATCCGGGAGTACTTTGGTCGTATTCTGAAAAACATCCCCGCCAATCTGGCCGCCCGGAACTTTGTTGTTCAGCGCTTTTCCAGGCTTCCAACCGCTATTGCCCGCTGTCGCTTTATCCACGTAGTGCGCAGGCAGTTTGCCGGTTTGCCGCAAGCTGTCAATTACGGGGTTGGCCGCCTGCTGTGCATGAAGCAGCTCTTTGTATTTCGCATGCTGCGCTCTACTGTATGGGCTTGAATATTTGGGCGGGATGTTTTTGTTGGGTGTGCCGGACTTCTTTATTCGCTTCCATAGGTCGCTCCCCCGCTTGGCACCGCCTCTCAGCAATGCGCCGACCGGCAGAAACCGTAGGGCGATAGCAGCAACGACAGCGATTGCATTCTCCGGTGTCAAGAGCTTCTTAGGATTTCGGATATAGCTGGCAATTTCTTTACCGCTGCCTGCAACGCTGGCGGCGGTTAGCGCAAACCCAAGCGCTGGCAAAAAGCCTGTAAACAGAAGAGCAAGGGAGAATGCGCCGATAAGAAGTGCCACTTTCACGTTATCACCGCGCCGGTCCCACCAATCCTGCAAGGAGTCGAACTGACAGGCAAAGCAGGCGTCGCTGGCACCGCTGACTGAATAGGAGGGAAAGACCATGCTGGTTACCAGACCAACAGCCACTAGAATTGCGGCAGCCATGGCTAAATTTTGGGCGGAGAGCCAGACCTTTTCCCTGATTTTCTCCAGTCGGACTGTTACCTCCGCCTTGCCGTACAAGGATATAAAACCGAGCTCACGCCGTTCCCGATAAAAGTCCAGAAGCTGGATGAATTTCCCCCGTTCAACCGCCGAGGCACGAATCGTGCACCACAGCTCAGAGAACGGATTGATCCACCGCTCTCCCTGCAGCATGGGGAGGCTTTTTCGCAGGCGGTTGAGGGACCAATAATCGGCGATTAAGGAGCCTCCCAGCAGAAGTAGAAAAGTATTGCGTGTTTTATAGCCGTTTCCCGTCCAATCGTGAACAACCTCTATCATGTCAAAAAACTTAGATTGGGACATACGGCCATTAAACGACATATGGTCAAGAATAGCCCAGAATAGGAAAATGATTGGGATAATAAACGACATACGGGTTAGCCGATGCCGAAGCCGATAGGCAATCCCGATGCCGAGCGCTACGAGTGCCGTATGAACGGGATGGCTGACTGACATTAAGGTTGGAAATAGGCTTTCCTCGAATCGACCCGGGAACAGAGCGAACAAGTCCCAGTGAATGGTTTCCCCTTCAAATATGGAGAAGCTGTATCCGAACCTATCTCCTATCATACCTGAATTCAGCCATCTACGCGCTGTTTCTTCAGCCAATTGAAACCCAACTCCGGCAGCGCCTCCGATTAAGGCGTAATCGCCAAGACTGAGGGAAGAAGCGCGACGAGAGAACAGCAGGAATACGCCGAGTGGAAGCAGCTTCCACAGCTCCTCCACGATAGGAGTAAGTACAGCTTGTGACCACTCGTCCATCGGATTGCCTCCGAACAGCAGGTGTGCGAAGTTGATCGTCAATGCAGTAAAAGGAATGACAAAGATAACGGAGGCGATAACGAACAGGGAGACCATTTTCCACGGCAGCGTTTTACTGCGGCAAAGTATCCAAAATTGTAGAAGAACGTAGAAGGACCATAAGTACTGAACAAGCATGGTGCGGGATTCTTTGAAATAAAACAAACTAAAGATTAAAACGGCGAACGAGATCCAGCTAATCGCCAGATAGCCCATTCGAATCGCCTTTTGTTCGGCCATCCACTCCTTGATGAGCCGGTATAAGCTTTCAGTCCGGTCTCGCAGGATTGTGCGATAATGCCAGAAAGTATTCGAAGGGACCGCCTCCTTGGTGAAATTTTCTACAATAATTGAAGTAACCATTTATCGGGCAGTTGAAACTTTATATGCTCGTGTTCTTCTAAGAATTACTCATATTCCAACTGATTGATTAGGTTCTTCGATTCCTTGTACGATTTCGTAAGACAAACAATGAATGGGTATAAATCCCTTGAAAATGCAAACATTAAAGTTGGAATATATCGTGTTTCATGGAGCGAGGGCAATCAATGACTATTTTTCAACGTATGTTTCGTTCAAATGCCAAGAATAAATACCGTTCAGAGAACAACAAAAAACAGCCTATTCCAGAACAGGAGAACCAGACTTCCTCTTTACCGCATACACTAGATAACTTTAAGGATTGTATTGATCTAGTTCACCGAGAATTGCCGGAGATACATGTCGATTTAATTTATTTTGGACATTTGATCGGAAGTGATGAGTTTACACGTGATGTTGCCATCCCTTTTACAAATATCCAAGCGGATGAAGTTGTGCTATTGCTTCGTAGATCTCAGTACAAGAAAATATCAGACTCCAAAGTGCTTATCGAGGGAATATTAGATGGGTCCGTTGCTATTTTCCATCAAGGCAACACCTATTTAATTAACGTATATAGACCCGAGGCTCGTTCTATCCAACAATCAGAGACGGAAACCGTTATTACAGGACCGCATGATGCTTTTGTTGAAGATGCTTCTATGAATTTATCTCTTATCCGAAGAAGGGTGAAAAGCTCACATCTTAAAGTTCTTAAATTACAGGTTGGGGAGATAACGAAAACCGATGTCTACGTACTCTATATAGATGGCATAACCAATATGGAATACGTCAATGAGTTGGTGAAACGCATTCGCGACATTGAGATGGATGCCATTCAAGATGCCACCATGTTGATACAATGTATCGAAGACTTCCCTAACTCCCTATTTCCGCTATTCCCAACAACTGAACGCACCGATTCTATTGTTTCCAAGCTCGTCGCTGGGCGGGTAGTTGGAATCATGGATGGCAGTCCGTCTGTTTTCTCTGCACCTGCTTCCTTTTTTGAATTTTTTTCATCTCCTGATGATTACTATCAAAGATGGACGTTGGGTACAGCAACAAGAATATTAAGATATGTTGCCTTTATCATCACAGTTACTTTTACAGCCCTATACGTCGCTATAACGACTTTTCATTATGAAATGATACCGGAGGCTCTCCTGCTTACCTTAACCGAATCAAGGAGTCGAGTTCCCTTCCCTCCTATATACGAGGCTTTACTTATGGAAGTCACCATAGAGCTCTTAAGGGAAGCAGGAGCCAGACTTCCAACCAAGATCGGTCAAACCATTGGTATCGTTGGAGGTATCGTGATCGGACAAGCCGCCGTTCAGGCTGGATTAACCAGTAATATTCTGATCATTGCTGTAGCCTCTTCGGCAATCGCTTCATTCGTCATCCCAAGCTATGTCATGAGTGCATCGATTCGACTTATCCGATTCGGATTAATCTTCTTAGCGGGGATTTTAGGCATATTTGGCTTAATGATGGGGATTGCTCTCATTGTCATTAGCTTAGCAGGTCTTACCAGCTTGAATACTTCTTATCTAACGCCTCTAGCTCCAATGAACTTCAAAGATTGGTTAGATGTGTTCATAAGAGCACCCTTTTGGTCGTTTAAAAAAAGGCCCTCTCAATCAAAGTCACCAAATGAAGTGAAAAATAAAATGAAAAAGTAGAGGGAGGAACTGATGTGAAGGAAAAACTATATCCTTTTCATGTCGCAATACTGATCTTCATGACGCAAACCGGCGTTGTCATATTCAGCCTCCCTCGCGTTGTAGCTGAAAAATATGGTTATAATGGTTGGATTGTTTTATTCCTCTTTGCAGGAATATCCACCTTTAATATATTTTTAATCGCATTAGTGTATCGCTTAGGCAAAGGAAGATCTATATTCGAGATTTTGGAACAATCGCTATCAAAGTTCTTGCTGTATCCCCTTTATTTGATTCTAATATCCGTGTGGGCTGTTCTAGGCTGTACTGTGGCAAAACAATATGTCATCATCTTTCAAATGCTTGTGTTCCCAACGACACATCCAATGTTATTTAAGTTCTTTATTGATATTCTCATCTTTTTATTAGTAATTAAAGGAATATACACAATTTCAAAAGCAACTACTATTTTCTTCTGGTTAATCATCTGGATGATGCTTATTCACTTATTTTTCATTAAGGATTTTGAATTTGTGCGATTGACCCCTTTTATCTTCCAAGGAGATACGGACATGATCATGGGCGGACTTGATATCTACACCGCATTTATTGGTTATGAGCTCGCCCTTATACTCATCCCCTTTGCCAAAAAAAACACGAAGTTTATGCGTGCTATTTATATAGGTAATTTGTTCACATTCGCCACCTACTTACCCTTATGTATTATTTCCTTCGGATTCTATAGCTTTGGGCAGCTGACAAGGATGAAATACCCTCTTTTAGAGATGTTATCGTATATGCGACTCCCATTCATCGAACGAATTGAAATATTTCTATTTGGCTTTTTATTATTCAGTATTGTGGTTACAAGTGTAATGTATATTTGGGCAGCAATGGAGACATTAAGGAGAATAATTCCCAAAGCCAAAACCAAATGGCTCGCTGCAATTATCCTTTGTGCATCCTTCTTCGTGGCTTGGATACCAGATATATTGAATGAAGTAGAGGAATGGATAAGAGTTGTTGGTTACATTGAAACTGGGATTGCCTTCGGACTGCCAATTATATTAATCACGATTCTGCTTATTCAAAAAGGGGTTAAAAATAATGCATAAAATCGGTCTCTTATGTATCATTGTCAGCCTATTTTTTTTAATGGGTTGCGGTGACCAACGGATATTAGAAGAGCTTGGCTTCACCCAAAGCGTTAGCTATGATTTGGCAGAACAAAAAGAAGGGCAGACCGATAACCAACTGTTGATTACTGTATCTATCCCTAGAGCCGATCCGGAGGATCGGAAGGTTAAACGAGAAACATTAACAGCCACTGCTAAGACAATCAAACAGGCGAAGATCAAATTAGATCGAATGACTGAATTAATAATAGTTAGTGGACAATTGCGTAATAATCTATTTGGCATAAGCTTAGCCAAAGAGGGATTGCGCGAGCACATTGATACCTTAATGAGAGATCCTGCAATATCACAAAGGGTGAAAGTAACGGTTGTGAATGGAAGTGCTCATGATCTTCTTATGAAAGACTATGCGACCCATCCTAGAACAGGACAGTATGTAGACCGAATGCTGCAGAAGCAATCCAACGCCAATACGGTCCCTCATATGACACTATATGAATTTGTGAGAGACTTGTTTGATGATGGAATCGACCCTGTAGCTCCCATCGTTAAAGACAATGGAAGTAAAGTGCTTATCGATGGAATTGCATTATTCAACAATGATCGTTATATCACCAAAATCGAACCCGATAAATCATTGATTTTCGCTTTCCTGCGTGGAAGTTTCAAACAAGGAGATCTGAGCATTAACTTAGGACAAGTAGGCAGACCTGATGAACATGTTATGTTTAGTTCATTGTTAAGCAAACGAACGATGAAAGTAACTTCTATCGACAATAAACAGCAATTCAAGGTAGATATTCAATTCCAAGTTAAAGGCTCTGTTATGGAATATATAGGGGAATTGAAATTAACTAATGATAATGAAAAAAAAAAATTAGAGAAACTTATATCTGACTATATCTCACAGGAAACTACAAAAATGATTACTGTTATGCAGCGTAATAATGTAGACAGCATTGGAATCGGTGCTTATGTGAGGAATAGCTTGAGTTATTCGGAATGGACGAAGCTCGATTGGGATCAAGTGTATCCTCAGGTAGAAGTAAATTGCAGCGCATCATTAAAAATTAAGGATTACGGTAAATTTGAAAAATAAGGACTATCTTAATCGAATGAAAGCCCTCAGACTACTCCTCACGCAATGGGTAGTCTGAGGGCTTCAACTGATTCATTCAGATTGTCTAATTTTATTCTTCATCATCTTCGATGGTGACTGAAACACGATTAGACGGAGATGATCCTCTCAACTGGCGAATGGTAGCAGGAAAGAAAAACGAAGCGAAGACTTGTGCAACTAAGACATTATTCGCTGGCTCAGCTTTTACAATTACAGTATACTGAACCACAGAAGAGGCTCCTGGCGAAAGTGTACCAATCGGAACACCTCCCGATACATTTCCTAACTGCGATGCAATTCCGTTGATGTTCAAACTTCCTGGCTCGAAGGCAGTCAACGGCGGTATAAGATCCGTTAATACGGTATTCACCGCTTCTGAGGGTGATGGATTGGACACCGTCGCCCTATAAATAAGCGATTCGCCCACAGCGGCATTTGTACGATTGACCGAAAGCTGTACATTTAATCCATACACGGAGAATGCTGCACTGCTGGATATAGGACCAAATTGATCAGAGGTTAGAATTGCGGTATCTTCAACGATACTTCCGGGAACGGATTTCACTGCTAATCTAACGCGTCCCATCAGCAAGGAAGCTACAAGAAACTGATTAATCAGTACGCTTCGTAAAAGCAAAGTGTCTCGTATTTGTGTGTTCGTCAGAATCGTATTTCCTGTATTATTTATCGTTACCACGTAAGTAACCGTTTCACCCTGCAGCGCTTCTTCAGGATTGACCGTAAGTTTTATAGTCGCATCCGGAGCAGCTAGTACAACGACATCCGCTTCTACGGAAACAGAGTTGGTTTGTGAACTTGATGCAGTCAAGGTGCCCCTAATAACAGTACCCGGAGTAGTTTGATTAGCAACCGGGAAAGTCCCTTGGATCGTAAATGTCTGCCCAGGATTCAACTGATCGATTAACCCCACGTATTGAAATAATGGAGATGTTACTGTAATATTCCGGACTGTTATACCAGAAATGTTAGTTATGTTTCCAGTGAATACAACTAATTCATTCGGAGATACCGTTGACCGATTCGCAAAACCAGTAGCAGCCAACATTGCGGGAATCGGAACAGGCGGAGTCGGAATGAGTGTAACCGAGACCGAGGCAGATGCGGATACTGTTCCAATTGCCGTACTTTGAGCAGTCACCACATTTTTAATGAGAGTTCCCTCCGCCGCATCAAGGGGGATGACGGAGCTAGTTGATATTTCGATGACCTCACCGATAGCCAGTGGCGTAATGCTCTGACTAAGTCCAGTACGTGAATCTGTCAACACAACATCGGATAATACTATATTCCCAGCATTGGTTAACGTAATTAAATAATTAATAGTCTCTCCTGGATTTGCAAATTGGCGATCAGCCCTTTTATCTACGATCAGAACAGGATTAGCACGTACCTGTACATTCTCTGTCGCACTCTTCACATCTAATGTGGACTGGGCCGTTACCGTATTGGTTATGGTTTCTCCCGCTGGAGTCGCCGCAGGCACTACCAATTTTTGCGTATAGATTACGTTAGAGTCTGGGGGCAGCATTAGAATCGTTTTATTGAGTCCAAGCAAAGGGTCAGTGACCACAATATTCGACAGTGTGGTGACTAACGAGTCATTGGCAATTCTAATGACATACGTTATCGTATCACCCGGTCTGGCCAATTTTAAGTCCGCCTGTTTGGAAATACTCAAGGAAGGTGTTTCAGTCACCTGTACGGCAGCGCTCGATTCTAGAAATCCAGGTGCAGGCAGATTGGAAGCGATTAGCCTGCTCGTGTTATCAATAATTGAGCCAGGTACAGCATTAGCTGGAATAACAAAGGACACCGTCAACAGCTGCCCTTGAAAGAAATTGCCGATAAATTGATTAATCCCTAAAACAGGATCGGAAATGCTTACATTTTGCAAATCGGAGTTGCCATTATTAACAAGCAAAAAGGTGTATTGAACCTCTTCGCCGGGAAGTGCGGTTACTTTGTTTACTTGTTTTGAGAAGCTAACGTCGATAGGAAAAGCATCTATAATAACGGTTGCTACTGCTGCTTGCTCCGCTGATTGATCACTGCGAGCAAAGACGACATTATCGTACTGGTCCCCTGCCTTGCCATCCCTCACTACCGCCTCAAATGTATTTGAATAACTCTGCCCCGGTCCTAAATTAGGAAGCGTCTGCATGAACCCTACAAGATCATCCTCAATGACAATATTCGTTAATGTACTGCTGCCCGTATTAACTATATTAATCTCGAATGTGATTGGCGTACCAGGCACACCTGTAAAGGAAGAAGCGCCTTGCACGGTTTTGGTAATTGACAAAGACGCTGTGGCACAAACATCAGGCAAGCAGCCTCCAAAAGCGAAATAACGTTCTTGCAGACTGTTGGTTCCGCCATTATAAGCAACTGCTATCAATTGTCCATCGATCTGCCCCGAACCATTGGCTGTTACAGTAGCAAATGGAGCAAATAAGGTTCCGACAATGATTAGATTTTGATGAAAAAAAGCGGTCGCTTGTGGAACGTTATACAAAATCCGAGTACCTGCTACAGAGGCATCTGCACCCGTAACAACGATGCTGTAGCTTCCAAACCCAATATTATTGCCTAGAATATTGACTAGTGCAAAGGAGCCCACAGGAATATTAAATGTAATTTGATTACTGCTAGACAGCGATTGCCCGCTCCCTTCGATATTGCTCCCGTCGAACGTGAACACGTTTAGCGTAGAATCCGTACCATTTAATACGAGGTTGCCGAACTGGCTGATCACCGTACCATTGGCAGGAATAGCTGCGAGTCCCGTTGATGTACACTGCAAGAAAGATTGCTCAGCGGCAAAATCGATCGGGTTATCGACTAACGGCTGCCCAGGAACACCATTGTTATTCTGCATCGTATACTGAGTTACTGTTGAAGTGCTTGAAATGATCGTGTTGCCGTTATTGCTGCCTCTGACAATATTCACGTTACCTGCAATTACTAACTGTGCGTCAGTCGTCGAAACCGCGAGTGAATTACCGACCGAATAATCCTGATATGTTGCATTACCGCCGACTGCCACTCGCCCAGCAGATGTCGCATTAATCTGAGTATGATCCCCAAATAGAAATACATTATAGGCATTTGCTGTTCCAAAATTCGTACATGCCATGCATTCAGCCTCCACACGTTCAGAATATACCGTCTTACGATATATAAGTGGAAGGCATGACCATTATTCGTATAACCATGGAGGATCCCGCCCTATGTCTCGCAATAAAAGGCTGTCCCAGGTTATACCCCTTGGAACAGCCTGCTTTAAAACAAATCCAATTGTTCAACCTCCGGTAATACAGGTTGTTCAAGCGGCTCCATCGGATTTCGCCCATCCGGTCGAAGAAGCTGGAGCAACTCCATCATCTCCTTCGCATTGTCAGCCGCATCACCGCCGGAGTTATTGTTGAAGATGACGCAAATATGCTCACTTTGTCGCTGCAGCTGCTGCAGCCTTTCTGCCCACTCTTGCAGTTCAACCGTATTGTATCGGTACAGATAGCGTACATCTCGCCAATTCGGCGCACCGCCCTGATTCCATCCGCTTACGTTCCTTCCGTGGAATCTCACCATCGTCATGTTGGTATCGGTCGCTTCCAACACCGTCGGAATGGAACCAAGACCAGCCTGCGGTTCATCGCATACGCTATGTATCCATCCCTCACCTCTCATGAACTGCAACGTCTTCTCCCGATATTCTGCAGTGAACCAGCTTTGATGTCGGAATTCCAACGCACAAGGGATACCATCCATACGCCGCTTCGCTTCTCGCAATATCCGTACATTGTCACGAGTACAATCAAACCATGGTGGGTATTGGAACAGGGCTGCCTTCAGCCTGCCTGCCTCTATGACCGGTTCAAGCGATTCTCTGAATGCTTCGAACATCTTTGCCACGTCATCCTCTGTCCCTGCTGGCCCCCGTTGATGCCCGGTCATTCCTTGGTATGCTTTTACAATGAAATGTAGAGATTCTGGTGTTTCCTCTACCCATTTGGCAAACCGTTCCTTCGATTGAATCGCATAAAAGGTACTGTCCACTTCCACTAATGGGAAATGATTCGCATACTCCCTCAGCTTCTTGTTCGCTTTCAAGCCAGGCGCATATAGCCGATCTTGATCGCCCCAGCCCGCCAGCCCGATATGAATCGGCATCATGCACCTCCATTCCTTCCACGTTCTAATCATCTATATCTATTTATACTAAACTTCGCAGTGCCACTTCAAGCTGAACAGTATTCGTACCTCTTTCATCGAATAATCGATAATAATGATTTTTAGGACTACCGCTCTCCTAATCTGTTAAAATAAAGAAAATGATATTCCAGAGAGGATGGGTCTCGATGTCCGATCGCAACGATCTAGATGAGCATCGCCGCAATAAGCTAAAGGTTATTCGATTCGATAAAACTGATAACCATCTTGTCGAGAGCGACAAGCCGAAGGAGACCTTTGTTGATGTTGGCGGCCTTGAAGAGGTGAAGAAGAAGATTCGCCTGAACTTCATCCTGCCTCTGCAGCAACCGGAGATATTCGCAGCTTATGGTCGCGAAGCCGGCGGCAGCTTGCTCCTGTATGGTCCTCCAGGCTGTGGCAAAACCTTTCTCGCCCGTGCCGTAGCCGGTGAAATCAATGCCAACTTCATGCATATTGAGCTGCAAGCCATACTCTCCATGTATGTTGGACAAAGTGAGCATAATCTTCATGACTTATTTGAGAAAGCACGTGAGAATAAGCCTTGTGTCATCTTCATCGATGAGCTGGATGCGATGGGCGGCAGCCGCAATCAAATGAATCAGCATCATGACCGCATGCTCGTCAATCAGCTGCTGCTTGAGCTTGATGGACTCCAAAGCTTCAATGACCAAGTATTTGTGATCGCTGCAACCAACACGCCATGGTATTTGGACTCTGCGCTGCGGAGACCTGGCCGGTTCAACCATCTGATCTTTGTACCGCCTCCAGAAGAACAAGAACGATCGACCATTCTAGAGCTTAAGCTTGCTGGCAAGCCTGTAGATAAGCTGGATCTCGCTAAGATCGCCAAAGAAACCAAATCATTCTCTGGTGCAGACCTGGAGCAGATCGTTAAGGATTCGGTTGAACTCGCATTAGAGCGCATGCTTAAGAGTGGAGAGATCGAGCCAATCACACAGGATGATCTTAGAAAAGCGACCAAGGGACGCAAAGCAACAACGCTTGATTGGTTTGCCACAGCGAAGAACTATGCCACGTTTAGCGATGTGAACCAGGACTATCAGAACGTACTCGACTATATGAAAGCAAACGGGTTGAAATAATACGATGACTATACAATTCGATACAATCGGAATACGTCATAATAAGATCTACCAGTTACTCAAATGGAAGAAATTCAAAGAAGCCGCTGAAGAAGCACAAGCTCTCATTCGAGAAGCACCCGAGGATGCAAATGCTTATGCCATGATGGCTCAGGTAAATCTCCAAATGGATAAATTCGAGGAAGCCCACCATTGGTGCCAAGAGGCTCTCCGCAGAGATCCTGAGAATCGGATTGCATGGTTTATACGAACAGCTGCCTATTATGAGACAAAACAATGGAAAGAACTGCGCTCGGCGCTTATAGAAGCACAGCGTATCGATCCTTATGAAGCGCATTATTTTTTCATACATGCTAATCTCTGTCATATTAAAGGCAACCGCGAAGAGGCGAATACACTAATTCGCCAAGCGTTGGAAATTGAACCGGAGCATCCCCTCTACATGGCTTTCTTGAGCTATAATGAAGCTTTGCTTCGTAATTTCAGCGTATCTAGAAACTTGGAAAGACAAGCGTTGCGCTTGGAAGTTGAGTCGGAGCAAGTCTACCTGTATTTGGCCTGGGGCGCTGTACAGCGTTCGGAATATGACCAGCATCTAGCGTTGCTCGGCAATGCAATCCGACTTCGTCCTGATAATGAGCAAATTCGCGAGGAATACTTGGAGGCGCTTCAACAGAGCTACAAGTTCTACCGGATCATCCTGTCCCCAGTAAAGCTGCTCAAAAAGCTCAAGCCATGGCAAATACTAGTCAGCTGGATGCTCGCATGGTTCTTCTTCAAGCCCTTGCTTATCGTATTTATCGTGCTCTACATCCTCACCCATTGGATAACCAAACTACTCGTACATGTGAAGATCTTCGGTTGGAAGTTTGGGAAGTGAGAGCAAGTTAAAAGTCCGCCAATAGGGGATAGATGCATTTAATGCATCTATCCCCTACGGCGGACTTTTTAGCATGCGTCTAGCGCATCTATCCCTTTGGCGGCATTAACCTTAGCGAATGGTCCGCACCCAACGATCCATTCGTTCGAGCGCTCCCATAAGGCTAGTCAATGATGCTGCATACGAGCAGCGAATGAAGCCTTCGCCGCCTGGGCCGAACACATTGCCCGGAACGGTGGCAACCTTCGCCTCACGCAGCAGTCTTTCTGCGAACTGCTGTGAATCTAAGCCAGTAACGCTTATCGAAGGAAAGGCGTAGAACGCTCCTTCAGGTTCACGACAGGCGAAGCCGATATCCTGCAATCCTTGGACAAACACACGTCTTCTTTGGTTATACGCAGCTACCATCTCATTCTTGTCGTCTAGCCCATGCCGCAACGATTGGATAGCTGCGATCTGTCCAATAATCGGCGCACATAAGACGGAATACTGATGAATTCTCCGCATTGCAGCGATAATTGCATAATTACCGCAAGCATAACCAATCCGCCATCCCGTCATGGCGAATGCCTTCGAGAAGCCGCTGATCAGCAGCGTCCGCTCCTTCATTCCCGGCAATGAAGCGAAGCTAACATGTGTCTGCTCATAAGTCAGCTCGGCATAGATTTCATCGGACACTACGATCAGATCATGCTCTTCTACAAGCTTCGCAATCGGGAGCCAATCTTCATAGGTCATAATTGCACCTGTTGGATTGTTCGGATAGCTAACTAAGAGAAGTTTGGATCGTGGTGTAATCGCCTTGCGCAACGCTTCCGCCGTTAGCTTAAACCCATCCTTGGCGAAGGTCTCAACCTCTACCGCAACGCCGCCATTGAGATGAGTAATCGGCGTATAAGCAATATAGTTGGGAACAGGTACGATTATCTCATCCCCGGGAGCAATCAATGCCCGGAAAGCTAGATCGATGGCTTCGCTGCCGCCTACCGTAACTAGCACTTCATCCGCAGGTTCGTATTTCACATGGAAGCTTCCATGAAGGTAACGAGCAATCTCTTCCCTTAGCTCTAACAGCCCTTCATTCGGCGTATACATCGTTTGACCTCTATCCAACGCCTGCTCGCATGCCTCAATAACATGCCTTGGAGTTGTAAAATCAGGTTCCCCTACTCCTAGTGAAATAACGTCCTTGCTTCCTTCCGCTGCATTAAAAAACTTACGGATACCAGACGGCGGAATGTTTCTTGCCACCGGCGATAGATAATCACTCATCCCATTCATATCACTCTACTCCTTCATTTCTCTCTTTCTCTCAACCAAAGAATACTCAATAATATAATCTAACAGTTCATTAAATTTAATTCCCGCTGCTGCTGCACTCTTCGGCAGAAGGCTGTTCTTCGTGAGACCCGGAAGCGTGTTCGCTTCCAACACGTAAGGGATGCCAGCTTCATTAATAATCATATCGATTCGAGCATACACACTGCATTTAAGCGCTTTGTAGCAGCCCAATGCCGAATGCTGTACTCTTTCGTATACTTCTGCAGGCAGTTCAATAATTTGCTCATCCGCACCGCCATCCTCATACTTCGACGTATAGTCAAAAAACTCAGAATTGGCTTTGATCGCTACGATGGGAAGCATCTCGCCATTCAGTACGGCACAAGTAATTTCTTGACCGCCAACAAACTGCTCAATCATGACGTAATCATCCCATTGCAGCGCATCCTCAACAGCCGCAGAGAGTGCTTCCTTGGTTTTCACAAGCTGTGTTCCAATACTGGAACCGCCTGAATTCGGCTTCACAACGACAGGAAAACCAAGCTTGCCCTCTACATCTACTGTCGCCAGCTCCTCCATGCTGCTTACTTGAACCCAATCGCCAGTAAGAATGCCTTCGTAACGCATTAGCTTTTTGGACAAGTCCTTATCCATGGATACACTGCTGGACAACACGCCGCAGCCCGTATAAGGAACGCCAAGCGATTCCAGTGTGCCTTGTACCGTTCCATCTTCGCCGTATTTGCCATGCAAAGCTAACAATGCGATATCAATATCGCCCACTTTATCTATAAGATCACGTTTACTGTTGATTTCAATCGGTTGAACCTCATATTTGCTTTTATCCAAGTTAGCGATCATCTCTTGCCCTGTCAGCAAGGAAATTTCTCTTTCTGATGAAATACCGCCCATGACGACTCCGACTTTCATGTGTAATACCTCCCAAGGTTTTGTCTCTGCAAAATCATATCATATACCTAACCATAATTACCTTAATGTTCTTGCTGCTTCACCTATTACTCGAATACCTTTGATAATATCTTCATCCGCTACTCTCGAGAAGCCTAGCCGCAAAGTGTTACTGCCCCGACCTTCACCGATATGAAAAATATCACCCGGAGTAAAAACAACTCCGTTGCGTGAGCATTCAGTCAGCAATTGCCGTGTGTCAAAGTCCTTCTCGAATTCGATGAACAGATGCAGTCCGCCGTCTCCGGACAACTGCTTCAATGGAATGAACTCCTTGCAGCATTGAATCGCTAATTCATACTTTCTTTTATATTCAGCCTTCGCTCGTTTCAAGTACTTCTCAAAGTTGCCGTTATGAAGATATTGATAGAGAAGAGACTGATCCAGCGTCGATGTATGAATGCTGCGCGCCCGCTTTACACTTTCCAAATAATAAATCAGCTCTTTATCTGCGAGCACCCAACCTACTCGAATGCCGGGGAATAATATTTTTGAAAAGCTGCCCAGATAGATCATGTTATTGCCTTGCCCGGCTGATGCGGTCAATGGAGCAACGTGGGAACCGGAATATCGAAGCTCCTCATTAAATCCGTCTTCAATAATTGGCACCTGATAGCTGTTCATTAACCGAATAACTTCCGTTCGTTTCTCAGGCGACATGACGATACCCGTCGGATTGTGATAAGACGGTACCAGATACGCCAGATCGAACGGACGCTCCGTCAACTCCTTCTCCAACTGCCGCAAGCTGATGCCATCGGGTTCCATATCCACACCAGTGATGTCGAACTCATGCAGAATTAAGTTCTTAATCGCGGTATGATGGGTCGGATTCTCACAGATTGCATTGCCGCTCCCTTTGCCCAAAGCCGTTAACGTTATATCGAAGCCCTCGGTGAATCCGTTCGTTATGAGAATATCCTTGCCTGTCAGATCGACACCCTTGTTCTCCATATAATGAAGCAAATAATCAATTAAAGGTTTATAGCCCTTTGCATAGCCGTAATTCAGTATGATCTCACCTTCGATCGACATCCGATCCAGGAAGGCCCGCTTCACATTATGAAGATCAAACAGCTTCTCATCCGGTGCTATACTTGTAAAAGAAATCGAACCTTTTTCCGCACGTATACCGTGCTTCATTAGATCATGCTGCTCGGCTTTATGCGCATAAGAACTCAGCCGTTGTTTCCAATCCAGCTTGTGATCCTCAAGTCGTTCATGATCTGCTGTACCGCTGCTCGTAGATTGGGCAACGAAATTCCCTTTGCCCTTCATCGCATAGATGAACCCGGCTTCTTCAAGCTGGGCATAAGCCGCTACTACCGTATTACGACTAACATTCATTAAGGTGCTTAATTCTCGTGTCGATGGGAGCTTCTGATCGGCCTGCAAAGCGCCTTTCATGATTAATCGCAGTATATAATCCTTCACCTGAATATACACCGGACGATCAAGCTTGAACTTGAAATCAGTATACATCCCATCACCCCCTTGCTTCTCTTATCTATTCTGGCATAATTCCGTATGTAAAAAAAGAACCACAGCAGGCAATTTTCGATCACCCTGTGGTTCGAGTCCCTTCAGCAAGAACCATAACCGTTCTTGCTGCTGTATATTTCTTTTATAGTGGTAAACCATAATACCGTTCTGCATTACGCAAGCTGATCCATATATCCGAGCTTTCTCCACCGACATACCAGTAAGCTAGTCCAGCAAGATTATTGTTCACAGCAACCTTATATTTTCCTGCTAACGAACGTCCATCCTCAACCCATATGCGATGCTGCGCACCGTTCTTCTTGTACGAAGTGACGTATTGACCCACATTAGCGTTCCATAATGGCTTCATTCCATAAGATAGAATCAGTTCATTTTGCCTAATGATCGACAAAACATCAGAAGACGCAGCGCCTCCTTCATCATTCAAAGCCCAATCGCGGTTATAGGAAGGCAATGCCAATAGCGTTTTGGAAGCAGGTACGACCTTCAGAAGTTTGTTTATCGCATTCACTACAAAAGGCAATGAGGAGACAGAACCTGCTTTTGGACTTCCGCCCCAATGCTCGTCATAGCCCATCATGATGATATAATCGGCTTGCTTGCCAAGCGCTTCATAATCAAAAGCATCGGTCCAATCTGTACCAAGGTCTGGTGACACATTAACCGACAATACCGCGCCTAGAGCATCAAGCTTTGCACTTAATGACGTAATAAAAGCGGTCATTCCCGCTCGATCCTGTGGAGCCACGTTCTCATAGTCGATATTCAAACCATCTAGATCATATTTTTGAACGAGCTTGGTTAAGTTGTTCACCATCGTATTTCTCGCCGTTGCGTTTGATAAAATTTGATGCGTCAATTCCTGGTCCGAACGGTTGCCAACCATCGCCCATACTTTTTTATTATGTTTATGTGCCCAGGTAAGCAACGCCTGATCCGTGTTATCTGTTATCGTTCCCGATTTCCCTGCAAAATACCATCTTGGCGATATCGTATTTACATTCGATTTTAGAACAGTTTGTTCGAATTGTGTAGACGTTTGACCATACTGCCAGCCAAGCTGAATCCGCTCAGAGGAACTCTTGTCCAAAGCAGCAGCCCACTTCGAATTTTGCAGCACACGATTAATCATCACCGCTGCTTCCTGCCTAGTTAAGGAATCATCCGGACGGAACATGCCGTTCTCATCACCCTGCATTAAGCCGAGCTCTTGAATGATCACAACTGAGTCTATCGCCCATTCAGCAATATCATCCGTATCATTGAACGCCGGATTCCTTCCACTCCAATAGTCAGCCTGTTTCAAAGCCCGAACGATTAATACCGCTGTTTCTTGCCTTGTAATAGACTTCTTTGGTGCAAAAGTATTTGTGCTTGTACCATCCGCTATTCCCAACTGAACCGCTGCTTGAATCGAAGCATAATACCACGATTTCTTCGGTACATCATAGAAAGGAGAAATCGGACCATTCACAGGCTCAATACCTAGTAGACGATTCAATATCGTGACGAACTCTGCCCGTGTTACGGATTGCTTAGGCGAGAATATCGATGGCGCAGTACCGGCAATTATCCCTTTATTATATAAGTGAATAATCGCTTCCTTCGCATAACTAGTCGATATATCTTTGAAAGGCAAATTGCTCTCCGCTGATATCGACGGAATAAAATTCATGAAGCACATCAAAGCCACTGTCGCAGCAGTAAATCTACTAAACATCCGATTCACGGAGATCCTCCCTTTATAGCAAAGAGTTCACAATCTCCTAATCGTAGCAGACTTCCTATCAATCTTCATCGTCAAGATAATGGTAGACTAGTATATTCTTCCTCTGTCTTATAACCAGAAGAACCAAAGAAATCGTCGTTTGATATCCAACTTAAACTGATCGATCCACATACTATTCGGATCCGGGTCCGTCACTTCTCCTACTCGCTCAACCACTAGTTCTCCATGAAGGACGACAGATTCTTGAGAATCGATTATTTCATGGAATCCAAACTCATCATCGTTCGATAGAATGCGATGAGCAGAAGGTGGAGCGAAAAGTGGTGTCACCTTCTTAATGAGCATTGGAGCAGATTTACCACTATGAATAGTGAGCTCGTAGGATATTCGCCTCGTTTGTCGATCAGCTTCCACTTTTTCGTCAAGAGTGGTCGTTGAATAAGACATAGATATATTGGGCGGTAATGAATAGCGGATACCCAACCCAATCCCCAGAAACAGGGCAGACATGAGCACTATATTGAACCATAGGTAAAAGTATTTAATCCCCTTATTGAGATGTGGCTGTCGCCGCAAATGCCTCGCAACCAATAACAAGCTGATAAAGGCAATCCAGAAAAAACCTGCAGCCAAAAGAAAGCCCAAAACCAAATAGAGCAAACCATACATGAGAAATGGCGTATATTTTTTCATCTCGCCCTCCCGAGAACGTTAAAGGTCATCAGGATAATTCAATTCGATTGAACAGAAATGGCGTATCACTCAAGTAATGCTTAATCAATGCCTGAGCGTATGGCTGTTGTGCCATCATATCTTCAGACTCAAGGGGGTTAGGAGCATGGAAGCTATAATTTTCGATAATGGACATGATGAAAAAGCTCTCTAGAGCAGCTATATAGTCTCCTTCTAGTTTCCTTACATCGCTGTAGGCTTCAATGAACTGTTGTCTTTGTATGGGATATAATCCTACTAGTGCTTGCGCTACATCGTACAGCTCATAACCAAAGCCGCAACGTCCGAAATCGATTGGATACGGCTCGTCATTGTAAAATACTAAGTTGCCAATATGCATATCAGCATGAATCATCCCGTATGCAAAATCACTGTCTCTCAGCTTTTCAAAATGATTGATAATTTTGTCTGCCGCTTGCTCGTATAGCGGAAATTGATCATCGGATATAAAATTCCGATAATGCAGCTTGAGCCGAGCAAATTGTTTCTCGAAGCTTTGTTGCCCCCAGGTAGGACGAGTGAAATCAACAGATGGAACAAAGGCTGTCGTTGCTTCATGAAGCTTAGCCATTAACTCCCCCATTTTACGAATAAGATCCTTTGTTAAATCTTCGACATGATGCTCACCCTCTATCCACCGCATCACTGTAATCCATCCACGGAAACCTTCTTCCGTCGCCATCTCTGTAACATAATCACCTTCCCGATTAGTTAAGGCTGTCGGCACAACGAGTCCCTCATGGGTCGACAGGGCTTCCAGCCACGTAAGCTCGGATTGAATTTCTGCTTGCGGTGTTGCTTCGGGATGAATGCGCAGCAATAGGCGCAACCCTGTCCCTATCTCTATTCGATAAGTAATATGATCCGATAATTGGAGGTAATGAACGTCGCATTCCCCGCCAAGATCATACTGTTGCAACGCTAGCTGAACCGCTCGCTCTGCTTGCGTCAGTAAGGATAATCGCTTCTCTTCCGTATCAATTAGAAATGCTTCATTCATCATTAAACCTCCAAGCTACTCTTTTATACCCCTTACCATATCACAATATTTTCCTGTTGTGGCGCAGTATAGTGAATTTGTTAGGAAGCTTGCCTCGACCCGCCTAGTGTGATTTTCTAATAAAGGACAACAAAGAAAGCTCTCTGTGCTTAGACTCAGAGAGCTTGTATGTAATCATATAAAGTTGCGTTTTACTTGCTCCCAGCAAACACTAAAGTCCCAAATCGCTGCGGCACATGATAGTTGATCGCTCCTGTCGGCGACCATGCCCAGTAATGGCGTTCCCCTTGCTTGTCATCATCAATTCGGTACAAGTTCCAACGCCACTCTGTTCCCATTGTCGGCGGTTGATTGAAGTTAGAGAACGGGATGGACAGCTCGCATGTCCACGATAATGAGCCATCATCCACTGGTGTAATCGTCGTATGCAGACCTTCGGCATTCCATGCGACATTCGCTTGGAAGGAACCAAGCAGATCATTCTCGATGTGCGCATCATACACCACATTGCGAGGACTGATTACGAACTCACGGTAGCTTTTTCCCGTACCAGACTCATCCAAGAACACTTCTACAACATCTTCGTCGTACAGCGGATCATCATGCTGGTCCATCTTTGCTACAAGATGATCATCCTCACAGTGAAATTGGATCCGCAGTGACTCTCTAGTCCAGCATGCTTTCGCTGTTGTAGCGAGTCTCGGCTGCTCCCCTTTCACGACATCTCTTAGCTCGATGGCTTCAATTGAAGTCCAATCTATGTCATCTGCATCCGCACTATCCCTATACTCGCAAATATACCGCATCTATGTATGATCCTCCTTTAATTCGAACGTTATTAATTAAGCATATACAGACGGCTTTTCTATTAACTGCTTAATCAATCTTATCATACGTGACAAAAATCACGAGGCAAAAATCCTCTCTGTCACCAGAGAGGATTGGACCAACTTCCGCTAGGCGGCTATTATTTCACATTTACCCAAGCGCCGCGGTTATCCGCAGATTCCAGCTCGGCTTCGAAGATTTGGATACTGCCTTTCGTGCTCTCTGGTGTAGCAGTCGTAATCGATTGATCGCCTGCTACAGCATCAATGAAATATTTCAGTTGGAAGTAGTAACCATGATCGGATGGCAGTTCTGGTGTGAATCCAGCGCCTTCATTCGGATTAACCGTTACCGCATCACCACGGAAATGAACGTTGCCGCCTTCGAAGTTGACTTTAAAGCCCATTTCGAAGCCATAATCGCCTTGAAGCGTCCAGTCCACATGTGCATTAACAACTTTGCCGTCATCATAGCGATAGTTCGTCGATACGATATCATATCCGCTGCCCGGAATAACGTTAAGTCCATTGCAGGATACAGCCTCAGGCTTGCCGAACAACCAGTTGATCGTATCCGTATCATGGACATGCATATCAAGCAGCGCGCCGCCGCCTTTTTCTTTTTGCAATACCCATGGTCCCCATGAAGGTGTACCGCCGCCACGGTAGAAGTAACCGCTCAGCACGTTGCCGAATTTCCCGCTCTCCACCAAGTCCTTCAAGTATACATAGGCTGGCCAGAAGCGGAGACATTGACCGATCATCAGCTTTTTGCCATTAGCTTCTGCTGCTGAGATCATGGCATCACATTCCTCAGCGTTAAGCGCCATCGGCTTCTCACATAGGACATGAATTCCCTTATTAAAGCATTGAATGGATACATCCTTGTGCAAGAAGGTTGGAAGCGTAATATCAACAAAATCCAGTTCTTCATTATCCAGCATATCCTGCACATTGCTATATTTGTTGAACCGATTGAAGTCGATTTCATTCTCAGAGGAAGTATCGATGTTGCCGCCAGCAGAACCGCCCGCAAGCTTCACAGGATCCATATCACATATCGCTACAACTTGGATTGGTGCGCCTTCCTGCTCAAGACGAATGTAGTTCTCCAAATGCGATCTGCCCATAAATCCAAGGCCAATTAGTCCGATTTTCAACATTAACGGTCAGTCCTCCCTAGAATCGCATCCATAGATGCAGATGTGTTATAAACGATTTGTTTCGTGTGATGTGTATATGGTGGAATCATCTCCGCAGTTACGTAGTCATCGTATCCGACAGCTTCGAGCGCTTTGACAACCTCTGGATAATTCACATCGCCTGCAAGCAGATCTACAAAACCATGCAAGCCGCCAGCTTGACGACGATAATCTTTGAAATGAACTTTCTTAATGCGTTTGTTCAAAATGGAGATCCAGTGCTCAGGATAACCTGCATAGACAACATTACCTACATCGAAGTAAGAGCCAACATATTCCGAGCCCACTTTATCGATAAAGTCACGCATTTCCAGCGGAGACAACAAGAACTTGTTCCATACGTTCTCGATGCCGATTGATACCTTCAAAGCTTCTGCAACAGGAGCTACCTTCTTGAAGCATTCCAATGCATGGTCATAAGCGATTTCATACGGAACCACTTCAGCATCTGGAATGAAATCAACGCCAACTGCACCTGGAACAACTAGAATCGTATCCACACCCAGGATTGCTGCGAATTCCAACTGCTTCTTCATAATTTCTTGTGCCTTCTGGCGAATCTCAGGACGCTGGCTTGTCAATGGGTAATCCCAATACAAACCGCTTGCTAGACTCGATAATGCTATACCTGCTTCATCTGCATATTTGCGTATGCCGCGAATTTCTTCTTCGGTGCTTTCCAGACTTAATTGTCCGGTCTCATTAAGAGACAGTTCTATTCCTTCAAATCCCGCATCTACCGCGAGCTTAATACTTTCTTCCACACTCAAGCCTGCTGGGAATGACCATACATTAATTCCTTTTTTCATCGTCATCGGCCTCCTTTAATTCAACCATCATACTGCCTATTATAGTGCTAGAAGGAGTAAACGAATTTAGCAAAAAAGCCGGACGTTTTGCACAGCATGTTTATTAATTATGTTAATATAAACGTAGTACATGCCTAGCGAAAGGAAGACCGTAACCGATGGATTTCAACCGGCTGACGCTCAAAGAACTGCTTACAGTCGATAAACTGATCTCCTTTCATTATTTTGAGTATACGAAGGGGTACGTGTTCGAAGGCGAGCAGCATGACTTTTGGGAATTATTATATGTAGATAAAGGTGCGGTAGAGATCCGGGCTGACGAGCGGACGCTGGAACTAACGCAAGGAATGATCATATTTCATAAGCCAGATGAGTTCCATACGGTTCAAGTCGGGCATCAACATAAACCGCCGAACCTAATTGTAATCTCATTCGAATGCCGGTCGCCATTCATGGCAAAGTTCGAGAATGTAGCCCTGTCACTCGGCAAAAGAGAACGGGATTTATTGTCGCTTATTTTACAGGAGGGCTTTCATTCTTTCATGCCTCCTTATGACAATCCCACTTCCCATCAACTAATAAGAAATCCTGACGCTCCGTTCGCTAGCGAGCAGGCGATCAAATCCTATCTGGAAATATTGCTTATCCAGCTTATTCGGAATTTCGAAGATGAATCTACTAATAATGGCACAACCGCACGCAAGCCTTCTTCGATGCAGTCCGAGAAAGCGGAACAGCGTATCGTTCGCGGTATTGTGGAATATATGAAAGCACGACTGTCGGAACAGTTGTCGCTTGATCAGTTATGCAAAGAAACGCATCTTGGCAAAAGCCGTCTGAAGGAAATTTTTCATTCCCAGACAGGTACAGGAGCAATGGAATATTTCAAGCTGCTGAAGATTGAAGAAGCGAAGACTCTCATTCGAGAGCATCAATACAACTATACCGAAATTGCTAGCATTCTCGGATACGCCAGCATTCACTACTTCTCACGAGACTTCAAAAAATCGACCGGAATGTCGCCATCCGAATATGCTCGTACGTTGAAGGCACGCGCAAGCTCACCTTCGTAAGGGCAATGCTTAATGAGTAACGGGTAATGACAATGACAATGACAATGACAATGACAATGACAATGACAATGACAATGACAATGACAATGACAATGACAATGACAATGACAATGACAATGACAATGACAATGACAAAAGCTCCCTAGGCTTGTGGCCTAAGGAGCTTTGTCATTTGTTAATGCAGATATTTGCCTGTTGGTAGAGTTGATTGCATGGTAAAAGCACCTCATTCTCCACATTTCTTCTCTAGCATCCCCAACCTGAGTCGGGGGTGACTTCGTAATTATTATGATAGACTAGTATGATAGATTCGAAATTAGGAGATTACTACTACTATGATACCTCACAAAGAATGGTCCCCTGTCGCTAGCCCGGCCGAACGCGGTCTGGTTCGAAACAAGCCTAAACGAAGTAAATTGATGACATTAATGGTCTTAGCAATGATTGCCGCTCTTGTATGGAGTAGTCTCGAATCATTCGGACTATTCAGCCCATCACTGAATATTGCATCCGAACCGAGTGAAAGTATTCCAATTACCGCGTTGCACCCCATTGTGGCCGCCAAGGAAGCAGAGCTCATAGCAGCAACCAAAAAAATTGGAATCACCATATTAATTACCGACAGCGTACGCACCAATGAAGAGCAGGATGCCTTATACGAACGTGGACGCAGTCAAGATGGAGCGGTCGTAACGAATGTTCGAGGCGGAGAATCCTATCACAATTATGGTCTCGCCATCGATTTTGCATTGCGCACGAAAGAGGATAAAGTCATCTGGGATTTGGAGTATGACGGGAATGGCAACAGCAAAGCCGATTGGATGGAAGTCGTGGCCATCGCCAAGAAGCTAGGCTTCACTTGGGGCGGCGACTGGAAGAACTTCCGCGATTATCCTCATCTACAGATGGATTTTGGCTACTCTATCCGCGAACTGCAACGGGGAAAACGCCCACCAGCAGATGCAGAATAATTGAGCAGTCTGACAATGAAACGCTCCTGGTGAGCGTTTTTTTGTGCTATAACAGCTTTTATCCGACCAAACGTTAACCGTTACTACTCAGTAACCTTGCAGTGCTGTACTATTCCAACTCATGAGGGTTAAGTTAGGCTTGGAAATTAATAATGTTAAATAGCAGTACGGGTTGGTGGGTTGATGAATCTCTGTTTCTGAACTACAATGATTTCAATCCTAAGCATACGATTGTCGCATCTATGAACACCCAGAGAACGTGATATAACGAACGTTTGCCAGCTACTCGCCTTACCCGAACACATACCTGTTGGAGGTGCATCAAGTGACAGAAGGTCAAGAAGAAATCTATGCTCTAAAGGAACGTATCATTCGGCTTGAAGCGCAGGTCGACATGTTGAATCAATATAACCATAAGGCAAAAGAGACTCCATTCTGGAAGAACTTTATGGTTGGGTTTGCCATTGTCTCTATAAGCATTACTTTGCTGCCAATTCTTCTTTTATTTATTATAAGAATTTTTCAATAAAAATATGGTTATCCGTTATCCCAACATGCCTTTAACACAATTCCCTCTTCGAGCTATTCCACTTCTATCCCCTAACTGCATACGTACATCTAAATTCACTCTAAATGCTGCAATTCAGCCTATTAACTGCTATCGTACATGTAATTTAAAGACTAGACAGGGTTTTGGTACGATTTGAATCAAACTAACTGTACGTGCGCAGTTACAGCATCCATTAACCCGCATCGCACAGTTCACTAACTGTACTTTTGCATTTAGTGCAGTAAACGGGATAACTTTCTTACCACCTTAACAGTTACGCAATCATTATCTTTCTTCATCAAGCTAAAGCAGCTAGCTGAGACTTTTACAAGCTACATAACGTATTAGGTGTGTGGACTGATTGAAACATAGGATCGGGGGAGTTATACGTGCATTTAGTTTTAGACAATATTGTAAAGAATTTCGAAAATAAAAAAGTACTGCAGGGCGCTGGTTTTACGTTTGAGAAGGGGAAAATCTACGGACTGCTTGGTCGTAACGGGGCCGGAAAAACAACTTTATTCAACTGCCTGAGCGGTGAAACGAAGATAGATAGCGGGCAAGCACTGCTAGAGAATAACGGATCCACTAGCAAGTTGTGTGAGCAGGATATTGGGTATGTATATTCCTTGCCGATTCTGCCAGAATTTCTAACTGGCTATGAATTTGTAACATTTTTCCTAGATATTAACCGTGATAAAGCAAAAATCGACCAGAGCATTGATCAGTATTTTGACATGATGAGCATGTCTGAGGAAGATCGGCATCGACTTATTAAAGGCTACTCGCACGGTATGAAAAACAAGCTCCAAATGCTGCTCCTTCTCATTACGAAGCCGCCTGTTATTTTGCTTGATGAGCCTCTTACCTCCTTCGATGTTATTGTCGCTTTGGAGATGAAGAATTTGCTTCGCGAAATGAAATCAGACCATATACTAATCTTCTCTACTCATATATTGCAGCTTGCTACCGACCTGTGCGACGAACTCGTCGTGCTGAACAAAGGGAAGCTTGCTTCCGTTCCGTCAGATCTGCTGCATAGTCCAGAATTCGAGCGAAGCGTGATTGAATTGTTAAAGGACGAGAGCCATGCTGAAAACTCTTAATACCTTAATGTCGATTCGGGTTTCTATTGCAATTAATATTTTTATTTACTATATGCAACGGCTTCCCCTCATTGGCAAGCTGTTCAATGATGAGCTTTATGCGAACCGAGCTATGAAAAAGATTTTTTCAATCCTCGTGCAATTCATTCGTTTGCTTTGGGGATTCGCCCTTCGCATAATCAATGTGGGGCTAGTCGTATACTTGCCTGTCGTCAGTTTTGGCAAGACACTAACTGCAGCAGATCAGTTGAGTCTATTTGTACATATCTTGTTTGTATTTAGTTTCATTGTCGCAGGAATAAGCAGCACCGCTATTTTGGAACCAAAGCGTGAAAAATATATAGCCGTGAAGGTCATGCGATTATCTCCAACTCTCTATATGCGCGCCTCGCTTGGCTATCGCTATTGTGCTTTTTTTGTATATTTATTGCCTGCTATGATACTGTTTGGATCAATGTTGAAGTTATCATTCGGGCAAGCACTGCTAATGACAGTAGTACTAACGATGTGGCGCGTACTGTGCGAATATTTACATCTTAAGCTTTTTGAAAAAACAGGAGTTGTGCTCATCAAGCAAGTTGCCATTGTATGGATAATTATTGTCCTTGGCTGCATTGCCGCTTACATGCCGCTATTCGTCGATCAAATGCCAATCATAACGGATGCATTCGTGCTGAGCGTTCCCTTCGTTCTTATTGTCCTGGCATTGGGAGTCTTTGCTGCCGTTCAATTAGCTCGCTACAGTGATTATAGAACCGTAGTAGACACAGCAACCAAGAGGGATGACCCCTTGCTGGATATAGGACGCATGATAACAGATGCAAATAAAGCAAGCGTCCAATCCAAAGATCATGACTACGCCCTGGATCACAAGAGCAGCACTAAGCTGCATCCCAATAAAGGCTATGCCTATTTGAATACTATTTTCTTTGCAAGGCATCGCAGTCTAATCAGCCAGCCAGTAACCAAGCGTCTTGTTATTATTGGCGTGCTTGCTGCTATCGGTATCGCTGGAGCACTTATGTTCAAACAACAAGTAGCGCAATGGAATATCAACATTGGACCTATTTTCTCTTTCTTATTTATTACACTGTACTTCCTATCCGTTGGAGAAAGAATTTGCAGGGCAATGTTCTATAACTGCGATCTTAGCTTGCTGCGATATAGCTTCTATCGAGATGCCGCTTATAGACATTTTCGCATTCGACTGATGAAGATTGCGGGACTTAATCTATTAATAGCTGCCGCTCTGGGAGCTGCATTGACCCTTATTATCTTGACGGCTGGCTTGGAAGCATCAGGCTTAGAGCTGCTGTATTTGTGGGTGAGTATCCTTTCCTTGTCGATCTTTTTCTCGACACATCATCTTTTCCTATACTATATCCTTCAACCATATACTACGGAGCTCAATATCAAAAATCCACTATACCATGTGTTAAACATGACCGTATCGTCGGCAAGTGGACTATTTATTATTTTCCGCTTCCCGTTCTATATTTTCGCGCTCATCACTTTCACTCTTATGCTTCTATATCTCATTATCGCAATTCTGCTTATCCGTCAAAAAGGACATAAAACCTTCCGAGTGAAGTAGGTTTTCGAAAAGAACATTGGCGATAGCATTTTCAAATATTTATATAACTTGGTCAACAGTCTGCATTCATGCAGTCTGTTGACCTTTCCCCCACATCCATTTTTCCAGAGCCTTCATAACGGATCTGAATTTAAAAAGAAGCGGCCAAGGTTACATCACCTTAGACACTCCTCATTATTCAATCTCCCACTTTACTGAAACAGATCCTTCCAGTTCATCCCCCGTTATAATAATGGAGTATGCTCCAGTTCGCTCCGCAACGAAGGATTGCTTATTGCTCCCCAAACTTTTCATTCCAACATAATCACCTTTATCGTCGAGCACATGCATCCCGTGTCCACCGCCGTTCTCATTAAACCATTTGACTGAAAAGGTAATTACTTGATCTTTAACCGCATCAATAACAATAGCTTTCTTCCCATTAAACTGAGAGAAGCTAGCCTCGTAGGAGGTATCTGTCCTTTCCAGCTTCCACTGTTTCGTAATCGTAAAATCCACCGTTGCCACAGTGATTATCACACCTAGCAGGAGGACAGCAACCACGATTGAATACTGCCCTATTTTACGTATAAAATAATCGATTCCATAGAAAACGAAGGCGCAAGCTGCACCAATCGTCCCAGCAAACAAAAATATAAACACACCGCTAGACATGAACAGGAAGGGTATATAGCCCCCAGCGAAATGCAATAAAAGGCCAATCGGGATGCGATAATTTTGCGTTACTTTGAATAGAAGAAGATCCACAAGCATGGAATAACCAATTGCATATCCATAAAAAAAAACCAAAATAAATGGTCCTTCTAAACTCTCTGACCATGAATAAAGGTCAAATCCTGACGTTATTAACCAAAAAAGGATCGTTAACAGGCTCGCTGAAGCCAGCTTGGAGGACAAATAGGAAATTACCTTCATCCACTGTATCTCGATATACATTAGCAACCACCTTCGCTCTCTAGGTATCGGATTGAATTTGGATTTACTCCTCAATCCTAGCAAGCCAAGTGATTGCAGCATAGTTCTAACTTTTGTGGGTCCTCAAATATACCGATACTCCGAGAATGTCGCAGCCTGCCCCCGATAGATCCCCTCGTCATCAATCAAATTCCAGACAATTGCTTGTAAAATATAAAATCTCCGCCCGCTGCTGGAGACTCGGATGCCTGTATAATCATCCACATAACCATGGGCGGTCACCTTTTCGAAAAAAGCATCTCGTTCATCCCGCTCCATCGGTTCAGCCGTCAACCTTGAAGGTGTACTCGTAAGCTGATCCCAATCCATCTCCCATAGCTGCAAAGCGGTCTCATTCCCATAGTTCAATACCGGATCAAGCTCAGTCCCATGCGATAAAATAACAAATGGCGCTTGGAAAAGTTGTTCCGCTAAGCTCTTGTTGTCTGATACAGTCGATGATACTAGCTCCTTTCCCGTCCACCTTTTATAGCTCTCCTTCAATAATTGACTATGCGCTTCAGTCGCACCGATTCCTGAACGTTGCATATTCATACTCATGTTCAAACAATCCCCCTTAGATATAACCCGACTATACTAGATGATGTCCTCATTATATCCAACATAGGGACTTGATCGATAGACATAAATAAGCCGCCAGCAACTCGCTGACGGCTTACCCTGAACAAACCTACTTCCTCTAACCTTTGACCGCATCTGAAGACAAACCTTAAATGAAATAACGCTGCATAAATAAAAAAATAAATAAATATACGATGGTAAACGGAATGACTCCGCAACATTCATACAAATGACGTTTATTATAACGATAAATCAGCGATAACCTTCCATTTTCCATCACAACTCGCTTGAATGGTGCCATGTTTAAGCAGATAGTTTGTTACTAACTCCGCCATCTCTGTCGCTATTTCCTTCCTAACCGGCCGATCTCTGTACATCTCATAATCCCCGCCTCCGCTTGCGCGGTAGTTATTCATGACGACATCGTATTCTGCTTCCGGTTCTAGCGGTTCACCGTTGCGGTTCAGCTTAATGACTCGCTCACCAACTGGCTTGGCTGCATTCAGCTCGTATTCAATACCGCCCCACATATCATAGTTATAGTGCTGAGCTTTTGGCTCTAGATAGGCCGGATTAACTTCAATCTCTCCGTCTATGCCTACTTGGAAATAAGCCGCCGTCTGCTCCAGCGCCGCTCTTATATCCCGTCCCCTTAAACGCAACACCGTTAACGTATTAGGATACATGAAATTCGTAAGTACTTCCCTCATCGTAACCGTGGAGCTGAAGCCCTGCGAATCGTTGCTGAGCAGGGAGGTATTGGATATTGCAACTCCCGCAGCATCCATTTGTACTTGATTAATAAAAGCAATAAATGGGTGGTCAGCCTTACGGCATTCAAGCGCACTCGATATCGACATATCGCCAATCACCCGTCCGATCGGTTGATCAAGCCAAGCTTGTGTCTCCATCTCAATATCCTGTGTCAGCGCCATAACCGATTTATCTGCAATGGTTGCTTCATTAGGCCGCAACAGTTCCGAACGCTTCTCCTTGACCACCCATCTGCCTTCCTCTAAGTTGAGCACAATGCTGATCTTCCCCAGTGCCTTCCCGTTACACCCTGTCTGAATCACGGTAACTCCGCCTACCTCACCCTCTAGTAGACGATGTTGATGTCCAGTAATTAACACATCAATACCCTCGATTTCAGTACACATCGCATAGGCTTGATTCTCACCCGTAAGTCTCTCCGCAGCCTCTCCGCTCACTAGGTCTCGTTCGAACCCTCCGTGGTAGGAAACAACGAGTAGATCTGGATTTTCTTCCTTACGAATATAGGCCACCCAAGCTTTAACCGTCTCTAACGCATCATTGAACCTCAAACCCTGAATATGCTCAGCCGCTTCCCAATTGGGAATGTAATGGGTGGTCACCCCTAGAATCGCTACCTTAACCCCGTTGGAAAATAACTTCACCCTATACGGCTTGCCGAATGCCGGCCTGTTCGTAGTCTTATCTATAATACCTGCAGACAACCAAGGGAAATTAGAATCAGCTATCACCTTGCTCAGCATTGTCTGCCCATAATTAAATTCATGGTTTCCTAATACAGCAGCATCGTATCCAAGCTCGTTAAGTACGGCAATAGCGGGATGAATACCTTCCATCGGCTGGCTGGAGACATAAGAAGCAAGCGGTGTCCCTTGAATAAGGTCCCCGTTGTCCAGCAGCATCAAGTCGGCATTCTTATTCCGTTCCTGTTTAATTAACGTCGCTAATTTAGCTAACCCGATCTGCCTTTCCTCGTGTGTTCGGTAGTCCGTTGGGTAGATATGTCCGTGAATATCACTAGTCACTAGCAGATTGAATTCCATTTCATTATTCATCATATGAGCTCCCTTGTCTTGGAATGGTCATGAGGCTAATGATACCATCCTGCCCTCGATATTTAATGCCCTAATTCTATCTTTACAAATACTTATCCCCTCGTTTACGGAGTGCTAATAAAAGTTTCATATAGTAAACAAGCAATTAAAAATAGAAATATATGGAGGGTTTGGATTGAAAAAATTCGGTAAATTCGTATTGCCCCTATTATTGTCCGTATCATTACTTAGTGCTTGTGGTGCCAATAATGGCGCTAACTCGGCGAATGGCGGAGCTTCAGCAAATACGGGTGCGGAAAGCACGCCCAAAGCTAGCGAAGCTGTTGGTTATGTTCCAGAAACCTTAACCGTGCAATTCGTTCCTTCCCAGAATGCAGATACACTAGAAGCAAAGGCGAAGCCGCTTGAGAAACTGCTGGGGGACAAGCTTGGTATTCCTGTAAAAGTAAGCATCTCGACGGATTATAATACGATAATTGAGGCATTGGCTTCTAAAAAAATCGATATCGGTTTTCTTCCTCCAACTGCCTATGTGTTAGCGAAAGAAAAAGGTGCAGGAGAAGTTATCCTGCAAGCACAACGCCTTGGCGTTGAAGATGCAACTGGCGCTCCTACCGATCAACTAGTTGATTTCTACAAATCGATGATCATCGTGAAGAAGGATTCACCTGTTCAATCGGTGGCTGATCTTAAAGGCAAGAAGATTGCTTACCAGAACGTTACCTCTTCCGCAGGCTTCGTATGGCCGGCAGGCACACTAATGGAGGCTGGTCTAGACCCGCTTAAAGACGTTAGTGCCATAACGGTCAAAGGCCATGATCAAGGCGTTATCGCGGTACTGAACGGCGACGTGGACGCAGCGGCTATTTTCCAAGATGCACGCAACGTTGTTATGAAAGACTACCCAACGGTATTTGAAGATACTCGTGTACTTAGCTTCACTGCTCCCATTCCGAATGATACCATTACAGCTCGTACTGATATGAATGCGGATTGGGTAGCCAAAATTCAACAGGCCTTCATCGATATCGGCAACGATCCAGAAGGTCATGCCATTATCAAAGATATTTATTCCCATGAAGGCTATGTGAAATCCGAGGACAGCATCTTTGATATCGTTCGTGAATATGGCGAGAAAGTAAAAACAGAGTAAGGATTGCTGACTGACTTCCGCATGCTTCATTTAATCTCTACCTGACAGAAGCCAGTACGAACGCAACCGGCGTTCGTACTGGCTATCGTTCTATTAGATAACGCCAAAGGAATGATTCTCCTATGACTATGACAAGTACTAAGACTATGATTGAGCTTCGCAACGTATCGAAGGTTTATCCTAATGCGACTAAAGGATTGAACCATATTAATCTCTCTATCAACAAAGGTGAATTTGTCGTTATAGTTGGGCTGTCAGGTGCAGGCAAATCGACCTTACTGCGCTCCATCAACCGACTGCATGATATTACCGAGGGAGATATTCGCGTTGAAGGCCATTCGATTACGCACGCTAAAGGCAAGCAACTCCGAATGCTCCGGCGCAATATTGGCATGATCTTTCAGAGCTTCAATCTGGTGAAGCGCTCTACCGTTCTTCGCAATGTATTGGCGGGCCGAGTCGGTTATCACTCCACCTTGCGGACGATACTCGGATTATTCCCTAAGCAGGATATTGACCTCGCTTTCCAAGCCTTGGACCGCGTTAATATTGTCGAGAAGGCCTATTCTCGTGCTGATGAGCTTTCCGGAGGACAGCAGCAGCGCGTTGCCATATCACGTGTGCTGGCCCAGGAAGCGAAGATCATATTAGCGGATGAACCCGTCGCTTCATTAGATCCATTAACAACGAAGCAGGTCATGGATGATTTGAAGAAAATCAATCAAGAGCTTGGGATCACAACGATTGTGAATTTGCATTTTATTGATTTGGCAAGACAATATGCAACCCGAATCATTGGGCTTAGAGCCGGAGAAGTCGTATTCGACGGTCCTGTAGCGGAAGCCACCGATGAAGTGTTTGCCGCAATCTACGGCAGGCCGATTAACAGGGACGAGCTGCTGGGAGATATCGTAGTATGAGTGCGAATGCGGAGTTGAAACGTCCAAAGGCTCCGAGGCGGCTGAAGCATTATTTTACAGCTGCTCTCCTGCTTCTATTGTTATGGATCAGCGCTAGGCAAACGGAGTCATCCTTGGGAGAGCTCATCATAGGCCTCCCGGAAATGCTCGAATTACTGAAAGAAATGTTCCCGCCTAAGTGGAGTTACTTCGATAATATTGTCGAAGCTATGCTGGAAACGATACGAATGGCGTTGGTAGGAACGACCATTGGCGCCATTCTTGCAGTACCCGTAGCCTTGCTGTGTGCAAGCAATATTATGGCAATCAAATGGATTACCTATCCTGTTCGCTTCGTGCTTAATTTGGTGCGGACAGTACCGGATCTATTATTAGCCGCTATATTTGTATCCATATTCGGACTAGGCCCGTTGCCCGGTATATTCGCCTTGTCTATCTTCTCATTAGGTCTTATCGCCAAGCTGACCTATGAAGCATTAGAAACTATTGACCCCGGACCATTAGAGGCCATGACCTCTGTGGGAGCCAGTACCCTGCAACGGATCGCGTATGGCGTCATTCCGCAAATCCAAGCACATTTCATCTCCTTCACCCTGTACACTTTCGAAATAAACGTCCGAGCGGCAGCCATTCTCGGTCTTGTTGGGGCTGGAGGCATTGGCCATTACTATGAAGTGACGTTAGGTTTTCTTGAATATGATAAAACCTCCGTTATTATTTTATTTACTTTGGCTATCGTTCTGTTGATTGATTATATAAGTACGAAGCTGCGGGAGAAATTAATATGACAACAAAATCATGGCATACCATCGTCCCTAAGCCGCGTAAAAATCGCTATCGCTGGTTCATTGTCATTGCACTTGCTATTGTCTATGTATGGGCTTTTTCCGGTGTACCGTTTACGGGCTTCAAGGAAACCGCTGCTCAAATATCGAAAGCGATTATCACCGGAATTCTATCGCCCGACTGGGATTTCGTCTATTTGCCGGAAGGCGAGGATTTATTGCGGGGTCTTCTAGACACATTGGCTATCTCTATACTGGGTACTTTTTTATCTACCATAATAGGCATTCCTTTCGCCTTCTGGTCAGCAACCAACATGAGTCGATCAAGAGCGGTGTCTGGTTCGGGGAAAATGATGCTGAGCTTTATTCGCACCTTTCCTGAAATCATCATGGCGCTCCTATTCATCAAAGCTGTCGGTCCAGGCTCCTTCGCCGGTGTGCTAGCACTTGGCTTGCATTCTGTAGGAATGCTCGGCAAACTGTTCTCTGACGAGATCGAAAATATAGATCGCGGTCCCGTCGAAGCCTTAGTCGCTTCTGGTGCTAATCGGATGCAGCTGTTATGGTATGCCGTTATTCCACAGGTGCTCCCAGGCTTTCTATCCTATACGCTGTATCGCTTCGAGATTAATGTTCGCTCCGCGACTATTCTCGGCGTTATTGGCGCCGGCGGTATCGGTACCCCGCTTATCTTCGCGCTTAGCACACGCAACTGGGATCGAGTCGGTATTATTCTGCTCGGCATCGTGGTCATGATCACTGTCATTGATATGATCTCAGGCTTTATTCGCAAGAAGCTGGTGTAAGAGAAGATCTCTAGCTTATGAATACAGGGCTGTCCCCAAGGTGATCAAGTCATCGACCACCTCGGATACAGCCCTGTTTCTTTATTATTTTACAACCTTAACGATTATCGTTTCACTAGAGGTCACACCAGCAGAGTTCACTAGTTCACAACGGTATTCGTATACGCCGATCGCTCTGCCCGTAATTGCTGTCACAGCGTTCTGAGCGCGAGGTGCTGCTTCAACAAGTGACTTCGTATCGATCAATTGCCCATTCTCATACAGTCGATATTCCGACCCGTTCGTTCCCCACCATAGATTCATCGTTACTTTGTAGCTTCCATCTCCATCCCAATTATCTTGGGACAATACCGGCTTGCCAGGTGAAGCATCCGTTACGGTTACGACCAATGTATTGCTTGTTGATGTACCGTAAGCATTCGTTAATTCACCTGTATAGGTATAGGTTCCGTTTGCTTTGCCTGTAATAGCAATGGATGCCGTTTGTGCAGCAGGGCTAGCATCAGTCAAGCTCTGCGTACTGATTAATACGCCATTCTCATACAGCTTGAATTCAGAGCCATTATTCCCCCACCATAGATTCATGGTGACGGAGTAGCTTCCATCATTAAGACCTGTGTCATGTCCATTGTTATGGGATAATACCGGCTTGCCAGGAATTCCGCTTGCTAACGGCTTGCTTACCACTTTGAAGGAGACACTATTATCCAAGCGATTGCCTGCAGCATCGGTCACACTATACTGCACCGTATGAACCCCTAGTCCTAGATCCGCTGCCTGAAATAATTGACCGCTGTTAATGACTTGTCCATTCAATTGAAGCTGCTCAGCAATAACGCCAGACAAGGAGTCTGTACTTGCAAGTTCAAATTTAAGTGTATCCGTCACAAGAACATCGGCAGCTGGTTGACCGGATTGAGTCAACACCGCAGCAGGCAGCGTTTTATCTAACTTCACTTCAAGAGATTGGGAGCCCTCCACATTGCCAGCTGCATCAATTGAGAAATATTTAATATCATTCATACCTTCAGTTGCTACCGTTACTGGACCTGCATAAACGGCGTTATTCCCGCCATTAACCGAATATTGTGTCGACACTGCGCCGGCAGCATTATCTACAGCTGCTAATGAAATCAATACATCCTGATTGAACCAGCCATTCGTATTTGGAGACGCGGATAGCGAAGCTGTTGTTACTGGCGGGATCGCATCCGCTTGTGCCGTAAAATCGCTTAACCCTCTTGGCTTAAGCTGGTAGACACCTTTGAATATAGCCGAGATCCCTTTCACATCTACTACATCGCCCTCTTGGTAAGGAAAGCTGCTAAGCTGCAGCCCTGTCCGCGTATCCACTCGCACATGATTGCTGACTGAACCGCTAACGGCATCGAACTCAAATGAGCCAGTCGGTGTTGCGCTTATGATATTGTGTATCGTAACATTCTTTAGCTCGACGAGCTGACCTTGATTAGCATCATTCACTGCTGTTGCTAGTGCAGGAATCGGTAGCGCAGAAGTGCCTGTCTTCTCGATTGCCACTAGATTGGCTAGCTCCAACTCTGCATTAAATAGAGTGAGCGGTGCTGTAACTTTCACCACATCACCTTGATGAAAGCCGCTTAGACTCTGAAATACATAAATACCGGCAGTTGCATCCTGCATATAAAAGGCTTGCCCGCCAAATGCACCAGGCTCTGTCGTTACGACGCCCTCAAGCGTAACGGTTGTACCTTCTGCTTTACCGCGAGCTTCCGCAATCGTGATCGTATCGGGAATTGGATTCTCTTCACTCGGAAGCGGCTCTGCAGGAACATTCGCTAAGGTAACAGCCTTCGTGATCAGGTTGCTTCCGTTCTGCCTTAATCGCAGACTAGCCGCACCCGATGTGCCTGGCTTAATCCGAACGTTCAGATCCTTATAAGCATGACCTTTACTATCCGAGGTTACGCTATACGTACTGCTGTAAGCATAGGCGGTCGGCCATGTGCCGTCTTCCTTCTGGAAGAGTGCAACCTGTGTACCTCCCGTTAGATAGATTCCCGTACTGAAGCCGGATACCGTCGTATTCGCCGGAAGATTGTCTACGACGACCCGAATTTGGAAATCCTGCACATTCGGAAGCTGAGTTTGGTGGACGAAGCTATAAGAAGCATTGGCGCTAGCTGTAGGTACGCCATACGAGCCTGCCTTATACGTCGTTCTATCCCACCATTTATATCCTGCAGCCGGAGCAGACCATGGCTCAGCTTGCGGTTCAGTTGAATCTGCTGGAGCTTCGAATGGAAGCAGTGCAGTAGGCTGATCTAATTGCAGCCCCTCCACCTGATCAAGACCGGTGTAGCTTTCTTTCGTAGACAACCAATTAACCGTATTAACGAGCAAGACACCATCGTTCTGCTCTTTGAAGCCATCATAAGTTGTCTTCCTCGCACCTGTCTCTTCACGCAAATATTTCGGAGTGGCATCCTCTACGGGTGAAGAATCACCGATAAATGCTGCTTTGCCCGCTCCTACTTTAGATACGGCCACATAAGGACCTTCTGCAATGCCTCCGCCGTTATATACACCTTGATCGACAGCATTGCCCCAAGCCTCATTCGTCTGCGGAAGGTATACGATGCCTTTGGCCTTTGTCGGATCCGTAATCGCAAGCGTTGACCCGGCATGCATCGCAACATTCGATACACCTGTCGTAATTCCGAATGATTGAGCTGGTGCTACGACCTGATTGGCTGTTATATCACCCAGCGCATTATAGCGAAAGCGGACACCAAATTTCGTGCTCAGCCAGTCTGAACTGACCACATCCTGCATAGCTGCTGCATTTTTCTCCTCTGTGCTCATTCCTTTGGTCGGGTCTGTCCAAGCTCCGCGACGATAGCCATTAAACGCTTCCGAACCATCCCATCGGTTTTTGTTGCGGTCTGCATTATAGTGATCGCCAATGAAGAAAATACTGCCTCCAGCCTGCACATATTGCTCCATGGCTGCTTGTTCGCTTTGTTTGAATGGAATGTTAGGTTCTGCGATGACGAATACATCATAACTGCTCAGATCGTCATAATTGAAAGGGGTAGCTTTGCGAAGCTCCTTGACGTAGTAGCCGTCATTAGCGAGTGCGTTGCCAAAGTCGGAGAACGCACCGTCGATAACCCAATCTGCCGCTCCAGCTGTCTGTGCGTGTGTATTGTCGAAGAGCACCTTCTTGCCTGCATTTTCATTCACAATCTTAGCTTCGATAAACGGCGCTGGATCGCTTGGTCCTTCGGCATGAACAAACTGCATTTCACTTGTTAATCCTACTTGCAGGGATAATGCCAACGACAATGCAACAACTACTCTCAACCATTTCAATCTCGCAAAATTCCTCATCATATCCCTCCCAAATAATAGAAACTATTAATTCGCCAATAGTTTATCATGGAATTGTTTCCATTAGTGATATAATTTTGTAAATGAATACATGGAACTAGCTTGGTGCCTAACAAGTATGCATATTAGCTGCCATACTTGATTATTTCTTTCTTTTTACAATTGTCATGCAGGAATTCGACCTATTTCGAGCGAATCGATAGAGTAACTACTAGCGAGATCATCTAAGGAGTGCGCACAGCATGCTCGAATTTAAGTCTTCCTTAACAGCCGAACAAATGTTAAAGATCATTTTTGAATATACAGCCAAAATCGCGAATGAAAACATGCTGCACTCGGTCCTTATTCTTATGGCAGACATGGGAAGAGAAATGATATTAGCGGATCGCTGCGCGGTATGGCTGATCGATTCTGCCCGCAATGAATTGTTCACAACGGTCGCCCACGGCAGTGAAGAAATCCGCATTCCTTACGGAAGCGGACTAGTCGGTCATTCCATTCATACGGGACAACCTCTCTTCATCGACGATGCCTATTCGGATCCGCGGCATAACCCCGAATACGATCAATTAAACGGTTATCATACGAAATCGGTATTAACCGTTCCTTTTCATAATAATGATGGTGAAGTTATCGGAGCCTATCAAGCGGTCAACAAGCTGACGGATACTGGAACATTCTCCACGCAAGACATGGACTATTTATCACTAGCTGCCTCTTATTCTGGCAAATCACTTGAAGCGATTATGCTGCATGAAGAGATCATCGAAACCCAGAAAGAAATTATTGTTGTCATGGGAGAAATCGGAGAGAATCGCTCCAAGGAAACCGGCAATCACGTCAAACGGGTAGCCGAATATTCTTATCAAATCGCACTGGGATTAGGGATGACCGAGAGCGAGGCCAGCTTGCTGCGTATGGCTTCCCCTATGCATGATATTGGCAAAGTTGGGATTCCCGACGCTATTCTGCTCAAGCCAGGCAAACTTACGGATGAAGAATTTGCGATCATGCAAACTCATGTTGATATCGGCTATCAATTGCTGCGAAACTCCAAGCGGAAGATTCTGCAAGCAGCTGCTATCGTCGCTTCACAGCATCATGAAAAGTGGGACGGTACGGGCTACCCTAGAGGTATACAAGGCGAGGACATTCATCTCTACGGCAGAATTACCGCCATTGCTGACGTATTTGATGCTTTGGGCAGTGATCGAGTCTATAAGGCTGCTTGGGACCTGGACAGAATCTTCGCACTGCTGCAAGAAGAGCGCGGCAAACATTTCGACCCAAGGGTGGTCGATGCCTTTTTCAATCAGCTTCCTTACCTATTAGAAATTAGGGACAATTATGTAGGCTAACTTTCTCAAGGAGAAGTACGTTTTAGGACTAGACCAAGAAATTTGTAATAAACATGAAATTTAATATTCATCTAGTTTTAATGTAATCCGCCTATAATGAACTTACCCCCCTTTTTCATAATATAAATAGTTGAGACCCACAGCCCGTTGCTGTGGGTCTCTTTTTGACTAAATCATCATTACGGAATATTTCCCGTTTACTTTAGAGAAAGGTTATGATATCTTTATTTCCACAGATATAGAAATAGTGTCAAAAATGATACAGTAAAGGTAGCTGAGGCAGCATGGTAGTAGAAGATAACGAAGAAGTACGTCAAGCCGTCAAAATATACAAAGCACTTGGGGAGCCAACCCGGATAAAAATTGCTCTTCTGCTTACCGAGGAGAGAAATTTGTGCTGCTCCGATATCGGAAGCAAGCTGGAATCCGTTGCGGGATCTACACTATCCCATCATCTGAAACAATTGACCGATTGCGGCCTGCTTAATCTTCGTAAGGATGGAACGTACATCTACTATAGTGTGAACCGCGAAATGGCGCAGAAATACGCGCCCTATCTATTAGGGTAATTTTTTTTAGACACTATTTCTATATATTTAGAAATATAAAAACACTGTGGAGTTGGAGAGAGGAGCACTACTCATGTCAAACGCATGGAAAATTTACATGCTTGCCGTAATCAGCTTTTTGGTTGGAACGTCTGAGTTCATCATTGCAGGCATTTTGGATAAGGTTGCAGAGGATATAGGGGTGTCCGTGTCTGCAGCGGGTCAACTCATCACCGTCTTTTCGTTAGCTTATGCTTTCGGCACACCAATCCTCATGGCTGTAACCGCTCGAATGGAAAGGCGAAAGCTGCTGCTCTACGCACTTGCCGTATTCGCAATTGGCAATGCGATTACTGTTGCCGTGCCAGGATTCGAATTTCTGATTATATCAAGAATTGTCTTGGCTCTAAGTACCGGAGTATTCGTCGTTACGGCATTGACCGTGGCTACCAAGCTAGCTCCACCCGATAAACAAGGGAGTGCAATCGCCACGCTTGTTATGGGTTTTAGCACCGCTTTAATTGTCGGTGTGCCTATCGGAAGGGTCGTTGCTTCCACCTATGACTGGAAACTAATCTTTGGTGGGCTTGGCCTGCTAGGACTCGCCGCTATTCTGCTTGTTTCCTTCGTTATTCCTCGGACGGATGGCGAAGAACCCGTACCGCTTCGTGAACAGCTTAAGCTGCTCAAGCAGCCCCGAATCGTCATCGCCTTATCGGTAACTTTCTTCTGGATTGGCGGTTATTCTATCGCTTATACTTACATTTCGCCATTTTTGCTTAACGTTACAGGAATGAGTGAGCAAGGCGTGAGCATTGGACTATTCGCATTCGGCATCGCCAGCCTGATCGGGTCCAAACTCGGAGGCTTCAGCACCGACAAATGGGGCGCTCCCCGAACACTGATCGGCGGTATGCTGCTGCATGCCATTGCTCTAGTTCTACTCTCCTTAGCCGGCCAATCTTCCATCATTATTTTCCCGTTGCTCATGTTATGGGCATTCGCTGCATGGTCTTCGGGACCAACACAGCAATTTCATTTATTAAGTCTTGCTCCTGGTGCTTCAGGCATTATGCTCAGTCTGAATAGTTCCATTCTGCAGCTCGGCATGGCTGCAGGCGCAGGACTTGGCGGGATCGTCGTGGAGCAAGTTTCACTGTCATCCATCAGTTGGATCGGGGCAGCAGGAGTTATTGTTGCCGTTGGAACCGTCGCTGCATCAGCTCGAACTTCTCAGGTTCAGCGAAGAAAGCTGGAAGATCGCAACCTGTTGAAGACAGGGGCCTGATCCAGACTATAACTATAGGATTATCAGTCGTTATTGTAGTATTTTATCTGACTGATTTTCCTGTGATTGTATGCTTTAATGAAGCTGCTTATGATAACCAGTCATCCGCCATATCCTCTTGATGAATGTTTAAGCTTAGAGTAGCAGCGCGATTTGCATATGGCTGCAGTTAGCGGACTCAGGAGGCCTTATTTATAGCAGCTACCCCTATTCTAGGATTATTGCGGACACCAGATCCGTTAATTGCACGAAAACTATCCACTTTGCAATGTACCAAGGTAATAGCGGCTCTCAAGTCCGTTAAACTCTCCAAAATCAATAATCTGCAAGAATAGCGGAACCTGAGTCCGCAAAGAAAAACATGCATAGTTTGAGCGTGAGCTTCAGCTTGAACTTAAGATTAAGCTGAGTGTGAGCAAACCACAATTGCCCTTACCAAACTGTCTAATGGTCCACAGAATTATGACACTGCCAAATAACTGCAAGTCCCCAAATCTTGCGGCAGCTCACTTCAATCCAAGTGTTATTTCAATTCAACAATAAAGCCAAAGAAGCTAGGTTATCCATGAGGATAATCTGGCTTCTTTGGGCTTTTGTTTATGTACATATATTACTTCGTTGATCCAGTACTGTCATAAGGCAGCCAACCATCTTCACCGCATAAAATATTAGCCGGATTAAATAGCTCTGCCTCCTGGTCATTCAGCTGTCTCGACCAACTAACGCGTTCTGTTGCAACCGCTCCGGGACCAACGTTCTTATACTCTACAAAAGCTGTCGATGATTCAGCCTGCGGTTTATTCCAATTATGCCAGCCCTCCGGTTTAATATGATCACCGAGCCAGCAATGAAGATAGGCTGTCTTCGCATGATCACGCCAAGGCCTGCCCAGATAAACACTTCTCGGTGGTGCATCGCCTGTCAATTTGCAGGCAAGAAACACATAACCGAATGGAACATCCTCGGGAGTAGAAGGTGCCGTTACCCATCCATTTATTTCATCCGCTTCAACCCTTCTATTCTTCGAGAAAATTTCACAACGATGGAATAATGCGGTCGCCGAGCCAAATATAAAATCGACATCTCCTTCGATATAACAATCCTCGTAATATTGGCGAAGCTTCCTCCTTGGCTTGCCTTCTTGCGGTCCACCGAAATTGCTTCTATCGATTGGCTGCAGAGGTAACGGGCCAGTGAATACCGTGTCCTGATAGCCAAGAAATCTACATTGCTTGAAGCTCACTCTATCCCCTTCTACATATACAGCAAGCGCTTGTCCAACCTCGCTCCCTCTTCCTGCGGAGTTGATGAATGAGATGCGTTCAGCCTGAAAATCATCCGCTCCAATGAAAACAGAATAAGAATTAAATGTATGATAAAGCTCGCCATTAGGGAAGGTTTTCAGCGCATAGTCATCATAAGTAATGATCGTGTGTTCCGCACTCTCCCCCACCAGACTAACCAATGGTTTTTCAATATGAAGCTTTTCCTTATAAATGCCATTCTTAATATGGATAGTCACCCGCTCCGTATTATCGTCCGGAACTGTATTGACTGCATCCTGAATAAATTGATAATCGCCGCTTCCATCAGCTGCAACCGTCCATATTGCCCCCAGCTCCATGAATTCTCCCCCTACTTATTCTTATGTAATTGTCCCAGCCATTCATAAGCATTCGTTCCATGAATTTCATGTCCTCCAGCAAAAAAATCTGCAGCCAACTGTTCATTAGCACCCGCTGCTGCATATACCCGCTTCAGTTGCTCGAACGCCTCTTGCGCTCCTGCAAGCGGGAACACCTTATCCTTATCTCCGGATTCAATAAACAATGGTCGAGGAGCGATTAATCCGATAATATCCGGCATTTCCGCTTCCAATGATATTCCCGGGATATAATTATCCAAGCAATGGCCAACTTTCAGAATGCTTGCCTGGAACGTATTCGCATAGCCGCTTACTACGGTTGCACGAATTCTTTGGTCCAGTGCAGACGTAAAGGCTGCGACAAGTCCTCCACCTGAAATTCCCATGCAGCCTAGTTGTACCGCATTCGCATCTTGCCTCATCTGCAAATAATCAATCGCTCGCATCGTTTCGTAGACGCGGTACCCAGCAATCGTCTGTCCCATCATCAGTAGATGAGCGGCAATGCGAAAACAAGAGCTCTTCTGAGGGGCTGCTGCCTTGTCCTCCTCCAGCCTTCGATCACCAAACCCGATAAGCTCAGGAGCTATGACCATGAACCCACGCCGGACAAGCTCCAACGCAAAATCTTTATGCAATCCTGGATCACCATCTCGCTCTGATCCATCTGGCTTTAAGCCAACAATTTCCCTGCTTCCGTAACCATGTCCATGCAAAGCAATAACCGCTGGGTGTGGAGCTTCAGTGTGACGCGGAATCAACACATACATAGGCATACGCAAGCCATCATATGTCGTAATTTCCACCCGTTCACGTATGTGATCTTCATAGATTTCCGACTCCAATAAAGAAGGCTTAAGCTCTGCTGGCAATGAGGGAAAGCCGCCCAATAAGGTACGTAATTGCTCCCTCAATCCCTCATTCCATTCCTTCCAATTCCGATCTGGATGAAAGGCTGCTCGCCGCTTAACATTGCCCGTTAGACCTTGTAAGTATGATTCCGGGTTCCACATGGTTATTGCTCCTTATCTATTCATTTTTCTCTAGCTATCCGCTTCAAGCAGTTATCTGTAGCTTTAAAATGCTAATGCTATGACTCTTGCAAATTGAAGAATCTGATTCGTTACAACTAGTTTATATCAAAAATTCTCATAAATATCTATATTCTGAAAATGTTACTGTCTTCCCCTTCATCAGCACTGGGCTGCTAGTATCGAAATGTAATAAATTCGACATATAATATTCATCTTGGTTTAATAAAAGATGCCTATAATAGAACTCACCCCCCCTTTATAAAATATATGTTTGAGACCCGCAGCCCGTTGCTGTGGGTCTCCTTTCTATTCAAGCAGATAACAGGATCTGCTCCGAAGGATTATCAGAAGTAAGGATGCAAATAAAGCCAAGCTGGATCAGGGGTACGAGACAGCCCCCCTGATCCAGCTTGGCTTTTATCATCATGCATTATTGTTAGGCTTGTCGAACGGCAGCTAATCCTAATGCCAACGAACCGCACAATCCAGCATTGTCTCCAAGCCCAGGTGGTACGATATAGGAATTAATATCCTCTATGATTGCTTTAGCGCTGACATACCCGTTAAGCTGCTTGCGAACCTCATCATGAATCATCGGGAAAAGCTGCTTCTGATGCATAACGCCCCCGCCAAGAATGACCTTCTTCGGAGAAAGCATTAGAATCGTGCTCGTAACGGCTTGTCCGATATAATAAGCCTCCATGGCCCATGCTGGATGATCCTCGGAGAGCTCACTGCCTTTTACTTGCCAACGCTTCTCTATTGCAGGTCCCGCAGCCATTCCTTCCAAGCAATCGCCATGATAAGGGCAGAAGCCTTCATAGGTATCGTCTTTGTGGCGTCTTGTTAGAATATGTCCGCCTTCTGGGTGCACCAGTCCATGAACCAGTTTCCCTTCGCTATATACGCCTACGCCGATTCCTGTACCTACCGTGTAATAAACACAGCTGTCCAATCCTTTAGCCGCGCCCCACACCGCTTCACCGTATGCGGCAGCATTCACATCTGTATCCCAGCCAAACGGGACATCAAACTCTCTTCTTAATGTTCCAAGAAAATCAAATCCCGACCAGCCGGGCTTAGGTGTCGTTGTCACATAACCGTATGTAGCACTTGATGGATCAATATCGATAGGACCAAAGGTTCCAATCCCTATCGCCTCTACCCCTTTGCCCTGGAAATAGGAAATCACATTATTCATCGTTTGTTCAGGCTGCTCTGTCGGAAAACTCACCCGATCTTCGATTATGCCGTTCTCATCACCGATGCCGCAGACGAACTTCGTGCCGCCAGCTTCAATTGCCCCAATACGCATATCAGTCAGCTCCCTATCAAATGTATCAACTCTCTGTAACTATCTTCTAATCGTTGTAGAAAATCAACCCTATTTCTGAGAAATACGGCAAGACAATCATAACGAGAAAAAGCCAAGCGAGAATCAACAGCAATTAAATCACTGTTCTTCGCTTAGCTTTTAATCTCAATGATGATGTTGATTATACGAGCCTTTGCACTACGGTTTCAAATACGGTCCATTTTCTCCGATTTTACCTGGAGCTGCATTGCCAGAAAGATCAAGCACATACACTCTTAGATTTCCTTTACCAGATACGGATGCGGTTAATGTACCATTGGTTACTATTTTCACATCACCGGTAACAGCGTCCTTATAAGTACCATTAGGAATACTGTTGAACGTAGCAGAAGAACTTACTGTCACTAATGCAAAGCTATCCACACCCTTAGCCGAATCCGTATAACGTCGTTTATAAGCCATATTGCCAGTGATATTCTCGGTAGAATATTGGCCTTTCTGCAAGGCTGGAATTTGCCGACGGATTTGGTTCAGACGTTGTAAATGCTTAACGAGCGGTTTATTCAATGTGTTAGCCACTTCGCCAGTAGCTGAGCTTACTGTTCCAAAGCCGCTTGCGACGACGCTTCCCTCAACATGATCACCAAAGTATGCTCGACGGGTAGTCTCTAATGCACAGCTAGGACCGCAATCGATCTGTTTACCTGCTTGGAACTCGATTTCCGAGCCCATATATAATGTTGGAATACCGCGGAAGGTCCACATCAAGCTCATATTTTCTGCCCATGCATCGGTACCGCCTGAGTAAGCTGTAGAAGATTTGTTCGGACCGTAATCATGGCTTTCGACATAGACGACGTTGTAAGTCGCATCGTTATAGCTGTCGTCAGAATCTTTGCCGTTCCAGAACGCATTGTTGGCATCGCCAAAATTCATATGCATGCGCATATCAATAACGTTCATACCCGAGAATTGACTATGATCCGGCGTATGATAGTTGTTGCCTGATAGAAAGGCATTCGTAGAAGTTGGCTGGTTGCCTGTGCCTAAGTTGTTCTCGTAATTAAATTGCTCCAGTGCAGCTAACGTATCATTCGCACTATACTGCTGCCGTTCTTTCCATGTAAAGAATTGTGCAGAATGGTTAACTGAACCTCGATTCCATTTGTCATTGACGAATGAGCCAACCTCGCCGAACATAAAGAAGTTTTTGCCTTTATCGCCAAAGGTGCTTACAGCATGCTCCTGTGCAGCCGGTAGGAAATGGCGATTCCATGTGACACGCGGAATATGAACGGCGGTATCTATTCGGAAGCCATCGACCCCCATATCAATATACTTGTTATAGGCTTCAATTAAATAATCCTGTACAGGCTCGCTTTCGGTATTAAAGTCAGCCAAATCTTCATGTAGCCAGCAGCTTCGAGAGTCTTCTCCCTCCCAGTTGCCAATCCAGCACTGATGATAGTATAGCGGAGAGAATACCCCAGAAGTAGGACTTGGCCATTGGCAATTATAGTTGCGCTTCCCTTGATTATTGAGATTCGTTGGTGTTCCCCAATTCGCACATGTATTGCCTGCTGGTTCTTCTGTTGACCATAGGTCACCATTATAGGCTTTTCCTGATACCGAGGCAGGTGTAAGTCCATCATACTCTAATCCAGGTATGAATTGATCATAATACGAGCTCCAATCGGCATCTCGAATACCGAAGAACTTAGGTGTAGACAACCCTTTCGCTCCCCAGCGACTGGAATGGTTATAGACAACGTCTTGAATAATTTTAATTCCCTTGTTATGAGCGGCATTAATCAGGTCCTGATAAGTTGCACCTTGCGATTCTAAACGCGGATCAATGCGGTAGAAATCATAGCCGTGATAACCATGGAAGTCATAATCAGAACGATTTAATACGACCGGCGTGATCCAAATAGCAGAGAATCCTAACGCTTTGATATAATCCAATTTATCCATCAATCCCTTGAAATCTCCACGGAACATTGGGTCGTCGTTAGCTGCGTTCCCGCTGGATACATGCATTTGACCACCGCGATTATTCGAAGAATCACCATCATAAAAGCGTGCTGTCATGACAAAATAGATTGAATCCTCGCGCATATCTGTTCCAAGAGGAGTGCCTCCAACGGGTTGTATTGGCGCATCACCTGTAGTTGCAGATACAGAAGTACTGCTGGCTGATTGATTAATTGGAACTGCCTTGTCGTAAGCTTTAATCGTATACGTATAAGACGTTAGTGCTTCCAAGTTCGTATCTAAATAATTATTTACTGTCGTTGTCATTGTCTTCAGACCTTGCGTACCGCCAGTTCTTGTAATCTCATAGCCGCCTACACCTCTGCCGCCAACGTTATCCGTTGACGCATCCCAAGTAAGCGTGATGTTCAACTGATTAGCGACAGCATGAAGGTTGATCGGAACCGATGGAGCCGTCTCATCCGGGAGCAGCGGCGCACATGGATTAGCAGCGTTAGCCGTAACAACTCCATCCTTTACCGTAATTAAACCGATACCAAGATTATAATCAGAACCGCCATTATTATCCCAAGCTCCAGCACCGTTGTTAAATGCCGCTTTCATGCCGCTTGCCGCACCAAGCTCTACTGTCTTTTTGACCCAATCCGTGCAAGCCATTTCATTCATAGATACGCCGGGAGGAACCGTCCAGGTTGAACCCGTCGGCATATAATGAATATTAGTTGTGCTCCAAGTCTTCGTATAATAATAAATCTGTGCTTGATTACCTGCTGAAGTCGTCACTGATATAGGTAAGGATTGCTCTGATTTATTGCCTGCTCCATCTACAGCTAGAACCGTATAGCTATACGCCGTTGATGAAGTTAGGCTTGAATCCGTATAGGAGGTTGTCGTCTGATTAGCTTTAATAATCAATCCATTTCGATAAATAGAATAGCTGGCCACACCGCTTCCATCTACATGATCTGTGGAAGGCGTCCATGAAATAGTCGCCGACGAACTCGTTACACTTTGCATCGTTAACCCAGTCGGAATGCTAGGTGCTATCGTATCCTCAATCGTTGCAGGACAAGGATTCCCCGTTGATACGACCCCGTTTTCAACTTTGCTGTCTCCAGTTCCGAGCGCATAATTAATACCGTTATTACTATCCCAGTTCGTTCCATTGTTAAAAGTAACCTTTAAACCATCAGCCGTTCCTAATGCAATCTCTTTCTTTTTCCACCCCATACAGGCTTGCTCCATCACAACTCCAGGAGCTGTAGTCCAGGCGCCTCCATTTGGTGAATAGTGAATATTAACGGTAGTCCAGCTTGCATTCGGCTTATAGTATACAGTCGCTTTAGTAGGCGGTTGCACAATATCGCATGGATTGCCTGTATTCGCGAGAACCTGACCATTCTTGACCTGGTGGATGCCAGTGCTTAACGTATAATTATTGCCTCCATTATTATCCCACGCTCCAGAGCCATTATTGAATACAGCCTGCATAGATGTGGATGCCCCTAAATCAACCGTTTTACTCGTCCAGTTCGTACAAGCATTGTCCATTACAACGCCTGGAGAAGTCGTCCAACTGCCACTGCCATTATGGTGAATATTAACGGTACTCCAGTTTTTAAAAGGCGTGTAATAATAGATCGTCACTGTGTTTATATTTGCAGTAACCGCCTCGACTTCAGCTTCAGCTGCAGCCGCAGATTCGGTTTGTGGAGGCCATACAAGCGCTCCTCCGAGAATCGAAACAAAAAATGCTAAACATAATAACGCACTACACCATTTCTTTAACTTCAACTTTGTCCCCTCCAATAATAATTAGAATGATATGATTTCAACTATCCTTGCTTTCTTGCTCGTATTTTGGAGCACTAATCTTAGCTGGCTGCCCCATTACGCACAAACGCTTGCACATCCCCCATTCTCAATACTCGCTGAATATTGATTTGAAAGACTCTTTTATGACCTAATTCCATGTTATTTTAGCTTCAGCAAACCTCATCTCGTTAGATTTATGCAAGCGTTTGCATAAAAGCCAATCAAAGATCCTCCTCTTCTAGAAAGTATCCGGCAGCTGAGAATATATGTAATTTATAGATCGCCGCTTTAAGCATAACTTATTTTGTAACCGCTTACAATATGATTTAAGCAGACTGTGACCGACACGAACACCAAACTTCGGCTTTACTGGCAGGATAGTTGAAAATTTGCAACATTCATGTGGGTCTTCACGTCTAATATCAAAATGTAAAATTTGGAAAATGGAGGTGCATTAAGTTTAAAAAGATTATTCTTTGTTTTACATTATGTTGTTTTGTTTTCCTGATTGGTTGCAGTAAAGAGCCAAGCGATCAGAACAATGTTAAACATGTTGAATATCTTAAATCGTTTGGCTGGCATATTGATGGAAAAATAAGTGAAAGAACTCAAGATACAAAAAACTTTCTACCTGCAACAAACGCAGGTATTGATTTGAAGCCGTATAAAGAAATTTATATAACAACCTACTTGCTGAAAGAAAAACAAAAAACAGGAAAGAAAATATACGCTTCCATTTATCAAATTAATGAAGATATTATTGGAGGAAACGGACATTTAGAGACTTGGGAGCCTGGAGATTTCTCTTTGAAGGATAAAGAAAGGTTAATCAACGAAGGAAAAATAAATAAATAGCATGTTCTCCTTTATTACGCTATCGAGACACGATAGAATAAACCGCCTTTTCAATGAACGAAGGCGGTTTTCTTATGGTCAAATATAAACATTAGAGTTTAACATAGCCATTATTATAAGTGAGACAAAACGATCATTACTTTCATCTTCCGATTCTATGTAAAACTTTTATCAAATCCGTAGCACCTTCATGATCCGGTTCTACCGTTAAAGCGCGCTGAGCATAACGCAATGAAGCAGCTTCATCATCGGTCTCATAACAACAAATCGCCATCTGATACAGTACTTCCGCATCAGCCTCATGATCCATTATAGACCGTTCAAAAAATACCAATGCATCCTCGAAGCTATCCATTTGATACAATAATCTGCCGCATTCTAATGCTAGGTCATGCTTTTCCTCAACTCTGTAGTAACCATTCCACATCACCCGTATGCCATGACGAATATCTGCCATATCCTCATCCTCGCAAGAAGGCTGCAGATCGGCAATTTGATTTACGCTCTGCAGGAACAACTGAGCATCATAGCCGCCTAATCGCCAGAATGAAAGAATTTCCGATAGATCCATTTGGTCCAAATGCTGATCGAACCATAGCTTCATACTAAAGAAATCATCCGGTCCAAATCGTTCTACAAACCGGCGATAAGCTAATCGTGTATTCGTGTATCTCAATGGCTCATGCAACATGAGAATACATCCAACATTTAAGTTTTTATAGTGATGTGTGGTGAACAGCGTAAGTGCTCCCTTTTGCTCAAAAACATGTTGAATCGCATGGTAGTTCGCCGTTATAGAAAAGCTTCCATGATGAATCAACTGAGGCGGCTCCGCAAACTCCCAGTTTTCTAATCGATGGTCTCCCTTATCTGCTGTGATCAGTAGAAATCCCGATTGCGACAACAAACTGAGCCGTTCCAAACAGGCAAGTCCCACTGCTGGAAAAAGAATATGTGCATCCTCCAGCTTTTGTCGATACAGCTCTATCACGTTGTTATAAGGGTACGCTTCCTGTTCATATTCAGCAGCTCTACGATAATGATATTCTGAACGAAGCTGCTCCAGTTTTTCTGATACAGTGAGTTGATCTGCCCCATCCGGAAGCTGTTGGGAAACCTGACACTCATAAATATTGCCCTCATCCACATAAATCAATTCCTGCGGGATACTGTCAAAAAAATAATTGGCGATAATGAGTACCGGCTGTTGCAAGCTGCCTGGTCGGATAACGTCGCCGGATTGCGTTAAACGAAGTTCTGTATCCTGTACGGCATCGAACTGGGCAAAATCCAGAAGTCCTTGCTGAACAAAAGGCTGTAGACTGGCATGCTGCTGCCAGTAGGTAATATTTTTGACAGGCAAATCACTCATCACATATCGAAAAGGAGGCAGCGGGATACCCGCATATTCCACTAATTCACATAGTTCTTTCATAATATGAAAAGCCAACTGCCCTGAACCTGCACCTAGTTCAACAATCGTAACTGGTTCTGTGGTATAACCATGACTAGCCCGATCCTGAAGAAATCCAAATATAACTTCCGCATAAGCCATTGCTGTCATTGGATTACTCGTTATGTACTGCGGCACCTCATCATTTTGCCAAGCCTTCATTCCCTGCTCTTCGAAATAGGCTCGTTGAAGCTCCCAAATCGGTGCCTCACTGAAGCGATATATAGGTTGTTCATTAGCTGTCATGGATTTAAGCTTGCCTCCTTAATGGCCTTCCTTATCTTTCATTGTAACGCTATGTTGTTCCTCAATCCACTCATTAACTCTTTCCCGCGTAAAGCAAAAAGGTTCACAAGAAAGCTGCGATGAGCAATCTTATGAACCTTATTATGATGCCGGTGAGAGGACTCGAACCTCCACGGTTTCCCTCACGATTTTGAGTCGCGCGCGTCTGCCATTCCGCCACACCGGCATAGGGTAAATATGGCGTGCCCTAAGAGATTCGAACTCCTGGCCTTTTGATTCGTAGTCAAACGCTCTATCCAGCTGAGCTAAGGGCACATATTTTATTATAAAGGCGCCACCTAGAATCGAACTAGGGATAGAGCTTTTGCAGAGCTCTGCCTTACCACTTGGCTATGGCGCCGAGATGATGGAGCGGAAGACGGGAATCGAACCCGCGACCCTCGCCTTGGCAAGGCGATGCTCTACCGCTGAGCCACTTCCGCATAATGGCTGGGGATTCAGGGATCGAACCTGAGAATGACGGAGTCAAAGTCCGTTGCCTTACCGCTTGGCTAATCCCCAATAAAGATGAAATGGTGAGTCATGTAGGATTCGAACCTACGACACCCTGATTAAAAGTCAGGTGCTCTACCAACTGAGCTAATGACTCATAGACATAAAGAAAACCCACAGCAGTGGGTCAAGCAATTGTTAACGCGAGCATTAACAGGTTGCGCCCTGAAAACTGGATACGAAACAAAGGTTTGCTGAAACCTTATAGCTGAGTCGCTTGCCGAAGCAAACTGATTAGGATAAGCCCTCGACCGATTAGTATTCGTCAGCTGCACGCATTGCTGCGCTTCCACCCCGAACCTATCAACCTCGTCGTCTTCAAGGGGTCTTACTAATTGGGAAATCTCATCTTGAGGGGGGCTTCGCGCTTAGATGCTTTCAGCGCTTATCCCGTCCGTACTTGGCTACCCAGCGGTGCTCCTGGCGGAACAACTGGTACACCAGCGGTACGTCCATCCCGGTCCTCTCGTACTAAGGACAGCTCCTCTCAAATTTCCTGCGCCCGCGACAGATAGGGACCGAACTGTCTCACGACGTTCTGAACCCAGCTCGCGT
>JBHGUX010000063.1:0-3847 GCA_048976605.1 Pristimantibacillus sp. | reverse complement strand
CACCCCTGAAAACCCGCCGAAAAAAGAAGCATTGGAAGACTTCGCTATACACGCTAAAGCCGCAGGAAATTTCATTGTCGGGCGACGGACTTTCGAAGGTATGCGCGGCAACGGTGGCCCAGGCCCATTTGGCGACGTCGACGTCGTCGTGATTTCCAAGAATGCTGCGGAAATCCCTGGCATAAAGGTTGCGAGATCGCCTCAGGATGCCTTGGACTACTTGCAACAAAAAGGGCATCAGACCGCTCTCGTTAGTGGCGGTGCGGATATCCACAATTCATTTCTGGGCCAAGGACTTGTAGACGAAATGATTTTCAATGTAGCACCATGTTTGGAAGGTAAAGGGTTAAATCTTTTAATCGACAAAGAAAACTACCAATATAAGCATTTAGAACTGCTGGACTGCAAGCCTCTCGGCGGTGGCGTCGTTCAACTACGCTATGCGATTGACCGATAAATGATTTAAACCTTCATTATGATTGTTCCCATGAAGTTAAGGCTGAAGTACCCTGCCCGGGCATGAAGACCCTTTTTCTAGGGGTCTTTTTATTTTTCATGACAGCCGTGGATGATCGTCCACCCTAAAAAACTTGCCGTTACTTATGGTACGGTTCACCGCACCTGATATTAAACTATTCTCCAATTACTTTAATAAACCAAGAGGATCGCGACGAGCTCCACCACTATAGTTCCTCGTCAGCGTAACGATATTATCTACTCAGATCATTGATCTGTAAATTCAGATATCTTTTCTGCACAACGTCTAATAGCAGCGATTAATTATTATCCTGTCTAGATTTAACTACTCTCGGTATTTGTTTCTCATAAATGGATAAAACATTTGAAATCAATTGTTCGCCCGGATTTCTGTTATCTTTCAATAGTACATATATAAGGTTCAAGAAAGTCTTCGCATCTTTTTCTGTTAAACTTTTGATTGATTCCATGGTGCTATCATTTGAAAAATCTTCTTCCTTCGTCTCCATAACTATTCCTCCATCTTCCTACACGATTTATAAATGCATTGTTTCCAAGCTAAATCCTTTTATTAATACGCTTCCAGTGTTGGGACGTTGCGTTAACCCAATGCCACATCGAGAATCATCATCAATACAAAACCAACCATTAAACTCATAGAAACCAGATCCTTATTCAATGCATAAGGTGAAAGTGGTTCAATAAATGTGATGGCAAATGAACCAATGACTGCGGCTATAAGTTCGGCTATACCTGAAAATTGTCCGTAGAAAAGCTTTTTCTGCGAGAAATTCCTTCACCCCTTAAAGGGGTTCCGTCAACATTTTAACGAAAATAAACGCTAAGCCTTCGGATATAACCGTCTTAGCGTTTTTTTCTTACTCACCCAATAGTCCGTGTGGTATAGCCCGGACAACATACGTATAACGATTCAAACTCAACGGATTCGTAATATCCACTCGTAACTATCTTGGTGAAATGACGTCATCAGTATGAATTGTACAGCCATACAGGCCTTGAGGTTCGAACCCATCAAAATCAGTTCAGTAGCGAGGCAATTTCATACCAATAATGGTCCCAAGCTTTTCTTTAGTATTAATTTTTAAACCATAATTTTTGCCGTAAGCTAATCGGATCCTGTTATGTACATTCATAATTCCATTGCCAGACTTTTTATTTCTTAATGTAGAGTTAATGATACTTTCTTCCATTCTAGTGAATATATTATTTGAAATTTCTGCAGGTATTCCAAAACCGTTATCTTTAATTTCAATGATTAGATTCGATCGCAAGATGCATGCCTTAATTTCTATATAGCAATTCTCGTCAATTCCATTTTTGAAACCATGATATATGCAATTCTCAACTAGTGGAAAGAGGCTCAACCTTAGGATTTGGATATCTTTCAGTTCGTTTGGTATCTTCAAAATTAAATTAATATGTTGATCCCGATAGCCCAATAATTTCCAATACTTCTCAATATAAGTAATTTCCTCACTGATTGTCGCGAATTTACGGTCGACATAAAAAATGTAACGCAGAATAAAAGAATAAGACTGTATAATGTTTGATATTTCTTCTATCCCTGCTTGAATCGCGTAGCTATCTATAGTAGTTAATATGTTAATCATAAAGTCCTCATTCATGTGCAGTTTTGGAGCTATAGCATCTGCCAAGTAATGCTCTAAGAGCTTTAAGTTGGCAATTGAGAATTTTTCAAAATCTTCACACATTCATGCTCCCCCTTGTTTTAAGATTCCTACGAGAATTCCTTAATTTAAACATACTCAATTTGAAGAGATGAATTTGCCGAATCGGTCATTCAAAAACCATTTCGTCCGTTCTGTGCGTTCTTGAATAATAGTATTCTTGCTTGCCATAAGATACACACATCGAAAAAATCTATTTCAAGTTCACTACTTTAGTATATCAAGGCTATGATATGATAGACATGTATGAAACTAATCTCTACCCGTCCATTATTAACATTTACAGGTGAACATATGATGAATGCACAACAATCTGCTTTCTTGGCGGATCTTCTTCAAAACCTTCAGATACATGTCCTGGAAGCTCATCTTACTCAGTGTACCGAATCGTGGAGGCTGCATAATTTTACACCGGGGTACAATAAACTATATTGGATTTTGAACGGAGAAGGCTGTATCAATATAGGCGATCAAGAGCTGCACCCTCGTCCAGGGCAACTTTGCTTGCTGCCCGCTCATTCGCTGCAGTCTTATTCCGTCACCAGCAATCTTCCTTATTTTAAATATTGGTGCCATTTCACCGCGCATATCGGTTCGTTTGATCTATTCCAATGGTTGGACATACCGCTCTATATGAGTGTCAGCAATGCCGAGCAGATGACAGCATGGTTTAAAGAGCTTGTTGCGCTATTCCACGATTCTGCTTTAACATCCCGGCTTCGCGAAAAGGCAATCCTGCTGCAAATTATATCCTGCTATTTAGAATCTGTTCCCGTCCATATGCTGCAGCGCACCGAAGAAATGGATAGACTAGGCCAACTGCAGAGATTCATCGAACACAATCTACATAAAAGCATTACCGTGGAACAAATGGCAAAAACCGTCCACTTCCACCCCAATTACTTGATCAAATATTTCAAAAAACACTTCGGTATGCCACCCGCTAAATATATGCAGCGCAAACGGATGGATAAAGCTAAATTTTTGCTCACAATAACGTCGCTGAGCATGAAAGAAGTCGCTGAGCAGACCGGTTTTGAAAATACGGATCATTTCACAAAAATCTTTCGCAAGCAAACAGGGTTTCCTCCGACGGAGTACCGGAAGAATGTACGGGGTAACACTTCGCTCTCCAACACCTGAGCCGCTGAGGTAAGTTCCGAGTCACATAAACGACACTCCAGCAGAATCTGTGTCAAGATAGTCACACCCATACACAAGGGTCACTACTTGAGCTCTAAGTAATTTTATAAAATGGGTTGGATAGATATTAATGGATTCGTCGCTCGGAACAATCGGTAGAAGACCCCGCTCGAGTTCGTGTTCCCGCTCCGTCAGACTCCGTAAAATATGTTTTGGACTAAACCCAGAAATTGGAACAGCGACAGCCATGGACGAGAAAATAAAGTCCTAGACCATCGCTGTCTCATTGAACTAACGTTCCTCGTCAGTTCAATCACGATTTGGTTTTCATTAGATTTTCTGTTTCCTGAATAAGCTCACGAATCATGTTAATAGCCTTCTTTAAACACTCTTGATCTTCCGTGATAAAAGTGAAAATCTCATTTATTCTCTGGGCGTATTTGCTTGGCACTATGCTAAATGAATCGGCAATGGCAGTAGCCCCCTTTTCATTCATCAAGTAGGTTTCGTTAATTGCA
>JBHGUX010000062.1:0-24136 GCA_048976605.1 Pristimantibacillus sp. | reverse complement strand
GGTTCGAGATTCGAGTAGGGCTCGCGTAAGGATAATCCGATCTATCATTTGATTCTTCTAGCTAAGAATGAGATCGGTTATCGGAATCTCATGAAGTTATGCTCAATTGGCCATTTGGAAGGATTCCATTATAAACCGCGAATCGATCCTGAAGTGCTAGCCGCACATTCGGAAGGGCTTATATGTCTGAGCTCCTGTCTGCATGGAGAGATTTCGCAGCATTTATTGCATGACAGTGGCGAAGAAGCGCTTGCCGCAGCGATTCGCTATAAGAATATATTTGGTGATGATTTTTATTTGGAACTGCAGGACCATGGCATTCTCGACCAGAAGAAAGTCAGCGTGGCGATGATTGAGCTGGCTAGGGAGACGGGAATTAAACTAGTGGCAACCAATGACGTGCACTACTTAACGGCCGAAGATGCCGAAGTGCAGGATGTGTTGTTATGTATTGGTACTGGCAAAACGGTCGATGATGAGGATCGTATGAGGATGTTGACGGATCAGCTCTTTATGAAGAGCGAGCCGGAGATGGAGCGGTTGTTCCGCCATGTCCCGGAAGCACTCGCTCATACTTCAGAGATAGCTGATAAATGCAATCTAGAACTGACATTTGGACGCGCTGCGCTGCCCATATTCCGGCCAGTACCAGAAGCGATGTCTTCGACGGCTTACTTGACTGAATTATGCAAAGATGGTCTGCTTGCACGTTATTCGGGATTGCCAGAGTGGGCAGGGGATCAGTCGTTCCGTCAAAAGGCAGAAGAGAGACTCGCCTATGAGCTGTCTGTTATTGAAAAAATGGGCTTTAGTGATTATTTTCTTATCGTCTGGGATTTTGTCCGCTTTGCCCATGAACGGGGCATTCGTACAGGACCGGGCAGGGGTTCCTCAGCCGGGAGTCTAGTTGCGTATACGCTGCGAATTACAGATGTAGATCCGCTTAAATATAAATTGTTGTTTGAGCGATTCTTGAATCCGGAACGGATATCCATGCCGGATATCGATATTGACTTCAACGATGAGCGACGTGACGAGGTTATCGCCTATGTTGCTGCCAAATACGGCGATGAACATGTAGCACAAATCATTACTTTCGGTACGATGGCAGCAAAAGCGGCGGTTCGCGATGTTGGTCGGGCGATGAATGTGCCCTTTGCTGAGGTGGACCGCGCTGCGAAGCTGATTCCAAATCAGCTCGGAATTACGCTGGAAGAGGCATTGAAGCAAAGTGAGGGACTTCGCGAAGCAAGCGAGCGACAGCCGAAGACGGATGCGCTGCTGAAGATGGCGATTAAAGTCGAAGGCATGCCTAGACATGCTTCTACTCACGCAGCTGGTGTTGTTATCTCGAATGAGCCGCTTACTCATTATGTACCGCTGCAGGCTGGTGGAGAACGTTCCGTGCTGACCCAGTATTCGATGGAACATTTGGAGGCAATCGGTCTGCTCAAGATGGACTTCCTCGGTCTAAGGACGCTGTCCATACTAGAGAGAACTTTAGGGTGGATCAAGGGATTGTATGGGAAGGAGATTGACTTCCGTAGAATACCGGATAATGATCCAATGACTTATACAATGCTAGGCCGCGGAGAGACGATGGGTATATTTCAAATGGAATCTTCAGGTGTCAGACGTGTCCTGCGGGAGCTCAAACCAACTGAATTCGAAGATATCGTCTCCGTACTCGCCTTATATCGTCCGGGTCCTATGGAGTTTATATCCAAATATATTCAAGGCAAGCATGGATTGGTAGAGGTGGATTATCCGCATCCATCGCTAGAGCCGATCTTGGCTGACACCTATGGCATCATTGTCTATCAAGAACAAATTATGCAAATTGCATCAGCCATGGCAGGATTCTCACTTGGTGAAGCAGATTTACTGCGTCGTGCTGTATCGAAGAAAAAACGTGAAGTGCTCGATGAGCAGCGTTCGCATTTTGTACAAGGCAGTATGGGAGAGGGCTACACAGCTGATGAAGCAAATCTCGTCTACGATATGATTGTACGGTTTGCTGATTATGGTTTTCCGCGGGCACATGCTGCCGCATACGGTGTGCTAGCGTTCCAGACAGCATGGTTGAAGGCGCATTATCCAGTTCCGTTCATGGCCTCGATGCTCGCATCAGTCACTGGCAACCAGAGGAAAACCGCGGAGTATGTGGATGAATGCCGCAGAATGGGCATTGAAGTACTTCCGCCTGATGTGAATGAGAGCAGTGTTACGTTTACTCCAGTAGAAGGTGCGGTCCGATTCGGTTTAGCCGCGGTTAAGAACGTTGGTACTCAGGCTATTGAAGCGTTGCAGAAGGAGCGAGGATCAGCCCCATTCGACAGTCTGCTCGACTTGTGCAGACGAGTGGACCTGCGTGTAGTAAACAAGCGGGTACTGGAATCGCTTATCCAAGCAGGAGCATGTGATTCACTGCCAGGACATAGGGCGCAGCAATTAGGGGCGCTTGAAGAGACGGTTGAAGCAGCATTGAAATGGCGCAAGGAACGAGAAGAATTGCAAATTGAGTTGTTTGGCTTTGATGAGGTACAGAATTGGGATGTGGAATTGCCGGATGTAAGGGCTTATACCACAGGCGAGCAGTTGGAGCTGGAGCGGGAGCTGCTGGGACTTTACTTGTCTGGACATCCACTGGATGCAACAGATGAACAGCTTGAGCCGCTGGGACTCGATCGATTGGTCGATCTGAGCGAGGCGCCAGATGGTGCCCCAGCTATTGTTGCGGTTCGACTAGTGTCATTGAAACCTTTCACGAATAAGAAAGGCAATTCGATGGGCTTTCTTGAATTGGAGGATCGGATACTGCGCGTCGAAGCGGTTGTATTTCCTGCCGTATGGAAACGATGTTCAGATAAGCTGGAGAAGGGCGGCCTCGCCATTGTGCAAGCCACTGTCCAACAGCAGGAGGATGACTTCAAGCTAATCGTCGAAGACGTTGTCCCTCTCGGAAATTTAGATATGAACCTTGCTGAGCAGGTCCGTCGATTGCAGCGCCAAGCGCATGCTCGCGCAGCACGGGGGACATCATCTGCTCGCCTCGCACAGTCTGGCTCTGGAGCTAGTCAGTCTTCAGGGACAACAACTACTCGGTCAAGCACAAGTTCTAGTTCTAGTTCTAGTTCTGTCCGTACTCCTTTATCTGCTGCGCAGTCAGAGCAACAACGACCAACAGCTATCGAGCGGAAGCCGCAGCGTGTGTACATTAAGATCGCTGCTCAGCATGAGGAGTCGTCTATTCTTGAACAGCTCAAACAATTGCTTGCCGAGCATCCTGGTGTGTTGGATACGGTTCTGTTCTATGAGCATGAGCAGCGATCAATCGCGCTCAGCGACAGCTATCGTGTAAAACCTTCTCCGCAGCTGTTCAGTGCAATTGAGAAATTATTTGGTCAAGGAACGATCGTCGTGAGGTAGTCGAACGAAGGCAAACTAATAAATTGGTCATTCTAATTGGGAAACGGAACGCCTGTCCAATAAATTTTCACATAAACACATAACCTATGCACAACCGCTGATCCTCCTGCATACATTTAGAGATACAAGCGGAAAAATGCCGAAGCGATACAAGATGCAGCCCGTTTTTCCAATCTACGTTGCGTCATAGCGTACAAGCATATGCGGGAGGGATGGACATGACGTCCGAAATTGAGAAATGGCTGTTAAAGCGCGGAGTAAGCGTGGATGATATTGCGGAAATTGTATATTCTTTGCAGTTGCCTTATAATGCGGATTTGCAGATTGCGGAATGCAAGGAAAGCGTTCGCACAGTACTAGGCAAACGCGAGGTTCAATACGTACTGTTCACTGGGATTGCTCTTGATGAGCTGGCAGAGCGTAAATTATTGCCTGAACCATTACAATCGATTATGGAAACGGATGAGTCGCTCTATGGAGTGGATGAGACACTTGCACTCGGTATAACGAATGTTTATGGAATGATTGGCTTGACTAGCTTCGGTTATTTGGATAAAGTAAAGCCCGGAATTATACGAAGGCTTAACATGAAAGGCGAGAAGATCCATGTGTTTCTCGACGATCTTGTAGCTGGTTTGGCGGCAGCTGCATCTGCGAGAATCGCTCATCAGGACCCCAAAGCTAACCAATATGATTTGCCGGAAACGCTATAACTATGGTATCATGGTGACATCATATGGCCTGTTACCGGGACTTAGCTATGCTTAAGATGCGAGCTTTGCTTACAGCAAAGTTTTCAGGAGGTACCATAATGTGGACGGTCATTTACATCGCACCAACCGCTAAAATTGCGGAGAACATCAAGAAGCGGCTTACTGAAGAAGGATTTCTCGTTAAGGTCCGTCCTGTTAATCTGTCTAAACAGCAATATGAGATTTTGGTTCCGTCAGGTGAGCTGGAGGAAGTTCAAGAAGTTTTCAACTCCATCATGCAGCCATAACGGACCTTATACCTATTGCGCCTTGAGAGGTGTCAACTGTGCAAATTAAGGATTTATTTACTAAGAAGAAGTACGCCACCATTCCTTCGGAACGCACGAAACGCGAAATTCCGGAAGGTCTGATGAATAAGTGCACCAAATGCGGTACGATTCAGTACAGCAAAGAGTTGGATAAAAACTTAAAGGTATGCTCGGAGTGCGGCCATCATTTCCGTCTCAATGCTTGGGAACGGATTGCAATGACGCTGGATGACGGGCATTTATTTGAGTACGATGCCAACATGGTGTCTGTAGATCCACTTACGTTTCCAGGGTATGCCAGCAAGCTGGAGCAACAGCATAAGAAGAACCCAACTTTGAGTGATGCGGTCGTAACCGGTGAAGGTACGATCGAAGGATATCCTGTTATAGTTGCTGTTATGAGCTTTGACTTTTTCAGCGGCAGTATGGGATCGGTCGTCGGTGAGAAAATAACCCGTGCGATCGAAGCGGCGATTGCGAAGCAACTGCCGCTCCTTATTTTCTCTACCTCCGGGGGTGCTCGGATGCAGGAGGGTATTCTTAGTCTTATGCAAATGGCCAAGACAAGCGCGGCACTTGCTAAGTTTCAGAATGCCGGAGGTCTGTTCATCTCGGTGTTTACCGACCCGACGATGGGCGGCGTTTCGGCAAGCTTCGCAAGTCTGGGCGACTACAATTTGGCCGAGCCTGGTGCGCTTGTTGGGTTTGCTGGACGAATTGTTATTGAACAGACGATTCGTCAGAAGCTGCCGGATAATTTCCAAACCGCAGAGTTTAATATGCAGCACGGGCAACTAGACATGGTTGTTCATCGCAAAGATATGAAGCACACCATAGCGAAACTGCTGGATATGCATACCGTAAGGGAGGGACTATCCCATGGCGGGTGAACAAAAGCTTCCATTTGAGAAGCCGCTTAGTGATTTAAGGGAAAAGATTACTACGCTTAAGACGTTGGCTGAAAGCAATGGCATGGATTTCTCCGAAGAGATTATGCGACTGGAAGTGCGCTGCAAGCAATTGGAAGAAGAATTGTACAGCGAAATGACGCCAGCGCAAAAAATGCATGTAGCTCGTCATCATCAGCGTCCAACATCGCTTGATTTCATTCAAGCGATGTTCACTGATTTTATCGAGCTCCATGGTGATCGTCTGTTTGCGGATGATCTTGCTATTGTAGGCGGATTAGCTAAGCTAAATGGAGTTCCCGTTACCGTTATTGGCCATCAACGTGGCAAAGATACGCGTGATAATATAGCTCGGTTCTTCGGTAGTCCGCATCCAGAGGGTTTCCGAAAAGCACTTAGGCTAATGCAACAGGCGAACAAATTTAATCGTCCAATTATAACCATTATCGATACGAAAGGCGCTTATCCAGGCAATACAGCGGAGGAACGCGGTCAATCCGAAGCGATTGCTCGTAACCTAAGGGAAATGGCTGGATTCGGCGTTCCAATTATTTGTATCGTCATTGGGGAAGGCGGCAGTGGCGGCGCATTGGCGCTCGGCGTTGGCAATCGCGTTCTCATGCTAGAAAACGCTATATACTCGGTTATTTCACCAAACGGAGCCGCTTCCATTCTGTGGAAGGATGCGTCCAAAGCGGATATAGCGGCAGCAGCTATGAAACTTACGGCACAAGACTTGCTTGAATTCGAAGTCATTGAAGAAATTATTGCCGAGCCTCAGGGCGGCGCTCATCGCGATCTAGAACTTACAGCTGATCAACTTAAAGAGAAGCTGTGGGTCCATTTGCAGCAACTTCTTGAGATGACTTCTGAGCAACTAATTGAAGACCGTTACAATAAATTCCGTAAGATCGGGCAATTTCGCATTAATGAGACTATAGCAGCTCCACAATCTACGATCGATGAGAGTGGAGATTTAGAAGCTGTAAAGACTACGGAAGATGATCAAGTAACCGAAGCAACTGAGTCAGCTCAAGTGTAATCGTTTGCTTGTCGCTTCTTGTAATTTCTGCTGTACAAGCTGCTTGTAATCGTGTAATTTTAATTTCAGATTAACTAGTAGCACTAAACGGAGGATACCTAACATGCGCAAAACAAAAATCGTTTGTACGATCGGACCATCAAGTGAATCCCTTGAGAACACTAAGAAACTAATTAAAGCCGGCATGAACGTTGCCCGCCTTAACTTTTCTCATGGTGATTTCGAAGAGCATGGCAACAGAATCAAGAACATTCGTCAAGCTAATGCTGAACTAGGCACATCGGTTGCCGTATTGCTTGATACAAAAGGACCAGAAATTCGTCTGGGCAAGCTTAAAGAAGAGCCTATTGAACTTGTTCAAGGGGAAGCAATTACGCTGACTACTGAAGAAATTTTAGGTGACATTACTCGTATACCTGTTTCTTATTCCAATCTGCCTAACGATGTTGAAGTCGGTTCGACTATTCTGATCGACGACGGTCTTATCGGCTTGACAGTTGAAGGGATTAACGGAACAGAAATTTTATGCCGCATTGTGAACAGCGGACAAATTAAAAGCCGCAAGGGTGTAAACGTCCCAGGCGTGAACATCTCTCTACCAGGTATTACTGAGAAAGACGCTAATGATATCATCTTTGGTATTGGGCAAGGGATCGATTTCATCGCAGCTTCATTCGTTCGTAAAGCAAGCGATGTATTGGAAATCCGTGAATTGCTGGAGCGTCATAATGCAAGTCATATCCAAATCATTTCCAAAATCGAGAATCAACAAGGTGTAGACAATTTGGACGAGATTCTTGAATTGTCTGATGGCCTAATGGTTGCCCGTGGTGATCTGGGTGTAGAAATTCCTGCTGAAGAGGTACCTCTAGTACAAAAATCGATGATTGCCAAATGTAATCGTGCTGGTAAACCCGTTATTACGGCAACTCAAATGCTAGATTCAATGCAGCGTAACCCGCGTCCTACACGTGCGGAAGCAAGTGACGTCGCTAATGCCATTTTTGATGGAACAGATGCGATTATGCTTTCGGGTGAAACAGCTGCAGGGAAATACCCAGTAGAATCCGTTCAAACGATGGCTCGTATTGCTGAGCGTGCTGAAGCAGGTCTTGAATACCGTGAAATCTTCACGAAACAAGCGAATGCACAGCAAACTTCGGTTACTGAAGCTATTAGCCAAGCAGTTGCGAATTCAGCTCTAGACTTGAAAGCAAAAGCGATTGTTACATCAACACAAAGTGGATTCACTGCTCGTATGGTATCGAAATATCGTCCGAAATCCCCAATTATCGCAGTAACGAATGATGAGAAAGTGATGCGTCGCCTAGCTCTTATCTGGGGCGTAACACCAGTTCTTGGACTTAATGCGACTACGACGGATGAAATGGTTGAGATCGCTGTTGCAGGTGCAAACAGCACAGGAATGATCAGCCTTGGCGATACAATTGTCATTACAGCTGGTGTTCCAGTTGGACGCTCAGGAACGACTAACCTAATTAAAATTCACCATATTGGTGAGCTTCTAGCACAAGGACAAGGTATCGGCAGCCAAACAGCTACTGGTAAAATCGTTGTTGCCCGCACTCCAGAAGAAGCGATTGCGAAGACAGTTCAAGGCTCCATTCTTGTTACTGTATCGACTGACAAAGAGTATATGCCTGCATTTGAGAAAGCGGCTGCTGTTATTACTGAACAGGGCGGTATTACAAGCCATGCGGCTGTATGCGGTATTAACCTTGGTATTCCTGTTGTTCTAGGAATCTCTAATGCGACTGAATTGCTGAAAGACGGAACGGAAGTTACGTTGTACGGTGAAACAGGCGTGATTTATTCCGGTCAATCCAAAGTCATGTAATTCAATAATCACATATTCTACTTAGTAGAGAAACAGGAGCGAGGGTGGATTCATTCACCTTCGCTCTTGTTCCATATTCTTATCCCAACATGGAGGAGATCGATTATGCCAAGTCAAGAATCATCCTGGTACTTACATCCGCTTCGCGTTCGTTATCAGGAAACGGATCAGATGGGAGTTGTGTTCCACGGTAATTATGTGACTTGGTTCGAGATTGGTCGAACAGAGTTGATCCGTACAGCAGGATATCATTATAAATCGATTGAAGAAGGTGGACTGCTGCTGCCAGTGGTTGACCTGCAATGTCGCTATGAGTTGCCTGCCCGCTATGACGACACACTACTCATTTGTACCCGCGTATCGGAGTTTACACCGGTTCGGCTCGCTTTTGAATCCGAAATTAGAAGAGTGGGACCGGATGATTATCATCCTTCTATATCTCCCAGTGGGAAAGCTTTGCCAGGAGAGAGGCTTGTAACGGGTGGAACACGGCATGTCTGGGTGAATGAGCAATGGCGTCCCGCTCGTTTGGACAAAGGATTACCGGAGTTGTATGATCTTCTTAAAACGTTGACGCAGGAGGAACATAATGGCTAAATGGGTTATAGCAGCAATTATTATTATCCCGGCAATAGAGTTTTGGGGAATTGTTCAAGTAGGTGCGAAGTTCGGCGGTTGGACCACGTTTGGCATTCTGCTGTTAATTGGTTTTATTGGTGCTTATTTGGCGCAGGCGGAAGGCCGCAAGGTCTGGTTAGAGGCACAACGTCAAATGCAGCAAGGTCAAATACCAGGTAGAATGCTGCTTGATGGCATATGTGTACTGCTTGGAGGCGTATTATTATTCATCCCTGGTTTTTTTAGCGATGTCATTGGCATAACGCTGTTGTTGCCATTCACGCGTCCTTTTTATCGACAAATATTGCTTAACTGGCTGGAGAAGAAGATGAGAAACGGATCATTTGTTATTCGTAGATAATCTTTTTACATTAATTTTACAAATCTCTAACGCACCCAAAATAGTCATGTGGCATAATAGAGTCATTTTACAGGAGGCGACAGCAATGACTAGAGAATTGTCTCATTATGTGAACCGGGACTTAAGCTGGATTGAATTTAATCGCCGAGTGTTGCAAGAAGCACAGGAAGCTGATAACCCGTTGCTTGAACGTGCAAAGTTCCTGGCCATTGTATCGAGTAACTTAGATGAGTTTATGAGTGTTCGGATGGCTGGTATTCAGGATCAGATTAGAGCGGATTATACAAAGACGGATTTCACAGGTTATACACCTGCTGGTTTATGGAAAAGGTTAATTAAACGGACAACGGAAATGGTGCAGGAGCAGTATAAAACCTATCGCGAAGTGTTCCGTGGTCTTGGAAGAGAAGGTATTGCTTTATGTTCAATAGATGAGCTGAATACGGCTCAAACGAAAGCGGTGTCTGAATACTTTCATGAAATTGTATTTCCAGTACTTACGCCGATGGCAGTTGACCAAAGTAGACCTTTTCCGCTTGTACATACGAAAGAATTATATTTGGCCGTTCTGTTGAAACGTGATGATGAGCTATCTGATGAAGAGCCTTTGTTTGCTATAGTCAAGGTTCCCTCAATATTGCCTCGATTTGTTGCCGTTCCAGGGCGGGTTAATAGCAAGAAAACAGAGTTTGTGCTGTTGGAGGATCTTATTGAGCAATTTATTAATACATTATTTAACGGTTATACCCCCTTTGCAGTCAATTCATTCCGACTGACACGCAACGCAGATCTGACGATAAATGAAGATGGCGCAGAGGATTTGCTTGAGGAGATTGAGAAGGAGCTTCGCAGAAGACGGTGGGGTATTCCAGTTCGGTTGGAAATAGCGAAGGGCATGCATCCTTATGCGCTTGATCTGTTAAAGGACGAACTCGAGATTGAAGATAATCTGATTGAGATCGACGGTCCGTTGGACTTGAGCTTCCTAATGAAGTTTTCCCTTGCTATTACAGGTTATGATAATTTGCGGTTCGAGCGGATGGAGCCTGTGTATCCACATGAGTTCGAAGAAACGGATGATATGTTTGAAGTGATTCGTGAGCGTGATGTATTAATGTATCATCCATATGAATCCTTCGAAGCAGTAATGGATTTCGTTATTCAAGCTGCTTATGATCCAGATGTACTTGCTATCAAAATGACTCTTTATCGAGTTAGCGGTCAATCCGCACTTGTACAGGCACTTGCCAAAGCGGCAGAATCAGGGAAGCAAGTTACTGTAGTTGTTGAGTTGAAGGCGAGATTCGATGAAGAGCGGAACATTGCTTGGGCACGACAGCTCGAGAAAGCAGGCTGCCATGTTGTTTATGGATTAGTTGGATTAAAGACACACGCTAAGATTCTGCTCGTTGTTCGTCGTGAACAAGGAACGCTGCGACGTTACGTTCATGTTGGGACAGGGAATTATAATGATAGTACGGCGATGTTGTATACCGATATTGGGTTATTTACTTCACATCCGATTATTGGTGGAGATGCCTCTGCATTGTTTAATGAGGTTACAGGTTATTCAACTCCTTATGATTGGAAAGCATTTGGTGTTGCTCCGTCGGATCTCAAAGAGAAGCTCTATAGACTCATTGAACGGGAAGGTGCCAATGCAACTGCAGGACGTCCCGCTTATATCATAGCTAAGATGAACTCGCTTTCTAATCAAGAGATGATCGATAAGCTGTACGAAGCCTCACAAGCAGGTGTGAAAATCGAACTTATTGTCCGTGGAGTTTGCTGTTTGCGTCCAGGAGTCAAGGGGCTCAGTGAGAATATTCGCGTCATTAGCATCGTTGACCGCTATTTGGAGCATGCGCGTGTGATGTATTTCCAGAACGGCGGAGATGAGGAAGTATATTTATCTAGCGCGGATTGGATGACACGCAACTTGACACGGAGGATTGAACTAATCTGTCCAGTATTTGACCCTAATCTTAGAAGGACATTGATAAACATGCTTCAATTAAATTTAAATGATAATGTGAAATCACGCGAGCTGCAGTCGAACGGCAGTTATGTTCATGTTAAGAACGAATTATTGCCGTTCCGCAGCCAGTTTGAAGCAAGATCCATTCCACAGTGGAAAAGTTATGTGTAATCTGGTTCGCCGAGAAGAGGAGTTAGCTTCCACTGTTTCTTGAATTCAGAGGAGAGCTGATCGACTTCTTTGCGCTCAACCGTCAGTGGTCCATTAGACCGTAACGGATGAAGGAGAAGCTGTTGCTCGTTTTGGACAGCTTCGAGTTTCCCTATTGCTTGTGTTTCACTGCGGTCGAGTGCTGCAGCTAACTGTAATAAAGTACCCAGTCTATAGATAGTCTCAAAGTCGGATTCACTGAGTAGTTCTTTGTAATCAAAGAGCTGCTGGCGGACTCGGCTTTTGCTTTTGTAGGAAGCGATCGCTGCAATGATAAGAATCTCGCGATGTGAAACACCATTAAGATGTGAATTGACGATCAAATAGAAGGTATGCTTCGCATATTCATAGTAATCAATCGAAGCACCGATTCGGAATAGAGTGGATGCCGCATCTAGAAGAACACGTACCCGATTTGGAAATAAATGAATAGGTCTCAGCTCATCATATAGCTGAAGAGCAAGCCGATTCACTTGCATCACATGCCGCTGAGGAGCGGTAGGATGAAGGGCATTGACGTTCTGCATGCTGAATGCGAGCACGTCGCGATGTTTAGAGCGTCCGGGGAAGCGAGTTGCATTAAAGATACCGTCACGAAGTCCGGAGCCGCAAATGCGGTAATGTGAAGCTCTAACAGCACGGAATAACAGACGCATAATGGCTAGACCCGGTACAATGACATCCGTTCTGTCTTTGGAAAGCCCAGGGAATTTACGCCGTTTATCAAGCGGAGTATTGTACAGCTCCGTGAATAATGCCTCTACAGCTTCCTTAGTGATCGGATAATTATGGGTTTGGGTAAAAGGATACTTCGTAACTGCTTGATGAATTTTACCTAGTGCCCTCGCTGTTCCACCGACTCCAATAAGCGGCAGCATGGGGGAAGAAGTTAACCAAGGAACCTCCTTGATTGCGTTTGTTACAAGCTGCTCAAGCGCAAGCAGACCCTCGTCATTAAGATCGCCGCTGATGCCGAAGCGTTTATTCAAGCTTACACAACCAAAGGGAAAAGAGACCGAATGGACAAGCTCACGATTGTGAAATAAGGAAATCTCTGTACTGCCGCCACCAATGTCTACAAGAAAGCCGTCCTGCACGTCCATGGCATTAATCATCCCAAGAAAACCATAAGCTGCTTCGTCTTCACCGCTCAATAACTCAATCGCAAGTCCGGTTTCGGATTTGATTGTCTCTAGAATAGCCTCACGATTAGCCGCATTGCGAATAGCTGCCGTAGCAATAGCACGTATTTGACTACTCCGATTATGTGCGCAAATCATGCGAAAATGATTCAAAGTTCCTAGTAATTCATGAATTGCCTCATTAGATAAAAAACCGTTCTCATCGATACACTCACTGAGCCGAGCGGGGCGCTTGCTGCCATCAATGACTCGATGAGCGCCATTTGCTGTCCGTTCATAGACGACAAGCCGAACGGAGTTGGAACCGATGTCAATAATACTGATTCGATGATCTGTCATCTGCCGACTCCTTTTCCGCTTCCTATTTATACTTGATAGAACAATCAATGTGTTCTTAAGAAATTAGCTATCCCTCATTCTACCATATGGCGTAACCAAAGTCCGCTAGCATGAAGTGAAGGAATTTCTCTGATCAAGAAAGAAAAATAGGGGTGGATTATTATGGGGTGATTTAGGGAAAAATGCAGCGGTATGCCTGAAATGCAAGCTTATAAATGTCAAGAGAAAAAAACTTTATGACGTTGATAAAGCAATTTTATGTCCGATTTTGTTCACTTCAATGACAAAATCATTTATGATTAGGTAAGAAAAAGATTACATTCCCATTATTTTGTATAAACTTCCCAAGTCAAAGGAGAGAAAACAATGACAGCAACTAAAGGACTTGAAGGGATTGTCGCCGCATCTTCGTCCATCAGCTCCATCATAGACGGAGTGCTAACATACCGTGGTATAGATATTGATGATCTTGCAGAAAATGCAACATTCGAAGAGGTTGCCTATCTACTGTGGTACGGCAAATTGCCTAACCGCTCTGAGCTTGAAGGGTTGCAAAAGCAACTGGATGAATATGCAACGATCTCCGATCAAGTAATTGCGCAAATTAGATTGTATCCAAAAGGTACAAACTCTATGGCAGCACTTCGTACGGCTATTTCCAGCCTTGCCCTGTACGATGAGTCTGCTAATGATATGTCTCCTGAAGCTAACCAAATTAAAGCCATTAAATTGCAAGCCCAACTGCCAACTGTTGTTGCAGCATTTGCTCGCATCCGTGAAGGCAAAGAGCCTGTAGCACCTAAAAAGGGTGTATCAATCGCTTATAACTTCCTGTACATGCTTAGCGGTGAAGAGCCAGACGAAGTTGCAGTAAAAGCGCTTGATCAAGCACTTGTTCTGCATGCTGACCACGAGCTTAACGCTTCGACGTTCGCAGCTCGTGTTACAGTAGCAACTTTGTCGGATATCTATTCTGGCGTTACTTCCGCAATCGGAGCTTTGAAAGGTCCATTGCACGGCGGTGCTAACGAAGCTGTTATGGTTATGCTTGAAGAAATCGGCTCTCTTGCAAATGTTGAAAGCTACATCAATGATGCACTTGCTAACAAGAAGAAGATTATGGGCTTCGGACATCGTGTATACAAAGATGGCGACCCGCGTGCTAAGCACCTTCAACATATGTCCCGTGAGCTTGGTAAGCTGACTGGCAATATGGAGCTATACGAAATGTCGATCAAAATCGAAGAATTGGTTACTGGCCAAAAAGGCTTGAAACCAAATGTTGATTTCTACTCAGCATCCGTATACACTACATTGAAGATTGCTCGTGACTTGTTTACACCGATCTTCGCAATCAGTCGTGTTTCTGGCTGGAGCGCACATATCCTTGAGCAATATCAAGACAATCGACTAATCCGTCCTCGTGCTGATTATGTAGGTCCTGTTAATGCGAAATACGTACCTATCGAACAACGTTAATCTTTTTTTTAACTAGAAGCAGGGAGCGGACCTGACGTTCGTTCTCATTTTCTGCGAATACTTAACAGCGGATTTTGCATAGCAAAACCGACGAACCTTTAGGAGGAAATAAATAATGGCTCAATTCGAAAAATACGCACTTCCAACAGAAGGCGACAAAATCACGATCGACAATGGTGTTCTTCAAGTACCTAGCAACCCAATCATCCCTTTCATCGAAGGTGACGGTACTGGCCGCGACATCTGGCGCGCATCGAAACGCGTTCTTGATGCAGCAGTAGAGAAAGCTTACAACGGCGAAAAGAAAATCGCTTGGTACGAAGTGTTTGCTGGCGAGAAAGCATTCAATGAATACGGCGAATGGCTTCCAGCTGATACATTGACTGCGATTCGTGAATATATCGTTGCAATCAAAGGACCATTGACTACGCCAATCGGCGGCGGCATTCGCTCCCTGAACGTTGCACTTCGTCAAGAGCTTGACCTGTACGTGTGCTTGCGTCCAGTTCGTTACTTCGACGGTGTTCCATCCCCAGTTAAACGCCCTGAACTAGTAGATATGGTTATCTTCCGTGAAAATACTGAAGATATCTACGCAGGAATCGAGTACCAAGAAGGTACACCAGAAGTGAAGAAAGTCATTGAATTCTTGCAAAACGAAATGGGAGCTAACAAAATCCGCTTCCCTGAAACTTCAGGTATCGGTATCAAGCCTGTATCCAAAGATGGTTCGAAACGTCTAGCTCGCGCTGCTATCGAATATGCAATCAAACATGGCAAAAAAACCGTTACTTTGGTTCACAAAGGCAACATCATGAAATTCACAGAAGGTGCGTTCAAAAACTGGGGTTATGAAGTGGCTGAACAAGAATTCGCTGCACAAACCTTCACTTGGGGCGAATACGACCGTATTAAAGAAGCGGAAGGCACTGACGCAGCTAACAAAGCACAACAAGCTGCAGAAGCTGCTGGCAAAATCATCGTTAAAGATGCAATTGCTGATATCGCGTTGCAACAAGTACTTACTCGTCCAACCGACTTTGATGTCATTGCAACATTGAACCTGAACGGCGACTACTTGTCCGATGCTCTAGCAGCACAAGTTGGCGGAATCGGTATCGCACCGGGAGCTAACATCAACTACTTGACTGGCCATGCTATCTTCGAAGCAACTCATGGTACAGCTCCTAAATATGCTGACAAAGACGTTGTTAACCCAGGTTCGGTTATTCTATCCGGCGTAATGCTGCTTGAGCACCTAGGCTGGCAAGAAGCTGCTGACCTAATCTACAACGGTTTGGAAACTTCGATTAACAATAAAACAGTAACTTATGACTTCGCTCGCTTGATGGAAGGCGCAACAGAAGTGAAATGCTCTGAGTTCGCTGATCACGTAATCAATAACATGTAGTTCAACAAGGGCAGCCTTCACACAGCGACTATTCGCAGTGTGAAGGCCGCCCTTATGAATGTGACAGAGGTTGTCTGCATGACGAATTGACAAAACCAAACGATACAACGGAGGTTGGTTCAAATGGCAATTAAACGCAGAAAAATTACTGTAGTTGGCGCTGGATTTACTGGTGCTACTACTGCTTTGATGGCAGCACAAAAAGAACTTGGCGATATCGTACTTGTTGATATCCCAGTTCTTGAGAACCCAACAAAAGGTAAAGCGCTTGATATGCTTGAATCTACACCTGTTCAAGGTCTTGACGTTAATATCACAGGCACTTCCAACTATGATGATACGAAGGACTCTGATGTTGTAATCATTACAGCAGGTATCGCTCGCAAACCAGGCATGAGCCGTGATGATCTTGTCAATACAAATGCCGGTATCGTAAGATCGGTCTGCGAGAACGTTAAAGTGACAAGTCCTAATGCCATCGTCATCATCCTCAGCAACCCGGTTGATGCGATGACTTATGTTGCTTATCAAACGCTTGGGTTCCCTAAGAACCGCGTAATTGGTCAATCTGGCGTTCTTGATACGGCACGTTACTGCACATTCATTGCACAAGAGCTCAATGTATCGGTTGAAGATGTTCGTGGTTTCGTTCTTGGCGGTCACGGCGATGACATGGTACCACTCGTTCGTTATTCGAACGTTGGCGGCATTCCAATTGAGAAGCTCATCCCAGCAGACCGTATTGAAGCGATCGTACAACGCGCTCGTGTAGGCGGCGGTGAGATCGTCAACTTGCTTGGTAACGGCAGTGCATATTACGCACCTGCTGCATCGCTTGTGCAGATGACAGAAGCGATTCTGAAGGACAAAAAACGTATTATTCCAGTTATCGCTTTGCTTGAAGGCGAATATGGCTATAACGATTTGTTCATGGGCGTTCCAGCTATTATTGGCGGTGACGGAATTGAAAAAGTATTCGAGCTTGATCTGACAACTGAAGAGAAAGCGGCGCTTGATAAATCCGCACAATCCGTACGTAGTGTCATTGAAGTTGTAACTGCTAAATAAAAAAAGTATTGTATAATTATAAGATAGTTTGGGAGGACCCTGACACTTTGCTGCCAGGGTCCTCATGTATTCATATGAGCAAATAAGAGATTGGAGGGATGAAGGTGCTGCAACAAGCAAGGAATGAGTTAAAGAAGGTGTATGGCTACGATACATTCAGACCCGGTCAAGAAGACATTATATCCGGTATTATGCAAGGGCGTGACACGCTGGCTATTTTGCCTACGGGAGGCGGGAAATCGGTATGTTATCAAATTCCCTCCCTGCTCCTTCCGGGTACTTCACTTGTCATTTCGCCGCTTATTTCACTTATGAAAGATCAGGTTGATGCATTGAATCGACTAGGTGTGTCTGCGGCTTTCTTGAACAGCTCCTTAGGTGCGGCAGAATATAGAGATGTGCTTCACAATGCGATGAACGGGGAATATAAGCTCCTTTATGTAGCGCCAGAGCGCTTGGATTCTGCGATGTTCGCAACGCTCTCTGAGCAGATGAATATTCCCCTCATTGCTATTGATGAGGCTCATTGTGTCTCGCAATGGGGACATGATTTCCGTCCAAGCTATCGCCAACTGGCTGGCTGGATTGCTAGAATGACGAACAGACCACTGGTCGCGGCATTTACGGCTACTGCAACGACTGAAGTGGCTAATGATATTTCGCAGATGCTTGGCCTGCATAATCCGAACGTATTCGTGACAGGCTTCGCAAGGCCGAATCTTTCCTTATCAGTAGTAAACGGCGCAGACAAGAAGCAGTTCCTGCAACGATTTATTGCTGAGCGTGAGGATCAATCAGGCATTATTTACACTGCCACCCGTAAAGAAGCGGAACAGGTGCATGAGCAGCTTGTTCGCAAAGGAATTACTGCGGGCAAGTATCATGGCGGATTATCAGATAACGAGCGGGCTGTAACACAGGAACAGTTCCGATTCGATGAGCTGCGTGTTATGGTGGCGACGAATGCCTTTGGGATGGGGATAGACAAGCCCAACGTTCGTTATGTATTGCACTGGCAAATGCCAGGCGACATTGAGTCGTATTACCAAGAGGCAGGCAGAGCCGGACGTGACGGTGAGGAAAGCGAATGCGTGCTGCTTTTTGAACCTCAGAGCGTACAGGTACAACGGTTTCTGATTGAGCAGGGAACTGGTGATACGGATCGTAAGACGATTCAATTGTCCAAGCTGAATGCAATGATGAACTATAGTCGAACGCAGCGATGCTTGCAACAGTTTATCGTCGATTATTTCGGCGAGAAGGGTGTTGAGGCATGCGGAAAATGCAGTAATTGCTTGGATAAGAGTGAGCTGGTCGACCGTACTGCTGAAGCACAAAAGGCGCTCTCTTGTGTGGGCAGAATGAAAGGTCGCTTCGGCGTAATGATGGTCGCCAAAGTATTGAAGGGCTCTCGAGACAAGCGGCTATTGGAATTTGGGCTTGATCGTCTTTCGACTTACGGCTTATTCAGTCATTGGCCAGAGAAGGAAATTGCCGATTGGTTATATTGGCTCGTTGCAGAGGGTTACCTGCGGATGAGTGAAGGTCAATATCCGATGGTATCGTTGCACGCAAGCGCATTGCCGGTGTTGGAAGGCAAAGAAACAGTTATGCAGCGACTCCGGACAACTGTCAAACGGAAAGCATCCGCTGGAGGCACTGCTTCATCACCGCTATTCGAAGCATTAAAGCTGTGGCGCAAAGAAGCAGCTGCACGGGAGAAAATCCCTCCGTTTATGTTGTTCTTTGATGCTACTCTAAAGGAATTAGCGGATACAAAACCACTATCAGAAGAGCAGCTGCTGCTCACCAAAGGTATAGGGGCAGCGAAGGCAAATAAATATGGGGCAGAAGTGTTGGCAATCATTCAAGAGTATGCACCGCAAGCTGGCGATGCCTCGTCATCGAATGTAGCATCCGTAAAAGCTCAACCTGTTGTCCGGCCAAACGTATCCATCTCAGGTGACGAGTCACCGAGTTATGTGATCTCGCTAGAGATGTTCAATACAGGGCTATCGCCTAAAGAAGTGGCTGAACAGCGAGGTCTTAGCCGGGTAACGGTCGAAGGACATATTATAAGATGCGCTGAGGAAGGGTATGAACTCGAATGGAGCCGGATTATTCCGGAACAATATGAGGAGCTTATCGCCAATACGATTCAGGAGCTAGGGATAGATAAACTACGTCCTATTAAGGACGAGCTGCCCGCTGATATCGATTATTTTGCCATTCATGGCGTCATTTGCAAATATGGCTTTAAGGTATAGACTTATGTCGATGTAAGCGGGATCATATAGAGTGGACAAGCATTTGACATGATAAACCGTTTTTGTATTTATGTCATTCCTTTAGTATACTAGTAAATAGAATTAATTTAATTTCAGGAGGCAATATGATGATCAATGCAATGATTTTTCTACATGTGTTAGGTGCGATCGGAATGGGTTTTTACATTGTGTTACCTATTATGATTGGCAGAGCTACCAAGCTTGCAGGTTTGGGACAAGCAGGACTGGCTGACGGTTTGGCTACGGCGAACAAGATCGTTCAGTATTTCTTGATTGTACAACTACTTACAGGCGGCTATTTGATGTCAAAGGGTGACTATACGGTTGCTTGGATGATCATCGTTACTGTTCTATTCCTTGCTATTGCAGCGATTTCAGGAATTATGTCAAAACCGCTTAAGCAAATCGTATCTTCCAATCAAGCAGGACAAAGCGCTACAGGTCAAATTATGAAAGCTCGTATGTTCAGCTTGATCGTACTTGTGCTTTATGTAGTTGTTGTTTATTTCATGGTATTCCCAATGCGTTCCGAAGGATAGTTCGTAATAAGGTTAGACAAAATTAGCGCTTAGCTATGTAGGGGGAGAATAAATTGCTTCAATCATCACCAGATGTCATTACATTCGGGGAATCGATGGCTTTGTTTATGCCGCCAGAGCATAAAGCTTTGGAGCGAGCCACGACGCTTGAGCAAGGTTTCGGTGGAGCAGAAAGTAATGTGGCAATCGGGCTGGCAAGACTTGGCTGTTCAGTAGGTTGGTTTGGTGTACTAGGCGATGATCCATTCGGACGAATGATCATGAAGACGCTGCGCGGTGAAGGTGTCGACGTTTCCCGTGCGAAATTAAGCGATGAGGCGCCTACTGGCATGATGTTCCGTGAAAATGTCGCTGGACGTCTTGCGGTTCATTATTACCGCAAACATTCCGCAGCAAGCCGTATGGAGCCTGAACAGCTCGATGAGTCTTACATACGCAGTGCAAAGCTATTGCATGTAACTGGTATTACGGCAGCCCTGAGCGAGAGCAGCCGTCGTACCGTTCAGCGTGCAATTGATATCGCAAAGGACGCGGGAGTTAAAGTATGTTTTGATCCTAATTTAAGGCTCAAACTGTGGTCTATTGAAGAGGCCCGTGAAACCTTGCTTCCATTCGCAGAGATGGCTGATTACTTCTTGCCAGGCTGGGATGAATTGAAGCTTCTCTATCAATCCGATGACTATGCAGCAGTGAAAGAAAAGCTTCTGCAATTGAAGGCGACTACGATCATTAAAGGGTTAGGCGACACAACAATTGTACTCGACAAGGGCGAGGAAACGACAGTTCCGTTCTATCCAGCCGAGCAAGTTATTGATACGGTTGGAGCTGGCGATGGCTTCTGTGCTGGATTTTTGGCGGGAATCATGAAAGGCTTATCTCCGGTTGAAGCGGTAGGTCTAGCTAGTATTAATGGATCACTCGTCATCCAAATGCGCGGTGACTGGGAGGCACTTCCAGAATGGAGTGCCGTAGAGCAACGTTTGTCCGCTAAAGCGTGGGTGGAAAGATAGCGATGGTCGACAATCATGTTTCCGCATCGAAAGGCCAGCGTCGCCGTGAAGCGATTCTGCAGTTGCTGAAGCAGCAGGGGCGTATTACCATTCAAGAGATGGTGGAACGGTTTGATTGCTCTGAGGCAACAGCAAGAAGAGACTTGGAACAGATGGAAGCGATATACCCAATCATTCGAACGATTGGCGGAGCGATGTATGATGGCATGAATTCGGTTCGAGACTTAGGTTTCGCTGAGCGGGAAGGACTATCGTTCTTTGAGAAGGAACGAATTGCTTCTAAAGCGGCTTCACTCATTCAGGATGGAGACGTTATAGGCCTGTCCGGCGGAACGACGAATTATCTCATAGCCAAGCTATTGAAATCCCGCAGCGGCATTACAGTCGTCACGAACGCAGTCAACATTGCCATGGAGCTAGCCGGAAGCGCCATTCAAGTTGTTGTTACCGGCGGTATTATGCGTCATAACAGCTTCGAGCTGTGCGGTCCGCTAGGCGAGGGAATGGTTGCTCATTTGAACATTGGTAAAATGTTTATCGGCGTGGATGGGATATCAGCTTCCGGAGGCATCACGACCTACTCGGAGCAGGAAGCACAAATCGCTAAAGTATTAATTAAACGGGCACATACTACCTATGCGGTGTTCGATCAGACGAAGGTTGGGAAGCTTTCCTTGTTCTCTATCGCTTCTCTCTCGGAGCTTCAGGCGCTAATCACCGATATTCCAGTGTCAGGCGAGCTGGCTCAAGCAGCGGAATCGTATGGAATTAAAGTATATGTGGCGGATTCAGAACCTTCCCCTTTATAAGAGGTATAACTGCATAGCAAATGAAACGAGCTGTCTGGCGTGGATTATTCCATGCTAGACAGCTCGTTTTTGTTCGAAGCAATAGAAATCGACAATTACATTTGCATAGGTAATGGTTTATGTTTGGATTTAAACAATCTTTGTACATCGTTGCTTATCATATAAATCCCATAGCTTTGCATCACAATGAAGGCAGGAATGACATCGAGACGGTAACGTGACTGTATCTCAATTATCAAATGTATGGCCGTATAGCCGAGCAGCAGGATGACAAAAAACAAGGGTTGAGGTTGTTTTAGTCCCTTTCTGAACAAAGCGATGAGGGAGAGAACTCCGAAACCACTCATAAGTATAAACATTATTCTTTCAATAGATTGAAGGGTACTGCTCAGATCGGGTCTGTTCAATTCCGATAAGCTCCAATAAACAGAATCATCAGTTGCCCCCCAAAAAACAGAGAGTTTCTTAGCAAATAGTGCGGCCACAGCTGATGGGTCCGACAGACGTTCTTTAATGATTGCCAGCTCTGCTTGATCTCTTTCTTCTCCAAGTTTATATTGAAGCACATGTTTGGCATCTTCCATTGACCATCTGCCATCGGTTTCGGCATTTAAACCGACCATGAACTTCCAATAAGGTTCCCTATTGGACAGTGGATGGTTGGTATATCCCGCAGACATAAAGGCAGAGCTAACGAGTGATTGCAACAGATAGAATATGATGATAGAACCAATTAATTTGGCAGAAATAGACCAGACTTTTTTATTGATGGATGGCAGCAGCTCAATGATTAATATATAGGCAATAAGCGCGGCAATAAAAACTCCGCCCAACGGTCTCATGATATGACCTATTCCGAAGGATAGACCGATTAGTATCCATCGGTATTTGGCATCCCAGCCTTTATGCAGGATAAGTACACACCCAAGCATGAAGAAAAAAGTGGAAAGATGCTGATTAGTCAGAACGGAGCACATGATGATATTAGGGATGTAGAAGGCGTATAACAAGGAAGCTATTCTACCGCATTTTTCATTAAAAATTGCGGAGGCAGCAGCATAGATAAGAAGAATCGTCCCAACGCTAAAAACAACATGAATAAGTTTAAGGACTAGGATGGGATGGTCAAATAGTTTTACGATCAAGGCCTCATACATGGTAAATCCTATTTGATAGACCCAAGCAGAAAAATACTCAGAGTCTTTGAAGGAGAAATCACCAGCCGCTGCGCTGACCGCAGCCGTATACATAGTAGAAAAATCAGAAGCCGGCGGTGTGTTAAACGCCAGCACCCATGTTATCCTAGTGAGCAAGCTGACTGCAATTAAGCTGATCAAGAACCATTTTTTTGAAAGATATCGATTAATGAAGGATGAAGCTGCAACGAGAAGGATGAAGACAGTAACTACTCCGACAATTAGCGTAATTGCGGACCCGAACACGGCAAACGCAGTAAAGAAGGAAGAGACAAAGGCTACAGCAAAAAGCAGACAACCAGCGACTAAAATTGCACGGGTAGTGAAAGAGCTTGTTTTTTGAAAGAACATCCTATGTACTCCTATTTTCTATGAATGATATGTTCATTCTACCTAATTAACAGTTAGGATGCTACCAAAATAAGTGCGATGGAAAAATAAAAGGTCTGCCTAATTCAATAGGCAGACCTTGATTATTAGTTGTTGTTAAGCAGTAAATACTGGCTTACCGCTGACCCAAGTACGTTGTACTTTATTGAAATCGCCATCTGTAAGGACAAGATCGGCTGATTTGCCTACGGCAATGGAGCCCGTGCGGTCAAACAGACCAAGTTGTCTAGCAGGATTGCCGCTCGCATAGCGGCTGATGTCCGTAACAGACAGGCTTGTATTTTCCTTCATATAAGAGAAGGCACCAATCATCGTAAGGCTGCTGCCTGCAAGATTGCCCTCTTTCAGTCTAGCGATTCCTTCCTTAACGATGACAGCTAATCCGCCAAGGTCATACATTCCATCAGGCATTCCAGCTGCCGACATCGCATCCGTAATGAGAATAAGCTTGTCTAAAGGCTTCGAAGCGGCAAGCAGTCGGATTGCACCTGGATGAACATGTGCTCCGTCGGCAATAAGCTCTGCATAGATCCGATCATCGGTTAGGACGGCACCAACGGTACCGGGCTCCCGATGATGAAGCGGACGCATGGCATTAAAGGTATGAACAGCATGAGTAAGTCCGGCTTCAGCTGCTTGTTCCATCACTTCGAAAGTTGCATCGGTATGACCGCAAGCAGCTACAATGTTATTCGCTGCGAGCCAGCTAATCGTTTCGAAAGCACCTTCTTTTTCCGGTGCAAGCGTTAGTTGTTTAATTATTCCTGGGAATTGCTTAGTCCATTCCTGCAGCCAATCAAGCCGCGGCGGTGATACGTAAGCAGGGTTTTGAGCTCCGATCCATTTTTCATTCAAAAAAGGACCTTCTAAGTGAACGCCATAAAGGGCGGTATAGGGCATTTCATTAGCCATATAATCAGCTGTTGTTTGAAGGACAGAGTGAATAGCTTCCGGTGAAGCTGTAACCGTTGTTGCAAGCATTCCCGTAGTACCATGGGAAGCATGGAAACGAGTGATGGTATCGTAGCTCTCTCGAGTAG
>JBHGUX010000061.1:0-136274 GCA_048976605.1 Pristimantibacillus sp. | reverse complement strand
TCATCTTTGTTTTCACTGGGTAGCTTACTCTTGTTGCCAACGTAAAAAACACCTCCAAGGTAGTATCCATATCTTACGACATGTTCACATTCTCTTAAAGGTGTTTTGATTTGTCTCATGCTAGGGGGTCAGTCCCATCATAACTGATGGATACGAGGGCTTCTTATTGGTATACTATTCTGCTTTGGAGAAAGCAGGATCTTCGAAAGGATGAGCAATCCAGCCTTCTGTTTCGATGAATAGACGTACGGCAACGATTTGGCGATTGTCCATCAAGGTGAAGAAATGAGGGATGGTTTCGGGTACGGAGATCACATCGCCAGCTTCGAGTTCAACGTCGAAATAGCCGACCTCTTCTGAGCCTTTAATAACGAAGATACCGCGACCAGCTGTAATAGCACGGACTTCGTCTTCTGTATGGGTATGCACGCTCTCGAATTTTTTAAGCAATTCATCCAGATTAGGAGTTGCGTCTGACAAAGCAATCAAATCCCATGTTTTGTAGCCGCGGCGCTCAGCAAGATCACGGATCTCAGCGTCAAAAGTGGATAGAATCTCAGCTTTCTCATCATCAGAAAGAACAAATTTATTTTGGAGATGCGCTGGAAGTTGATCTGCATTCCAATGCTCATAAAGAACCTCTTGGCTTTCTAAAAACTGACGAACATTCTGTTCGCCTATGATGCGTTCGTCCGTATTGCGGATGCGAATTTCAGCCATGCTCATTCCCTCTTTTCCTATTGAAATTAAATGATATAATTAATTATAAAGGATTAGTGCTTGATTGTCGATGGATTACCTTTTCACAAAGCAGGTATTCTGTTACACTATTTGTTAATGATTTTCGGAGAGAAGGGTGTACGCATTGTCTAAACCTACTATACAACAAATGATGGAGAAACGGATACTCATCCTAGATGGAGCGATGGGTACGATGATCCAGCAGGCTGATCTGACAGAGGATGATTTTGGGGGAGCAGAGCTGGACGGTTGTAATGAAATGCTCGTATTAACACGTCCAGATGTGATTCGTGAAATTCATGAAAAGTATCTGGAAGCAGGCGCAGATATTTTAGAGACAAATACGTTTGGTGCGACCAGCGTCGTGCTTGCTGAATATGATATTCCGGAAAAAGCCAGAGAGATCAACTTAGCAGCGGCTAAGCTTGCACGTGAAGCGGCTGATAAATATTCAACACCGGAGCATCCTCGTTATGTAGCCGGAGCGCTTGGACCAACAACGAAAACGTTATCAGTTACAGGCGGCGTTACATTCGAGGAGCTTGTCGACAGCTATTATGAGCAGACCATTGCTCTAATGGAAGCTGATGTAGATGCGATACTTCTAGAGACTTCGCAAGATACATTGAATGTGAAAGCGGGCAGCATTGGTATACGCAATGCGTATAAGACACTGGGACGCGAGCTCCCAATCATGATATCGGGTACGATTGAGCCGATGGGAACGACACTTGCAGGTCAAAGTATTGATTCCTTCTACATTTCATTGGAGCATCTTAAGCCAATATCAATTGGATTGAACTGTGCGACAGGTCCGGAGTTCATGCGTGATCATATCCGTTCGCTAAGCGAGATAGCCAAATCGGCTGTAAGCTGTTATCCGAATGCAGGCTTGCCGGATGAGAATGGCAACTATCATGAATCACCGGAATCACTTGCGAAGAAAATGTCAGCATTCGCTGAGCAAGGCTGGTTGAATATTGCGGGAGGCTGCTGCGGTACGACGCCTGCACATATTCGTGCACTAGCCGATACAATGGCACAATATCCGCCGCGCACACAGTATGGCGATCATCCTCCTGCTGTATCCGGTATTGAAGCAGTTTATATCGAGCCGGAGAACCGCCCAATTATGATTGGTGAACGGACGAATATTTCTGGATCACGTAAATTCAAGCGCTTAATTAAGGAAGGCAAGTTCGATGAAGCATCTGAGATCGCCAGAGCACAAGTAAAAGGCGGGGCACATGTCATCGATATTAACCTTCAAGATACAGATATTGATGAAGCTTATGCCGTTCGAGAATTTTTGCCGCAAGTTGTGAAGAAAATTAAAGTGCCGCTCATGTTGGATTCCACCTACGATCATATTATTGAGCTGGGTCTCAAATATTCACAAGGTAAAGCCATTATTAACTCAATTAACTTAGAGGATGGCGAATCGAAGTTTGAGCAAATATTGCCGTTGATTCATCAGTATGGGGCAGCTGTTGTTATGATCCTGATCGACGAGCGAGGCCAAGCTGTAACTCGTGAAGCAAAGCTGGAGGTCGCCGAGAGATCTTACAACTTATTAGTTAATAAGTACGGAATGAACCCGGAAGATATTATATTTGATCCTAATATGTTCCCTGTAGGTTCTGGAGATCCGCAATACATTGGTTCAGCTGTTGAGACCATTGAGGGCATTAAGCTAATCAAAGAAAAATTCCCGCTAGCGAAGACGATTCTTGGACTTAGCAACATTTCATTTGGCTTGCCGGATGCAGGTAGAGAAGTATTGAACTCCGTCTATTTGTATCATTGTACAAAAGCAGGGCTTGATTATGCGATTGTAAATACGGAAAAGCTGGAAAGGTACGCTTCGATCCCTGATGAAGAGCGCCGCCTTGCAGAGGAATTAATTTATAACACGAATGATAACACTCTGGCTGAGTTTGTCGCTGCGTTCAGGGAGAAGAAAGTGGTCAAGAAAGAGAAAATCTCTACGATGACACTTGAAGAACGTCTTGGCTCCTATGTCGTAGAGGGAACGAAGGAAGGTCTTATTCCAGATCTGGAATTAGCCCTTCAGAAATATACAGCATTAGAAGTCATCAATGGTCCACTGATGCGAGGGATGGAAGAGGTCGGTCGTCTATTCAATAATAATGAACTGATTGTTGCTGAGGTTCTGCAAAGCGCTGAGGTTATGAAAGCTTCCGTGGCTTACTTGGAATCGTTCATGGAGAAAGATGAGACTTCGGTTAAAGGTAAAATTATTTTGGCTACCGTTAAAGGCGATGTTCATGACATCGGTAAAAACTTAGTTGAAATTATTTTATCAAACAATGGCTATAAAATTATTAATCTCGGCATTAAAGTACCGCCTGAGAAGCTAATTGAAGCTTACCGCAACGAGAAAGCGGATGCGATCGGCTTGTCCGGACTTCTCGTTAAATCTGCGCAACAGATGGTTATTACGGCGCAGGATATGCGTAATGCGGGAATTGATGCTCCTATTCTTGTGGGTGGTGCAGCGCTTACTCGTAAATTTACGAAGACTCGTATTGGCCCAGAATATGATGGACTAGTGCTATATGCGAAGGATGCGATGGACGGGCTTGATATTGCTAATAAGCTCATGGACAAAGGACATCGGTTGCGAATGGAAGAAGAGCTTGCGGCTTATAAGGAATCTGGCGGTGAGGAAGTCGAAGAGAAGAAGCCATTGCCAGTATTAACCCGTGCAGTTCGTTCCAAGATCTCGACTGACGCTCCAGTCTATATTCCACCGGATTTGGATCGTCACATCTTAAGAGATGTTCCGATTCCACATATTATTCCTTATGTGAATATGCAGATGCTGCTCGGACATCATCTTGGCTTGAAGGGCAATGTCGATAATCTATTGAGCGAAGGCAACGAAAAAGCCGTCCAATTGAAAGAAACGGTGGATACGATTTTGCAAGAGGGTACTACGAAAGGCATCTTGCATGCACATGGTATGTACCGATTCTTCCCAGCTCAATCATCAGGTAATGATATTATCATTTATGATGCGGAAGATCATTCAAAGGAAATTAAACGATTCACATTCCCACGCCAGCAGGTTGAGCCTTTCTTATGTCTGGCTGATTACTTGAAATCTGTTGAGAGCGGCATTATGGATTATGTTGGTTTCCTCGTCGTCACAGCAGGGCAAGGTGTGCGTGATTTGGCGAATGAATGGAAGGATAAAGGAGACTATTTACGTTCTCATGCTTTGCAATCCGTTGCGCTGGAAGTGGCTGAAGGGATGGCGGAGCGTGTTCACCATATGATGCGTGATGTATGGGGTTATCCAGATCCGGCAACGATGACTATGAAGCAGCGTCATGGCGCACGTTATCAAGGAATTCGAGTTTCCTTCGGATATCCAGCTTGTCCTAACTTGGAGGATCAAGAGCCATTGTTTGACTTGATGAAGCCTGAGGATATCGGAGTCGAGTTGACGGAAGGCTTCATGATGGAGCCGGAAGCATCTGTATCAGCTATGGTATTCGCTCATCCGGAAGCACAATATTTCAACGTGGAAAAGGTTGAGAGATAGACGGAACATAATGATGAAAGCCTCCTGAGTGATTGCTGCAATTGATGCAGCTATTCTAAGGGGGCTTTCCTCCTATTTTGCGGTTGATCCCGCGATTGCGAGAGGAAGAGTGCAAGATGGAAATGTGGTTTCTAGGTACCGGTGCAGGTCGCCCGACAAAGATGCGTAATGTAACCTCAATAGCTCTGCGATTGCCGGATCCCGATTGTGCGTTATGGATGTTTGATGCAGGAGAAGGGACACAGATGCAATTACTGCAAACCCCATTAAAGCTTAATAAGCTTGAGGTGCTATTCATTACTCATTTGCATGGTGATCATACGTATGGCATACCAGGGTTACTAAGTACCCGCTCTTATGTGGGCGGCAATAGCGACTTGCGAATATTCGGACCGGTTGGTATTCGTGAACTGATCGAGACGAATCTTCGATTAAGCGGTACCTATCTCGATTACGAGCTTATTATCGAAGAAATAGAGGAAGGGATCATCTATGAGGATGAACATTTCATCGTAGAGGCGCGATTGCTCGAGCATCGTCTTCCATGCTTCGGCTATCGGATAACGGAGCGTGAACGCCCAGGTAAGCTCAAAGTAGAAGTATTGAAGCAACGCGGTATTCCTGAGGGGCCTCTGTATGGCCAACTTAAGAGAGGTGAAGACGTCACCCTGCCAGATGGATCTATTATTCATGCTTCTGAAGTGGCTGGAACACCGTTGCGAGGTCGGATTATTACTGTCGCAGGTGACACGAAGCCTTGTCCGAATACGATTATACTGGGCCGAGATGCAGATCTGCTCGTGCATGAAGCTACTTTTGCTGCGGGTCAAGAAGAGAAGGCGCATGAATACGGTCATTCTACGACGCATGAAGCTGCGGAAACAGCACTTCTTGCCGGGGCACAGCAATTAGTCATCACTCATTTCAGTTCCAGATTTACGCTTGATGATCTGCCTATGTTAGAAGACGAGGCTAAGAGTATATTTTCGAATACGACAGCAGCCTATGATTTATATCATGTCGAAATACCGAGAAGGAATGATTAGAGTAAATTCGCCCACTCCTATAAATAGGCCATTGCATATCATGTGTTTGAACCTATAATCCAAGGAGTGGATAATTTGTATCATCCGAATCATATGCAGCATGGTAAGACTAGTCCATCCCATATTAATCCTAACCAAGTACAAATGGTATCATCCGTTGATCCCTACGTAGTGGAAGCCCTCTGTCGATTAATTGGCTGTTATGTAGTATTCGAAACAACACGAGGTGCGATTGAGGGTACCATTATTGATGTTAAGCCGGATCATGTGCTCCTCCAATTACACAAGCGACAAGCATGTGTGCGAATTGCGGAGATTGTTTGGACCATGCCGTTATAAGGGTTAAGGGTTAAGGGTTAAGGGGCTGTCTCAAAACTTAAAGCTCACAGAAGGAATAGCTCACTTTGACCGAATATATTGGGAAATAGAAAAATAGCCGTACAGGAGAGCTATTCCTGTACGGCTATTTTTCTATTCTGGACTATAATTGCATGGGGATATATCCCCCCCTACTTACTGATTTCCCGTTTCCACTCTCTTCTATGTGTTTCATCAGCCTGGCGGACAGAGAATCCGTTATTTGTAGAATTAGCTCTATATCTTGATCCAAGCGGACAGAGAAGCCGTTATTTCCTTATAAAAGCTCCGAATTCACTCGATTAATAGGTAATAACGGATCTCCTGTCCGCCTAAACACGAAAATGACTAAAATTGGACAAATAGCGGAATCTCAGTCCTTGTACAAATCGTGCCCTTATTTCTTCATGAGTGCTGTCCCATAAAGGGTGAATCCAAGTAGGTCATAACCATGAATACAAAAAAGTAATCTTCAGTACCACTATAAAACTGGAGCAGAAGATTATTATTCAACCCATAGTAGGGGCTGAAACTTTAGGAAATGACTTTTTGGATATTTTATTTATACAAAAAGTAGAGAAGTATTAAACAGTCTAATCATGTTCCATCTCGGTTTCCTTATCTTTCGTCTTTTCAACCGAACAAATATTCGCTAAAATGAATGATATAAAGAGGTGGCTATTATGATGATGAAAAAGAAATCCTTGGCAGAGTTAATTCAGGAACTGCGGGGTAATGAAAACATAATAAATTGGCATGAAATTCCCCCTCATGAAGCAACAACGAAGGAAATACCTGATAACGTTGACGACCGTATTAAAGCAGCATTAACGAAACGCGGTATAGCACATTTATATACACATCAATATTCTGCCTATCAGACTGTAAACGCAGGGGAGAATATTGTAGCAGTAACACCGACAGCTTCAGGTAAAACGCTGTGCTACAACCTTCCAGTGCTTCAAGCGATAGCGTCAGATGAAACAAGCAGGGCACTGTATTTGTTTCCGACAAAAGCTCTAGCTCAAGATCAAAAAAGCGAACTCAATGAAATCATCGAGGAAATGGGAATTGATATTAAAAGCTTCACTTACGATGGTGATACATCACCAGCCATTCGCCAAGTCGTAAGAAAAGCGGGACATATAGTCATTACAAATCCCGATATGCTGCATTCTGCAATTTTACCCCATCACACTAGATGGGTGAGTCTGTTCGAGAATCTTAAATATATTGTCGTCGATGAGCTACATACCTATCGAGGTGTATTTGGCAGCCACGTTGCGAATGTCATTCGTCGGTTGAAACGGATATGTAAATTCTACGGAAGCAATCCTGTATTCATCTGTACCTCTGCAACAATTGCGAATCCCAAAGAGCTAGCAGAACAATTAACGGGTGAACCGATGCGATTGATTGACAATAACGGAGCACCTAGAGGAAGGAAGCATTTTGTATTTTATAACCCTCCGATCGTTAACAAACCGCTAAACATTCGGAAAAGTGCCACAGTAGAAGTAAACCATCTAGCTAAACAGTTTTTGAAAAACAAGATTCAAACGATTATTTTTGCACGAAGTAGAGTACGTGTCGAGATTATATTGAGTCATATACAGGAACTCGTTAAAAATGAAATAGGTTCAAAATCAATCAGAGGGTACCGTGGCGGATATCTTCCTAAACAGCGGCGAGAGATTGAGAGAGGACTCCGGGACGGAGAAATATTAGGTGTTGTAAGCACGAATGCCCTTGAATTAGGCGTTGATATTGGTCAGCTTCAAGTATGTGTGATGACTGGATACCCTGGCAGTATAGCGAGCACATGGCAGCAGGCTGGACGGGCTGGAAGAAGGCATGGCGAAGCTCTTATTCTAATGGTTGCTAGCTCTACACCTATAGATCAATACATTGTACAAAATCCTGAATATTTCTTTGAACGTTCTCCTGAGTCAGCAAGAATTAATCCGGAAAACTTAATTATACTGGTGGATCATTTAAGATGTGCCGCTTATGAACTGCCTTTTAAAGAAACTGAAAGTTTTGGGTCCGCAGACGTTACTGAAATTATGGAGTACTTAGTTGAAGAAAGAGTATTAACTCGTAATGCCGATACATTCTACTGGGCGAATCAAGCTTTCCCTGCAAGCAACATAAGTCTAAGGTCTGCTTCCCAAGAGAATGTAGTTATCGTAGATCAATCGAATGTAGCCAATGTGCAAATTATCGGGGAAATGGATCGGTTTAGTGCGATGACCTTGCTTCATGACGAAGCGATCTACTTGCATGAAGGAGTCCAGTATCAAGTGGAAAAGCTGGATTGGGATCATAAGAAGGCATATGTTCGCGAGGTTGATGTGGAGTATTACACGGATGCCAATCTAGCGGTGCAGCTTAAAGTTTTGGAGATCGATCGAACAAGCAAACGTGTGAATGCGACTGTGAATTATGGCGATGTAACCGTGAACGCTATCCCAACTATTTTCAAAAAGATCAAATTGACCACTTTCGAAAATATAGGATCAGGCCCAATTAGTTTGCCCGAACAAGAATTGCACACCAGTGCGACTTGGATAGAGTTAACGGAGGTTGACCCTGAGATAGGCGCCAAAACGATGGAGCAGCTGTTGTTAGGAATCGCTAATGTAATGAATCATATTGTTCCTATTCATGTGATGTGTGACCGAAGTGACATTCATGTGGCATCACAAATCAAGGCAGCACACACAGGACTGCCTACGATCTTCATCTATGATCACTACCCTGGGGGTATTGGATTAGCAGAAGACGTATATAAAAGATTCGATGAAGTGAAGAATTCGGCCAAAAATTTAATTCAAAAATGCCCATGCAAGGATGGATGCCCGTCATGTATCGGAAGCGAGATCGAAGGAATCAATGGAAAGCAGAAAAGCATTCAGCTTTTAGCACAATTATAAATGTTCGGTCGCATGAGGTGAGTGCATCTAATCAGATTGAAGAAGATGTTCTACTGTATCGTAAGGAACAAGTGTTATCGCTTCTAGACGAAGCGGGAGGTGTAAGATGAGTGGATTGCGGGATAAAATGAATAGATTGCGGATTAGCGTAGCTGCTGCGGAATCTTCTTCTAACGAAGATGGACGAATTGCGATAGGAAGCAATCCAGACTCTAACGATGAACAGATCTTAAATGATGTCACAATAGACAAGCAGATGGATTCGACAAATGACATGAAGATTGAAACTGTCTCTGACTCTGATTCAGAATCAGAGACACTCTCCGCTAGCTGGTTAGCGATGGGTGTGAAGCTGCATTATAATGAAAGAGGAAGCTTCCTGCTCCGCAAAGTGACATACGGAAGTGATTACCAGCATGGTATTCATCGATTAGGTGAACTGCAGAGAGCAGCTGGCGGTTTAACTGCTTTCCATCAAGAGCAGCTGCAAGCAGAACAGCTGTTATTTCTAGATTTGGAGACGACAGGTCTTGGTGTAGGAGCTGGTAATGTTCCATTCATGGTTGGACTCGCTTATTGGCTTAATGGGGAGTTTATCGTTGAACAAACACTAATCAGGCATCCTGCGGAAGAGCGCGCCATGCTTGCCTATATTCATGTCAAACTAGCTGAGTATCGATATTTAGTTACTTATAACGGTAAAACATTCGATTGGCCGGTCATGCAGAATCGATTTATATTGAACGGATATGGGAGTGGATTTTGGCAGCCGCTGCATCTCGATTTTTTGCATCCTTCACGCAGTATATGGCGGAATACGTTAACCTCTTGCCGGTTAAGTCATGTCGAGGAAGAGCGTCTTGGAATTGAGAGGGTAGACGATGTGCCTGGCTCACTGGCACCTCAGCTGTATTTTCAATATCTAGCTGAAGGTGATCCTGAGCCGCTTGAAGGTGTGTTCCGGCATAATGAGATCGATATGCTGTCATTAGCTTGCTTGACCATTCGATTTGGTCATTTATTGTTGGAGAGAGAAGGCTCATATGTTCTTCCGCTTCCTACAGAACCGGAAGAATTGGTGCGAACGGGTCTATGGCTGGAGAAGATGGGGCATAGTGAGCAAGCAGAACGGATGTTTACAGCTGCAGAGCGGTCCGAGCATTCTTCTGTTTCAACCTTGATCATGCTGGCTGCTAGGGACAAGAAGGCTGGAAATTGGCAGCGAGCTGTGGTATTGTGGCAGAAGGCTGTGCAACATCCGGCAAAATATGGTGCGACAGTCAATAGCGCATATATTGAACTTGCTATGTATTATGAACATAAGCTGAAGGATTATGATTCAGCTTTACAATATGCAACGGAGGCTCTCGAACTGGCGTTAAATCATCCTTTGCTGCGGCGGGATGCTAAGCGTCGTGTTGAAATCGATAGTATTCGCAATCGTACGGAACGGCTGAAGCGCAAGGGTAGGAAGGAAGCTTGATAGAATGACTGAACATTTAGCTGAAATGAAAGGCTTGCTGCTCGATTTGGACGGCACGCTGTATCATGGCACAAAACGTATTGAAGGCGCCGACCGATTGGTTCGGATGCTGAAGGAATTAGAGCTTCCGTATCAATTCGTGACCAATAATTCCGCATCCGCACCAGGGGATGTAGCAGAGAGATTGAATAAAATGGGGATCGCTGCAGCGGCAAGTGACATTTCTTCCTCAGCACAAGCAGCAACAGAGTATATCGCAAGACAAAAGCCAGGTGCAGCTGTATTTATTATTGGAGAAGCAGGTTTGCGTCAAACTGCAATAGCAGCTGGTCTTCGAATCACTGATGATCAGCCTGATTATGTATTGCAAGGGATTGATCGGCAGCTTTCCTACGATAAGTTGGCGGCTGCAGTACGATTTATTCGGGAAGGTGCTGTGTCAGTATTAACGAATCCGGATTTATTACTGCCAGGAGAAAGTGGATTAATTCCTGGTGCTGGTTCAATTGGTGCGATGATCAGAGCAGCTAGCGGTCAAGAGCCTATATTGATTGGCAAGCCATCTCCGATATTAATGGATTACGCATTGCGTAAGCTTGGTCTTCCTGCAGAGCAGACATGGGTGGTTGGCGATAATCTAGCTACGGATATTGCAGCAGGAAAAGCATCGGGCTGTGGTACTGCACTTGTATTGACTGGTTTAACGACTGCTGACAATTATAAAGCTTATGCTGAACAGGCAGGGTGCACACCTGATATTATATGTACGAATATAGATGAGCTGATCTCGTATATTTCAACAGCTGTCGGGATATAAGAGTAGGAAGCGAACGGACAGGAAGGAAGCGAGCTTCATGCCGGAATTACCGGAAATGGAAACCTATCGACAATTATTAACAGATCAAATTGCCGGCTCACAAATTACAGGTACAGAAGTGACACGGGAGAAATCCATTAATGTAAGCCCTGAACAATTTAATAACGAACTAGTCGGCAGAACCGTATGGTTTGTTGAACGGAGAGGCAAGCATGTATTGCTTCATTTGGATAATGGGAAAAGATTGCTGTTGCATCTCATGTTAGGCGGCTCGCTTTTTTATGGTACAGAAGAGGAGCGTCCAGACAGAACGGTTCAAGTGACGATCCGTTTTGCAAGCGGCAATCTATACTTTATTGGATTAAGACTTGGGTATTTACATCTGCTGTCCGTCAAGGAAGTGGAAGCGAAGCTAGCTGGTCTGGGACCTGACCCGTTCGATAAGCATCTTTCAATAGAAAGGTTCATTGCACGGTTTGATAAAAAAAGAAGCTCAATTAAGTCAGCTCTTGTTGATCAGAATGTCATTGCCGGAATAGGCAATTGTTATGCGGATGAGATTGTTTATGCCGCTGGTGTTCGTCCTGATGCAAAAATTCCGTTTATTGAGCAAAGTACATGGGAACGCCTATACAATGCGATGCATAGTGTGCTTAAAGAGGGAGTTGCACGAGGCGGTTATATGGAGCAGCCATTTACGTCGAATGATCAATTGACCGGTGGTTTTAATGACCATTGTCAAGTATATGATCGTGCCGAGCAGCCTTGTTTCATATGTGGAACTCCTATCGAGCAAATCGAAGTATCGTCACGTAAAGCATTCCTCTGTCCAACTTGCCAGAAGGAACATTAATTAAGATGCGTATCGGCCGACATTTAAGTATTAGAGGCGGCTATGCTGAAGCGGCAAGAACAGCCTTAGCAGAAGGGATTTCTTGCTTTCAATATTTTCCGAAAAATCCGCGCAGCTTGGTGCCCAAAAGGTTCAGTCTTCTGGATGCCGGCAAATGCGCAGAGATTTGCAAGCAGCATGATATTGTTTCTGTAGCACACTCGCCGTATCCTACACAATTAGCGACAGTTGAAGATGCAGCGCGACTCCGAGTAGTCGATTCATTATTGAATGATTTGGATATCGCCGAAGCATGTGGTTCTATAGGCGTTGTCGTTCATTTTGGCATCTACAAAGGCCCCGAAATTCTGACCGGCTATCAATCCATAATCCGTACACTTGATGAAGTAACGTCTAGATGGAGCGGGTCAGCCAAGCTTCTGATTGAGATTCAAGCGGGTGAACATACGAGAATGGGAACAACCTTTGAGGAGCTCGCCCAAATCCGTAAATTATGTGCTAATTCTGATCAGTTGGCGTACTGCCTGGATACCTGCCATATGTTCGCAAGCGGAATGTGGAATGGGGAAGCGAATCTTGAATGGGCCGACAAAGCGAAGCAACTTGGTATCTTGGATCACGTGTCTGCCATCCATTTCAATGATTCATTGTATCCAGGAGGAGCAGCGCGGGACCGGCATGCTGTGTTAGGTAAAGGATATATTGGAGCGGAAGGCATGAAGTGGCTCATGTCGCTTCCGCAGCTGCGTGAAGTGCCTTTCCTATTGGAAACGCCACCAGATGAGGATAGTACTTATGTTCAGCAATTGAATCTAATGCGTGAGTGGGGGAGTCATTCATGATTCATGTTTATTTGGATGATTATCGGTTATGCCCAGAGGGTTTTGTACTTGCGAGAAATGTAGAAGAATGCAAACTGCTGATCGATTCAGAAACGATTGGCATTTTATCCTTGGATTATGATTTGGGTTGGAGTGAGCCTACGGGCTATGAAGTCGTGCGTCATATCGTGGATACAGGGCGATATCCGGAGCAAGTATATTTGCATACATCAAGTGCAGCGGGAAGAATACAGATGTACCATATGTTATCCTCCCATGCACCAATGAATATTAAGCTTACGAATGGACCTATGCCGACTTCTCTATTAGAGGAGATCGCGTCTAAATAAAGGTTGATGTGCTGGTAATGGAGGTGTCGAAGTGAGTCAATGGATTGGAACAGCTAATCAAGGGTATTCCCCTTATGCAATAGAAGAACTTCGGCGTTTGTTAGGTAGTGTGAAGGTTACGCAATTAGCCTCTGGTGAAGTATTTCTGTTCGAGAATGAACAACCGAATGTAGAAACAGTGACTGCAGTTCAGAAGGAACTGCCTATTTTTTTGAGACACATACAACCAGTTGATGTTGTATTTGAGATCAAAGGCAATGAAGAGGATCTCACAGAGCTGTCCGATACGGTTCGTCGGTCACGGCTCTTATTGGCGGACAAGCGTGTCGCCATCCATCTTCGTAAAGCACCGAAGACCGCTTATACGTATTCAGCATCGGAAACGAAGACTGTACTCGAAGTCGTTCTTGCCGAACTTGAAAGTGAGCCGGTCGTTCAACAGCCAGATCTGATTATTGCCATTTATGCTTCTGCAACGGAGCTGTATGTTGGCTTCGGCAAACCGTCGGACATGCTGTCTGATTGGCCGGGAGGAGCTGTGCGATTCCAGAGAGAAGAAGGACAAATTTCTCGAGCCAAATTTAAATTGCTTGAAGCGGAACGAGAATTTGGACTGGATTACTCATCCTATCGCAATGCGCTAGATATTGGTGCTGCTCCAGGCGGGTGGACTTCACTATTGCTGGAGAGAGGACTGCGGGTAACCGCAATTGATCCAGGGGACATGCATCCTTCGTTAAAGGGGCATCCTTCATTAACTTATTTGAAACGGAATGCTTCAGAAGTTAAGCTAGGTCCAGGGACATTCGATCTGTTGGTATGCGATATGAGCTGGAGCCCTATGCAGATGTGCAGATTAGTGTTGGATTTAGAACCAACTCTTACATCTTATGCTTCCGCCATTATTACGGTAAAGCTGATGCACCGAAAACCGATGCAAACGATTCGTGAGGTGAAAGAACGGCTAGGGTCTGCTTTCGTCATTAGCCGTGCGAAGCAATTATTCCATAACCGTGAAGAGATCACCTTATATCTTCATCGAAAAAAATAGAAAGCTCCAAAGATGCCCCTTCAAGAGGGGCATCTTTATCATAATGAGGGAATGGAGGGATCTGTTTGCGCGACTTGAAAGCGCTTTACACGAATTTAAGAATTAAATATAAATTATTTTTACTGTTGACTATCGTTTTGATCGTAATGTCCGTAGTGGGTACGGTGATGCAGCAATATGCTTTTCAAGTATATGATGAGAAAATATACCAGCAGTCGTCTAAGGCTTTAAGTTTATCGTCGATTAGTATTGAGAATGAACTGGACAAGATGGAGAAGCTTTCATTCGCGATTGCGACAGACACGACGATTCAAAAGTATTTAAGATTAATCAAAAACGGCGGAACTAATTATGACAACTACATCGTATTAACGAATATCCGTGACAGAATGGTTGATTTGGGAGGATTGGATAAGTACGTTAAATCCATACAAATTTATGATGTGAATAATAGGGAATATGCTGTAGGTGCGCAAGCGATTACGATGAACCTCGACCGATTATCGCGAGTTAAGAAAGAGTCATTGGTGAATCAAGGGGGGAACACTTGGGTTTCGCCGGATACAGACGATCATTCCTTCACAGCAGCAAGGGAAATACGCAGCTTTCAGAATATGGATCTAGATTATCTAGGTACACTGGCCATACGGATTGATACGAATAAATTATTTGCAGATTATACGAATGCTATGAACAATAATGAAGCTGAAATGATTATATTGAATAACAATGAAGCGATCTATCCAGAGACATCTTCATTCCCTATAGAAGCCTTGCACAACTTCGCAGACGGCGATAAAGGCTATCGGTTGATTAAGGAGCAAGGGAAGTCTTACTTTGTCACGTACTTCTATTCATCCGAGTTGGACTGGACGTATTACACTGTGATTAGCTTCGATGATATCTTTCATAGTATTGTACAGGTGAAAAATACGATGATTATTGCGCTCGTTATCTTGTTGATCGTCTCCTTGGTATTCGCCCTTCGATTCGCAAATCAAATCACAAAACCAATCGAACGGCTTAATACGAAGATGAAGCGAGTTCAATTGGGGAATTTCGAGAATGTAGATCAGTCGGCTGAGCCTGAGCTTGCTATGGATGAAGTAGGTCAAATGCATCGTAATTTCCGAGTGATGCTTGAGAGAATTAACGATCTCATTCAAGAGAACTACGTGAAGCAGCTAGCTATTAAGGATACGCAGTTTAAAGCGCTGCAGGCGCAGATTAATCCACATTTTTTATACAACACGCTTGAATCCATTAATTGGTCTGCAAAAATGAGCAATCAAACTCAAATCTCACAAATGGTTGAAGCACTTGGCTCCTTGCTCCGTACATCTATCAATTTGAAGGAACCGATTATACCAATAAGCAAAGAATTAGAAATTGTGAGTCATTACATCACGATACAAGGATTTCGGTTCGAGGAACGTTTGGATTTCCAAATGGACGTTCCTGAGGAGCTGCTTTATTGTGGAATTCCTAAGCTTTCACTTCAGCCTTTAATTGAGAACGCTGTAAATTATGGGTTAGAGCAAATGATAGATACATGTTATATTAAAATTAGGGTTGAACGCCAAGAGGAGTTACTGTTCATTACGGTCGAAGATAATGGACCTGGGATGAAGCAGGAGTATGCAGATCAGTTGCTGCAAGGTGAAGTGCAAACAAAGAGCTCTGGATTAGGATTAAGAAATATTGAAGAACGCATCAAGCTGCTATATGGTGAATCCTATGGGATGACTGTGAAAAGCGGAATTAACGAAGGTACTATAGTTAGCTTGAAGCTTCCTTTCGAAATGAGGGATCAACTTGGTTAAAGTTCTTCTAGTAGATGATGAGCGTATTATTCTCGAAGGTATATCACGTATTGTTAATTGGGCAAATTATGAATCGGAGTTAATAGGTACGGCTAGAAATGGTCTTGAAGCATTAACTTTTATCGAAGAAAACAAACCGGATATTATTATCTCGGATATAAAGATGCCTGGGATGGATGGGCTACAGTTAGTTGAGAAGGTATATGATCTCTATCCACAAATTAGCTTTATTTTACTTTCTGGTTTTAGTGAATTCGACTATGCACGGAAAGCCATGCAATTTGGTGTTAAACATTATTTACTAAAGCCATGTAATGAGAATACGATTACGCAAGCGTTGTCGGAAGTTATTGAGGAATTGAAGGCGAAGCAATCGCAGAATCAATTCATGATCAATATCCAGCAGGAGCTATCTAAAGTAATCCCTCATGCAAAGGCACAGTTTCTTAAAGAGCTTGTTACCAACAAAACCTATGGCAAGCGGGACTGGGATGATTACCGCCGTATGTTTCATATCGCTTATGAAACGCAAGAGGTTCGACTTATTCTGCTGCAAGTCGAAGGGAAGTATGAATACGAGCATTTGTTCGCACTTACGAATATTGCCGAAGATGTGCTTGGGACAAGCATAGTTATGTTAAGTACGACGATTGGCAAGCATGTACTCTTGCTGATTAAAGAAACAGTAGATCTTGATCTTCTATTTAATCAATTGGCTGGCATTAAATTCACCTTTGCAGATTTCTATAAGCTCGATACGACAGTAGCTGTCAGCGTCGCGGGTGAAATTACAGAAGCACGCAACATGTATCGTGAAACACTGGAATGCTTGAATTATCGATTTCATCTAGGAGAAGGCGCTATCATCACCAAAGCTGACGTCCTCTCAGCAGCAGAAGAGACAGAGCATGGATTTTATTTTGACGATGAACAGCTCTGTATGGAGATAAAAGCGGGTAATTGGGATGAGGTTCAGGATGAACTACAGCGGTTCTTTCAACTGATATCGGATCAAAGAATGGAAACCGTGCTTTGCAAATCTTATGTGATTCCGTTATTTGTAGCCATCACACGTCAAAGTGCACAAGATAAAATTAATGATTACTTAAAGATGATTGCGAATTTGGATGAGTTAAATACACTCCGCGCAATCGAGACATTCGTAACGACCATTGCCCGTGAAATATGCGATCATAACTTTAATTCATATAAAAACAAACAGTCAAATGTCATTAAAAAGATGATCTCTGTTATTGAGGCGAATATTGCCTTTCCAGAATTATCATTGAATTGGGTTGCTAATGAAATTTTGTATATGAATCCTGACTACTTGGGTAAATTATTCAAGAAGGAAACAGGAGAGAAATTTTCTAACTATGTGATGAAGCTTCGTATTGAGAAAGCAGTAGAGGCCATCCAAAATACCGATGATGTGAAAGTATTTGAGTTAGCTGAACGATTCGGCTTCGGTGATAATCCGCAATATTTCAGTCAAGTATTCAAAAAACAGACGGGGAATACCCCCTCCGAATACAAGAGATTGCTGTGATTATACAGCAATCTCTGTTTTTTTAACAAAGAAAGCGGTTTTTTTTATTAAGAAAACGCATTCATATCGATATAATCGAAAGTGTAAGAAAGAACATACAACTTGTTAGAACGAAAGGGGAGCAACAAATGAAGCACTCGAAAAAAATGCTTTTTCTCCTAATGGCTTTCGCACTTGTACTCGTATCGGCTTGCGGCGGTAACAACAACGCAGCTAATGGTACGAACGCAGGAACGGATGGTAACTCGGCATCAGGGGACAAGCCAGTCACAGTACGTATCGCATGGTGGGGCGGCGAACCGCGTCATGATTACACGAAGAAAGTTATTGATTTGTACAAAACGAAAAACCCTAATGTAACGATTGAAATGGAATACTCCAACTATGATGACTACTGGAAAAAGATTGCTCCACAAGCAGCAGCAAACGGACTTCCAGATATCATCCAAATTGATACAGGTTATTATTCACAATACGCAGGTAAAGATCAACTAGCTGACCTGACTCCTTACTTCGGTAAAGAAATCAATGTAACCAACATTAGTGAAAATGCATTGCAAGCGGGCAAACTAGGCGATGGCGTGTATGGTATGAACCTTGGCGTTAACTCACTAGGCTTCCACTATGATCCTGCTCTATTGAAAAAAGCTGGCGTAGAAAGCATCCCTGAGAACTGGACTTGGGATGATTATGTAGCTATTGCAGCAAAAGCAAAAGACGCTGGATTGTACGTCGACAGCGGTATGCGTCCGGAAATATTCTTCCCTTACTACCTTCGTACAATCGGCCAAACTCTTTATAACGCTGAAGGCAATGGCCTAGGCTATGAAGATGATAAAGAATTCGTAAGCTTCTTCGGTCGTCTTGCAGAGCTTGTTAAATCCGGAGCAGCTCCAACACCGGATACACTTGCACAAATTAAAGGTATTGAAGATGATATGACGGTTAAAGGTACACAAGTCGGTATCTGGCAATGGTCTAACCAATATGCAGCACTTCAACAAGTAGCTAACCGTCCGTTGGATATCGCTCCAATGGTTGGTCCAGAAATGAAAAAAGGTCTATTCTTGAAACCAAGCATGTTCTTCTCCATCTCGAAAAACTCGAAAGTAAAAACAGAAGCAGCTAAATTCATCGACTTCTGGGTGAATGATGTAGAAGCGAACAAACTCATCTTGGGTGAGCGCGGTGTACCCGTATCTAGCGTTATTAAAGAAGAACTGAAACCACTTCTATCCGAAGCACAAGTACAAGTATTTGATTATGTTACTTGGTCTGAAGAGAACAGCTCTCCTATGGATCCTGTAGATCCAATTGGTTCTACTGAAATCTTCGCATCATTGAAGAGCCTGACTGAAGCCATGAACTATGGTCAAATTACTGCAGAAGAAGCAGCTGCTAAGTTCAGAAAAGATGCTACTTCAATCCTTTCCAAAAACAAATAAATAGAAAACGGTGGGCGATGAGTGGCTAAATCAGTCATCGCCCGTCGAATAAACAGCAGGGCAGACTTCATTAGGAGTTGGATAAGATGAAATCATACGCATTCAAAAAGAATCTAGTCGGATATACGTTTATATCACCATTCGTGATCGGTTTTCTGGTCTTCACCTTAATACCCGTTCTAGCCTCTCTTTATTTCTCTTTTACAGACTATGACTTGTTATCCACACCAAGCTGGATCGGGTTAGATAACTATGTTCAGATGTTTACTAGTGATGATCGGTATGCAACATCGCTCAAAGTTACTTTATTGTATGTATTTATCGGTGTTCCTCTTCGTTTAATATTTGCTTTATTCGTAGCAATGATATTGAACACAACTTCGAAAGCTGTCGGGTTATACAGAACTGTTTATTATTTACCTTCAATCATTGGCGGCAGTGTTGCTGTATCGATTATGTGGCGTAACCTGTTCGGTGATCAAGGTATAGTAAATGGATTATTGAATAACTTCGGTTTTAATAGTGTTAGATGGTTCGGTGATCCGGACGCAGCCTTAATTATGCTGATTACATTATCGGTATGGCAATTCGGTTCTTCTATGCTGATCTTCCTGGCTGGACTTAAGAATATTCCAGTTGAATTGTATGAAGCTTCTAATGTAGATGGTGCAGGCTTCTTCAGAAGATTCTTTAGTATTACATTACCAATGCTTACTCCGATTGTTTTGTTCAATTTGATTATGCAATTAATTAGTGCTTTCATGACTTTTGTTCCTGCTTATATTATTTCCAAAGGTGAAGGCGGTCCAATGGACGGCACCTTATTATACTCGTTGTACTTATTCCGTCAGGCATTCGTATTCTTCGACATGGGTTATGCATCAGCAATGGCATGGGTTATGCTCATTATTGTAGGAATTCTAACGGCATTAGTCTTCTTATCCTCTAAGCTTTGGGTACATTACGAAACAGATGGAGGTCGCTAACAGATGACAGCTAAGAAAATGAAATGGCCGATATACCACATTCTCGTTGGCGCCCTAGCACTTATAATGATTTATCCAGTTATCTGGCTTATTATGAGTTCATTCAAAGAAAGCGCAGTAATTTTTACGACTTCAGGTTCACTCATTCCTAAACCTTGGATTTGGGAGAACTATAGTACGGGCTGGCTTGGAGTTGCAGGGCAAACATTTATGGGCTTTATCTATAACTCATTGGAGATAGTAATTATATCTACGATCGGAGCGGTCCTTACTTCCGCATTTATCGCATTCGGATTTGCACGACTTCAATTTGTTGGACGCAGCCTTTGGTTCGGGATTATGATGGTCACTCTTATGCTCCCGCATGACGTTGTTCTCGTTCCACAATACATTATTTTCTCGAAATTAGGCTGGATTGGTACAATCGCACCAATTACTGTACCACAATTTTTCGGAGTTCCGTTCTTTATCTTCTTGATGGTTCAGTTCATCCGTTCCATACCTAGAGAGCTTGACGAAGCGGCAACAATCGATGGTACCGGCAAATTCGGATTGTTCTTCCGTATTATTTTACCGCTAATCGTACCTGCGCTAGCAACAGCTGCAATATTCTCCTTCTACTGGCGTTGGGAAGATTTGATGGGACCATTGCTATACCTGAACAAACCAAGCTCTTACACCGTATCACTCGGGTTGAAAATGTTCCTCGACAGTGAGAGTGTATCGAACTGGGGCGCGATGTTCGCCATGTCAGTTGTCAGTCTAGTTCCAGTAATCGCAATATTCTTTATGTTCCAGAAGTATATTGTTGAAGGAATTAGCACGAGTGGTTTGAAATAGCAGGATGGACATCATGAATGAGGAGACGATGGATATGCCGCAATTACAATTTGACGAGCAACAAATACGAGATGTCATTGATCGGGTAGTAGATCGTACATTCCGAATGGACTTTGGCTGGGATTGGCCGGGCGGTGTTGCATTCTACGGCGTATGTGAAGCCTATGAGGCAACAGGCAACGAAAAGTATCTGGCTTTATTGAAAGAATGGGTGGACGAGAAGCTGGAGGATGGTTTGCCTAGACTGACCATTAACGGTGTATCGATTGGTCATACTTTGATAACGCTTTACAAAGCGACAGGCGATCAACGATATTTAGATGTTGCCACACAAATGGCAGAGTTTTTGAAAAATGATGCGGTCCGCTTTGCCGAAGGTATTTTCCAGCATACGGTTAATTCAGAGGCTTACAATTTCCCTGAGCAAGCTTGGGTTGATACGATGATGATGGCTGGTTACTTCCTCGTTCGTATGGGCGAGCTGCTGAACCGTGCTGATTACTTAGAAGATGGATTGAAGCAGTACCACGGACATGAACGTGTGTTGCAGGATCCGGTTACGAACTTGTATTATCATGGCTGGGATAACCTTGCACAAAATCATATGTCCTCGATCTTCTGGGCACGCGGCAACAGCTGGGCTGCACTGACGATGTCCAAAGCATTCCCGCTGATCGCTGTGCAGCATCCATCGTTCATGATTATCGAAGGTTCATTGCGTGATCAATTGGCATCATTAGTACGTCTTCAATCCGACAACGGATTATGGCATACCGTTGTTGATGACCCAACTTCTTATGAAGAGGTATCTGGATCTGCGGGTATTGCAACAGGGTTGTTCTATTTCGGAACTCTGTATAACAAATATATTCAAAAATCAATTGACGGCATCTTGGGTCAAATTACCGAAGATGGTTCCGTTCAGAATGTATCCGCAGGAACAGCAGTGATGTTCGACAAGCAAGGCTATAAGGAAGTTTCCCACCAACGAGTACAAGGCTGGGGACAAGGTCTTGCACTAGCTTTCCTTGCAGAAGTTCTCAACTCATCTAAACGTGCATTCTAATCATAGTATTCATTAATGAGAGGCTGTCTCTCAGGGTCTAATGACCTTGAGAGACAGCCTTATTTGTTTTACGTTTTGCTTGGCTGACAGTATAACCTCTCTTTATTTATATATCTTGACACGTATATACACCAAGGTGTATATTATTGGCATGAACACATCTACGATGCAACTTACCTTACTCACTATAGCCGAACCCAATCGTTTCAACATTGTTGAGCTGTTGAAACAAGGACCACGCTCTGTGAGTGAAATTGTTAAAGCCCTCAATCTCGGTCAACCACAGGTGTCTCGTCATTTGCGCATATTGAGCGAGACCGGCTTGGTACGCGCTCGTACCAAAGCCCAGCAGCGAATCTATAGCCTCGAAGCCCAACCGTTTCAGGATCTGGATGCTTGGTTTGATTCATTCAGCCTCTTATGGGAAGAAAGGCTCGACAACTTCGAGGACTATATGCTTAACAACTTGAATGGAAAGGAGCCATTGTGACAGCAATCAACAGTATTATCATTCGCTATATGTGGAATTGCCCAGAGATCATCTGGAAAGAACGGCTTGAAGCACTAGAAAATTATCTAATAAGGATGAATCATGATGAGGAAACAAACGAAAATCTTTAAGGATCAGGAGCGTCGAGAGCTAACCGTCGAACGTGTTGTGTCCATCCCTGCTAAGCTCGCTTGGCAGGGATGGACTGAACCGGCACACCTATCACGTTGGTGGGGGCCAAGATTATGGACCTCCACCGTATATGAGATGGATGTCAGACCCGGCGGGGTTTGGCGATATAGTCTTAAGTCGGATGAGAGCGGTGGAGAAGAAGCTTATTGCAGTGCCGTCTATCACGAGGTCATAGAACCATTCAGACTCGTCTACACAGACTCCTTCACGGATAAAAACTGGAATATTGTTGAAAACAACGATATGCTCACGACTGTAACTTTTGAGGAGATAGCAGAGGGAACTAAACTTAGCATAATGACTCGTTTCGCCAGCGCCGAAGAATTAGACAAGGCTGAAACCACAGGTATGATTGAAGGATACACAGATGCCTTTGAACGACTTGAGGAATATTTGAGAATAGAAACAGGAGGACTTATGAACACAATCCTATCAAAAGATGGAACGAAGATCGCTTATGAAATCAAGGGGAAAGGGCCAGTAATTATATTGGTGCCAGCAGCCCTTGCTGAGCACAGCCATTCAGCACAATTCGCTGAACAGCTTGCCAATCATTTTACCGTCTACAATTATGATCGCCGCAGACGCGGTCAAAGCACCGATGAATCACCGTATGCTGTCGAACGAGAAATTGAGGACATCGAAGCCTTAATCAACGAAGCAGGAGGCATCACCTGCTTATTTGGGAGCTCATCAGGTGCCGTATTAGCTCTTGAAGCCGCTAACAAACTAGGTGATCAAGTTGCCAAGCTATTTCTATATGAACCTCCATTCATTATTAATGATAGCCGCACACCAGTATCGGTAGATTATGTTCAACATCTAAATCAATTGATCGAAGAAGGCAGACGTAGTGAAGCGGTCGAATACTTCATGAGCGAAGCAGTTGGTATACCTTCCGAGTATCTCGTTCACATGAAAGCTGACCCATCATGGAAGGCCATGGAAAGCTTGTCGCATACTCTCGCTTATGATGGCATGGTTATGGGGGCAACACAATCCGGTAAGCCTCTGCCAACCGACAGTTGGAAGGTGAATGTCCCTACATTGATCATGACGGGAGAGAACAGTGAGTCGTTCTTGCATGATGCAGCTAGAGCACTTGCCGATCTGTTGCCTCTAGCTGAACAACATATGATTGCTGGACAAGACCATGCGGCCGTAATGATGGCCCCAGATGTCCTAGCAAAAGCAATCGTTGAATATTACATGAAATAACTCCAAGTGAAATAAGTTCTAAAGTATCTGTAGCTGTTAAATATATTCGATAACAGAGGCCGCCTCCCAAAAGGCGGTTTTTGTGTTCTATTTGAAGCTAAACGTCAAGAATATTAAGAAGTTCTTCATAATTATCATAAATCGCTGTTAAGATTTTCTGATTATTATTAAGATAGTACAAGATGGCTGCTAGAAAGTAGGGTGGATATGGAAAAATATAATGTGCTAATCGTAGATGACGATAAGGAGATTCGGGATGCAATCGCTATTTACTTGAAGAATGAAGGAGTAACCGTAATAACAGCAAAGGATGGCATTGAAGCTTTAGAAATGATAAATGAACATACCGTTCATCTCATTATTCTGGATATTATGATGCCGAGGCTCGATGGAATTTCTACTACATATAAAATTCGCGAGAAAAAGAACATACCCATTATTATATTGAGCGCAAAAAGTGAGGATAGCGACAAGATACTAGGCCTTCATGTTGGGGCGGATGACTATATCTCCAAACCGTTCAATCCAATGGAGCTCGTTGCCCGCGTTAAGTCTCAACTGAGAAGATACGTTTCTTTTGGCTCCTATGAAGGTATGAAAAAGATGGTCGATCTAAACGGACTTACCTTAGACAATTTGTCTAAAGAAGTAACTGTACAGGGTGAGCCGGTAAAGCTTACGCCAATCGAATATAAAATAGTGGAGCTGCTCATGACTAACGCAGGCAGAGTGTTCTCAATCAATGAGATCTACGAGCGAGTATGGAAAGAGCCGGGCTTTAACGCGGAAAACACGGTAGCCGTCCATATCAGAAAAATTCGTGAAAAAATTGAAATAGATCCGAGAAATCCAAAATACTTAAAGGTGGTATGGGGTATTGGATACAAAATGGAAAAATAGAATGAGAATTTTCATATGCGCCTTCCTCTTTACTTTTGGTATAAGTGGATTGTTAACCTTGATTAATGTTAGCGATCGTTATATGAATAAAGATTATTTTCATACATCTGAGTTCCAAAATGAGCTTGATCAATTTACGAGCTATTTAAACCTATTTGAACTCAATAATATTCCTAAAGAGGAAGCTAAACAGACAATATCGGTATCCGAAAATGAAATTACGGAGTATCGCGATCAATTAGGCAATATAGCAGAACAATTGACCATGATTAAAGATAGCTATGAAGCTCAGATTGCTGAAGCTTTGGGAATGGACAATCAAACCGCGGTAGAGATCTACAAGGCGGAAAGAGACAAGAAGATAGAGGATATTTCTAATATATTCAAGAATGATGAATATGTAAGGTCAAAGATTGTGAAAGAAAAAGAAGAGAGAATAGATAATTATTATATACAAAGAGAGAATATTCGTTCTAATTATATGAAGTACAAGGATCAATTTGATTACTATTTCGAGAATAAGCTATCTGATAAAGTCGTTACAAGCCTGCAAGTATCAGATATGAACTCAGCAAGGGCAGAGATGAGTGCGAATAGTATATACAGTACAAGCTATTCCGTACCCGTTAATCATTCGTATCATTATTGGATGGAAGGACAAGAGCTCATTACAGCCTCTATGATTCCGTTCGAAGGGAATATAGCAGTAGCTGATTCACCCACTAACCCTTTGTCAATCGAATACTACAATTACAAACAGACGCAAGTCCTATTGTTGATTTATATTTTGGCAAGTATAGTTGCACTTATTGTCTGGGGTTATTTAGTCAAAAAAGCGAAAGTTATTCCAGCACGGAATGAAAAATGGCGTCTCTATTACAGCAAGCTTACCATCGACGCCAAAGCTTTCTTCATCCTTCTAACAGGAATAATCGCCACGGGATACCTCTTTTTCATACAGGATCAATTTTATCATATTTCAGACAATCTTTATGTTTTCGCTCGGAATCAATTGATCAGTATGGTTATAGCATCGGGATTGTGGGCAGTTACCTTTGTCCAAGGTCAATTGATTGCTGCTGGTATGAACAATTGGCAAGACATCAAGAAAGAATGGCAACGAGGTCTGCTTTCTACAATGGGGAAGAGCTTGAAGCAGCTTTTTTATCGAGTCATACGCAGCTTGAAGGAAGCTTTTCTTATTAGAAGTTCAGGGACACAGCTCATTATTATTGTGGCGCTCGTATATAGCCTAGGTGTTGCAGCAAGCATGATTATCGTAGATCCTGTATTTCTGCTCGTATATGTTGTATTGATTGCAATAGTAGGAATTCCTCTTGTTATTCTCGTAATAAAAAGCATTGGATATTTCAATCGTATCGTCACCAAAACGAATGAATTGGCAGTAGGTAGTCTAGGGGTGGATTTACCTGTGTCAGGGAAATCGATTCTAGCCGGGCTCGCGGGCAATATCAACCTGCTAAAGGATGGTGTGAAGACGCTGCAGAAAGAAAATGCCAAAAGTGAACGTCTCAAAACGGAGCTAATTACTAATGTAAGCCATGATCTGCGCACCCCGCTAACTTCCATCATTACGTATACGGAGCTATTAAAATCAGAAGATCTATCTAATGAAGATAAAAATTCCTATCTTGAAATTATCGATCGAAAATCTAAGCGGTTAAAGGTATTAATTGATGATCTATTCGAGGTTTCAAAAATGACCAGCGGAAATTATGAGCTGAACATGGAGAAGGTCGATCTTGTCCAGTTATTGCAGCAAGCGCTTGCGGAATACGATAATAGGATTAACGAATCTAACCTTCAGTTCCGAATTACGTATCCAGAAATGCCGCTTTACGCTCTAGTCGATGGGAAAAAGCTCTGGCGTGTATTTGAAAACTTAATTGGCAATGTCCTTAAATATTCATTAGAGAACTCACGAATTTATATTACCTTACAATCGGTTGACAACCAGGCGATCATTACCTTTAAGAATGTCTCTAAATATGAACTTAGTGAAAATGTTGATGAGCTATTCGAACGATTCAAACGAGGAGATCAATCACGCCATACCGATGGCTCAGGTCTCGGACTTGCCATCGCCAAATCAATCATAGACCTTCATGAAGCCAATCTCGATATCGAAACGGATGGCGATTTATTTAAAGTAACTATTTCTTTGAAGCTAGTGAGCGAATAGTCAAAGTGATCTGTTGTAACTTTCGCTGAACAATAGCTGAAGTAACCGCCTTTCAATTGGCGGTTATTTTGTTTGAGGATCAACAAGTTAAGCTGGATAGTAGCTTATCCGCAATGCCCTCTTTTTTCTCACCCCCTCCTATGCGCTAACGCAATAACCTTCACTCATGAATGAGGAGGGAGGTGCCCTTGAACTTGAAGTTGAACTTGAACTTGAACTTGAAGTTGAAGTTGGCTTGTGATATTCACGTTTAGTGAACATGCAGCGACGGGGTAAGGGGTATCTCTCGTAAGAGCGAAGCGCCCGCCTTTGTCCATACTTTTCCCAATTAGGGAATAGAATCAAGAAAAGAATGGACAACAGCGGCTGAAGAGAGATACCCCGTCCCCAAGACTGCCTCTTTCACTTTCACTGTTCTTCACTCTTTCACTTTCACTTTCACTTTTCCTGTTCTTCATTCTTCACCTTCACTTTCACTTTCCTTCTCTTTCACACTTTCTTGAATAATTACATAAAAAACCTCACTCCACCAAAGTGAGGTTATTCGCGTTACCGCATAATCATTATCTCACATCCCAGTCCCCACAAGGCTTTTCGACCGACTTCAACTCGACAATGTGGGATGATGATTATATACGTACCCTATTTAAGACCATTACGATGAGATTGTGAAACAACATCATATTAAGCGGAGGTCGAATGTATGAGAAAGAAAATGGGTAAAAAGTTTCTAACCTCAATGTGCATTATCGCGTTAATCAGTGGTGTGTTGGTAGGATGCGGCAAGAACGAAGAGAAAGCACCTGCTGCAAGTGAAGGAGAGAAAGATCCTGCAGCGACGACAGCAGCGACAGATGCTCCGAAAGAACCTTTCAAATTTACGATCATGACGAACCTGCATACTCCAGAAGTACCTGTTGATGATATCGAGAAATTAATTGAAGAAAAAACAAACACCAATCTTACGATCAACTGGGTACCGGACGGCAGCTATGAAGAGAAGCTGAACGCGACTTTCGCTACTGGTTCATTGCCGCAAGCGGTATATATGAAGAACCAAGCAACTTATCTTTTATTCCGTGATGCCATCCGTAACGGTCAGTTCTGGGAAATCGGTCCATTGCTGAAAGACTATCCGAATTTAAGCAGCTTGGATGAAGTGGTTGTTAAGAATACGGCTGTTGATGGCAAAGTATATGCCGTTTATCAAGAACGCCCATTATCGCGTCAAGGTGTTATTTATCGCAAGGATTGGCTTGATAACCTAGGGTTATCAGCTCCTACTACGGTCGATGAGTTCTATAATATGCTGAAGCAATTTAAAGATGGCGACCCAGATAAGAATGGCAAGAACGATACGATTGGTCTTACTGATCGCAGCGATCTAGTCTATGGTGCTTTCAAGACAATTGGTTCCTACTTCGGAACACCTAATAACTGGGGTCTATTGGACGGTAAGCTTCAGCCTGAGTTCACATTCCCACAATATAAAGAAACATTGAATTTCTTCAAGAAGCTTCATACAGAAGGACTGATCAACCAAGACTTCCCTGTAACAAGTAAAGAAGATCAACAAAACCTTCTTATTACCAGTAAAGCAGGCGCCTATGTCGGTTCGATGGCTGATGTTCAAAGCTTAAATGCAAAAACAATCGAAGTGAATCCAAATGCCGTATTCGATGTGGCTAATGCGGTGAAGGGTCCAGATGGCAAAACGGGCATTTGGTCGATTCCAGGCTATGCCAACCTTGTATTGTTCCCGAAATCTTCCGTGAAGTCTGAAGAAGAATTGAAGAACATCCTTGCATTCTTCGATAAATTAATGGATCCAGAGCTTGCTAACCTAGTGAAATGGGGAGTTGAAGGCAAGCATTATAACCTCGTTGAAGGCGGATTGGTGCAAAAGGTTGACGATGTTAAGCTGACAGACCGTGAACAAAAGCCTTATGAAATCTTGCAAATTGGTGGAGAAAGCACAATTGATATGCTGAAAGCATTCAATAAGCTTCCTGCTAAAGCAAAAGCAGAAGAGCTAATCCTTCAGAACAATACGATGCTGATTAATGATCCTACAGCAGCGCTTGATTCCAAGACGTTTGGCGAAAAAGGCGTTGAACTGCAACAAATTATTACCGATGCGACTTACCGTTATATCTTAGGTGATCTTGACGAAGCTGGATTCGATAAAGAAATAGCTCGTTGGATGAAAAACGGCGGCGAACAAATCATCGCTGAGTATAATGACTCTCTTGCTAAATCGCAATAATGATGTAAGGGGAAGAAGCGGGACTTTATCAGCTTCCGCTTCTTCCTTTCATTAGACTATCTTAATTCCGTCAACCGAAAGGGTGTTACACATTATGAGCGAATCGAGGGTGCAGGCGACCCAACTAACCGTGAGACGGAGTGATCTCCTTCGGCGAATATTGAAAAATAAAGCGATTTATTTGATGATCTTGCCTGGTCTATTGTTCTTTGTCGTGTTCAAGTATTTACCCATGTTTGGACTGATTATCTCGTTTCAAGACTATCGTCCCTATGAGGGCATGTTGGGGAGCGATTGGGTAGGGTTTAAACATTATATAAGGTTGTTCACTGAACCGATGTTTTGGACTATTTTCCGCAATACCATTGTTTTGTTCCTTATGAATTTGGCGTTCTTTTTCCCAGTACCGATTCTATTAGCCATCATGTTGAATGAAGTGCGGATAAAGGTATTTAAGCGCTTTGTACAGACAATCGTATATATCCCACACTTTATGTCTTGGGTTATTATTGTGTCGATTTCATTCGTAATGGTCACGATGGACGGCGGTATTATCAATGAAGGAATAGCTTCACTAGGGATGAATAAAATTAATTTTCTCCTAAGTGATGAATGGTTTAGGCCGATGTACATTATTCAAGTCATTTGGCGTGAAGCGGGTTGGGGGACGATCGTATATTTAGCCGCAATTGCTGCGATTGATCCAGGGCTCTATGAGGCGTCAAGAATAGATGGCGCCAATCGTTTCCGGCAAATCTGGCATATCACACTTCCTTCCATAAGAAGTGTCATCGTTATTTTGTTGATTTTGAAAATTGGCGATGTGCTTGAGCTTGGTTTCGAACATGTATATTTGTTGCTGAATTCCATGAATCGCAATGTGGCGGAAATATTCGATACGTATGTGTATACGGCAGGCTTGAAGCAAGGACAATTCAGCTACAGTACGGCCGTAGGATTCTTCAAATCAATCGTTGGTCTTATACTCGTTATGGCAGCGAACTGGCTTGCCAAAAAATTTGGCGAAGAAGGCGTTTATTAGAAGCGGGTTTACGAAGCCAGTTTTTGCTACGCAAAAACTAAGCATATGCTTTCGAAGCATTTTTTCTTCGAAAAAATTGTAGGAGGGGCAATATGGTACATGATAAAACATTCGGAGGCCGACTATTCGATGGCGCGATTCTAGTTATCTTGCTGCTTGTCGCCGTCGTTACGATGCTGCCTTTCATTCATATTGTTGCGGGTTCATTCACGACATTAGATGAGTTGGCGCAAAAAAGATTCGTGCTTTTTCCGACAAAATTCAGTTTGGATGCCTATACGTATATTTTTTCGACGAACACCTTATTCCGCAGTATGGGCGTTTCGATCGGTGTAACGACATTTGGTACATTGTTTAGTATGTTTCTGTCTGCGTTAATGGCTTACGGTTTAGCAAGAAGGGATTTGGTAGGTCGTAAAGGGATCATGTTCATGGTTGTGTTCACGATGCTCTTCAGCGGCGGGCTTATTCCCAGCTTTATCGTGGTTAAAGAATTAGGGTTGATCGATTCCTACTTATCATTAATTATACCAACCGCAATTAATGCGTTTAATCTTATTATTTTAAGAAGCTTCTTTCAGAATCTTCCAGATGGGCTTGAGGAATCTGCCAAAATTGATGGCTGTAATGATTGGGGTATATTATTCAGGATTGTCATTCCTTTATCCATGCCTGCAATCGCGACGATTTCGCTATTCTATGCGGTAACGTATTGGAATACTTATTTGCCAGCCATTATGTATATCGACAGTCCTGAGAAATGGCCGATTCAAGTATTGCTAAGACAAATTGTTATTCTAGCATCCGGGTTATCCTCGGACTCATCCGGGTTCGATAGTGATTTTGTAACACCTCCAGATCAGACGATCAAAATGGCGGTTATCGTTGTTGCAACGGTACCGGTTCTCATTGTGTATCCATTTCTTCAGAAGTACTTTGACAAAGGGGCTTTACTAGGATCCGTTAAAGGATAGGAGGCAAAGCGGCATGGAGAGCAAGCAACAGATAAATGAAGTGCTGCAAGCGATGGATAGTTTGTTCGAGCATTTCTTCGAGTGGCTTGAGCAGCAATACGACCCAAGTTCAGGCGGGTTTTATTATGCTCGCAGCTCGAAGGAAGGGTATACGCCAGATATTGAATCAACTGCACAAGCACTCAATATAATGGTTCGTTGTGGTTTGCTTCCATCTTGGGATGAACAGAAGCGGGAGCATATGGTACAGTTTTTCCACAACAAACAAAGAAGCGATTCTGGTTACTTCTATGATGAGCATCCGGATATGTGCAGGGATGAAGTGATGGTTGGCCGTGCGATTGGCTATTGTACCAATGCCCTGCGCAAGCTGGGCTCGTCACCGCGTTACTCTTTGCCTTCGGAGCAAAATAGCAGCCCCTCGTATATGCAATCGCCGGCAACCTATCGGAGTTGGCTGGAGAGTGTTGAACTTAGCAATAGCTGGCGTGGCTGTGATCGGATCTCAGTTTCAACTGCTTATTTATCTCAACTTGATGAAGCGCAGCTTCGTCCATATCTTGATGAGGCGTTCAGCTGGTTCGAATCTGTACAAGACTCTGCAACAGGTTTATGGGGGAGTGGTTCTCGCTACGTAAGAATATCGGGAACGTTCAAGCTCCATTTGTTCTATGATCGGTTTGATGTACCGCTGACGCGGGAGCAACAATTGTTCGAGTCAATCAAACAAACACTGGCAGAGGATGAAGCCAAGGATATGTGCTATATCCGTAACCCTATACATCTGCTATCGTATATGCATATCTCCATGTCGGATGCTGAAATTCTGGACATTCTGAAAGCTACTTATTCCAATATGAAAAAGCTGTTGCGAGCGGACGGAGGTTTTTCAAGAGAACTTCATCGGTCGCCTCCAGCGCCAAATGTTGCACAGGTGAAGGATGGGGAATGGTACCCCGATATGCCTAGTCCGGTATGTATTGGAGCTGGGAAGGTCGAAGGAGACATGAATGCCGGAACACAGGCCGTTCTAATTCGTTCTCTGTGTTATGCGCTCGCGGGTATAAAGGAAGTACCATTCAAGTCACATCATCAATTGAAAGGATGATATTCTAAGATGTTCGAAGATAAACAAGAGGCTTCGTTGCTTGATAAACCGAAGACTGCACTCCAATGGGCAACAGAGGCAAGTGATTCTTTAATAGCAAGATTTCCTGAAGCAGTGACGCTGCCGCCAGCCCATCATTGGCATTATCATCAAGGTGTATTCCTCTATGGCATGCTTAAGCTGTGGGAACAAACGAAGGAAGACAAATATTTGACTTACATTAAAAGCTATGTAGATGCGCTAATTGACGAATATGGCAATTTCTATTTTGACCGCGATCAATTAGATGCCATTATGGCAGGGCTGCTATTATTCACATTGGAAGATCAATTCTCAGATAGACGATATCGCATCGCTGCTGATAAGCTTAGAGCCTTATTTACTACTCTTAATCTCACGTCTGAGGGAGGCTTTTGGCATAAAGATAAATATCCTTACCAAATGTGGCTAGACGGTTTATATATGGGCGGAGTCTTCGCAATGAAGTATGGTGCGCTTTATGGACAGCCTGAATTGATTGAGCTCGCATTGGAGCAAGAACAATTAATGAGACGGTATATGAAGGATGAACGAACCGGATTGTTGTATCACGCTTGGGATGAGAAGAAGAGTATGGCTTGGGCAAACCCCGAGACAGGCTGTTCACCAGAGTTCTGGGGGCGTTCAATCGGTTGGTATGGGATGGCTCTCGTTGATTTCCTCGATGTATTGCCAGCAGACCATCCAGGTCGGACTACTATTGAACGGGAAACAGCGTCGCTTGTTGAAGCACTCGCCAATTATCAGGATAAGAAGACCGGATTATGGTATCAAGTGGTTGATAAAGGCGAACGGGAAGACAATTGGTTGGAAACATCATGCACGAGTCTATTCCTGTATACGATTGCAAAGGGTATTAAGCATGGTTGTGTACCTGCCACCTATGGGGAAACAGCGATTAAAGGATTCAAGGGACTACTGCAAACACTTCGATCGGATCAGCAGGGGCTAATCGTTACAGGTATTTGTATTGGAACGTCAGCCGGTGATTATATCAATTACATAACACGACCAACAAGCGAGAACGATCTGCACGGCGTAGGCGCATTCATTCTCGCTTGTGTAGAGATGGATTCATTGATCGGTTAGTTGGATTGATACATTTCCCGATACTTTCCTGGTGTCAGCCCTTCGGTTTTGCGGAAGGAGCGAATAAAGTTCTGAGGGTTGTTATATTGCAGCCTCTCTGATATATCTTTGACTGATAACGACGAACCTTTCAGCAGTTCCAGTGCAATCCGGTGACGGTGCGCAGCCAAATACTCGCTGAAAGGTACGCCCGTTTCTTTCCGAAAGACGCTGCTTACATAGTTCGCATTGTAATGCATTCCTACAGCAATCGATTCGAGCGTTAGCTCTTGGTCATATTGCTGGTGGATGATATGAATAATTTCCTCCGAAATATTTTTATACTGTGATTCCGTCCTCTCTTCAACAGCTACCATGATCGGTTCAATAATGATCGTCCAGAACCATTCGCGTACTTCTTTGGTTGAGTTAAGCTTGAACAAATGAACGAATAGCGAGGAATGATCGGCGAATTCCATCTCTAGAATACCCAGTGATTGTGATAATTGAATGAGATCAATTAATAACCTCGCAGTAACAACCTCAAAATCATGACTTCCCAACTGCTGTTTAAATACAGATTCGAATAATTCCTGAAGTGTTTCATCCGCTTTGTCACGATCGGCAAGCTTAATTGCGTCATGAAGTTCTGATTGCAGACGAGAAGGGAATGAAGTATTGAACGCATATTTTTGCGGTAAATCACGATAGAACATAATAGATGAATCCCCAAATCGAGTTAAATGCTTATAAGCTTCCTGCCCTTCCTGCAGAGCGATATTGGCTTTTTTTAGTTTCTCATGATAACCGCTAATTCCTACACTAACACGCAGATTAAGCACTTGCTTCACCGTTTGCTGAATTGATTGGACGAGTGGACTGATGCCGGCGAAAAAGCTGCCCTGTGAAGTATTCCGATTCAGCAGTAATGTCACCTGTGATTGTTCATATACAATCGGCGTAAGACGTTGGTCAGGAGGGACCAATTCCTCCATCATATTGTTAATGGCGAACAACAGCAGATCCGTATCGGTATTCTCATAAGAGGTTCCTTCGAAGGAATCGATCCGCAGTGTAATGACCGTGTACCCTGAATATTCCGATGGATAAGCTAAAGTTCGAATTCGTTCCTCGATCATTCTTTCCTTGGTATTGCCTTGATAGAGCTTAATCATGAATAAAGTACGAAGCTGTTCAATTTGTGTTTGCATCGTGCTCTCTAGCTCGGTCTTGGCTTGAATCACATGACGAATTTGATCTGCGATGTATTCAAACCCATCATCACTTGGTTTAGCATACTTAGATGGGAATAATTGGAATACGTTATTAAATAACCGTTCAATCGGCTTATACAAGCGATGCGATCCGAACCAAGTAACAAGAAGGGTTAGGAAGAGCAAGGTTAAACAAATGATTGCTGTAAACCAGCCAATTGCACGAGATTGCTTCGACAACTCATGAAGGGAAGTAACAGATACATAGGTCCAGCCATTGTAATCAGAGAGCCGGTACGACACGGTATAGTCGGTTCCGTTCCATTTGGCATCGAATTGGGCATTAGGCAAACCCTTGTCGAGAATATCTTTCATTAATGCGGAGTATTCATTCTCTGCATGAAGAATCTCCTCATTCTGTTCCATGATCAACTGACCATTTTCATTGAATACGAGAACGGATTCACTGTTTTTGTCATACGGCAGTAAGTCATCCAAATAACAGGATGGAATCGTCGTAATGGCCAATCCGTTTTTATTGGAAGCGGTCAAGGGAAGCTTCTTGACGAGACTGATGCCATAAGGGCATCTGCTTGCTGAAGAATCAAGCAATACGGTATCGCCTGCTGCCTCTGTAATCCATTGCGAATCGAAGGGAAGATCCATATATTTGAGCAGCTCTGGCTCCGTTGCGAGCTCATTCAATTGATATAATCCAGAATTATCAATATACCAATTCTGTTTGACGCTCATGAGAACAATATTCTCAATACCGGTGTCAAAAGTTTGTAAATGATTGACTTCTTGTTTGATTTGGTTAAATAATTGAAATTGATCCACAGTAAGCGGTTGCAATATCGTTGATTTCAAAAAGGTAGAGTTGACAAAATAGTTTACAGAGTGGTCAACTGTTCTCATAACCTGTTCCACATTCGTTTGCATTTGCTGCAGCTGTTGCAGCTTGGAATCGTTTACATTGCGTTGAATGGTATCTGAAGATTTAATATAGGAGAACAACCCAACGATAATGACAGGCAATGAGCTAATGATTAGTCCAAACAGTAGAATTCGTAAAAAATAGCGATTAGAAGAGTTACCCATGTATTCCTCCGTTAAATAAAAGTAGAATATCCGAATTATAACAGAAAGCGAGTGATAATGACCATGAAGTTTGTTCAGACTAGCAAATCTGTTCGTAGAATTATTTCTGCGGCAATCGTTATTTGCTTGGCTTCTGTATCACTGTCAGGTTGTCAGTCCCCGAAGATGCAGGGTTCAGCAGTGAATCCAGATACGCTTAAATTGTCGTGGACGACTGTGTTATATACGGCGAAGCCACCGTCTGATACCGTCATAAAAGAAATCGAAAAAGAGACAAATACGGACTTGTCGATAGTCTGGGTTCCCGATAATTTGAAAGAGGATAAGTTGAATATTGCACTTGCATCAGGTTCTTTGACTCAAATTGTCACTGTTCAAGATATTAAGAGCTCCGCGTTTCTCAGTTCGGTAAGGACAGATACTTTTTGGGAGATCGGACCTTATTTGCATGAATACTCGAACTTAAGTCGGATGGATGAGACAATACTCAACAATACATCTATCGATGGCAAGATTTATGGAATCTATCGGGAACGTGATTTATCTCGGCAAGGGGTTATCTATCGTAAAGATTGGCTTGAGCATTTATCTCTTCAACCTCCAGATGATTTAGAAAGTTTATACGGCATTATCAAGGCATTCACGAATGATGATCCAGATGGCAATGGAATTGCCGATACCTACGGTCTGACAGATCGTAATGATTTGAAATTCGGTGCCTTTCAAACGCTAGCCTCCTATTTTGGCTCACCAAATGAGTGGGGCTTGAAGGATGGTATGCTGCAGCCGGAATTCATGTTCGATGCCTATAGAGAAACGATGAAGTTTATGCGCCATCTATATGAAGAGAAGCTTATGAATGCACAGTTTGCGGTTACGAGCAAGCAGCAGCAATGGGATGATTTCATTGAGGGGAAGGCTGGCGTATATATCGGTAATTTGGATGATGCGCGTAATTTGCAGGCGGCTGCTATTAGAAATAATCCAGAAGTAGAGCTTGATATGATCAATCGAATCAAGGGTCCGGATGGTGCTCCACATGTATGGTCGCAGGCAGGTCATAACGGTATGTTCGTATTCCCCAAATCAGAGGTGAAGACGGTTGAGGAACTGAAACAGATTTTATCCTTCTTTAATCGACTTGGCGACCCTGAGCTGTACAACTTGTTGAACTATGGGATTGAGGATGTACACTATCAAATAAAAAGTAATGGTGAGATGGAGCTATTGCCTGATGATGGTATTCAATGGGAGCAGGAAGTCCGCCCTTTAATCTCCTTAATGGGTATGAGTAATCCGACTTTAAAGCTGTTTGGAGACCCTCTTCGTGACAAAAGCGATCAACTTAACAAGGACAACAAAACGTTTGTCGTCCAAAATCCAGCCGAAGCATTGGAGTCCAGCACGCAAAACGAACGAGGAACCGAGCTGAAGACGATCATTCATAATGCTGTCTATTTGTATATACTTGGTAAAATAGATGACAAAGGATTCGACGATGCGATCACTAAATGGAAGCAGTCAGGTGGAGAGCAGGTCATGAAGGAAATTAATGAAGCTTACCATTTCCAAGAAGCTCAGCTGCGAGATCAGCCTATTCATTGATAGTTGCGTTTAGGCTATGCTATTATACAAAGTAATCATATATTTAGCATCGGGAAAGCATCCCGATTGGTTAGACGAAGGCTATTCGTCTGTCCAATCGGGATTTTTTGCGTGATTTGAAGGAAGGGGAGAGCATTACGATGAACGAATTCGGGAGCGATGGTGCAGCTTCAATGTGGGATAATGGGATGATCATTGGAGGCCGGTACCGTATTATTGGCAAGCTGGGTAGCGGTGGTATGGGTGAAGTGTTTGCCGCCGAGGACATGAATCTTCAAGGCAAGCTGAGGGCGATTAAAGTGACGGCAGCTACTGTTGATCATAGAATTACGGGGAATAGAGCAGTAACGGAAGAAGCGGGCATGCTAATTAGGCTCAATCATCCGAACTTGCCGTTAATAGTCGACTTCTTCACATTAGAGCAGCATGGAATTGAAGCACTTGTGATGGACTTCATCCATGGCGAGACGGTTGGAGCACGCTTCGTGAGGCATGGTCGCTGTTTGCCGTTTATGGAAGTGCTGAATACAGCATTGCAGCTATGCTCGGCACTTAACTATTTACATCAGCAAAACCCGCAAATCATTCACCGTGATTTGAAACCTTCCAATGTGATGGTGGAGGAGAACGGCCATGTTCGATTAATCGACTTCGGTATTGCAAGGCAATATAAATCCAACCAGCTGCAGGATACGATTCAACTAGGTACGCCTGGCTTCGCTGCGCCAGAGCAGGGGCAGCTCGAAGGACAAAGCGGTCCGCGAACGGATATTTATGGGCTTGGCGCTTTGTTATACTATTTGTTAAGTGGAGGACGTTATTATGCAATGCCACAGCACGGGGATAGAAAAACACATCCAATGAAGGTTCTACAGCATGATGTTCCATCGCAGTTTATTACAATACTTAGTATCATGCTCCAAGACAAGCAGGAAAACCGTTATCGTGGAATGGATGAAGTAGAGCGTGAATTATATAGCTTAATTCCCGAGGGTGATCGTTATCATCCTAATGAACATCTCAATAAAATAACCGCAATTGGAGGATCAACCTATAGACAGGAGAAACACGGGGCAACAATTTCATTCCTCTCTCTATCCCCTGGTGCAGGCTCAACTTTTATGACCATCACACTTGCGAAATTGCTGGGGAGGCAAGGGATAGCCTGTACAGCTGCTGAGTTCACTTCTGTAAGGCCAGAATGGCAGTCTCTCCTTGGAGCGCCTATCCATAGTAGTACGATAGATGAGAGCAATTACGTATCCTGGCAGAGCGAAGGTGTAGTATGGCATGCATTGCAGCAAAACCGTACGAATCAGGTCCCAGATGAATATGAAAAGTTAAAGCTGCGTCTGCATAGAGAGAAAAATTCATTAACACTAATCGATATTTCTGGTGAGTGGGGAGGAGAGGCGGCAAAGCGTTGGCTTCTTCAATCTCGTTATGTTTGTGTAGTAGTTGACCCATTTCCGTCAAAATGGCAGAGTGAACGGTTCCATTATTTGCATAAGCTGCAACGGGAGCTGCAGGCACATAATGGGAAGCTGATATGGATAGCGAATAAGGATTGTGCATTCGGTGCTCGCAAAGAATGGCTAAGCATGTTGCCCGATCGACCGGCTGCGATTATACCGCAGCTTCCCTACACGAATTGGTTGAATATGATGTGGAAGGGGAGATGGTTCACTGATGAACCAGCCTTGCGCAAACCTGTCGAGCAGGCGCTGCAACCCTTCATAGAGCTGCTCAAACGAGAGAGGAATACAAAGTAGTTGATCTTATGGTACAATAATACGGGCGAAATTCGCAAATGAAATAATAACGATAACACATAGGGCAAGAATGGAGATAAAGAAGAATAATGAGTCTGTTAACAGTAGAGCAATTATCTCATACGTTTGGAGATCGAATATTATTTAAGAATGTTTCATTCCGTTTACTAGCAGGCGAGCATGTAGGTCTGGTTGGTGCTAATGGAACAGGAAAATCGACAATGATGAACATCCTTACCGGCAAGCTGCTGAAGGATGAGGGCAAGGTAGAATGGACACCGAGAGTCCGTTACGGGTATTTGGATCAGCATACGAAGCTGACACCCGGCAAGACGATACGTGATGTGCTGAAAGAAGCTTTTCTTCCGATGCTGGAGCTGGAGAGAGAGCTGAATGATATTGCTGCGCAAATGGCTGATGTTGACGCCGATACTCTTGAAGTGCTGCTCGAGCGGATGGGTGAAATTCAAGAGGAGCTTGAAATTGGCGATTTCTATCTAATTGACGTTAAAGTGGATGAAATGGCAAATGGGCTAGGCTTGAATGTGATCGGCTTGGAACGCGATGTAACGGCGTTAAGCGGTGGACAGCGGACGAAGGTGCTTCTCGCTAAGCTATTGCTTGAGAAGCCTACCGTATTGCTGCTGGATGAGCCTACCAACTATTTGGATGAAGAACATATTACTTGGCTTACGAATTATTTGAAATCTTATCCTTATGCGTTAATTCTCATCTCTCATGACACCGGATTTATGAATCAAGTTGTAGATATCATCTACCATCTTGAATTCTCTAAGTTGACGCGTTATACCGCGAACTATGAGAAGTTTCTTGAAATGGCGGGCTTGAATAAAGCACAGCATATTGATGCCTATGAGAAGCAACAGGACTATATCAAGAAGCAAGAAGAATTCATTAACAAGAATAAAGCTAGGGCATCGACCTCTGGACGTGCCAAGAGCCGTGAGAAGCAGCTTAATCGTATTGACTTGATCGACAAGCCTGAAGAAGCAGCTAAACCAACGTTCAACTTCAAGGAATCTCGTTCCAGCGGTAAAACGGTGTTTGAAGCAGATGGGCTGTCTATCGGTTATAGCAAGCCGTTGCTTCCTAAGATGAACATGTTGATTGAGCGCGGCGACAAAATCGCTATCGTTGGTTGTAATGGCGTCGGTAAATCGACGCTGCTTAAGACGATACTTGGTGTTGTTCCAGCTTTGGATGGTAAAATCTATCGTGGTGATTATCTTCACCCTGCTTATTTCGAGCAAGAGGCTAAAGCGCCGACGATGACACCGCTTGATGATGTCTGGAATGATTTCTCCTATATGACTCAGAATGAAGTACGGGGAGCACTAGCTCGTTGCGGACTGAAGAACGAGCATATTTCACGGGCATTGAACCAATTAAGCGGCGGCGAGCAAGCAAAGGTACGTCTTTGCAAGCTAATGCTGCATGAGAGCAACTGGATCCTGTTCGATGAACCGACGAACCATTTGGATGTTGTTGCGAAAGCTGAATTGAAGCGCGCGCTGACTGCATTCAAAGGAACTGTCGTACTTGTTTCTCATGAACCTGACTTCTATGAAGATTGGGTTACGAAAACATGGGATGTTGAGGCCTGGTCGATGGAAAGCTAGTTATTGCTGTTAAATGTTTTCTAGAAAGGCAATATATACTTTCTCCTAAGTGGACCGGACTACTGTAATTGTAGCCCGGTCTGCTTGCATTTGAAATAAAGCTTCATTATGATTGAAAAAACGAGTGCAATACATCCCAACGGAAGCAGGTGAACAACTAGAATGAATGAACGTGTATTAGTTGTCGAAGACGAAGCGGGGATTGCCCGAATCTTACAGCTTGAGCTTGAACATGAAGGATATACAGTTGGCACAACGGCAGATGGTCGTACTGGTTATGATATGGCATCGAGCGGCGACTGGGAGCTTGTGCTTCTTGACGTAATGCTCCCTGAGTTGAACGGAATTGAAGTGCTGCGACGGCTCCGTCAAGCAGGAAACCCGGTACCGGTTATTTTGTTGACTGCGAGAGATACCGTGCCTGATAAAGTGAGCGGATTCGAGCATGGAGCGAATGATTATATAACGAAGCCGTTCGCAATGGAGGAGCTGCTTGCACGTGTGCGTAACATTTTACGCATATTCCAACAGTATCCGAAAGAGTCAGAAGGCTCTGATTTGATTAAAGTAGGCGATTTGACCATAGAATTACGAACACGCAAAGTGTTTAGGAAAGATATCGTTATCGAGCTGACGCCTCGTGAATTTGAATTGCTAGTCTATCTCGTAGAGAACAAAAACGATGAAAAGTCTCGCGAAGATATTTTATCAGAAGTATGGGGCTATGATTTTATTGGCGAGACAAATTTGGTGGACGTATACATTCGTTATCTTCGTCAAAAGCTGGACAAGGGTTATCGGCATAAGCTGATTCATACCGTGCGTGGTGTTGGTTATATGATAAAGGAGCCTGACGCATGACACTGCGCAAACGATTTACACTGTTCACGATATTTTGGCTGATTTTTATTCTTATCCTATTTAATATTTTCGTGTACTTTTATGTTATTAAAATTACGACTGAGAGCGAAAAACGAGTAATTGGCAATAAAGTGAATCTCATGCTGGAGAATCCGCTCATACAGAATGGGAAAGGGTTATTCGATCCTGATTTGCTTAGTGAATACTACAATGTGAATGAATTGATTCGAATTGTGCAGCCGGATAACAAAGTCGTTAATATTAGCGGCTCTGATCCCGTGCTGCTTAACCTCCCGGTTCAATTTCAGCGCCAGCATGATACAGGTATGATTTCCAAAGGCAACGAAAGAATTATGTACATGCGCGTACCGATCTATGACGGTCCTGATGTCATTGCGATGTTGGAAATCAATCGGGTGCTGAATGAGCTGGATGATTATTTGCAAATATTGGTCGCAGCATTAACCGTCACAAGCGGCGGTGCGGTCTTATTCGCCATATTCGGAACCTATTGGTTCACTTCAAGATTGACAGCTCCGATGCAGCAGATGGTTAATACAATGCGGGAGATTGATCGGAGCGGGAAGCTGCGCAAGATTGAGACGACAAGTCCAGAAGAATCTGCCGAACTTCAGCAGCTTGTACGTGCTTTTAACCAAATGATAGAGCGTCTAGACCGCACCTTCGATAGACAGAAGCAGTTTGTAGCTGATGCCTCTCATGAACTTAAAACACCATTGACTGTTATTAGCAGTTACGCAGGCATGCTTAAGCGTTGGGGTCGAGATGATGAGAATGTACGCAACGAAGCTATCGAGGCTATTGATAAAGAAGCGACTAGATTGCAGAACATTACGAAATCAATGCTAATGCTAGCGGAAGCTGAGCAAGAGGACTGGCTTGTTCAGGAACAGTTCGATGTCGTTCAGGTTGTGACCGAGCTGGCAGGCATGCTGCAAACGACCTTCCAACGTCCAATTCGTATAAAAGCGTTGTCCAAGTCGGTCCGTATGTACGGGGATAAGGAAAAGATCAAGCAGTTGCTCGTTATCCTATTGGATAATGCGATCAAATACAGCAAAGAACCTATTGAAGTTTCGATTACTCTGATGAAAAATATCGTTAAAATCGAAGTGAAAGATAAAGGTATCGGCATACCTGAGAAAGAAATCCCTCAAATGTTTGAACGTTTCTATCGAGTAGATGGAGCTAGAAGCCGAGCAACTGGCGGAGTCGGACTAGGTCTCTCGATTGCTAAGCGAATCGTTGATTTGCATGAAGGTAAAATTGACGTATTCAGCATGCCTGATTTGGGTACGACGATTTCCATTCAGTTCAAACAAAGAAAGTGATGGAGGAGCATGGGAGATGAAATATCGGGTAGCATCCGTACAATATCGATTGGCGGATATCAATTCCTTCGAGCAGTTTGTGGAGCAAGTTACCCACTATGTTCGAAATGCATCGGAATATGGCACACAGTTTCTGCTGTTTCCTGAGTTTATGACGACGCAGCTGCTATCTATAGGTGACGGAAGCGGCAACGCCCTTCCAATCGAGCGGCTGCCTGATTTTACTGAAGCTTATGAGCAATTATTCACATCATTAGCAGCAGAATTTAATCTATATATCGTCGGGGGAACACATGTGGTCGATGTCGGTGATGGCAAACGTCGCAATGTCGCTCATCTGTTTCATCCGAACGGCAAGATTGATCGCCAGGCAAAAATTCATCTGACACCGACTGAGGTATCCGATTGGAATATGTCGCCTGGGGATGGTCTGCAGGTGTTTGAAACGGATTTCGGCGTGATAGCGATGCTGACTTGCTATGATATCGAGTTTCCTGAAATCGTACGGATGGCACGTGCAAAAGGGGCGGATGTCATTTATTGCCCTTCTTGTACGGATGATCGTCATGGGTTCTATCGGGTGCGGTATTGTTGTCATGCCAGAGCTGTCGAGAATCAAGTATATGTAGTTACAACGGGCACGGTAGGCTCATTGCGTAAAGTGGACTTTATGAGAGCAAATTATGGACAGGCTGCAATTATATCACCGAATGATATTCCATTTCCTCCAGCGGGGATATTGAGTGAAGGTGTCATTAACGATGACATGCTTATTGTGGCTGATTTAGATCTGGATTTGCTTGAAGAAGTGCGTGCTGGAGGCTCTGTAACGACTTGGCGTGATCGACGGACAGATTTATATTCGGACTGGTCCTAATCATACTCAGTTAAGCTTAAAATATAAGAATTTATATGTTTTGCTTTATAAATACGCTTCTATTTCACCGCGAAACGATGCTTCGCCTCCAAAGGATGGCTAAGCCGTTTCTGCTTGAGGGGAGAGTTCCACTTGCTCAAACAGTTCTATTTATTTGATTCGACTGGAGTGCCTGTTGAAGCTGTTATTCGCAACTATACGGAGCATGATTTTGAGGCTTTAATTGATGTGCAACGCGAAAGCTTCCCGCCACCTTATCCTGAAGAGCTTTGGTGGTGCAAAGAGCAGTTATCTGAGCATGTGACGAGGTTCCCGGAAGGTGCAATATGTGCAGAAGTGAACGATCTAATTGTCGGTTCAATGACTGGACTTATCGTGGACATGGCAGCCTATAAAGATGAGCATAATTGGGAAACGATTACAGACAACGGCTATATTCGTAATCACAATGCGAATGGTGACACCTTATATATAGCTGATCTTTGTGTCATTCCGAGTTATCGTAAAACCGGTATTGGCAAGTGGCTTATGCAGACGATGTATGAGACAGTCGTTCATCTGCAATTGACGAGGCTGCTCGGGGCGGGGCGGATGCCAGGCTATTCACAATACGCTTCATTGGCAACGCCAGAACAGTATTTGGAGCTTGTCATGCAAGGTAAGTATAAGGATCCTGTCATTAGTTTTCTGCTTCGTTGCGGAAGAACGCCTGTTGGTATCGTCACTCATTATTTGGAGGATGAACAATCCTGCAACAACGCCGTTTTAATGGAATGGAGCAATCCGTTTCTTCATAACCGTTAGAGGGGAGAGTTACATATATGATCTATCATCGTATTACGTCAATAGAAGATCCAACCTTCGCAGAATTGCATCAATTACTGCAACAAATTTTCCCGCCTGAAGAGGTGCTTGCTTATGAATTGTGGAGAGAGCCGCTAGAGGATCCTACTATTCATGTCTATGTCGCAATAGACGAGGGCAAAGTAGTGGGTTCAACGGAATACCGTTATTATCCTGAGCTTAAAGTGGCGATGACGGACTTCACGATCATTGGCCAGCCGGCGAAGGGTATCGGTCGGTTTCTAATGCGAGGCAGGGAAAGAGATCTAGCTAGAATGGCAGAGCAATCTGGAACTGAACCGATAGGAATGTTCGCCGAAATTTATGACCCTTATGAGAACGGGAAGCATGAATTCGGCGGTGTTACTCCGATGAATCCTTATGTACGCAGAGAAGTGCTGTCTCATATGGGCTACAAGCGATTGAATCTCAGCTATGTTCACCCGTCTTGGGATCATGAGGGGCAAGCAGTCGAAGGATTGAATCTTAGCTTCTTACCGACAGATGAAGATCGAAGCCATTTACCGGCAAGTCTAGTCGTCACCTTTCTAGAAGGTTATTACTCGGCGCTGCCGAATAAACCACAAGCATGGCTTGATATGATGGATAAGCTGCGCGGTATGGACCAGGTCGAGCTGCTGCCTTTATGATGAGGATTACGTTCCGAGGGACGGGTGATGCTATGGGTGTCCCTCGTGTCTATTGTAATTGTGTGGTTTGTGAAGAGGCACGTACGAGCGGCATTAATCGACGATTGCGTTCCGTTGTACAAATTGACGATGAAGAGCTTGGAACGATGCTGATCGATTGCGGACCTGATTGGGGAAAGCAAATGGAAGCTGCGGGGCTGCGCAAGGTGGACGGAATCTTGCTGACACATGCGCATTTTGATCATATTGGCGGGCTTGTAGAGTGGGCAGATGCTTGCCGCTGGCTTAATGAGCGGGGAGAAGCTTACGCGCCAGCTGAGGTTATTGTGGAAATCAATAACCGATTTCCGTGGTTGCAGCGACAAATTAAGTTTAATGAAATCGATAACCCGAAGCTTTTTGGTAAGTGGAAGGTCTCATGCTGGCGAGTTAATCATGGGAGGAACGGTTATTCATATGCCTATCGATTCGATCATGTGATTACGGGGAAAGCATGGGCCTATTGCTCGGATGCGATCGGTCTAACTGCCGAACAGCAACTGCCGTTGTATGGATTGAATGTACTTATACTGGGAACAAGCTTCTATAAGGAAGAATACGCTTATGAGACTCGTTCGGTATATGATGTAACGGAAGCGACTGAGTTAATCGAGCTATGGAAGCCGGAACGGGTATTTTTTACACATATGTCTCATGATATTGATGTGCAGCGGAAGGATTATATGTTGCCGGTAAATGCGACTTTTGCGATGGCGGGGATGGAAGTATTAATTTGATCAAGCAAGGTCAGAATAAGCAAAAACCGTGCTGAATATAAGGCACGGTTTTTATTTTAACTATAGCAATGGAGCAGCTAGGCTAGTTCGTAGTTAAATTGTTAATCTCTGCTTTGAATAACAAGTAATATCCCGCTCTTAATCGCAACGGTTCCTGTAGGTTCTAATAGAACATTGCTAATACCTAATGATTGCCCGATCCGGAGCTCTGCTTCATAGAGCGGATATTGAAAGCCTTGCAAGTTAATCCCTGTGACGATTGCTGATAGTGGAAGCAGAGATACGTTAGTGTAATCTCCCTTATGTAACTGCAGGCTGTCGGAAGTTAAAGAAATATGGTTATGCTCATCGATGATTGCTGCAGCAATGCCTTGTTCTAAGGCAAGCATTAATAAATGAACGTTGGCTAAGGAATGGTCGAATCGTGTTCCTAGAGCACCCAGCAATATAATTTCCGCAGGTTGAAGAGCGAGGGCGTGACGGAATGCCATCTCTGTGTCCGTATAATTCTTATCTATAGGATCGCAAGTGATTGTCTCGCGGCTTAATTGCTGAATACGTTCCAATTGCTCCGCAGTTACAGAGTCGAAATCGCCAATGGATGTATCAGGCGTGAATCCTTGTTCAATTAGGAATAGCGCACCGCTGTCTGCACCTATTAATTGATCGCCTGAACGGATATGTGACAGAGCCCAGCTGCCTAGCTCACCGCCAGTACAAATAATAACTATTTCGTTCATAATGAGTCCTGCCTTTCAACTATTCTTACTCGATCGTAAAATCGCATCTTTTGACAGTATAAAGCTATTGAAGCCTGGAAAACCAGTTGTATTGAAAAATAGCTATAAAATATGTCGTTGCGAAACCGAATGAGCGCGGATAAAATGGGTAAGGAAGTATCGACATGAGACTTGTCGAACAGCAGAACGAAGTGGAGGAGTAACCGTTGGATCTAGACATATTTGGCGTATTCAGTATTATCGGAACCGTCGCCTTCGCCGTGAGCGGTGCGGTTGTAGCGATGGAAGAGGAATACGACATCCTAGGTGTGTTTGTACTCGGGTTAGTCACAGCATTTGGAGGCGGTGTCGTTCGCAATTTATTGATCGGCATGCCGGTAACCATGTTATGGAATCAAGGGGATTTACTGCGAATCGCAATTATTGCGATGACAGTAGCATTTCTGCTTCCGACCTCATGGATACAAAAATGGCGTAAAAGCGAAGCTTTTTTTGATGCGATTGGCCTATCGGCCTTCGCCATTCAAGGAGCGCTGTATGCAACGGAAATGGATCACCCGATCAGTGCAGTTCTAGTAGCCGCAATGTTGACCGGAATTGGCGGGGGCATTATACGAGATGTGCTTGCTGGACGTAAGCCTTTAGTTCTAAGGGAAGAAATCTATGCCGTATGGGCAATGCTCGCAGGACTTGCGATTGGGACAGGCTGGCTTCACTCGACGTTGGACTTGTTATTCTTATTTATCATTATTATTGTGTTGCGCATGTTGTCAGTACATTTCAAATGGAAGCTTCCACATCGGTCACTTAAACCGAATATGGAGCAGAAGGAGGAAAGTAGGGTACTATGAAAGCAAAAGTATTATTCGTATGTCTAGGAAATATATGTCGGTCGCCTATGGCAGAAGCGGTATTTCGCAATATGGTTATTCAAAAGGGATTGGAATCCACCATTGAGGTTGATTCCGCTGGTACGGGAGATTGGCATATTGGGCATCCTCCGCATGAAGGGACACGCAAGCAATTAGATCTGCAGGGCATATCTTATGCAGGGATGAAGGCGAGACAATTTATTAAGCAAGATAACCTAGCATTTGATTACATTGTATGTATGGATTCGAAGAACAAAAGGGATGTGCAGGAGATTATTGGTCATCCGGAAGAAGATTCAGCCGGCTCTCAGCCTGTCGTGATTACCTTTATGGATTTGTTGCCTGCTAAAGGAATAGCGGATGTACCTGATCCTTACTACAGCGGAAATTTCGACTATGTTTATGAGCTCGTTCATGAAGGCTGTGAAGTATTATTAGATCGGGTCATCAATGATCAAAAGGAATAAGAAAACAAAGGGGTTCTCCGAATCGGAGAACCCCTTTCATTCTATTTAATAATAACTAAGATACTGTGATTGTACCGACCATATCATTATGTCCAGATCCGCATTGGATAGAGCAGTGATATTCATAGGTGCCGGCTTTGTCTACTGTGAAGGTTTTCGTTTCCCCATTCATAATGTTTACATCAAGATCGGGAATTTCCAAACCGTGGTTTCCGTTAACGTTCTTAAGGGTCAAGTTAACAGTGTCCCCGACATTTAGTTTAATGTCTTTTTGATCAAACTCAAAGTTAGTAGCAGATACAGTAATATCCTTTTCTGCTCCGCCACCAGCATTATTGGCACCGCCAGTTGCAGGGCTTTGAGTTCCAGCACCATTGCCGTTATTATTCGTGTTATTGCCACCGCAAGCACTTAAGGTTAATACGACAGCAAGTGCAACAAACAACAAGTATAGATTTCTTTTCATTGATGTATTCCTCCTAGGTAGGTTTTGGATCTTTGCGAGCCCGTCTATATCTAACGTACCCGTTTGTGTCCGATTTAAAACCTAGAAGAAATACTTTTGAGAGGAAATTTATAATTGGACTGTTATTCAGTTAGAAGAAAGTACATTAACGCTTCAGGAATTTCTTGCTGCCAAAAACCCCATTGATGCTTCCCGTCTTTTTCTGCATAGCTAAGCTTTGCCCCTCTTTGTTCAAGAATAATCCTCGCTTGTCGATTGATCGTCACGAAGTCATAGACGCCATTGTCCGTTTCGTAGGCAGTTTCTTGTAATCCAACAATCATATACATATTCAGCCATGACAAATCATTCTCAGCAATCATCAATTCTTGCGAACGATCATAATAGGCGCCAGACAAGGACATTACTCTGGTGAACAGCTCCGGATAGGTTATAGCCAAATGGAAGGAGACTGTACCTCCCAATGAATCTCCAGCAAGAAGTCTTTGTTCAGGTTCTCTTCGCACAGGATACTTGCTCTCTATATAGGGAAGCATCTCTTCAGCGAAGAAACGGATATAGTCGTGATGCCGCTCGCCATCAGGGGAATATTCCGAAGTGCGGAGCTGTTTGTTCACATCAACACCTACTATGATAAAAGGTTCAACACCCTCATCAAGAATGATACGGTTCGCTGATGTTGCAATACGGCCAAAGTTGAAGAAATCTTCGCCATCCTGACAGTAAACAACAGGATAACTTAATACCTCGTTGTAACCTGGAGGTAAATATACGCGCAAGTTACGTTCACCTTCGGGTAAATAACGGCTGGCGACACTATCTTTTAATACGGTGCGTTTTAAATATCTTTCATCAGTCATTGACATAATCCTCCGTTGATTGAATGGAATAGCATCCTTGTGGGTAAACAATAGTAAGGTATTGTGAAAAACAAGAAGTCTGTTCAATTATCTGTGATAGAAAGCCAGATGTTCTTGTATTGTATTACACTGTTATACACAGATAACAATTCTGTTACACATACAACTTTCTAGTAGAAAAGCCTGAATTAGCGAAAAAACAACGGTTTTTTTGTTTTTTGCTTTGACCATTTTGATTAAACAGGTTTATAATAAGTCTATAACAGAGGGCCGCAAAATTCAAATAATAAAGATTGAGGTGAGCGTTCAAAATGAGCAAACTGCTTAGCAAACTGCCATATGAAGTTCAAACGGAACCTGTAAAACCGCTAACCGTATTGTCGCTTGATGGTGACGTCGTTAACCCGGAATATATGCCGGAACTTACAGATGAGCAATTAAAAGAAATTATGTATCGCATGGTATTCACACGCACTTGGGACGAACGTGCCGTAAACCTTGGCCGTCAAGGTCGTCTTGGTTTCTACGCGCCTGTATCAGGTCAAGAAGCTTCCATGGTCGGCAGTGAATATGCTCTAAATAAAGATGATTTCATCGCTCCAGCATACCGTGATATGCCGCAATTGGTATGGCATGGCTTGCCGTTGTACAAAGCTTTCTTGTATTCCCGTGGACATCAAGAAGGTGGACGCATTCCTGAAGATGTACATGTACTTATGCCTCAAATTATTATCGGCGCACAAATCTTGCATGCTACGGGCGTTGCTATGGCGTTCAAGAAACGCGGCGAGAAGCGCGTAGCGATTACTTATACAGGTGACGGCGGTTCGTCAGAGGGCGACTTCTACGAAGGCATGAACTTTGCTGGGGCGTTCAAGCTTCCGGTTATCTATGCTGTTCAAAACAATGGTTATGCCATTACGACACCATTCGAGAAACAAACCAATGCCTTGTCGATCGCTCACAAAGCGGTTGCTGCTGGTATTAAAGGTGTTCAAGTTGATGGTATGGACGTACTTGCTGTTATTAAAGCAGTATCTGAAGCGGCTGAACGCGGTCGCAATGGTGAAGGCGCGACATTGATCGAGCTATTGACTTACCGTTTCCGTCCACATTCCATGGCTGATGATACAACTAAATATCGGACTAAAGATGAAGAAGCAGAATGGAGCTTTAAAGATCCGCTTATTCGTTTCGGCAAATTTTTGGAGAAAAAAGGCCTATGGACAGATGAAGATACGGCTCGTGTGAAAGAAGAAGCGAAAGCGACTGTCAATGAACATATTAAAAAAGCTGAAGCAGTAGAGAAAATGACTGTTGCAGGCTTGATTGATACGATGTTCGAAACGACACCTAAGTATCTGGAAGAGCAGAAGGCTGATTTTCAATAGGACTGCTGACGATTGAGATTTTGCATTAGCAAAAATGAAGGAGGATCTGACGATCATGGCTCAAATGAATATGTTGGAAGCGATCCGCGACGCAATGCGCGTGGAACTTAAACGTGATTCGAACGTGCTTATCTTCGGTGAGGACGTAGGTAAAGTCGGCGGTGTATTCCGCGTGACAGAAGGACTGCAAGAGGAATTCGGCGAGGAGCGCGTATTTGATACGCCGCTTGCAGAATCAGCAATTGGCGGATTGGCAGTAGGTATGGGTATTCAAGGATTCCGCCCAATCGCAGAAATTCAATTCGTAGGTTTCATCTATGAGGCACTTGACCAAATGTTCGTGCAAGCTGCACGTATGCGCTATCGTTCAGGCGGACGCTACAATGCTCCAATCGTATTCCGTACGCCATTCGGCGGCGGTGTTAAAGCGGCTGAGCTGCATACCGATTCATTGGAAGGCCTTGCTGTTCAAACACCAGGAATTAAAGTTGTCATTCCATCTAATCCATATGATGCGAAGGGCTTGATGATTGCAGCCATTCGTGACAATGATCCAGTATTTTTCATGGAGCATTTGAACTTATACCGCGCGTTCCGCGCAGAAGTTCCTGAAGGCGAGTACACGATTGAAATCGGTAAAGCTAACGTTGTTCGCGAAGGCAGTGATGTGACTATTATTGCTTACGGCATGATGGTTCACACCGCAGTGAAGGCGGCGGACGAGCTGGAGAAAAACGGCGTGAAAGCAGAAGTTATCGATTTGCGTTCGCTTGTACCTCTTGATATCGACACAATCGTTGCTTCGATTCAAAAAACAAATCGTGCAATTGTCGTTCAAGAAGCTCAAAAAACGTCTGGTGTAGCTGCAGAGGTTATTGCCCAAATTAATGAAAAAGCTATTCTTCATTTGGAAGCGCCTGTGCTTCGTGTTGCTGGACCGGATACGGTATATCCTTACGCACAAATCGAAGATGCTTGGTTGCCAACACCTGCTCGTATCGTCGCAGCAGTTAATAAAGTAATGAGCTTCTAATTATAGTCATCTCGAACGGATGATTTGATTCCATATAAGTTTGTCATGATGCATGACACTCATACTGCGGAAATACGTAAAGGAGGGTACTCACGGTGGCGAAATTTGAATACAGATTCCCTGAACTGGGCGAAGGTCTGCACGAAGGCGAAATCATTAAAGTGCATATCAAGGCTGGCGATAAAGTTACAGATGATGACATCATTATGGAAGTACAGAATGATAAGGCAGTTGTTGAAGTGCCTTGCCCAGTTAACGGTACAGTGCTTGAAGTATTCGTTAAGGACGGTCAAGTTTGTAAAATAGGCGAAGCAGTTGCTCTTATTGAAGCTGAAGGCGAAATTCCTGAGCAAGCATCTCATGAAGCAGAAGCTCCTAAAGAAGAAGCTCCTGCAGCTGTTGCTGCACCTGAAGCACCGGCTGCTCAAGCTGCTCCTGCGGCGTCTGCTCCGGCAACAGAAGCACCGAAAGCTTCCGGCGCACTTGTACTTGCTACACCAAGTGTACGTAAATATGCACGTGAGCAAGGTGTTGATCTGACTACGGTTAGCGGCACTGGCAAAAACGGACGTATTACTCGTGATGATGTGAATAGTGGAGGCAATGCCGCTGCACCAGCAGCAACAGAGGCGGCTCCTGCTCAACAAGCTGCTCCAGCAGCACAAGAAGCAGCTACTGAATCAAAAGCGGCTAGCGTTGTATCTGGAACGGCTTACCGTCCAGAAGAACGTGTACCTTTCAAAGGTATTCGCAAAGTAATCGCTAATGCGATGTCCAAATCCGTGTATACAGCACCTCATGTTACGATCATGGACGAAGTAGATGTAACTGAGCTTGTTGCGCTACGTGCAAAATACAAACCATACGCAGAGAAGAAGGGTGCAAAACTCACTTATCTGCCATTCATCGTGAAGGCTCTTGTTGCGGCTAGCCGCCAATTCCCAATCATGAATGCAACGTTGGATGAAGCGAATCAAGAAATTGTTTTGCGCAAATATTACAATGTTGGCATCGCGACAGATACAGACAATGGTCTAATCGTTCCTGTTATCGAAGACGCGGATCGCAAAAATATATGGATGGTTGCTGATTCCATTCGTGATCTTGCTGTTCGCGGACGCGACGGCAAACTTACTGCGAATGAACTTAGAGGAAGCACGATCACTATTTCTAATATTGGTTCCGCAGGCGGCATGTTCTTCACGCCGGTCATCAATTTCCCTGAGGTAGCTATTCTAGGTACTGGACGTATTACGGAAAAACCAATCGTTCGTGATGGTGAAATCGTTGCGGCTCCAGTAATGGCCCTTTCGCTTAGCTTCGACCACCGTCTTATCGATGGAGCTACAGCACAGAACTTTATGAACTATATCAAGCAGCTTCTGGGACAACCAGAGCTATTCATCATGGAGGTGTAAAGCATGGTAGTTGGAGATGCTTCATTAGATATTGATACATTGGTAATTGGCGCTGGACCAGGCGGATACGTAGCAGCGATTCGTGCTGCCCAACTGGGACAAAATGTACTAGTAGTTGAAAGAGAACATGTCGGCGGCGTGTGCCTGAACGTAGGTTGTATTCCTTCCAAAGCACTCATCTCGGCTTCTCATCAATATGAGTCCATTGAGCACGCATCAGCATTCGGTATTACTGCATCTGATGTGAAAGTTGATTGGAATAAAGTACAAGATTTCAAAAACGGAATCGTTAAAAAATTGACCGGCGGTGTTGCATCTTTGTTGAAAGCAAACAAGGTTCAATATTTCAGCGGTGAAGTGATGTTCATTAACGAGAACGAAGCTCGCGTATTCAACGATCAAGAAGCTCCTCGTTACCGTTTCAAAAACTGTATTATTGCGACTGGTTCCCGTCCGATCGAGCTGAAAGCTTTCCCATTCAGCAAACGTATCGTTTCTTCCACTGGCGCATTGTCATTGCCAGAAATTCCGAAAAGCGTAATCGTTATCGGCGGCGGCTATATCGGAATCGAGCTTGGCCAAATGTACTCCAAATTCGGAACTAAAGTTACCGTTATCGAGGGTGGAGATGCGATTCTTCCAGGCTTCGATAAAGATATGTCTTCAATCGTTGCAAAGAAACTTAAAGGTACTAAAGTGGATATCGTTACAGGTGCAATGGCGCAAAGCGCTGAGCAAACCGATAAAGATGTAACACTTACTTATAAAGTTGGCGACAAAGAAGAGAAAGTAACAGCTGACTACTTGCTCGTTACCGTTGGACGTCGTCCAAATACGGATGGTGATCTTGGTCTTGAGCTTGCTGGTGTTAAAGTAAGCGACCGCGGCCTCATCGAAGTTGATGGCCAATGCCGTACAAGCAACGCGAACATCTTCGCAATTGGCGACATCATTGCTGGACCTGCGCTTGCACACAAAGCCATGTATGAAGGCCGTGTAGCAGCAGAAGTTATCTCTGGCTTGCCAAGCGTTATTGATTACAAATGTGTGCCAGCAGTATGCTTCTCCGATCCTGAATGCGCAAGCGTTGGGTATAGCGAGAAGGAAGCAAAAGACAAAGGCTACAAAACAAAGGTTGGCAAATTCCCATTCGCAATCAACGGACGCGCAATGTCGCTTAATGCGACTGAAGGCTTCGTGAAATTGGTTGCTGATGCTGAGACTGGTCTTGTACTTGGTGCTCAAATTGTCGGCTACGAAGCTTCCAACATGATTGCTGAGCTTGGTCTTGCAATCGAAATGGGCGCAACGCTAGAAGATGTTGCATTGACTATCCATGCGCATCCTACACTAGGTGAGATTGTTCTCGACGCTGCTGAAGTAGCGTTGGGTCATCCGATCCACACCGTTGCTAAGTAATAAAACGGTAATACCATATAACCGCGTTAGTTAAGCGGATTAAGAGGTCTCGCAGCTGATTTCACAGCATGCGGGCCTCTTTTTGCATATTATAGTAGTAGTTATGGCAGGCAGTTATATTATGGGAAGGGAAGTGAAGGTCGCTAATGGAGCAATTGGGCAAGCTGGCTAAAGATTCAAGAACAGTCATGACTCAAATAGTGTTTCCGCTTGATGCCAATCACCAGCATACGATGTTCGGCGGTAAAGTAATGGAGTATATGGACAAAGTTGCAGCGATAGCAGCGATGCGGCATGCAAGAATGCAGGTGGTCACAGCATCAACCGACAGTCTAGACTTTGTAGCCCCGATTAAGGTCGGTGATGTCATTGAAGTTGAAGCATTCGTCACTTGGACAAGTCGAAGGTCAATGGAGGTTTATGTATCGGTTATGTCAGAGAATTTGTTTACAGGGCATAGGAAAATTACGGTTACAGCTTTCTTTACCTTTATCGCACTGGATCCGCTTGGTAAGCCCACAGCTGTATCTCCAGTCATTCCTGAGACAGAAGAGGAGATAAGGCTGTTCAGCAGCGCACCTGAACGCTATGCATTACGAAGGAAACGAAAACAAGAAAGACAGAATGAACGGTAAATGTTAAAATAAACAGAGTGATCATCCATTAATATAACGAGCCAGGGGGCTGACATAGAGTGAATCCTTATAAAAGTGAAAACGAATATATAAAGCTTTTAAAGCATGTGCTCGAGAATGGAGCAAGGAAAGAAGACCGGACAGGGACGGGGACGATCTCGACCTTTGGCTACCAAATGCGATTTAATCTACAGGAGGGTTTCCCTCTTTTAACGACTAAGCGCGTACCATTTCGCATGATCGTAAGCGAGCTGTTATGGTTCATCAAAGGGGATACGAACATTCGTTATTTGCTCCAGCATAACAATAATATTTGGAATGAATGGGCATTCAAGTCTTGGACCGAGAGTGAGGAATACAAGGGCCCTGATATGAATAACTTTGGACTTCGTTCACAAACGGATGAGGCTTTCAATTTACTGTATACGGAGCAAATGGAGCTCTTCAAGAAACGGATCTTGGAAGAAGAGGAATTTGCTAATCGTTATGGGGAATTGGGTAATGTTTATGGGAAACAGTGGCGTGAGTGGACGACATCGCAAGGAGATACGATCGATCAACTTAAAGATGTCATTGCTACGATAAAAAATAATCCTGATTCCAGAAGATTGATTGTCTCTGCATGGAATCCTGAAGATGTGCCGCGCAATATGGCATTGCCGCCATGTCATACGATGTTCCAATTCTATGTATCAGAGGGGAAACTGTCCTGCCAATTGTACCAACGAAGCGGCGATATTTTCCTAGGAATTCCGTTCAATATTGCAAGTTACGCACTGCTTACCCATTTGGTCGCACACGAATGCGGATTAGAGGTCGGAGAATTCATTCATACGCTTGGAGATGCTCATATTTATATCAACCATCTAGAACAGATTGAAACGCAGCTTGGCAGAGAGCCTCGTCCGTTGCCTGAATTGAGAATTAGCCCGGACGTTAGCTCAATCTTTGATGTCGAAGTTGAGCATCTCTCTATTGATAATTATAATCCTCACCCAACGATTAAGGCTCCGGTAGCCGTATAGGAAAGCAGGCAGCACTAGCTATGACTATTACAATGATAGCGGCAATGGACCGCAACCGTGCGATCGGTATTGGCAATAAGCTGCCTTGGCGATTGCCGGCCGAAATGGCTTTTTTCACTAAGATGACGAAGGGCAAGACTGTTATTATGGGACGAAAAACCTTTGAATCCTTGCCAAAACCGCTTAAAGACCGCAAAAACGTTATTTTGACGCGCCAAAATGACTTTTATCATGAGGAATGTGAAGTCGTTCACTCCATTGAAGAAGCGTTAGAGAGATATGCTGCTGATGAAGTGATGGTAATTGGCGGTGCGGATGTATATGAACAGTTTCTTCCGTATGCGGAGATGTTGCTGGTAACGCAGGTAGAAGTGAAAATTTCAGAGGCTGATGCTTTCTTTCCAGAGATAAGAGAAGAGCAGTGGAAGCGAATTTCTACAGAGACTTACAGCAAGGATGAACGTAATGCCTATGATTTTACGTTTCAAACTTTTGTACGCAATGATTAAATAAAATGGGAAATATAAGTTGTATTTACGAACGATGTGTAAGATAGTGCAAATCATTGTGCGGATAATCCATTAACTATTAGTACTTAGGAATGATAGTATTCTTTAAAATAGTATTCAAATGTTCATAAGTTTTTTATTGAATATTTTCTAGATTCCCGATATAGTTTTAGAGAGAAATCGTTATAATTGTTATGGGAATAACGGATGGAGGAAATGCGATCATGTCTACACCTACTGGATTTATGGAATATCAACGCGAACTCCCAGCCGATCGCGATCCTATCGAGCGGATTAAAGATTGGGAAGAATTTCATAAGCATTTGTCGAATGAACAGTTAAGAACACAAGGTGCCCGTTGTATGGATTGCGGAACACCTTACTGTCATACAGGAATTGAAATTGGTGGAACCGTATCTGGTTGCCCGGTAAACAACCTTATTCCAGAATGGAATAATCTTATTTATCGTGGACTATGGCGCGAAGCGCTTGACCGTTTGCACAAAACGAACAATTTCCCTGAATTCACTGGACGTGTATGCCCTGCGCCTTGTGAAGGTTCTTGTACAGTAGGTCTGATCGGTGATGCTGTAACGATTAAGACAATCGAGCAAGCGATAATTGATCGCGGCTTTGAAGAGGGCTGGGTTGTACCGCAGCCTCCGAAGGTACGTACTGGGAAACGTGTAGCTGTAGTTGGCTCAGGTCCCGCTGGTATGGCTTGTGCGGCACAATTGAATAAAGCTGGTCATACAGTTACTGTGTATGAACGGGCAGATCGCATCGGCGGTTTGTTGACTTATGGAATTCCTACAGTGAAGCTTGACAAAGGTGTTGTGCAACGTCGAGTGGATCTGCTTGCTGAAGAGGGCGTAGAGTTCGTTACGAATACAGAAATCGGCAAAGATATTACGGCTACAGAGCTTCAAGAGCAATTTGATGCAGTCGTGCTTTGCGGCGGCGCTACGAAACCTCGTAATGTTGAGATGGAAGGCCGCGACTTGAACGGCGTTCACTTAGCGATGGATTATTTGAATGGTACGATTAAGAGTTACCTGGACTCCAATCTGGAAGACGGCAACTATATTTCTGCGAAAGACAAGCATGTTATCGTTATCGGCGGTGGCGACACAGGTACGGACTGCGTGGCAACAGCACTTCGTCATGGCTGTAAGTCGATCACACAATTCGGTACACATGCTAAGGCTCCACTTGTACGTGATAATGTGAACAATCCTTGGCCGCAATTTCCGAATGTGTATACGTTGGATTATGCGCATGAAGAGGCCAAAGCGTTATTCGGCAATGATCCTCGTGCATTCTCCGTTCTTACTAAGAAGTTTGTTGGTGACGAGAATGGCAAATTGAAAGAGCTTCATACAGTTCAAATTGAACGGACAGTTGATGAAACTGGTCGTAAAATTTATAAAGAAATTGCTGGAACTGAAAAAGTTTGGCCTGCTGATTTGGTATTCATCGCAGTCGGCTTTGAAGGACCTGAGAGCATGATTATTGATCAACTCGGCTTGGAGCAAGATCGCCGTACGAATGTGAAAGCAGCTTATGGCAAATATACAACAAGCGCAGACAAAGTATTCGCAGCTGGCGATATGCGTCGCGGTCAAAGTTTAGTTGTATGGGCTATCAATGAAGGTCGCGAGGCAGCTCGCGAAGTGGATAAATATCTTATGGGCTCAACGCTCTTGCCTTAAGGCAGAGCATATGGAATGGTATGAAAAAGCGCCTTCGGGCGCTTTTTTTGTCGATAACGGCTATAATAGAATAGGAATATCGCATGGTGGAAAAGGGGCGTAGTAATGATTAAGTATGGTTTGGAGCGTGTTACGGAATTAAAGTTCGAAGCCTATGAGGTTAATATGGAACGAAGAGATGCTCAATGGGTAGATATCACGCTTCATTTCGAAGTGGCAGCGGATACGCCAGTTCCAGATGATTTAATAGAATTCAGCGGATTAGTTATCTGTACACTAAGTGGTAATATCGCGCAGATGGTGCCGCAGGATGAAGATTGCGATTGTGAATATCAGTTCACAACTTTTGAGAAAGAGCAGATTAGAACTTTTATTGAAAGTGCAGATATTCAGCAGCGTATTAAAAATCTATCCTCCCCAATATAAGGAAAGTTGTGGTAAAATCGGTATGAGATGACGTGAAGGGGAGATTCGTCATGCCAGCCGAGGAAGCTTATGTTTTATCAGAGAATGATGTACGAAACATACGTTTATACGTTCAGCATAAATATGCCGCTATGCCGCAAGATAAGAAAGCTGAAATTGTAGCAGACGCGGTTAATCGTATTATACATAAGCAATTGCCACCGTTTGAGGATGCGGTGAAACGTCGAGTTACGGCTAAGCTTATTCAGACTGTTGTGCTAGAAAGACAGAAGCCTGTCAGATCTGATGATATATTCGAAGCTTGTCTAAGCTTAGATACAACACAAGCTGTCATTCAAGAGCCTCTTCATCGGTGGGTTGAGCAACAGATTAACGGCACTATTGAAAAGGAAAGATTCCTGCAAGTAATGGACAAGCTGTCTGAGTGCTGCGTGGATGAGGAGATCAATAGAGAGATTCAGCTGGAGAGTGGAAGCTGGGAACGATTCAGAAGCATATTGCGAGAAGAGAATAGTCTGCCACAGTATTCGGTGATAAAGGAGTCTGTGCTAGCGGAAGTTATTCCGCTGCCTACTACTCCTGCTAAGCTGCCCCTGTTATTGCCGTTGCCTAGACTAAATAAGAAAGCAGCACGGCCTTTTATATATGGGATGTTATGCTTACTCTTGATTGGTGCTTCTCTGATGTATGGTTGGTCATTATCCCATCCATCATCGAGCAAGGAAAAGAATCAAGCAGTAGTTCAGCCTGTACAGCCGGTAGCGGAGCCTCCGGTTGATGGGTTACCTGCAGAGCTTCGCTACACTGAGGTAGATAAGGAACGGCTAGCCGCTTATTTGACAAGTAAATCATCCCAGCTTGCTTCGCAGCCTTATATGGACGCTATAATAGAAGCTGCGAAATTATTTGATATTCATCCTATATTGTTATTCGCGATTACAGGGCAAGAGCAAGCTTTTGTCCCGACTACCAATGAAGAGTCGAAACAAATTGCGAATAATCCATTTAATGTGTTCCACAGCTGGAAAGAGTACAATACAACCATTCATGATTCTGCTGAGATTGCAGCGAGAACCATCGTTAATTTAAGTAAAGGCCGTCCTGAAGGTACAGATCCAATAACATGGATTAATCGCAAATATGCGGAAGATCCGAATTGGTCTAAAGGAGTAAGGACGATATTTGCCACAATGAAGCGTCAAATAGAGACGCCAAGCGGGAAGTAAAGAGGCGATTTGTTGAAAACGTTAATTATTGCGGAAAAACCAGATATGGGACGGACGATTGCAGCTGTGCTGGAACCTAAAGCGGCTAATCGGCGGACCTATCTGGAAGGGGAGCATTATATTATTACATGGGCAATTGGTCATCTCGTAACGCTAGCGGAGCCAGATCAATATGATGCCAAATATAAGAAATGGAATGATCGGGACTTGCCGATTATTCCGCAAGACTTCAAGCTATCTCCGAGTCCTCGTACGAAAGATCAGCTTAACCAGATTGGTGAGCTTGCTAAGCGATGTGAAAGACTTGTTAATGCATGCGATGCCGGGCGGGAAGGGCAGCTTATTTTCCATTATATTCGCCAATATTTGAAGCTGGTTCAACCTGCTGATCGATTATGGATATCTGATCTAACACCAGAGACCATTCGTAAAGGGTTCGATACTTTGCGCAGTGATTATGATTACGAGCCGCTCACGAAAGCAGCCAGAGCACGCAGTGAAGCTGATTGGCTTATCGGGATGAATGCATCCCGTGCTTTCACGATTCGACATAAGGCATTATTGTCAGTCGGTCGTGTGCAAACACCGGTACTTGCGTTGTTATATGACCGTCATAAAGAAATTACAGCCTTTAATTCAGATATGTATTATGTAGTGAAAGCGAATTTTGACCAAGAAGGATTCTTGTATTCTGGCGTCTGGCAAGGGGATCGGATCACGGACAAAGCGAAAGCAGATGCTCTTGCAGTCAAGACAACCGATAAGCCTGCAACTATAGCCGATTACCAAGTGACAGAAAGCAAAGAGCATCCTTATCGTCTGTATGATCTTACGTTGTTGCAGCGGGAAGCGAATGGAAAATACGGTTATTCAGCGAAGAAGACGCTGGATATTGCTCAAGCTCTATATGAGAAACATAAAGTTATCACGTACCCACGGACCAACTCCAACTATGTCACAGAAGAGAACTTACCGGTTATGCAGAAGGTATTATCGATGCTGCAGGGGACGGATACGTATAAGGAGTTAGCTGGCGGTGCTGACCGAAGTCGTGTTCACAAAGGCAATAAAGCAGTATGCAATCCCTCAAAGGTCGAGGATCATCATGCGATTATGCCAACGCCCAAACGAGCACCTCATCTAAGTCAGGAAGAGCAAAGCATCTATGATATGATCGTCAGACGTTTTCTCTCTCATTATTATCCTCCTGCGATCTATAAGAATCATACCGTTCTGACCGTGGTAGAAGGAGAGACTTTCCGGACTAAAGCGAAGGAACAGCTTGACCCAGGCTGGAAGGTCGTTCAGCAGCAGGATGCAGCTCCAAGTAATAAGAAATCGAACAAACGCAAAGGAAATGATGATTCATCAGCTAGTGATGAAGAGGAATTGGTGACAGATCAGCCTTTTAATTTATCAATGGATCAGGCTGTTCATTGTGTGAATACAGAAGCTATGGAGAAAACAACACAACCGCCGAAGCCCTTCACAGAAGGCACACTGCTTAAAGCAATGGAGAGTGCGGGTAAATCGATGGAAGACGATGAACTGCGCGAAGCCATGAAGGATACAGGTCTTGGCACTCCTGCAACCCGTGCAGCTACGATTGAACGATTAAAGCAAGTGGGTTATATGGATCTCAGCGGAAAGCGGCTTGGCATTACGTCAAAAGGCTGTGCAGCAATAGAGCTCATTCGTAATGCTGGTGTTGAGCTTCTCGCTTCACCAGAAATGACTGGGAGATGGGAGCAACGACTTCATCAGATTTCGAAGGGTGAAGCATCCGATGATCAATTCATCGCTAAGGTGAAGCAATTCGCAACGATGATCGTTGATAAGGTTCGTCAGCAACGACCTGCAGCGCCTGGGACGTTCGAGGAGAGAGCTGCTGGTTCAGGGAAGTCAGATACTGCTGGAGGCAAAGGCAATCGCAGCAACAGCCGCTCCAGCTCCAGAGCGAGCGCTTCAGGGAATAAAGCGGGATCAAGTTCTACCGCCTCTAAACCAGCTTCAGCTCCAACTGCAAGAGAACCGATAGCCCCCTGCCCTAAAGCTGGTTGTACAGGCACTATCATTGAAGGAAAACGCGGCTTCGGATGCAGTTCATTCCGTGAAGGCTGCAAATTCGTTATCTGGAAGGATCAACAAGGTAAAACGATCTCTTTATCGATGGTTAAGTCTTTAATTGAGAAAGGTGCTACTAGCCAGCTAACTTTTAAGCTTGAAGATGGAAGCAGCGTGAAGGGGAAATTAGTGTTGACTGATCGTGATCAAGGTACGTTAAACATGAGACAATCTGAATAAATATAATGAAGAAAGCGCCGATCCCATCTGGATCGGCGCTTTCTATCTATGGGCGATTAATGTAGTTATGGATAGTCGATGGGATATCGAGCAGGTTATTCAAGGTGAAGAATGCACCCTTTGGTTCAACATCGATCTGTACAACATTATATAGCCATTCGCTCTCGGCCTTCATATGAATCGCATGAATACCAGCAGTTAAGGCAGGTACGACATCTGTACGTATGGAATTACCAATCATCCAAGTCTGATTGCGGTCAAAGCCGCCTTCAGCAATAATAGTTTCCATTGCTGAGCTAGTCTTGTGCTGCCGAATATAGATACGTGATTCAAAGTATCTTTCCAGTTGCAGACTTTCAATTTTACGTTGTTGAATCGTGATTTCTCCACCGGTGTAGAGATGCAACTCATGACCTTTGGAGGCGAGAGAGTCTAATGTCTCAATCATATTCGGATAAGGCTCATGTTCATGCTCATATACACTTAGACCAAGCTTCCAGAGTAAGTCTTGTTCTTTGGCTGAACGTTTGCGTCCGGTGAGCTGGCTGAAATAAACATAGCTATCAATGAAGGATTGGGGGAAATGCTCACTCTTGAAACCAAGAATAGCTATCCCAGCTATATCAATTTCAGTTTGTTTATCACGTACGGCTTCCGCAGTCACTTCATTGTATCCTGCAAACCAAGTTGTCATTACATCAACAAATTGATCAATTACGAAATAAAAATATTTGTTACAGTGAATTAGCGTATCGTCGAGATCAAAAAACAAATTTTGCTTCATATTAAAATGCGGCTCCTTTGGTGAACTGTTCGTCGTATGAACAATCTACCGCATTTGGAGCCACTTAGTCAACGAATCTCCACGTATGTTTCATTTGTTACATAATTTAGGCCATTGATTCTCATAATGAAGTAGGAGGTGAATATCATGACACATAATAAAAGTGATAAAAAGCAAAACCATTCCGGCAGTCGTGAACGATCAGCCAAATTGAACATGACCAAATTTGCGACACGTCCGCCTAGTCTTAATGGAATACGTAAACATTTGCCATAGCACATGAAGAAAGGGAGCGCGTCATTCGAAATTGACGCGCTCCCCTTCTAATTTCCATTAAGCATATTTCAATTGAGATGCCGTTAATTGTGATTTAATAAAAGCGATTCGGCGTCTGATGTAGAAATCTAAGCTGTCACCCTTCAATTCGTTGGGCGAGATCACCTCCTCCGAGCGATTATCGATAATCTTCAATGTTCCGTCGGAATAAAACTTAAAAGTTAAATCCCTTCGCGGCCATCCTTTCTCTTCATAACGAAAGTTTTCGCAATTGCTCTTCATGGTGATCCAGCCTCCTTAATAGGGTTAAAGTTTATATGATTTAGAACGTTTGTTCTTGTTTTTATTATACCAAACATTTGTTCGTGTGGAAACTGTTTTTTGTTTACCGTAAACTAGATTAATAGAATAGCGAAGAGTTACACGAAGGGGCGCGGACAATGATTAAGGTTACGAATTTGACGAAGCAAATTCCTGGAGGGCCGAAGGTTCTCAACAAGATAAGCTTTGAAGCAGAAGCTGGACAATTTATTGCGGTGAAAGGTGCCAGTGGAAGCGGCAAATCCATGCTGCTAAAGTGTCTTGCCATGCAAGAAAGCTGGACAAGCGGCGATTATCAATTTGACGATGCTCCTATAATGAAGATGGGCTTGAGAGGCAAGTTGAAAGTTCGTCGCGAGGTTGCCTTTCTAGAAGAGAAAGCATCACTGTACCCTAACAAGACCGGATTGAAAAATGTCATCATAGGTTCCGTAACACAGACTCCCGCTTGGCGCAGATGGACAGGCATGATGCGCAACGACGATTATATGGGCGCGATGGATATGATTGAAAAGCTGGGATTGCTGGATAAAGCACATCAGCAAGCATCAAAGATGAGCGGCGGAGAGCGCCAACGGATAGCTGTAGCTCGTGCACTTGTACATGGTGCTAAAGTGATTGTTGCTGACGAGCCGGTCGCTGGTCTTGATCCACATACCGCAGATAAAGTGATTGGTGATTTAAAGAAGATGTGTCAAGAGCAAGGTATCATAGTGATTGCTGTGTTGCATCAAGGGGATTGGGCTGAACGTTTTGCTGACCGTATTATCGGACTCAACAACGGTGAGCTAGTCATTGATATTAAAGGTCGACGGTTAACCGAGAGGGAGAAAATGCTGCTGTGAACGAACTGCAGCTGCGATTAATAGAGGAGCATGAATTGGAGGAAGCGCTGCGCTTGGAGCAAAGCTGCTACAGTGCAGAAGCTGCTGCTACTCAGGAGGGATTTGCACATCGTTTTAACCGCTATCCGAATTATTTCTGGTCAGCTTGGCTGGGTGAGAAGCTCGTTGGTATTGCGAATGGGGTTAGAACCTCAGCGACTCAATGCGGCGATGACCTGAAAGGCGAACAGAAGGATACGAAGGAAGGAAATAACTTCTGTATTCTTACGATAGCGGTTGATCCTGAGGTAAGACATCAAAGAATAGGCACCCAATTACTGAAGAAATTAATTGAGGAATGTACGGTGAAGGAACATTCTTTCATGCTGTTAATGTGTGAGCGCCATCTCGTTCGGTTCTACGAGCAAGCGGGTTTTCAGTATATGGGATTGGCAGCTTCGAATCATGGTGGAATTGAGTGGTATGAGATGAGACGTCCGATGCATACAATGGAGCATCCCACCGAATAGGCAGGTGTCTTCTATATGGCATTTCAATCCCCTGTAATTGTACAATCTTCCCGGGCAACATTCCCGAAAGCTGAGTTATGGATTCCTTATGTGAGCGGGGGGCCGAACGAAGCGGCAACCAAGCAGATCAATGAGACCATTCGGCAAGCTGCACAACAGCTTGTGAACGATCAAGGCTCCTTGGACGATCCACGGTCTGAGATGCAAGGCTATTACGAGGTTAAGACGAATGAAAAGGACATTTTAAGCCTATCCTTATTCAATTATGCTTATACTGGTGGTGCACACGGTTTAACTTTACAAAAGTCACTGACGTTTCGTGTGTCAACGGGTCATTCCTATTCGCTTGAGGAGTTATTCAAGCCGGGCAGCGGTTATGTGAGCCGCTTGTCGGATATGATAAAGGTGCAAATTAAAGAACGTGATATTAGTACCATTGAGCCCTTCCAATCGATAAGAGCGGATCAGGATTACTATGTGGCAGATCGGGCTCTTGTTATTTATTTTCAACTTTATGAGCTTACGCCTTATGCATTCGGGTTTCCGTATTTTCCGATATCTGCGTTTGATATTCAAGAAATCATTGATGAGAATGGACCGTTAGGTGTCATGGTTCAAAATAATTAATCTACTATTTCCAATGCTCACACACGTCGTTAAACATACCAGAATAGGAGTTGAGCCGATTGAATGGGATGAAATGGTTCGGCCTAGCGGTGCACTTACTCTTAGGTGCATTGTTTCCTTTTATTCTGGTAGGCGGTATTATTCTGATCTATGGTTTCATGACTCCCCCCACACTAACACAGAGGTTAACTGGAATTGCGATTGCAGTGGTGTATGGAGCTGTGATCATTGGCGCTAATATAATGACTCTCCGGCGATTGCCTGAGTCTCGCAATAGGTGGTATTGGCTGCTTATGCATGTCATTGTCTGGGTGGTTGCTTGTATATTGATTTTTATCATGCTTCGCATCAGATAAGAGATGCGAAGCATTTCTTTTTCTGAACATGAGCGATTCAGACGCCTCATACCGTATTCGTAGGAGGTGGTCATTCGATGCTTGCCGTGCTGAGCTGCAAAGCCGAATATATCGATCGAAAAAATAAATTATTCAAATTGAGCGAAAATTCCATCTCCTTTGAACGATTGGGAATTTCCCGAGCAAATCGAGGAAATAATGCTTGAGAAATCATTTTCTATTTCCCGGGGAAGCGCATAATACAACAGATTGCAAACGTTTTCGACAGCTCGTAGAGAAAGGTTACAGATGATGTCGAAACAATGCTTGCGGAGATACTTAACGGCACATATAGTTAATATCATTAAATGCTTAGTATAGATATTTTTTTGCCAACTTCTCCCTTTAGCTATTATAATAGAATCATACATGAAGGACAGGAGGCTTGACCAAGTGATTGTAAACAACAGCATCAGTCAGATTGTTTCGCTTAATGTAGGTATGCCTGTTACGGCTTCACATGGTTCGAAACAGATTCAGACAGGAATATTCAAATCTTCATCGACAGACAGCCATCAATTGAAATTCAATGGTTTATCCGGAGACGGTCAAGCTGATCTCATCCATCATGGAGGCCCAGATAAAGCGGTATGCGTATATTGTGAACAACATTATCCTTATTGGGAGCAACAGCTGGAACGAAAGCTTGAGCCAGGTGCCTTCGGAGAAAATTGGACGATATCGGAATGGACAGAACGGGATATATGTATTGGAGACATCATTCAAGCAGGTGAAGTGGTCGTGCAAGTGAGTCAACCGAGACAACCATGCTATAAAATAGGAATCAGACATCAAATGCCTGAGCTTACTGAGCAAGTGCAGAAGACAGGATATACTGGATTTTATTTTCGAGTATTGCAGGAGGGCCGCATAACGGCTGGCATACCGCTCCTATTCATTAGCCGTCATCCTGCAGCTATTTCGATCGCTGAGGCGAATCGTATTATGTACACAGATAAGAATGATGTGGATGCGATTAAAGCGCTGCTTGCTGTGGATGAACTTGCAGCTAGCTGGAGAAATACATTAAGCAGTCGTTTGCTAAAGCTGCAGCAACAAGAGGGACAGGGAGGTATATGACGCAATCTGATTTTTCCGTATACCTGAACCAATACCCGCTCGATTCAGAGTGGAGTATTGAACCAGGAGAGAGCGGTATGAATAATACGACGAGAATGATCAAGGCCGGTGATCAACGGTATGTGCTTCGAGTATACAACAATCATAAGGACAAACAGATTGTAGATCTGGAGCATGAGGTGTTGAAAGCGCTGTATGAACGTAATCCAGTCTTTAGGACGCCTGTTCCAGTTGTAAATCGGAATGAGAGTACCGTTACAACAGATCAAGATGGCAACTTGGCTGCGCTATATCATTTTATACCAGGGGTAAGACCGATCATTGGAAATGAAGCACATATCCAATCGTTAGGGATTGCTGCTGCTAGACTAACTGAGGTGTTAAGTGCGATAACGATCTCGAATAAACCCATGTATCAGCCGTATTATTTGCTCAAAGAGACTTATGCGTCATTAGATGAGCAGGCGATACGAGAAATCGCAGCAACAGATGATACATTAGCGAGGAGTATGGCTAAATTGGATAGTCTGCTATCGCTGCGAGATAAGCTGTCTACTGAAATGAATGTGATTCGCAATCTTCCTCATCAATGGATCCATGGTGATTTGAATTTTAGTAATTCAGTTGCTGTTGCTGATGAGATTATTGGTATTCTCGACTTCGAGTTCTGTACGAGAGATGTCAGAGCGATGGAGCTTGCGGTCGTCATCGTTGATTTGATAACTGAGAATGAAAGGTTAGCGCTGGACAGAATCCAATTAGTCTGCCAAGGGTATGGATCCATACTCAAGCTCACTGAGAGTGAATCTGACAGTCTGCCCATTCTAATGAAGCTAAGGATGCTGGACATAACCCTTCATTTTGCAACACGATTATTGGAGAACTTAGATGATTCTACAGTCTTGGCTAGGATGATTGATCAAGCTTTTCAAGCGATAGAATGGATTGACGTTAACGAAGCTCAACTGCGTAAGCTTACTTATCAATTGCTGGTTTCAGAGTAGCACATGTGTCGATGTGCGAAGTAATGTTGTTGGAAGGAACATAAGCATAGGCTTTCGAAGCAGATTTTGTATCAAAAAACCTGAAGGAGGATGAGTTGATATGAATGTTGCAGCGGCGCTTGGATATGGTAGTGCAGAACGGTTGTTAATTGTTAACGCAGATGATTATGGATTATGCAAGTCAGTAAATTCAGGCATACAGCAATTGCTTCAAGAAGAAGTAATCAGCTCGGCGACATTAATGGTGCCTTGTCGATCAGCCAAAGAGGCAGTGGAATGGAGCATTCGACATACGCAATTCGATGTCGGCATTCATTTTACATTAACTAGTGAATGGGATTCTTATCGCTGGGGACCAATCAATCGTGGTGGAGCGACAGAAACACTCGTTACGAATGAAGGGTATTTTCCCAAGGATTGCAAAACGTTGGAACTGCAAGCAGACCCGGATCAAGTTCGCGGCGAGCTAATCGCACAGATTGAAAGGGCGTTGCAGCTTGGCTTGAAGCCAACGCATGCAGACAATCATATGGGCAGCTTATATGGCTTGGAGACTGGCCGACATTTCTTAGAGGTTGTATTTGATGTATGCGCCCAATATGGCTTGCCGTTCAGATTGCCGCGATCACTGCCTTCAGGCAATGGTCAAATTGCTCCTCCAGAGATGGCAGAGCAGGCTAGGCTGCTAGGCTTGCTGGCAGATTCCAAGGGAGTTGTCGTATTAGATTATTTGATCGGTCTGCCATTCCCGCTTCAACAGGGTGAAACGTACCAAACATTAAAATCAGATATGAAAAAGCTGCTGGAGAGTGTGCAGCCCGGCGTTACAGAATTGATTATTCACCCGTCACTTGTGACGGATGAGTTGCTAGCCTTCCATGGTCAACCGGAGAAGCGAGGGATGGAATTCCAACTATTCCGCGACGCTGATATCCAGAAGACGCTTAAAGATCAAGGAATTCGGTTGGTGCGCTGGCGTGAGTTGCAGAAGCTGCAAAGGGCGAATGCCGGCTGGAAGGGATAACGTATTGTACTAACTCTGTTCTGTTCATACACACAAAGGAGCTGTTCTAATGTCATTCCATTCTATCGCTCAGCTAGCTGAACAATTGAGAACTAATATTGGGCGAGTTATCGTTGGTAAGGAGAATGTGGTTGACCTGATGTTTATCGCGCTTATCACATCAGGTCATGTCCTACTAGAGGATGTTCCAGGAACGGGTAAAACAATGCTTGCTAAGTCGCTCGCCAAGTCATTGGAACTGAAATTCCGACGTGTGCAATTTACACCGGATCTGTTGCCTTCCGATTTGAGCGGCGTTCAGTTCTACAACCAAAAGGATGGCGGCTTCGAGTTTCGTCCGGGGCCGCTGTTCACCAATTTACTGCTGGCCGATGAGATAAATCGGGCAACTCCGCGTACGCAATCCAGCTTGCTTGAATGTATGGAGGAGCGCCAAGTCAGCATAGATGGGGATACGAGAATTTTGGACAAGCCGTTTATGGTTATCGCCACTCAGAATCCGGTTGAGCATCAAGGGACATTCCCACTGCCGGAAGCACAGCTGGATCGTTTCTTGTTCAAAGTTCAGATGGGCTACCCAACGACAGAAGAAGCGGTACATATTCTCAAAAGATTTAAGGAAAGTGATCCATTAGAGCAGCTCGAGCCTGTGGCTGATGCCGCAACGATTGTGGAGGCTCAACGTTTGTACAGCAGTGTTCGTGTATCGGAGGACATGCTGAGGTATTTGCTGCAGATAGTCGAAATGACAAGAACCCGTGAAGATGTCGTCATCGGTGTAAGCCCACGCGGTAGTCAAGCTTTACTAAGAGCATCGCAAGTATATGCTATTCTTCAGGGACGTGACTTTGTTACTCCTGATGATGTGAAAGCAATGGCATGTCCTGTATTGGCACACCGGTTATCCCTTCGCGGCTTGCAACGGACACAGCGCAATGCAGAACTGATTATTCAAGATATTATTCGCCAGACAGCTGTGCCTACTGAAGCCAGCATCGGCGTACATTAGGCCGCAGTCATGATCGTATTTTGGTTTGCAGTTATAGCTATTATCCTTCTACTCCTTCAGAGTAAACTATTCAATCGCTATGCGTTACGCCATATCGGTTATAAAAGGCAATTCCAAAAAAGCAGCTGCTTCCGTGGTGAACAGATTGAGTTAATAGAGCAGTTATCGAATGAGAAATGGCTGCCTGTACCGTGGCTGCGTGTTGAATCACAATTATCATCCAAGTTAATCTTTCAACATCAAGATAACTTGGATGTGAGCAGCGGCGAGCTATCGCAAAATCATAAAAGCTTTTTCACGCTTATGCCCTATACGAAAATCACAAGACGTCATCGGATTATATGCTCCAAGCGCGGTTGGTACAAGTTGCAATCGGTTTCATTAACGGGAGGGGATCTGCTCGGTCTTAACCAACAATTGAAGCAGATTCTATTGCAGGGTGAATTGATTGTATATCCTGTTCCTGCTGAGGTTCCGGTGAATGAACTGCCGTCCCATAGCTGGCAGGGAGATATATCGGTACGAAGGTGGATTATTGAAGATCCATTCGTCATAACAGGAGCAAGGGATTACAGATCAGGAGATACTTACAAACAAGTCAACTGGAAAGCAACAGCGAGAGCAGGGCGGCTGCAGGTCCATCAATATGATTTTACAGCTGATCGGAAACTGATGATTTATTTGAATGTTGAAGATAAGGATAGTATGTGGCGTACCGTGACCAATGCTGATCTTATTGAACAGGGAATTGAGTGGGCAGCAGGAGCGGCTCAGACTGTTATACAGAGTGGTATGGAAGTGGGCTTTGGTGCGAATATGCCGCTAATTTCCACGATGAGCAGTATCGTTGTTCCACCGCGCAGCGGCAGCGAGCATTTGTATGATCTATTTGAAATCATGGCTAAGTTGGAAATTACACGTACGGAGCTTTTCTCAGATTTATTAGAGCGTGAAGCGGCGAGCGGTTATTCACAGCGTGATGTGCTTGTTATATCCACTTACTGGAGTGAGCAAATGGCACAGCATGCTGAGCGGTTGCGAGCGAATGGCAACGAGGTGGTTGTTTGGCAGCTGCTCGACAACGAAGAAGCTCGAGAACAGGAAGGTGCAGCGGGATGAATCTACTATGGCTGCAAAAGCCTTCTATTACAGCGTTATACAAAGGTGCGATAGAGGTCTTATTCTTTTTACCGCTATTATTAACTGCTGCTGTGTATTCATTGCCCAGTTCACTCGTTCCAGTGTGGCTGCTGACATTGCCATTCTGTTATATTGCTGGACTTTTAATGATTAGCATGGTGAAGCAGAATCGCCGGATTTACAGAGTTCTTCTGTCATTGGCTGGGGGAATGGTTCATTCAGGGATCCTTATACTGCTTGCAGGCGGAGTCGGCGTAGGTATCTTTTATTGGCTCCTTCTCTTCATTCTTAGCAGTTTGGCTGTATCAAGAGGAATCCGACTATTATCGGAGAGCTGGGATTCTGTCTTCCCGAATGCCTTGATGATTTATAGCATCATTATATATGTCATAATACAACCGCTTAAAATTCCATTATCAAAGCTGGCTCCTTATGGGCTATGGTTGACGATCTGCGGTATTCTTGCGGTCATCACCTGCTTTTTTCTCATCAACGAACGGTTATTAGATGGAGAAACAAGTACTACGGACAATAAGCGTATCGTCAAGTCAGTTACAGCAGCGGCTTTCAAACGTCAGAACCGTTGGATGGTTGGTGTTATTGTCTTCGTATTATGCCTTATCAGCTTGTTTCGAATATTATTCCATACTATCGAGGAACTGGTTCAATCTATTATTACAACTGTCATGAGCTGGTTGAATCGTCCTGCTGCTGAAGAAGTCATTGAACCTCCTATTAACGAGCCGCCAGAGCCTGCATTGCCAATTGCTGTAGAGCCGAAAGATCCAGCGGTTTGGATGCTCATCCTAGAGGCTATACTGAAATACATTGGTATTGGTCTAGTCGTCATCGTTGGTTTGCTATTGATCTTTTTTATAGGGCGGACGTTAATTCGCACATTGCGAAAAGTATTTCATCAAATGCTGGAGCGGGCGAATGAGAAACGAAGCGCAGATGAAGGATATACCGATGAAGTCGAAAGCTTAATGTCATTAACGAAGTGGTCTGATGATTGGAAGAAGTCGATGCGGAGGTTCATTCGAGGGAAAGAACAGAATGATGTGCGTTGGAACGAGTTAAAGACGAATGGAGAACGGATACGCTTTTTATACACAAGGTTACTTTCAAGTCATATCCATAAAGGATATACGCATCATCGCCATTTGACCCCTCAAGAGACGATCTCGGATTTGACAGTATGGCGCAAGCAACAAAAACCGGCTGCTGAGGAGCAAACGCTCATTCGTGTATACGAAGAAGTTCGCTACGGAGATCAGCAGCCGGATGATCAGATGGTAACAACACTTAAGAAGAAGCTAGATGAGGCAAAGTAGATAAATCGATTAAGCTTGTGATTCGTGTATAAATTTAGCGATTTTGGTACCATGATATCGGCCTGATTCAATAAATATTTCATTCGCTTCATGCTTGGAGGCGACGACGCCAGCTAGAAATAAGTTGGGCACGTTCGTCTCCATCGTTGTTTCATCAAAGTAAGGATAGCCCTCAGCTGCCATCATAACACCAGTGTCCGTAAGGAATTCACGGTCTGGATGAAAGCCGGTTAATGCGAGTACAAAATCATTACGGATAGAAGTTAATCCGTCTGGTCCTTCTATCTTCACACTGCGATCATCGATTTCCACGACACGAGAATCAAAACGCATTTGAATGAGTCCCTTGGTTACTTTACCCTCAAATATTGGTCTAACCCAAGGCTTAATGCTGCGGGAATAATCTTGTCCTCGATAGATAATCGTCACCTTCGCACCGGCACGTTCTAATTCAAGCGCTGCATCGATAGCGGAATTACTGCCTCCAATAATAGCGACCTCCATACCGGTATAAGGATGAGCTTCACGGAAAAAATGACTGACCTTATCCATATGCTCACCTGGAATGCCCAAATAATTAGGATGATCGAAATAACCAGTGGCAATAACGACATACTTAGAAATATAAGTGAGCTGATCTCCATATCGATTCATGCTGGATAATTGGAATTGTCCATCCTGGCGGGTGATTTTTGTAACGGTCTCATAGGCATTAATTCGCAGCTCATACCTTAATGCAGCTGTTCGATAATAGTTGATTGCCTCTAATCTAGAGGGCTTATCATTAGGCGTAGTGAAAGGAATATTGCCAATCTCCAGCATCTCCGGCGAACTAAAAAAATGCATGTAGGTCGGATACTGTGAAATAGAATGTACCATATTGCTTTTCTCAATGATTAAAGGACGAAGACCTATACGTTGTAGTTCAATTGCAGCTGCTAAGCCGCAAGGTCCTGCTCCAATTATAATTACTTCTTCTCTATCCATTGCGTAGCCTCCTGAATTCGGTACTAATAATTGTACAGCAGAGGGCGGAATTAACGCAAATTTGGCGTTTGGCTATCTTGTACACGTAATGGAATATTGTATAATAATGTGGAACCGTTTTTACTGAAGGAGGAGCAAACATGCGACGGCGATTTGTAATAGAAGCAGTCATGATAGCAACGTATGGACATCTTCTCTTTCCTACCCGTCCAATCGATTACGTCGTGCCGTATTCTTCAGTGTTGGAGTTGTACGATATGAGGGATGGATCAGATCCGGTGATGGAGGATCCAGATGATGATTTACATGTGAAAAATAAAATAAAAGAGCTGATTGATTTTTTCGAAGATCCGCTTAATCGGAAAAAAATTGAAAAGGCGATGCAAATGCCTTGGCGGGAAAGCTCGCCATTGCTATTGAATGATACGATACAATTTACGATTGTTCATGCAGTAGACAATGCACATTACGGAGAGCTCTTCGATCCCATTGAAACCGAGCTGCTGCTTACAGGAACAAAGTTGAATGTACCTCTGCTTTCCGACCAATTTGAGTTTCAAGAAAAGCTAATTGAGGCGGAAGTTCCCGTGCAAATATATGATATCGAAGACTTTGAATTTGCAGTGGAAGAGGGCATATCAACGATAGATACAGGATTGTGAAAAGACACTCATTCGGAATGAGTCAATACGTAGAAGTGGGATGTAGTTACTGCTTTATTTGACAAAAAAAGCTATTGCAAAAATTGGAAAAATGATGATATTATTGAATAAGTTGTTAAACGGACAGCGAATTGAGAAGGTAAAGGGGGTCCCGGACATGTGGAACATTACGCAGGCAATGATTGCAGGTTACCTCATAACGGATCGGCCAGCCTTCGCAATACGTCAGTAATAAGCGTTCATTCGCTGCATCGCTGCTCTGTATGAGAAGATCTTTAGCCGAGTATGGCTGGAGGTCTTTTTTTGTTGTCTATGGAGAGGGGAGAGAAAATAATGAAAACGCTGTTAAGGTTGTTCGTTTACGTCAAACCAAGCACCAAATGGGTTGTAATCGCGATTAGCATTATGATGTTCGCAACGCTGGTTGATCTCGTAGCTCCTTGGATATTAAAAGAGATATTCGATAAAGGGATTGAACCAAAAAATGTTACCGTTATTCTAACCTTAACCTTGTTGCTTATCGGAGTCCAGGCATGCAAGAGTGGAGCGATGTTCGTACAAGGTTATTCACAGGAACTGGTCGGGCAAAACGTAGTCTTCAAGCTCCGGCAGGATTTGTACAATCATCTGCAACGTTTGTCCTTTTCTTATTATGATAGGGCACAGACGGGACAATTAATGTCTCGAATGACCGGTGATATTGAAGCGGTGAAGAACTTCATTGGGTTTGGAGCAATGGGGCTGTTAACAGGGATGATGACCTTCATCGGGACGATGGTATTTATGTTATGGCTGAATTGGAAAGTAACACTGATCAGTGCGGTTACGATTCCTGCTATTCTGTTCATTCTTTGGCGTTTTAACCAAAAGGTTGGTCCGGCATGGTCGAGCATACGTGAACAAATGGGAAGACTGACCACCACCCTGCAAGAAAATATATCTGGTATTCGTGTTGTCAAATCCTTTGCTACGGAAGGTGTGGAGCAACGGAAATTCGCAGAACGCAATAAACAGAATTTCGAGACCAACATGGAACGTGCAAAGCTGGAAGCCAAATCATTTCCACTTATGGGCTTGTTTGGCGGTCTTACCTTTGTTCTCATGATATGGATTGGCGCTATTTTCGTGGCTCGTGGTGAGATGTCTTTAGGAACATTCATGGCTTTCCAATGGTATACATGGGGGATGATCTGGCCGCTTAACATGCTTGGCTGGCAAATCAATATTATGCAGCAGGCGATTAAAGCGGCTCCTCGTGTATTTGAAGTATTAGATACACCAGTTGATATTGAATCACCTGAAGCTGGGAGAGCTGCAGATGGTATGAAAGGTCATGTAGCATTCTCGAATGTGAGCTTTCATTTTGCTGATCAAGACCGGACAAAGGATGCTCCTATACTGAATCAGATTTCCTTCCAAGTAAAGCAAGGTGAAGTAATAGCCGTATTGGGTGCAACGGGCTCGGGCAAGAGCAGCTTGATCGGACTGCTGTCGCGGTTTTACGATACGACTGAGGGACGGGTGGTCATTGACGGTACAGATGTGCGGGATTATGAGCTTGATGGCCTGCGAAGAAGCGTAGGTATCGTTCCTCAAGAAACGTTTCTATTCTCGGCGTCCATAAGAGAAAATATCGCCTACGGACACCCGGAAGCAACTCAGCAACAGATCGAGCAAGCGGCCATTAAAGCACAAATTCATGCCTTTATTGACGGTCTTCCTTACGGATACGATACCCTTATTGGAGAACGCGGAGTCGGGTTGTCTGGAGGGCAAAGACAACGAGTCGCATTAGCGCGAGCGATACTAATGGATCCTCCGATCCTTGTGCTGGATGAAGCGACAGCTAGTGTGGACACTGCGACGGAGTCTGCTATTCACGAAGCGTTGTTAGAGGTCATGAAGGGGCGAACGACATTCATAATTGCACAACGCTTATCTTCGATCCAACATGCTGATCGAATTATGATGTTGGAGAGTGGCCGTCTAGTGGAAGAGGGGACACATAAGGAGCTTATCGAGCGCAACGGATTATTCCGTCAATTGTTCGAGAGGCAGCATACTTCCGCTTCGTAATGGTGTGTAGCTTGACAGCAAACTAGATGAGATAAGAAAGATCGGAGGGAATTGCATGAGCCAGGTAGAGTGGGATGAGGATAATGATAGTGAGGAAAAACCGTTTAATCGACGATATATGGGCAGGCTTTTCGGATATTTAAAGCCCTATCGCAAGGTGCTGTCATTCGTTGTCATTGTCGTCTTATTTAATATGCTATTGAGCTTGGCAGAGCCTTTGCTGCTTGCCTACTTAATTGATGTTGGAATTAATAAAGGAGATTTCACTGCGATCCACCTATTCGGGCTATCCTTGTTAGCCATAAAGGGAATCGGCTGGATATGTGATTGGATACGTACGAAGTATATCAATTTTACAGGTCAACGTATTTTATATGATTTGCGCCAACAGCTGTTCGATCATTTGCAGAAGCTGTCTTTCCGGTTTTTCGATGGACGTCCTGCTGGCAAAATCATGTCGCGCATAACGAATGATACGAATGCAATTGGTGAACTCATTAATGGCGGACTCATTACGACCGTTATGGAACTGACGCATTTAATTGGTATCGTGGTCATCCTGCTATGGATGGATTGGCAATTAGCCTTGTTGTCATTCATTATGCTGCCGCTGCTTTACTTATTTGTTGGACGGTTGCGGCCGCGAATTGAAGGTGCATGGCTGCGTTCACGCAAGACGATGTCTTCAATTAACGGCAATGTGAACGAGACTATACAAGGAATTCGAGTTGTGCAGGCGTTCTCGCGCCAGACTAAAAATAATGAAAAATTCGAAGCGATTAATACTCGCAATAAACAAGCCTTCATGCGTGCGGTTACTCTAGAATCAGCGGTTTATCCATTCGTAGAGATGATTGGCATGATTGGAACTTGTATCGTCATTTGGTTCGGTGCTGCTCGTGTAATGGATGATGTATTAACGGTAGGTTTCATCATGGCGTTCATTAACTATCTATGGCGCTTCTGGGGTCCTTTAAGTGCGCTGTCAAAAGTATATAGTCAGCTTCTGTCAGCTATGGCCTCGGCAGAACGTATATTTGAAATATTGGACACGGAGCCGGAAGTAACGAATGCTGCTAATGCTCGTAAATTGCCGCCCATTCGAGGGGAAGTGGTGTTCGAGAATGTATCATTCCGTTATGATCCGACCAAGGAAGATGTCTTGCATGGTGTAAACTTCCGAATACGTCCAGGACAGCGTGTCGCATTAGTTGGACCAACAGGAGCGGGCAAGAGTACGATAGTAAACCTGTTAATGCGATTTTACGATTCGACAGGCGGCAGGGTATTGATCGATGGTATGGATGTGAAGGATGTAACGCTAGAATCCTTACGCCAGCAGATGGGGATCGTTCTTCAGGATTCATTCGTGTTCTCGGGAACGGTTGAACAGAATTTGCGTTATGGCAATGAGCATGCTTCCTTCGAGCAAATGGTAGAAGCTGCGGAGAGTGTAAGGCTAGATCGAGTGGTATCACAATTAGCTGCTGGATACGACACGGAGGTAGAGGAGCGCGGTTCTAAGCTATCTGTCGGACAGAGGCAATTGCTGGCATTCGGCAGAGTGCTGCTATCTGATCCTCGTATTCTTATACTGGATGAAGCAACCTCTAGTGTAGATACGGAGACAGAGCAGCATATACAGGAAGCATTAAACACTTTATTAGTAGGAAGGACCGCGTTCATCATCGCTCATCGTCTATCAACGATTCGTGATGCGGACGTGATCCTCGTCGTTCAAGATGGTCAAATAACGGAGCAGGGTTCACATGATGACTTAATGACTCAGAATGGATTATATGCGAGTCTCGTCCATACACAGATTAACATGCAGCAAGCAGTAATGAATCAAGTACAGGTTTAGCCTAGTTTAGTTCGTATCCGAATGACTTGGCTCTTCACTTGCTCGTTTAATTCGGTCGATCGCTTGGGACATGGTTTTGTCTGTGAGATGAGCATAGATTTGCGTTGTCTCTGGAGAAGCATGTCCTAGCTGCTCCTGCGTCATGTAAATATCGTTGCGCAAATAGTAGTCAGTCGCGAATGAATGACGCAGCTTATGTACAGATAAATACGGCTTGCCGAAACGCTTCGCATATTTAATAACCATTTCCTGAATGGCGCGCTTCGTCATTCTAGAGCCTTCTTTCTTGCCATTGGCTATGGCGAGAAAGAGGGCTTTTTCGCGTTTGGGTGCTTTGTAACGAGTATCCCGTAGTTGCAAGTAAGCACTAAGATCTTCAACTGCCTCTTGTCGGAAATAAACTGGTGTCTTGAAGGTATCATCATTCTTACCTTTACGATAGACATAAGCCAGCTTCTTCTTCACATCGATGTCATCAGCATTCAAGTTAACCAGTTCCGATACACGAAGACCAGAATGGAGAATCAAGCTGATGATGCATGCATCTCGAGTTTGGTTAAGTTTGTAGGAGTAGAGGGCTTGCTTATTAGAAGCAACATCCTTCTCGTAGTAATGAGTAATATAAGCCATAAACTCGGCTATTTCTTCTTCTTGTAGCAGTTTGCCTTCTAGCTTAGCGGCAGTATCCTTCGGTTTATGTGTGCGCTTGATGGATACCTTCGCCATAACATTACGTTTAAGCAAAGGGTAAAATTCATCATCCTCAGCAATCTGGCTCAAATAATGAAAGAGCGAACGAAGGGAAGACAGCTTGCGAGTAATCGTTGTTTTCGAATTATTATGGCTAGGATGCGTGGCCAAGAACATCCGGAAGTTATCAATACTGTCCATATGCAGTCTCTCTAATTCGATGAGCTCGACATCTTTAACCTTTGCAGCATTAGACAGACCTTCTGCAATAAGCCAAGACATGAACATATCATAATCTCTTACATACTCCAGCAAGGAGGAAGGAGACAAATCAGGCAGCTTATAATTGACGAATTTCTCAACATACCAAGGCATTGCCGGTACACGCCTATCGAGTTCCTGACGGTCTTTCACTTTTATAATATTCATCTATAGGAGGCACCTCGTTTCTACTAAAACCTTCCTATATTGTACCAACTCCGTTAGGACAGAACAATGGGATGAGCTGTATTAGGAGGGACAAAGGGTAAAATTATCCTTACCAAATGCTTCTTTAGTAAATAAATGTAACTATTGGATTTGGGTTACTTAATTATTGATAGTATGCTAAACTCTTAAAAACGCCGACTTAATCAATTAATATTCCATATATTTATAATTAAATTTTATTAAAATTATGAGGAGGAAAATTAATAGTGATAAAAAATAGATTATTACAAAAAAGTATCGTATATATATTTGCATTTATTATTGCTTTGGGAATTCCTTTGCATGCTGTACAAGCGGCTGCACCAGCAACGTTGAGATATAGCGACAGCGGAATAGACGTGCCAGATTTGCAATTCCGACTTCAAACACTAGGTTACTTCAACAATGAGGCGTTGACTTCATTTTATGGGAAATTAACAGAGGATGCGGTAGAAAGATTCCAACGTGATTATGGACTGAAAGTGGATGGTGTAACAGGTGAGAAAACATGGACAGCACTGAAAAAAGTTTCAGTGAACCAACGCGAGCTTAATCTTCTCGCGCGTATTGTACATGCAGAAGCACGTGGTGAGTCTTACGAAGGACAAGTAGCCGTAGCAGCAGTAGTACTAAATCGAATGAATAACGCCGGTTTCCCTGATACAGTTGAAGGCGTAATTGAGCAACCAGGTGCATTTACTGCCGTGGATGATGGTCAATATGAATTGACACCGGATTCGGAATCCTACCATGCTGCACAGGATGCATTACGTGGTGCCGATCCTTCTCATGGTGCTTTGTATTATTTCAATCCCGAAACAGCAACCTCCAAGTGGATATGGTCTCGTAAACAAATTATTCAAATTGACAAACATATCTTCGCGATCTAATGGACATTGATTTTAGTTAAATGATACCCCATTTAACTAAAATCATTCATGGTCAGCATCATTTGTGGAATAAAGATAAATCGGCTGCTAAATGCAGGCATATCGTCTTTTCTCTTAGGAGGAAAGTAGGATGTGTCTTTTTTTGTATTTCGTTAGATATTACTATGTTCAGAAATTGTATAGGGGCTGAAGTTATAATGATATGCGGTGCGTAAAATCTATCATTATAGCAATAAATGCGGAAATTTGTTTATTGTTCAATGGATAGCTTGTTGCATTGTTGCAATTTTCTCAATGGATCGGCATTATTCTGCTGAAAATCTACTATTCCTACATAAATGACAACGCATAACGATTAGCTGGCCGATCACATGCAAAATTGAGTGATTAGAAAGGAATGATGTGAGAAGATTTATGTAAATAGGGTAGGACATTATTACAAAAATGGAGGAAGTTATACGATGAAAAAGAAAAAATCAATCGCATTAATACTTGCATTTCTACTTATTTTTCAGTATATGAATTACGCTGGAGTGCTAAAAACAGCAGAAGCAGCGGGAACCATTAGTGAAAATATTCTAACAAAAATGACATTAACGGATAAAGATATCCCTAGCACCGTCATTGCATCTGTATATAATGGTGCTTCTACTGTATATCCTGATATCCGAGTAGAATTGGGAAGAACACTCAGCTTAAACTATGAGTGGGAGCTTCCTGAAGGTCATAATTATAAAAATGGCGATACTTTTGTATTCGATCTTCCGGAAGAGCTTGAAATGTACGGGGGGAACATTGCACCAAAAGACTTAGTTGGTCAAACTCCTTCTGTAGGAACGTATGAAGTAACCAATAATAGAGTAACGGTAACGTTTAATAATCAAATAGAAGGTAAAGCAGTTAGCGGCTCACTCAGCTTCTGGAACTTTTTTAGTAAAGAAAGTGTTGACCATAAAACAGAGGTGAAACTTGATTTCAAGATTGGTGATGAATTAACCATTCTCATTGCACCTAGTGTGAGCAAGCCGATAAGTAAAGAGGGAGCTCCAGACAAATCATTTAATGCCAATGAAATTACTTGGAAGATTGATGTCAATAAAGATTTAAAGAATGTTAAGAATGCAGTGCTTTCTGATTTGATTCCCACTGGATTAGACTTCGTGCCGGGTTCGTTGAAGGTTTCTAAAATGGATACGGATACCGAAGGTAATTTAACGAATCCGCAAGACGTTAGCTATCAATCCATATCCTTACCTGATGGCAGTACTAATGAGTTGGAAATTGGTCTAGGGGATATCACTTCTTCTTACCGCATTGAGTATAAGACAAAAATTACAGATATTACGATAGCTGAATTTAAAAATACAGCTAAGTTTATAGGGACGAATACAACTGAAGTCTCTGCTGATAAAACAGTGAAGAATGAACGCGGGAAGTTCCTTGAGAAATCGGGCGATTATCATGCTGATACACAGATAATTGATTGGACAGTTAAATATAATTTTGGTGCAGACACATTAAATAATGCAGTAGTGACTGATTTATTCGATGATGAACATAAATTAATATCAGGCTCTATAGAAGTGTTTCTTGTTCCTGATCCTGTTGCAGGAACACAAGGAACGAAATTGACTTTAGGTACAGATTATACAACCAACGTAAATATAAGCAGCCATCCAAACGCAAGCAACAAAAATGGTTTTAATTTATTGTTCACCAATCCAATAAACTCTGCTTATATAATCAAATATAAAACAGAACCAGTCGGGAATGTATACGATAACTTTAACTTAAGTAATACGGCTTATTCAGAAAGTAAATCTTCAAATACGGTTACTATATCGATCAATCAAAATTTCTTGAAGAAAAATTATTCGAATGCAAATTATGCAGCAAGAACAGTAGACTGGACAGTTGAGCTGAACGCAGCGAAATATGATTTGAAAGAGCTTAACTATGAAGATACTTTCGGAGCAGGCTTGAAGCTGGTACCTGGCACCATGGTAATCAAAAAGAATGGCACAGTAACGAATTCCGTATATGTGCTGGATTACATGGATGGGAAAACAGATACTACGCAAGGCTTTAATATTGAATTTAATGATGCTGGACAAAATGCCTATACGATAACCTATACAACGCAATATGATTATGATACTACAACCTATTACCCGCATCCGGTTGTCAACGACATTATTAAAGATTTTGGGTTTAATAACAAAGGGGATTTCAGTTGGAAAGAAGTAAGTGGATCTGTTGTTATTGAAAAAGACGTAACATCGGGTACATTTACTCCGAATCCACAAACGCAGAACAACGGATTCAAAAACGGGAGCTACGATGCAACTGCTAAGAAGTTAACATGGGAAATCGGTATTAACTACAACAGCAAAGTTATTCCAGGAGCGAAAGTGTCAGATACCCTTACTTCCAGTCAAGAGCTGATTGTGAATAGCTTGAAAGTTTACGAGATGACAGTCAACAGTGGCGGGTCGATAAATAAAGGGGATCCAGTAGATTCAATGAAGTATCAAGTGGTATTGCCTACTGATGCGAATAGTAATGAATTGACCATTACTTTTAATGATCCGACGATCACACAGCCTTACCTCATTACATTTGAAACAGAGCTTGAAGGCGTTCTGATCGACAATACAAACATAACTAATAATGCTGTGTTTAGCAGCACAACTCTTGATCCTCAAAATCTGTCCAAAACGATTCAAGTTCAGAGTGCTGGAGAGTATGTAAATAAAGCAGGAAAACAAAACGGTGAGTCTATTGATTGGATGGTCTGGATTAATCGTGGTCAGTCTACAGTGGACGAAGCCAAAATTAATGATGTGCCAAGTAAAAAACAAACTTTAATTAAGCAATCATTCCATTTGTATGATACAACGGTTGAACCTAATGGAGTGGTTAAAAAGAGTACCTTAGTAGACCCTAGTCAATATGATTTGATATTTACTGACAATACGGATCCACTAATTGCGAGTGATGAGACATTTACTCTCGCATTTAAGAATAAAATTAGCAGACCCTATTTGCTTGAGTACAAATCGATTATTGACGCTAAAGATGGCGATAAAATTACGAATATGGTTTCCTTCACAGGTTCTGGCGGAATTAATAAATCGCTTAATCAACCGACTTCCATCACAGTCGCATTGTCAGGTGCAGAAGGCAACGGAAGTACCTATATCGGCAGCTTGAAAGTAATTAAAGTTGACAGTGCTAATACAGATGAAAAACTTGAGGGTGCGAAGTTTGAACTAACTCGTATTTCATCAGGTAAGAAAGTTACTGGAACAACAGCAGCTAATGGTGAATATGTATTTAGTAATTTAGGTTATGGTAAATATACATTGAAAGAAATAGCTGCTCCAAGCGGATATTTGTTAGATGCAAGTAAAACTGATGAAGTATTGATTAATTCGAATACTGTCATTGATTATTTGGTTGAGAATACCAAGAAGCTGGCACCAAGTCCGAGTACGAGTCCGTCACCGAGTCCGTCACCGAGTGCTACTCCAGATCCGGGTCCAGGTACTGTACCAACTCCTGATCCTAGCACATCGCCGAGTCCGACAACAAGTCCGACACCAAGTGCAACACCAAGTGCAACACCAAATCCAGGTCCTGGTACAGTACCGACACCGGAACCTAGCACATCGCCAAGTCCGACGCCAAGTACAGTACCAACTGTGGAGCCAAGTGCAACTCCTAGTGTGGCACCAAGTCCAAGCACAGCTCCAACAACGGAGCCTAGTGCTACTCCAGTGTCTAACGAGACACCAGCACCAAGCGAAACACCTATTGTAGAAAAAGAGAAAACGAAGGAAAATACGCCAGTTAAAGGTATCGTTGAAGTTCCCAAAGGCAGTGTTCCTTCCGTAGGCGATAAGCCGACAAGTGGTAAAGTCGTTATTTCACCTAATGGTGAATGGGTGTACACACCGAAAAAAGGCTTTGTCGGTAAGGATAAATTTTCTGTTATCGTTAAAGACATCAACGGCAATGAAGAAGAAATTTTAGTCGAAGTTATCGTTGAGGAACTTCCATTGGGCGGAATAGAAACTAGTCCAGATGTAAATGTATTGCCTAAGACTGGCGAAGAAAGTACTCTTCCGTTACAATTATTCGGTCTTGCCTTGATTGCAGGAGGCGGAATGCTGTTAGCACGTAAGAGAAAAGCAGGACAACGTAAATAGAACTTACTAGATTTCTGGAAAACCCTGCCCGAGTCCTTGAACTACACCCCCTAAAATAGACTTTAGAAAAAACCCCCGGGTTAATCTAAACTATTTTAGGGGGTGCTTTGCTATGGCAACGAAGGGACAAAAGTTTAAAAGCTACAGTTACGACACCAAATTGAAAGCTATCGAAATGACTGACATCCAAAAAAGAAATAACTGCAGCCCTGGATTGAAAAATAATATCTTTGACTGCCGTTGTTTTATTTTGCAACACCCCGTCGGCTTTTGTCATTCAGGGGAAAGCCGATTCGTTGTACACCCGGCATGACCATATTCTACGAATCACGATGTTTATTGTTTTCGGGGGAAGCCGTGTTTCTTCGCACTCCACGCTATAATCAACGCCATAAGCAGGAAAATCAACAGCACTCCCGGGAAAGCCTGCACCTCACCCAGTTCTGACAAAATTCCACCTGCAATGCCTCCGCCGGCTATGGCCAGATTCCACACCGTCGTATTAATAGGCATCACGATATCAACGCCTTCTTCACTGCTAGCATTACCAAGCGCTGTTTGCAATATCGTGGCGGCACCGCCAAAGGTAAGCCCCCATATCGCAACTGCCGCATAAACGACCGACGCCGATGTGCCGCCAGCCCACAGTGCAACGGACACAAGCGCAAAACCGAACAGACTGAGCAACACCATCAGGCGCAGCTTGCGGTCTATCAGCAGGCCGACAATCCAGATGGAGAGAAGAGCGGCTACTCCAAAGACCAGCAAAACAAGATCGACGCGCTCTGCAAGTCCGGAACGCTCAAGAAACGGCGCAATATACGTATATAAAAACAGATAGGTTCCACCCTCTAGGTTGTCTGGTGGTTTTGTCTGCTGTAACCTGTTCTCCTGAGCCAGAGCACATCTGCATGCCGGAAACTTCGATCAAAACGATCGGGCATCTTAACCATCCGCGCCGGGCTGATATATACCGAGAGCAGTTTGACTTTCTGTTTCCAAAAAAGGTATGGAGATCATGAAACTACATTCGATCCTGGAGCAACATAACGATGATCGTCCTTCTTTTTCCAACTAAGCTGACTTTAAGCACGCCTCTGAACTGATAATTCTGCGATTAGATAATAAATCGGCGCCTTCACCTTCATTGTAAAGCACAGTAGGGGAGGGGATTACTTTATTGGGCATATCTCAGAAGAAATCTTTTATTGGAACTATCCAAGGCCCACTTACTTAATATCTTATAAGAAATTCTTGAAATTTAAGAAATTTATCCGATAAGCGGATGCTATTATACAAATATAAATAAAGACGAGGTGATGATATGCAAGCGAAATTGGCAGCGGAAGCTCTTCCCCTCTCCAAAAAGCGGAATTCGTGGTTAAGGACCATACAAAAGTATAAAGTGATGTACCTTCTTTTAATTCCGGCATTAGTTTATTTTGCCGTATTCAAATACATTCCTTTGGCAGGAATCATTATTGCTTTTAAAAACTACAATCTGGCTTTGGGGTTATGGGATAGCCCGTGGGTTGGATTGAAAAATTTTACAGATTTTATTAACGGCGTTTATTTCTGGGACATCATGAGAAACACGATAATTATATCGCTGTATAAGCTATTGTTTGGTTTCTCCGCTCCCATCGCACTTGCTTTGCTGCTTAATGAAGTTCATACCCAATGGTTTAAGAAAATCGTACAAACCATTACTTATTTACCTCATTTTCTGTCTTGGGTCATTGTTTATGGATTGATGGTTGCATTATTGGCTCCGGGTGATGGCCTATTTAATATGATTTTGAAGGAAAACGGTCTTCAACCCATCTCCTTCCTAACGGAGCCTGCTTGGGGAAGACTGCTGGTCATCTCGTCTGAAATATGGAAGGACATCGGTTGGGGAGCGATTCTATACCTTGCCGCATTATCAGGGATTGACCCAAGCTTATATGAAGCAGCTCGAATGGATGGCGCTTCCAAATGGAGACAGCTCTGGCATGTAACCTTGCCCGGCATTCGAGGAGTCATTATTCTGATGCTCATTCTTAAATTGAGCCATATTCTGGACGCTGGTTTTGACCAAATCTTCATGTTTGCCAATAGTTTTAACCAGGAGAAAATCGATATTATCGACACATGGGTATACCGCGAGGGGCTGGAGCGTCTTAAGATTGGCCTCGCAACTGCTGTGGGATTGTTTAAAGCTGTCATCGGATTTATTTTAGTATTGGCTGCAAACAAGCTTGCCAAAAAATTCGATGGGCAAATTTGGTGAGGTGGTATGAGCTATGATTAAGCTGACGATCGGGGAAAAGGTATGGCAATCAGCCGTTTATTTTATTCTTATTATGTTATCGCTGCTTTGCTTGCTTCCCTTTTTATATGTGGTCGCTGTTTCGGTAACACCGGAATCGGAAGTTTTAAGAAGAGGGATTGTGATTATACCAGAATCCTTTACCTTTGCAGCCTATAAGGAAGTATTCATTTCTAATGGTATAGGGCAGGCGTATAAAATAACGCTGTTCCGAACGATTGTAGGCACTGCGTTAAATGTGTTTTTTACGGTAATCGCGGCGTACCCGTTATCCAAAAAATATTTGCCGGGACGCAGTCCGTTTTTATTATTCATTGTGTTTACCATGATGTTTAGCGGGGGATTAATTCCGACTTATTTGTTAATCCGCTCTTTGGGGATGTTAAATAGTCCATGGGTTTTGATTGTTCCGCATCTCATTAGTGCATTTAATCTGGTGATCATTAAAGGCTTTTTCGAGCAATTGCCTGCCGAAATTGAGGAATCGGCGAGAGTAGACGGCGCAAGTGAACTTCAGTCGCTATGGAAAATCATTTTACCGCTGTCCATGCCAGTCCTCGCCACGATTTCCCTATTTTACGCAGTAGGGCATTGGAACAGTTATTTCGATGCGATTGTGTATATCAATGATGCGAATTTAATGCCACTTCAAGTTGTCTTGCGCAACATTCTGCTTAACATTGCAAATCAAAGTGCTGAGTCGATTGCCAATACCGGAACGGTTAGCCAGTTCGCTGTTCAAATGGCTGCTGTTGTCGTGACTACGGTCCCGATTCTGATCGTGTATCCATTTATGCAGAAACATTTTACCAAGGGTATGCTCATGGGATCGATTAAAGGTTAAAAAGCAAATCTTATCTAGGTTGTTACGGGGAAACCGTGATAATATACAAGCAAAGGAGAGGTCAATATGCAAAGAACAAAGTTTTCATTTGCTATTCTGGCTGCTGTTGTAGGGCTCGGAACGCTATTGTCGGGATGTGGGGATCAAGAAGAGGAAGTTAAGCCGACAGCTTCGAGCAGTTCACCATCCACGGATAACACGTTTGCGAAAAAAATGAAAATTACGATGTTTAACCAAGGCACGTTCAACGCTGCCGCTCCGATTCCACCACGCGATGAAGACATTCAACGGCAAATGCTGGAGAAGGCAATGAACATCGACTTGGATATGATGATTCCTCAGGCTGGGCAATCAACAACCAAACTAAATACGCTTATTGCAGGCGGGGATATCCCAGATTTGCTTTTCTTGAAGAGTCGATCCGATCTCGCGCAATATTATGATCAAGGCGTGCTGGCGGATTTGACACCGTATCTGGATCAATTCCCTGAACTTCAGAAACGTTTTAGCAGCGACTCCTGGGAGGCGATGTCCTATCAAGGGAAAACCATTGGAGTTCCAGGTTATGATAATGTAAACGGTATCAGCCGAAGCTTCTTCATCCGCAATGATTGGTTGAAAAAGCTGAATATGGAAGTGCCAACGACACCTGACGAGCTGTTTGAAGTCATGAAAGCCTTTACAGAGAAAGACCCGGACGGAAACGGCAAAAACGATACGTACGGATTCATCGGCGGCATGAATAAAGAGGGCAGTTTGCAAACCTACGGCTTCGATAGCTTGATGTGGATGTTTGGCGTCAATCCTCCATCGGCCATTGAAGTGAAAGATAATGAACCGGTATTTCTATTTATCGATCCCAAAATGAAAGAAGCCCTTGCTTACATTAATAAAATGATGGCAGCCAATGTGGTAGACCCCGATTGGGTGACGATGACCTCGCCTGATTTGTTGGACCAAAAGCTATTTAAGGGGAAAGTCGGCTTCATGATCAGGGATGCGCGCAGGCTAGAACCGGATTATCAGCAGAAAATGAAAGAAATCAGTGGAGAGGTGCCGGAATGGATCGTGATTCCTCCAATGACAGGTCCTTACGGCGATCAAATCGTAGAGAGAAAATCGTTCCAAGGCAATTCATGGGCCATCTCCAAGAAAGCGGATAAGGACAAAATCATTCGGATCTTGTCCATGCTGAATTATCTCTTTACGGACGAAGAAGCCTATCCGAATTTTGCATATGGAATCAAAGGAATTCATTGGGATGTGGTGGACGGCAAGATCAAAAATAAAACGTCCGAATTATCGAAGGAAATGAAAGAAAAGTACCTATGGGTCGATCATTACAGAATGCCGCGCCGTGGTGACGATGCCGAGTACTTCAGCTTCCAGAATCCTAAGACGGCAGAAGCTTTCGTTAACAATCAGAAATATGTGGGGCCAACGTTGCCTGGAAACTTATTGACCGCAGACCCTAGCGATACCTTGGCAACTGACCGCTCGCGTTTCATTAATGAAAGCTTAGTCAAATTTATGACGGGCAAAGACCCTCTATCCAATTGGGAGAATTTCCTCCAAACGTTGGATACCAAGTTTGACATGCAGAAATATAAGGAAACAGCAATCAAGCAATTTAAAGAAGCAGGCTTAATCAAGTAAATGTATGAAGAGAGTGGCTATTCGTAGCCCCTCTCTTTATTGTCATTTTAATACAGACTCAAAAGGAAGATGAGCAATGCGAAGAAGAATCAGCTTGCCTTTAAAATTATTTTTTATCGTGTTTGCGTTTGTATTAGGCTGCATAATATTGATAAGCCAATTGTCCTATCGCTATGTCCAAAAGGAAATAAGAACCAATGACATCTACTACACCAACCAAATACTTGACAAGGTCGATCAGTATTTCACCGTTAATTTTTCCTCCTTCCAGACGATCCTGTTCTCGGTCGAAACATCGGTGAAAGTCAACATTGACAATACGGAAGTTATCAAAAAGCAATTAAGAGAGCTATATGAACTCAACAGTAATTACGTCAGTAATATTTATTTGATCAAAAGCGATTTATCCATTGTAGGCGGAAGCACGCCTACCCGTATTTTCGATGAACCTTTACCGGAAAGAGAGCCTTTATTTGATGCAGCCGACAAGAACAGAAGGACGACCTTCGTCAGTGATCCTTACAAATCCAAGTATTCCGGCTGGACAGTTACGATGGTTCGATACCTGAACGGCGCTCCGTTTCCGATGGCCATTGCTGTAGATTTGGATCTAAATGCCATTGAAGAAACCTTGTTCAAGATTAATAAGCAGGAACAAATGAATTTGGCTCTGATCACTGCATCGGGTAAGATCATTGCCGGATTTTCAGAAAATAGAGGACCGCTGAATGTTCAAGATCATACTTTTTCAATCGGGGAAACGTCAGCGGAACAAATTCTGGATACGGCAGAAACAAGCCTTCAACTGCATACCATGGATGGCCTGCCGGTCTCCCTACTGAAAAAACCGACGGAGAAATTCAATTGGACCATCATCTCAATTAACGATGAATCACGCTTGAAAGCCGCTTTGTCCAGATTGGAAACCTATTATATCGAACTTCTAGCCGCAGGTCTTCTCTTAAGTTTGTTCGTTTCTTTTTTTATTGCCAAGTATATAAGGAATCCGCTCTTTGCGCTCAAATCAAAAATGAAACGGGTGGAACAAGGCATCCTTACAACGACAATAACGATTAACCGAAACGATGAGTTCGGAGATCTCTCCCGAGCCTTCGACCGTATGCTGCAGCAAATTGTGGAATTGATACGACGAGCGGAGCTTCATAATGAGCTTGAGCGAAAACTGGAGATTCAAGTGCTGCAGTCTCAAATAAACCCTCATTTTCTGTATAACACGCTTGGTTCGATCAGCAATGTTATTCGTCTCGGACAAATAGAGAAAGTAGATGTGGTGATCGGATCGCTCATTTCACTATTGGAATACGGGATAGATGACGCTTCAGAGAAAGTTTCCCTACACCAGGAATTACAAAATGTAGCGGACTATATCGAAATCCAGAATATCCGCTATAACAGAAACTTCCACTTGATTGAAAATATCGAAGTAGGGTTATTAGATTTCTCAGTTTTTCGAATGCTGCTGCAACCCCTTGTGGAGAATAGTATCTTCCATGGCTATAACGGAGGAGGGATCGAGGGCCCAATAACGATTCATGCGTACAGGGAGGGCAACATCGTCATCATAGAAGTCGTTGATCAAGGCGAGGGAATTCCAGCTGATAAAATAAAACATATTTTAGTTTCAGAACCGAGTGATGTGGAAGTGAAAAGGAAAAGAATCGGGTTAAATAATATTCATGGCCGAATCAGACTTCACTACGGAGAACAATACGGGCTCCAAATCATTAGCATATCTAAGGAAATAACCCGTGTACGCGCCATATTCCCAGCTGACTTGCTAAAAGGAGAAACATAATGGTGAGAGACTATACCTGCTTCATTGTTGACGATGAAGACCTAATCATTCAAAGATTGGAATTGTTTTTTAACGAGCTCTCCCATAGGGATAAGCGATTTGTACTAGTGGGAAAAGCGAACAATGGGCTGAATGGGATCGAGGAAATTTTAAAGCTTAAGCCGGATATCGTAATATCTGATATCGTTATGCCGAGAATGGATGGAATCTCCATGATTGAGCAGCTAAAGCCGGAGCTCCCCCATACCCAATACATCCTTTTGACCGCCTATTCATCCTTTGAATACGCCCAGCGAGCTATTCATGCCAACGTATTGGAGTACATTGTTAAGGTTCCGCTGAGGGAAGCGGATTTGGATCGAGCTCTAGCTAAGGCAGCTGGGGTTTTAAATGAGGTTAAGAAAAAAGAAGCGGAATTTCAATCGTTAAACGTATCCGTGCTTGAAAATAAATATAGAGTCCGAAAGCAATTTTTTAACGAGCTTATCAGAGGCGAAATACCTTCCCATCGGGCATCGGATTTTGCCAATCGCATGCAGTTCCATTTCTTTCAAGCCAACTATTGCTGCTTCATTGTTGAGATGAATACGTATGAAAGTTTCCGAAACGAATACTCAGCCGCTGATCAAAACATCTTGAAATATGCGATTACGAATATAATCGAAGAAACGGTGATGAATGGTGGCAGTGGCGTAGCTGCAGATCTGTCCGATAATCGTTTTATTGGCTTTCTTTCCTGGGAAAATAACCACAGTGATATGGAAACGGAATATGCTTGCCAATCATTGGGAGGGCAGATCGTCTCTCATTTGCATCAATATTTGAATCAAAGGGTATCCGTCGCTTTTGGAGGTCCGCACCGAGGCTGGGAATCTATCAAACAAGCGTACACGGAAGCTAAAAATGTGAGTGAGGATTTCTACTATCATACAGACAAAGTAGTAAAAACACCCATGCATCGGTTCCAATACCATAATGACAAAAAAGCAGACTTCCAGCAGAAACTGGCTGATTTTCTTATATGGGTGAAAAGGAAGGTTTCCAAGGAAGAGCTGGAGCATGCATTCGCTAACCTGAACCAATTTGTTACGGACAATAAAATCCATAAGTCCATCATGGCGCCAATGCTTAGAGACTTGTACAGAGACATTACTGTGAAGTTTAAATCGGGGAACAAGCTGGCCGCGGAAGCAGTAGAATTCCCCATGGAATTTATGGCATTTCAGGAGCAGCTTGCCTATATTGGCGACTTCACATTCGAATACGTACACGCTGGCCAGCTATTACATCGTGCAGAAATCATGAGTGCTATGCAGTTTATAGAGAAAAACCTGAAACAGCGTTTAACGCTGGAGGCTATTGCCGAGGATGTGAATTTGGCTCCGTCGTATTTTAGCAGCTTATTCAAAAAAACAATGAATGAAGGCGTGATCAGCTACATCAACCGTAAAAAAATCCAATTAGCTCTCGAGCTGTTAAATGTTCAGGATTATTCTTTATTGGAATTGTGCGAGGAAGTGGGCATCGTCAATGAAGGTTACTTTTGCAAACTATTTAAAGAATATACGGGTGATACTCCTAAGCAATACCGGATAAAAATGACACGTTACGAATCCAAATAAGGTTGCAAAAAATGTATGATTTTTTCGCGAAATCATGTAAAAAAAAGGGGACTAAAAGAATTACCATGATAGAAGGATCTAATCATGGAGGTTATCAAAATGGAGCTTATAAAAGCAGATGTAACCGTCGTAGGCGGAGGTATTGCTGGGATATGCGCTGCCATTGCTGCCGCACGCCAAGGGCTGCAGGTTTCACTTATTAATGATCGGCCGGTTCTTGGGGGAAATGCGAGCAGCGAAGTCAGGGTTCATATCAACGGGTCGGCATATCTCGGAAACAGCCCATCCTATTATGCTCGCGAGGGCGGGTTGGTGGAAGAACTCAAGCTGAAGATCTTTCACTATAATCCGTTATACAACAAGAAGCTTATGCTATCGCTTTCGGATACGGTCTTGTTGGACATGGTTTATGATGAGCCTAGCATTTCTCTATTCCTGAATACATGCGTGCATGAAACGGGCATGGAGAACGGCAGAATTAAATGGGTGGAGGGCCTTCAATTGGCTTCCGAAAGAAAATTTCGTTTTGAAAGCCGAACCTACATCGATTGCTCCGGTGATGGAATTGTCGGATATCAAGCAGGTGCTCACTTCCGATGGGGAAGAGAGGCGAAGCATGAATACATGGAGGAGTTGGCTCCTGATGTGGCGGACCATTACACCATGGGCGATACGATTCTGTTTCAAGCCCGTGACGTAGACTATTCCGTTCCTTACAAAAGGCCTGGCTTTGCGTATGATATTACGAAGTTGGCTTTTTTCGATAGCATTAGAAAAGGCTTAAACCATCGGTCTTTTCCAAGGAAAATCAACGGGCTTGGCGGATTGTGGTGGCTGGAATACGGCGGACATATGGATATTATCAAGAATAATGAAGACATCGCATTGGAACTGCGAAAATTGGTGTACGGGATTTGGGATTATATCAAAAATAGCGGCGAGTTTGATGATGTGGACAATCTCATCTTGGATTATGTATGCCCAATTCCGGGGAAGCGGGAGTCGAGGCGGTTTATAGGGGAGCACATGCTGTCTCAGAACGATCTTACAGCAAAGCCTCATTTCGAAGATGCTGTATCCGTCGGAGGATGGTATATGGATCTACATGCGAATAAAGGTATCTACGATGAGGGGCCGGCAACAGCGTGGAATTTCGTGCCGGGATTGTATAATATCCCTTTCCGCAGCTTATTTTCAGGCAATATTCCTAATCTGATGTTCGCTGGCCGCAATATAAGCGCTACCCATGTGGCTTTCGGATCTACAAGGGTCATGGCAACCTGCGGTTGTATGGGGCAGGCGGTAGGAACGGCTGCTGCGTTATGCTTGAAATATGAGGCAGACCCCGCGGCCATAGTCAAAGCTCATATGGGTGAGCTTCAGGCGCAGCTGCTTCGAGACGGGCAAACGATTGTAGGGCTTCAAGAGGAGTTGGATCCTTATTTCGCTGACGGATTAACTATTCGTGCCTCGTCTCAGCGCAGCTATGATAATCTTCATCCAACCGAAGAGATTCCCTTGGAGAAAGCGTTATGTTTGGTCTTGCCGATTCAGACATCCGTGGCTGAAAGCGTGCGGATCAAAATTAAAAATAAGTCCGAGCATTCGGAAACTTTGCAAGTGAAGCTGTTTGGCGGGGAGCGGAAGGAAAACTATATTCCCACCAGCGAACTGAAAGACTACCGCTTGGTAATTGCAGCTGGTCACGATGACTGGATTACGCTGGATTTGGGCTGCAAGAAGCCGGCTGACGACAAAATCTACATCGTATTGGAAGGTACGGCGAGCCTTGCCGTATACGGCAATGAAGAGAAAATGACAGGAGCGGTCAGCTTCCGTTATAGGCCGGAAGAGCCGTCCAGGCTGAAGAAATTCAATAAAAGCATTTGCTTCAAGGATCTGATACCATCCCAGAATATGTACAATCCCGCGAATGTCGTCAACGGCTTCTCCAGACCTTATGGACTGCCGAACGGCTGGATTTCTGAACATACGGAAGGACAGGAATGGTTGGAATTCTGTTTTGCAAGCCCTAAAAATGTGGACGAAATCCATCTTGTTTTCAATTCACAGCTGAATTTGGAGCATTTCGACGTTCCTATCGAGCCACTTATCCAAGATTATGATGTGACCTTAACCTTAGAAGACGGAACCGAGAGTGAAATTAAAATCCGTGGGAATTATCTTACGTTGAATAAACATAAGGTGGATGCAAAAGGTGTAACCCGAATCCGGTTTGATTTCTGTGCAACTTATGGTTCGCCTTATTTTGAAGTGTTTGCTGTAAAATGGTTTGCTCCTAAAAACGCTAAGTGAGGTCAGGTGAAGTCGCGATGAAGGAATTTTTCCCTCGAAGAGGGCTCCCTAATGTAATTCAGAAGTTGGAAAATGGTGAAACAGTGACAATCGTCTATTTCGGCGGCAGTAATACGCGTTCTGAAGGATACAGGGTCATGACGGCGGATTGGCTTCGAGGGCAATATCGAAGTGCGGAAATCCGCTTTGTGAACGCAGGCATTGATGGGACAGGATCGGACCTGGGCTGCGCCCGTTTGGAGACAGATGTACTGCGTCATCAGCCTGATCTAGTGTTTGTTGAATTTGTTGGTAACGATGGCGGAGTTCCCGAATCCAAGGCGCGGATCGAAGGAATTGTCCGACAGATCCGCAAGCGGAGCCGGTTTACCGATATCTTATTCGTTTATACGCTGAAGGAGCGGGATGTGGTCGGATTTCAATTAGGGGAATACCAGAAGGGAGCTCTTATGCAAGAGGAAGTCGCCGACTATTACGGCATTCCTTCGATTCATCTGGGTGTAGCGGTCAGTCAATTGGTTTCGGATGGAAAGCTTATTTTCACCTCAAGGGCAGACGTGTCCATTCGCGGAGCCGTTATTTTTACGCATGATTCGATACATCCGACTATCCCCGATGGACACCAGATTTACACGGATACAATCACCCGGTCGTTTGAGAAAATTATCGAACTTCGAGGTCGCGTGGGAAAGGTCGAACATCACTTGCCTCAGGACCCTATGGTCCCGGCCAATCCTTGGGAGTATGCGACCATGCTGCCACTTGATAGTCTTACTCATTTTTCGGCAGGATGGTCTTACATGACCTCCGATGATTTTGCTTTAGTGCGAGAGTACAATTGGTTGTTCCCTGGCCTGTGGCGAGCAGTTGATCCTGGAGAGGCTATCACGGTGCAATTCGAGGGGACCCATATCGGGCTATTCGATATCGGGGGGCCTGATTCTGGCAGATTGAAGGTGTCGGTTGATGGAGGGGAACCCTTTCTTATCGATCGATTCACACCATATAACGATCATAATCGAAATCAGTATGTTTACTTGCCGGAGCTACCGAATGGGAAACATACGGTTCGCTTTGAAGTCGATAACGAGAAGACAGACAAAGCGGTCGTGTTTGAGGCAGGCGGTAATGAACGAAGTATGGAGCATATTCGGCAGCATCCAGCTTGGTATGATCAAACGGTCATTCAGCTTGGGAAGTTGCTTTTGGTGCAGCCGCCATTATAATTAATCATTAGGCTTTGTCCACTTGAAGGACCTACATTCTAACTGACTGCAATTGAACGGTCAATTAGAATGTAGGTTTCTTTTTTTACTTTAAATCTTATAAAAATTAATGAAATGAAAGAAATTTTTACGATGATGTGACATGCTATGATAAAAACGACGGAGTGGGATTAGCCAGAAGGATACGGCTAATTGCTTCTTTACGATCATTCGATCATTCGAGCAAAGGGGGCAAAATTATTTTGAAAGCGTTATCATTTTAAGGAGAGACTGTGAGTTGTTTAGTCAAAAGGAAGCTGTTTTTCTTAATCGTTTTGATTGTGACGTTAGTAGTTCCTTTCAGCCTAGTCGGAATTAGGATCGCTTATGCGGAGCCTTATCCTATCAGACGATTGTCATCGATGACGGGAGCATCACGATCAATGATGTTGTGGCACCTGATGCGGGTAACGAGAACAATGGCTATTCGGCTCCAAATTGGACCACAAGCAAGGGGTAAAGGGGTATGATAATTCCAGTTCCAAATATACGAGTACAGCAGGCAGAACTAATATTCAAACTTTGATAATCAGTTCTTAATAATTAGGAACATTTTTCCTGATAAGATCGTTAATTATGATGTTGCTTTCATGATAAGAGACTCTCAGTAATCAAATGGGTTGATGTTACTCGAGATATGATTGATAATACATATATTCTAATATTTGTTAAGGACTTAGGAGGCTTTGATCTATGTATTTCGTTCGTCCAGTCCTACTAGAAGACGCCCTCTCTATACAGAACGTTGCAAGAGCATCGTGGAAGGATACCTACAAGGAAATCTATACAGAAAGCTACATAGAGTCATTCATTAATAAAGCGTACTCTTTAGAAAATTTGGAGAAATCCATACTGCTGGATATTCATGATGCAAACCGTAAATTGATCGATATAACCGAGGGCTATTCGACGACTTTGTTCTGTTATGAGAAAAAGAATTAACGAGACAAGATAGAGGTGGGTGGAATAATGATAATCGTTGGATATATTTTTATGTTCGTTGTTGTTTTTGGTTTTATAACGATTGAACGTTTACTGAAGAAAAAACTCGAGAATGATGAAAGAATTATTAGTAGATTGGATTTGCTCATCAATGAAATGGAAAAGAAAAATAGAACAGAGCATTAAATATTAATCTAATGAGACAGGTGAGATATGAATAATCAAATTGATCTAGAAGCGGCAACAGAGGCAGATGCGGAGAGTATTAGAGACTTGATGGTCATTGTTGAAGAAGATGAGATGTTACGATGGTACTCTAACGGCGAAAGACCCTTCATTCCAGGTTTTGATTCGGTATCAATGCAAAAGTATCATGCAAAGTCGGGTAATTATTTTAAATAAAAAAAGATGATAATCTTGTAGGTGTTATTCTTCTCTCGACTACGGGAAGAGAGCATGCAAGAATAGACCGATTTTACATTATTCCTCAATTTCAGGGTAAACAAATTGGTACTATTGTTCTTCATTTGATCGAACGGAAATTCCAGCATGTCAGTTGCTGGAGTCTAGATACATCGCAAAAGAGTACTAGAAATCATCATTTTTATGAAAAGAACGGTTATAAACTAATGTTCGAAGATGCCGAGGAACGCTATTACTGTAAACTAATAACTGGCTCAAATATCGATCAGAAGTATTTTGTTAGCGATAAGGATTATAGCAAACATAATTTCCGTGATTGTAATATGAAGGATGCGGATTATTATAGTGTGAATCTTGCAAATGCTAACTTTTCAAATTCGAACATGAGCAGCTTGAAGCTACAGAACATAAACTTATCCAGTACGTATATCACGAATACAAATTTGAGAAATACTATTATCGGAGACTCGAATATGAGTAAGATGGAAATTTGTCATGTTTCTATGGAAAGTGCTCATATACATGATGCTAATTTACAGAATCTAATCATAGATGATTGCAATTTAGAAGGCATGAGAATCGATGGGGTTTTCGTCTGTGATTTATTGAAGCTGTATAATAGTCGGTGATCTGTAGAGCTATAATAGAATGAGGCTAGAGTAAGGAGATATATCATAATGACTCGAATACAACTCAAGAAATTGGGATTGCTTGATGCAGCAATTATTATCATTTGTTTAAGTTATTTCTTGCTATTCGGAAGTACTTTCGGGTTCTTGTTGATCGGCTTGATCAGCTTTATTATTGTGGCCATTAGAAGAATTGATTTGAAGAAGCATATTGTTATTAGAAGAATTCTTATTACGTGTTTTGTACTGGCTGGAGTTTCTTTCGTCATTATCGAATCATTCGTTGTATCTCAGTTTGGTGCGAATGAAGGTGTAGATACGGATGCAGATTATGTTGTTGTACTAGGCGCTGGACTAAGAGGGGCAGAGCTGTCACAAACGTTGAAGTTTAGATTAGACAGAACCTTGAGTTACGTAAGCAATAACCAGAATATCCCGATCATTGTATCTGGTGGTCAAGGTGCGGATGAAGATATCTCGGAAGCTGAAGCTATGAATAATTACTTAGTAAGCTATGGCATTTCACAGGATAGGATCATTCTTGAGAATAAATCAACGAGTACGGAAGAGAATCTATTGTTTTCAAAAGAAATCATGAAGAATCAAGGGATAGACCAACCATCGATCCTTCTTGTAACAAGTGATTTCCATATGTTCAGAGCGAAGTATATAGCTAGAAAATTGGATTACGAAGTATCCGGTCTATCAAGTAATTCCCCACTCCATCTCAAACCGAAAAATATGATCAGAGAATATTTTGCTATGGTTAAAACATGGTTGTAATCCGTATTGGGAAATTATGCTGTTGATGCAGCGCTTTCTAGAGACAAGGAAAGAAGAAAGAAAGAAAGAAAGAAGAGATCGGGAAAGCAGAGGGGACAAATATTAGATTACTATTTATATGCAGTCGGAACAAATGGCGCAGTTTAACAGCGGAGAAGATTTTTGATGGATATAAAGGTTATGAAGTAAGATCTGCCGGTACAGAAGAAGGTGCGAGGATCAAAGTTACGGAAGGGCATATCGGATGGTCAGAGATAATTTTTGTGATGGAGAAGAAGCATATTAGCAGGTTGAAAGAGAAATATTCTGATAAGCTGCGAAGTAAACGTCTAATTTGTTTGGACATACCGGATGACTATAAATTCATGGATGAAGAGCTGATAGAAGTATTGAAAGCAAGAGTTTCAGAATATATTGAGGCTCCTGAATAAATGAACGTAACATAATTAGTTAATTACATAGGAACAAACATTCGTCCAGTTGAAGAAAGCGAAAGAGCTGTTCATGATGTATCTCGGAAGGTTGTAATACGCAATTAGTTAGGAGTGTCCATATTGATGAAAAAAATTGTTGTAATAGGCTCAGGTGGTTCTGGAAAATCCACACTAGCACGGAAAATCGGTGATATAACCAAACTGCCTGTTTATCATTTAGATGCACTCTATTGGCGGTCAGGTTGGGTTGCTACTCCTCATGAAGAATGGGATTCTGTACAGCGTAACTTAATTCAATTAGATGAATGGATAATAGATGGCAACTATGGTCGTACATTAGATATCAGGATGGAAGCGGCAGATACAATCGTGTTCTTCGATTTATCTAGATGGGTTACAACTTATCGCGTTCTGAAAAGAAGAGTCATGTACCATGGACGAAGCAGACCTGATTTGACCGAAGGTTGTCCGGAGAAGTTGGATATGGAATTCGTAAGATGGGTCTGGAATTTCAGAAGAGATAAGCGTCCAGCAATTGTTGACAAGCTTAATTATTATTCAAATACAAAGAAGATCATTACTTTACAATCAAACTCTGATGTGAGGCAGTTCACTGCTCAATTAATAAAAGACCAGGGAGCGTGTTAATATGAATTTGATTATCAATAAAGTTGGAGCCATCTTCATTCCTGTAAGCGATATTGTTAAAGCTAGAGAATGGTATTGTTCACTGCTTGGATTAGAGCCTAATTATGAAATAATTGCAGGGCATTTATGTTGTATCCCGATGGATAACAATGGATTGAACGTTGTACTAGACAGCAAGATATATAATGAGGATGCATACTTTAGAAATGCTATGTTCCATTTCAATACAGAGGATATACATGCTGCTTACACTTATATGAAAGATAATGATATAGAGCTTATAACAGGTATTGAGAACGATCATTGGTTCAATTTCAAGGATCCAGATGGCAATATGCTAATGATCTGCAAATGTTAAGGAGAAGTTCATAATGGAGATCATGTTAATCCGACACGGCATATCTGAGATCTCTAATCTACCTAGGCAAAGTCTTCATGAATATAACCGTTGGAGAGATGACTATGATCGTCTTGGTGTGCAAGAACCAAATTGTGAGCGATTTGAACAAGCTAGAACGGATATTGCCCATGCAAGTGTGCTATATACCAGCGGCTTATATCGAGCGCAGCAATCTTGTTCTTTATTAAGACCAGAGACTAATGTCAGCTATAACGACGTATTTGACGAAGTGAGATTTCATCCGCCTTCAATTAAGGGTGTGAAATGCAATACGAAGTTATGGTCATTCTTAGCTGGGACATTATGGTACGCTGGTATTACTAGAGATGGGGAAACGATCTTAGAAGTGAAGAACCGAGCGTCGGAAGCGAGTGAGATTCTTATAAAATCCGCAATGAACGGGAAAGTCGCATTAGTTGGACATGGTTTTTTTAATCTATTTATTTTCAAAGAACTGAGAAAAAGAGGCTGGGAAGAATTAAATAAATATAGTACTAAAAACTGGAGTTGCACACGATTAAGAGGTGGCCAGCTACTCGATGACTAGAAGCTCCTCCTAAAGAAAGGATGATTATTTATGCGCAATCTAATCGTTGCTGAAGATATTCAGTTGATTAGGCTTGATCTCGACCATGCTGAAGAGTTTTTCAGATTGACGGATGAGAATCGGACTGCTTTGAGAGAATGGTTGCCATGGCTGGATGGCACAACAAACGTAGAGCATACCCGTGACTTCATTCGTTCGACACAGATACCCTTCCCAGAGAACTCAGGGATGAATCTAGTCATTATGTATAAAGGGAGCATAGCTGGAACAATTGGGATTCATCATATTGACTTAGTTAATCGTAAGACGACAATAGGCTATTGGCTTGGAGAAGCTTATCAAGGACAAGGGATAATGACCAAATGCTGCAAAGCATTGATCGATTATATATTTAACGAATTAGAACTTAATAGAGTAGAGATAGGAGCAGCTGAAGGGAATGAGAAGAGCAGGGCGATACCAGAACGATTAGGTTTCGTTCAAGAAGGAATAGTGAGACAAGAAGAGTGGCTGTACGATCATTTTGTAGATATTGTCATCTATGGAATGCTTAAAGAGGATTGGAGCGTCTAGCTGTGAAATACAAGAAGACTGTCCTCATCGTTATTGGTTTACTTATTGCCCTTGCATTCGCTGAATACAAGGGTTACATCTGGCATAACAGCATCCTCGCTCACAAGTATGAAGTTAGAGGAATTGATGTATCTCATTACCAGGGTGATATTAATTGGGAAAAGGTTGCTGCTGAACGGGATGATTTTCAGTTCGTATATATGAAAGCAACAGAAGGCAGTGATTATATAGATCGTTACTTCAAGGATAACTGGAAGGATGCGAAAAATACGAGGCTTCTCGTTGGCGCGTATCACTTCTTCACGACACAGAGCACAGGCGAACAACAAGGGGATCATTTCATTGAGGTTGTCCCTTATGAGCAATCGAATTTGCCACCGGTTATTGATATTGAGATAGCTCTGGATCACAACGTTCAAGAGATTCAGAATGAGCTAATCGTATTAAGTGATAAAATGGAGCATTATTACAAGCTGCGACCAATCCTATATGTAACCTACGCAACGTTCAATAAATATATAGTTAATAGCCCGGAGTTCGATGATCATGATATATGGATCAGGGATATCGTTAAGCGTCCTACGTTGAAGTCGGACCGAGATTGGCTTTTATGGCAATATATCAATCGAGGAAGAGTTGCCGGAATCGATGCCTATGTTGATATTAATGTGTTTAATGGGAACTTAGAGCAATTTCAAACGAGGTTTAAAAGTTGATTAATAAAAGGCTCTCGAGGCAGTTGACAGTTGAATTCACTAGGTAAAAGTGATCAATTGCAGCTGAAGCGAGAGTCTTTTTTACCATTACCAATAAATAGATATTATGGTATATTTGTTGATGGAAGAAAGGGTGAAGAAGCTCATGAGTGAGAACGTAGAAATCAAACAGGCGAGTATGGAAGACTTGAAGGATCTTGCTGAAATATTCAATCATTATCGTATGTTCTATGGACAGGATTCAGATGTTGAGGGTGCGGAATTATTCCTGTTTGATCGGTTTGTGAATAGAGAATCGATCATGTTTATAGCAAGAGACATCGTGAAGAAACAAATTATTGGTTTTACTCAGTTATATCCGAGTTTCTCTTCCATATCCATGAAGAGGTCAATCATATTAAATGATTTATATGTTATAGAGTCATATAGAAAACAAGGCATCGCCCAATTGCTGCTTGATGAAGCTAAGAAGTACATGATATGGATTAAAGCTAAAGGACTGGAGCTGTCAACAGCTCTGGATAATACGCAAGCTAAACGATTATATGAGAAGAATGGGTATATCAAAGACGATGAATACGCTCATTATTTTTTGGCAAATGAGTGTATGTAAGGAGAGGTGAGTAAGATTGAACGTCGAAATCTATTAAGGAGTGTCGTATAATGATGGATAAGGATCCAGGGATTCAAGAAATGAGGGACAGATTAATTAAGCTTGAAGCGCAATTAGAAAAGGAAAAGATGCACAAGAAGCAACAAATGCCTCAATGGGTAGGTTTTGTTATAGGATTCGTTATTATTGGATTTTTTCTGTTACTTATTATTGGGAGTATTCAATTTATTAGTTATTAAGCTGATGTGTTCGACTACATAAGATTCAAGGAGGAAACCACCATGATACTAGAAGTAGCAATCCTGCAGGTTAAGCCTAACTTATTAAATGAATTTGAAGCAAGCTTTAGAGAAGCCTCCTTAATCATCTCGCAGATGCAAGGTTATATTCATCACGAGCTGCAAAAATGTTTAGAAGAGGAAAGTAAATATATATTGTTGGTAAAATGGGATAGCTTGGAGGATCACACGATAGGATTTAGAGGATCTAAGGAGTACCTGAAGTGGAAGCAGCTGCTGCATCATTACTATGATCCATTTCCGACCGTAGAGCATTATACGAACATCGATTGGAGTTAATGAATTGTCATTAGATCACCTTCATAATTGAACTGCTAGCACTCGAAAAGGAAGGTGATCAGCTATGACACTTAAGCCTAGTATGGAAAAAGAATAGAACAGTCAGAGCTGTCCACTATGGATGGTTTTTTTGTTTATTATTTGTCTATTTCCCTTTGACTTGGACCACCTGAAAATGATATATTAAGCGGGATCGTTTTTTACGTGTTTAACGAAAGGGATGTAAATATTGACTACTAGTGAAGACATAACGAAACCAAAATTATCACCTACGAAAATTTTCAAATGTAAAAATCCGGATTGCAAAGCATGGGTGAGAGATGAATTTGCTTCAGCAGAGCAAAGTTGTCCGATCTGTAAAGGACCTATGTTGCGCAGTATGAAACATTTACCGGCTGTTCAGAACAAACCGAAGCCACAGCCGCGCAAACCGAAGTCATTATTTTAGAGATTGAATAGGGGATTCTACAAACGACTGTATGCTTTAGCTAGCATGCAGTCGTTTGTGCCAAATGGAGGCAAGAGCAAGTGAGTGATTATCCTTTTATATTCGACCCGAAGCAACCGTTTATTGAGCAAGCAAGCGATTGGATTGCAGATGTATTTTATGAACAGCTCCCTGCAGAGGGATTCGAGGTTCGAGATGAACAAATCTATATGGCTTTTCAATTAGAGCGTGCTTACGCCGAGAAACAAACGATTTTTGCGGAAGCAGGCGTAGGAACTGGCAAGACTCTCGCTTATTTGTTATATGCAATAAGTTACGCACGTTATACAAGGAAGCCAGCTATTATTGCTTGTGCGGATGAATCGTTGATCGAACAACTGGTGAAGCCGGAAGGGGATATCGCTAAGCTTGCTCGACATTTGGAACTGACGATTGATGCACGATTAGGTAAATCAGCTGATCAATATATTTGCCTAAATAAACTAGATGATGCTAGATCTGAGTTGGACGAGACTTTCGAAGACATCTACCGTGGTCTGCCTAACTTCGTTCATAAACCAGAAACGTTGCAAAGCTTTCATCCCTATGGCAATCGCAAAGATTATCCGAATCTTAACGATGAACAATGGAATAAGCTGGGTTGGGATGTATTCCAGGATTGTTTAGTATGCAGTAGACGTCACCGTTGTGGTCAGACTTTGTCCCGTGATCATTATCGGAAAGCGGCAGATATTATTATTTGTTCGCATGACTTCTATATGGAGCATGTATGGACCTATGAAGCTAGAAAACGTGAAGGACAGCTTCCGTTACTTCCCGAGCATAGCTCTGTTGTGTTTGACGAGGGACATCTACTTGAAACAGCTGCACAACAAGCTTTGACGTATAAGTTGAATCATGCTGCTTTCGAAGCGATTATTACCCGACTATTGCAGCAAGAGATAAGAGAGACTTTAGCGGTTGCTATTGAAGATGCGTTGTCTCAAAGTGAGCATCTCTTCTCTTTATTGAATCGTTTCAGTGTGAAGGTTCCAGCTTCGAACCGTAAAGAAATTGTATGGAATGACCAATTGATTCGAGAAGTGAATCGGTTTCAAGATATGATCGGTACGATTGAAGAAGAGCTGGTGTTCGAGAGCGGTTTGTATACGATTGATACCTATCAACTGAAAATCGTAGAAGAACATCTTGAAATGATACAGTTCGCCTTAACCTTGTTCAAAAAGCCGGAGAAACCAATCAGCTGGGTTGCGCAGGACAAGAATGGAACTTCACTCGTCATTATGCCGAAGTGGGTTAAAGAAGTGTTGAAGGAGCAAGTGTTCGCTAGAAAAATGCCAATCGTATTTTCTTCAGCCACTTTATCCGTTAACGGTTCATTTGATTATATGATGGACAGTCTAGGTATTGAGAATGCTCTGACCTTCTCTGTTCCTTCCCCTTATGAGTATGAGACTCAAATGCGTGTATATGTACAAGAACAAGGTAAAACAATGACTTTCGAGAATAAGTTCTCAAGATCGATTGAACTTCTGAAACAATCAAAGGGACGTACACTGTTATTGTTCCCATCGGTCGAAGAGCTGGAACAGTTCCAAGAAGAGATGAATAACAATCCGTTGAATTCTGAATATCCATTCTTCTATGAAGGTTCAGCAGAGATTAGTCATTTGATAGCTTCCTTTCAAAATGATGAATCAAGTATTCTCTGTGCAGTGACCTTATGGGAAGGTCTAGATATACCAGGACCGTCTTTGTCTCAAGTTATCATGTGGTCTTTGCCGTTCCCTCCGAATGATCCTGTATTCGCATCAAGGCGCAATGATTCTTCACTTCCATTCGAGGAAGTAGATATGCCATATATGCTGCTGCGGTTAAGGCAGGGGATAGGGCGTCTGATTCGTACGCGTGAGGATGAAGGATCGATCGTTATATTTGGTAACGAGCTTAATAAGGAAGAAGTTAGAAAACAAGTGATACAGATTTTACCGAAGGGCGTGTCTGTAGAAAGCTTGTAGAATAAGATGAATTTCCATCATTAAAGAAAAAGACATTCAAACGATAATCCGTTTGAATGTCTTTTTCATTTCAATTGTTCAATCTATGGTGTCTATTGGCTCAGTTAAGATACGCTGATTTCTGGAACTAATTAATTGCGTGAAATACATATTTCACGCAATTTGATTTGTAATCGACTTTATTGATAGAATAATAGGGTGTAATATACTTAGTTAATGAAGAAATTGCCATATTTTAGTGGAGGCGGTAGAGGAAATTAGACATCATGAGATTGTAGATACATACGGAATGGAATTAGAACTGTTCTCGATCTGGATGAAAAACAAAGGAATGACAAAAGCTACACAACAAGCCTATTTGAATGATACTCGTCATTTTCTCCATGAAGTAGTACCTGCAGAAGTAAAGAAGCTTGGCAAAATGGATGTTATGCGATTTCTATCTAATTGCCGAGAGAATGGGGCAGGGGATGAAGCTCGTAATCGGAAGTTGTCTTCCTTGCGATCATTTTTCAAAGCATTGATTGAAATGGAAGCTGCGGATGCCAATCCAGCTGCTCTGATAGCAAAATCGAAACAAGAGAAAGATCGTATTCCTGTATATTTGGAAGAAAATGAATTAGAGAGGCTGCTGCAATCGATCAGCGGCAAGTATTATATCCGCAATATGACCATCGTTCTGCTTATGGCTTATGCAGGATTGCGTGTCGGTGAGGTGCATCGAATGAATATCCATGATGTGCGTCAAGATGGATCTATTCATATATTAGGAAAAGGCCGCAAATGGAGGGTTATTCCACTGCCTACAGCCATGCATGAGGTGCTGCGCAAAGCACTTGAAGAGCGTCTAGACGCTAGAATAGGGAAGGAACAGCCTTTCTTCGTTTCTCAATTTGGCAGGCGATTATCAATCCGGATGATCCAGACGATAGCGGATAATACGATCATGAAGTTAAAGGAGGCCATGCCTGAGCTTGAGGACAAAAGGATATCCAGCCATAAGCTTCGTCATTCATTTGCAACGATGCAAATACGGAGCGGTACAGATATAAGAACACTTCAAGAATTGCTAGGCCATGCAAGTATTGAGACGACCCAAATCTACACCCATATTGATAATAAACAATTGCAACATGCGATGAGCAATATTTCTGATAAAATCCCTAGTGGCTTATTAGATTGACATAACTATTATTATGTTAACAAAATTGCTAATATAAAGGGATTGCATTCGTTAATTTCTCTAATGGTTCATTTACTCAATTGCATTAAATAATTCCACTAATTAAATAATAAGTAATTATATAATTGAAGTAAAGCAATAAGAAGGGGACATTAAGGCGTGAAGACATTGCCGGCACTTAGTTTAATCGGACTTATCGGGTTTGTGTTTGTTGCGTTATCTATTCAAACAGAGTTTATCGTATTTGGTGATGAATGGATGATTACTGGTATTAGTCAGTTCGAATCACCAGCGGTAACCGTGATAATGAAAGGACTAAGTTTTATAGGATCTTTACCTTTTGTTATCCCTTTAATGGTAGTTATTGCTCTTTTTCTTGCTGTTGTTCTTAAGCATCGCAAGGAAATTATATTGTTTGTAGTAACGATATGTGGCTCCGCACTGTTGAATGTTGTGCTTAAGCTATTTTTTCAGCGTGAGAGACCAACGCTTAATCAGATTATTTCGGAAGCAGGCTATAGCTTTCCAAGTGGTCATTCGATGAACGCATGTACCTTCTATGGTATTCTAATTTTTCTGTTATGGCGTCATATTTCCTCTCGTAAAGGAAGAGTTTTATTACTTATACTAAGTGTGGCTATGATCATTGGCATAGGAATAAGTCGAATTTACTTAGGTGTTCATTATCCATCTGATGTTGTAGGGGCTTATCTAATCAGTTGTACGTGGTTGTTTATCGTTATTCATTTATTTCAAAGGTACTTTGGAAATCGTAAATGAATGGAAAAAATTACACTAAAGAGTCCACTAACAGCGAGTTTCATTCGTTGTTGTGGGCTTTTTTTGCATATACGTTTTTCTATATAAGACTTATGTCAAATTAACATGAATCAATGGGTGATAAAATTACAATCGCTGTGATATAATTCATATTGCTATGATATATAACTTATTATGATGATATAGTGTCTATCGAATTGTGGTGTATATGATGATACAATGGTTGTTGTTTATATCATTAATAAATAGCATTTATTAATGATATGTATGAATAACTATAAGAACATTTCGTTTACCGTCATAGATAGTATGCAAACAGTGAGAATTGGATGATATTTATTGTAGATAAATGTAAATTAATCATTCCAATTCACACTATTGACACAAATAAGAATTAGAATTATTATATATTCATATCTACTATATATAATAAATTTACTCACTTATTATTAGTGTCATTCTATTCCTTTAGGTTAGGCCTGACCTTAAGGAATACAATTGCAAATCATCGTAAAAGTTAGTCGTACAGGAGTATCTCTAAAACTTAACCATTTTAGGTACTTATAAATTAATTCTTTATAGAGGAGTTAGGACTATGAAAAAGCTTGAAGGTAAAATAGCAATTATCACTGGTGCAGCGGGTGGAATTGGTAAAGGTATGGCAACTGCTTTCGTTAAAGAAGGGGCAACCGTTGTTATTATCGACCTAAATGAAGCAGCAGGGAACGAAACAATTAAGGAATTGCAACAATTTTCGCCTGAATCCATCTTCATTCAAGCAAATCTTGCTGAACATGATAAATTAGCTGGTATTGTGAAACAAGTAGCTGACAAATTCGGCAAACTAGATATTCTAGTAAACAATGCACATGCTTCAAGAATGAATTCAATAGAAGAAACAACACAAAAAGATTTCGATCTTTCATTCGATACTGGATTCTACCCAACCTTCTATTTCATGCAAGCAGCTCTTCCTTACCTAAAAGAAACAAAAGGAAAAATCATTAACTTTGCTTCTGGCGCTGGAATTAATGGTGATGTTAATCAAGTTTCTTATGCTGTGGCAAAAGAAGCGATCCGTGCAGCTACACGCGTAGCCGCTAATGAATTTGGTCCTTTCGGCATTAACGTCAACATCATTGCTCCAATTGCGAAATCCCCAGGCTTAATCGCATGGGCTGAAGAGAACCCAGAGTATTATCAAGGTATGCTTAGCAAAATTCCAATGAGAAGACTTGGTGAACTAGAAAGCGACATCGGCCGTGTTGCGGTATTCTTGGCTAGTGAAGATTCCGATTATATTACTGGTCAAACGATCATGGTAGATGGCGGCGCAACTAAACTACGTTAATATCCTCCAACCAATAATTACAATAGGATGCCCTATATTTAAGGGGTATCCGCATTGTAATGCATAAATTTCATTAATTCTTAAAATAAAAACGCTTTCTTACGTGAAAAATTGCAATTGATTGAACGGATATACAATTATAGATTTGAACAATATAAGGTAAATAAGAAAACGAGGGATAGAATAATATGGGTCAACAGAAGAAAAAAATTCACTTTGCTTGGTGGATACTAGTAGGCGTAGTTCTTATGGTCGGTTTAATGAAAGGCGGAATTAACTCGGCCGGTGGATTGTTTTTAACACCAGTTACTACCGACTTAGGAATTGGTATGGGAAGCTTGTCTCTATACTTTAGTATATCGTCGATTGTAACTATGGTTTTCTTGCCTATCGCAGGTAAATTAATGGGGAAATATAATATTAGAACGGTACTAATTATAGGTACTATTCTGCAAGGTGGATCATTTGCAATGTTTGGACTAATGAATTCGGTATGGGGCTGGTACTTGTTCTGTATTCCAATGTCCATTGGTGCCGTCTTTGTTTGTCAAATGGCAGGTCCTGTACTAATTAATAACTGGTTCAAAAAACACAATGGCTTAGCAATGGGTATTATGGCTGCTTCAGGTGGTTTGTTCGGAGCAATCCTTCAACCAATGGCAGGTAATCTAATCTCTAGTGATGGTTGGAGGTATACGTATATATTCTTAGGCGTATTGGTTATGGTTATCGTCATTCCAACTGTTATCTTAACGATTAGAATGGCTCCACAACAAAAAGGATTACAAGCACTTGGTATGGACGAAGTGAAAAATGATAATAATGTCGTTGCTGCGAATATACCAGCTAAAGGTGTTACAGCAGCTGTAGCCAGAAGATCATCTTCTTTTTATTTCTTGCTTTTATTCTTCTTCTTAATCACTTCTGTCGGAAGCTTTGGTCAATACGTAGCACCTTACGCAATGAGCTTGGGCTTTGATATCTCCTTTGCAGGTTCTGCAATGGGCGGCTGGATGGTCGGTTCATTAATAGGATCACTAACTTTCGGTGTATTGACGGATAAAATTGGTGCGAAAAATACAGCAATGTTTGCAATGCTTTTAGGACTAGTACCTGTTATCCTTCTCTTAACTGTAGGTAGCAACAAAGCAATGTTTACATTAGCAATTTGTATCTATGGATTTGTTGTTGCATCTATCGCGACATTGGGGCCGTTGCTTACATCAGCATTGTTCGGGAATAAAGAATACAGTCAGATCTATTCAACTGCAGTAATGGGACTAGCAATTGCAGGTATTATTGCTTTACCGGCATATGGATTTATCTCCGATATCACTGGCAGCTATAGTTCAATTATATATGCAGTTGGTGTCATGTTGATCTTAAATGTCGTAGCAATTGCTTTTGCTTTCAAAGGTAAAAAGAAACTTGAAGCAGCTGGACATTGGAACTAATCGTTTATAAGTAACAATAAATTGAGATTTCCCTTTACGGGAAGTCTCTTTTTTGTATAAAGAAGCCTTTGAAGCGAATGGATCAACTCAACTTCAACGGGAATTGCAGGTTAAAGAAGTATTCTTGTCGTATATTAGAAACAAGGTGTGTCCCTGCTTTTGAAAGGAGAGAACAATCTTGCGTCATATGGTTAAATATGTACGAAAATATGGAATCCTGTTTACCTTTTCGATCCTACTTGTCAGCTTAGAAGCATTTGGTGATTTATTGCAGCCTACCATAATGGCTCGGATCGTAGATGAAGGAGTTGCTGCCAATGATATAGACCTAGTGCTGAAGCTTGGCGGCATGATGCTGCTTATTACATTAGGCGGCGCAATTGCTGCTTCCAGCAGAAACATTATATCCAGTTGGGTGTCGCAACGCTTCGGCTCAGAACTCCGTCAAGAATTATTCGAGAAAATTCAGAAGCTCTCATTCGAGAACATAGATCGCTTTGATCGTGCTTCTCTTGTAACTCGTCTGACCAATGATGTGACTCAAGTGCAGAACTTCGTCAATGGGATGATGCGTTTCTTCGTCAAAGCCCCATTGCTAGGTATAGGCGGCATTATTATGGCTTTTCGGTTGAATCCTTATTTATCTTTAGTTCTTGTTATTGTCATACCGATTGTCGGCTTGCTTATTGTATTAAATATGAAGATTGGATTTCCGCTGTTCATTAAAGTCCAGAATGTTCTTGACCGGTTAAATGGTGTGATGCGGGAATATTTATCTGGTGTTCGTGTCGTCAAAGCCTTTAATCGCTTTGATTACGAAGTCGATAAATTTTATGGTATTAATAAATTATACGAGTTGCAATCCGTTAAATCACAAAGAATTATGTCTGTTTTTAGTCCAAGTGTAGGCTTAATTATGAACTTTGGAATTGTCGGGGTTATTTGGTTGGGCGGAATAAGGGTAGACGGTGGTCATATGCAGGTAGGTCATATTATCGCTTTTGTTAACTATATGACTCAAATTTTATATTCGTTGACCACAATGACCATGATTACGAACATGTTCGTAAGAGCTAAAGCTTCTACAGGCAGAATAACAGAAGTTTTGTCGGAGAATAACGGAATGACTTGGAAGGGATCGGTAGCAAGTAAACCTGGAGATAAAGGATCGATTGTTTTTGAAAACGTTAGCTTTTCATATCATGGTGCAGAGAGTGAGCTTGTTTTGAAGTCAATTAGCTTCACCTGCCAGCCGGGGGAAATGGTCGCGATCATCGGATCGACAGGTTCGGGGAAGAGCAGTCTCGTTAATCTCATTCCAAGATTCTACGACATAACAGCAGGTACATTAAAGGTAGATGGCGTTGACGTTCAGGAGCTTGATCCGAATGTTCTTCGTGAGAGGATCGCTATCGTACCGCAACAATCGATTTTATTTACCGGTACAGTATTGGACAATATTCGAATGGGGAAAGCTGCAGCAACGATGGAAGAAGTAGTGGAAGCAGCAACTATGGCATCAGCGCATAGCTTTATTACCGAATTTCCGGAGGGTTATCATACTTTGCTTGGTCAAGGCGGGGTTAATTTCTCTGGCGGGCAGAAGCAACGAATAGCAATAGCAAGGGCGTTAATCCGCAAGCCTGATATTCTTATTCTTGATGATTGCACAAGTGCCTTAGATAGTGCGACTGAAGCTTCTATTAAACATGCGATCCACGAATATTCGCATGATGTGACTTCATTATTGATAGCGCAACGAATTTCTTCAGTAATCGATGCCGACAAAATTATTGTGCTCGACGAAGGTGAGATTACCGGCATTGGCACTCATGCAAGTCTTATGTTGAATTGTCATGTCTATCAAGAGATCTATCGCTCGCAGATTGGTAAGGAGGCGAGCAGCCATGCCTGATTCGAAGAAGCATATGAATAAGAATGGAACTTCAGCATCACGTGAAGCAGCAGCGGGGCAGCAAGGCGGGTTAGGTGGACGCGGCGGACGAAGAACAATTGGGAAGAAGCCAAAGGATTTCAAAGGGACATTGGTGCGGTTATGGGGGTATATGGGGAATGAACGCAAGCGTCTTGCTATTGTGTTCACTATTATTTTCATAGGATCAGCTATCATGCTGCTTGGCCCTTACTTAATCGGAGCCGCTGTAGATACAATGACAGATAAGGCTGGAGAAGTTAACTTTTCCTTGCTGCAAATTATACTGATGACGCTACTTATTGCTTATGCTTCTGATGCCTTATTAAATTTAGTCCAAGGCTGGATGATGGCGGGCATATCTCAACGGATCGTCAGCCGGCTTCGCCGAGCTTTGTTCGCAAAATTGCAGAAGCTGCCGTTATTTTACTTTGATACCCGCAGACACGGGGAGCTGATGAGCCGGTTATCGAATGATATTGATAATGTGAGTACCTCTGTATCACAGACAGCTGCACAATTAATGACAGGCATCATTACGTTGATTGGTTCCCTTATTATGATGCTGGTATTAAGTCCGATTCTAACTTTAGCTAGCCTCATTACGGTTCCGCTTGTTTACTTATTAGCGAATACGGTAACGAAGCGAACTAAGCTATTATTTAAAAGTCAGCAAGCTCAACTTGGGAAATTAAATGGACAGATTGAAGAAACCATTTCGGGATATATGGTTGTAAAAGCTTTTAATTATGAAAATACCGCGATAGATGAATTCCGCCATGTTAATGATGAACTAAGAAAAGTGGGAACGAAAGCGCAAATATGGTCTGGGTTTCTAATGCCATTGCTCAGTGTCATTAATAATATTGGATTCGCTGCAGTCGCAATTGTCGGTGGGATAATGGCAGTAAAAGGTATGATCACGGTTGGCATAATTGCCAGCTTTCTTAGTTACTCCAGACAGTTCGTACGTCCATTAAACGATCTTGCTAATGTATATAATGTACTTCAGTCCGGTATTGCTGGAGCTGAACGAGTGTTCGAGGTGCTTGATGAAGAGGAAGAGACCGCTGATTCTACTAAGGCAATCGAGCTCGTTAATCCGAAAGGACAAGTCGTGTTTGATAACGTTCAGTTTGGTTATAGAGATGATGTTCAAATCTTGAAAGGGATGAGTTTTACTGCCGCAGCTGGCAGCAGCACCGCTCTTGTTGGACCGACGGGTGCAGGGAAAACGACTGTTATCAATTTGTTAACCCGCTTCTACGATGTAACAGGCGGCAGCATCTCGATTGATGGTCGAGACATTAGGGAGTATACACGAGACAGCTTGCGCCGTTGCTTCGGCATCGTGCTGCAAGATACTTATTTATTCTCAGGCACCATCAAAGAGAATATGAAATACGGCAAACCAGACGCAACGGATGATGAAGTCATAGCAGCGGCTGAGCTCGCTGGAGCGGATAAATTTATCCGGCGTCTGCCATTGCGATACGATACGATTTTATCAGAGAACGGAGAAAATATAAGTCAAGGGCAACGACAGCTGTTAGCGATAGCTCGAACGATGCTGGCGAACCCATCGATACTTATTTTGGATGAAGCAACAAGCAGTATTGATACCCGCACGGAACTACGCATTCAGGCAGCCATGCTTAACATGATGAAAGGGAGAACCAGCTTCATTATTGCCCATCGTCTATCGACGATTCGGAATGCAGATACGATACTCGTCATTGATCGAGGAGGTATAGTGGAGCAAGGCTCGCATGAGGAGCTGATTCGTAAGGAAGGCGTTTATTACGGAATGTACCAGAATTTAAACGTTTAATTTTATTGAATGTAGTAGACTCGTTAATTGACGGGTCTCATTGGCATTGTAATAATCTAGTAATTGTGTGTGATAGATTGTTTTGATATAGTAGATTGATACTCTATTACCACATTGTGGGCATTTATCTATTCTACTAACATGGAGGTTTAATTTGATGATTAAATGGGGAAAAACAGCTGCCGCTGCTATACTAGCATTATCACTGACTAACATAGCTCCTTTAAATGCTGCCAATGCAGCACCAACGGCAACGATACTACTGGATGATGTGCCGCTTACATTCGATGCTGCTCCGATCATTACGAAAGGCGTAACCTTTGTACCTTTTCGAACGATTGGAGAGGCGCTTGGCATAAACGTGACATGGGATAATAAGACGCAGACGGTAAAAGCGACTGGTGAACAGAATGGGAAATCAACTATTGTCAGTCTTCAGATCGGCAATATGTCTGCTACCGTGAACGGTACGAAAGTAAAGCTACCTGCGGCTCCTGTCATGAAAAATAGCAGAGTGCTTATTCCGCTTAGCTTCTTCAGTACTCAGTTCGGAGCAAAAGTGGGTTGGAACCAAACGACGAGTACGGTATCCATCGTCTCTCCTCAGAAAGAAATGCATTTGCGTGCATTCTATGCCCTGAAGTCTATTAAAGAGAAGGACTTGATCAATTCGATGAACTCTGTTGCATTCGGGTGGAGCCGAATTGATAGAGATGGCAAATTCACGATGGTAGGCTCGGAATACCAATTGCCAGAGCCTTTGGGAGATATAACAGCGGATACCATTATTGCAGATAGTACCGCTAATGATGTGAAACCATATTTGATGGTCTATTCAGTTGATGGCGAGGGCGAACTAACGAAGATGCTTAGCAGTGACACTCTGCGCCAAGAATCCATTGAAGGAATTGCAACAGCCGTTACTGAACATGCTTTCGGCGGTGTCGTACTTGACTTTGAAGGTCTCGGTTTCAAGTTGGATAAGACAGAACAACAAAAGCTTCTTAATGATTATGTGAAGCTGCTTAAAGCAGCTTTGCCTGAAGGAACTGCTCTGTCTGTTGCGGTACATCCCCCTAATAGTGCTTACTTGGGCTATGATTACAAGACTTTGGCTTCGATTGCCGATGACTTGATCGTCATGGCTTACAAATACAATCCGATAGGCACTGATTCTCAAGTGCCTGAGCCTAATAGCCTAGTGAAGAAGGCCATTGAGTTGTTGTTGGAAGCAGGAGTACCGAAAGAGAAGTTGTTGCTTGGCATTGATTTGAGCGCTGAGACTCCAACATCTATCGATGACAAGCTTGGTTTAGCGAAACGATTTGATTTGAAAGGTGCGGCGTTCTGGCGTTTAGGCATATTCCGTCAATACACGGATGGCATGGAAGCAGCTATTGAAAGATCGGCAGTTAAAGAACAATAACAGGGTATAGGAACGGAGTATATGAACATGGATAGAGTGGTTAACTTTACTATTCTTTCTGATCATGACCTAACATCACAAGCCCGAGCAGGATCAAGTCAAGCGTTTAATGAATTGGTGCTGCGTTATAGAGATAAAGCGATTGTATGGGCAGAGCGGATTACGAGCGATGTCCATCATGCGGAAGATATCGTACAAGAATCATTTATTAAAGCGTTTCTCCAGCTTGGTTCGCTTGAACAGCTGGATCGTTTCGCCCCTTGGCTGCAACGGATCATTCGCAATCAGGCACTTATGCATGTAAGAAGAGGAGGGCCTTTCGCCAAGGAAAGGCCTTTCTCTGCTTTTATGAATGAGGAGCTACTGCCTGATGAGAATCAGAATCCTGTAGATGCAGCGATTAGACAGGAGAATTCCGAGCTTATTCACAATCTCCTGCAATATTTGAACTCCAAAGAACGTGAAGTGTTCGAAGCTTATTTCATCAAGCAATACTCACCTCAGGAAATTGCCGCTATATACGCTTTATCATCCGCTAATGTATATACGATTCTGTCACGCTCCAAGGTTAAGATCCAACAGCTGCTTTTTCAATCCAAACTAACGCAATATTTGTATGAGCGAACCAAACTTAATGACTTTGAAGGCAGTAAAGTGCTGAACGAAAAAGCAATTTACTTTGGAGAAGTATGGGATACCTACGCTCTATCTGTCTTGCATGCCATTCAATATGAAGACAATAATTGTTATTCAATGGCTGCGATAATGGGTTTTACAGGGCAAGCCTTTCGGTTGCAATTACACCATAAGCGATTCGATTGGTTAGGACCAGCTGCATTTGATTGGCGCAACATATTCCAAAGAGGATTGCATAATTTGGGATTTCTCGCACGCTCAATAGGAGAGGGACAGACGATTGTCCAAACCAATGAGGTACTGATCGAAGCCTTTTCATTCGTACATAAGGCTATTGATCAAGGACGTCCTGTTATCCTATGGGGGATTCAACAGCCTTTCTTTGGCATGATCCACGGATATGATGATGGAGCGCGCAAGTTTCGAATAAGAGGTTTATTCGAGAATACGACCATTTCATATGAACAATTGGGGCGAGAGTGGAGTGCTGATCTCTTTGCCATTTGTCTAGGTAAACCCTGTGCAATTGAACCAATCGATGCCTTGCGGGGTGCATTGCAGCTGATCATTGAGCATGCGGAAGGCTGCGAACGAAAGACAAAGCCAGAATATGTGCAAGGAATTGCTGCCTATGAAACTTGGATAGCAACGATACAATACAACAAAAAAGATGAGTTTGCCCATGCGTATAACATATGGACTACGGGGAGTGCTCGTTCTTTTGCCGTTCAGTTTCTTAATGAAATAGCTGAACAAGCAGATAGATATGGTGAAAAAGGAGCAGAGATTGCCGTTCATGCAATAGAAGCTGCAAAGTATTATTCGTTAATCGCTGCAGCGTTCGCTGAACTGCGGATTTTCTTTCCTTTTCCTAGCGGCGGTGATCCAACTTCCCCGGAGAGTATAAAAGCAGGAATAGAATTGCTGCAAGCGGCGATGGATAATGAAATAAGAGGGATTAAGATTTTGAAGGACATGCTTCAGCTATTAAATTAAACTAGATTAAAATACTCTAACTGAAATTGATCGGTCCCAATGTGCGATATGGCGGTCCGTAATTTTCGTCAGTGACATTCAATTCCGAATAAATTCATTTTATAATCAGCCTCCATCGAAATAGTTGTAAGATATTCTGATCCGTTGGCATCATTACTAATGGAGAGGAAGAGAAACACTATAATCAGGTGGAGGGATAGAATGAAAAAGGGTTGGTTGATGATCTTTATTAGTTTGATGCTAGTAGGTGTTGGCTGCAGTAATGCTGCAAATGAGGAGACTGAGCCTGGACCGACGGTTCCTTTTCGCGGCGATGCTCACAACACTGGAGTATTTGTCACAAAAGGCGTACCAAAGCTTAAAGGAGAGAAGTGGAAGGTTAAGCTTAAGGGAGAGGTTCACAGCTCACCGGTTCTAGCAGATGGCAAGCTTTATTTAGGCGATGAGGAAGGACATTTCTATGCGATAAAAGCGAAGAACGGCAAGATTCTTTGGGATGCTCCTTTTGAAGGGAAAATAAGATCGACGGCAGCTATTCATGAGAATGAGCTCTATTTCACAGATACAACGGGAACCTTATATGCATTAGAGAGAGAGACTGGCAAGGTCAAATGGAAGCAAGCGCTGGATAATCAGTACAGCAATGGAGTGAAAACAGATGATTGGGACTATTATATCAGTTCACCGGCGATTGAGAAGGACGTTATTTATGTAGGTGGAGAAGGTCCTGTGTTCTATGCGATTAATCGGATCGACGGATCAATTCTATGGACTTATACGACAGATTCCTTTGTTCACGGCAAGGCAGCGCTCGCAGATGGCAAAGTATTCATAGCAGATATGGGCGGGAAAATTGCAGCTTTGGATCAGCAGACCGGTGAGGAGAAATGGGTATCGAAGCATCTAGCAGTTCAATCAAGCTTAGCTTATAAAGATGGTGTAGTATATTTGGGCAATCGAAATACGAATGTTTATGCGCTGGATGCTGCAACGGGAGAAGAGAAATGGAACTATCGCTCGCCCGGAGGTTCATGGGTAGTGTCCTCTGCATCAGTTAACGACAAATATGTCCTTATAGGAGGATCAGATTCCAATAAAGTACATGTCTTCGATCGACAAAGCGGCGAGCTAAGCTTTGACTTTAATCTCAATAGCAGAGTATTCTCTTCTCCAGCAATTGTAGATCATATTATGTACTTCGGCTCAGGGTACACGGATGGAGGAGCTCCGATAGATGCCTTCTATGCCGTTGATTTAAATACACAAAAGGAGCTGTGGCGATTTGAAGGAAATAAATCACCGATCTTATCATCGCCAATTGTAGCAGATGGAGTTGTCTATTTTGCTGCAAAAGATGGCTATTTGTATGCCCTGCATTAGAGTCAACTAGTTATATGCGATGTAACATTATGCTAATTCGTGAGCATCTGTATCCGGATTGATGGTATAATGTTCGTTAGTATGAAAGTAACGACTAGATTGGAGCTCAGTGGCATGAAGAAATTCAAGAAGTTTTATATTGAAATTACAAGCGTATGCAATCTCGCATGTACCTTTTGCCCGCAAACCAAACGCCAAGCTAATTTTATTAAAATAGATGCGTTTACGAACCGATTGGATCAAATTAAGCCGCATACGGATTATATTTATTTCCACCTTAAGGGTGAGCCGCTCCTTCATCCGAAGATTGATGAGTTGCTTGATATTAGCCATGAGAGAGGTTTTAAGGTCAATATCACGACTAACGGAACGCTGCTGCAGAAGAACAAGCATAAATTGCTCACTAAGCCAGCCATTCGACAGATGAACTTTTCCCTTCATAGCTTTGATGGACATGAAGGCTCGACGGATAAGGAAGGGTATATCGGCAACGTGCTTTCTTTCGTAAGAGAAGCTCTGGAGCAGACGAATATGATCATTTCATTGCGCCTGTGGAACCTAGATACCGATAACGTGACCAACGCGGAGAGAAGCAGAAATCGCGAGTTGCTGGCGGCTATTGAAAAGGAATTCAATCTCGATTATAAAATCGATGAGAAGGTTGTACCCGGCAGCGGGGTTAAGCTAGCTGATCGGGTATACCTGAATCAGGATCATGAATTCCAATGGCCGGATTTGAATGCGCCTGAGGATGACGGCAAAGGCTTCTGCCACGGGCTTCGCAATCAAGCGGGTATACTCGTTGATGGAACAGTAGTACCTTGCTGTCTCGACGGCGAGGGTGTAATCAACCTCGGTAATATTAATGATACGCCTTTCTCTGAGATTGTAGAAAGCGAGAGGGCGAACAATTTGGTTGACGGCTTCTCCAGAAGAGAAGCGGTAGAAGAGCTGTGTCGGAAGTGCGGATATAGACAACGTTTTGGAGCATAGTGCGTAGATAATAGGACGGGGTCCTCACTTTGAACAGAAACGTTACGCTGGTAAAAATCCAAAAAAATAGCGGTTCAGGGACTACCCCTGTACCGCTATTTTTTATTCTGGTCTATAGCTGCTTGTTTATTTACTGAATTATACAGCCCCTTCGACAATGGAATCGATACGATGGCGAACAAGCCCCAAATGGGGTTTGTTTGGTGAATTACAGGCTACCGGTGCTTCTACGCGACAGGGATGAACAAGCTCCATATGGAGCTTGTTTCGATGATGGGATCGATATGATTGGCAAACAAGCCCCAAATGGGGCTTGTTTGGGGAATTACAGGGGTTACTTCTACGCCACAGGGATGAACAAGCTCCATATGGAGCTTGTTTCGATGATGGGATCGATACGATTGGCAAATAAGCTCCATATGGAGCTTATTTAAGAAATTCGACGACAAACAAGATTTGAAAGTCAGATACGATACAAAGTGCAAGGATGGAATGGCAATAGGCAATATCGAAACCAAACAAATTCGCTATAGAACTGGTCGTGAATATGGGCTGTGAATACCGGTTAGATTGGCTAGAGACAAGGCGGAACACCTGGTATTTGAAATGCAAGTTCCGGTTGAGTTGTCATCACATCTGAATAGTCAGATGGAGGCGCAGGATTCACCATTAAATCAGTCACAACCTTTCGTAGAACTATTCCTTCATCATATAGCAGCATCGGCATAATCGTGTATTGTTGCACTGATCGCTGTATTCGTGAATAATGGGATTAACTAGGATTGCAAGGGAGAAGGTAGATATCATGTTCAAACTATTCATTATCGAGGATGATAAGGGACTTGTCAGCTTGCTGGAAGAGCATCTGCATAAATTCGGCTACGATACGAGAGCAGTGGATGATTTCGGCACAGTACGGGCTCAATTCGATCAGTATGAGCCGCATCTTGTGTTGATGGATGTCAACTTGCCGAAATTCGACGGGTATTATTGGTGCAGACAAATCCGCAGTGTTTCTACCTGTCCGATACTATTCATATCTGCACGTGAGAGCAAGATGGATCAGGTAATGGCGCTTGAGAACGGAGCGGATGATTACATAACCAAGCCATTCGACTATGAGATCGTTACGGCCAAAATTAACAGCCATCTGCGCAGAGCCTATGGCAGCTACGCTGCTCAATCGAATGATCGGACAGTAGCCGTATATGGATTGAAGCTCGATAATGAACGATTGCTGCTGTCATTGAACATGATGGAGGTAGAGCTTAGCTTCACAGAAGCGAAAATTATGGATGAGCTCATGAAAAAAGTCGATTGTCTCGTTAGTCGAGATCGTCTGTTAGAGAAAATATGGGATGATCAAGCATTCGTCGACGAAAATACCTTGAATGTGTATGTGACGCGGGTGCGGAAGAAGCTCTCTGTTCTAGCTATTGAGGATTCGCTTCAGACGATACGAGGACAAGGCTATCGGCTTCATCCGAATTGGGGGCTGCTGTCTTGAGGCTCTTTTTACGAGATCAGAGCGCACTTATTATGATGTATGTCATTCAATTAATCGTTACGGCTTTGATCTACCTATTAGATGGATATCGTCATTATGCCATCATTTTCTATGCATCGCTGCTAAGCACCAGTCTATTGGCAGTCTATCTCGTATACCGATATCTAAGTAATCGCAGCTTCTATAATAGGCTGGCACAACCACTGACCACGATGGAGTCTTTCTCTAGCCATTCGCAGCAAACGCCGCTTGCCGAAGCACTTCAACAACTTCTTGGGAGTCAGTTCCGTCTATACCAAAGTGAATTGCTGCATTATAAGCATAAGAATGGCGATCATATTCAGTTTATTAATCAATGGGTTCATCAGATGAAGACACCGATATCTGTCATCCACTTATTGATTCAGGATGAAGATGATAAACGGTACAGCGCAATAGGGGACGAGCTTGATCGATTGAGAAAAGGGCTGGAGACCGTTCTTTACACAGCACGTCTGGATAGCTTCGAGCATGACTTCTACGTCGAGACGTTAAACCTTGAACAAATCATCCGAGCGGTAACATCCAGCCAGAAGCGTCTGTTTATACGGAGCGGTATATTCCCGCAGATCGAAATCGACAATGAAATTCAGATTGCATCCGATGATAAATGGTTGTCGTTTGTACTAACTCAGTTGATAACGAACGCGATACGCTACACGCCGGAAGGCAGTGATCGGAAAGTTCACTTCAGGGGTTATCGTATTGACGATGAGCAAGCTGTACTCGAGGTTAAGGATGAGGGAGTCGGTATTCCTAAGAGTGATCTGCCCAAAGTGTTTGATGCCTACTTCACGGGTGAGAACGGCAGGCAGTATCAAGAGTCAACAGGAATGGGACTCTTCCTAGTGAAACAAATCTGTCGGAAGCTCGGTCATCAAGTGGAGGTGGAATCGGAGGTTGGCAAGGGAACCATCGTCAGAATCCGGTTCATGAGCCGCGAAGCTCGCAATCTTACAACAGTGTAAGGTAACTGTAAGTTCCAACAATAGTAAGGGCAGTGCATTCATCGCTATAATTAAATCAACAAGGAGATGAAGCCAGTGTCTTTACTGGAAGTACATCATTTATCGAAAATTTATGAAGGCAAAGTCGCTCGTCAAGCGTTGGATCATTTGCAATTCACAGTAAATTCTGGAGAATTCGTTGGTGTAATGGGTCCTTCAGGAAGCGGGAAGACGACCCTTCTGAATACGATTGCCACGATAGATGATCCGACTGCGGGTCGAATATTGCTGGATGGGAGAGATCCTCATTCACTAAGCAAACATGAGACAGCTCTATTCCGCCGCAGACAGCTAGGCTTTGTTTTTCAGCATTTCAATCTGCTGGATACGTTGACTGTTGAAGAGAATATCGCCTTGCCACTCATTCTCGACGGTTTGCCTGTTAAGGAAATGGAGAGCAGAGTAGACGAGGTGCTTCATAAGCTAGGCATTGAGTCGATCAAGAATCAATATACGAATGAAATTTCAGGCGGTCAAATGCAGCGCACAGCCATCGCTAGAGCGATCATTCATAAGCCATCGCTCTTGTTAGCGGATGAACCGACAGGCAATTTGGATTCCAAGGCAGCGAATGAAGTGTTGGACATGCTGGCAACAGTCAATAAACAAGAAGGAACGACCGTTTTGATGGTTACACATGATGCTGTAGCAGCAAGCTATTGCAGTCGCGTCATCTTTATGAAAGACGGCAAGTTCTACAATGAAATCTATCGAGGAGACAGCAGACAGAGCTTCTTCCAGAACATTATCGATATGCTGTCATTGCTTGGAGGGGACAGCCGTGACCTTTCGTCAATTCGCTTATAGGAATGTTGCACGTAATAAACGGACCTATGCGGCTTATTTTGTCAGCAGCGCTTTCTCGGTAATGATTTTTTTTGTCTGTACCTTGTTTATCTTCAATCCAACGATACGAGAAGGATTAATTGTAAGTGCAGCAGTACAGGCAATGATTGCTGCTGAATGCATCATGTATCTGTTCGCTTTCTTCTTCGTGTGGTATTCCGTCAGTTCCTTCTTGAACAGCAGAAAACGTGAATTCGGCATTTATCTCATGCATGGCATGACCAAGCGACAGCTTAACCAAATGGTCTTTTGGGAAAATATGATCATTGGATTCGGAGCCATTCTAACCGGAATGATAGCCGGATTATTAATGGGGAAGCTGTTTCTCATGATAAGCTCAGCGTTCCTCAGTTTGCCAGGTATCCCCTTGTATGTTCCATGGGAATCGCTCGCACTCACAATTGGTTCATTTGCCTTATTATTCTTCATTATCTCATTGTTCACATCTGCCCTGATCGGCACAAACAAGCTGGTGGAACTATTTCAATCTGGTCAAAGCCGCAAGGATAATCCAAGGGTTTCGATCGTTTTATCCATTATGGCTGCTGTATTACTAGTGATTAGCTATTATTTAGCAGCGACGGCAGCCGTTACAACTGTATATTCTCGAATGATTCCTGTCATTATCATGACGATTATAGGAACCTATTTCCTCTATACACAATTGATTGCTTACCTTGTAACTCTGCTGAAGAAATATAAGCAATTATTTTGGCGAAAAACAAATGTCATTACAGTGGCGAGCTTAACGTATCGGTTCAAAGATCATGCGAATATGTTTTTCATGGTAACGATCATTTCAACGATTTCGTTCTGTTCGGTTGGCGTGTTTGCTTCGATTAATACGTTGATGAAATCCTTTCAAGAGGATTACCCGGCTGCAATAGGCTATTTATCGAAACAGGGAAATAACGATGAACAAGAGCATCTTGCTCGTATTAAAGCAGAGCTGACTGCTCGTGATGTATCGTACGAGACGATAACCATACCAATCAAGTATGTGAATGTATACAAGTCTACAGATGGTAAGTGGAACCGGTCTTTGCCAATCCTATCCTTCTCTGATTATGAGAAAGCCATTAAGACAGCGGGATATACATTTGATGAATCGAGGCTGTCAGGACATGATGGTTTAGTGATCATCACATCTCAACGAGAGAAAAGCTATATTAGAGTGCGACAGAAGGTTACCTATCAGATCGAAGGGATGACGGACAAGTATATCCGGGAGATTGGTTATACGGAGCATGTTCCTTTACCGGACTATTTGGCTGCTAGTCTAGAGATTGAGATGAAGGGTGATTTTGGCGGAATTGTGGTAAGTGATGAGCTGTTTGGTCAGATTGCTGCACCTACTCAGCTCGATCGGTATACAGGGTTTTATGTTGAGGATTTGCAAACAACCTCAGGTATTGCTAATGATTTAGTGAAGAACGGAGTCTTGCGTTATGATTCCGAGAAGTTCTATGCAATGACGGTTAGCGGTACCTTGTATGATGTACAAAGGAGCTTATACAGCATGATGCTGCTGGTCTCCCTGTTGGTTGGAGCAGTATTCTTTATTGCTGCAGGCAGCTTTCTCTACTTCCGGCTGTATGCGGATTTGGATTATGACCGAAGGCAATATGCGATACTTGCCAAGGTAGGATTAACTGAGAAAGAGTTGAATACGATTGTCACACGACAATTAGCAATTTTATTTTTTGTGCCGACAGGTATTGCGGTCATCCATAGTTTATTTGCTTTTACTGCCTTGCAAAGCTTATTCTATTTGTCGGTAGCTGCTGAGCTAGGCATTGTACTTATTAGCTTTGTAATCGCACAGCTTGCTTATTTCTATCTCATTCGTCAGCGTTACTTGCGCAATTTGAAGAAAAGAGGGTATTTATGGAAAATTGGATAACAGAGTTAATGGAGCAGTACGGGTATCTTGGTATTTTTCTAATGATCGCCATTGAGAATGTTTTCCCGCCTATTCCATCGGAAGTCATCTTGACCTTTGGCGGCTTTATGACTACTTATTCGGATCTTACGATTGCGGGTGTAGTAGCGGTCTCCACCCTAGGTTCTATTGCAGGAGCCGTTATTTTGTACTATATTGGAACTCTGCTAGACGTTCCGAGACTTGAGAAGATTGTGGAACGTTGGGGAAAGCTGTTAAGAGTGAAGAAGGAAGATATTCATAAAGCGAATGCTTGGTTCGACAAGTATGGTTATTGGACGGTTTTCTTTTGCCGAATGATTCCCTTAATTAGAAGTTTGATTTCAATTCCTGCAGGTATGAACCGCATGAAATTCCCGCTGTTCTTGCTGTATACCACAATTGGTACTTTAATTTGGAACATCATACTCGTTTGTGTGGGAGCTGCAGTAGGGGATTCATGGGAAAGCATCGTCGCATTTATGGATGTTTACTCGAATATCGCATATGCCATTATAGCCGTTGGTATTATCGTATTTCTTGCCTTATTTATTCGAAGAGCTCGCACGAGAAAGTAGAAGTTAGGTAACAGATGAAAGAAGGAGATTGGATTAATGGATTTCATTGAACTATTAAAAGCAATTGTACTTGGTATGGTAGAGGGATTGACCGAATTTGCACCAGTATCGTCAACGGGTCACATGGTCATCGTTGATGATATGTGGTTGAAGTCAGAAGAGTTTCTAACGAAATATGTCGCTAATACATTTAAAGTTGTCATCCAACTGGGTTCAATCCTGGCTGTAATTATCGTATTCCGTAATCGATTCATTGATTTGCTAGGTTTGAATCGTCTCAGAGGCAAGCAAGTGAAAAGTCACACAGAAGCAAATGGAGTACAAGGACAACAAGGAAGACTTAAGCTGGCTCAAGTAATCGTAGGTCTGATTCCAGCTGCTGTATTCGGCGTATTGTTCGAGGATTATATCGATGAGCATTTATTCTCAACCAGTACAGTATTAATTGGGTTAGTCCTTGGTGCTGTCTTTATGATCATTGCCGATCTATTCGGTGCTAAGAAGCCTAAAGTGGAAACCGTCGATCAAATCACGTATAAACAAGCTCTATCTATTGGACTTATTCAATGTTTGTCCCTGTGGCCAGGGTTCTCACGTTCAGGATCGACGATTTCCGGCGGCGTTCTGCTTGGAATGAGCCATCGTGCTGCTGCTGACTTTACGTTTATTATGGCTGTGCCTATCATGTTTGGTGCAAGCATACTGTCATTAGCGAAAAACTGGCAATATTTCACGCTTGATGCTTTGCCGTTCTTTATTGCCGGCTTCATTAGCGCATTTGTAGTAGCTTTAATTTCGATTCGTTTCTTCCTTAAGTTAATCAATCGCATTAAACTAGTTCCGTTCGCGATCTATCGCATCGTACTTGCAGCCGTTATTTACTTGGTGTTCTTCTAAGCCAGTTGCGAGTTCGCTGCGAAGAGTAGATCCCGATGCGTCCTGAGCAAAGATAGCCGATGGTGCATCCGATCAACAGATACAGCATTCCGTAGCCATTGAAGCCGAAGAGCTCAAGACCCATGATAAAGCTGGCAACCGGCGTGTTCGTTGCTCCGCCGAATACGGCAACGAAGCCGATTCCAGCTAATAACGGAATGGATACGGAGAGCAGGCTGGCTAAGGAGCTGCCTAGTGTCGATCCGATGACGAACAAGGGAGTGACTTCACCGCCTTGGAAGCCGGAACCCAGTGTAATAACTGTAAATAGAAGCTTTAACAAGAAAGTGAATGGTCTAACAGATTCCTCGAATGCAAGATCCATTAGGGGAAGACCAAGTCCTAGATAATCTCTTGTTCCTAATAAGTAGACCATGGCGATGATCAGTACGCCTCCGGCAAAGCTTTTGATAACCGGATTAGGAATTAGTTTTGTAAATATAGCCTTCAATCTGTGCGTTAATGTGCTGAATAACCAAGCCGTTAATCCGAACAGAATGGAGGCTATTATTATTTTCAGAAGTAGAAGGGAACTGAATATGGGTAAAGCACCTAATGAATAAGAAGAATGATGAATTCCCCATGCTATTGTGACGTAGTGGCCAGTGAAGCTTGCTATCAAACATGGCAATATGGCACGGTAGGGAATGACGCGGAGCGCAACTACCTCTAGTCCAAATACCGTACCAGCGATAGGTGTGCCGAAGATAGCGCCAAAGCCGCTGCTTATTCCGCACATAAGAATGATTTGCCGCTCCGCGCCACCTAGATGAAATCGTCTGCCTATGAAATCGGCTAATCCGCCGCCCATCTGTACAGCAGTTCCTTCCCGACCAGCAGATCCGCCGAACAAATGAGTAATAAGTGTTCCGAACAACACCAGCGGCACCATACGAAGCGGTACAGAACCATTAGCTATGTAGATTCGTTCTAGCAAGAGATTATTTCCTTTCGCAGAATCTTGTCCATATTTCATGTATATAAAGCTGACTAAAGCACCGCCGAAAGGAAGTAGCCACAGGAGCCATGCATGTGATACACGCAGATTCGTCACTTCGTGCAGACTGGCTAAGAATAAGGCTGATATTGAGCCGGTTAATATACCAACAGTTGCAGCAAGCAGAATCCATCTCCGCAAATAAGCGAACAGTGGAGGTTTAACTGAATGAGCTGTCATGATTACCTCCTATGTTGACGTCATTCCATTCAAAAAATAAAATGATGGCGCATACTCATGATTAACGTGAACAATACTATGATTTTACTTTATATTGCTGATCAAGCAAAGTAATTAATAGGTTGAAAATGTGATACCATAGAGGTTGTATGGCGATGTAAAATAGGATGAAGGTGATTACACAGATGCAACTCAAAACAATCGACAAATTAGATGACAAGCTATGGCCGCAAGCCTTGCATTTATATCATCAATCGTTCTCGAAGGAAACACGAAAGACAGATGCGATTATTGTAGGCATGTTTACGAAGAGGATGACTCTTCTCCAGGTTCTGCTGGATGGTTCGGATGTGCAAGCGATGGCAATTACGGGATTATCCAACGACGGCAAGCTGCTGCTGATCGATTATCTTGCAGTACGTGAGGAGCTGCGCGGTAAAGGGATTGGACAGCAATTTGTCGGGATTCTCCAGCAATGGGCAGCGAAAGAGAAGAGGCTTGATGGGATTCTGATTGAAGTGGAATCGGAGCCTACCTTGAACAACCAGCAGCGTATCCGGTTTTGGGAAAGCTGCGGATTTCATTTAACAGAGTACATCCATCAATACACATGGGTTCCCGAGCCTTATCAAGCTATGTATCTTGCTATTAACAAGGAAGCAGGAGTAGCAAATGACGGGGAGAAATTGTTTCGCCATATAACCTCTTTTCACAAGAGAGCGTATTCCAAATCATAATTGAAGAGGTGGATCATGACATCATTATTAAGTCCAAACCTGGATAAGGCATACATAAAAGATATTCTTGCTGCTTTACTGCGAACGCCTAGCCCAAGCGGCTATTGTATGGATATTATGAAGATTATCGAAGAAGAAACGAATAAGCTTGGTTATTCACTTGAAATAACACCTAAGGGCAATGGCATGATTACGATAAAGGGTGCGGGAGAATCCGTAGATGCGATTGGGCTGACTGCCCATGTTGATACTTTAGGTGCGATGGTTCGGTCGATTAAACCGAGTGGTATGATCCGGGTTACTCCGATTGGCGGATATGCGATGCATACCGTTGAAGGTGAATATTGTCTGATTCATACCCGTGATGGACGACAATATGAAGGTACTGTCCTATCTACCAAAGCTTCAGTTCATGTGTATCCTGATGCGAGGGACTGGAAGCGTGAAGAGGCGAATATGGAAATTCGCATCGATGAAATGGTGTCCACGAAGGAAGAGACAGAAAAGCTAGGCATTGCAGTAGGGGATATCATTTCATGGGATCCACGGACGCGTATGCTGCCGAATGGTTGGATCAAATCACGTCATCTGGATGACAAAGCAAGTGTTGCTGCCCTGTTCGGTTTGCTGGAATGGATGAAGCGGGAAGGGAAGCAGCCGCTTCGGACAGTGAAGATTATTTTCTCCACCTATGAAGAGGTTGGTCATGGCAACTCGTATATGCCTTCAGATATAACAGAACTAATTGCAGTTGATATGGGAGCAATTGGCGATGATTTGTCGACCAAAGAAACCGATGTATCGATCTGTGCGAAGGATTCATCCGGCCCGTACGATTATCTAATGACGTCCAAATTAATTGAGCTTGCCAAGCAGCTAGAAATTCCATATGCGGTAGATATCTACCCGTTTTATGGTTCAGATGCGTCTGCTGCTTTACGCGGAGGCAGCAATATCCGCGCAGCATTGATAGGGCCTGGCGTACATGCGTCGCATGGTATGGAACGTACGCATGCGGATGCAGTAGTAAACACGGCTGCGTTGCTAATTGCCTATATTATGGGCGTATCTTCGGACATCAATCAAGCATAATAGCAGTCGGGATAAGGAATAGAGCGATATTTTATTTATGAAGCTAATAATAAATGCCATTAAATATTAATGATGTTTACTAGATGGGAGCGTTTATTTCTTCAAAGAAATAAACGCTCTTTTTAAGTGCTTTTCTATTTCATTGCGATACTAACACTTTTTATCTTGATGAGAGCGTAACTGTGTCTGCTTGCGTTCAATCTTATCGGTATGTTCGAAAATGTGATACTATAAAGCTACTATTTCTACATCATGTTCAGATAAGGCGGTAAGCGATGCTCTATTATTTCTTCGCGCTGCTAGCGGCGGCCATCATCCTAATCGTTAACAATCCTCGCAACGAGAATAATCGTTGGGCGGCTATATTCTTAGGCAGCGCATCTATAGGCGGTCTGGCGGATACATTCACTGCAATGGGATTAAGCGGCGGGGCACAGGCTGTGCAGTGGTTAAATCATATGATAACGCCTTATGGTGTATTGGTGTTCTGTATCGTCTACTCAGAGCGATTCCCTAGACCGTCAACACGGTTGTATCTTAAGCTCCTGTTGCTGCTTCCGGTCGTTGCGATGCTCGTTGTTACGTTGTTGTTCACAGAAGGCTCGATTAATTATCTGCTGTTACTAATATGGACTGGACCTTACTATTTGGCTTCCTGTTATCTGCTGATCGTTTCCTTGTGGAGGGAAGATAACGCGAGGAAGAGACGCAATCGCTTTATCGTGACTGTCATTATCGTTCCTACCGTACTTGCCGTATTGGTGCTAATTAATGTGGCGAATGTGATTGCACCTGACTTTGATTTTTTTCGATACATATCCTTATTTATTATTTATTCACTAACAATAGCGCTGTTATGTACGTTTGCTTATGGTGTTCTCGGGGTGAAGCTTCGCTTCGAACGTGATCCGCTTGAGAGCACGATGAAGGCAGTCAGTTCAGGTACAACGCTATTAAACCATTCGATTAAAAATGAGATTGGAAAAATCGCCATCAGCTCTGAAAATTTGAAGATGGCGCTTGCCGAGGCAGATACAGAATCGCAGGAGCATCTACGAATTATCTCGAAAGCTTCCGATCATATGCTGCAAATGGTAACTCGCATTCATAGCCAAATGAAACATATTGTACTTGTTGAGAAGCCATGCCGCTTAGATCTGCTAATGGAACAGGTATTGAAGCAGCATCAAGTGCTGCTTGATCAAGCGGGAATTGATGTGACGTCAACGTATACGAGTCACCCCGTTGTACTTCTTGATCCGGTTCATGTGAGTGAGGCCATTGGCAATTTAATAATGAATGCACTCGAGGCAATGCCAGGCGGCGGTGCAATAACCGTACGGCTTGATGCCGTTAAGAGAGGATTTCACTTGACCATTCAAGACACGGGAAAAGGCATACCTTCTGAGGAAGTTGCTCATATCTTTGATCCTTTTTACAGTACCAAAAATCGCAATCGCAACTTCGGACTTGGATTGTCCTATGTGTACAATGTGATGAGTAAGAGTGGAGGATCGATAGAGGTGACGAGCCGAGAAAACGCCGGTACGGTTATGACGATGTTTTTTTCAGGACGCAAAACGTTGTCCGTGAAGGAGGGAACTAGATGAGCCATATTAAAGTGCTCTTAGTCGAAGATGATCCGGATTGGATTAAAGCGATGACATCTTATTTGAATAAAGAAGAAGATATTCTCGTTGTAGGAGCAGCTACTGAATCCCAAGAGGCTATTTCATTAGCGAGAACGCTGGCTTTTGATGTCGTCTTAATGGATATACAGTTAACGGATACCAATCTAGATGGAATTTATACCGCTATTGAGATGCATGAGATTCATCCAGCCAAGATCATCATGCTCACCTCCTTAAGTGATGAAGCAGTCATGACACAAGCATTTACAGCGGGAGCCGTTAATTATATCGAGAAGACGAACTTCAAGGAACTGCCGCATGCGATTCGCAGCGCCTATCATCATCCTTCCGCAATGGATGCGCTATTGAAGGAATATTCCCGGCTAAAGCGTGAAGAACAGTTGAAGGAGCTTACGGCAGCTGAACGCGAAGTCTTCGAGCTTATTGAAGAAGGCTATACACAATCTCAAATCGAGAAGAAGCTGTACAAAGCTGAGAGTACACTGAAAAATCAAGTAAACAAAATGCTGAAGAAGCTTGGGGTTAAGAGCAGTAAAGAAGCTGTAGAGAAGGTCAAACGAAAAGGATTGTTTCAGCGTGAAAAATAATCGAAAAATCAGGAGAGGGTACTACAAAGCGTAGTACCCTTTTTCATTGTGTTCTATGAAAGTTGGAACTGATGTTTCTGGCGGGAAGGATCTACAATGAGGACATAGAGAGAGGAAGCGGTGTTATGACAATGGAGAGACCGATTGTGCTTCTCATAGACGGCGAATGCAATCTATGTCACTGGATCACTAAATTTGTTCTTAAGCGAGATAAGACGGAGCGATTCAGATTCGCTTCGCTGCAATCGCAGGCTGGCCTATATTTGCTCCAACAAGGTGGCTTGCCGACAGATGACATGGATACATTCGTCATGATTCAAGGCAGTCAATATTATACGAAATCGGAAGCAGCCTTGCATGTATTTCGTCATTTTGGCGGTCTGTGGCCGTTGTTATATGCAGCAATTATTGTTCCTCGTTTCCTAAGGGATTGGATATACGACGTTATTGCGGGGAATCGTTATCGTTTGTTTGGGCATGGGGATGCTTGCGTACTGTTAACGCCTGATTTGCGAAGCCGATTTATAGAACGAGTGGACGAGGTGCAAGAGCGATGAGAAGGAAGCCGATTTATGTGGAAACGGATATTCAGACCGAGATGGAGACATTATGGTCTCATACACAAACACCCGAGCTGCATGAACAATGGGATTTGCGCTTCTCTGAGATTAACTATTTGCCTTTCGACAGGGAGTCAGGTCCGCAACGATTCCTCTATCGCACACGAATAGGCTTTGGAATCGCCATTAGCGGCACAGGGGAAACAAAAGCAAAGCTCAACCACGAAAATGGTGAGCGACTGTCGACTCTAACCTTTGGGTCGGAACAGCCCATCTCCCTTATTAGTCGAGGTGGAGGATACTGGAAATATAAACCGAACGGCAATGCGATAACCTTCTTAACGCATTATGACTATGAGACTAGATTTGGATGGGTTGGCGGGATTTTTGATCGAATCTTATTTCGTCCGTTATTTGGCTTTGCAACCGCATGGAGCTTCGATGCGCTTCGATTATGGCTAGAGAAGGGAATTGCACCCGCAATAAGTATTCAGCGGACCCTAATACATTATTTTGTTGTTCTGATGGTGGCAATGTTATGGATCTATGAGGGTTTCATTCCTAAGCTTCTATTTCCCGAGGCAGGTGAACTCGCAATGTTCCAGCAACTTGGATGGTTTGCAGGCTATGAGGTTGAGCTGCTGCAAGGTCTAGGTGTCGCTGAGATTGGCGTCGGCGTATTTACATTAATCTGGCATCGTAAAAAAATTATATATGGGCTGCAAATAGGGATACTTGTGCTGTTGGCTGGTGGCGCAATACTTGGAAGCCCAGAATTGATACAATCGCCATTCAATCCGCTTACGTTAAGCGGTTCTATGATCGGATTTTGTCTAATAGCTGCTTGGACAGTGCGTGATCTGCCAGAAGCAAGACGATGTTTGCGTCAACCCATTAAACCTTACAAGGGAGGAACAGCCAATGGCATCCATATACGAACTAGCTCTCGGAGCTGACTTTCATAAGCTTCATCCGCGTATTCAGCAGCGGTTCGGATTCAATAGTGAGGATCGAATTGCCTCAATCGGACATGGAGTAATGGAATACATTTGGTATAACAAATGGGTAAGCGCACCTCTGTATCTAGGCACATCTCGACATATCATGTTTCCGCAAGGCGGCCGTCAGGTGCCTTTTTCAATCGAGAATTTCGCTTACAGAGATCGCTTCGGGCGGGAAACCGTTACATGGATTCGCAAGTTCAAATTCCCTAATACGATCAGACATTTCGATGCTACGATGATCTATAGCAAGAAGCGGGAGCGAATCGTCGATTATTTGGGTACCAAACAGCATTTGGCAGTGGATTTATCCATTACTGCAGATGATAACGGCGGTATTCGAATCAGGTCTGGTGACCAACGATTTTACGAAGGATTGATGCAATTCAAGTTTCCACAGTTGTTCACAGCCGTTGCTGAGGTTAATGAATGGTATGACGACAGCGTAGAAAAGTATCGCATTTCTGTTGAGGTGACGAACCCGGTTATCGGAAAAGTATTTCGATATTTAGGCTCATTCGAGGCTCAGTTTATCGATATGAATCATGTTCCACTTGATTGCTTACCGCTACGTGAAGAGAGTCGTGAGTAATTTATTCCTATTTTCATAACGAGGTGAAAAAGCTGTGATTTCAAGATACGTTAATCTTCCTTATACTGGATGAAGAACATTGATCATTCGATGAAATGAGGGAGTCTTATGGATAGCGTAACAAAAATGAAAATCAGCACAGAGCAAATAAATTCTATTGTTCAACAGGCTTTTGGCAATAAAATAATTAGCGCGGTGGAATTGTCGGATGGGTGGGCTAATTCTGCCTATGACCTCCTCATGATTGATGGACGAACAGCAATTCTTAAGGCGGCTCCATTGAAGGATATACCCGTTATGCGCTACGAGAACAAAATCATGACAGCTGAAGTCGAAGTACTCAAGCTTGTTGGACAGCAGAGCAGGGTCCCTGTTCCTGAAGTGCACCTCCATGATGCGAGTTGTACAATTATACCGACCGAATATTTCATCATGGAAAAGCTTAATGGATCGCCATATAATCATGTAAAGGATTCACTGTCTGAGCAGGAACGAAAGTCGATAGAATATGAATTAGGTAAATATAATGCCGTCATTAATGAGATCAAAGGTGAAAAATTCGGCTATTTTGCGCAAATGGAACAAGGTAGAGCCCACTGGCAAGATGCCTTCTATGAGATGATATCCGGAGTGCTTGCTGATGGCAGAGATGCTAATGTGGAACTCCCTGCTTCATATGCTGTAATCGAGCAAGAAATTGCTTCTCGTATGGATTGTTTGGTTGAGGTACAAGAGCCTAAGCTTGTCCACTGGGATTTATGGGATGGCAACGTGTTTGTACATGACAAGCAGATATCAGGGATCATCGACTTTGAGAGAGCAATGTGGGGAGACCACTTGATTGAGCATTATTTCAGCCATTTTGGCCCGTCCAATGCTTTCGAGCAAGGCTACGGTCAAGGTCCGCTAACAGCTAATGAGCAAGCTAGAAGAGCACTCTATGATCTTTATTTGGATCTTATCTTGTTGATCGAATGTGATTATCGTCAATACAGCAATGAAAGTCATGTGAAGTGGGCGCAAGATAATATGGCCGCTGGCTGGGCAAGGTTTATTAGTCTAAAACTATAGATTTGTATCGTTGGATGGAGGCAGAGCGATGGAAATCGTATATTTTAATGAGCAAAGCAACTTTCATGTCAAGGCGGAAAGGCTTTTCTTAACACACAAGCAGCGGATTGAAGAACTCATTCCAGGTGCTGATGTTCAGCATGTGGGAAGTACAGCAATTCCTGATAGTCTTACAAAAGGGGATTTGGATATACAAGTACGTGTGCCTGCTGACCAGTTCAAGCAAGCGATACAAGCTCTATCTTCTTGCTATGAACGTAATGATGGGAGTGATGAAACAGATTGCTTCAGGGCATACAAAGATGATGCAACAGACCCTCCTTTAGGAGTACAGCTAACGATCATTCATTCAGAGATGGATTTCTTCTGGAAGTTCCGTGATGTTTTGAACGGGAATAAGAGCTATAGAGATCAATACGATAAGCTAAAACAACAATATAATGGCGCGGATATGGAAGACGGTAGCGTCAAGAAGTTTGTGTAAGGAAGTAGGGTTCTCCATCGGGACGATGGAGATGTTACTGGGTGGGGGAACATCTCCCATTTTTTGTTCATCTAGCCTGCGGGTAACGTTCGTCAAACATTTCACGCAGTTGCTTTATTACATCTGAGTTACCAAATCCCCGAATGACACGTTCAGCGAACTTCTCATTGTATTCAATGCTCTGTAAATAAACAATCTTCTCCGCAGCATCCATGTTCGTCAGACTGTTCATCGGTTTGAGGCGTTTGCGAATCTCTTTGTTCATTCGTTCAATAGGGTTTGACGTATAGATGGCATCTTTAATCGCTTCGGGATAT
>JBHGUX010000060.1:0-74009 GCA_048976605.1 Pristimantibacillus sp. | reverse complement strand
TGTTGTATTAAGACTCAAGCAGCTTTTTTTATTATCGTTTTTGCTCATAAAAAAACCTCGTTTCCGTGGGAAGGAAACGAGGCTCGTGTTGATATGATTAGGAATTGTGAGGACGTCCACTATGTTTAGGTCTGCCTGCAGTCTCTACATCACCGTCAAATGTCATTTTCACATCCAAAGTTTCTAGAGCTGGAGTTTGCCACTCTTTTTTCATACCGCTCACCTCCCTTCAAATAAGAATCAAGCATCTCGTATGTATGAGATACGTTACGTTGCTATTGTAGCATAGTATTGATACAAAATGTATCTTTTAATGGAAATTTTTTCAGGGTATTTTAAGAATTTTAGAGTTGACTTGAATAGGTCAAATATGGTAAATTCTACTCAATATTATTCGGCAAATACGGAAGCACCGTAGAAGGCCGCAGGAAACTGCGCCTTTTACGGTGCTTTTTTGTGTTTGTTTGCAGAAGGAGGGACACAATGCGATTTCAAATAGCAATTGCAGTCAAGGAGCAAGAGTACGTGAGTAGACTAGCGGAATATGTTCGCAGCAGTCCGTTTAGCGAGCAATGGCAACTGACCGCCTTTACGAATCCGGATGCGTTTACGCAGTTTCTGAAGGGCGGTTATCCAGTAGATTTCATAGCGGCTGAGCCCTCCATGCTTGATGCAGCCGGAGATGCGATTCCTAGTGTTCCTATTGTCGCATTAGTTACAGCAAGGGGGCAGTCGTACAAGCATCATGAGCTGATGCAGTTTCAACCTCTGCCTGAGCTGTTGCAAAGCATCTCCTCCTTGCACGCAGCTAATGGTAATCGAACGACTAGTTCTAGTGACGAGAGAATGGGGAAAGTGATTTCTGTTTATTCTGCATCAGGGGGAGTTGGGAAAACGACGCTTTCACTGCAATTAGTGAATACGGCAGCCAGTAATGGTTATCGGGTTTTTTATTTAAATCTCGAGAAATGGAATGCGATGGAGGCATGTCTTGGACCTGCGAATTCATCAGTGGAGGGAGAAGGCTTATCGCAATTATTGTACGGTTTAAAGTCACAACCGGATAAGGTTAGCAACTGGTTGGCTCAGCATCGCAAACGGCATCCTGTACTGAAAGGGGACTATGTACTTCCCTTCTCCAATACGGATGATCGCTTGACGCTGCAGGCTTCCGATGCAGAAGCAATCATTCAGAATATCGTCTTATCTGGTTTGTATGATTTGATCGTTATTGATCTGGATGACGGATTGGATGAGCTGCATCTTGCTCTATTCGAGCAGAGTGATCAAGTGATATGGGTTATAACAGATGATCCTGCTGTTCAGCGAAAATGCGAGCTGGCTTATCGTTATGGAGAAAGGCGGTGGAGCAGCCAATTTCAGAGTATGGATCGTCGTTATCAATTTATAGTCAATCGTCATTATGTCTCGGATAGTGGGCAATCTGAGCCGCTGCCTCTGCAAGGATTTAAGACAATTACAGCAACCTTGCCCGAAATACAAGAAAGGAATAGGTCGGCTCCAGCTTCGGTCATCGCATCACCCCTGTACAAAGCTGCTGTGGAGAAATTATTCCAGCACTTAGTGAAGGAAGGAGGAGCCAGACGGATTGTTAACTGATGCGATCGTGTTAGAGCTCCGGACTCGTATTCGAGCTCAGATGGATTTCAGTGACTCTGTATCGGATGAGAGGCTGATGAGCATTGTCGAGCATAATGTCTTTGCCTGGTGTGACAGCAATCCATTGACTGCATCGGATAAAGTGATGTTGGTTCGGCGCTTATTTCATTCTTTTCGCGGATTAGATATCTTACAGCCGCTAATGGATGATCCTTCCGTTACGGAAATTATGATTAATCATTATGAAGAAATATTTATTGAGCGGAACGGAAGAATGAGTCTGCTTCCAGCGGCTTTCGAAAGCAGCGAACGGCTAGAGGATTTAATCCAAGCAGTCGTTGCCAGCGTCAACCGTGTTGTGAATGAATCAACGCCAATTGTAGATGCACGGTTGAAGGACGGCTCCCGTGTACATGTAGTTCTTCCTCCAGTGGCGCTGCGCGGGCCGTCCATGACGATTCGGAAGTTCCCAGAGCAGCCGATGACGATGAATCAGCTGGTGAGCATTGGTTCATTAACTGCCGAAGCAGCCCAGTTTCTACAGCTGCTGACAGCATCGCAATACAACATATTTATAAGCGGGGGTACAGGAACAGGCAAGACGACCTTCTTAAATGCTCTATCGCAATATATTTCTCAGGATGAACGAATCGTGACGATTGAGGATTCTGCAGAGCTTCAAATAAGAAGTGTGCCCAATCTCGTTTCTTTAGAGACTCGCAATGCGAATACCGAGGGCAAAGGTGAGATTTCAGTGCGTGATCTCATTCGCGCATCCTTGCGGATGCGGCCTAATCGAATTATTGTCGGGGAGGTTCGCGGTGCCGAAAGTCTGGATATGCTGCAGGCAATGAATACAGGTCATGCCGGAAGTATGTCTACCGGTCACAGTAACGGAGCCCGTGACATGATGGCGAGATTAGAGACGATGGTGCTTAGTGCAGCTGATATGCCCATACAGGTCATTCGTCAGCAGATTGCCTCAGCACTAGATATCGTCATACATCTGTCTAGGTTTCGCGACCGCTCACGTCGTGTAACGGAAATATGCGAGGTGATTGGTGTTGAGGGAGGCGAAGTCTTGATCCACCCTTTATTCCAATTTCAGGAGGATGGTGAAGTAGATGGGAAAGTAATCGGAAGCTTGAGGCGTACTGACTACTCTCTTCAACATAAAGACAAGCTGCATATGGCTGGCAAGTCAGAGGCCAGAGAGGGAGTGGGGAATGAATAAGACAGGTGAGGTGAGGATCAGTAAACGGCAGGATCGCAGGAGTAGGATTAGCAAGTCGCTGGAGTGGCTGGGTTGGAATGATCATGAATCTAACAATAGCAGTATGACTTCGTTGCAGGATTACAATAGTTATTCAATGTCCAAACGGCAATTCATGGCTTCAGCTATCGTTGGATATGGCATTGTGTTTGGAGCTATTTATTTCATTTATCACTCGATAGCCGTGTCCATCATCCTAGGCTGGCTAGGGCTGTATGCTCCGCGGTTTTATAGAGAATCGCTGCTCATTCGCCGGAAAGACCGACTTAAGCTTCAGTTTAAAGAGGCACTGTACTCCCTTACCTCATCACTTGCTGCAGGACGCTCAGTTGAGAATGCTTTTATCACGACAATCGATGACCTCAAGCTGCTATACCCTGACCCAAGAACAGAACTATTAATTGAATTTCAAGTTGTGAAGCATCGACTCGACAACTCTGAACCTTTAGAGCATGCACTGAGGCAGTTTGCGAATCGGGCTCATATTGATGATGTTACTCAATTCGCTGATGTATTCGCAGCTTGCAAGCGTTCTGGAGGAGATCTTGTTGAGGTGATGAAACGAACGTCACAGACAATTGGAGAGAAGCTTGAGGTTCATCAGGAAATTATGGTCATGCTGTCGCAGAAACGTTTTGAAGCACGGATTATGATGGCAGTGCCATTCGTCTTTCTCGCTTTTCTAAATACAGCCGCTCCTGACTATATGGCACCGCTGTATGGAGGAGCAGGATATGTTTTGTTGACAGCTGGGCTTTCGATTCTTATCGCATGTTTTTGGTTCATTCATAAAATTATGAATATTCGGGTTTGAGAGGTGATGGAGATGGTCGCAGTACCTCTACTTCTGGCAATGGCTTGGTTGTTCTTAATAGGCAAGACTACATTGCTATCCATTGCTGGGGCAAGGAAGAAGAGAAATGCATCGATTGACGCAAAACAGCAGTTTATTATTGATCCATTTGTCCGGATATTGGAGCGAAGCGGTGTATATAACCATCTTCATTTGCCTCTCAGCAGCTATCATGCCAAACTCGTCGTTTTACGGGGTATTGATTGGCAGCTAGGGCAGACGAAGCAGCAATTAGCAACAGCAGCCGGGTACGGATATGCAGCATTAACGGCTTGCTCGCTGCTTGCTTGGCTTGGAAGTGAGCCGTTGCTGCTCGCGATGGGATTGTTATTCTTCTGTTTATTGTCTGTTCGTCAAGTGATAGAAGCTAGTCGCCAGATCGAGAGGCGTAAACAGACCATCATATTGGAGCTTCCCGAAGTATTAAGCAAGCTTATGCTGCTCGTAGGGGCAGGGGAGACCGTATTGCAAGCACTGGCTCGATGTTTGGAGGGGAAGGATGTTCAGAATCATCCCCTATATAAGGAATGGAACAGAATTGTTCACTCCTTGCGCAACGGTGAATCATTCAGCTCGGCTGTTGAACGGTTTAATCGGAGCTGCGCAGTTCAAGAGGTATCGATATTTACAACGGTGCTCTTGCTTAATTATCGAAGAGGCGGCGAGCATTTCGTACTTGCCCTGCGAGAATTGTCCTACACGTTGTGGGAGAAGCGTAAGGCGGTTGCCCGCTCACGCGGAGAAGAAGCTTCCTCCAAGCTTGTTTTTCCACTCGTTGGCATTCTACTCGTGCTAATGGTATTTGTTGCTGCCCCGGCTATGCTGCTCATGTCGTAATCATTTATTACTGTAATTCGGCTTATGACAAATTTAGTTTAATGAGAGGAAGTTGTTGAAGATGAAGAAAACAAAGAATGCAATTCAGAAGTTTTGGCGTTCAGAGAGCGGCCTTGGCACACTAGAAATTATTTTAATTATTGCTGTTGTAATAATCATTGCTTTACTGTTCAAAGATTGGATTATAGAGCTAATCGAGCGTTTGATGGGAAAAGCAGATGATCAAGCAGATAAAATATTTTCTTAGCAGCCGCTTACGTCACTGGGGCAGGAATGAGCAGGGCAGCTTCACACTAGAATCAACGCTCGTTTTGCCTATGCTTTTCCTGCTTATTCTTACTTTCCTATTATTCAGCATGTATATCTATCAGAAGGTTGTGCTTTATTACACAGCTTCTGTGACGGCAGAGCGAACGGCATTCAGTTGGGATAACAGCTATCGCAATCCGCGAAATGGAATGCTTATCGAAGGACAATATGACGGACTTTACTGGCGAATTGCCGAAGATCATAGACTAGAGTCTTTGTTTGGACTGAACCAGGAGCGATCGGCTGTGTCTTTGGATATTCCTTCGAGAGCTGCCAGTGACAGCGAGGGCTTGGCACTTTCCAATCGCAAGCTGGCAGGAGGCTCGGAGTGGATATCTGCGGCGGATGGACTGAATTATCGGGGGAGTATCGGTTATAATCCTGGGCTGTTGAAGCGGGAAATTGAAGTGAAGCTGAGGCAGCCTGTTTCACTGGAGCCATTGGAGAGAATACTCGGCATATCAGAACCAAGAACCGTTGCTAAATCCGCTATTGTTGATCCGGTAGAGTTTATTCGAAGCGTAGATATGGTCCGTTATTACGCTGCGAAATTCGCTTCTAAGAGCGAGGCAGAGAAAAGAAATGCGGGTGAGGTGCTAGCCAAGTATAGCGGAGGCTCGACGAAAACGGGATCGAAATGAGGGAGAGGGTCTTGCATAGTGGAATCGTACAGCGATTGCTGAGACTGGTTAGACGCAGTGACGGTGCAGTAACTGTATTTTCAGTAGTCGTGCTGGCTTCATTGCTGTTATTTGTCTCTGTCCTAATTGATTATGCAAGAATAGCCGCAGTGCATAAAATGACGGAGGATGCGGCAAGATCAGCCGCACGCTCTGTATTGTCGGCTTATGACAGTATGCTGTATGAACGATATGGTTTATTTGGACGAGGCGGAACGGAAGGAGATCTCATCTTTAATCAGGTCGCACAGGCTAACATTGAGCGCGAGCGTTCTCTATCAGGCCCTTCACTGCGATTTGTTAATGCGACTATGGTATCCGCAAATTCTAATACAGCAAAGGTACTGGGTACACATGAAATCTTTGTTCGGCAAATACTAGAGGAAATGAAATATAAAGCCCCGATTGATTTCACACTAGAGTTGGTCTCTAAATTCGCTCCACTATCCGGGACCATGAAGGAGGCTGCAGTTTCTGTAAATTTGTTGGAAAATCTGCGGAAGCTTTATGAGAAACGTGAAGCCAAGTTCATCAAGATACTTGATCATCAGCAGAAGGCGGCAAAATCGTTCGAGGATAGGGAAATAGAAAGTTTGATTCCTATGAAGGAAGAAGGAATTCCAGGATCTAAGACCATTTTAGGTCTTGCTCAAGACTATAGAGAGTATGCGGATTGGGTATTAACAGACGAAGCACTGATTGAGCAAGGGAAGAGCCCCAAGCATACAACAGAGATATTAGAGTATGAATTACGAGCAAGATTGCTCATTGCTAAGCTGACAAAACTAAGTGAGTCTGTCAAAAAGGCGCATGAGAAGCTTAAGGGAGATGCTGTGCAAGAGCTGGAGTCAGCGAGATTGCTTAATGAGGAAATGAAGCTCGTTGCGATGGAAGCTTCACATTCACCAGCTAATATTGGCTATGATCGAGTGAGTGAACATGAAGTAAGTGATTCTGATGTGATGGATCCAACCCCCTCCTCCGACTTGAAGGAAATACAAGCAACAGCTAAGGAGCTTATTTTACCAGACGACTGGTTTGCAGCGTATCGCGAGGAGCTAGAGATTCAATTTTCTGCATTCACTTCAGTAGATAACAAGATTAAAGAGTTTGTTTCAAATCTGTCAGCCGGGATGAGAGTGGCGGATCCATACAACAATAGCATTATCATAAGTGCCCAAAAAATATGGCCTAGTTATGAACAATACAAAGGCGCTTATGTGATTAATGGTTCTATCCTTGATCAGCGGAAAGAACTCATTATGAACAGTGATTTGAAGAAAAAGCAGAAAGAACAGGAAGAGAAAGCGGGATCGTTATGGAAGCAGGCACGTGGGATGTTAAGTGGACTAACGACTGTGCCGCAGTTGGAGCAGCATCTCGCTGAGTTTCAAGATGTACAGGGACGTTATCAGGATAATTTGATGTTCAACAAACTCGAAGGAACAAGTGAAGAGGGGCAACCAACAGGAGGGACTTCTGATGCCCATGAGGAAGCAGAAGCTGCAACCTCATTAATGAGCGGTCTCTTCGGCGGGATGGCAGATATGCTTGAAGGAGCGAGAGATTCGGTATATATGGGAGAGTATGTGCTGCAACGGTATTCTGTATTTCCACCGCAAAATTTACGAACGATGATAACGAGCGGCGATACTAATCAGTTATCTCAATTGCTGGCCTTTAACAATCAGGAGACCGAATACATTACGTACGGGTTCCATCATCCTGCTGCTAATATTGCAGCAGCTTATGGTGAATTATTCGGTGTTCGAATGGCTATTCGCACGATGGAGGGATTCGCAGCATGCAAATCGGCTGGTCATCCCTTACTTATACTATCCTGTGCTTTAATCTACGGGCTTGAGAAGACAATGGAGGATATGATTGCTTTTACAGAGCGGGGTGCAGCGCCTTTATCCAAATATATAAAGGTGGATGTATCTTATATCGATTATTTGCGTTTATTCATGCTCATTCATGGAGGTTCTGACAATCCGAAGAAGCTGTCGCGAATGATAGCTGTTATTGAACAGAATAGTGGAGCAAAGTTGTCGGAGGTTCCGACCGCGGTTACAGGAGATGTTCAAGCAAGTATGGAATTATGGTTTTTGCCAGGCGTGATGAATGTAGCGGGACGTGTGGGACTATTGCATGGAAAGGTTGTCGGCGGACGTTATGAAGCGACTCAAACGATTGGTTGGTCTTATTAGACGCCAGAACAAGAATGGTGAGCAAGGCAGCATTGTGCTGGAAGCAGCGCTTGTTATGCCGTTGCTGCTCATTGTATTGCTTGTATTTATCGTCATGATTCGTTTAAGCGCTGTCCAGATGGCTTTGCAATCAACGGCATCTCAGACCGTTAAACAAATTGCGGCACATATTCATCCGGCGGATTTGGCGTTTCAGCAGGTTACTGCGCATACTCCAGATTTTGAACCTGAAAATATCCCGATGTCTAGTTGGACTGAGGTAGCTGTTACGGCCGCAGAGTGGCTGCCTGACCCAACGGGTGCTGTCGCTTCCGCTGTATTGAGCGGCGATTGGCAACCTTTTGTGGACGTTGCCTCGACTGAACTAGGCAGATTCGCCGTCGAGCCTTTGCTCCAGCAATTCGCCGATGAAGCAATCATTGAGAGAGAAAGGGTCAAGCTTTCACGGCTGGCTTTGCCCGACCTGAAGAGCAAGCAGGAGCCTTACTTAACGATAGAAGCTGAATATGAGTTTCCATTGAAGATTCCCTTCTTGAACAAAAGAATTTTATTGCGTGAACAAGCCTCGGAGAGAGTCTGGGTAAGTGATGCAGTCGCCACGCAAGCGAGCGGTGGAGAAGGCACGGAGACTTTACCGCTGCAAATTGTATCGATAGAGCCGACGCCGCTGTTCAGGGGTAATAAAGCGACAGTTGTTGCAAGAACATCGCCTGGAGCCTCATTGTCGCTGGAAGTGATGTATAAGAGTGGTAAGAGTCAAGCTAAGCATTTGGGTGAGGCGGTTGCTGATCAGAATGGCTTTGTTACATGGACTTGGCTGGTATCGGGCAATACGACCCCAGGGTTATGGGAGTTAACAGCAGAGTCGGCATCTGGCGAGAAAGTATCCATGCATTTTAATGTGGAGAAGAGGGAGTAGTTTCGATGAGTGTACCTATTGCCGCTGCCGCAGTGTTAATGACGGCTGCTTTATTTACAGATATTCGCTCCATGACGATTCCTAATGTCATTACGGTGTTCTTTTTCATAACTGGCTTTATTTATCACCTTATTGTCGGAGGGTGGACAGGTCTTTTGTATGCCGCAGGCGGGGCTGCTACTGGATTCATTCCTTTGCTTGCGCTTCATTTGGCTAAAGGCATCGGGGCAGGAGACGTGAAGCTGTTTGGAGCACTAGGGGCTTGGATTGGAGCAGGTTCTGTTCTTGGCGTAATGCTTTATGCCATTTTATATGCAGGCTTAATAGGTGTCGTATTGCTGGTGTTTAACAGACCCTTTTGCAGGAGAATGATGACAGGCATCGTAACATTGTTCATGTTTGGTTCTAGGTGGAATAAAGTGAATTGGCCGTTGCGGACTGCTATGGGAACGACTTTTCCTTTTATGCTAGCCGCTGCTCCAGGAGCAGTTACAGCATTGTTAGTAGGTTCATAGATTGAGGAGGATTGATTCGATGAGCTTGTATATCATTGATTTCTCGATGAATCGGGGTCATGAAATGATTATAGATAGAGAGCAGGGGATTCGAAGAGAGGAGCTGGACAATATAGAGCTGCAAATGCTTCAGGGCAGCCGAATACCTCATATGCTTCCGATTGAATGGTTTGAGCTCGATGGACTAATTACGTTCAGATATGATTTGACAGGTCGAAAAATGCTTTCACATAGATTGCAGCTGCAACGATTAACGATGGAGCAATTTTATACCATGTTATTGGGAGTTGTTGAAGCTTTAGATGAATGTAAGCATTATATGCTCCGTCCAGAGGGATGTTTGTTGGAAGACCAGTATTTATTCGTTGGAGAACAGCTGAGTGATATTAACGTAGCCTATATTCCTTTAAAGGAAGATAACAATGAGAAAGCGAGATTCTCAGGCTCAGGAAATTTATTGTCTTTAGTCGTTCGATGGACCGCTTATATTCATTCGATTGACGGAGAAGGATTGCAGCGAGTGCTGCAGCATCTGGATGGCAATCACTTGCCGCTGCGAGAGCTGCGTGCGACATTACTAGAGTTAATAGGAACAATTTCTAATACAACTTCCAGCAGCAATTCTAATAGTAGAACTTCTAACAGTAGTCCAGACAATCAGAGCTCATCTATTCAAGAAAAAGCTTCTCCACTAGAAGAGCGGCGGGAGCCGAAAAAAGCGGAGAATGTATGGGATACAAATATACAGCTTTCGTTGCGTACAGATGATCATCATGAGGAGCCTGATTATAACTTTGACGAGCTGGAGGAGCAAGGCACCAAGCGAGGACCATGGATAATAACGGCCGTAATTGTGATAGCAATAGCATGTGTGTGGAGATATATGTATTTATCATCACCTACTCGTGTGAGTCTATACATTAGTCTCGCACTCACATTGATGGGAATCGCCGCCCTTCTATTCATTTGGATGAGAGGCTCATCTCCCTCTTTACTTGTTCAGGATGAAGAGAATGTTAGAGTTAATTCGGAAGAGTTTATGCCTGAATCGCAATTATTATCCTCGCCTGTACGTGCAAGAACAAATGCTGCTATGTCTACTAACATTCAAAAGAATTTTTCCTTCAGCAAGCCCCAAACTGTTTTGGCGGAGAATGAGGAGAAAGATAGAGCTCCCCAACCTATCGAGGCGACAGTTTTATTAGGACAAACTGAGGGGAAATTGTCCATGCAAAGTGGTGTGTCTTTACATAGAGAATGGTCTGGGAATGACGAACAGCTTGATTGGAAGGGCGAGCGCTTCACGATCGGAAGATCAGGGGAACAGGTGACCTATGGGGAAGATGCGCAAGGTATTTCTCGCATGCATCTGGAAATTGAACGGGTTAATGGCAATTACCATGCGAAAGATTTGGGATCGAGAAACGGCAGTATGCTGAATGGACAGACGATGATTCCCTACAAATCATATAGCTTTATTACAGGCGATATTATTCAGCTTGCCGGCAGCAGCGGACCGAAGTATGGTCTTAAGCAACGATCATAAGCTTAAAAAATGGAGTGCACAACTGTTGCCAGTGTGCACTCCATTGCTGCAATTAGGTTTGGCTCGCCAGCTGCTTCATCGCACTGTCGATGTCCGGGTAACGAAACTTAAAACCGAGATCAAGCGCTTTACGCGGTACCGCACGCTGACCGTCTAGCAGAAGCGAGGACATTTCACCTACTGCCGCTTTCATCAAGAAAGCGGGAAGCGGGAACCAATGCGGTCTCCGGAATGCCTGTCCGAGTGAACGACCGAAAGTATCATTCGTTACTGGCTCAGGTGCAGAAGCGTTGACGGGACCACTTATTTCATTATTGTCTAGGCAGAATAAAATGAGTTGAACCATATCTTCTAGATGAATCCATGACAGCCATTGTGATCCGCTGCCAATTGGTCCTCCGACAAAAAGGCGATGCGGCATTGCCATAAGAGGGAATGCACCACCCGTTTTGTTAAGAACAACGCCAACTCTCAGTTTAACTAACCGATCAGCTTCAATAGTGGCAGCAGCCTTTTCCCACTGTCTCACTACATTGGATAGAAAATCAGTAACGGATGTAGTACTGGATTCGTCGAATGTTTCGCTTATTGAACTACCGTATGCAGAGATGCCTGAGGCATTAATTACAACTTCAGGCTTATAATGCAAATCTTGAATGATTCGGGCAATGCGCGCTGCTGCGTTGAGTCGGGACTCTAGGATGCGGTGCTTAGCTTTCGCCGTCCAACGCTGGTTAATGGACTCGCCAGCTAGGTTGATAATTGCATGTATCCCTTCAAGCTTAGACGGATCTTCGGCCAATTCGCTCCAAGTCGTATAATGAAGACCCTTAGCGGTTTGAGCACCCGGAATCCGGATCGTTCTTGATATTACCCATACCTCGTCCTGCCGGTTAAGCAAAGCTTTCACGAGAGCCTTACCGACAAAACCGGTTCCACCCGTTACAGCAACCCGCATTCCCTCACTCATCCTTTATTCATCATATTATTCCAGCTTTTTCAGCCAGAACTGAGTTTGATCGCCTATATTTTTTTCCGTATATTCGAATTTAATCTTAGCATCAGGTGAAAGCTTACTTACTGCATCTGAGAACTCGTCCGTAATTTGCAATACCATTGGACCATTGTCACTTACGACCTCAATCGAATGGTTATCAATTTGACCGCCATAGACGCCTTCAGCTTTTTTTACTGGGCTTTCTATGACTTTCTCTTCCGCACCTGTTGAAGTATCCGGGGAACCTTTATCTGGTTCTGACACATCGTTGTTTCCACCATTATTGTTGGAATTGTCGCCGTCCACAGTACCTGGATCCGGAGTTGCAGTAGCAGTCCCTGGTTGTTCTACAGCCGAGTCTTGATTCGATTGATTCGGAGTCTGAACGTTATTGGCTCCGCAAGCTGAGGCTGTCAGCATGATGGATAGAAGTACAGCGCTTGTTGCGATTATGCTGCTCTTCTTCTTACTCTTAGTTGTTTTCATAACAACCACCTCCTACCATTATAACGAGTTGGAGCCGTTTAAAGTTCCAGTTGATTTCCCACACTGTTGAAAGATGGTTCAAAAATGGATTGCGAATCGCATCCTGAATCGCTTCATTATTGATGTGGAATTTGAAACAACCTCTATAAAGAGGCTGCTATTTATTGAGCAAATGTCTGTATGGAGCGTAGTCAATTCCTTTGCGTTCAAGGAAGGTGATAAGACTCCGATAATCTCTTTTGGGAGTTGCTCGTATGTATCCTTCTATGCAATGCTCACGCGTCACTTCGTTAGCATTGTATTCGATGGCGACTTGACCGATTTTGGCAGCGATGGAATGTTTGGCAATATCTCGGAATGGCGTAGGTACAGGTGCGACGAGTTCATCAAGGAAACTCTTCGACTCTTCGGGCCACATGCTGCGGCTTCGATCTACCCAATAATTTTGCCAGTCTAGCTTGGATTTTCCGTCACGCTGTGGAAGCACCTTTAGAAATTTGCGGAACATAAAGAAGCCTCCGATGGACATAGCGCCGACCATCACAATTGCCCAAAAAACAATGAAAAACATAAACCAATCAGGAGCTGATTTCATAATGGACCTTCACCTCAGCATGAATTATACCGTATTCCTAGATTTATTTCGACATTCCTTGTAAAATAAGGTTTGATCAACCGAAAGGGGCGTTTTATTGATGTTGAAAATTGGTTCCCATGTTTCATTTTCGGACAAAGGGCTGCTGAGCGCGGCAAACGAAGCTGTATCATATGGTTCGAGTTCATTTATGATTTATACAGGTGCACCTCAGAATACGAGAAGAAAACCAATCGAATCCTTATATATTGAAGAAGGAAAAGCGGCTATGGGACAAGCCGGCATTAGTGAGATTGTCGTCCATGCGCCGTACATTGTTAATCTCGGTTCCTACAAGGATTCTACATTTGAGCTTGCCGTACAGTTTTTGCAGGAGGAAATTCGTCGTACACATCAGATCGGCGTTCGTAATATCGTTCTTCACCCAGGTGCTTATACGGACAAGGATGCTGAGTACGGTATTGCAAGGATAGCTGATGGCTTGAACGAAGTGCTGGAAGGCACGAAAGAAACGGATGTCAACATTGCTCTTGAGACTATGGCTGGCAAAGGGACAGAAATCGGCCGCAGCTTCGAGGAAATAGCTGAAATTATGGATAAGGTTCAACATAATAATAGACTTACTGTGTGTATGGATACTTGCCATATGCATGATGCAGGCTATGACTTGGTCAATAACTTGGATGGCGTGCTTCAGCAATTTGATAAAGTTGTAGGTTTGGACCGGGTTGCTGTAGTTCATGTTAACGATAGTAAAAACTCACGCGGAGCTTCCAAGGACCGCCATGCGCCAATAGGCGCAGGTTATCTTGGACATGAGGCTATTCGTTCGATCATACATCATGAAGCGCTCGCAGGGCGTCCCTTCATATTAGAGACACCATGGATCGGCAAAGAAGACAATACACAGCGTCCGATGTACGAGACGGAAATCGCATTGCTTCGCGGAGACGCAATGGAGCGTTATGGTCAATCCTTCTTCGATCACGTTGAGCGTCTGCATCATTTCTTCGGCAAGCAAGATATCGATCACCGTGCGTTTATACTGTCGACTTGGGAAATGCTCAAGAATGATGCAAAGGCGAAAAAAGCTGATCCGCGTGAACCAATGGAGCGCCTGTTCGATTTGGTTGCAGAGAGCGATGCTTTGCCAGGCGATTTAACAGAAGAGCAGATCAATCAGCGTCTAACAGCATGGTTCGCCGGCAAACAGCTGCTGGTTAATGCTTAAATAAAGAAGCTTTAATACACAATAGTAATAAGAAAGGAAGATTGACTTTCATGTCCTCTTCAACTAATCAACCGCAGGCGACCGCTTCTACAAGTGGTCGTGCTCGCATGTTAATATCTTGCCCGGACAGATCAGGAATTGTAGCTGCTGTCTCTCATTTTTTATATGAGCATGGAGCTAATATTGTTCAGTCCGACCAATATACGATGGATCCAGAGGGCGGCATGTTTTTCATCCGATTTGAATTTGATCTTGCAGATTTGGATAAGGAGCTTCCCGTGCTTGTGGAAGATTTCGCTCGTGTAGCGGACCGCTTCGATATGAAGTGGCATACCTTCCGTGCTAGCCGCAAGAAACGTCTTGCTATATTCGTATCCAAAGAAGATCACTGTTTGATGGAGCTCCTATGGCAGTGGAAAGCAGGCGATCTAGATGCGGACATCTCAATGGTTATTAGTAATCATCTAGATATGAAGCCAATGGTGGAATCATTCGGCATTCCCTATTACCATATCCCAGTAACGGCAGATACGAAAGTGGAAGCGGAACGCAAGCAAATGGAAGTTGTCGCTGATAAAGCGGACATTATTGTGCTTGCTCGTTATATGCAAATTATTTCACCAAAATTTATCGAGCAATTCCCTAACCGCATCATTAACATTCATCATTCCTTCCTTCCTGCGTTTGTAGGCGGCAAGCCTTATGCACAAGCCTATAACCGAGGTGTGAAAATTATCGGGGCTACTGCGCATTATGTAACGGAAGAATTGGATGGCGGGCCAATTATTGAGCAAGATGTCCAGCGTGTCAGCCATCGCGATAATGTGGATGAGTTGAAACGAATTGGTCGGACAATCGAACGTGTCGTTCTTGCACGAGCTGTGAAATGGCATATTGAAGACCGAGTTATCGTTCACAACAACAAAACAGTCGTTTTTAACTAGTTCGGTTCTGTTGAATGTATTGTACTTTTTAGGATGGCAAACCGTTATTCGGAATGGTACAATATTCAAAGCCATGCGCTAACAACTCGCGCTATATAGAAGAATTAGAGAGAGAAACAGCAGCAAAGAATTAACCAATGGATCTTAGGAGGAATAGCAATGACAGTAACTCAGAAATCGATTGACCAGCTTTCTATTGATACTATTCGTACACTAGCAATTGACTCAATTGAGAAAGCAAACTCAGGTCATCCAGGCATGCCGATGGGCGCTGCACCAATGGGATATCAATTGTTCGCTAAGAACATGAACCACAATCCGTCGAATCCTACATGGGTAAACCGTGACAGATTCGTATTGTCTGCAGGTCATGGCTCTATGCTCTTGTATAGCTTGCTTCACCTTTCTGGCTATGATCTTCCACTTGAAGAATTGCAAAAATTCCGTCAATGGGGCTCCCTGACACCAGGTCACCCAGAAGTCGGTCATACGGCTGGTGTTGATGCAACGACAGGTCCACTTGGACAAGGTGTTGCGATGGCAGTTGGTATGGCGATTGCAGAGGCTCAATTAGGAGCTACTTACAATAAAGAAAACTTTAAAGTGATTGACCATTTTACTTATGCTATTTGCGGTGATGGCGATTTGATGGAAGGCATCTCTCATGAAGCTGCTTCCTTCGCAGGTCACTTGCAACTCGGCAAACTGGTTGTATTGTATGATTCCAATGATATCTCCCTTGATGGTGCACTTAGCCTGTCCTACTCCGAAAGCGTTCAGAAACGTTTCGAAGGCTACGGCTGGCAGGTATTGCGCGTAGAAGACGGTAATGATCTAGAAGCTGTGTCCAAAGCGGTAGCAGAAGCACAAGCAGAAACAGGCAAACCGACACTGATCGAAGTTAAAACCGTTATTGGTTACGGCAGCCCGAACAAAGGCGGTATCGGCGGTCACGGTGGTACGCATGGTTCACCGCTAGGCGCTGAAGAAACAAAGCTGACGAAGAAATTCTACGGCTGGGACGAAGATCAACAATTCCATGTGCCGGACGAAGTTCGCGCACACTTCGCAGAAGTGAAGAAGAATGGCGAGCAAGCGAATGAGCAATGGAACACATTGTTCGCAGCTTACAAACAAGCAAACCCAGAATTAGCATCGCAATTCGAGCTTGCGATTTCCGGCGCTCTTCCTGAGGGCTGGGATGCTGACCTGCCTGCATACACAGTAGAAGACAAAGCGTTGTCAACTCGTGTTGCATCGGGTAATGCTCTCAATGGTCTTGCTAAAAATATCCCTAACCTAGTAGGCGGCTCTGCTGACCTTGAGAGCTCGACGATGACTCACCTGAAAGGCTTGACACAATTCAAGCCAGGCAGCTATGACGGCCGCAATATTTACTTCGGCGTTCGTGAGTTCGGTATGGCAGCAGCAATGAACGGTATTAGCTTGCACAGCGGCTTGAAAGTATTCGGCGGTACGTTCTTCGTATTTACGGATTACTTGCGTCCGGCTATCCGTCTTGCAGCAATCATGAAGCAACCGGTTGTATACGTGCTTACACATGACAGTATCGCAGTTGGTGAAGATGGTCCTACACATGAACCAATCGAGCAATTGGCATCGATTCGTATCATTCCTGACCTGACTGTTATTCGTCCGGCTGATGGCAATGAAACATCTGCTGCTTGGGCATATGCGGTTGAGAACACAAGCAACCCGGTAGCACTTGTATTGACTCGTCAGAACCTTCCAATTCTTGAAGGAGCGGTATCGAATGCACGTGAAGGTATTCGCCGCGGCGCTTATGTCGTGTCGGATGCTGCTAACGGCAAACCGCAAGCGCAAATTATTGCAACAGGTTCTGAAGTTCAATTGGCAGTTGCTGCTCAGAAAGCATTGGCTGAAGAAGGCATTCAAGTTCGCGTTATCAGCATGCCTAGCTGGGATCTATTCGAGAAGCAAGATCAGTCTTACAAGGATTCCGTCCTGCTTCCAGAAGTTAAATCCCGCGTTGCAGTTGAGATGGCTCATCCATTCGGCTGGGAACGTTATGTTGGCGATAAAGGTGTAATTATCGGAATTGACCGTTTCGGTGCATCAGCTCCTGGCGATCGCGTTATTAAAGAATACGGATTTACTGTTGAAAATGTAGTTAGTAAAGTAAAAGCTGTACTGTAGAGGAGCAACCGATCATGTCTCAATTTGATAATGTATCCATCGTCAAAGAAGCTAATGTTTACTTTGATGGTAAAGTAACTAGCCGCGCTGTCTTATTCGCAGACGGTACGAAGAAAACACTCGGTATTATGCTTCCTGGCGAATACGAGTTTGGTACGGATTGCGTAGAAATTATGGAAATTCTTGCTGGTGATTTGAAGGTGCTCCTGCCTGGTGAAACCGAGTGGCTGCATATTCAAGGCAAAGGGGAATTCACCGTTGCTGCGAATACGAAATTCAAATTGCAAGTAACTGCTGTATCTGATTATTGCTGCTCGTACATTCACGAGTAAGAGGTTCACTTAAGAAGGCTGCTCCGCCATTGCGGAGCAGCCTTTTTTTCGAAAATTGGCCTCTTATTACGTACTTCTGAGCTTCTTGCGTGTGGCCTTTCTCTAATTCCGACATATCCTAGCTATTAACAAGGAAATCAGAACGAGAAAGGAGAGCGACTGACAATGATAGCAGCGATTAAGGATATCATGGTATTCGTCTATAAGTTTACGCGGAGTCCTAAATATGTGGGTAGCGTTTCTCCAAGCTCCATTTTCTTAGCTAAGAAAATGGTGGGTTCTATACCTTGGGGGCAAGTGTCGACGGTCGCTGAGCTGGGAGCAGGTACAGGAGCAATTACTAAATATTTGGATAAAGTGATCAAGCCAAACACCAAAGTTATTTTATTCGAGAAAGATGATGATTTGCGCAATAAATTAGCGCAACGTTATTCAGATTACTCGATTTATAAAGATGCTGGAAATTTAAAGAAATCAATAATGTTAGAAGGAGTAGAGCAGCTTGATTGTATCATATCAGGACTGCCTTTCTTTAACTTTCGACAATCCATGCGCGAACAACTTTTGGAGGAGATTGTCTCAGCACTTCGACCAGGTGGATTATTCATTACCTTTCAATATTCACAGCAAATGAAGCGTCAACTGAGTCAGTATTTTAATATTGAGCATATTGATTGGGTGTCTTTGAATATACCACCGGCATTTGTATATGTATGCCGAAAGGTATGATCACGCAGTTTAAAACGTAAGTTCATCATTTTGATGATTAATATTCGGTATTTCGTGACATAAAGTACGGAAATCGAATTGTTTTAAGGGGCGTAATCAGATAATGTGGTAGGTATCAAAGTGTTAAAGGAGAAAACCATGAAGGAAAGAAACTTTACTCCATTAATCGCAGTTTTATCTGTCGTGCTCGTGCTGATCATAACGGTCTTGTTTTTCATGCCAGCTTATGATGGAGAGATACATTTTGATGTAACGATATTGCCTATGTTGAATGCGATCTTTAACTGCTTTACTTTTATTGCATTAATCGTTGCATTAACAGCAATCATTAAGAAAAACGTGAAAATGCATAAACGTTTTATTGCAGCTGCATTCACGTCAACAACGCTATTTCTCATATCCTATGTCGCTTACCATTACTTGACAGAATCAACGAAGTACGGCGGAGAGGGTGCACTAAGAGGGATTTACTTCTTTATTCTGATCACTCATATCTTGCTCGCCATTGTAGTTGTACCATTGGCTTTGCTCTCTGTAGCTCGCGGTTTGTCCATGCAGGTGGAAAAGCATCGCCGTATCGCAAGATGGACGATGCCGATCTGGCTTTATGTTAGTCTAACCGGCGTTATTGTGTATTTAATGATTGCTCCTTACTATTAAGGAGGGCAAGCAGTCACGGCTTCGCCATCCTTTGAAGGAGGCGAAGCCGTTTCTCGTTGAAATAGTATATGGTTAGTAAGATGAAACCTATATCCTATTGTAAATTGTGTTCTGATGCAAACAAGCTCTGAATGGAGCTTGTTTGGAGTTGGAATCGCTGCAAAGGTTGGAATAAGCTCTGTATGGGGCTTGTTTGTGCGTATGGTACTAAGTAACTAATTAAAATGGTGCAAACAAGCTCTGAATCGGGCTTGTTTGTGCGTATGGTGCTAAGTAACTAATTAAAATGGTGCAAACAAGCTCTGTATGGAGCTTGTTTGCAGTTAGAAACGCTGCAAAGGTTGGAATAAGCTCTGAATCAGGCTTGTTTGTAATATTCCGACATGTTCTACCTCATGGTTTGCTAATGGTATGCCTGTAGTCGGGAGGGTTTCGTTTGCCATAATCTACGAAAGCAATTATAGACCAAAAAGAACAATAGCAGTGCAGGAAAATCTCCCTGTACCGCTATTGTTCATGTATTCCAACCTATCTGTTGAAAGCGAGCTAACGCTCCTCCTAGCTGTTGCCGAGTTTACGCCCGATCCACTGTTCATAAGCTTGAGCTACACTGCACATGTCCAGTGCTCCTAGACCCATGGAATCGCCTACTTGGAATTGACTCTTAGCTGCTTCCAGCATAGGAGTAGGGACTTTCAGGCTGTCCGACAGAACTGAGGATAAGCGCAAATCCTTAAGCATGAGCTCCAATGAGAATTGTACATCATAGTTGCCTTCAAGCATTTTGAGACCTTTCAAATCTGCCGTTCTGCTGGCTGCACCTCCTGATTGAACGAGTTCAAGGAATGCCTTTCCGTCGATGCCGCCGCTAGCGGCGATTGCCATACCTTCTGTTAAAGCGACAAGATTAATACCAACTACGGTGTTGTGAGCCAGCTTAGCTGTTGAGCCGCTGCCATTCGCACCCATATGAATCAATTTGCGTCCCATTGCGAGCAATATATCTTCAACGCCTTGCATGGTCTCCGCTTGACCGCCTACCATAAAGACGAGTGAGCCATCTTCTGCAGCAGGCTTACTGCCGGTAACCGGCGCATCGAGAAATTGTGCGTCATTATGTGTAGCTGCCTCAGCAAGTTCAAGTGCTAGAGCAGGTGAGATCGTGCTGCTGTCTATAAGCGTCATCCCTGATCGCACAGCGCTGAATATGCCATTTTCCCCGAAATATACATCCCGAATGGCTTGATCATTGCTAATCATGGTAATGACAACATCGGATTCTTTTACCACATCTACAGCAGAAGAGACTTCCTTGGCGCCAAGCTCTAACAACAGCCCAGCTTTCCCTGGAGTGCGGTTAAAGACGGTGACCTCATAACCTTTGCGAAGCAAATTCGAAGCCATCCCTAATCCCATAACACCTAATCCAATAAATCCTACCCGTTTCATCTCTTTTCCTCCTTAACCTTGTCACATTGAAGATTAAATAATCATCAATATTCTAAGCATTTCTCTCTATTATACGCCTACTTCATCAGAATTTCATTGTTTATAAGCTTGTTTTTACGTGTTGAATCCGATATTCTAAAAGCTATAGTTTGTTACACAATAATATTCAGGGAGGCCTTTCTAATAATGCGTAAAACAGTAAAATTCGATTATAGTAAAGCTTTGGCTTTTGTCGGACAGAATGAAATCGATAATTTGACAGCTCAGGTGCGTCTCGCCCACGATCAATTACATAATGGTACAGGTACAGGCTCTGACTATTTAGGTTGGATCGACCTGCCTCATAACTATGATAAAGAAGAATTCGCTCGTATTCAAAAGGCTGCGGATAAAATCAAATCCGATTCTGAAGTACTGATTGTTATCGGTATTGGCGGATCGTATCTTGGAGCAAGAGCAGCAATCGAAATGTTGTCCAACTCTTTCTACAATCTGCAAACAAAGGAACAACGCAAAACACCACAAGTCCTGTTTGCAGGCAACAACATCAGCTCGACTTATGTTACGCATTTGCTGCAGCTTATTGATGGACGCGACTGGTCGATCAATGTCATCTCCAAATCAGGTACAACAACGGAGCCTGCAATCGCATTCCGTATTTTCCGTGAAGCTTTGGAACGCCAATATGGCAAAGAAGAAGCACGTAAACGTATCTATGCAACTACAGATAAATCTAAAGGCGCTTTGAAAAAGCTTGCATCTGAAGAAGGTTATGAATCCTTCATTATCCCAGATGATGTTGGTGGACGTTACTCCGTATTGACTGCTGTTGGTCTACTGCCAATCGCTGCTGCCGGTATTAACATCGAATCCATGATGCAAGGCGCTGCTGATGCAGCTACAGAATACAGCAATCCTAACCTCGCAGAGAACGAGGCTTATCAATATGCGGCTGCCCGTAATGCCCTGTATCGCAAAGGCAAAACAACTGAAATTCTTGCTAACTATGAGCCTGCACTGCACTTTGTATCCGAGTGGTGGAAACAGCTCTTCGGCGAAAGCGAAGGTAAAGACTATAAAGGTATTTATCCAGCGTCTGTAGACTTCTCGACTGATCTGCACTCCATGGGTCAATTCATTCAAGAGGGCAACCGGAATATCTTCGAAACGATTATTCAAGTGAATGAAGTGGCTGAGCATCAAACGATTGGTCATGATCCTGCTGATCTGGACGGCTTGAATTTCTTAACTGGCAAAACAATGGACTTCGTTAACAAGAAAGCATTCGAAGGTACGCTGCTTGCACATACGGACGGTCAAGTTCCTAACTTTATCGTTAATATTGCAGACTTTACACCGTATACGTTCGGTTACTTGGTTTACTTCTTCGAGAAAGCATGCGGAATCAGCGGATACCTGCTAGGCGTGAATCCGTTCGACCAACCAGGCGTAGAAGCTTACAAAACGAATATGTTTGCTTTGCTTGGCAAACCGGGCTACGAGAAGGAAAAAGCTGAGCTCGAAGCGCGTCTGTAGGCTGGCGGTATAGTATGGTTGATCTATGCTAGAACGTTATTCGACGATTAGACAACAGGATAGCGGGGAAATCGTGATTAAGAAATCGCGGTTTATCGGATATGCGAAGCCTGTAGAGACGGAAGAGGAAGCAATCGCATTTATCGATGAGATCAAGCGAATGCACCGAAGCGCCACTCATAATTGCTCGGCTTACTTGGTTGGCGAGCGTGATCAGCATCAGAAGGCGTCGGATGACGGAGAACCAAGCGGAACAGCTGGCAAACCGATACTTGAGGTTATCAAGCATAAGGGTTTGAAAAATGTAGCCGTAGTCGTCACTCGCTATTTCGGTGGTATTATGCTCGGAGCAGGCGGACTAGTCCGTGCTTATACCGATGGCGCTGTCGCGGGTATAGAAGCCGCAGGCGAGATTGTTAAAGTATTGCACCGGGAAGTATTCGTGAATGTTGATTATACATGGTACGGCAAGCTGGAAAATGAGCTTCATGGTCGCGGCACTCGTGTCGGCGGGACGGAATTTACGGATCAAGTCATCGTGAAGTGCTTGCCTGAAGTATCACAAGCGGAAGCCTTTATCACATGGATGACTGATTTGACTCAAGGTCAAGCAACTATTACTGAAGGTGAAAGTGTCTATTATATTGACGGTGAATAATAAGCTAGCCCCGTATTTGTTCGGTTCCATTCGAACAAATGCGGGGCTATTTATTTTAAGATGTCTTGCATGAATGATTTGGGTGTTCAATATACATGGATATTGTTAATTTATTATTGACTAATCCAGTTATTGTCTGCTAAATTGATAATACCAAGTTAATTCATAGGAATTCTATTTTATCGTGAACACCTACGGCTCGAGCCGATGGTTTGGAGGTCAGGTCACAGTGAATCACATGTTTCGCAGCAAATGGTGGAGTTTCGGATTTCGCAGCACGATCATGCTTTATTTCATTCTATTGATTGTACTGCCGATTCTAGGCATTTATTCACAATCTCTGTCATTAGGCTGGCAACCGTTTTGGGAAAGTGTGTCCGATCCTATTTCATGGAAAGCCGTCTTACTTACGATTAAGCTTGCTGTCATTGCTACCCTGATTAATGGGGTAATAGGGACAATTATTGGCTGGGTACTCATTCGTTATCGTTTCCCAGGACGTCGTTTATTGAATAGTTTGGTTGATTTGCCATTTGCTCTGCCGACCGCTGTAACCGGACTTATGATTTTATTGTTGTTAGGCCCAGGCAGCTTTATAGGTGGATTGGCAGCTAAGATTGGCATTGAAATTGTATTCCATGAGCCTGCGATTGTGATTGCGATGGTATTTGTTACATTTCCCTTCGTGATCCGTGCCGTACAACCACTGCTGGAGGAGCTAGACAAATCGGAGGAGGAAGCGGCATATACGATGGGTGCATCAAGAGCACGCACCTTTTTCAGTATTATATTTCCTTCGATGCTGCCTGGCATTATAAGCGGAGCGATGCTCGCCTTTTCAAGAGGGCTGGCGGAATTCGGCGCAGTGGTATTAGTAGCAGGCAATATACCAGGAAAGACATTAATTGCTTCAGTCTATATTTTCGGTGAAATAGAAAGTGATAATCCACAAGGGGCCGCCGCAATCTCTGTGCTGCTACTTACGCTCTCCTTCCTGATACTCTGGACCGTTAACCTCATTCAATCGAGGAGGCTCGGAGCATGACGATGAGAAGGCTGTGGATTGGACTCACTTATGTTGTATTTATTCTCTTATTAATTGTACCGCTGATTGAAATCGTAACCGGCTCATGGGCAGAAGGCTGGGGCGGATTTATAGAAGGACTCACTCGACCTCAATCGCTGCATGCTCTATCGATGACAGCCATTATAGTTATTGTTGTAACAGCTATTAATACCATATTCGGTGTCATGTTAGCTCTATATTTGGTGCGTGCGCATTGGATTGGGCCTCGATTGAAACGTTTGCTCAATAGCTTGGTTGATTTGCCGTTTGCCGTATCACCGGTTATTGGCGGTTTGATGATTGTACTTATTCTAGGGCCCAGTACGGTAATGGGCGCTTTCTTTGAGGATGCAGGGTTCAAAATCGTATATGCGCTGCCGGGTATGATTCTCGCTACCTTATTCGTTACTTTTCCGCTTATGGTTCGAGAGGTGCTTCCGGTACTGCAGGAGATCGGTGCTCAACAGGAAGAAGCGGCCTCTACGCTTGGCGCATATTCCTGGTACACCTTCTGGAAAGTAACATGGCCATCTATTCGTTGGGGAGTTATCTATGGCATCGTCCTCACAGTCGCACGTTCGCTTGGTGAATTCGGGGCAGTGTTAGTCGTCTCCGGCAACATTATGAATAAGACACAGACAGCAACAACACTAGTCTATCAGGATGTAGAGAACTTTAATGTTGTTGCCGCTAATGGGATAGCCCTTATCCTTGCAGTTTTCTCGGTTGGACTCTTGCTCCTTATGGAATGGGCCAAAAAACGAAAGGAAGTGCATTAAGCCATGCATATTGAAGTTCGTAATCTAAGCAAAAGCTTTGGTGATTTTCATGCGGTACAAGATGTCAGCTTTGAGATTGAGAAAGGGCATTTAATTGGACTGCTCGGACCAAGCGGCGGTGGTAAAACATCGATTCTACGGATGCTGGCCGGTCTGGAAACTCCATCATCTGGCGATATAATATTCCACGGTAAAATTGTGAATGATTTGCCGCCGCAAGAACGCGGGATCGGTTTTGTGTTCCAGAACTATGCTCTGTTCAAGCATATGACGGTGTTTGATAATATCGCATTTGGTCTAAAGGTGAAAAAGCAGCCGAAAGAGCAAATTCGCGAACGTGTTCTATCGCTCGTTGAATTGACAGGGCTGAAAGGGCTGGAGAATCGTTATGTTCATCAGCTGTCAGGCGGACAACGACAACGTGTTGCATTCGCAAGAGCACTAGCCCCTGAGCCGCAGCTCTTACTGCTTGATGAACCGTTCGCTGCCATAGATGCGAAGATCCGTACGGAGCTGCGTACATGGCTGAAGGAAATGATTGAACGGGTAGGCATCACTTCTATTTTCGTAACCCATGATCAGGATGAAGCCATTGAAGTTGCGGATGAAATAATGATTATCGGTAAAGGCAAGCTTGAACAGAAGGGTACCCCTTGGGATATTTATAAAAATCCGCAAACGCCGTTTGTTGCAAGCTTTATCGGTGAATCTACGATAGTTGAAGACATCGGAGTACTCAAAGGTTTCGACACGGCGGCCGATTATCCAGGAACTAAAGCACTTATTCGTCCGGAGTATATTGAGATTGGCAGACCGGGAGAGATTCGCCTTGCTTCTGCAACGCTTGATGCCAAGGTGAAAGACGTACATTTCCGTGGCAGTGAATGGATGGTTGAACTGTTGGTTGGCCAAGTAAAATTAATTACCTATCGTTCACTAGAGAAGGAAGTGCTGCGACCAGGCGATAATGTGAATGTTCTCGTACATCGGGCTTACTTGTTTAATGAAAATGACAGCTGGATAGCAGAGAATAGTCTGAAAGAAGATCCAATGCCGATTCATATTTAATTAGAGAGAGTTGTATGCGAAGATGCTAATTAATCGAGTAACAAGCAAGCGCTTGATCACGCTTCTTCTGGCTGGAATACTTCTGTTAACCGCAGCAGGCTGCAGCAATGAGACGCAGACGAATGATCCTGCCGCTGTTGATTCTTCCGCACAAGACGGTGATGTGACGCTTGTAATCGGTGCCTATTCCGTTGTGAAGGATGCTCTCGGAGAGCTGCTTCCTTTATTTCAAGCACAATGGCTGGAGCAGACGGGGCAGAAGGTTAGTTTTCAAGAATCTTATGAGGCTTCAGGTACACAAGCTCGTGCAATTGCTGGAGGGTTCGAAGCAGATGTAGCCATACTGGCTATGGAAGGCGATCTGAAAAAAATAGCGGACGCGGGCTTTATTACGCATGACTGGAAGGCTTTAAACCACGAAGGGTTGGTGACCAAATCCGTTGTCGTGCTTGGAACAAGAGCAGGCAACCCGCTTGCTGTTAAGGATTGGGAAGATTTGACGAAGAAGGGTGTCAAAGTGTTGTATCCAAATCCGAAGACATCGGGCGGTGCTCAGTGGGACATCAACGCTATTTATGGGGCTGGTCTTAAGAAGTCTGAGCGTGATACGGGGACGAAAGATCCAGCTTACGCAAAGAGCTTCCTAGAGGCTGTGCACGCTAATGTTGAATCACTAGACAAGAGCGGACGCGCATCGATGGCGGCTTTCGAATACGGTGTAGGTGACGTTATCGTTACGTACGAGAATGAGCTGCTGTCAAGAATCAAGCAAGGGGTAGCCTATGATATTGTTATCCCAAAAGATACAATATTGATCGAGAATCCAGCAGCAGTTGTTGATCGGAATGCCGATAACCACGGTACACGAAAAGTTGCGGAAGCATTTCTGTCTTATCTGCAAAGCGAGGAAGCGCAGCGCATATTTGCCGAGTATGGGTTCCGACCTGTCAATGAGCAAATAGCCGAGGAAACTAAGGATCAGTTTACTGTTCCTGAAGGATTATTCGATATTAGCTACTTAGGCGGTTGGGCTGAAGTACGCGAGACTCTTTATTCAAAGAAAGGCATCTGGTATCAGGTGCTTGCCGGGATATAACAGCAAAAAACCTCCGTCTCATACAGTTGCTTGTCATTGACAAGCTGCTGCATGCAACGGAGGTTTTTTATTATTTATTCTGCTGGTTGCAGAACGAATTTCTCGATGACATGGCGCACGCCTTCTTCATTGTTGGTAAGCGTAACGAAGTTAGCAATTTCTTTGAGTGCTGGAATGGCATTGCCCATCGCAACGCCAAGCCCGGCGGCTTCAATCATTTCATGGTCATTCCATGCATCGCCAATCGCAATTGTCTGGTCAATCGTACAGCCAAGATGCTCCGCCATAAATCGTAGTGCATGTCCTTTCGTACCTTCTTTGTGCGTGACCTCTAAGTAGTGAGCCTTGGATTTGGTAATATGTGCTCGGTCGCCAATAAGAGTCTTGAGCTGCTCTGCGACCTGATCCAAATAGTCGGGCTCGTCAATAATGAGCATTTTTGTATTTGGCTGTTCTAGAAGTTCCTCGAAATCCGTAGATACGACATAAGGGATTTTAGATAAGGCTGAATAACGTTGTATCTTCGCATTATCCTCTTTCACATATAGAATATCGTTGACATAGAGCTGCAAGTGCAAACCATGTTCTTCTGTAAAAGCATACAGCTGCTTCGCTGCATCCGTCGGAACGCTGCGTTCATATAATACTTGTCCATCTAGCAACGTCTTCACAAGCGAACCTTGATAAGTGATGATAGGCACATTAAGTTTGATTTGATCGGCGATTTTGCGAGCAGATGCATACATGCGGCCAGTAGCCAAAGTGACTGTAACTCCTTGTGCAATGGCCTTCTCCATCGCAAGCTTCGTTCCTTCGGTAACGATGAGATCATCATTCAATAGCGTATCATCAACATCAATCGCAATGAGTTTATACATAATAGCAGTTAGCCCCTCTCATATCTGTCTATTCATAGGCATGATAGGATGATTGTAGCGAAAAACGACGCGGGGTTCAAGCGAAAGGCAGTTTTAGAGTATAATGAAATATCGAGATTAATGAATGAAATGGAGGAACTAGGATGAAATTAAGATGGGGCGTCTTGAGCAGTGCCAGTATTGCTATACATAAAGTTATACCGGCTATTCAACAATCAGAGCGAGGAGAAGTAACTGCGATAGCGAGCCGGGAATTGGCTAAGGCAGAAGTAACAGCTGCTGCGCTGCAAATTCCCAAGGCGTACGGATCCTATGAGGAACTGCTCGCAGATCCAGATATAGATGCAATCTATGTTCCATTACCGAATCATTTGCACAAGGAATGGACGATTAAAGCTGCCGCAGCGGGCAAGCATGTATTATGTGAAAAGCCGATCGCTTTAAACGCAGCTGAAGCGCAAGAAATAATAGATGCATGTCGGGAAGCAGGAGTAGTATACGCAGAAGCGTTCATGTATCGCCATCATCCTCGATATGCTCGTATTCGTGAAATTATAGCATCTGGTGAAATTGGCGAACTGCGAGGGATTACTGGCGCATTCACCTTCAATAACGCTGCAGATACGAATAATGTACGCTATCATGCTGAATGGGGCGGAGGTTCCTTGTATGATGTCGGCTGTTATCCTATTAGCGCAGCCAGATACTTGTTAGGTAAAGAACCTGTCGCTGTCTCGGTGCATTCCTTTTTCTCGGAGCAGCATGATGGTGTTGATATGATGTCTTCAGGAATTGTAGAATTCCCTGGTGATGTATCCCTGAACTTTGATTGTGGAATGTGGGCAAGCGATCGGAGCCGGCTTGAAGTGTTTGGCACCAAAGGACGGATTGAAGTGCTTAATCCATTTGGACCGAGCGCCAATGATCAGATTATGATAACGGTCAACAATGAGCAAAGAATTGAAGGACCTTATAATCTTAATACTTATATTATTCAGATTGATCGCTTCGCGAAGGTTGTTGCTGGAGAAGCAGAGCCGTTAGTCAATCCAGATGATATACGCGCAGGCATGGCGGTTATAGAGGCATGTTTGCTGTCCGCAAGGACTAAGACAAGGATTACGCTATAAGAATGGATCGATCCCCCTCAAATAAGCTACATTTAAGGGAGACATACAAGAGTCGGGGAGTGACGCAAGTGAAGATTTTTAACAGTGACGCAGCCAAACAAAGAGTTATAGCTCTAGGTCTAATGGGTGCGATCATATTTATGATTATTGGGTTTATAATAGGATGGCTCTGGATGGGACTAAGGTATCCGATGCTGAAAGAGCCATCATTCCATAATTTCACCGTGTCCTACGAAACCATTATGGACGATTACTTGAATGGTGCCAACCCAGAGGATCTCATCAATGGGGCATCCGAAGGAATGTTAGCTTCACTTGATGATCCTTACTCCAGATATTTGGTTGAGGAGTTGGGGAATGCCTACACACAAGGCTATGAAGGCGAGTTCTCTGGTGTAGGTGCAGAGGTGCGCGAAGAGGATGGACAATTCGTCGTGAATGCATTGACGAAAGGAGCCCCTGCGGAACGTGGAGGCATTAAACCAGAAGATGTGATCACCGCGGTGAATGGCGAGAAGCTCACTGGGAAAAGCTTTCAAGAATTAGTAGCGATGCTCAGAGGCGAAACAGGCACGGAAGTAAAGCTTACGTTACAAAGAGGCGCGCAGACGGAGCCGATAGAGATCAAGCTGACAAGAGAAGCGATTCCGGTTCATACCGTGACTTCTGAGATGCTGGATTATGGTATCGGCCATGTGACGATCAGCAAATTCGCTCAGAAGACTAGTGAAGAATTCGACGAGGCTGTTGCCAAGCTTCAAGAGCAAGGCATGAAGCAATTATTGCTCGATATGAGATCGAACCCTGGAGGATTATTGCAGCCAACGATTCAGATTGCTAATAAGCTTATTCCGAACGGGAAAGTTATTTTGCAGGTGGTCTATAAAAATGACAGTAAAGTCATTACGTATAAGTCGAAACAGGAGAAGCCTTGGACGATACCAATCGTTGTACTAGTTAACGAACAATCAGCGAGTGCGAGCGAAGTGCTGACTGCTGCGCTTAAGGAATCTGCCGGTGCTACGGTTGTCGGTGAGAAAACGTATGGTAAAGGCGTCGTACAAGCTTTCCAACAGTTCAAAGATGGGTCTGTACTCAGCTTGACAGAAGCTCAATGGAAAACTCCTGATGGAACATGGATTCATAAAGCTGGCGTTACACCGGATGTAACAGTAGCGTTGCCTTCATATGCGACTCTTCGTCCCTTGCCGCTGGGCAGTGAGCTTAAGATTGGCAGCTATGGTGAGGATGTTAAGACACTGCAATCGATGCTGCAAGTGCTCGGATACACCTCGACGGGGCGTGAAGGGTTGTTCGAGGAAGAGACTGCTCAAGCGATGCGTCAATTCCAATCTTCCGAGAAACTGACTGTAGACGGTGAGTTTAACGACAAAACAGCATACCGTTTATTGGAGCGGCTCAGAGAGAAATTGGAAAAAGAGGACACGCAGTTGAAAAAAGGACTAGAAATTTTGAAGAAATAATTCAATTTCATGCACCCGCTATTGACTTTGGGAATGATAATTAATATCATTTGTAGAGGAAAGTATTACACCGATGCGGTAGCGAGGTGACACGGATTGAAGAAGATTAAATACTGTACGCGCAATATGAAGAATTGTGGTACGAAGCCTGTGTACAAGGCGATGAAACAGAAATTTCCTGATATCAAGATGAAGAAGAGTGACTGTCTTGGAAATTGTAAGACATGTAAGCTCGAGTGCTTCGTTATGGTTAAATCAAAGACTGTGAGCGCATCATCCGCGGACCAGCTGTACAAACAGTTGAAGAAAATGATCGGATAAAGCGTGAATATTGTGGATATATTTACAAGGGACGGCTAGTGCCGTCCTTTCTTTTTGTGGTAGAATAAGGACAAATCTAGAAAGTAGAGGTGCATAAGCGATGAATGACCATTTGGCAGAGGCATTAAACGAACAGATGAATTTTGAGTTTTATTCGGCGCATGTGTATCTTGCGATGGCGGCGTATTGTTCCGCAGAGAGCTTGGAGGGCTTCGCTAACTTCTTTATTATTCAAGCTGAAGAAGAACGTTTTCATGCGATGAAAATATATAAGTTCCTGAATGACCGTAATCGTCGTGCTACACTTACGGGTATGGGCGATCCGAAGAATGAGTATGCTTCTATGCTCGATGCTTTCGAACATGGTTATGCTCATGAACAGCAAAATACTAAGCGCTTCTACAACTTAGCTGACTTGGCGCTGGATGGCCGCGAGCATGCGACGATGTACTTCTTGAAGTGGTTCATTGACGAGCAAGTAGAAGAGGAATCCTTATTCGACAGCATCATTCAGAAGCTGAAGAGGATCGACAAGGATAGCAATGCGTTCTATATGCTAGACGCAGAGTTCGCCGCTCGTACTTTCGTAGCTCCAGCAGAATAAACACAGCAGATGACAATGGGACTAGCTTGCACTATGGGGCTAGTCCCATTTTTTATTTATCATCAGAAATGACTAGAGAAGGAGTGTGAAGGTTTGTTTACGATTCAACGAATTTTGGGATATGGGTTGTTATTTTTTGGCCTTCTTATGACTTTGATGACTGGGGAATTCAGTGTAGGTCCACTAATAATATTTGCAGGGTTTATTCTCGTATCTTTGTCTGAGATCATACGATTGATGCAGGGCACTTATCAAATAACATTAGGGTTGCCGCCTACGAGTGAGCAGCTTCACTTTATTATTCAACATTCTCCTAAATGGCTTGTTTCTTCACAATCATTAGCAATCTATCCGCTTAATGAGACGGAATATCCGATCATTCGTCTACATGGAGAGTCATATATTCGTGCACGTGCTTTCTTGAAATACATGGAGCAGAAGGAAATGGAATACCGTTTCCATTTCCCGGATTTAGCTCCAATCGTTATGAACTGTACTAGTTTTTATTCCCCAGGTGTTGATTTATTCGAATTCAATGATCAGGTGTTCGTTAAGTTATCTGAACTGCCATTGATTCAGCGTCTTGAAGGAGAAAGGTATTTAAGCATAGAACTTATTGCGGCTTCCAACGAGTAAACAAACAAAGAACCGGCTAGCACGCCTAGATGAATGGGCTGCTGACCGGTTCTTTAATATTTAATACAATCGCAGGAATGATTCCACAACCTCGGGATCGAATTGTTGTCCGCTTTGCTCGCTAATATAAGTGAGAGCTTGCTCTTCAGGCCATTTTTCCTTATAAGGACGCTTGCTCGTCAGTGCATCAAATACATCTACGACACTAACGATGCGTGCTTCAATCGGAATAGCTTCACCTGCTAATTGATGCGGGTAGCCGGTTCCATCGAAGCGCTCGTGATGATACAACGTAATATTCCGGCTGGCATTCAATTCATTCGTGAACAGTTCATCATTGAATTCTCTAAATATCTTCTCAATGATATCGACACCAATCTGCGAGTGCATTTCAATAATGGTACGTTCGTAGTCAGCAAGCGGACCCGGCTTATATAGAATTCCCTCAGGTATACCTGATTTTCCGATATCATGAAGGATGCTGGCTGATGACAGCTGATTAATGTACTCCTCTGACCATCCGAGCTCCAGTCTATCGTTATGGGAACGGGTGAGCTGTTCAGTCAACTCACGTACCCGAACCAGATGGGATTCGATTCCAGGGTCGCGGATCTCACAGGAAATGGCGAGAACCTTGAGCAGGGAGCTCTGGATATAACCGATTCTCTCCTCCGGCAAATAAAAACCGCTGCGTAGCTGCTCAAGCTCTCGGAATATCCCGATAAAATAACGTATCCCCTCTAACTCATATGGGGTGATCGTAATGGAGGAATGCCAGAGATGGCCGTCACGCTTGCGGTTCGTGAATACGCCAGACCATGGATTTCCCGCGCTGAGGCTCTCCTTCATGCTGTCATGAGTTAGCTTCGGTGTATAGCGTGTACGTAGAATCCCTGCTTTCTTGCCAATAATATCGGTTTTTGTATAACCTGTAATTTTCTCGTAGCTGTCATTGATCGCAAGAATATAATGATTCTCATCCGTAATAATAACGGCATCAGCTAGGCTTAGAAATGGTCGTAATGGTTCAATCATGATGACTACAGCCCCTAATCGATTCAAGATTTCAGTCATATGCGGATAGTATAAAAGGAGATACGGCCGCAGGCTTGCCGCGGTAATAAGATGGAGAGCTGATATACAGCTCCTCCTGAGCTCTCGTGACAGCGACGTAAGCAAGTCGCCGCTCTTCCTCCAAAGCCGCCTCAATCTTATTGTCGCCCACTTGAATAGCACTCCGGTCACTGTTCTTGTCAGCTGCAAGCGCTGAACTATGCGGCAGTATACCTTCAGAGACGCCACAGACGAACACGACGGGGAATTCCAGTCCCTTGGATTTATGGATCGTCATGAAGTTCACGGCATCAGCGGTCCGATTATCCAGCTTTAGACGCTTCATCTCCTCATGCTTGGCAGCAATCTCATCGATAAAAGCGAGAAACGGACCGATTTGCTCAAATCGTTTGGCTGCTGCTTCGAGTTCATCCAGCATTTCTTTCAGAGAATCTTTATGCTCGGTTAAATTCTGGCCTTTATTTGCTTCTATGAATTGGTCATAGAAATGACTTCGCAGGAGACGGACTGCAGTATCCGGCTTAAGCTTCTCTAGAGAGCGAATGAGCTTAATTCGTTCTTTTATTTTTTCTTTGTGATACTCCTTAATCATTGGGAAGCGAGTGAGATGAATTAAAGGCCATTTTTTCGGCTGCTGCTTATCCTCGTTCCATATAAAGGCCATTGCTTGATCAGGTTTGACGTATAAGGTAGCCAGCATCGCCTCAATCGCGTCGAAATTACGCCGTTCGATTGCTAGTCGCAAATGGGCGATAACGGGCTTGATGATCCACTGTTCATAAAATGACTCGCCGCTGCCATAATCAATGAACGGCACTTGGCGCATAACTAATTGGTCGAATATAGCGCGACTGCTGCTCGCCATTCGGAAAAGAATCGCGAAGTCACCGAATGCTCTAGTACCTTTGCTCTGCTGGGAGACAATCGTATTCACTATTAGCTCTGCTTCATCATCGGTATTGCCTGGGCGTGCGAAGACTGGCGGCGTACCATGGGGCTTGGCAGTTTGCAATGTTTTGATATGACGCTGCTTATTATGGCGAATGACCGAATTGCCAAGTCCAACGATGCCGGAGCCCGAGCGGTAATTCACATCAAGCACAACACTCTTAGCACCTGGGAACTGTTGCTCAAAGTTCAAAATATAATCATTCTGTGCCCCATTGAAGGAGTAGATGGTCTGGTCATCATCACCAACGACCATTAAATTGCGCAGCGGCTCGGCAATGAGTTTAATAAGCTCATATTGAACCTTGTTTGTATCCTGGAACTCATCGATCATAATATAACGGAACCGACTCTGCAGAGTTTGGAGCAATGCTTTGTCACTCCGCAACAGTTGATAAGCCTCGAGAAGCATATCATCATAATCAATTAAATGAGCGGCGGTCTTCCATTCCTCATACAGAGTGAACAATAGCTTAAGCTGCTGCTCCTCCTCCGTTTTGTCAGGAAGATCACTGACTGCAATCATTTGCATTTTGTAAGAGGAGAGCAGTGTGAGAAGGGTCTCGGGTTGGTACGTTTCATGCAAATTCCGCTCACGCAGCAATCTCTTGAAGAAGATGTTTTTTCTTCCGCTCTCACCAAGGATAGCTTGCTTATATCCGCGTCTGCGCAATAACAACAAGCAGAAGGAGTGGAAGGTTCGTGCCTCGATGCGTGCCGCTGCTCCTTGCTCCATATTCGGCAGGCGGGCGATCCGCTCACGCATCTCTTCTGCGGCCTTCTTGGAGAAGGTCATTAATAGCAGTTGATGCGGCGATACACCGCGCACAGTCAACAAATAACCTGTCCGACAGACAAGTACAGAAGTTTTGCCAGAGCCTGCGCCTGCGAGTGTAAGCAATGGACCCTCATGATGGCGTACCGCAGCAATCTGGCGCTTGTTCAGTCTGATTCCTTGCTGCTCCAATGCACGAAAGAAGGTAGCATCGCCATCGGAAGTAGTAACCAATTGTTCACTTGTATCGGCTGAGGCCAACACAGCCGAAGGGAAATTTTTATTCGTAATGCCATATGGGCGCTTGAAATAAGTATAGTTGTTTGTATTATTCATATCCTATAATCACCTGTGCTTGATTATAGCATGATACAATCATTCATATTACGATAAAATAGAACAATAATGCACATTTTCAGGAGGTAAATCGACAACATGATACAGGCTGCAGAAAGAGAAGATGTAGAACAAGTGATGCCATTGCTGCATTCCGCGATTGGTTCAATCGCATGCTCGTTAGCGGGTGTTGACGATGAGGAGGAAGCGCTGCGGATTTTGGCATTGTTTTATAAGGCAGAGGGCAATCGGATTAGTTATAACCATGTGATTGCAGACAAACGGGATGGCATAGTGGCAGGTATTCTCGTCTGTTACGGTGGCAACGAGGCGGAGGCATTGGATAAACCGTTTATTGAACGTATAGAGCGTGAATTGGGCAAGAAGGATTATGTGATTACACCGGAGACAAGACCGGGTGAATTTTACCTGGATTCAATCGCCGTACATGATTCATTCCAAGGACAAGGGATCGCGAAAGGACTTATGGGTGCATTTGAGCAGAAAGCGCTTAGTGAAGGCTATGATAAGGTGTCGCTGATCGTAGAAGAATACAATGATCGAGCGCATGCTCTATATGTGAAAATGGGCTACGTAGAGGATGGCGAGTTGGACATTAGCGGTCATCGCTATACACGAATGATAAAGGCAGTTTAAGTGGAGACCCGCGAGGTCTCTTTTTTCATTTTGAATAAACACATATTTATGGAATAAATATACATAATCAGTTAAGATGTTGGAGACAGCATTTCAATTGGGAGAGTGAAGTTGATGGCAGATGTAAGCTTAGGGAAAAAGGTGGCTTACAGTTCGGGCAATTTATCTGTAAATTTAATCGCACAAGCTTTTGCAACTTACATTGTGTTCTACTATGTAGATGTTCTAGGTGTAAGACCCTATTTAATCAGCTTGGCTATGATCATTCATGGTATTGTCAATGCGGTATTGAATCCCTTGTTCGGCTACTTGTCCGATCGGACGAAGTCGCGTTGGGGGAGACGTGTTCCTTATATGATGTTCGGGATGGTGCCGCTTGCTGCGCTATTTACAGCAATCTGGTTTCCAGTCGGAACGGGTATGGCTCTATTCTGGTATTTTTTAATTATCATATTGGCTTACGATATCGTATTCGTTATGGTTGTGCTTAATTACTCGGCACTCTTCCCAGAGCTGTTCGTTACGATCAAGGAGCGGGCAAATGTCTCTTCTTGGCGTCAAATGTTAGGTATTATCGGAATGATTATTGGTGTTGCACTGCCTCCGATGGTCTATGGAAGCAGCCTTGGCTGGGGTATGATGGGTGTTATATTCGCAGTTATTGCACTGATATTCTTCGTTATAACTTTGACAGGAAGCAAGGAAAAAGGGACAGCTCCAGCTGCCACGATTCGCTTTAAGGAAGCGATTAAAATCACCTTTTCGAATAGAGCATTTCTGTTCTATGTCACCGGCAGCTTCTTCGTCCAATTCACCTTCGCCATGCTGCCAGCCACCATTCCTTTCTTCACCAAGTATGTGCTTGGCGCTTCCGATGAGAGCAGTACAATTCTGCTCGGAGCGATATTCCTCGTAGCGATTCCTTTCGTATATATATGGGGGCGTTTGGTGCAGCGATGGGGACCGAGAAATACGATTCTTCTTGCTGTTCTTTGCTACTTGATTGCCATGATTCCTTTTCTATTCGTTACGACCGTAGCTGCTGCAGCGGTTACAGCGGGACTAGTTGGTATTGGTCTGGCTGGATTGATGGTATTGCTCGAAATTGTATTGTCAGAAGTGATAGATGATGATGAGAAGCGGACGCGTGAACGGCGTGAAGGGATGTACTTCGGAATGAATGGTTTTATCGTTCGCTGGGGTGTATCACTTCAGGCACTTGTTGCGGGTATTATTCTGGAGACGACAGACTATATCGCAGATGCCCCGCATCAGACAGCCTCTGCGCTCTTCGGAATTCGTGCAATGCTGAGCATTATTCCAATTATTGCATTATTGTGTGCACTGGGCTTCTTCTACTTATATCCGATCCGTCGAAACGTACATGCGACACCAGATGATAAGTCGATAAGCTCATAGGCTAATGCATATACCAAAGTAACTCGGATTGCATCCGAAGGCCTTGCCTGCGGTGCACCGAGACTTGCTTCCAACCGCTCTTCGTAAGAGTTAAGTTGTGAACAACGTTCATGCCATCTTGTTGCTTAAGAACAATATAACCGGTGCTGGCCTGGAGGAATGTTACCGGATTGATCGTGTTTTTGAAGCCTGGTTTAACGGGATGCAGGAGCTCTTGTATAGCTTGTCGATTCAGTTCGACAAGCGGCAAGAGCTCTTTTTCATGCTCGGCGGCATGGAGTAGTTGACCATATTCATATTTTTGATAGCCGTTCAACTGAAGTTGGAAGCTCGCTTGTATATCATGAAGTGTTGCCGCTTTGAACCGCTCGATAATAGCACTCCATTCGTCTCCTTTATGAAGATAGCGTATAACTAAGGGAGTCCTATTATTAAAGGAATTGCTGTCGCGAAAGGTAAGGGTATCCGTACCGTAAGGCGGATTATGCGCTTGTTGGAAGGTTGTGATCTGAACAGTGATTATTGATCCGCGATGACTAATGATCCGATCGGGCATGTACTGGAGTGGTTGTCCATAATAATTCGTAATGGCTTCCGTAATATAAGGCTGCAGGCGAGTGAATAGAGCGTACTCCTCAGCAGGAGCAGAAGGGTCTAATGAAGCAGCGTTTGCAAATGAAGGGTTATTGAGCATAGAGACGATTAGAAGAGTAAATAGGCATATTCTCATGTGGAATGGGACTCCTCTCATAGGCTTATCTGTATAGTCCCCGTTAGAGGTCATGGTATGCGTCGATGGTTGTAGAGGGAAAAGAAGGAAATTGAAGGATGTTGTCGAAAGAGAGACTAATGTCCTGTAATGGAATCATATAATGATAGGAGAAGCGCAATGAAGCTAATACCCTCTAAGTGGAACACTTCATCATTCGTTATTGAAAATCTTGACCAATCCGAGATAGGTATCGTACAGGAGCTATACAAGTCCAGCTCCAATAGCAGTGAATGGGATGGGAATGAATATGATGCTGCATATATAAATACTGCCTTTCATTCGGGTATTCTTCCTCCCGAAGGAATTAGGGATCATTTTCGGATTCAAACGATAAGAAGCCGAGATCAAGAGAATGAGCTCATCGGATTCATTAATATTTATTACGGTTATCCGTTCAATGAGTCCATCTACCTTGCTTTTTTATGCATCGATAAAAAATACCAAAAGCATGGCTGCGGCCAAGAAACGATTAAACAGCTTATCCTTGAGGCTAGAAAAATGGAGTATACCGAAATTAGAGTGAATGTATCTCTGAAGAACTGGTCAGCTTTAAGATTCTGGACACAATCAGGCTTTAATCAAATAAGCGGCATATTTGGAGACAAGGAGTTATCGGAGGATAAATTCGCGGATATTGAGTTAGTTAATGATCTGCGCTGGGATAATAAATGAGTGTAATTATTAAAGTTGAGTGGTGAGCACATGGTAACTGTAACAACAGAAATCGCGATTGCAGCTCCAATAGTGAGATGCTTTGACATGGCAAGGGATATTGATGTCCATACTCAGACAGTCTGGAAGCATACCAAAGAGAGTGCAATTGCCGGCGTAACATCGGGTCCGATTAACGCAGGTGAGACGGTAACTTTCGAGGCGACTCATTTTGGCGTAAGACAGACGCTGACTTCCAAGATTACTGAGTTTGAGGCACCTTATTTATTTGTGGATGAGATGCAAAAAGGGGCTTTCAAGAGGCTTCGGCATATCCATCATTTCGAGCAGCAAGGCGATTACACAATCATGAAAGATACGCTGAACTTTGAAGCACCGTATGGTGCTGTGGGCTGGCTGGTCGAACGATTCCTATTAAAGCGATATATGAGACGGTTTCTAGAGCATCGAAATGCGGAATTAAAGAAAATGATCGAGAGTGAATAAGCAACTAAGTATTATGAAATGGTTCAAGCGTTTGAGCTATGAAAAAAGTGTGTCATTTCTTTAAAGGCTTCTTGTGCCGATTGCTGATTATAATTTGGAGAATAAGGATCACTGAATCCGTGTTTTCCGTTAAATATTAAAGTCTTCGTAGTAGGGTTTGTTAATGTTAAAAGTAACTCGTCGACATTGAAAGAAGGCTCTTCTCGTGCGAATAGCAACAAGACAGGACATGTTGGCGATAACTCTACATAATTTCTAATACGCGAACCATAATATCCTACGACTCCGTCAATCAATTTATCCTCGCTTAATATCCATGCAATAGTCGCTCCGACACTAAAACCAGCAAGAAAGACCTTTCTATATTTACTTCTGACCTCTAGTAATAAATGTTGAATTTTAGCTGAAGCATTCGAGAAGCCTACTTCCTCCATAAAATGACGATAAGCCATTTCCTCTTGTGTATAGTCAAAAGCAGTTGCTTGTTCAAGTAAATTTGGACAAATAAGATCAAAGCCTTGATCGGATAAGGACTCACACAGCTTTTGCATATAACGATTAACCCCGTAAATTTCATGAATGACAATGATGAGCGTGTCAGATCCATTATTTATAGTTAACATGGCTGCTCTCCCCCGTTTATTTTGGTTCATTATACATTTTTGGTACACATAATCCCAGCAAATCCACGGCTTTTTCAAAACATACCCCAATTATTCTGATACGTTAATCGAATTCTGCTTTGTCAAGAATGAATTACTCTGTTGTGGTGCAAAGTAATTGTTAGACGAAATGTGAAAAGGAGAATGTATGAACAATTCATATTCAATCCCTCAGTTCCCAGAGTCCTATTGGATGGACGGTCCCGCACCTGTCTCTTATCCTGAACTCCAACAAGATATTACGGTTGATGTGACAGTGGTTGGCGGTGGAATATCGGGTATAACGACGGCTTATGTCCTGGCTAAGGAAGGATATAAAGTAGCGCTTATCGAAGCAGGGCTGCTATTTAATGGAACCACAGGACATACCACAGCGAAGATTACGGCGCAGCATGATTTGATCTACGATGAACTGATACAACGTGAAGGTGAAGAGAAGGCATTATTGTATTACAAAGCATCAGCCGAGGCACTCCAGTTCATTAAGGATACGGTTGAAGAGCATGGTATAGAATGCCACTATTCGGAGCAACCATCTTACGTATATACGGATACAGATTCATACATAAGCAAGCTTAATGATGAACTATCCGCGTACAGCAAGCTGGGTATTCCAAGCTCTTATGTCGAGCAAATCCCGCTGCATATCCCATCGAAAGCAGCCATTGTCATGCATAATCAGGCCCAGTTCCATCCTTTGCAGTATCTCTATGCTCTCGCCCTGAAATTTACTGAGATGGGCGGTGTCATTTATGAGCAGACTACTGCTGTAGACGTGGAGCAAGGCTCTGTTGCTAAGGTCATTACGAGGGAGGGACATTCTGTTGCGTGCAAGCATGTTGTTTCCTGCACACATTTTCCCTTCTATGACGGTTTTGGTTTTTACTTTGCAAGAATGCATGCAGATCGATCTTATGTGATTGGCATTGAGGCAGAGATGTCTTATCCTGGCGGTATGTATTTAAGTGCAGAAGAGCCGAAGCGATCTCTTCGGTCGGTTCATACGGCGGATGGCGGTACGCTGATTATCATCGGCGGGCAGAGTCATAAGACCGGACAAGGCATTTGTACCATTCAGCATTATGAAGAGCTATACCATTTTGCAGAACAGCATTTTGCACAAAAAAAGATCGCCTATCGATGGTCAGCACAGGATTTAGTTACAGGGGATAAAATTCCTTATATTGGACGTATAACGGCTTCCTCACCGAATGTATTTGTGGCTACCGGCTTCCGTAAATGGGGAATGACCAATGGAACAGCAGCAGCCTTGCTCATACGAGATTTAATTATGGAAAAGGACAATCCTTATGAAAAGCTGTATAGTCCTTCGCGTTCCATAACCTTAACAGGACTTGGCCAGTTAATTGTAGATAATGTAGATGTCGCTAAGCATCTTATTGCAGGCAAGCTGGAGATGGTGCATAAGCGACCAGAGGATCTTGCGATGGATGAAGGTGCTGTAGTTAAGATTCATGGTAAAAGAGCAGGTGCCTACAAGGATGAGAGTGGGCAATTGTTTCTTGTGGATACAACCTGCACCCATATGGGCTGCGAAGTGGAGTGGAATAACGGAGACCGAACTTGGGATTGCCCATGTCATGGGTCGAGGTTTTCGATTAGCGGAGAAGTAGTAGAAGGACCAGCAGAGAAACCGTTGAAGACGTTGTCGCTTTAAACAAGGGGAGCGGTATTCAACTATGGCATAGAAATGAGCTTTTCTATTTCACTGGGGGATAGGTGAGTAACTGTTGAAGAAGAAACGTCTGGATTTGGCGGCGCTAGCATCAATTCCGTTAATTATGACTCTCGCCAATTCCATGCTGATTCCCGTACTTCCTCTAATGAGGAAGGAACTGAACATTTCTGTGATGCAATCCAGTCTAATTATTACGGTCTATGCTGCCATATCCATTCTGTGTATCCCTATTGCTGGTTATTTGTCAGATCGTTTTGGTCGCAAATTAATTATTATTGTAGGACTATCGCTCGCTGCCGCCGGTGGTTTGGTGTCAGGACTCGCAGCATGGTTAATGGATGAACATGTGTATATGATGATTTTACTTGGTCGATTTATTCAAGGAATCGGGGCCGCAGGTGCTTTCCCAATTGTACTGCCTCTTGTTGGCGACATGTTCGACAGTGAAGAGGAGGTGAGCAGTGGGCTTGGCATGATCGAAACCTCGAATACCTTTGGGAAAGTCATAAGCCCGATATTAGGTTCAGCGCTAGCACTTGTTGTTTGGTTTCTTCCGCTGGCGGTTATTCCGGTCATTTGCGTCATTTCGATCATTGCTGTTATTTTTTTGGTCAAAGTTCCTAAGAAGCGCGGTCAGAAAAAATTGGATAATTCTTTGAAACAGTTTATTAAGTCGACCAAGTCAATCTTGATTGAAAAAGGTCATTGGCTCTACGCCATATTTGCTATTGGCGGTATTGCTATGTTCGTTATGTTTGGCTTTCTGTATTACTTATCGTCTATTTTGGAAGATCAATATCACATTGATGGGATATGGAAAGGCGTTTTATTGGCCATTCCTTTAAGTGCAATCTGCTTGGCATCTTTTATCTCTGGTAAGTTGGTTGGTGAAAATAGACAGAGGATGAAATGGTTTACGGTCATAGGCGCTGTTGTAATGGCCGTTGCTATGCTCTTATGCGGCTTGATAAATTCCAAAAGCATATTTATCCTTCTTTCCTTGATGTTCGCAGCTGGAGCAGGGATTGGATTGATTTTGCCATGCTTGGACGCGCTTATTACAGAAGGAATCGAGAAGAAGCAGCGGGGGACAATCACCTCGTTATATAGCAGTATGAGATTTATTGGGGTAGCGCTTGGACCGTTAATTGCTGCGGTAATAATGAAGCGTGAAGCGTTAATGTTTTATATTTTTGCCGGATGTGCGATAGCTTGCTGTTTGCTTGCATTACTTGCGGTTAAACCGCCTTCTAATGAAGAAGCAGCTGCAGAGAAACCTTAGCTACGGATTCAAGCCGCTAAGGTTTTTTTATTTTCAACGGTTTACCTCTATCTGGTTTTCGATTATAATTACATCTAGGTTATAATAATTATAAAGAAGAGGCTAGCTAAAGGGATTAAAAGAAAGGCAGGTGAGTAGCCTTGAATATAGAAGAACAATTTCAAGCCATTAATCAGAATTTGAAGACAAAAGGTTTCAAACTAACTTCACAGCGTGAGGCGACGGTTCGAGTACTCCTTGAGAACGAGAAGGATCATTTGAGCGCGGAAGATGTGTATATGCTATTGAAACGAAGCAGTCCTGACATCGGGCTTGCTACAGTATACCGGACGCTTGAGTTATTAAGCGAGCTTCATATTGTGGAAAAGGTTAACTTTGGTGATGGAGCAACGAGATTTGACCTGCGCAACAGTGATCAAGCCCATCATCACCATCATTTAATTTGTACGCAATGCGGCACAGTTGAGGAAATTAAGGATGATTGGCTAATGCCGTTAGAGACGCGTCTTCAAAGCGAATATGGTTTTACCGTTCTAGATCATCGTCTTGACTTTCAAGGGATTTGTCAGTCCTGTAAAAGCAAAGCAAGAGAAAATGTAGTATGACAATTAGATTAGCTGATAATAATTTTAATTTTTAATAGCCGCATTTCATCCGTTTGTTATAAGATAAACGGAAGGGAGTGTGGTTATTTGTTGATTAGATTGGATAGGAAAAAATTTGAATTCATGGATGATGCAATATTGGGTTGGACTTGCATTGAACCGACGCTAATGCAGGTGAGGGCGAGAAGCCCAGAGATAAAGGCTCAGGTGTATGGACAACTGACAGCAGGTCAGAGGGCACTGATGATGTTTCATGTGATGCATGATCATGCGAAGCATTCCGCAATGGAATATTACGGATGGATCGGCTATCTATTGGACCAGCCTGGCACCTGGAAGGAAGTCGTTCAGGCATTGCGGCTTTTCGGTGATGAGGCCATGCTTCATTGCATTGAACAAATGAAAGCAGTCATCGAGCAGAGGAACGGTCAAGTTTCTCTTAATGATCTAGCTGAAGATGCGGCATTAGCTGCAATCGTCGGTGAACAATATGATGAGTTTATTCGAATCACTCCACAATCTATTACCCTTAATGCCAACTATATTCGAAGTCATAATGATGAGTTTATACATTTTACGGATTGATCAAATGGATCAAATTGATCAAATTGATCAAGACCGTGTGAAAAAGGATCTTAACGATGCGGTGCATCGTTAAGATCCTTTTTATTAGCTGGAAGCGGGTGCTTGACGCTCCCGCACATCGTTAAGCAACTGAAACGGCAGGAGAATTGCCGTTGAAAGGCTAGTTTTGGTGATCTTAACGATGCGGTACATCGTTAAGCACCGGTTTTATGGCTAGAAGCGGGTGCTTAACGCTCCCGTACATTATTAAGCAACTGAAACGGCAAACGAAATGCCGTTGAAAGGCTGGATTTGGTGATCTTAACGATGCGGTACATCGTTAAGCACCGGTTTTATGGCTAGAAGTGGGTGCTTAACGCTCCCGTACATTGTTAAGCAACTGAAACGGCAAACGAAATGCCGTTGAAAGGCTGGATTTGGTGAGCTTAACGATGCGGTACATCGTTAAGACGTGGTTTAGTAGCTGGAAGCGGGTGCTTGACGCTCCCGCACATCGTTAAGCAACTGAAACGGCAGGCGAAATTGTTCAAAGAAAATAAAGTATTAGACTGCAAATGTTGATATGACGCGGTTTCAGAGTTTGAAAAACTTCAGTTATTGAGAAAATAGTATTAGACTGACCCCTATATTTCAAACGGGGGTAGCCATGAATGAGAAAATAAAGTCTTTGATGTTTATGAAGGTAAGAAGTCTGTTTCAAAACCTAGTAATGATACGTTACTTTACAACCCGGTACCGTAGGTGGGTCTCACTCGCAAAGGCCGATGTTTCTATCCGCTCCAACTTAATACGCTCTTCGAGCCCGCCAAATAATGAAATGCCGTCACCCAGCAGCAGGGGTACTACATCTAATACGATTTCATCCACTAAACCAAGTTTGAGGCATTGCCGGGAGATGCTGCCACCCAAAAGAGCGACACTTTTATCGCCAGCGCTTGCTTTGGCAGCCTCAACGGCTTGCTTAATATCGTTAACGACGAAACTATACGTAATACCATCTTTTTCAACTGGTTCATGGGCTTCGTGGGTCAAGAGGTATATTGGAATTTTCAACATACCACCGTACGGGATCTCCCCTTCTTCAATCGTGTTCGTTTTATTGGCGCCACCAACTACGGCGCCTATTTCCTCCATGACTTTATTGACTACTGCGTAATCTTGGTCCGTAGCTTCAAAATCGAACATCCAATCGATACCACCGTCTTTGTCGGCCATGTATCCATCTAGTGTGGTTGTTGCGTGAATAATAACTTTTGCCATTATTATATCTCCTTTACTTCTTAGTTTCTAAATACGGGTTAATAAACCCCTTCCTCGATATAATCGATTAATTCGTCACATTGTTATTTATAACTGACGATAGAAAATCCCTTGTAAATGGATTTAGACATTGGCTAAATAGCACTTTAATTTCTTCTGACACTGAACCAACGGGAGCCAGTCTAACACTTTATTTTTCAGTCTAATACTTTATTTTCTTCTAACAGAAATGCCGTTGAAAAGCTGGTTTTGGTGAACGAGACGAGACATCGTTAAGCCACGGTTTAGTAGCTGGAAGCGGGAGCTTAACGCTCCCGCACATCGTTAAGCCAGGGCTTGCGCTGCTGGCAATGCAACACTTGGCGCCTTACATGACCTTATATCACCGGGCGTATCGCCCCTCACAGTTATACTTTTTAGCCGCAAGGCTTGCCGTTTATGTAGTAGCTGTCTTCTGGGAAGGTTCGGAAAGCGATTTCCGACTCCGTAATATTGATACGGGCGAGGTGCTGAGTTATCGCGTCGGCGAAGCTGTCTCGTACCGCTTGTCCACGCTCGAACCAGCCGATTTCGACGAATGGGAATGCTTGACCGTCCGCAATTCCGCCAAAGACGGAAGTTGTATTCAGACATTCCATCGTAAAATTATCGGTTCCGCAATCGCAGATCGTAGCTAGATCCGTTGCCAGAACTTCGCTAATCGAACGCAGCTGATCAGCAGGTACTCCTCTAAATAATAATTGCGGCATAGTTGCCTCTCTCCCTCCACTTACCTGTAATATTGTAGCTAAAGCTATCCAGTGTTAAGGTTACCTCTTCTATGGATTGCAAATCAACTATATTCAATTATAAAGCTAAAAGGTTTACAGACAATTAGGAAGAAAGGTATCTTATGGTAAGAAGCATAATTGGGAGGGACAGCTGAGTATGAAATATGTGATTGGCGTTGATATCGGTACTACGAGCACGAAGTCTTTACTATTTACGAAAAAGGGTGAAATTGTTGCGAGTCACTGTATAGAGTATCCACTCTATTCACCGTCACCAGCCGTGGCCGAACAAGATCCGGATGAAATATTAAGTGCAGTAGTGGACACAATTGGACAAGCCGTTGCTAAGAGTGAAATTAATCCAGAGGATGTTCTTTGTGTCTCTTTCAGTTCAGCTATGCACAGCGTAATCGCGGTTGATAAGGAAGGGGTTCCCCTCACAAAATGCATAACATGGGCGGACAATCGCAGTGCGGAATGGACAAAGAAAATAAAGGAAGAATGGAATGGACATGAGATCTATCGACGGACAGGCACACCGCTTCATCCAATGTCCCCTTTATCTAAAATAACTTGGCTTCGTTATGAACATCAGTCATTATTCGAGCAGACTTATAAATTTATATCCATTAAGGAATATGTATTCTACAAGCTGTTCGGCAGATATATCATTGACTATTCCATTGCCACAGCTACAGGTATGTTTAATTTGCATGAAATGCAGTGGGATGAAGAAGCACTCAACATAACAGGAGTAACTGCAGATCGGTTATCTGACCCTGTACCCACAACTTACAAAATTGCAGGAATGCGCCAGAATTATGCGCTTCAAATGAATCTGCCAGCATCGACGCCTTTTATTATTGGAGCGAGTGATGGCGTACTTTCCAATCTAGGAGTCAACGCGATTGAGCCTGGTGTTGTGGCGGTGACGATTGGTACAAGTGGAGCTATTCGTGCGGTTACGGACAAGCCTGTTACTGATCCGAAGGGAAGAACGTTTTGCTATGCACTGACAGAGGATCTATGGGTTATTGGCGGTGCAGTCAACAATGGCGGCATGATCTTCCGTTGGGTGCGTGATCAGATAGGGACAGCGGAGATTGAGAAGGCAGCTGAACTTGGCATCGATTCTTATGAGCTGCTGACGGAGCTTGCCGCCAAGGCACAGCCAGGTTCAGACGGGTTGATCTTTCATCCTTATTTGTCAGGGGAGCGAGCTCCACTGTGGGATGCCAATGCACGCGGGTCATATTTTGGATTAAGTCTTAATCACAAGAAAGAGCATTTGATTCGAGCAGCTTTGGAAGGTGTCATATTTAATTTATACGCAGTAGCTTTGGTTCTTGAAGAATTAATTGGCAAGCCGTCCCAAATTCAAGCGACGGGAGGCTTTGCAAGGTCGGAGCTCTGGCGGCAGATAATGGCGGATATTTTCAATCAAGAGATTTATGTTCCAGAGAGTGTCGAAAGCTCATGCCTAGGTGCCGCTATTCTTGGATTATATAGTATTGGCGAAGTTAGTTCATTGAATGTTGTATCCGAGATGGTCGGTGCGTCGCATTATCATCAACCGAATGAGCAGCATGTGGAAAGGTATCTTGAACTGCTGCCTATCTATATTCGTACATCACAGTTGTTTAAAGAAGAATTCGCGAATATTGCTGCTTATCAGAAGAAATGGGTATAAGTTTTTGAGGGTAATAAGGTAAGAAGAGCAAGATGTAGAGGAAGCTGTAGCTGTTCCCATGCAACTTTCATAACGGCAACAGCTTCTTCTAACTCAAGTGAGTCGTGATGGGAAAGCTACGGACCAACATATTTCTTCAATAGATTAGAAAGAGTGAGCAGCGGCCATATATAATTATTGCTCGGATAATGCACATATACACTGCCTGGCAGAGCAGCGCCAGTCGGGTACGTATATGTCCAGTCAGGTTGCTCGAGAGAATGAAGCAATGCTTCAACTCCACGCTCTATGGCCGGTGTCAAATGTGAACTTGCTGCGATAAGCGCATCTAGGGCCCATGCCGTCTGTGAAGGAGTACTTCGATGAAGCGGCATATATCTTCTTGTCTTATCGCTGCGACAGGATTCTCCCCAGCCGCCGTCCTCATTTTGGATTTGGAGCAGCCATTTAATTGCTTTTCTAATTGCTGGATGGTCATCGGCCACACCAACCGCAGTAAGTCCTTGTACAACCGCACCTGTACCATGAGTGTAAGTAATTCCCCAACGTCCATACCAGCTGCCGTCTTTCTCCTGCTGAGACAGGAGCCAACGCACAGTATCTTCAATTTGATTATCGATGATGGTCATATTTAATTCATTCCCTAGAAATTGCAATGTCCGACCAGTCAGGTCTGGGGTAGAGGGGTCAAGGGCGATATCCGCAGCCCTCTCGAATGTGAAGAAGCTGATCGGAAGCTTCGTTCCTTCACGTTCAAAAGCAGGCCAGCCTCCATCATCATTACGCATAGTAAGCACCCAGTTCAACCCTCGTTCCCAGTCGGTTTGACGGGAACTGGAGTCAGAGAGGTATGGTCTTATGGCACGCAGCGCAGCCACGCTGTCATCGACGTCAGGATATAGCGTATTGACGTCTGAGAATCCCCAGCCACCGGGCGGTGTGTCTGGGTTGCGCAGCACCCAATCACCCCTGCGGCTCTGTTGCCTCTCTCGCAAATAATTCGCTGTATGTTCGAAAGAGGAGACAGGAGCACCTGCCTGGTGAAGTGCATGAGTAAGCATAGCTGTATCCCATATTTCTGCAGATGCGACCTGAACATGAGATCGATCTCTGCACATTAATGAACGGATACCAGTGATCATCTTATCGATCACAGGTGAATAGGGGTTATAGCCTAGTGACAGCAATGATAATATCATGAGCATCGTTGCGGTAGAGAAGGTGAGCAGCGTACTATTAGGCTCTATGCGCTCGAACATAAATTGTTCTGCTTTTTCTTTGGCAGAAGGTGATTGTGCAGACAGCCACTCCGATATGGGGAAAGAATGAAGCAAGCTGGTTAAAGCGGCAATCCATGTCGCATCATTAACGAACCGTTTGGGTCCGCCAAGAAAGAGATCGGATAGGTCAGGCATTCTCGACGTACGTCGAACAAATTGATCTCCCGCCATAATAAGGATGGGTACAAGATGGACGCGAGCATGACCAGAGAGACTAAATAGATCAATACCAAAGCTATGTCCGGAGAAAAAGGCTTCCAGAGGGATGCGAAGCGACCTTGGCCACTCTGCCTGCCCAGAGACGGATAGGATGACTTGAGTGAGGAGGGAGCGAACCTGAGATAATCCTCCTTTGCTTTGGATGAACTGTTTGGCTCGAATGAGCCTTGGATCATTCATAACATAATAGCCGGAATATAATAAGGCGAAGTAGGCTTCAGCTGTTGCGTCTAAGTTCCCTTCGGCTTCATCTGGATATACTCTCCATGCTCCATCAATGTACTGCTTTGAGGCGATTCGATCTGCGAGTGAATGAATAAGAGTCTCATCGCTTCGTTCAAGCATCCGGAGTATAATAATGAAGTAGCAGTCTGACATTGTGCCGGAATCAAAGCAGAGCCGCCATGCGCCATCAGGCGATTGCTGCCTTAGTAGATCACTTTTCATTCGTTCTATTTGTGAATTGATCCGCTTTACATCCATAGGTGTATCATCCTTTGCAACAGACGTCTTTATTAATATATACGCGGCACCAATTATATAGAAGAAGGTGATGACTTGAACGAATTGATCCCGTCAATTGTTGAACAGCAACGCCAGTTTTTCCATGCTGGAGGAACAATTTCAGTAGAAGCGCGACTGCGTCAGCTTCAGTCTTTGCGAGCAGTAGTTAAGAGTGAAGAGCGTCGTATATTCGATGCACTCAAGCAAGACTTGAACAAATCGGAACAGGAAGCTTATCTAACGGAGCTTGGGCTTGTTCTAACAGAGCTGACCCATACGATTAAGCATCTTAAACGTTGGGTTAAACCGAAGCGATTGAAGACACCGCTGACCCATATGGGTAGTAAAAGCTATCTTATTCCAGAACCATTCGGTGTCACTCTTATTATCGCTCCTTGGAATTATCCCGTTCAGCTTGCGCTTGTACCGTTAATTGGTGCTATTGCGGCGGGGAATACGGTTGTTCTGAAGCCATCGGAGCTTGCTCCTCATGTATCAGCTGTTTTGACAGATATTATTCGCAAAGCATTCGCGCCAGAATGGGCAACCGTTGTAGAAGGCGATGTGCAGACCAGCACCGTGCTGTTAGCTGAAAAAATGGATTATATCTTTTTCACCGGCAGCGTTGCAGTTGGTAAGATTGTAATGACTGCAGCTGCGAAGCAGCTTACTCCGGTTACACTTGAGCTTGGAGGGAAGAGCCCTTGTATCGTTCATAACGATGCTGATCTGAAGCTAGCCGCTAAGCGGATTGCCTTTGGCAAATTCACGAATGCGGGGCAAACCTGCGTAGCACCAGATTATTTGTATGTGCATCGTGAGGTTAAAGACAACTTCATTCAGCTTTTGAAGCAGTCGGTAGCTGAGTTTTATGGAGAAAAACCGCTTTTGAATGAAAACTATGTTCATATGATCAGTGATCGACACTATAATCGATTAGCGAAATTTCTAGAGGAAGGCTCCATTCTTTTCGGTGGCGGTACGAATGCAGAGCAACGTATTATCGAGCCGACATTAATTGAGGGCATCACTTGGGAATCTGCTATTATGCAAGAGGAAATATTCGGACCGCTATTGCCTTTAATGGTGTACGATTCACTGGAAGAAGTGATTAGCGAAGTGTCTTCCAAGGCTAGACCTCTAGCGTTATATTTATTCAGCAACAGCTTGGAGCGGCAACAACAGGTCATAGAACGAGTGTCGTTCGGCGGAGGCTGTATGAATGATACGATTATGCATTTTGGTTCACCGTATTTACCAATTGGCGGTGTAGGCGATAGTGGAATTGGACGGTACCATGGAGAAAGCTCCTTCTTTACGTTCTCTCATCAGAAAAGTTTGCTGAGGCAGACGACGAGATTTGATATTCCCTTTCGGTATCCAACCTCTAAGCTCGGTGCTAAGGTCATTCGCAAGCTTATGCGTTAATCAATACATGCATTCTAGATTAAATAAAATAGGCTGAATAACATGGCATATTAGAAGCCTGGTTATCCAGCCTATTTCAAAATAGTCTTGTTATTGCATTGCCTGAGTAAACGAGGTATCGTAACTAACGTAAACCTAAAACCGTTCATTACAGGTATGTATGAGATATGGAGGTCTTTCATTGAAACGATTATTCAGGATGATTGTGGTTGTTATCATTCTGTTCGGAGCGACTCCCTTGGTGTATTCCGCAGCTATTCCTGAGAAGACGGAAGGGTTCGTACAGGATTTGGCTGGAATGTTCGCGGATTCTGCATCAGAGGAACTAGAACAGGCCGCACAGGAAGGGAAATACATTTTCCATGTACTGACTATCGACAGCTTGGATGGTGAGGATCCAGCGGTATTTGCGACTAAAGTGTATAAAGGCTGGCAGCTTCAAAGTGATGATGTCCTATTAGTCATCTCGAAGAGCGAGAGAAGGATTGAATTAAACTTCAATAATTCGAGTCTGCAGGATGCTATCGATCAGCTGCCTTCTGATTATGATGGTAATGGTAATTCGGAGTCGAAGTTGACGGAATTGATTAATGAGCATTTTATACCTTTGGCTAAGGAAGGAGACTTTGCTGGTGCATCACTGTCTCTTATGCAGGCAACAGATAGTCTTCAAGTGACTAAGCCGACTATTACGGCAGCACCTAACTCAGAGGAGACTGGAACAGGAGCTGCACCGATAGTAACCAAGCAGCCGAACAGTTCGGCTTCGCGTCCCACTTCTGAACCTATTCGACAGACATCACCTCAATCAGATACGAGAGTAAATGACAACACCATACTATTGTGGTTGCTAGGTCTACTGTTAGCTGCTGGAATTATTGTACTGGGCATAATGGCTTGGTTGAAGAAGCGGAAAGTGAACAAGCAACAAAATAGAATTGCGGAATTAATGGTGGATGTCGAGCATGCGAATGGTGAATTGAAACCGTTTGTCGGCTTGGTGCAAGGAACCACTGAGCAATTAGTAGCAGCAGTAGATCAAAGCTTATCCGAATTGCTGGTCTCATTGAATCAGTTGCGAATCAAAGCAGATGGTGAAAAAGTGTTTCCGTTCAATTTCTCTAAATTGAATGCGATATATACAAGCTTGTATTCCGTACTTAACGATGCTGAAGCGAAGATTGCATCGCTCAGAGGAGATATAGAACGCATTGTGGCAGCCGATAAAAGTGTAAGAAAGACGACCGATGACCTTCATATTCGGCTGCCAGCTTTACGAGCGCAAACAGATGAACAGAAGTCGCGAACTACATTCCCTTTTACCGCTATCTATTCGGAATTAACAAGATTGGATGCTAAGCTCATTGAGGCAGATAAGCTTGAAGTATTTGATCCTATTGAAGCTGATAAAACAGCAGGAGAAGCATGGAAGGATAGCGATACGCTGGAAACCCATGTGAACGCGATCAGCGGCTATTTGGACAAGTATCGTTCATTCCCAGCCGTATCAACAGATTGCAGAGCTGAGATTGAAAGAATTACGGAAGAGAACGGAATTCGAAGAGCCATTATGCGTCTTAATCCATATGCATTAGTTGATCAAGCACATGAAGTAATGGAGCGATTGTACGGCAAGCTTCAAGAAGGAAACATGGCTGAGGTGATCCAACTGGGAGCTGAAGCGGATCAATTGCTGGCAGAGGCAATCAGAGGCTCTAATCGACAAGCGGAGTTAAAGAAACAAAATGAGAAAGATATGGATTACTTGGAAATGAAGCAAGCTCTATATGGGACTGATATTCGTATTATTGATGAGCAATTCGGTTATATTCGTACGAATTATGCCCAGCATCATTGGCTTGCGCTGCAAGAAAGATTCGATCGTATGAAGATGGATGTGAAAGATGCCGCTTTGCAGTTGCCGGAGTTGAAGCAATTGGGCGGAGCTGATCGTCAGGAATACGACCGAGTACGAGAGCTGCTGGATGGCTGGCTTACACGTTACCATGAGGCCGATTCGATAGTAGCAGATTGTACTCGTATATTTAGAGAGCTGGATGAACGTCTTGCTAAAGCGAAGCAATATAATAGCAAGCTATGGAGTCAATTCGAGAGTATCCAATCTCTCGTGCGAAGAGAAGCTCTCCCAAGCAATGCTGCTTGGCAGCAATCTTATGCTGTTATTAACGAGGCTTATCGTACATTGTCGGGATGGTTGCTAGCGGCTCCTTATCATCTGGATAATATCGAATCGGAGCTTGGGCAATATGAGAAGGAAGTTAATGGACTACAAAGCCAAGTCAACCGTAAAGTTGAAGAAAAACGTGAAGCTGAACGCCGGATGCGCGAGGCACAGGCTATGTATGATACGGTTTATCGGCGCACAGGATCCAAAATTAATCGCAGTGCCTATAACAGCAGCTTTGGTTCATTAAGCAAACAAGCGGAGCAAATGATAGCAGCAGGCATGTATGCCCAAGCCATAAGCGAGATGGCTGGTTTGAATCAGATCGTCGATCAGATGAATCGGGAGCATCAAGCTGCTGAAGCCGAAGAACGAAGAGAAGAGATGATGCGCAATAACTCTTCCGGCGGATCAAGCTGGGGCTCGGGCGGTTCATCTGGAGACGGACATTCATCCGGCGGAGGTTCTTTTGGCGGCGGAGGCGGAAGTGATAGTAATTCCGGTGGAGGCGGCGGTAATTCATCTGGCGGTTCGAATTGGTAGTTAAGTGAAGAAGAGGAGTTCATAGTATGTACGAGATAACGATGGATTTGCTTAGGGACTGGAATGAAACGGTTAAGGAAGTATTCCGTGGATCTGGTGTGCCTTTGCGTGATGATATGAGTGACGAAGAGATCGGTATATCCTATTTTATGCAGACAGCTTCAACCGAAGAGGAAGCTCTGCGTATGCATAAATCGAATGAAGAGCGGATTCGTGGTCTGCAGCAGACCATTACGGGTAACTTTGAAGCGGTGATCCTGCCGGACATCCGCAGCAGAACGCGTTATGAAGGAAATCAGTTTTCATTCCAGTGGGTTTATAACAACGGTGAGCATATAGTAGAGGAGTATTCTTCTTATCGAATACCGTTGTAAAGTTGCATGCAAAAGCAAAAGGCAGTCCTTCGCAGGACTGCCTTTTGGTCTATTCAACGTTCTTTCGCCGCCCTATGGACGTCCGTCAGTGCTAGCCTATATTTAGTCAGCTTCTGTATAATGAGCCAGACAGAAAGCCTTAACGAGTTCTTCTTCATCATCTTCTAATTCGAAATCGAGATGAACCTCTGTTTCCTTCTCAATAAACTCTTGCTTAACGATACGGTTTCCGGTTTCTTCTACACTATATAGAACTCGCAAGTATATGCCTTTATCGGAGTAGAGCTCATCTTCTTCATCAAGCTCAATATTAATTAGAAATTCATAACGTTTGCCAGACAAAATACCAAACGGATCTTTCACAAAACCTACACTGTATTCGCCAATAGTTAACATCATATCATCCTTTATTAGTTAATTTATTTGTTGGAATCGGTTCGAAAAGGGGAAAGGAAAAGCTTGGGAATACCGGTGTCAAAACGCTGCAACTTCCCTGTAATAGGGTGCTCGAATGCAAGAACACGAGCATGCAGACCTAGACGCGGAATAGGCTTCGTCTTAGAACCGTATTTTTTGTCCCCAACAACAGGATGCCCGATATCTTCCATATGAACACGGATTTGGTTCTTTCTGCCCGTTTCCAGATGAACCTCCAATAAGGAGAAGGCTCTGTTCGATTGCAGCAATTTGTAATGGGTAACAGCATGCTGACCATCGTTCGGATGAGGATTAGAATACATTTTAAGAGTTTTGCTCTCTTTGAGCCATGAGGAGATCGTACCTTCCGGTTTCTTGACAGCACCTTCAACGAGGGCGACATAGGAGCGTTCCTTCACAACATCCTGCCAAGAGTTCTGTAATAATTGTTGCACATGCTCGCTCTTCGCGAACATCATTACTCCTGATGTGTCGCGGTCCAATCGGTGGACGACAAAAATGCGGTTTTTAGAATCTTTCGTTCGCACATGCGCAGTTAGTTGGCGGTAAGCCGTTACATCCGTTTCTTTATCGGTAGCAATCGAGAGCAAGCCTGCCTCTTTCGTGACAACAATGAGATGGTCATCTTCATGCAAGATCACTAGCCCCATCAACGGAACTGCTTCTGATGCTCTTTCTTTGTGTACAACGACCGTTTGTCCTGGTGTCAAAGGATAATTATATTTCGTTTCGACCTTGCCATTGACGGTCACTTGTCCGTGTGCCAACAATGATTTTATCGAATTACGGCCCTGATTAGTTATATGCGCTAATAAAAAAGAAAGCAGCTCTGCCTGCTCATCCACCGTATAGGTTTTGTTAGGTGATTGGCTTTTGTTAGAGCTCTGCTGTTTCTTGGACATTCCTGAAGACCTCCTGCTTATTCATTGCTCCACTATACCACGATTAAGTCGCCAATTCTACGCAGTCAGGGTTGGCTTTCCATACTTGCCTATGAAAACCGTTTTCATAGACAAGCAACTAGTAGAGATGTTACGATTAAACAACCTACATACCAATATGGGAATAAAGTTAATGTTTGGAGGATTTATTTACGTGAAAAGAAGTTTAACGCAATTTTTATTAAGTCCATTGCTTGTTGCAGGCCTCCTACTATCTCCTCTTACGAACGTGGCAGAGGCTGCAACTTCCACTCCCGTATCCAATGCAGTCGCTCTAGCTGCTAAGACGACAGCAAAATCTATTCAAGTGTATGTCAATGGTGTGAAGCTTTCTCTATCTGCAGCACCTTTTGCGAAGAATGGCGTGACCTTTGTACCTATGCGCCCGATATTTACTGCACTGGAAGCCCATGTATCATGGGAACCCACGACAGAGACCATTATTGGAAGCAAGAATGGTGTAACAGTAACGTTGAAGGTAGGCAAGAAGGAAGCCACCGTTAATGGCAAGACCATAAAGCTTGATGCAGCTCCTATCGTTCAAGGAGGAGTTACTTTCGTTCCAGCAAGATTTATTGGTGAAGCGTTAGGTGCGAAAGTGAAATGGAATAACAACGACAAAATCGTTGGAATTACAACGACGGAATATGAGCTAAAGCAAATTTTAGAACAATATGAAAAAGAAACAGCCGCTAAGCGGGTAAAACTAAGTATTGAAGAAATCGTCGATCAGAATGATGAGAGTGTTGTTCTCATTATGACCAATAATGCGTTAGGCAGTGGTGTCGTTATAGGCGATCGTTGGATCTTGACGAACCATCATGTCATGCAAGACGCAAATTCTGCAACGGTCAGCACGATTTATGGTGAAGAGTTCGATGTATCAGGCGTTGCTATTTATAGTGAAAGATCGGATATAGCTATTATTCAAACCAAGGAATCGATGGGTATCAAAGCAGTAGACCTTGGGAGTGGCATAAGCAGCAAAAAAGGGGAAAAAGTTATCGCTATTGGCAGTCCTCTTGGTGTGCGAAATACTGTATCTGACGGATTAATCAGCAATATTGTGTATGAGGGCGGCATTCGTTATCTTCAGACAAGCGCACCGATCGATCACGGCAGTTCCGGCGGTGCTCTCTTTAATGAGTACGGGGAGCTTATTGGCATCACCTCTTCTGGCTATACATCACAGGCTGATTTGAACTTTGCTGTTTCGGTTTCACATGCAGGCATTCTAGCTGGCCTATTGCCGGAGAAGCCTGAAGAAGTAGCCTTCCTTGAACCAACACTGCCGAATACACTCGTCGGAGCTTCAATGGACAGCATCTCAGAGCTGATGACCAATGAATTTGGGGCACTTAATACGAATGAAGGCATCATTTCATTTACCAATTGGGAAGTGCAGAAGGATTCAGCTGGTTGGTACGTGTTTAAAGCAAATATTGATCCCGTCTTCTATACGTACTATGGAAGTGCCACAACTGCAGAACTGAGATCATGGGCAATTAACATCGGTCATGAGCTTCATAGAATGCTGCCGACTGAACGTATCCAGATGCTGATCTCCTTTGATCGTACATTCGGATTTGAACCTAGAGGATTTAAAGGGGATGAAGTAACTGCACTTGGCGATGACAAGTGGCGTGTTCAATTCCCGGTTATTGATATGCAACTGAAAGATCAGCTTTATATTGATGTAAGGAACTAATTATTAATTATTATTCTTTCGATTTATGATGAGGTTTTCCCAAGCGGAGTAAGAGCGCATAAGGGAAGCCTCTTCTTTTTTGTCTCGGTTTTATGTACAATAGTAGTCATCTTGCTTTAAGTTAGAGAGGTATCGTTATGAAAGTTGTTTTATCTACGTTAAATGCCAAATATATTCACACTTCGCTCGCATTGCGCTGTCTTAAGGCATTTAGCGAAGCGGATTTTGATATTGACATTGCCGAATATACGATTAAAGATCCAGCGATGAACATCGTTTCCGACATTTACTCTCGGAATGCCGATGTAGTCGGGTTCTCTTGTTATATTTGGAATATTGAAGAGACGATTACGGTCATCAATATGCTCCGTAAAATTAATCCTAAAGTGAAAATCATCCTTGGCGGACCAGAAGTGAGCTATGACACCGACTATTGGATGGAACGAATCCCAGAGGTTGATTTTATCGTGGTTGGCGAGGGAGAAGAGACCTTCCATCATTTGCTGACAGAGATTCAAGGAGCGGGCAAGTATCATATGGTATTCGGCATCGCTTATCGCAAAGAGCGTGAAGACCATGTTGAGACGCTTATTACACCTGGACGGCCTAAGCTTGAACTTGCTACGTTGCCGTCGCCTTACCGTTTCAAAGAGGATATCCCAACATTGGGCAGCCGTGTCGTTTATTTTGAGACGAGTCGGGGTTGTCCATTTAGCTGTCAATTCTGCTTATCGAGTATTGAGGTTGGCGTTCGTTACTTTGATATTGAGCGGACGAAGGCAGATATTATTTATTTGATCGACCAAGGTGCGAAGCTGATTAAGTTCGTTGACCGGACATTTAATATTAAAAGGGATTACGCACTCGAAATGTTCCAGTTTCTAATTGAGAATCATCGCGGCTGCGTATTCCAATTCGAGATTACTGCCGATATCATGCGTCCAGAGGTGCTTGATTATTTGGCGGAGCATGCGCCACCAGGCGTATTCCGTTTCGAGATTGGCGTACAGTCAACAAATGATCCGACGAATGAGGCTGTACAACGACGTCAGAAATGGCCGAAGCTGGTACGAACGGTGACGAAGGTGAAGGAATCGGGTAAAATCGATCAGCATCTCGATTTAATTGCTGGATTGCCTTTGGAAAATTATGATACGTTCCGAGGAACGTTTAATGATGTATTTGCTCTTGGGCCTGAAGAACTACAGCTTGGTTTCTTGAAAATGCTGCGTGGAACAGGACTGCGGAATGATGCGGCTAAGTGGGGATATATTTATATGGATCGTGCCCCTTATGAAATGCTCGGCAATGATCTTATGCCATTCGGCGACATCGTGCGAATTAAACGAGTGGAGGATGTGCTGGAGAAGTATTGGAATGCACATCGGATGGACCGGACTTTACTTTACCTTGTAGAGACCGTATTCTCTTCTCCGTTTGATTTCTTCCAATCCTTCGGCGACTACTGGGAAGAGCGCGGCTGGCAAAAAATTGGTCATCAGCTTGAAGATTTGTTCTCGCGTTTATGGGCGTTCTTGACGTCTTACCAAGAAGCAGGGGCTGTTAACGGGAAAGAAGCGATTGATCTAGATGTCGTGCTCGGGCTGATGAAATACGACTACTTCTTGAATCATAATTATAAACCGCGTAAAACGTGGTGGGACTTTACGATGGAGAAATCGGTATGGGCTAGCTGGATGCGCAAGCTGTCAGAACGCCCTGAAGATGTGTCTGAAGCATTCTCCTCGCTTGGTTTGTCGGAGAAAGAGCTCTATAAGCATGCCGTAATTGAAAGATTGCCATTCGATTTGACTGCTTATTTGGAGTCGGGAGAAATTCACAAAGATACCGATACGCTGCTCGTTGTACTGTATGCACTAGATGGTGGAACGAGTAAGCCAGTACCGAAGCCGTTCATGCTCAAGGTGAGCAGCGAGATTCAGTTGACGAGCAATTAGGCGTACAAAAAAAAGGATTGCACCACAGGTGAGAATCATTCACCTTGTGGAGCAGTCCTTTTTTTAAAATATAAGAATTTATATGTTTTGCTTAATAAATACGCTTCTATTTCACCGCGAAACGATGCTTCGCCTCCAAAGGACGGCGAAGCCGTTTCTGCTTGCTGCTGTTGTTATTAGGATGGGACGACGCTTCGAAGCACGGTCATATTTCCATCCAGCTTATAATTGCCTAGGCTGGCGGGAAGCAGGAAGCATTCACCAGCTTTAGCCTTTTGCATGCCATCAGCCCATTTAATCGTACCGCTGCCTTCAGCTATAACTAGAATAATAAAGCTGGAAGATGAGGTTATATAGGCAGCAGGGGAGCTAACGATCCCTTTTTCAACTGTGAAGTATGGAGAGGAAGCGATGGTTAACCACTCACCGTCAGAAACATGATCTGTCGTCATTCGACTTGCGCCTGAACCTTCATAAGCGATCACATTCAACGAGTCCTCAATATGCAGCTCGCGAAGCTTGCCATCCAGACCTGGACGATCATAATCGTGCAAGCGATAGGTTGTATCGGAGTTTTGCTGAATTTCGGCTACAAGAACACCTGAGCACAGCGCATGTACGGTACCAGCCGGAATGTAAAAGGCATCTCCTGCCTTCACGTTCACTTCCTGAAGGGTGTCTGTGATGCGCCCTTCGGCAATTGCGGCTTCCATTGAAGCACGGTCAATGCCTTCTTGAAGGCCGTAGATAATTTTGGCATCGGGCTTAGCATCGAGTATATACCACATTTCTGTTTTGCCAAGTTCCCCAGCAGGCAACCCTTCATAATGGTCAGTAGGATGAACTTGTACTGACAGATCATCATTGCAGTCGAGAAGCTTGATGAGCAGAGGGAATCTTCCATTCTTCTCTGAAGAACCATTCGTACCAAACCACTCGCGGCCGTAGGTCTCACGGATTTCATCCAACCCTTTACCAGCCAGCTCGCCGTTGATTACTTTAGTTGTACCATTAGGGTGATCTCCGATCATCCAGCCTTCACCAATCGATCCTTCAGGAAGTGCTAGGCCGAATTGCTCCAGCGCTCTTCCGCCCCAAATCCGTTCTTTTAATTCAGGTTGAAACTGCAGAGGATATGGTTGCACAGTCATTGTCTCTCTCTCCCGTGATTCAATTTGGATGATTCTCACTGCAATAAGATTATCAGGTCATGCACGATCATCATTTAGGCGCTTAGCGTTGCTTCTTCTCCACAGCAATCAGGTAAGGAGCAGCTTGCCGTTGTGTTCGGCGGTATAGAACGGTTGTATATTCTACGCCTGGAAGCTGCGCTGCCCATCCTTCAACAGTCGCTGCTTCATCAGCCCCGCCAGGATGCCCTGGATATAGGACGCAGGTCACGATACCGCCTGGCCGTAACAACGATAATGCTGCATTCAAAGCGGCGATTGTTGAAGGGGGCTGTGTGATGAGGGTCTCATCACCGCCTGGCAAATAACCTAGGTTAAACATGATCGCTGCAACAGCACCGTGGACGGATGGTTCAAGAGCCTCAGCCATCCTTGCATGGTTATCAAGCAATAGCTTCACGCGGGGAAGCTGGTTCTTTTGAACAGCTCCATCAAGGCGCTCTCGAGTTCGATCTAGTGCTTCTTGCTGAATGTCGAAGACGTATAGACTACCGTTCGCTCCTACTAGCTGAGCAAGCGTCAGCGAATCAGTACCGCCTCCTGCGGTAGCGTCGATTACGGTATCACCGGGGAACGTTCGCTCGGCGATCCATTTATGAGCCATGCTTAAGACTGAAAGAAACCCCATATTATACTTTCTCCCATAGTCTGCCTTGCGAAGTGTGGCGCCGTTTCAACTCGTCATCGATAGCATTCAGTACTTCCCACTTCCTCAAACTCCATGTAGGACCGATGAGTAGATCACGCGGGGCATCTCCTGTCAGCCGGTGGACAATCATATCAGGAGGCAGGAACTCTAGTGAGTCTACAATAAGTTTTACATATTCGTCTTGTTCAAGAAACCGCAGAAGCCCTGCTTCATATTGACGGACCATCGGGGTTTTTCGCATCAGATGAAGAAGATGAATTTTAATGCCCTGTACATCCATTTTGGCAACAGCACGTCCGGTATCAAGCATCATCTCATGTGTTTCTTGCGGCAAGCCGTAAATAATATGCGCACAAACACGAATCCCTCGTTCACGGAGTCTCTGTACAGCATCTAGATAACATGCTGTATCATGTGCGCGATTGATTAATTCCGAGGTTGATTCATGGACCGTTTGCAGCCCCATTTCGACCCATAGATAAGTTCTTTCATTCAATTCAGCCAAATAATCAACGACATCATCAGGCAGGCAATCAGGACGGGTAGCTATTGATAAGCCGACAACGCCTGGCTGCAGTAAAATTTCTTCATAATATTCCCGCAGCTCTTCAACGGGTGCATAAGTATTCGTATAAGCTTGAAAATAACCGATGTATTGCGCTTCAGGCCATTTCTTATGCTGCCGGTCGCGTATGTTGTTGAATTGGGTAACGAGATCATCCCGTCTGCTGCCAGCAAAGTCGCCTGATCCTCGGGCGCTGCAAAATGTACATCCGCCCTTGGCAATTGAGCCGTCACGGTTAGGACAGGTGAAGCCCGCATCGAGCATCACTTTAAACACTTTGCCGCCGAATTGCTCCCGCATTTCGTAGTTCCATGTATGAAATCGTTTATCGCCCCACAACAAAGGCTGTTCGGACGTCTGCTGCAATATATCCATTACGTTCTCCTTCTATATGAATTGCCACCTCTATTTTATCGAAAATCAAAGGGAATTGCCATGCCTCGAATTTAAATGGATAAGGATTAAAAAAACTGGGAAATATATTGGCGATAATATATTTTAGGCTTGCTATACCTTACATGATCTGTTATATTAAAAGTGCGACACGACAATAAAAAAACCTAACATGCCTTATTCGCACCGATAGTCATATAACGTCGATTAACTGGAAATGATGTATATTAAATCGATGAGGTGATAGAAATGAGTCAACCAACAAAAATTTTACACGGTGATGACAAAGTAACAATCGAATTAACAGTGAAAGAACTTATGTCACTGAGTGGCATACGGTTTCACAACAATCATCTTGTTGAGGTGTCTGCACGCAAGAAGCTGAACCTGGCTCTTGAAGAGACCTATCAATTGGATTCGAATGATAAGCCGATTGATTACCAATTGCTCATCTGAGCTACGGATTCAAACTAACAGCCGCAGGGACTTTCCTGCGGCTTTTTAATTATGAGCACTCTTTACAATAGGGCTGAACTTAGGCACAATAAGGACTAGCTTATTAAAGGCTTACGAATAAGGATTTTGCTAACTTTTAGGAGGACTAAACACAATGCGTTTAAGAGGAAGAAAAGGAATACTCGAAAGCATAGAAGCACAACCAGATTTGGTCGTATTAGATGCAGCGCCGCTCAAAGGGAAATGGCGTGAGTTTTTCGGCAATGATAATCCTATTTATGTAGAGCTCGGAATGGGCAAAGGGCGGTTTATTAGCAATATGAGCGCACGCTACCCGCATATTAACTTCATTGGTGTTGACATGTATGATGAGCTTATTCGACGCGCAAGCGAGAAGGCTCGTGAAATATGGCTTGAAAAAGGTGTCGAGCAACCGCCGAATTTGGCGCTTTTACGCGCCAATATCGAGAACATCGAGTCGATGTTCGAACCAGGAGAGCTGGAAAGAATCCATCTGAATTTCAGTGATCCATGGCCAAAAAGCAAACACGCTCGCCGCAGGCTGACGCATCCGCGGTTTCTCGCGAAATACAGTCAGCTGCTGAACGAGCGTGGAGAGATTCATTTTAAGACAGATTCACAATCTTTGTTTGAGTTTTCATTGAACAGCTTCTCCGAAATGGAGCTTCTAATGCGTAACATATCTCTTCATCTTCATAAAGATGCTCCGCGTGAGGATCTTGTGTTTACGGAGTATGAGATGAAGTTTATGGGTAAAGGCCAGCCTATTTACCGTCTGGAAGCTGTTATTGGTGAAGCTGCGCTTCAGCAATACCGAGCAGGCAAGAAGGAAACGGCGCTCCGTGAAGCTGCTGAAGCTGAAGTTGTTGAAACTGCAGAACAGGGCAATGACGGGGAAGATCAATAAGATCAGCTAAAGCGTAGTTACCCAGTTATATTCTACCGCCAATGCCGTCAGTGTACCTATAAGGGCACCGGCGGCAACGTCGGAAGGGTAATGAAGTCCCAGATACATTCTCGACCACCCGACCGATAAGCCTATAAAAAGTGCTATTGGCAATACAAAGATGAACAACCCCCCGCTTGCTGACACAATGGGAATGAGCCACGCGAAGATTGCTGTCGTATGTCCAGATGGAAAAGACGAGTCAATCAGCGGTTTTCTCCCCGTGTTTAAACCCTCAAGTGCCTGATAGGGACGAAGTCTCTTGAATTTTCTTTTTACAATAAAAACGGGCAAATGACTTATAAATACTGCTGTAAAACAATGCCATCCTGTTAAATTCCAAGGTGCCGGAGCTAAGAGCGCGAATAGCAGTGAGCTCATGACCGTAAATGTGGCGCCTCCCATATGTGTTACCGTGCTCAGCCATTTACCGAGCCATCGATGGAACCTTCTGTGTACTCGTCTCCGATTTGCCCAGATTAGCATCTGTTCTTCGCGAGTTCTCAGCCATCCAATCATTCGTCTCATCCATATCCTCCTAAAAAACTTCGGGCGTTTAAGCTCAATTCGCAAACATTATAAACGATATTAACACGTTTTGGATCAAAAAATAAGGAACTTGAATTTTGATTTCTTTATTAAGAGGCTAATTGCAGCTTTATTTTGATAAGGAATATTGGGGAAACGTGTTACAAAGTGCAAGGATTGGAAAGGATGATAGAGATATAGCGAATAAAGTTAGGTTATGGTCACTTATTCGACACATTGAAAAGGCTAACATAGGGAACATTATCACAAGTTTAATCGTAAGTAAGGACTGTGGTGCTAAAAATTCAGCAAATGGATGAAAATAAGGGCGACAAGTCGCAAAAGGAGGTAACGAAGGTGTTCCATGGCCATGGAAGCGTTTTTCCGGCTGGATTATGCGATATGGCGGCTAATTAAGCTTTTGACAAAGAAGGTAAATGTGTGGAAAATCAAGAAAGGTCGCAGGACGCTCACATAGAAAAAGCGCCGCGCTAAAAATAAGAGAGAGATAATAAACAGCCTGTCGGTGTCGCTGCAAGATATAGCGGCAATATGAATGGGCAATTAAAACGGGGTCTCAAGGGGGCAGTACCGAATGTTTAATACGATTATGTTTGTGTTTCAAATTGCTTTCGCAGTACTAGGCTTGTACCAGCTGTTTCTAACTTTTTTCGGCTGGAGACGTAAAAAAGAAGATCTTTCTCATCCGCCTCAGAAGTCATTTGCCTTACTGATAGCGGCTCACAACGAAGAACAGGTAGTAGGCGCGCTTATTGAAAACCTACAAAAGATGAAATACCCGCGTGAGTTGTACGATATTTTCGTTATTTGCGACAACTGCACAGACGGAACGGTTAAAGTTGTAAACAGCTATGACGGCGTATATGCCTGCGAACGGCAAAATACGAATCAGCGTGGTAAAGGTTTTGCTGTTGAGTGGATGCTTAAGGAACTGTGGAAAATGCCGAAAAATTACGATGGTGTTGCCATTTTTGATGCCGACAATCTCGTTGCAACGGATTTTCTCCAGTATATGAATAATGATTTGTGCAATGGTCACCGAGTTATTCAAGGCTATCTCGATTCGAAAAATCCGAATGACTCTTGGGTCAGCTCGGCTAATGCGATTAACTACTGGTTCTGTAATCGGCTATGGCAATTGCCGAGAACCAATCTTGGGCTGGCTAATTTCCTCGGAGGAACGGGGATGTGCTTTGAAACTAAGCTCCTCAAGGAAATGGGCTGGGGCGCTACCAGTCTTGTAGAGGACTTGGAGTTCACTGTCCGCTGTATTCAGAAGGGGATCTATCCGAAGTTTAATTTCGAGGCTAAAGTGTTTGATGAGAAGCCAATTACGTTTCAAGCATCGGCACGGCAACGTCTTCGCTGGATGCAAGGTCATTTCGATGTTACGCGCAAATATATGCTGCCGCTGCTGTGGCAAGGTATTAGAGAGCGCAGTATGACGAAGATCGATGCTTCGTTGTATGTTTTTAATGCGTATAACTATCTGGCAGGCTTTTTCATCACGACGATTATTTGGGGCGATATCATCTTATCGGGTGGAGATCGTGTTCAGTCGGTATATAACATGCTGCCATTATGGCTGAGTGTTCCGTATATGCTGTATGTGTTTGCTCAAATTCCATTGTCGATGTATTTGGCAAAAGTGCCTTGGAAGCTCTACTTGCGAATTCCAACCTTCTTGCTGTTCACTTTGTCATGGTGGCCGATTACGGTGCATGCTTTCTTCACGCAAAACAACAAAAAGTGGAGTCACACCGAGCATACTCGTGTCATCAGACTAGAAGAAGTACAAAGCAAACAACTCTAATAAGCTTATGATCAAATTATAGATTGACACCTGTGATTAGGCTATGGTATAGTAGGTCAGTACTATTGTTAACAACCTAATACGCACAAGCAGAAGCACCCGCTTCTCACCTTTCGGCAATGCTGACTGGTTCGCGATAATCGATATCGATTAGCTTATCGAAGCATTTCGCATGAAATGATGAGAGCGGCATTGACTGAACGGTTATGAGATGCGGGTTCTAATGAACCCGCATCTTTTTGTTTTGTCACAAAGAAATGAAAGCATCCAAATTTGGAGGTGGCACGTTATTAGCAGAGAACATCAAATTAACGATGAGATCCGTGCAAGAGAAGTTCGTCTTGTAGGCGCTGAAGGTGAGCAAATCGGTATTAAATCGATTCGCGATGCTATGCAAATGGCAATTGACTTGAGTCTGGATCTCGTAAACGTTGCTCCGACGGCTAAACCGCCGGTATGTCGAATTATGGACTACGGAAAGTTCCGCTATGAGCAACAAAAGAAAGAAAAAGAAGCCCGCAAAAATCAGAAGATCGTCGACCTTAAGGAAGTTTGGTTCCGTGCTAACATTGACGAGCATGACTATCAAACGAAATTCCGTAACGTTGTGAAATTTCTTGGTGAGGGCGACAAGGTGAAAGCTTCTGTTCGTTTCCGTGGTCGTGAGATTGCTCATGCTTCGCTTGGACAAAAGATTCTAGATCGCCTTGCGCAAGAAGTTGCCGAAATCTGCAGCGTTGAACGCGCTCCTAAGCTTGAGGGTCGGAGCATGATCATGATTTTGGCACCCAAAACTACTACTTAAATCAAGGGAGGATAATTGTCATGCCTAAAATGAAAACACACAGCAGTTTGAAAAGACGTTTCAAAATTACTGGTACTGGTAAAGTGAAACGCTATAAAGCTTATAGAAATCACTTGCTGTCCCACAAATCAGGACGTCAAAAACGCGTTCTTGCTAGTCAACCGCTTATGGCTGCTGGCGATGTAAATCGTCTGAAACAAAGCCTAGCTAACTTGAAATAATCGCTACACCATTATAATAAGCAAAAACAACCCACAGGAGGTTTCCAATCATGGCAAGAGTCAAAGGCGGATTTGTCCGTACTCGTCGTCGCAAAAGAATTCTAAAGCTAGCTAAAGGTTATTTCGGTTCGAAGCATCGTCTGTTTAAAACAGCGAAAGAGCAAGTTGGTAAGTCATTAATGTATGCTTACCGTGACCGTCGCAACAAAAAACGTGACTTCCGCAGATTGTGGATCGTTCGTATTAACGCGGCTGCTCGTCAAAACGGCTTGTCGTACAACAAATTCATGTACGGCTTGAAACTTGCGGGCGTAGAAGTTAACCGCAAAATGCTTGCTGACTTGGCTGTTAACGACATCAACTCGTTCAACTCCCTTGCAGGCGTTGCAAAATCGAAAATCGAAGCTTAGTATTCTATTAAGCTTTGTTATATGAAGAGGTTGTCCCATTGCGGGACAACCTCTTTTTCTATACCTGGAATAATCTATTTATCTATCTATCGGACAAATAAACAAGCCGAATCCACCCTCCTAGCATATGCTATAGGACAACGGGAAAGGAGGGATTTGATATGGGTAACGTTTCCAGTGAAGATGCACGGAAACTAATCGGCAAATCCATTTATGCAGTACGTAAAGACGGTACTACTGTTTCAGGAAAGCTCGTACGAGTAGGTCATGACAAGCTGGAGCTAGAACAAATTAGAACAGTAGATAACGGCAAAGTCGTTCAAGCGAGAGCTTTCCTATTACCGCTAGTCTTATTTGATCTGTTGGTTATAGGATTAATTCCGTTCTTCGGTGGTGGATTTGGCGGTGGAAACGGCGGCAATTGCGGCTGTGGCTGCGGCGGATACAACACCTGTTACAATCAAGGCAATCAAGGTTACCAAGGCTATAATAACTATTAATCGTTATTGAGGCTGCGGCGGAGCAAGCGGCTTAACCATCTCATAGCAACGCAGTTCGGGGTAATAGCCGATCGTATAGTAACCAAGACGTGTATAGAAATTCCGCGCCTTCGAGTTAATTTCGTCTACGAATAATCGTGCTGCTATGCATTGATGAGCTAAGCCGTAAGCTTCGCAGCTTGCCATCAGTTTTTTTCCCCAATTTCGATTGCGATGCTGGGGGTGAATAACGAGCATATCGACATATAATATTTCACCTGTCTGCTCAAAATGGACAAACCCGTATGGGGTGCTTTTTTTCCCTGCGGACGCGACATAAGTAGTGCCGCTTCTAAATCTGTTGGGAAGGTCACGGATAACTTGGGCGTCTAAAGGGTGAACGGTATAGGACATTGGAATGAGCTCGGTCTGGATTAAACGAAATATTTCAGCATCATCTGTCTTAGCGTTTCGTGCTCTAATCATCTGAATCATTCCTGACTGAATGAGTTTGCCGATTACGGGCTATGCTAGTATATGAGGAACGATTAGTAAATGCGCCGTCTTTTTTATGTGAGGTAATGCTGTTTGTTCTTGACGAACAGGAAATGTACGCATATAATAAAAGAAATTCTTATTCAATCATATGTTATCAGCAATGATGAGGACGAAGTATTAAGGGCTCTTTTGAACAGAGAGCAGACGGATCAGCTGCAACCGTCGCCAAAATCCCTTTTGCGAGCTCACCTCGGAGCTGTTTCCCTGAAAAGCATTTGCGTATTAGGGGAAATCGCAGGGCAAGCGTTAAAGTGCCAAAGGTATGGACGTTTCTTTGAATATACGTTCTTACCTGTGGAGGTTATTCATCGCAAGATGTTTAACGAATTTGGGTGGTACCACGGAAGTTCAACCTTTCGTCCCTCTTGCTTCTATTTGAAGCATGAGGGTCGGAAGGTTTTTTTGTTGTTTTGAGAGGAGGATGACCGATGGTCACGCATGGTGCAACACTGAAATCAAAAGAAGAATTAATGGAAAAGTTGAGACAGCCTGAAGTAATTACCGGTTCTGAGATTTTGCTTCGCAGTTTGGTGTTAGAAGGCGTGGATTGCGTGTTTGGCTATCCTGGAGGCGCAGTGTTGTACATTTACGACGCGATGCATGGCTTCTCCGATTTCAATCACGTACTTACTCGTCATGAGCAAGGTGCAATTCACGCGGCTGACGGTTATGCACGCGCAAGCGGCAAAGTAGGAGTATGTCTCGCAACATCTGGTCCTGGTGCAACGAACCTAGTAACAGGTATTGCTACCGCATTTATGGACTCGGTACCTCTGGTAGTCATCACAGGTAACGTCATCTCTAGTCTTATCGGAAGCGATGCTTTCCAAGAAGCGGACATTACAGGTATTACGATGCCGATTACGAAGCACAGCTACTTAGTGCGTGATGTAGAAGACTTGCCGCGCATTATTCACGAAGCCTTTCACATTGCAAACACTGGACGCAAAGGTCCTGTATTGATTGATATACCAAAAGATATAACCGCACAAAAAACACTGTTTAGACCGGTAACGGACGTCAGTATTCGTGGATATAATCCTACCGTATCGCCTAATAAGCTGCAGGTAGATAAATTAATTAAAGCAATTGAAGAATCATCTCGTCCGCTTATTCTTGCAGGCGGCGGTGTTATATACTCCGGAGGCCATGAAGAGCTTCTAGAGTTTGTAACCAAAACAGAAATTCCGATTACGACCACATTGCTTGGTCTAGGTGCTTATCCAAGTGGTAATGATTTATGGCTGGGCATGCCTGGTATGCACGGCACATATACGGCGAACAAATCCATACAAGCCGCAGATTTGCTCATTAATATTGGTGCTCGCTTCGATGACCGTGTAACTGGCAAGCTTGCAGGATTTGCTCCACATGCCAAAATCGTTCATATCGATATCGATCCTGCTGAAATCGGTAAAAACGTGCCTACAGATATTCCGATTGTTGGAGATGTTAAGACCGTACTTCAACTGGTTAACCAACAAGCGAAACGCGCGGACAAAGCCGATGAATGGCGTGCGAAGCTTCAAGCATCTAAAGCGGAATTCCCATTCAGCTATAATGATTCAGAAGTTGAATTGAAGCCGCAGTGGGTTATTGAAATGCTTCATGAAACGACGAATGGCGACGCGATTGTAACGACTGACGTTGGTCAACATCAAATGTGGGCAGCTCAGTATTACAAATTCAATAAACCGCGTTCATGGGTAACATCCGGCGGCCTTGGAACAATGGGCTTCGGCTTCCCTTCCGCTATTGGTGCTCAAATGGCTAATCCAGATCGGGTTGTTGTTTCAATCAATGGCGATGGCGGCATGCAGATGTGTGCGCAGGAACTAGCTATTTGCGCAATCAACAATATTCCGGTTAAAGTTGTTATTATCAACAACCAAGTACTGGGTATGGTTCGTCAATGGCAAGAGCTTATTTATGACAATCGTTATAGTCATATTGATCTCTCTGGCAGCCCTGATTTCGTGAAGCTTGCAGATGCTTACGGAGTAAAAGGGTTCCGTGCTACTAATAAGGAAGAAGCGCGTACGGTTTGGGAAGAAGCGCTTCGCCATCCGGGTCCAGCGGTCGTAGAATTCGTTGTTCGCAAAGGGGAGAACGTGTACCCGATGGTAGCACAAGGAAGCACGATCGACGAAATGATCATGGGGGATGCGGAATGAAAAAACACACGATCGCAGTAATCGTTAATGACCAGCCAGGTGTTCTACAGCGCGTATCCGGATTGTTCGGACGCCGTGGCTTTAATATTGAAAGTATTACAGTAGGGACGAGCGAAGAGCCGGGCTTGTCCCGTATGGTAATCGTTACAACAGCGGATGACCATACGCTTGAGCAAGTTACGAAACAGCTTTATAAATTAATTGATGTTATTAAGGTTATTGACCTTAGCTCCAATCCAATGGTAGCTCGCGAGCTCGCGCTTATTAAAATAAGCGCAGAGCCTGCGGCTCGTCCGGAAATTCTCGGTGTTGTTGAGACGTTCCGCGCTGCGGTAGTTGATATCGGCACTCATTCACTAATGGTACAAGTTGTCGGTGATACCGAGAAAATTGATGCGATGCTGGAACTGCTTAAACCATATGGCATCAGAGAATTATCTCGTACTGGCGTTACTGCGTTAGTCCGCGGCAACGTGCGTTAACTTAATTAATCTATTATACTTAAAGTTTAGACACCCCGCTTTAAGCGGGAGTTTAAGTAGAGAATCACTTGCTTGGATTCTTTTCTCTATTTAAACACCCGCTTAAAAGGGTTAAATTAAAGGAGGCAATTATACAAATGGCAGTTACAATGTATTATGAAAAAGACGCAGATCAAAACGTACTTCAAGGTAAAACAATTGCAGTAATCGGTTACGGCAGCCAAGGCCATGCGCAAGCGCAAAACCTTCGCGATAGCGGTCTTAAAGTTGTTATCGGTCTTCGTCCAGGTAAATCTGCTGACGTGGCTAAAAAAGACGGTTTCGAAGTACTTACTGTTGCTGAAGCGACTAAAGTAGCTGACGTTGTTCAAATTTTGCTGCCTGATGAAACTCAAGCAAAAGTATACGCAGAAGAAATCGAACCAAACCTGAAAAAAGGCGCGGCTTTGATGTTCTCTCACGGCTTCAACATTCACTATGGTCAAATCAAGCCTAGCCAAGATACAGACGTATTCCTAGTTGCTCCAAAATCCCCTGGTCACATGGTTCGCCGTACTTACCAAGAAGGATTTGGTGTACCAGGCTTGATCGCAATCGAGCAAGATGCTACTGGCAACGCTAAAGCAATCGGACTTGCTTATGCAAAAGGTATCGGCTGTACACGTGCAGGCGTTATCGAAACTTCTTTCAAAGAAGAAACAGAAACTGACTTGTTCGGTGAGCAAGCTGTACTTTGCGGTGGTGCTTCTGCACTAGTTAAAGCAGGCTTCGAAACTCTAGTTGAAGCTGGTTATGCGCCAGAAATGGCATACTTCGAGTGCTTGCACGAACTGAAGCTGATCGTTGATATGATGTATGAAGGCGGTATCTCTTCGATGCGCGACTCCATCTCCAACACAGCTGAGTACGGTGACTATGTAACTGGTCCTCGTATCGTAACGGAAGAAACGAAGAAAGAAATGAAACGCGTTCTGGAAGATATCCAATCCGGCCGTTTCGCTCGCGACTTCATCTTGGAGAACCAATCAAACCGTGCTATGCTTACAGCTACACGCCGTAACGAAGCTGCTCACCCTATCGAGCAAACAGGTAAACAACTTCGCGAATTGATGCACTGGATCAAAAAGTAATAAAAACGATTGCAATAAAATAGACTGCATATGAACGATGTTATCCCGGTCCACCGGAGTGCACTCGGATATTCAACAATATCCTTGTGTGTCTCCGTGTTGTTCCGGGATGATTCTGTTCCCGGAGGTGCTAAGCATAAATGCGGAAAATTTATATTTTCGACACAACGTTGCGTGACGGGGAGCAATCTCCTGGTGTTAACTTAAACACGAAGGAAAAGGTGGAGATCGCGCTTCAGCTTGAGAAGCTTGGAGTAGATCGTATGGAAGCTGGATTCCCAGCTGCATCCCCTGGCGACCTTGCAGCAGTAAATGCAGTTGCGCTCGCGGTTAAGAATGCGACGGTTATCGGTCTGTCACGTTCACGTGAGCAGGATATTGATGCTGTAGTTGAGGCTTTGAAGGGTGCTCAGGATCCTTGTATCCACTTATTCCTTGCGACAAGCCCAATTCACCGCAAGCATAAGCTTCGGATGGAGAAGGAACAGGTGTTGGAAACGGCTGAGCGGGCTATTCGTTATGCGAAGCAATATTTCAACAAAGTCGAGTTCTCTCCAGAAGATGCGGGACGTACGGAACTTGATTTTCTATGTGAAGTTACGGATATGGCGATTCGCGCTGGTGCGACAGTCGTTAATATTCCGGACACAGTAGGTTACCTCTATCCTACAGAATACGGCAACATCTTCAAGACGTTGAAAGAAAACGTTCCGAATATCGAGACTATTCAGCTTAGCGCCCATTGTCATAACGATCTTGGTATGGCAACGGCTAACGCACTCTCGGCTATTCTAAACGGTGCTGATCAAATTGAAGGAACCATTAACGGTATCGGCGAACGTGCAGGTAACACTGCGCTCGAAGAAATCGCATTGGCTCTGGAAACACGGTCAGACTTCTTTGGTGCTAAGACAACGTTGAACCTTAAGGAAATTGCGAAAACCAGCCGCCTCGTAAGCAAATTAACAGGTATGGTTGTACCTGGTAATAAAGCGATCGTGGGAGCTAATGCATTCGCACATGAATCCGGTATCCATCAGGATGGTATGTTGAAGGAGAAAACGACTTACGAGATTATTTCTCCAGATACGATCGGCCTTCGGGAATCGAAGCTTGTGCTTGGTAAGCACTCCGGGCGTCATGCGTTCCGCGAGAAGCTTATCGATCTCGGCTACGAGCTTGATGAGGAAACGGTTAATGTGGCATTTGCTAAGTTCAAGGATTTGGCAGACCGCAAGAAAAACGTAACGGACGAAGATATTCGTGCGATGCTGGAGGAAAAGCTGATCGATACGCCTGAAGTATTCACATTGGAGACAATCCAAGTGAATTATGGCAATCACTCAACACCTAGTGCTTCGGTACGTATTCGTAAAGCCGAAGGCGAGGTTACGGAAGAAATTGCGATCGGCAACGGTTCAGTTGACGCCATTTATAATGCGATCGATAAAGTAACGCTTGAGACGGTGGAATTAGAGGATTATTCGATCAAATCAGTATCGCAAGGTAAAGATGCGCAGGGTGAAGTACATGTTGTCTTGAAGCAGAATGATGTGTCTGCACAAGGCCGTGGACTAAGCACTGACATTCTTGAAGCGAGCGCAAGAGCTTATATTGATGCGCTTAACCGGTTGATTGAGAAACGGAAGACTCCAAGTCGCCGTGACAGTATGAGCCTAATCTAGATATGCAGATAGAAGGCCCATTAAGGAAAGATAGCTTAGTTGATAAGCTATCGAGCCTTGATGGGCTTTTTTTTGTGCTGAGGTAAGGCAAAGACGCTCAAACGCAATAAAGCCGAAAAGTGGCAATGAAAGAGACCGCACCAAGAGGCAGTAGCAAGAGACAGTACCAAGAGAAAGTAGCAAGAGAAAGTACCATGAGAGTACCAAGACTATTAGATTAATAAAGTCATTTAGAGAACCGTTTCGCTTAATTAACGAAGCGAATTTCTTTAAAGTAGATGATTTAACGAGAGATTAAGTGAATAACGAAGGAATTTTCTTACCAGCGGAATGTGATTTCTCCAGTAGCGAAATTGAATTCTTTGTTGGTAGGTTAAACTGAAAATACGGATGAATTAAGGACATTTCTTTCCTAAATTAACGAAACAGCTTCCGTAATAAGTAGGATAATGTGAAGAGAGACGGATTAACTAACACATAAGCAGAGTTGTGCAGAGAGTAGCTTGAGCAATGATTAAGCAGGGTTGTGCAGAGAGTAGCTTGAGCAATGATTAAGCAGGGTTGTGCAGAGAGTAGCTTGAGCAATGATTAAGC
>JBHGUX010000059.1:0-4215 GCA_048976605.1 Pristimantibacillus sp. | reverse complement strand
GTACAGGGGTTATCCCTGTACTGCTATTTTTATATTCTGATCTTTGGTTGCCGGAATCCCTTGTCCCATCAAACTACAGCGATCGTAAGAACATTCGCTTACGCAGGATTAATCTAATTCTTTAAAGTGAATGAGTTGCTTAACGAACTTATAGACGGCTTCTTGCTCCTTCACATTTAGACCATGAAGCTGATGGGCGATCTTGTCTGAATAAGTGCTGTCGGTGGTATTATCATCTTGCCGAGTTGATGTCATATTGACGATTTGCTCCAAAGGACAATGGAGGGCCCCGGCAATTTTACCAAGCACGTCGATAGTCGGACTTTTCTCGCCGCGTTCGACCTGGCCCATATAGGAGGCATTAATTTCAGCTCTCAGCGCTAGCTGTTCTTGACTGAGTCCTTTTGCTTTGCGAATTGTACGGATATTATTTCCTATGTAACGAGCGAATTTGCTCACATTCGTCACCTCAGCCTAAACATAGAGGTTTAACGCTCTCGCAACAACGTTCTATAGAGCATATCAAAAATAGTAACTATAGTCATTGACTAAAAGATGAGCCTTTTATTATAATTGTGTAAAAGCTTGTTATTGATTATAAATTTTCCTAAAATAGTAACTTTTAACAAGGAGAAGACGATATGGTAGACGAGTTTGAGTTTTTCAGAAAAGTACAAATGTACTATCAGCATATTACTTTTCGCGTACAGTTTACCTATCGTTTATTTCATAGAACTAATAAAACAGCACAAGCACTTGGTAGTTTGAGATGCCGAGTAGATCCTTATGCTCAAATTGTGGAATACACGATTAACATCAAATCGGATCCTATATCCAGACCCTTCAGTGAAAAGGGTTCTTTGCTATTTTCCAGTCAATATGCAGAAATTCCGTCGCAGCAGATTGTCATTGAGCATTTGCCAATATATAAGCTTCATTATCCTGTCCCCATTGAGTATGATTGGAAATTATTTATTATTGAAGGGGCAAACCAAATCATTAGCAGCGAGATACTGCAGCATTTGTTTGACCGTTACGAAATCAAAGGAATAGATGGTGAAGAGGTCGATGCCAAACTGAAAGTCGCCGAGGTCAAGCTGGATTGGTATAATGGAACAAATGAAAGTTGACCAAGAGGAGGACGGATGTTGGAGACGATCGGTTCCGGCAAGGAAACACATACGAAACGCGAACAAATTTTACATTACATTCAAGAGTTGAAAATCGGAACGAGAATATCTGTCCGAGCAATCGCCAAAGCGCTAAGCGTAAGCGAGGGTACCGCGTACAAAGCGATGAAAGAAGCGGAATCCTCTGGTCTTGTCAGCACAAAGGAACGGATTGGGACAGTTCGTATAGATCGGAAAAGGCGGGAAGCGCTCGACCAGCTCACATTCGGTGAAGTAGCCGAGATCGTAGAGGGACATTTATTTGGCGGTGCATCCGGGCTTGACAAAACTTTACATAAATTAGTCATCGGTGCGATGGAGCTTGATGCCATGCTGCGGTACATAGACGAGGGGAGTCTGCTTATCGTCGGTAACCGATCCAATGCGCATCGATGTGCATTGGAGCAAGGCGCCGGTGTTCTTATTACAGGGGGCTTTGAGCCAAGCGATGATGTGAAAGCTTTGGCTGATGAGAATGGTCTGCCGATCATAGCTTCTCGGTATGATACTTTTACAGTCGCATCTATGATTAACCGTGCTATGTACGACCGACTAATTAAACGAAAGATATTACTCGTCGAGGACCTCATGACGTTCAGCAAGCCGCTTGATGTGTTGCGCACAGGAGATAAGATGATTGAGTTTCATCGGTTATACAGGGAAACGGGCTATCGGCGATTCCCAGTCGTAGATGATCGTGATCGGGTAGTTGGTATGATGACGGCAAAAGATGCAGTTGGATCACCAGATGATCATACCGTAGACAAGCTGATGACACGCCATCCTATTACGGCTGCGCCTAATATAACGGTCACTTCAGCGGCCCATACGATGACAGTTGAAGGGATAGATCTGCTTCCTATTGTGGACCGTCATCGTAAGCTGTTGGGCGTTATTAGCCGTCAAGAGGTGCTTGATGCTTTGCGCTTCGCTGGCAAACAGCCAGAATCGGGTGAGACTTTCGATGATCTGATCTGGACTGGATTTATTGGGATGGAACAGGATGACGGCAGTTACGCCTACAAGGGCTCAATTACGCCGCAAATGTCAGGCTCGCTCGGGATGGTATCGGAAGGCGTGCTTGTTACGTTGATGACACAAGCAGGCAGACGGATGATTCGGGATACGGAGAAACGGGATTATTTGTTAGAAAGTATAACGACTTTTTTCGTTAAGCCTGTCGAAATCGACAAAGAAATATTGATTATTCCGAGTGCACTTGAGATGAGCCGGAAATCAGCGAAGCTAGAAATTGAAGTAATGGATTCTAAAGGGCTGCTTGCGGCCAAAGCGATGATGACCGCACAGATGATCGATCCATATTAATTAAGTATATGAAGTGCGTGTTCAACAAAGAAAGCATACGGCAGTCTCCATAGGGAGACACCGTATGCTTTCTTTGTACACTTGAATATGTCGGTAACGAATAGCTGTTGAACGGCTTGCCGTTATTGCCGCATGGTGCGGTAATGGCTCTGATTGCGCAGTCCGGCAAATAGGTTGAACAATCCAAGGACGAGAAATAACGTCCCGATAATGATCCGCGCTGTTGATTCATTGGATAGAAAGAGCTGGACACCAGCAATGAAAATGAGCATGACACCCATACTTATATTCATTCTTGAAGCGTTCAAGCCACGCAGTCTTTGATCGGATGAACGGCGGGATTTGTAGCTGAATAAGACGGTTAGCGCTAGTGTAATAATGATGCCTGGCGCAAATAACCATTGAATGAGTGAATCCATGGTAAGCAGACAGCTCCTTTATGGTAACGTGAACTGAGTCGTCTCTTAAGGAGAGACTAAGTAGTCATAGGTCTGACCTCTGCTATTGTAGCATGAAATGATTCACAATCGGTAATAAATGCATATTAAGTAGGCGGGCGATCATAGAGCCGCACCTTCACCCACACCTGGAGCACATTGTCGACGAGCAGCATGGTATTCACGTCGACCGTGTAATCTTTTCCAAGCACATTGGCATAGATCTTCTGGCTGAGCAGCTTTCTGGCAAGTTTGGCATCCGAATCGATCTGATAGATGCTTTGACCGATGAATACGGATAAGTCTCTATTGATTCGCTTGATCAGCTCTCCTTCTGTAATTTTATCAAGAGCCGGCTTATTCTTCTGACCCGCCTCTACCTCAATTCGAGGCACTACGCTTTTAATGACGGTATGCTGGTTATTTAGTTGCTTTAAGTGCTTCATATCGGCTTCATATTGATCCAGCTTCATCTCCAAATCACTTTTCAGATTCACTAATGCACTGAATTGTGCTTGGTATAAAGAGTTGTAGATAACTGCTCCAATTATCATGCCAAGCAAGAGAACGCCTAGTGATTGCATCCATCTCACATATCTATCGAAGGGAGGAAGCCGCATCCTCAGGCCGCTCCCTTACATATGAGCTTCACCATCTCTGTCCCCATATGCGCTCCAAGAAAAGCGGCTCCGATATAAACGATCTGCAGAACTGCTGGAGACAGATTCCCGTCTACGATATTGCTTTCAATAACCCGCATGGGGTCGACCGATCCCCCGACAGCGGCGACGATTGCCCATATTTTCAAGTTGGATGCGGTGCTAACCATCATAGAGGATGGGGGCAATATCAGAAATACTGAACCGATGCCTGCCAGCATTGATCCTCCCATAACAACACCGAATGCAATAAAGAAATCAAGTCCTGCTTTAGCTAAATAGTAATTCAACCTAATACACCTGCCTTTGTGGTTAATAACGCCTGTCCGGCTTCCCACTACCATTCTATGGGCGGTGCTGTGTCTATTATGATAAAATAGAAGAAGAGAAAGATTGAACCGGAAAGGAAAGAGTCAGGATGAACGGTAACGGACCATCATTCGTGCATTTGCACGTTCATAGTGAATACAGCTTGCTCGACGGTGCCGCTCGTATCCGTGACTTGACGGCAAGAGCTGCAGAACTTGGAATGAAGGCGCTGGCATTGACAGATCACGGAGTCATGTATGGCGCTATTCCATTTTACAGAGCTTGTATCGAGCATGGCATTAAGCCAATTATTGG
>JBHGUX010000058.1:0-32334 GCA_048976605.1 Pristimantibacillus sp. | reverse complement strand
GACGATTTACGTGAAGAACTAGAAATTTTAAAAAAGGCTCTGCACATCTTCAGCAAAGAAAAGAACTAAGGTTCCAATTCATTGAAGATCATCGCTCCGAGTTTCGATTAGAGAAGATGTGCAAAGTTCTAGAAGTGTCTCGGAGCGGCTATTTCAAGTGGAGATTAGGGATGATCAGCAACCAGAAACAACGGAAGTTGAAAGTCATGGAGCGGATCCTGTTCCACTTTGAAGACTCACAAAAGCGCTATGGTAGTCCTAAAATTACGTTTCTTCTTCAACAAGAAAATTTTAAAATTACCGAGCGAACGGTGAGCAATTACATGAGTGAGTTGGGACTGCGTTCTTGTGTTTCAAAAAAATTCAAAGTAACAACCACGGATTCTAACCATGACCAGCCCATTGCACCTAACCATCTGGATCAGAACTTTGCCGTCTCTTTGCCAGGGAAGGTTTGGGTAGCTGACATCACCTACATTCCTTGCCGTGGGCGGAAGTTATACTTGGCCAGCATATTGGATCTTTGCACGAAGGAAGTCGTAGGTTGGCGTCTAGGTAGCCATATGAAAACTGAACTCGTCTTAGGCGCCTTAGAGGATGCCCAGAAAGCTAAAAAGCCAAAGAAGGGGTTACTCCATCATTCCGATCGTGGCACACAGTACGCATCGAATGAATACAGAAACAAGCTAAAATCGTTCAAAATGAAGGCGAGTATGAGTCGCAAAGGAAACTGTTATGATAACGCTGCTATGGAGTCCTTTCACAGTATCCTTAAGAAGGAGCTTATTTACTGTAGACCTAAATTTAAAACAGTAGAAGAAGCCTACAATGAGATCTTCAATTACATTGAGTTTTTCTACAACCGCAAACGAATTCACGGCTCAATAGGTTATATGTCGCCGGTTCGATTTGCAGATACTTTTAGTAAAAAGGCTATATAATTGTCTGTTACGTTGTGTCCACTTTCTTGACAGAGGTCCATAATGTTAAACTTAAAATAGTAAATGTTACTAATTTAGTAGAAGCAGTGGATTAAAATTGACTCGAAAAGGAGCTGTCCCGTAGGGTTTAGTTTCCTTTTGGGATCCCCCTAGTTTTGTTTTGTTCGGGTTAACAGGGGATGAAGTAGCTTTGTGGTTCCGAACCCGAACCGCATCATAATAAGGGAACTCCGTTCCTCTATTTCTGTCTTATCCTGAATGTCGCCAGCCATAAAGGAACGGAGTTCCGCTATAGGACTACAATCATTAGAAACACGATCAATGAGATAAATTAAAGGATCGTGCATCCGCTATTATAAGATAATCGTGTGATGGGCTGACAATAGAGGAACAGAGTTCCTCTATTGTCAAAAGGGCTGACTTAAAAGGTCAGAGAATTGACCTTAGGACAGCCCTTTCGTAAAAATGAAGAGAATTACGCTTACTTGGACTTATGAAGCAAGCAACCATAGACCGAAATAGAAAAATAGCGGAACAGGAATACCCCCTGTACCGCTATTTTTTCATGTTTTCCAGCATTTCTGTTCAAAGCGGGCCTTCTCTTCAGCGAACTTACTACTTTGAGACAGCCCTTCTATCAGGAAAGCTATCATATGGAACTTAACTAGTTTTTTATTTAACAGACTATTAGGACTGGATGGTCAAATTAATAAATTCTATAACTATTAAATTTGGAAAGTAACTGATATGCTGATTCTAAATTAGCCTTTTATGCTAAACTCCACGTAAAGCAATCCAAAAAAAACGGACAGCATCCAAAAATAAAGCGCTTTAATTATGATTGTTATGGGGCTAATATGAAATATTATAGACAAAATTCAAGGAGCAATTATGAAAACTTGGCTCGAAAAATGGAGGAATCCAATACGGTTTCGAAAAATTCGAAGCCGCTATCTTGCGACGATGATCATGTTATCCGTGCCGCCTTTGTTTTTATTAGGGCTGATATCCTTTAATGTTTCGAAAGAGACCATTATGGAATCGAACACGCAAACGAATATGGACACGCTGAGGACCTCAAGCGAAGTGGCCGATTTAATGTTTAGGAATGCGATTAATCTGAACCGATCAATCATTCTTAACGATCGCATTAGAGACAATCTGAGGCTGTTGAAAGAAGATCAAATGCCCATAACCGAAGCTGCGGTAAAAACCGAGGTTGTAAACGAGCTGCAGAAGATGATTAACAACGGTTTTATCAACTCCAGATTTGTAGATTCGATTTGTCTTCTCGACTTAAATCACGAGGCTTACTGTCTAGGCCGGTCGGATAATACGGGGATTTATAGCGGCAACAATAAACTCATGGCGATTGAGCAATCGGAGTGGTATCAGAGAGCGAAGGTTGGCAATGGCAGGGTTATATTTATAAATAACGATGTACTAAGTGATTCCTCGAAAACCTTCTCCACGGTCAAATTGTTCAGAGATTCCGGCAGTGCGGATGGGGAACCGCTGGGAATGTTAATCATCAACATCTCGAAGTCTATATTTGATTCTTTCTTTTCTGGCAGCAAAAAGTACGGCGGAGAATTCATTGCCTTGGACACTTCCGGGGATATGATCGAAGTGGTGCAGCCTCCTAGGAGCAAAGAACTGCAAGCCGTGCTGCAGGGGGATGAGGATGAAGTTGCCGCCGCATTTAAGCAGCTGGGATATTTGACGGTGACTTATCCGAATGAGACAACCGATTGGTCATTCATTCATCTAGTTGAGATCAAGGAACTGCTCAAGGAATCGAACCGGATTGGTACAGCAACAGCCTTGATCGCATTTATCATAGCCTTCGTAGCGATAGCGATATCCTATCTCATTTCGGGCAGCATTACACGTCCACTGCTGCAAGTCAAAAAAATGATGGTTGAATGGGCGAGAGGGCAACGGGAATTCAATGAAAATTTTGCAGATGACGAAGTAGGGGCAATCGGCGAAACCTTCAAGCGCATGGCCGTTGAAAACAAGGAATTGAACGAAAAATTGGTTCATACGGAATTACGTGAACGAGAAGCTGAATTAAAAGCATTGCAAGCGCAGATCAAACCCCATTTCCTGTACAATACATTAGACTCCATCTACTGGATGGCTACGCTGAAGAAAAACGAGGAAGCTGCACAAATGACACTCGCCTTGTCTCAAAGCTTTAAGCTAAGTTTAAATAAGGGGAAAGATATGATTCCTGTATCAAAGGAACTAGAACACATCCATCATTACATGACGATCCAAAATATTAGATATAATAACCGCTTCGAATATATGGAGGATGTTGAACCAGCGGTTAAAGGAATGGAGATCCTAAAGCTGTTACTTCAACCGCTTGTCGAAAATGCCATTTATCATGGTCTTGAGCCGAAGATAGGCAAAGGAACCGTTACACTTACTGGTAAAAGGGAAGACGATTACTTACTATTCATAATCGAGGACGACGGCGTAGGCATCGAGGATTCATCCAAGATTGATGAGGGTTATGGACTCCGCAACGTGAAAGAGCGGTTGAGCATGTACTATGGTCCAATGAGTACGATACAAATAACAAGCCGCCCCAATATGGGAACACGCATACTGTTGAAATTACAAATTCGGGGGTAATCATCATGCTTAAAGCGGTTGTATTTGACGATGAATATATCGTCATTGAAGGTTTGCGGACGATGATTGATTGGTCTAATTACGGGATTGAATTAGTGGGAACGGCTTCGGACGGCCTATCGGCCCTAGCTTGCTTTCGTAAGATTCAGCCGGACATCGTATTCACCGATATCAGAATGCCGGCAATGACGGGATTGCAGTTGATCGAAATAATCACTGAAGAGAAACCGGATACGTATTGTGTTGTTTTTAGCGGGTTCAATGAATTCGAATATGTCAAAAGCGCGATTCGGCTCGGGGTTATCGATTATTTGGAGAAACCGATTTCAATTCAAAGCATTGAGCAAGCTCTTCATAAAATCAATCAGCATGCTCAAGCCAAGCAAGAACAGCAATTGCTAAAGAAGCAATTGCAGGATTCTCAGCAAGAGATGCTTAAGAAATTATCCCTTGAGCTTCTCCAAGGCAGTATGGACGGACTGTCGCACTGGCAACAATTATTCGGAACAGATAAGGAAAGATTATCGAGTGTGACGGTAATCAAATATAGTGGGAATTTTGAACTGCCGAGTCAATCGGATTATTACATTATCTATACTCGTAATGGGGATGAGTATTTAGCGATTGTGATTCATTTTGTTCAGCCGTCTCCCGAGTTCCTGGATTTGGTCGAATCACAATCGAAGGTCATACCTATGGGCATTGGAGGGACGTATCACTCCATGGAGCGAATTTCGCAGAGTTATCAAGAGGCCAAAAAAGCGTTTGTATCGGTGACGAACGACCCAAACAAGCATGAATCGATAGAACGGGCAAAGGCTTATATAGAACAAAATTTCATGAGGGATTTGTCTCTCAACGAAGTATCGGATTTCGTGAATATGAATGCGACTTACTTGAGTGTATTGTTCAAAGAAGTTATGGGAGAAAGCTATATCAAATTCCTTACTCGTTACCGGATGGAGCTAGCGAAGAAGCTTCTGCGTGAAGGGACGAAGGTGAATGATGTCAACGAGAAAGTAGGTTATCGCACATACAGACATTTCGCCGAAGTGTTTAAGAAGAGTACGGGACAGACGCCTGGGCAATATAAGGTGGGAAATTGATCTTATAGAACTACCGTTAGACCCCAGGCTATCGAGTGAATCTCGATAGCCTTTCTTATGTTCTTATCTCCATTATCATCGAATCCAAAAAAATCGGACATCAATCCATAAAAACTGACAGTCCCGCACGGTCTATGTAAGCGTTTATACTAGAAATAACAGAGATCCCGGGCTCTGTATGAAGGAACCATAACATTGATTAGTCAGGGGGAAGCAAGCAATGAATAAGAATAAATCGTTATTTATAATGATTAGTGCAGTATTGATATTCAGCATTCTTGCAGGGTGCAGCAACTCGAATAAAGAGGGCTCTAATGAAAATGCGAATGGAAATGCTACAGAAGCGCCAGCAGAGAAGGTTACGATCTCGCTGCTCACGGACAATACGCAAGACTTCGTTAACGTTTCCAAGTCGGTAATCGATGCGTTCCAAGCAAAGTATCCGAATATTACAGTAGAACACGAGACACGCCCTCCAGGTGCGGAAGGTGATAACTTCGTTAAAACCCGTTTCTCAACGGGCGACATGAACGATGTATTCTTCTACAATTCCGGTTCCTTGATGCATGCGCTCAATCCGGAGCAGAATTTTCTCGACCTGACGAATGAGCCGTTCATCAACAACGTCATCGACTCTTTCAAACCAACGGTCGAACTTAACGATAAATTATACGGCGTACCTGCCGGCTCCACGATGGGCGGCGGATGGTTCTATAACAAGAAAGTCTACGCTGACCTCGGGCTCAGTGTCCCAACGACATGGGCGGACTTGATTGCTAATAATGAAAAAATCAAAGCTGCCGGTATTGTGCCTGTTATCGGTACGTATAAAGACAGTTGGACAACACAGCTCGTCGTATTGGCGGATTACTACAATGTTCAAGCGCAAAGCCCGACATTCGCCGATGATTACACGGCGAACAAAGCGAAATATGCTACGACCGCTGCTGCTCTGAGAAGCTTTGAGAAGCTGCAGGAAATCGGCGAGAAAGGGTATCAGAACAAGGATTATCTGGCGACAACTTATGATGCCGGTCTGAAGATGCTTGCTGAAGGGCAAGGGGCTCATTATCCGATGCTGACATTCGCTATTCCGGTGTTGGAGCAAAACTTCCCAGATCAGATGAATGATATCGGTTTCTTCGCCCAACCAGGCGATAGCCCTGATCAAAACGGTCTGACGGTATGGATGCCGTCAGGAGCTTACATCTCTAAACAAAGCGAGCATCTGGAAGAAGCGAAGCTGTTCCTGGAATTCTTGACAACACCTGAAGGCATAGCAGCATGGTCAAGCTCATCAAAGCCTGTAGGACCATGGGCTGTAAAAGGGGTTGAGGTTGGCGACGATGTGGCTCAAGTCGTCAAAGACATGCTGCCGTACTTCGAAGAGAACAAAACGACGGCTGCATTAGAATTCGTCAGCCCGATCAAAGGTCCTAATCTGCCGCAATTCACCGTAGAAGTCGGAGCGGGCATTAGTAATGCGAAGAAAGCAGCCGAAGGCTACGACAAGGATGTAGAGAAGCAAGCACAGCAGCTTGGTTTGGAAGGTTGGAAATAATAAGAATTAACGAGTCGGCCCTGCGAATATGCAGGGCCGACTGATTACATCAAGATAAAGGAGTTGAATGGGATGTCCAAGGTATTGAAACGAACTTACTCCTATACGTTTCTTATCCCAGCTGCGATTATTTACTTAGCTATCTTTATCGTGCCGACGATCATGTCATTCTTCTTCAGTCTTACGAGATGGACACTCTCTGACTGGGAATTTATCGGTATGAAAAACTATCTAACCTTTTTCGAAGAAACTGCATTGCGAATCGGCTTTAAGAACACGCTCATCTTCGCGGTAGTCACCTGTGTATTGAAAGTTGCGGGTGGATTGCTGCTAGGGGTGTTCCTCACATCGAAGATCCGTTCTAAAAACTATTTAAGATCGGTTATCTTCTTCCCAACGCTTGTAAGTACAATTGCCGTTGGAATAGCCTTCAGCCAAATGATGCATCCCACAGAAGGATTAATTAACAAGGCGCTTAGCTACATCGGCATATCGGGACCGGATTGGTTAGGCGATACAAGCATCGCACTCTTATCTGTTGCTTTCGTTGATGTCTGGAAAGGTGTAGGATTTGCTACTGTGATTTTTATTGCCGGCATTTTGTCGATCCCCGAGGAATATTACGAGGCACTGCAAATCGACGGTGGTAACGGTTGGAATAAATTTTGGAGCATCATCTTGCCGCTAAGCCGGCCTGCGATGAATACGGTTATTATTCTCTCTTTTATTGGCGGACTTCGTCAGTTCGACTTAATTTGGGCAATGACCAAAGGCGGCCCGGGTTTTTCGACCGACGTGATCGCCTCGATTATTTATAAGCAATACATTTCCGGCTTCTTCGGATTATCTACTGCAGGCAACGTCATCCTGTTCTTATTCGTAACCATCCTTGCATTCCCGCTTCAAATGTACCTGAATCGAAAAGAGGTTGATCTCTAATGAAAGGCATCAAACAACTTTGGGTGGATATTTTGGCCATCGGCATGACGATCCTCTTATTCTGGGTACCCCTCTATTTCGTTATCGTGAATGCTTTGAAAAATCCGAAGGATGCGGCACTAATGAATATGAAGTGGCCGGAAACGATTCACATTTGGGAGAATATTGTCGAAGTGGTTCAAGCGAGAGACTATATGCTATTCCGAGCTTTCTATAACAGCACGCTAATTACCGTGTTGGCTATCGTTATTCTGGTAGTCATATCAGCTATGGCTGGCTTCGTCCTCCAACGAAGAACCGACAAGGCGACCCCTTTTATTAATTTCTTTGTTTTCGCGGGTCTTATTATCCCGCCTGCAGTCGTTCCTACTATTTGGGTGCTGCAGGAATTGGGGATCTTCAAGACATTAACCGGCATCGTAGCGGTCGAGGTTGCGCTGGGTTTCCCTTTCTGTGTGATCCTGTTTCGCGGTTTCATGGTTGGCATCCCTAAGGAAATCGATGAAGCGGCCGTCATGGACGGTTATAACAAATGGAGGCTGTTCTTCGGCATCATTCTTCCTTTATTAAAGCCTGTAACGGCGACAGTCGTTATTACGCAGTCCGTCTTTATATTTAACGACTTTACGAATCCACTCTACTTCTTCCCTGGTGCGGACAATGCCACGATACAGTTGACGCTATATAATTTTACGAGTCAGTTCGTGTCGCAATGGAACTTGTTGTTTACAAATATCTTGCTGATTACGATTCCGCTGCTGGTATTATTCTTGATATTTAACAAAAAAATCGTAGCTGGTATGACAGCCGGTTCCGTAAAAGGTTAAACCCTTGCCTGAAAGGAGCTGGAATGATGAAGAGACCATGGTTGGATCAACAGAAGAGCGTAGAAGAGAGAGCAAGACTATTGCTTGGAGCCATGTCATTGAATGATAAGCTGGCTATGATGCACGGAGGCGTTCCGTCTCCAGAGCTTGGTGTTCCTCCGATTAAGTTAAGTGACGGACCCGGTGGCGTAACGAGTGGAGAAGGCGCCTCGATCGCAGGTACGCAGATGCCTGCACCGATTTCTTTAAGCGCGACATTCAGTCCTGAAGCCTCCCGCAAATACGGTACAGTGCTAGGTGAGGAATCCGCGGATCGAGGTATTACAATCCTGCTTGCTCCAACTGTCAATATTGCGCGATCGGCATTGAACGGACGAAATTTCGAGTCTTTTGGGGAAGATCCATACTTGGCCGGGGCTTTGGCTGCCCAGTTCGTGCGAGGTGTTCAGGAGCAAGGTGTTATAGCGAATGTGAAGCATTATGCCGCGAACAATCAAGAAACGGATCGATTTACACAGAACAGTATAATCGATGAACGTACGCTTCGCGAAATCTACCTGCCTGCCTTCGAAGCTGCTGTCAAAGAAGGCCAAGCGGGGAGCGTGATGGCTTCCTATAACAAAATTAATGGAGTCGCAGGTACAGAGAATCGCGAGCTGCTAACCCATATACTCAAGAACAATTGGGGATTCGAAGGATTTATAATCTCTGATTTCTTAGCTACGCAGAGCACCGTCGGTGCATTGCTCTCGGGGCTTGATTACGAGCTAACTCTACCGTTCCGACGTTATTTCGGAGAACCTCTAAAACAAGCGGTGGAGAATGGGCAAGTGCCGATAGAGAAGATTGATGAGGCAACTGGCCGGATCTTGCGTACATTATTCCAATTCGGTCATTTCGATGAACGTCCACCGGCTTCGAATACAGCACTTTATCATCCGGAAGAGGCGCTGCGAACAGCGCTGGAATCCATCGTACTGCTTAAGAACGAGGAAGGTATCTTGCCGCTGAATAAGAAAAAACGAATCGCGGTTATCGGTCAAGCAGCATCGTTACGAATGATTGCCTCGGGCGGGGGAAGCGCACATGTGAGGTCTGACTCGGTTGTCAGTCCGTTAGAGGGGATTTCAAGTCTAGCAGGTGACACTGAGATTTGTTACACTCCGGGTACGGCTCCAATCCCCGTCGGTCCGAAGTTCATGTATGGTTCGCCGAATGAGGATCTTATCGTTCCTGTCGAAGCATTCGAGGACGGACTGGTCGCGGAATATTACACGACGAACGATCTATCCGGCGAGCCGGAACATAAGGAAGTAATCGCTAATTTGGATATGGTATGGCCATTCGGATCGCCGCTACCGCGATCCGCGAAATGGATGGGGCGGCTGAAGCCAGGCTTGACCTCGCTGCATACTTTTTATTTGCCTTCATCAGGCGGAAGCCGTTTATATGTGAATAGGGAACTTGTGATAGACAATTGGGCGGGACAGGAGCTCTATAGCTCGGGCGAAGCAATGCTGGAAGCAGGGAAACTCGCGGAGATTGAGATTCACTTTACCTCCGATGGAGCACCTCAGGCACTTCCCTGCTTATCACTACACTGGCATTCGTCGACCGATGCGGATGAGATTGCAAAAGCGGTACAAGCGGCCCGCGAATCGGATGCTGCTATCGTATTCGTGAACGACTTCATGACGGAGAACTACGATAAACCGAGCTTATCATTACCCGGAGCTCAGGACAGACTCGTCGATGCAGTGATTGCTGCTAATCCGAATACGATAGTCGTTCTAAATACGGGCGGTCCAGTACTTATGCCGTGGGTTAATCGGGCGAAGGCAGTGCTTCAGCTATGGTATCCCGGTCAAGAAGGAGGGAATGCCATTGCGTCGGTACTGTTCGGCGAGCATGATGCTTCCGGGCGTTTGCCAGTTACATTCCCGGCTTCGGAGCATCAAATGCCGGTATCGGCGCCTGGCCAGTTCCCTGGTATCGGCTTAGATTCAATATACTCGGAAGGGCTGGAGATCGGCTATCGCTGGTACGATGCGAACGAGGTTAAACCGTTGTTCCCGTTTGGCCATGGTCTATCGTATACGACGTTCGTCTATGAGAATCTTGTTTTGGAACAACAAGGAGACACTGTACGAGTCGAATTCCACATCCGGAATACTGGAAATACGACAGGAAGCGCCGTGCCGCAACTCTATATGAGTTTTCCAGAAGGGTCAGGGGAACCGCCGAAGCAGTTGAAAGCTTTCACGAAGGTGGAGATCAATGCAGGTGATTCGAGCGAGGTTGTATTCGAGTTAGACCGTCGTGCGTTCTCCATCTGGTGCATAAAGACTGACCGCTGGGTCTTGCCGGGCGGAGCATTTACCATATTAATCGGACGTTCTTCGCAAGATATCGTTCTCAATAAGACGCTGAAGCTTCATGGAATGGATCAACCTAGAGAGGGGTATGCCTAGTGACAACGATTCAATGGAATCATGAATTTGTTCAAGAAGCGGAGCGTCTGAAGCCTGCGCTGTATGAAGGGCAAGCGGTGCCTAGATCAGTAGTGGAGGCCGTGTCGGATGACAGTGCTTTCCAGGGCTGGCGTATGGACAAGATCGGCGACTATGCCGAGCTTCCAAACCAGTCGTACGGCAAAAACGAAAGCTTCACCTTGGACTTTGGCGATCATCTCGTTGGTTATATATCGTTCGGGGTGGAGGCGGTAGGCAGCCCGCCGGATGCTCCATTGAAGCTGAAGCTAGTGTTCGGCGAAATGCCCTGCGAGATCGGCGAGCCGTTCGAGAGCTATGAAGGCTGGCTCAGCAGCTCTTGGCTTCAGGAGGAGACGCTCTTCCTCGACGTTCTCCCTGCGGTTGTGCGATTGCCGAGAAGGTATTGCTTCCGATACATGAAGATGATCGTTCTTGATGCTTCCCGCAAATATAAGGTTCGGTTCTTGGATATCGCATGCACGACTGTCACGTCGGCTGATCCTTCTCAAGTGTTGCCTCTTCCAGAGCATATTCCTAGCGATCTGAAGGTTATGGACCGAATTGCCGTCAAGACATTGCAGGATTGCATGCAGACGGTATACGAAGACGGACCGAAGCGCGACCGTCGGCTATGGATCGGAGACCTTCGTCTCCAAGCGCAAGCTAACTATTTGACATTCCGCAAGCAAGATCTGGTGAAACGATGCTTGTATCTATTCAGCGGTATGAAGCTATCTGACGGCGCAGTGGGCGCATGCGTATTCGAGAAGCCGGAAGCTCATGTCGATGACACGCGCTTGTTCGATTATTCGTTATTTTTCGTATCCTGCCTATACGATTATTACGAAGCGACGAATGATTGGGAGACGCTTAAGAAGCTATGGCCTACAGCAATGGAACAGCTCATGAATGGGGTTGATCGGCTAGGAGATAACGGCGTTGTAAGGGATGATCCTTCCTGGTGGTGCTTTATCGACTGGCATGATGATCTGAACAAGCAAGGTCCGGCGCAAGGCGTATTGATCTACGCACTGAAGCAAGGTCATGAGCTTGCACGAATGCTCGGATGTGCGGATGAGGAAGCATGGATCGCCAAGCATATAACGATCGCATCCGATGCGGCGATTGCTCATCTATGGGATGCGGAACAAGGCATATTCGTGAGCGGCTCCAACAGACAAGTATCTTGGGCTACTCAAGTTTGGATGACGTTGGCTGGGGTCCTGGGAGTGGAAGACAGCGCAAATATGTTCGACCGGCTGCAAGCTAACCCGCCGTCAATCGCAATGAACACACCTTATATGATGCATCATTACATAGAGGCATTATTTGCTTGTGGCCAAAAGGATAAGGCATGGGAAGTCATCCGCTCTTTTTGGGGCGAGATGGTGAAGGATGGTGCGGATACGTTCTGGGAACTGTATAACCCTGAGGACAAGATGCTTTCGCCATATGGAAGCAACCTTATCAATAGCTACTGTCACGCATGGAGCTGCACGCCTACCTATTTCATTCGTAAGTATTGGGAGTAGTAGGTCAAGTGCTCGACCTGTTAATTGTTGCGGGGAGTATTGATAGTAAATTGGAAACTATGAAAAATAGCAGTACAGGAGAGCTTATCCTGTACTGCTATTTTTCTATTCTAGTCTATACTTGCATAGAGACCTCACCCCTGGCCTCATCGCTGAGAGTGATGCGCTCTCCTAAAATGGGTGATTGATTGCGCTGAGCCGTTACAAGAAAACTTGATATTGAAAATAGGACGGAGTGAGTTGGGGTAGCTACTTATTCTAATCAATCTAACCATCTGGCGGACAGAGAATCCGTTATTTACCCAAATGAGCACTGAAATCACTCGATTAATAGGAAATAACGATCTCCAGGCCGCCAAAACACGTAAATGACTAAAATCGGACAAATATCGGAACCTCAGTCCTCGTACAATAAAATAGGGTGTTCCCTAAATGAAAATCAAATCCAGAAATGATTCGATTAGATAGGTTGGACTATCTAGTCCTTTTTCAGTTTCAGAATGCTGGGCTAAATTCAGATCAACTAAACCATGAATAAACGCATACATGATTGCGGTTGATTGAGTTGGAGATTTCCGGATGTTTCCTACCTGTCCTAAACAATTTTCTACATGCTTAAATATCCCAAAAGCAGAGCTATGAAGGTCAGGGTAAAGCTCCTTATCCCATTGCTTGCGGAACATCAAATGGTAATGCTCCTGATTATTAATGCCAAAATCAAAATAAGCATACAAAATGGCATATATAAGTTTTCGTGGATCGGTTATGTTGTCAGTTATTTCGTGAATATTGCTGGTTAGCATCTGGAAATTTTCAGCAACAATAGCCGCTAGCAAATCCTCCTTATTTTTGAAATGTCTGTACATGGCACTTCGGGACAAGTTCATTTCTTTTCCAAGTTCGCGCATGCTGATGCCTTCAATGCCTTGTTTATCTATCATTTGTCTGGTGATATGAAGTAGCTTTTGTTTGGTATCGTTCATCATTATCCTCGTTTAATCGGATTTAATATTGTTGTTCAAATTTTACATCAATATGTTGACAACGTCAACTTTATGAGTTTATAATCACTACATGTTGACAGTGTCAACAAACAGAAATCATGCCTTCAAATGATGGAGGCCTTACTCTAAAGGAGAGTGTACTAGAAATGAGTCCACAGAAACAAACGGTTATCATAACAGGCGGAAACTCAGGATTAGGATATGAATGCGCTAAATTAATAGCTCAGTTCGACACAAACAATACTGTTGTGATTGCTTGCCGCAATGAAGTTAAAGCCAAGAAAGCAGTAGATGCGCTAATTCAGGAAACTAATAATCCAAACATCACTTCCTTAGAGCTGGATCTTTCGTCTTTGGAATCCATAAGAGGTTTTGTAAGCGAGTTTTCACAAAAGGATTACCCGCCTTTATATGCACTTGTATGCAACGCAGGCGTACAGTTTATCGACAATACCCATTTTACAAAAGATGGGTTTGAAGCTACCTTTGGAGTTAATCATCTTGGACATTTTCTCTTGGCAAATATGTTACTTGAGCAAATAACGCATTCAGGCCGAATCGTGTTCGTCAGCAGCGGGACTCATGATCCATTGAAAAAGACAGGAATGCCAGCACCTGTTTTTGTAGACCCGAAACGATTAGCCTATCCTGACCAAACGAGCGCGAACGAAGCTATATCTTTAATTGGCAGACGTCGCTACACGACCTCAAAGCTATGTAACTTATATTTCACCTACGAGTTGGCAAGTCGAATACAGCAACAAACAGAAACAAATATTACGGTAAATGCTTTCGATCCAGGAATGATGCCAGGTACAGGACTTGCTCAAAGCTATACGCCGTTCATGAAATTCCTTTGGAAATATGTTCTGCCAGCTTTAACGCTATTTGTCCCTAATGTGAATACTGTGCGTCAGTCCGGAAAAGCTTTGGCTGCTCTGGTAATCGATAGCAAACATAATCAAACGACGGGGAAATATTTTGAGGGTATGAAAGAAATAAAATCCTCCGAGCTCTCGTATAACATTGGTAATAGGAAACAGCTATGGAAAGCTAGTGTGGAGCTGTCGAAATTAAATAAAACGGAGACGATTGTTTAAAGTGGGATTTTAAATTTACATGTTAAACAACCTCAGTAGAGCTCGGTGGATTGTGGAAAGGAGGTTTTCCGAGAATAGCGGGAAATTCATAGTTATTGTCTAGATTGGTTTATAGCTCGGGTATTAAGAGCAGCAGCTTTTGCTTCTCCGTTAGCTGCTCCAGTATTAGGGGTTGAGCTTGCTTGTTGAGTTGTGCTGTCAGAGCCAGTCTCAGAAACCGAAGTATTCGTGGTGCTTAATGATTGGAGATTTCCGAAATAAATGGTACCTTCGTTTTTGACGATGATGACCTGTCGAATCCAGCATGGCATAGATCAACAACATTCCCTTCTTTAATTAAGCCTATTAGTAACAGCTCAAATAGAGTTGTTTGTTTATCTTCTATTTTATGATTAATCTGTCTCATAGGTATTGGCACTTCATAGTGTTACAAGCGCCTTTTTTAATAGATGAGAGTGTACCCAAGCCAATCATTTGATCGACTTCAGTTAATATGAATGAGAATAAAGACAATCGCCCCCTAACCTGAGGCAGATTGTTTTTTTTTTTATGAATATGAATGATTATTCGAAGGATTGTTGTGAGTATAGCCTATAGAGGGATTGTCCTTTTTGCAGCGTTATTCAAAGTATACTTATTGTATAATAATATACATAATTATGTTGTTTACAACATCTAGGTATGCTAATATGTGGGTATAAAACGGGATCGAATGTATCGATTCCAAATTTCATTATGGAAAAGATTTTAATGCGCTAATGGCATGATACGGTACTTCATTAAAGGCGTAGTGCTGCAGCATTAGTTGAATAAGTTATGGTTAATGAACTCTACAAGATAAGAAAGAGCGGTGAAAGATCATGACGAATAGTCTGTATGAATTATTTGTAGAGCCGACCGCGGCCTATCGGGGAAAACCGTTCTGGTCATGGAATGGCAAGCTTGAAAAGGAAGAAATGCTGAGGCAAATACATGTATTGAAGGATATGGGATTTGGCGGTTTCTTCATGCATTCGAGAACAGGTCTTGCTACGGAGTATTTGGGGGATGAATGGTTCGAGTTGATTAATGTTTGTGCGGAGGAAGCAGAGAAGCTTGGGCTTGAAGCATGGCTTTATGATGAAGATCGCTGGCCAAGCGGGACTGCTGGAGGCTTGGTCACGGAGGAACCAAAGTACAGATTAAAGTTTATCAGGCTGCAGGCTATCCCAGTTGAGCAGTTCTTCTGGAATGAGAACATATTTGCTGCTTTCACATGTAATCTGGAAGGAATGGTCTACTCCAATTGCGAGCGGATATATGAGGATTCGGATGATGCGACAGCGACTGGCCGAACTATTCTTGCTTTCTCAGTAGTGGAGCAGGAGAAGGAGCCGTTCTATAACGGTTATACGTATTTGGATACGTTGAATCGTGAGGCTGTTGATCGATTTCTAGAATTAACGCATGAAAAATATAAGTCTCAAAGCGGACAGCATTTCGGCAAAGCGATCAAAGGTATTTTTACCGATGAACCGCACCGCGGGGCATTGATGGATGGATTTTCGATTAAGAATGAGAAAGGGCATTGGCAGGCACCTTGGACCTATCTTTTGTTTGATCAATTTAAGACAACGTATGGTTATGATCTGGTTCAGCATTTGCCGGAGCTATTCTTACTGCCTGAAGGAAAATCATTCTCCCAAGTAAAGTGGCATTACGTCGATCTGGTTCAGAATATGTTCCAGGATAACTTCGCTAAGCCAATTAATGAATGGTGCGAGAGTAACAATCTGATATTAACAGGTCACACGCTGCATGAAGACAGCTTGACCGCACAAACAGCGATGGTCGGATCGATGATGCGGTTTTATGAGCATATGGGTTATCCCGGTGTTGATGTTCTATCGGAAGGAAACGTCAATTATTGGATCGTGAAACAATTGAGCTCCGCTGCGCGGCAATTGGGCAAGACATGGCTGCTCTCAGAGCTTTATGGCTGTACAGGATGGCAGATGCCTCTCGAAGGACATAAGGCGGTGGGAGATTGGCAGGCTTTATTCGGCATTAATCTGAGATGTCATCATTTATCCTGGTATTCGATGGCAGGCGAGTCGAAGCGAGATTACCCGGCTAGTATTTCCTATCAATCTGCATGGTGGCAAGATTATGACTATGTAGAAACGTACTACTCACGTCTGGGAGTTATTATGACCAATGGGTCACCGGTATGCGACCTGTTAGTTATGAATCCGATTGAAAGTCTATGGGGACAAATTTATCCAGGTTGGTCGAGGGGGCTTTCGGCAATCTCAAGCGGGGTCCAGGAGCTTGAACAAATATATAGCGATACATTTCATTATATTGCCGGTGCCCAGATTGATTTTGATTATGGCGATGAAGAAATGATGGGGCGTCTCTACAGCATAGAGCAAGACGCTGATGGAGTAACCGTTCTACGTGTTGGTCAAGCGGTTTACCGAGCAGTGCTTGTTACTGGGATGATAACGATGCGAGCGTCAACTCTTCGTATACTGAAACAGTTCAGTGAAGCAGGAGGAACCGTCATTATAGCAGGCGATGCGCCGAATCATATTGATGCGCTTGCTTCGAATGAAGCTATACAGTTTGCCAAGACGGTTACACAGATTCCATTTGATCGTCAAGAAGTCGTCACAGCATGCAGGGAATCGATTCGTACATGGGTTACCGTTCGCAATGCGGCGACTGGAGCTATTATTGAAGATATTTATGCGCAGGTACGCAAGGATGAGAATCATACGTATTATGTGCTGATGAACATGAACCGCATAGATTCGTATAACCATGTTATTATAACCATTGCACAAACTGGAGTTATTGAAGAGTGGAATTGTACGACCGGTGCAAGACAATATGTTGAGGTTGATCAATGTAACGAAGTAATGGAGTTCGTTGCTGATTTTGCTCCGGTTGGGGAACATGTATATATCGTAAGCGCAGCAAGTGAATTGTCGTTACCGACTGTGACCCGTTATGTAAAAGAGGAATCAATAGAGCTAACAGGACCGTTTCAATATCGACTAAGTGAACCGAATGTTTGTGTACTTGATAGGGTAACTTACTGTCTAGGCGATGCAGAAACGAGTGAGCCGTTGGAGATACTGAAGGCAGATCGGCAAATTAGGACAGCATTAAATCTTCCGTTTCGTCATGGCGAAATGATTCAGCCGTGGTACACAGAGAAATTCGGGCATATTGAAGATGATCAGAGGACCCCACTCTCGATTAAATACAGCTTTGATGTCCAGGATATACCGGCAACTGTTGTTTATTTAGCACTCGAAAGTCCAGGGGAGTTCAAGGTTGCTCTTAATGGTGAGGAGATTGACTGTAAGGATGATGGTGATTGGTGGGTCGACCGCTGTTTCGTCAAAATTCCGATTAAGGAAGGATTGTTGAAAGAGGGAGCAAACGAGCTTGTTCTCCATACGATGTTTCATCAAGGCATTAATTTGGAAGCCGTTTATTTGTTAGGAGAGTTTGGCGTAAGCATTCATGATCGGAAGAATACAATTACAAGCTTGCCAGATGTTCTGAATGTCGGTTGTATTACCAAGCAAGGATTACCGTTCTACGGTGGCAATATTACTTATATTCCTGTAGTTGAAGATCATTATATATACATGCGGTTCAACGCTGATAAAAAAGAAGATGCTGCAAGCAGGCTAATTATTTCTTTTCCTTCCTTTGAAGCAAGCTGTGTTAAAGTACGTAACGGTGAGACAGAGACATTAATCGCATGGCAGCCTTATGAAGCAGAGATCAAGGAACAGAGCGATCAATCGATAGAATTTGATTTGCTGTTAACGAGAAGAAATACGTTTGGTCCGCTTCATCAGCTGCCATTGCTTACAGCTAGTTATGGTCCTGGAAACTGGACGACCGAGGGAGCAAATTTCTCTGATGAGTATGTGTTATACCCAACTGGGCTATTGTCCGCACCGCAAGTAATTATTCAGAGCAGCAAGAAATTGTGAGAGTGAAGCGGCAGAGATGCTGCTTCATTTTTTGATTATAAATATAGGGTAGGGTGGTATTCTAATTTCCGCTTGACTAATTATAGGGTAGAGGGGTATACTAAAATCAATAAAGCGAATGGAAACAAAATCAAGTGAATTGGCGACGGAATATTTCAAAGCTTGAATAATTTTATCCAATTAAGGGAGATGTTTAATATGACGAATCAAACATTAGAAGTTCAAGGTATGAGCTGCAATCATTGCGTTATTTCTATTGAAGGTGCGCTTAATGGAATCGGAGTAAAAGGCAAGGTTCATCTTGCAAGTAATACGGTAGATGTATCTTATGACGAGAATTTAGTGACAATCGATGCTGTGAAGGAAGCAATTGAAGATCAAGGATATGACGTCGTTTAATTAACGGATAGTGAGAGAAGGAGTGAATAACGATGGAAGCGACTGGAACGAACGAGAGCAAGCATACCACCTTGCAGCTTACAGGTATGACATGTGCTGCTTGTGCGAATCGAATAGAGAAAGGTCTGAACAAACTGGAGGGTGTAGCTAACGCCAACGTGAACTTTGCTTTGGAAAAGGCGAGCGTGACCTATGATCCTGCAATTGTGAACATGAATCAGATGGAAGAGACGATCAAGAAGCTGGGATATGGAACAGCCAAAGAAGTCGTTGATTTCGCAGTGGAAGGCATGACTTGTGCAGCCTGTGCGAATCGGATCGAGAAGGGTCTGAATAAACTGCCTGGTGTTACGAATGCAACGGTCAATTTTGCAATGGAAAGTGCTCGTGTGGAATTCGTTTCAAGTGAAGTATCTGTTAAGGATATGCAGGATAAGGTGCAGAAGCTTGGCTACAAAGCGATCACTAAATTGGAAAATAAGGGTAATCATCGAGAGAAAGAAGTACGCCGTTATAAGCTGAACTTGCTGATCTCGGCGATTCTCTCTTTACCGCTCTTATGGAGCATGGTTGGTCATTTCTCATTCACCACTTGGATTTACGTACCGGATATTTTCATGAATCCATGGATGCAGCTTATTCTAGCGACCCCAGTTCAGTTCTATGTTGGCAGACAATTTTATGTAGGTGCTTATAAAGCGCTTCGCAACGGCAGTGCGAATATGGACGTATTGGTTTCACTTGGAACCTCTGCCGCCTATTTCTACAGCCTGTATCTCACAATCGACTGGATGCTCGCTGGTGCCGCTGCGCATCATGGACCTTCTCTCTATTATGAGACAAGTGCAGTTCTAATCACGCTAGTATTAATGGGTAAATTGTTCGAATCTCTTGCCAAAGGACGTACATCGGAAGCGATTAAGTCTCTGATGGGCTTGCAAGCGAAGACGGCGCTCGTAATTAGAGACGGTCAAGAGCTGTCTGTACCGGTTGATGAGGTGATCACAGGCGATATCGTTCTTGTTCGCCCAGGAGATAAAATACCTGTCGACGGCGAAGTGCTGGAAGGGAACTCGTCGGTAGATGAGTCGATGCTCACCGGAGAAAGTATTCCAGTTGAGAAAAGAGCCGGAGACGCGGTAATCGGGGCGACTATCAACAAGAACGGTATGTTGCGTGTTAAAGCAACGAAAGTTGGTAAAGAAACCGCGCTAGCACAAATCATTAAAGTAGTGGAAGAAGCACAAGGCTCCAAAGCACCGATTCAGCGGGTTGCCGATGTCATCTCAGGCATCTTCGTTCCAATTGTTGTTGCGATTGCGGTTATTGCTTTTCTAGTCTGGTATTTCATCGTCACACCGGGCGACTTTGCCGGATCATTGGAGATAGCTATCGCCATCCTTGTTATCGCATGCCCTTGTGCACTCGGTCTGGCAACGCCAACTTCTATTATGGCAGGATCGGGACGTGCAGCCGAACTAGGTATTTTGTTCAAAGGCGGCGAGCATTTGGAACAAACGCATAAGATCAATGCGATAATTCTCGACAAAACAGGCACAGTTACAAAAGGCAAACCAGAATTAACTGATGTGCTGACCGACGCTAACGAAGAAGAGTTCCTCCGTCTAGTTGGAGCGGCAGAGAAAAATTCCGAACATCCGCTTGCAGAAGCTATTGTTACAGGGATTCAGGAGCGGAAGATCGAATTGCCAAGTACAGAAACATTCGAAGCCATTCCTGGTTATGGGATTAAGGCCGCTGTCGAAGGGAAAGAAATATTGATCGGAACTCGTCGATTGATGGATAAATTCGCAGTGGAAGCCAAGACTGCTTATGATACGATGGCGCAACTAGAAGAGAATGGGAAGACGGCGATGCTGGTTGCCATCGATGGACAATATAGCGGGATTGTTGCAGTAGCGGATACGATTAAAGAAACTTCTAAGGCTGCGGTCATTCGCCTGAAGGATATGGGTATTCAAGTCATCATGATTACGGGTGACAATGAACGTACTGCGAAAGCAATCGCAGCTCAAGTCGGTATCGACCATGTATTAGCTGAGGTTCTTCCTGAAGGGAAAGCGGAAGAAGTGAAGAAGCTTCAAGCACAAGGCAAAATAGTAGCCATGGTTGGGGATGGCATCAATGATGCTCCAGCTTTAGCAACGGCCAATATCGGAATGGCAATTGGTACAGGAACGGATGTAGCGATGGAAGCAGCCGATGTTACCCTCATGCGCGGCGATTTGTCCAGCATCCCGGATGCGATCTATATGAGCCGCAAGACGATGAGCAATATTAAGCAGAATTTGTTCTGGGCGCTTGGTTACAACACTTTAGGAATTCCGATTGCGGCAATTGGTTTGTTAGCTCCATGGGTAGCAGGTGCGGCGATGGCGTTAAGCTCGGTATCCGTTGTTCTCAATGCCCTTCGGTTGCAACGTGTTAAAGTATCCCAATCTTCTCATTAATAGAAATGAACGGAGATGTTAGCTTGAATAAGAAGCTCATTCTTGTCACAACGATACTCACTTTTAGTTTATTATCTGCCTGCCAGAATCCGAGTGAATCAACATCTGGCAGTGAAAATGCCCATGCTTCGCATAATCAAGAAAATACAGATAAATCGGATGAACATCATGCAGGCAAAGAGCAGTTGAATGCGACGTTCAGCTTCGACAAAGGTACGGCTGCGGCTGAAGAAGATACTGAATTGACGATTTTAGTCTCCGGGAAAGATGGAGCACCGGTTAATGAATTTGATGAAAACCATGAGAAGCTGCTGCATCTGATTATTGTTAATCATGATCTATCATTCTTCAATCACATTCATCCTGAGTTTCAAGGAGAAGGCAAGTTTACCGTTACAACTTCCTTCCCAGCCGGTGGCGATTACAAGTTGTTCGCAGATTTCATCCCCGCTGGCGGATCTAGTACGACGCTAAGTGAGTGGGTGAAGGTGGATGGTACTGAAGCTGAGCATAACGCTGTTATGGCCGATGCGAAGCTTACCAAAGAAGTTGATGGGAAAATAGTTGATTTGAACTTAAGCAGCATGAAAGCGAATGAAGAGGTTAATTTGACATTCAATATTCGTGATGCGAAGACGAACAAAGGTGTTGATACGCTGGAGCAGTACTTGGGAGCGGTAGGCCATGTCGTTATTTTATCGGATGATGCAGAGCAGTACCTTCATGTTCATCCCATTGACGAGAAAGCGACGGGACCGGAAGCGAGGTTTGCCACTTCTTTCCCGCACAGCGGAACGTATAAGATTTGGGGACAATTCCAGCACAATGGCGAGGTCTTTACCGTACCATTTGTTGTCGACATTAAATAATGTGGCTTGAAGAAGGGAGCAGGATCATGGGGGAGTTCAAAAAGATGGCTGTTTCACCAGCTATTCAAGTTGGAGGAAGCCTTTTTAAGCCGGAACAGCTTGCGAAGATCGGAGCACTCGTCGATTCGGATGCGAAGATCGAGATGACATCGTTCAAACAGCTTTATGTTGAGGTGCCAGTCGATAAGCACGACGCAATCAAGGAAGAGCTTGAGCGTTCGGGATTGGAAGTATATCCAGCAGGCTTCGCAACCAAAGCTCTGATCGCCTGTAATTTCTGCAAAGGAGAAGAAGAAGCAGGCTTAGAAACAGCGCGCACGTTAAATAGTGCTATAGCGGGAATCGAGACTCCTACACCCTTGAAGATTGGCTACGCCGGTTGCGCTCTAGGTACGAGTGAGCCGCTCCTGAAAGATATTGGTGTCGTCAAAATGCGGGATAAATTCGATATTTATGTAGGCGGAGAGCCGAAAGGAATTAAAGCAGCTGCAGCTGAACTATTACATTCCGGGGTATCGAGAGACCAACTTGTGCAAGTCATAACCAATATCATTGATTTCTATAAGGAACATGCCAAAGGGAAAGAGAAATTCAGTAAATTCGTTAATCGGATAACACTTGAACAATTGAAAGAAATCGCAGCTTAAGAACACCATCATACAGGTTAAACAAATCAAGAGAAGGAGTGAATTGCAATGCCAGAATAGGTGAAGATTTATACGATTCCAACTTGCAGTGATTGTACATTTGCCAAACGCTACTTCACAGAAAATGATATTCCTTATGTTGATTACAACTGTGAAAATGATATCAAATATGCGGAAGAAGTTTTTCAACTGACAGGTATGCAGACGGTTCCGACAATCGTCATTGATGGCCAAGTGTTTGTTGGCTTTGCTGAGAATTTACCGGCAATAAGGGAGATCTTTCAGTAAGGATGGCGGAATATATGATAAAGGAGGGTTATATGAAACGATCATCTTTATTTCATTCGGACTGGCTGACGCTCGATCACTTCGTGCAGGCGAGTGCGTACTATTTTAAGCAATGGGATGAGTTTCATATGCCCTATCATACACATGACTCGGTTGAAATTATGTATGTGATAAGTGGTGTATGTCAGGTTGAATTTGCAGGCGAGGAGAGTATTTCATCCAAGGGAGTTATGCTGAAGAAAGGCGAATTTATTATACTGAACGCCAATTATAAGCATAGGCTTATCGTCGATCGAGCAACACCCTGCAGAATGCTGAATATCGAATTCAACGCTGGCAATGAGCGTTCCGTACTTCCATCTATGAAGGTGCTCGCAGAACAAAACAGTGAGTTGTACGAGCTTTTCCAAACAGCAGAGTATTATCTTGTACTGAGAGATTCAGATGAGACGTATCATACGTTGAAAAAGCTGGTGCTGGAGCTGGACAGCCAGCAAAAAAATAATAGTGGAACGATGCTCGATCTGCTATTCGCTCAATTGCTTATTCAAATTGCCCGCATTTATCGTTATTCCTCCTATAGCGGCTCTATGCAGCATGACATCTATGTGAGCAAAAGCATCACTTTCATGCATCATAATTATGATAGAAACATTCAAGTAAGGGATATTGCTGAGGCGGTCAATTTGCATCATGGTTATTTGCATCGCCTGTTTCGCAATCAGACCGGACAGTCGCTGACGGAATATTTGACAGAGCTCCGGCTTGCCAAAGCTAAGATGCTGCTCTCGCAAACGGATGTACCGATTCAAGATATATGTGAGTATGTCGGGGTTGGCAGTCGAGAATATTTCCATGCGCTGTTCAAGAAGCATATGAAAGTAACACCGGTGCAATATCGAACGCAAATGAACTCACTTCAACTTAATGACAAGAGCGACTACATAGATTATAAGTGACGATTTCTTACATGGATGGGCTAACTAAGTCACAATTTTGATAACGGTTACTTCCTTGCCCTTGCTACAATAAGGTCATTACGTGCCTTATTATTAGCATGAATGGGGGAATGTTACAGTGTCAAATTTTAAAATAACGTTTATCGGAGCGGGTTCAATCGGCTTTACTCGTGGGTTGCTGCGTGATCTGTTAGCTGTTGAAGAATTTAGCAATATTGAAATTGCTTTTACTGATATTAATGCTCACAATTTGGAGATGGTCACCGAGCTTTGTCAGCGTGATATTCGTGAGAATGGATTGTCGATTAAGATTCAATCGACGACTGATCGGCGAGTGGCGCTGAAGGATGCCAAATATGTCATTTGTACGATTCGTGTTGGCGGCTTAGAGGCATTCGCGACGGATGTTGATATTCCTTTGAAGTACGGCATCGATCAATGTGTTGGAGATACGCTCTGTGCGGGCGGCATTATGTATGGACAGAGAGGCATTGCTGAGATGCTTCATATATGCCGGGATATTCGCGAGGTGGCAGCTCAGGATGTGCTGCTCCTTAACTATGCAAATCCAATGGCGATGATGACTTGGGCATGCAATACCTATGGCGGTGTGCGAACGTTAGGACTTTGCCACGGAGTACAGGGCGGGCATGGACAAATTGCCGAAGCCTTCGGACTGAAGCAAGAAGAGGTTGATATCATTTGTGCGGGCATTAATCATCAAACCTGGTATATCCAAATTAAACATAAGGGTGAAGATTTGACCGGGAAGCTGCTGGAAGCGTTCGAGAAGCATCCTGATTTCAGTCGAACTGAGAAAGTAAGGATTGATATGCTTCGCCGCTTCGGTTACTACAGTACGGAATCGAATGGGCATTTGAGCGAATATGTACCTTGGTATCGCAAGCGTCCAGAGGAAATTAATGATTGGATCGACTTGAACTCGTGGATTAATGGAGAGACAGGCGGTTATTTACGCATTTGCACAGAAGGACGCAATTGGTTCGAGACTGATTTTCCTAATTGGATGAAGGACCCGGCAAATGAATTCAAAAGCGAGCTTCGCAGTCATGAGCATGGTTCCTATATTATCGAGGCCTTGGAGACAGGTCGGGTTTACCGTGGGCATTTCAATGTCATAAACAATGGAGTCATTGCCAACTTGCCGGCTGATGCTGTCATTGAAGCACCGGGTTACGTAGATCGTAACGGAATATCTATGCCGACGGTTGGCGACCTGCCTCTAGGTGCTGCAGCAGTATGTAATGTTAGTATCTCGGTACAGCGGCTTGCGGTTAAAGCGGCGGTAAACGGTGATGATCTCCTGCTGCGTCAGGCATTCATGATGGACCCACTAGTCGGAGCAGTCTGCAATCCGAAGGAAATTTGGCAAATGGTTGATGAGATGCTAGTGGCACAGGAGCAATGGCTACCGCAATATGGTCAAGCGATAGCTCCTGCCAAGCAACGCCTTGCAGAGGGACCGTTGTTGCCAACGAGAGATTATGCCGGGGCGGCCCGCTTAAAGGTGAAGACGGTCGAAGAGATGCAGCTTGACCGCGATGCAGCGAACAGAAATGCCGGCGAATCGGATAAGGGCAAGGACCGCGTTTAGCGGGGCAGGTTGATAGGCGTATATAGGCATAGGCGAAGGAATGAGCAATTCGAGTTTAGCTGCAAGGTATGATTACACTAGACAGACGAAGCACACTAAATCGAAAGTAACTGCAAACGTACAGTTATTCTAGGTTGGTGAAGCACTCTAATTCATCCGTAACTGCGCATGTACAGTTATTTACCACGGAATGAGTATATTAGACCGAATGTAAGCAAATTAACTGTACGTCAGCAGTTAGGATGCTCTTTTTGAGGATTTCTTGATTGTTTAAATGTATGATTGCAGTTAGGCCATCGTTGCTTATAATATAGCTTGATAAATAGTTAAGCACACCAAGACTATGATGGCTAATAAAGCTAGACGGATCGTAACTTATTAGACTTGTGATTCTCATCGGTGCAACACTCCTTTAACAATGGTTTTTACAATTCGGTAGTAAAATGGCTCCATTCATTATACTAGGATTTGGTAATTATTCTTCTAAGAGTTTACCACATAAATGAGCAATAATCCTTATGAAATCTAGATCAGACTCCCAATGAAAAAGGTTGCCCCAGAAGTAGATTCCACTACTTTTGAGGCAACCTTATTTATTTATTACTTGTGTGTTGTGAAGGAATTATTTTTTTGAAGATTTAGGATGAAACATTCTATACATGAAGTTAACCAATGTTCGACGGGTGGCGAACCGATACGCTTGTGATATCCAATAGTTGCCCATCCCGTCTATAACCGTCATCTGATTTTTTTTCAATGCACGTAATCCCGTTTGGACAACATGTTCGGGCGATACCATTTTCCCAATTCCCGATTCGGTAGTACCCATCGCCTCATAAATATTGGTGTCAGTCGGTCCCGGGCATAAAGTAACAACGGAGACACCTTTCTCACGTGCTTCAGCCCATATTGCCTCACTCCAAGCAATGATGAAAGCTTTAGTCGCACTGTATACGGCTCGATAAGGCATGGGCTGGAAGCCTCCTGTGGAAGCTACATTTATAATAGCCCCCGTACCTCTTTGAATCATATCTTTTATAAAGAGATGGGCTAAGCTCACTGGTGTATAAACATTTAATCGAATTTCATTTTGCTGAGATTGCAAAGATTTTTCGGCAAACAAGCCATGAGTTACAATTCCTGCATTGTTAATCAACAGATCTACATGTTGTCGTTGTTGTTCTACTGTGTCAAAGACCATTTGAGCGGACTCTTCCTTGCTAAGATCGGCGACAATAACTTCTGCTTGAATTCTATTTTCATTTTTTAGAGTCTCTGCAAGACGCCGTAACTTGTCTTCGGAGCGGGCAACAAGAATAAGATTCATCCCTTTAGCAGCTAGATCGCGGGCGAAGGCTTCTCCTATTCCAGATGAAGCTCCGGTAATCAATGCCGTTTTCCCTTTGTAATCCATTTATTTAGTCTCCTTTTGTAAAATAAAGCATCAGCTCGTAACCGTTAATGCGGCATATTTTTGGTAGGCAAAGTTTCCAGGGCATTTTTATCAGCAGCGCTAGTCTTAGACTTAACCAGCAGCATGCTCATAAGCAGCCCAACTATAGCTACATAGATAAGTGCCTTAAAGGTAGCAGAGAATGAATTTGCCATTATATCCAGAGAAGAAAGCCCTTCTCCAGTTGAGAAGTGTTTCATCTGGCTTGTTAGAATCGTCATTAGCCCGGCTATAGCAAATGAAGATATGAATTGTTGGGCAGCACTGGTTAATGCCGTAACCCTGTCCACTAAATGACGGGGCGCTAGTTGAATGATATGAGTGGTTAGCGGCATCAAAGCCAGTCCCATACCTGATCCAAGCAAGAACAGCGCAAGGATTAACGTCGTCATTTCTCCGCTTATCGATACACGGGATAACAAGAAAGCTGCGCCGCCGATAACGGCCATTCCCGACATGACCAATGGCCGGGCGCCAAATCTATCGAATAATCTACCGCTGACAAGCACGAAAATACCGGAGGCTATAGCTTGAGGTAGCATAAGAAGACCTGTTTTCAAAGCACTGTACTGGTGCACCTCCTGCAAAAATAGGGGGACCATAAACATGGTTCCAAAGAGAGCGATTTGAAAAATCCATTGGATGTAAATACTAATATTAAATTTTAAAGACTTGAATACCCGGAGTTCAAGAATGGGTTGCTTCTGCCTTAACTCGACCCAAATAAACAATAACAACGCAATGGCTCCAATTAGAAGTCCCCAAATGGTTTTACTTGATGTCCATCCGTTAGTACCCTCGCTGATTCCGTACGACAAACTTGCAAAGGCAATTGGAGCGAGCAGGATTCCCCATGTGTCGAGGGAGGTGCTGGGTTCGCCTTTTATATTGGGGAGAGAGCGAATACCTAGGATTATCGTGATGATACCAATTGGGATGTTGATGATGAATATCCACTGCCACGATACATAGTCGACAAGCCATCCCGCCAATAATGGAGCTACCGCTGGAGCAAGCAGGACAGGGATGCCCATAATCCCCATTACAGTCCCTACCTTCTCTGGTGGAGAAACTTTATATACAAAGGCGATAGATATGGGCATGATCATGCCCCCGCCAATTCCTTGAATGACACGAAAAAGGATCATTTGTTCTGGAGTGGTTGAAATAGCAACAAGTATGGAACCTAGCGTAAAAAATGCGATTGAGAACAGAAACACTCGTTTGGCGCCAAAGCGATCCGATAGCCATCCGGAAAGAGGTATAACCGCGGCATGAGCAAGTACATAACCCGTAACCGTCCATTGTAGTAATGATAATGTAGAGTCGAATGCAGCAGAAAGCTTGGGTAGAGCGACGTTTACAGCTGTTCCGTCTAAGAGAACCATAAACAGTCCTAATATGACCGAAATAAGCGGAATAATGATAGTTTTCATTGATTTAGTCTGCTCATCTAATCGTTTTTGTTCTTTTGACATTATAACCTCCATAAAAATTTATTTTCTACAATGGACTAAATCACGACTATTATCATGAGAAAAATGGATAGCCCATGAAACGGACATATGTCCGTTTCATGGTGTTATAATAACGGACATATGTCCGTTTGTCAATCGAAAAAAAGGCTGTGATTTGTTACAATACAATTAAGAGGTGAAGTGGGATGGATTTAAAAAAAGAGCGAAGAGATGTTATCAAATATAGACGTACGATTTTGCAAAGCGCAGAAGCTCTGTTCTTAGAACACGGGGTTGATAAGGTTACCATGCGCAACATCGCAACGACAGCCGGAATAGGACAAGGTACGCTTTATAGGCACTACGCTCATAAAGGGGAAATATGTCAGGATTTGATGAAGGGGAGCAGCGAGGAGTTTATTGCCGAAGTCTCGGACTATCTGGATAATAATAATGGGGACTCCTTGCAAAAACAATTGCAAGAAACGGTACACTATTGCGTTGATTTTATTGACAAGCATTCCAATTGGCTCGTCTATATTCAGGCGCCTTCCTGCGAAGAGCGACAACAAATGATGTATCAATCGCCGATCTATGTTTTTCTATATCAGAAATTTTATAAATTAATTGAAGAGGTACAGTCGCATGATGAAAGCAAGGATAAAGATACAGGGTTTAGAGTAGATGCAATGTTAGCATCGATAGCACCGGAGTTTTATGTCTTCACAAAAGAAAATCGTGGTTTAAACAAAAATGAAATCATACAAAAGGTAGTACGGTTGTATATCGATCCTTTATTCAACGTTTAAGTAGCGAGCAAGGATTAATGAAAAGGGATAGTCTATCGTCGACTCTGTAAACAGAAGAAGGACATCGCCCTTAATGGAGGGATTTTTGGTTACCACACCAAAAATTTTCCAATAAAAAGGAGATGTCCCAATCTCATGGTACTTATTTTATTGATCGGCCATTAATGATTGCTAAAGAACTCTGCTGCTTTTTCTACAAATATTTTACGATCCTCAGTAAGATCATCCTCATAATAAATGGCTCCGACTGGGCAGGTGACTTCACATCCGCCGCAGTCAATACAGGTGTCTGCATCTATGAAATACTGGTCACTGCCTTCTTGGATGCAATCGACGGGGCAAGCATCCACACAATCAGCCGCTTTTTCATTAATACAAGCTTCAGTGATGACATAGGCCATTATATTCACACCCTCTATTCAATTAGTTGATTGCTGCTTCATAACGTTGTGATACAACATCCCAGCGTACAACATTCCAGAAAGCGGCGATATAATCAGGACGTTTGTTTTGGTATTTCAGATAGTAGGCATGTTCCCACACGTCCAAACCGAGAAGCGGCGTTTCACCTTCCATAATAGGGCTGTCTTGGTTAGGCAAGCTGGATACTTTCAGTTTGCCGTTCGCAACGGATAAGAATGCCCAGCCGCTGCCGAAACGAGTAGCTGCAGCTTTGGCGAAGTCCGCTTTGAATGCTTCGAATCCTCCCAAATCACTTTCAATCGCTGCTGCAAGTTTGCCAGTTGGAGCGCCGCCTGCATTAGGACCAATGGATTCCCAGAACATGCTGTGGTTGGCATGACCGCCGCCGTTGTTGCGGACAGCGGTACGAATGGCTTCAGGAACATTAGCCAGATTCGAGATCAATTGTTCAATGGATTTGCTTTGCAGTTCTGGAGCAGACTCCAGAGCAGCATTGAGATTAGTAACATGTGGCGATCATGATGAATCATCATCGTCTGTTCATCGATATGAGGCTCAAGCGCGTTATTCGCATAGGGTAGTGCAGGTAATTGATGTGTCATTGTACATTCCTCCATAAAAATTGGTATAAGTTCTACTCCCATCATATGCCGTCCTAACAACTTAGTCAACATATATGTATAATTAATATAATAAATCATTGACAAACGATCAGAAGGCTCTTCATAATAAAAATATAAGAATATCTCATTGAAGGAGATGCAAATATGGAGTATTTCGAAGTTGCGTCCATACCGCCAGTAGACGGGGCTCCTATCGTATTAGTTATAGGTAAATTAGACGGCGTCCATAGAGGGCATATTGAACTTCTACAGCATGCACATCAATATAAGGACGGTAATCTAGCTGTGATGAGTTTTTCCGAGCATCCCCAGTGGGTTTTGAAGGGTGATCCTGCCTATCAACAATCGCTGTTGCCGTTAGAACATAAACGAACCATACTTGAGAACTTGGGTGTTACGAGGTTGTATAACATTCAATTCACCCAAGAATATGCCCAAACATCAGCAGAAGAGTTTGTATATAAGCATTTGAGCCAGTTGAATATTAAACGTCTAGTTGTAGGTGAAGACTTTCGTTTTGGCAAAGCAGGGAAAGCAGATACCGACGATTTAATAAATCTTTGTGAGCAAATTGGCATTCCAGTTACGGTGATTCCACTTGTGAAAGTTGACGGTGAAGCTATTAGCAGAACCATGATTCGCTCACTTATTAAGAATGGCGAAGTGGAGGCTGCTCAGCAGCTGCTCGGTCGTCCGTATTGTGTGAAAGGACATGTTGTACACGGTGAAGCTCTAGGCAGAACGCTAGGTTTTCCAACGATAAACCTTGGTGGCGAAGTAGACCAATATGTCCTTCCTAAACCAGGCATTTATGTAGGCGTTGCCGAGATCCATGATGAAGTAAAGCTGGGAGAGTGGAACGTACTCATAAGTGCTGGTTACCGCCCAACGGTTGATGGAGACTCGTACCTAATTGAAGCCTATTTATTGAATTTCTCAGGAGACCTGTACGGTAAAAAAGTAACCTTATCCTTTCTAAATTTTGTTCGCGATGAGCTTAAGTTTGTGGATCTTGATCAGTTGGTCGAACAAATGAAGCTTGATGAACATCATGCAAGAGAATACTTCAGAATGAGTGGTCGGCAATAAGCGAGATAACAGTAAAACCCGTCCTTCCATATATATGAGAGACGGGTTTGGTTTAATACATGCCTTTAGCAGCGTTATCCTGAATAAGTATGGAGACTTTGTATTTAGAAAATGGTATCATTGCAGTATTCATTTGGACATGTTGTATGAAATGACAGTTATCGGACGGTGATAAGGAATGACAACTATAGATCAAGGACAGCTTTCGACGAGAGAGTATATTCTTCAGCTTCTGAAGACGAAAGGTGAACTAAGTACGAAGGATCTGACGGAAGAATTAGGCATAACAGTCATGGCTGTTAGACGTCATATTCAATCATTGGAACGAGATAATCTGATCCAAGCCAAGACGATTAGGCAATCGATGGGCAGACCTACAGCTGTATATACGTTAACCGATCATGCCGAGGGCTTCTTTCCGCGCAAATATCACACCTTAACGCTTGAACTATTAAATGAGCTCACGGATCATTTTGGAGAGTCGGCTATTGATACACTCTTCGAAGGACGTAAAAATAAAATGATTGAAAAGTACGGAACTAGCATGGAAGGCAAAACCTTATCGGATAGAGTCTCGACACTGGCTGAATTCCAGAACGATAATGGGTATATGGCTGAGTGGGAACAGATCAATGAGGAAGAGTTCTTATTGAAGGAACATAACTGCCCAATTGAGCAAGTGGCTAAGAAATATCAGCATGCCTGTAGCTGTGAGTTGAAGATGTTCGAATCCTTGCTTGGCGATGCCGAGGTTGCGAGAACGGAGTGTCTGGCTAAGGGCGGACAAAGATGCACCTATTTGATTAAAAAGAAAAAGGAACAAAAACAGTGAGATGCGAATGGCATCTCACTGTTTTTGTGTTACATATAAGAATTTATATGGTTTGGGTTTGGGGTAAGCGAAGCTTACCTTATTTAGTTATTTATAGTTGGTTCGAGGTGGAATCTATATAGCCCCCTAATCCATTTGGACACTTCTAACCACATCAGATAAACTAAGATAAGTGGAGGAATGAATCCATGAAAAGACGGTTTAGGTGTCCTGTTGAGGCAAAAAAGGAGCTTGTCGTAGAGGTGCTATCTGGT
>JBHGUX010000057.1:0-77209 GCA_048976605.1 Pristimantibacillus sp. | reverse complement strand
GTCCCCAGCCATCGCCGAAGGTGTACAGCGATTTGGAATCCCCTTCGATGATGGAGATGGTACTGTCGGCACCGATCTTGGCTTTGATCTCTTCTCCCGCCTCTTGGGCGCGTTTCTTGAAATCTGCGATCCAGTCGGCCGCTTTCTGTTCCTGGTTTACCGCTTTGCCGATCTCCAGAATTTGCGTCAGATAATCCACCTTGTTGTAGGTGTAAGTAATGAGTGGCGCGATCTCCTTCAGCTTGTCCGCATTTTTAATGTCCGTCATGGCGATGATTAAGTCCGGCTTAACATTCAGAATGCTCTCCACGTTCTCGTCGGATACTTCGGCGACGTCCTTCATTTGATCCTGGAATTTAGGGTTCGCTTTGGTCCAGGAATCGACGCCGACAATGGGAACGCCGAGCGCAAGGAGATTACCCGCATATCCGGAGAGGACGACGACGCGCTTCGGGTGCGCGGGAATCTCGATCGGACCGCTCTCCGATTGATAAGTAGTGGTGTCGGAACCGTTATCCTTCGCAGAGTTGCTTGCACTTGCCGGGCTGCTTGCATCTGCGTTATTGTTCGCCTTGTTACCGCAGGCGCTTAATACCAGAACTATCACAAAGATAAGAGGTAACAACCATTTCTTCATTTCTCGTAATCTCCTTCTAAAAACGCGTTATTTTTGATAATGATAATTGAGGATGATAATTATTATCACTTTAGTTATTATTAAAATCTAACTTTTATTAATTCAAATGTCAATCGCTAATTAAAATTTTTAATGGCGGTTTTGAAGACAATTTCAATGGCTTACATTCCGTTGAACTAGAAATTGTGGACGGCGAGCATGAGCCCATCCTCCCGGCGGAACTGTGGGAACGAGCCCAGCAACAACTTTCAAGATGTTTTCGACGCCGAGCTCACTCGCTGGTCGAGGCTGGAACTGGAGTTCCGGGACGAGCCCGTGCGCTCCCTAATGGGAAGGTTCAACGCACTGCTCTGCCGCTCGCCATTCACAGCGGAAGACCCTGCTGCACCTTATCATGAAGAGGATCATGCTGGACGACAGAAAGCCCGTCGGCAGCATCGAACTCACCTTCAACGAGGAGACCGAGAAGCATTTTTCAAATGCAGCCCCTTCCGCTGAACCAACGGCAGAAAGGTCTTTTCCTTTTTCCGGAAAAGACCCTGCATTAAATATCTTTCTTCAATTTTCAATCTGAACCTATGCGAAGAAACGCCCACCCTAAGTAGGGTCAATAATGCAAACTAGACAGTTACATACGAATCAACTTAAGTTAAAACAAACGACGCTCCGGACACACGGCATTGTCCCGACCTCGTTTTTCTGTCCGGCTACCTTATTACAGGCAGGCGTATACGATATTTTTTAATCGCGGATGTATGTAAGGCTCCTGACTGTTCACCAAATGCTGCCCATACATGATGGTCAGCTGCGACTCAGGATCGATGACCGCGAGGCAGCCGCCCGCACCGCTCCAGCCGAATTCACCGAGCGGGGACAGGCAACCGCTGCCCGCTTTGGAGATATGGGTTCTGACACCAAGCCCATAGCCGTAACCAGCTTGATAATCCCAATTATAATCGCCCCGCGTACGATCGGTCAGATGGTCCGACCGCATCAGATCGACACTGGCAGCTGATAAGAGGCGCACGCCGCCCGGGCTTGTACCGCGATTGGTCAGCGTGTTCAGGAAAATCGCATACTCGCTTACGGTCGATAGCAGACCGGCCCCGCCGCTCTCGAATTCCGTGCCGCTGCGATACCAGTCTCCGTTCATAAGAACGGCCTTGCCGAGTGCATCATTGTATTCGTATTGCGGTACAAGGCGGCTGTGCTGCGCTTCGGACAGGAAGAAGCCGGTGTTGCGCATACCGAGCGGTCCGGTAATCTCTTCGCGCACGTAAGTGCCGAACCGCCTGCCGTCCACCTCTTCAACAAGAGCCGCAAGAACGTCATGGCACAAGCTGTAGTTCCACCGGGTTCCCGGCTCGAACAGCAGCGGCTCTTTGGCGAGGGCCGCCGCATATTCCCTTGTCGGCAGCCGGCCATTCGTTCGTTCCGCAGCCTCCCGGATGACAGGCCCGTTGAAGTCGTAGGAGAAGCCGGCCGTCATTGTGAACAGGTCGCGTACCGTGATCTGCCGCTCCGCCAACTCCGTTTCGATTCCAACGTCCGTCTGCGTCCTTCGCACTTTCATTTCGGCGAACTCTGGAAGATAGGCGGAGAGCGGATCGCTGAGCAACATCGCTCCCTTTTCAACCAGCTGAAGTGCGGCAGTGCACGTTAATATTTTCGTAAGCGAATACAGATAGATGATACGGTCCTCGTCGATCGGCTTCATCGCTTCCAGATCGGCGTAGCCGGCGCGGTAACGGAAAACCGTTTCATTGCGATGCATGACAAGAACTTCCGCCCACGGAATGCGCCAGGCGGTGATTCGGTCGATAAACTGGGACAGCGGTGTGAAGTCCATAGTTCCCCATCCTTTACTAAAAGTCTCCCTTTCATTATTGTACAGGAAGGTCTTTCCTGCAAACCTTAATATGTTTTAAATTTCGCTCTATTTGTGGTACGGTTCAGCGTATTATCGATAGAGCGAAAAAAAAGCACCCGAAAGCCAGGTGCCTTTGTTTACCATTCCTACTGAATACTATAACCACCGTCGATAACCAGTTCCGCACCCGTAACAAAAGCTGATTCGTCAGAAGCGAAGTACAGAACGCCGTACGCGATATCATCAGTATTCCCCAATCTGCGAAGCGGTGTGTTGGCCTCAACCATACTTTTGATTTGTTTGTTTTCCATCTCGTTCTTGATCATCGGCGTAGAAATCGTTCCAGGGAAAACAGTATTGACACGAATGCGATCCTTCTCATACGAAGCAGCTACCTCTTTGGATGCTGCCCGGATAGCTCCCTTTGATGCCGAGTAAGACGGGTTGGTTGTCGTGGAGAGAATCCCGGCTAGGGATGAGAAAGTCAATCTTAACAAGTGTTTGGCTAACTGCAAGCAGTACAGACACGAGACCCAAATTTCGCCCTGCTTATGGTACAGTTCTCCGCACTGTCTGTAACGGCAAGTCTTAACACTTTGTTTGAAAATTTGCTTTTCCTTCCAAGGTTGCATGCAAGAATTTTTTCGACTTTCTCAATCGCTTCTGGATATCTTCAATTTCTTTGATTTTTTGTTCAACTATTGTTTTCTTAACCTCGTATGATAAATTAAGTTGTTGATTTACTAGTAAACCTAACTCTTCCACAGAAAAGCCTACGGATAAAAGTGCCTTCACATCTTCTAGAAATTCAATAATCTCTTCAGAGTAAATACGATAATTATTTACATCTCTTTTAAGAAAATTGTCCGGAATTAGGTTTTTACGTTCATAGAATCTCAATGTTGATATGGGCAGATCCGTTAATTTTGAAACATCATTTATTTTCATCATATGGCCTCTCTTTATTTATTTGCTATAAACCTCGGTTTATAGTTCATAATGCGAATATGATAACGAACGACATACACAATGTCAAAAAATCTGATGTTATCAAAAGGAGAGATTCTATGTTTAACCATATTCTAAATAACGATTTCGCCAGTATAGTCAAGGGACGGCGTTCTGTGCGTAATTATGATGAGAACATTAAAATATCGAAAGAAGAGATAAGCGAAATCATTTCGGAAGCCGGTTTGGCTCCGTCCTCTGCAAATATGCAGCCTTGGCGTGTAATTGTGGTTGATACTCCGGAGGGAAAAGAGAAACTAAGACCTCTTGTGCGTTTCAATACCTTACAAAACGATACTTCATCTGCCATGTTATTAATTTTTGGTGATACCCAAAGCTATTTATATGTTGAAGAAATTTACAATACAGCCGTGGAACAAGGAAAAATGCCAGCTGAAGTACGAGATAGTCAACTTGAAACCATTCTATCGATGTATCCAACTCTACCAAAAGAATTGAAAATTGAAATTGCAAAGGTCGATAGTAGCCTCTTTGCAATGCAGTTAATGTTAGTAGCTCGTGCACATGGGTATGATACGAATCCAATGGCAGGCTTTGAAGTTGACCAGGTAGCAAAAGCATTTGATTTGGATGAAGAACGCTATGCTCCAGTAATGATTATTTCAATAGGAAAAGCCAAAGAGGAAGGGTATGAATCCGTTCGATTAAGCTCTGACAAGATTACATTTTGGAGATAACCATTTATCCGTAATCTATTTCAAAATAACACTTATAGTATGCACAGTTGCTTATAACAGGAAGCAATCGTTTAATAAAAAACAGCGGCAGCCAAAATGTTCTCATCCATGGCTGCCGCATTTTCTTTCATTGGGATTATTCTAATACTTATCATCCCAGTCTATTGTTACGCCTATGTCCGGCATGCGCCTTTCCAAACCCGCTGCGCGATTTCCCGAAAAACTTGCCGTTAGAGTGACACGGTTCACCGTATCACTCTAACGGCGAAATCCCTCCTCATTACTACAGAGGTCTCGCCCCTTCATGTTATATAGTTTTTATAGAGTAAAAGCAGGCTCCGTCGTCAAGCGCCTGGCGCTCGAGTGCGGCCAGGTCTGCGGGTTCGGCGCCCTCGAGCTCTTCGGTACTGTACTAATCACTTAAATTCATAGACGAAATCACAATACTTTAGAGTCGATTCTCGATGGGATGCAATGATAACAGTCTGATTATTTAATCTAGACACTGCCCTCATGACTTCCTCTTCAAGGCATTCGTCGAGTGCAGAGGTTCCCTCGTCCAATACCAAGATATCCGGAGAATCGTACACCGCCCTCGCTAGGCCTACGCGTTGGCACTGTCCCCCGGAAAGAAAGATTCCGTTTTCGCCAAGATTGGTGTCTTCGCCATGACTTAACCCTGCGATCATATCTGCTATTTGAGCTACCGATATCGCATGCTCCATTTTTTCTTTATCATAGTCTCGATAGAAAACAATATTTTCCTTCAGGCTTGCATTCAACAAAAAAACTTTTTGCGGAAGATATCCGAAACGAAGCTTTATCTCGCTAAGTTGTTCCATCGTTCCATCTTCATGCTCCACATCTAGTCTTCCGTCTTTCGGCACAAGAAGACCCGTCAACAGATTTAACAGTGTACTTTTGCCTATTCCGGAGGGGCCCCTTAAACCAACGATAGCCCCGCAAGGAATCTCAACATTTATTTTCTTCAAAACTTCTTGTCCATTCCCATAGGAAAAAGACAGATCACTACATACAATTTTGCTTCCCTGATTAAACCTGCCTGTAGTACGTGTATCTTTGTCTTGATCATTTGCGGCATGCGACTTGCTTTGTTTGTCCTCATTTAGTATCCCTTTAATCTTCTCGTAGAACCCCCCGTCCATCCGATCCAAAACCGAGGAATTGGCATACAAAGAAGATAAATAACCGTTTATTCTTGTCACTCCTGGCATAACTCTAATTAAAATTAAGGCTAGAATGGCCATTTTCGACATGACGTCCTCGGATGAACCATTTGTTACATAAACAGCAAGAAACGCCATCAACATACAAGCCACCGTAATCAATTCAATTAGATGTCTAGGCAACGTGGAATAAACAGTCTGCTTTACTTCTAATGTTGCATTCTCCCGAATATACCCTTCATAGAGATGCTCCACTGCATCTTTTGCGTAGTACAATTTTACTTCCTTGATACCATTTATGGCCTCTCTTGTAACTGCACTCATTCGGTCAAAGCTGTGATTGGAACGTTTTCCGGTATCTCGCACTTTAGTATAAATAAAACGATGGAACAGGATCATGATAAGAACATACACCAGAATCAAAGCCGCCGAAATATTGACATTTAGGATGCACATGTAAGCCAAAAGCATGAGAATGACTAGAGCTTCTGCAAAAAATTCCAACATACTCTGTATACTCAAGAAGATGGAACCCGTATATTTGTTAATATTATTAATAAGAGCCGACGAATCTTCATCAGTGAAGGACTGATAATCCTGATCCAGGTACATGCGCAACAGTGACTTGCTTGTATCCTTATAATTGTTAACGATAAATTTGCGCTTTATAATTCCTAACCCATATACAAACACGTTTTTTAATAGAAAACATATAATAACAATTCCTGCAAAAAAAGCAACTTTTCTTATACTCTCATGATCCCCCTCTAGAATCGCAGAAACAAAGGGGAAGATAAGTGAAATGCTTGCGGTCTCTAACGCTGCACCTATTACATAGAAAAAAACAAGCACGCAAAATCGAATCTGTCTCTTTCGACCAAACAGATTCCATAGTGCAAGTACATTCACTCCGAGTGATTTATTCAAGGCAAGTCGCCGCTTTCTTAAGATAGTCCATGGAATTAACCTTATTATGAATTGTCAATATTCCTGTCATCACTCTATGCTCGTTCTCTTTCTTGCCATCATCGCCGTAGTTTGCATTAAGGTCTTCTTAAATGCAGCAATTATATTTTCCACTTCTTTGCGATAATACTCTTGCTCACATTCACAGTAGGGCAAAATACTTAAATAAAGCTGCTTGATATCTTCTATCCGTTTCATAGTCTCCGTGAAACTACGCTTCGTACTGGAATGGCCACTGCTTCTCCTGCAGTATATATGTAGCTCCTCGTTCAGATAAGCACACTTGCTTCTGCTCGCTATTGGAAGTAGCAGCTGCGGATTCTGATCCACAGTGGATACCGGAATCTGACGATTGGGATAACAGGAAAACAAGGCTTCCGTTCGCACCATAAATCGACCCGCAAGTTCCAAGATACGCTCATGGAACAAGTCATCAAATATATCGGACAAAAACGGCTGATCTTCTTTTTCTCTATACCTAATCGGATTCTCTGTCTCATCTTTGATCAAGCCATTGCTTCGCACCATATTGACATCAGGATGAGCAAGAAGACACTCCACCATCTTTTCAATACTGTCTTCTGTCCAGTAGTCATCCGCATCGCACCAGGTTAATAGTTCGCCATGGACATTCGGTAGTGCCAGGTTTACAGCAGCCACTTGTCCTGCATGGTTCTGGGAAATAATCTTCACTGATATACCTTTTTTCTCCATTATTACTGCTCTCTCTGTAAGGACCGAGAGTGAATCATCACTAGACCCATCATCCACCAAAATAAGTTCCAACGGCGCATAGGTCTGGTTTTCTACGGAATCCAAGAAGGTGTGTAAATAAGGCATGGCATTATAGACTGGCGACATGATGGATACTACCGGTTTCATTCCTTTGACATCCTTTTCCTTAAAATAGCCGCATAATTTTTCATTTCTTCTTCACGTTTTAAACGTCCTGTATTGGTCATATGAAGGCGTCGCCTTAACGTTACTTGATTGATTTCCCGAACCACAGCTCCTGCTTCCTTCACATTCATCATCCAATCTACAGTTTCTCCGCTTGAAAGATTTTCATCGAAGTATCCGCTCCGATCAAAGACCGATTTTTTGATAAGCGCACAGCCCGGCAATACACCGCCATAACCGTTTTCTCTTACCTTCAGTTTCGACCTTTGTTCACTCGATAACTCCGGCGAAACAAAATCCTTTGCCTTTCCATATACAACATCACAGTCCGATTCCTCTTCCATGGCAGTAAAAAGATTGACCAATGCATCCTGCGACAACACATCATCTGCATCCAGAAACAATACATACTCCCCACAAGCCATCTTGAGTCCGATATTCCTTGCCTTTGCTGCACCGCCATGTTCCACCGAGATCACACGATCACCCAAGCTCTGGGCTTTGGCAAAGGAATTATCTTCTGAATGATCATCCACAATAATAATCTCTTTCTCGCCATTCCAGATCTGGCTCGATATCGATTCCACTGCTTCTTCTAAATAATTTCCAGCATTGTATACAGGCATAATAATAGATAGTATCACTGTATTAATCCTCTTCTTTTAGTCTTGGCCATCCCATATCTGCTTCCACATCATGTACGGGGTCTGCCAACAGAAGGTCTTGAACCTCCGCGAATTCATTCAGTTCAAGGCTGTAATCTCCATCAACTACGATAAAATCGCCCATTGATTCCTGGCTGTAAGGTTGATCATCCGAAATGAAAATTTCCTTTTCCGTAAGCGCAGCAATAAACCGCTCTACACGCTGATCAATATCTACCACACAGCCTTCATTATTTTTGATTAAATCAACAATCTGCTTCGGTGCCTTTCCCTGCATCAACGCATCTAAAACCATCGTTCCAAGAGCACTTGCTCCATAATACATTCCGGTAACAAAATTGATTACTATGGCCTGTCCATCAGCAATATCATAAAACATCTTCTCTTCGTTTAATTTATACACGTTAAAGTCCCTCCATAAATTTTCGCAATACGGTTACATTCTTCTTAAGGTCTTTACTTAAACAGAACTCATAAGTTGGCAAATCCTTCAGTCTGTCCATCATTCTCTTAACCATTTCTGTATCTCTCCGCCCGCCAATCTGACTTACACTGGAATGAACCAATTTCACCAAAACCGGCCCTCGGTCTGTCGGCACAATCATTGGCTCGCTTCCATCCGTAACAATTGGACACAAAATAGCTTTAATCGGTAATTCCTCTTGAAAAGGATAGGCGGATGCATCAAAGAATTTCTTTCCGTTTCGCTTTTCCTCTGTCTTGATAACAGGCATATTCGGTTTCAAAATCTGATTCATATCCGAATTCAATCCAACCATTGTATATAGCGGCAATGCATTTCGTTCTCCCGCTTCACGCATCATCACATAATCATCTGCCACAAAATCCAACCCCTCAAGCAAGCAACTCACCGACAAAGTTGACTTTCCAGCACCGCCCCGCGCGCTTATCAATACCCCCTTATGATTAACTCCTACTGCAGCCGAATGCAGAATCAATAAGCCCTCCTGCTCTGCCCAAAAATAAAAACATCTTATAAGCGGATGTCCCAACATGCAATCATCATAATCAGTGCCTGCTTGTCTGCAGAAATAATAGGTCTTTCCGATGTAGTCGGCACCCTCCATCTCCGTACTTCTAGTTACCTTGATGCATCCCGTAGTATCCTTTCCCTGATATACATCGGTTATTGCTCCTTCGGGCAGCGGCTTATCCCGAAACGAATCAGGAATATAGATGTTAACATCATCCGTATAGCACCATATTACTGCATCCGGTACTCCGTACATCTCTTTTGAAAGCACTCTTCCCAAAAGAGATGATCTTATTAATGACACCTCCATTTCATCCCAATATCGAATTTCAAGAATCTTACCTGCTAACCCGATTTGCAAGTTCTTATAGAGCATCCCGTTTTTCTTCAAAATTCGTTTGTTAACATGTTCAAAGAAGGTGGAAATTGTTGTATCTTTTTCATTCCCCATCTATTATTCTCTCTTTTCTCGCATAGTATTTGTTCCAATTAACGAATTCGTAACCGTGAAAGATATTTTCGATACAATTTCATGGGTCTATTAAAATGATAAAGTTCCGCAACATACCTTGCAAAACACATACCAGATCTAAATTCCTTTAATTCATGGGAATAATACCTATACTCCTTTCTAATGGGTTTATATTTTATTCTTAAGTTTATTACCCGCAGCGTGATTGAACCATTTTCATCCGCACGGCGTTCTTTCATATAAGGTACAATCATCTCATAAAAATCCATTGCGTCTTTTAGCCATTTGGTATATCCGCTATTCACTGCAAATAAAATCTCTACATCCTCTAACGAAATGTCCTCTGGAAAACAGGTTGCGAATAACTTCATCATCAAGTGAACGCGATAACTACAATGCAGTTCATTCGCACGCTTTGCTATTGCTGTCCAATCCGTGTCAGGCATCATTTTCAACACCATTTTTGCATCAAATAACCATTTCATCCGACGTTCTGGCATCTCATCAACAAATATGCATCGGGATTGCGAATCTAATATATGTACGAACATGTCTATCGGAGACAATACTCTGAATTGACAGCTATTAACCTCAATTTGTTCAACTCTCTCCCAAATATCACTACCCTTTTCAAGATTGTTCTTAAAAATAACATGATGAATATCAAACTCCGTCTTTCCCAATTTATATGTAATTGAATACGGAGCCTCTACCACATACTCCGCACCCATATCTTGAAAAATCGACACCGCTTTCTCATATTGATCGCACTCAAGCGCAAAGTCTAAATCAGCCATCATTCTAGATACTCCTGGGGCAAAATGCAGACGCATTGCGGCTCCCTTTAAAAGCAACGGGTATATATTCTTTTCATTCAACTTTTGCATACTCATAAAAAGTTTCTGCAACATCAGCGCGTTCTCCACCTGATAATAGCGGTAGATGCCTTTTAATTGCGGGATAACATGCTCCGGAAATCCCATCCAATCGACATTATATCCAAAATGAGCTAACATCAGCAGATAATTATGATTACCCGAATCCATATTCAGATCTTGAAGCTGATACTCTATTTCTTCTATATTCACATGTTCCTTAAACAGGAGTGACAGCAGTCTTTGCTCGCACGGAACAAGCAGCCGTTTCTGCAACTCTTTTTCTATCTCATTATTCATATCTATTCTTATAATCCATTCCTCTTTTGTGGCTTTAACATACAGTCCGCCTTCACCGAGTTACCAATTTTATCACTTTTGGAATTATAACAGATGGTTATGAAAGAATAATGAAAAAAATAAACTAACCACATAGGGATTTATCATCATTACGATTTGCCCTATTTGTGATATGGTTCACCGTATCATCTATAGAGCGAAATTTAAAAAGGACATCCGATTTTTTCTAGGGGTTAATGCTCATGAGAGCTGAATTTATACCAAAATTCATGCCAACCATTACGCTTAATGTGGGCATATGGATTTGTTCCATGGTATTTGCAGTATGGTTACCTACCTTTATGTGCCACTATGTCTTTTCCTATCACTCGTATTTCTTTTAGCAGCGGGGGTAAATTGATGGCTAAACCTATTATTATTGTAGGTGGTGGAATTGCTGGTCTATGTGCAGCAATTGCATTACAAAAGCTCGGCGTTGAAGCTATTGTATATGAACGAAATAGTGAGCCGACCGTTGATGGAGCAGGAATTATAATTGCACCTAACGCTTTACAGGCACTAAGTAGATTTGGGACCTGATACAAAGTACAGATATGCAGGCTATACATGCTGGCGTGGCATTGCTGAGTTACCAACATCAGAATTCACTCATCAGAAGCAAACATTCATTGAAACTTGGGGTAAGAAAGGAAGATTTGGAGTAGTCCATTTGCCAAATCAGCAGGTGTACTGGTATGCACTGTTCAACGCTAAAGCCAACGATTCCTTATTAGCTTCTTATTCACTTGTAGACTTATACCGCCGATTTGAACATTACCACAGCCCCATTCCATATTTATTAAAGAACACCCAAAGCAACCGAATAATACATCGTGATGTTATAGATATTGAGCCAATGCATCAGTTTTATAGTAATCGTATAGCTTTTATTGGTGATGCAGCACACGCTATTACACCAAATATGGGGCAAGGTGCTTGTCAAGCTATTGAGGATGCAGTGATTATTGCAGATAGTATTGTAGACAAGTCTGATTTCAATGAAACCTTTAGTAGCTATAACTTAAGACGCAAGAAAAGAATTTCTGCAATATCAAAGCAATCGTGGACACTCGGGAAAATTGCTCAGCTAGAGTCTCCTTTTCTTCTTGCTGCACGTAACTCACTTATGAAACGCATTCCATCTAGCATGATGAAACGACAGGCTGAGCAGCTTTATCGTTTCTCTTAAACTGACTTATATTGGGGCTAATACTATTGTAAGCTCAAAATAAATAACGCCCTTCAGTTTTTTCAGACTGAAGGGTATATCTCATTTACTTATGATACGGTTCACCGTATCATCTATAGAGCGAAATGGAAAGGCACCCGAGTTGGGTGCCTTTCACTGCCTTAGAATATTCAATATTTACCGCCGACCTACCTACTGTTCCATCAAATAAAATATATAATCAGTCGTGCCCTCGACATATCCTTGCTGCCTCAGCATCGCGCTCACACTGCCCCTGTGATACGTCCCGTGGTTCACCACAAACCGAAGGATGTCAGAGAAATGCGTATCAAGACGGCCGTACTTCGGATGCTCAATCGTCATTGCCTTGTCTCTATCGTATACCAGGTTCGCTGACAACCGTTGTCAGTGAAATTCAATCGGAATCTTCTTCGTAATGTTTTGCGATACCATATGCCACTTCCTGGATCCGACGCTTCAGCTCCAGCGGCTCCCGAATGCGAATGGCTGTGCCGAACGTCATTAGATACATCGGAAGGTACTTGTTCATCGTCGGGACGTCGAGTAGAAACCGTACCTCCCGATCGGTCCGTTCCGTCAAATAGTGACGCATATGCCAGTGGCGGCAAACCGCGTTGAGCGTGTCAGGCTCTCCCTCGATGCGGATGACCGTCAGCGGTCCGTCTGCCTCCCGTTCCCGCTCTGACTGGTCGCGGAAATAGACGGACGCGGAGAAACGCTCCGGCTTTTCGAACCGTGTTTCAGTCGGCTCCAGCCGCGTGATGCGGTCCACGCGGAACGTCCGCACCGCCTGCGACCGATGGCAGAACGCGACAACGTACCATTCGTTTCGGTCGTAAGCCAATCCGTACGGATCAACTTCTCGCCCGCCGTCCTGCTCCGCATTCGCTTTGCGATAGGTGATGCGAACCGTTAGCCCGTCCTTCACCGCCTGCTCTAGGTCACGTAACAACGGAACAACGAAAGGTAGACGAGACAGAGAAATCACATCCAAGCTATTCGACTGACGGGACAGATCGTGGCGCTGCTCTTCGTGCAGCCCGTTTTCTACCTTCTTCAGCGCGCTTTCCAGCTCTTCTGTATACGGATAGCCAGCGCCTTGCGCAAATTTAAACGCATCCACAAGCGCCTTCACCTCTACGGAGTTAAAGAACAATGGCGTCTCCTTGAAACTTTCAAGAATACGAATGCCACCGTCATGGCCCGATTCCGCGACGACCGGCACACCACTGGCGCATAATGCGTCGATATATCGGTACACGGTGCGAACGCTGATCTCCAAGCTGTCCGCAATCTGCGTGGCGGTGAGCTTCCTTCCGGTTCTAAGTATCCAAAGCATCGAAAGCATGTTATCCCATTTCGCTATCGAAAGCACCCTCTTTTTCTCAAGAAAATGAAACTTTTTTGGAGCTTTGCGTAATTATGTGAAAAATAGATATTACACTCAGGTGAATCCGGCACCATAATTCTACTTTCTACTTCTGACAGATTCTCAAACCTATGCTTATACCTTTATTGGATTGAATTCATTAACTCATAGAAATATTTCGATTCTTGAGTCTTATTAAGACTATACCAGGCATCTAATGTTTGTGAAGAAAACACGCCCAGTGCTTTCAATACATGTACAGAAAATTCCAACGGAGCGATTCCAGATGCAGTGATCAATTTTCCATCAGTTACAACAGACTGCATTTTGTAATACTTTTCGCCCGTGTAAGTGGGACAGATCATTTTAAGGTATTCCAAATCATTGCTTGTATGCGGGCGAGAATTCAGTAATCCTGTCTGGGCAAGTCCCATAGTCGCACCACAAATCGCCGCAACCAATATACCTTCCTTTAAACACCTCTGGGCGATGGTCAAGATGGGTTGGTGAATGGTTTCTGTCCATGTATCTCCACCGGGTAAAATCAATGTATCTGTGCTTTCAATGCTGCACTCATCCAGTTTAATGTCAGGCAGTATTTTCAATCCGCCCATTGTAGTTACAGGGGTCTTTTCAATTCCCACGGTGACTATTTTCGATGGGGCCAGCCCCTTTTTATAATATCTTCCCGAGTTCAGTTCGGCAATTAAGTAACCTATTTCCCAGTCTGACATTGTGTCAAACACATAAAGATAGACCGTATTATTCATTTGCTAGTTCTCCTTATTTTACAATTCATCAAGGGATATCAACCGTCCAGCGGTAACCATTGATTATCATCATTATAAAATAGCTTCACTGACATCTGATGTCAGTGAAGCTATTAAAGTTTATAATATATCCGTTGTCCGTGGCCCTTCCCAAATCCATGCCTGGCTAAGCACCTTTCCAAGCCTGCTGCGGGATTTGCCGAAAAACTTGCCATCACTTATGATACGGCTCCCCCCGGTTTATCTTCACCGCGCGATAAACCTGCTCGATCAGCACCAGCCGCATGAGCTGGTGCGGCAAGGTCATGCGCCCGAAGCTGAGCTTCTGCTGGGCGCGCTTTAACACAGCGGGAGCGAGGCCCGTGCTCCCGCCAATAACAAAAGCCACGTGGCTTCGCCCATACGTGGCTAACTTATCGAGCTGGTCCGCGAGATCCTCGCTGGACCATAGCTCGCCATCAAGCGCGAGCGCGACAACATGGGCATCCGGCTTTAGCTGCGCTAAAAGCCGTTCACCCTCTCGCTCGCGCACTTGCGCTTCCTCCGCCGGACTCATCGTCTCCGGCGCCTTCTCATCGGGCACTTCCGTGAGCGTAAGCTTCACGTAAGGCCCGAGGCGCTTGGCATACTCTGCTATGCCAAGCACCAAGAACTTCTCCTTCAGCTTCCCGACAGCGGCAATCTGAATATGCATCCTTATACGACCAAGAACTCGGCGCCCTGGTCGCACAGATCACAACTGCGCGGCGGATCCCAATCCGCGAACTCCGTTTCCTTCAAATCAACAATATCGGGTGCATCCTCATACTCGTCCACAAATTTATCAATCGCAAGCTCTACATGCTGTTTGCATACACAATACATAAATGATTCGCTTCCTCTTCTATGATGTAATCTTCCGTGTTAACTACTATCATTCAGCATAGCAAAACAGCTCGACAATGTGAAGCTTTTGCACTCATGAAAGCTTTCTAAATCTCTCCAATTGCCACCTGAGTTAAAGGGAGATTAACGCAAAAGCAAAAAAAACAGTACCCTCCCCTATATCCCCCACCTGAACTAACGCCATAATCCGTAAGCAAGCTGCCACCGTCTGCGCTTCGGCCGACTCATCTCTCCATGAAACAATCACTCAACAAAACCAAACCTTTAACCAGTTCTACATTCTATCCACTATCCCATCACATCCTGATCTTCCCTCCTGCCTCCTTCTCATTCTTTAGACCTCGGCTCCCCCTATCAATGACCGTCACTTCCTCTCCATCTATCTCTCATCGAACATGCATCACTCACCGAACGACCTGAGAACCATTGATGATCAACCCGACTCTCCACTTCTTCCCCCACCTCACACCAAAAAACGCCGAAGCAAGGGAAGACCACCCCTAACTTCGACGCCCTAAATCATCTTACCTTATCCTTATCCTTGTCGTTAGCTTATGCTTTAGCTCTTCTTCTCGCTGTATCTTCAGCTCTCGTCCCAACATCAAGCCAATCCCTTATTCCTCGTCCGTCTTCTCACCAAGCTTGAACTTCGCAATCTTCAGCTTGCCGTCACGGTAGTAGCTTATTTCAATCTCGTCACCGATTTTCTTCTTGCCGTACAGATACTTGCGCAGCTCCATCGTGCTGCTAATCGCCGTCTTATCCAGCTTCACAATGACATCATTGAATAATAATCCAGCATCTGCAGCTGGGCCGACTGCTTCGAGCACGATCACGCCCTCGAATACTTCATCGGGCAATTCAAGCGGCGGAGCATCATTAATCTCAGCATCATCAGTAGATTCCTCGTCTTCTTTATCCTTAAGACCCTCTGCCATTGCCTGCTGAGCATAATACTGCTCTAGATCCATCGTGTATACGCCTAGATACGGACGAGACACATAACCTTGCTTCATCAAGCTGTCAATAATCGGCATCGCGTTATTAATCGGAATGGCAAAGCCAAGTCCTTCAACACCGATATCGGATATCTTCATGCTGTTAATTCCAACGACATCCCCATTCAAATCGATCAATGGACCGCCGCTATTGCCCTGGTTAATCGAGGCATCCACTTGAATAACCTCTTGCTCCCAGTCATAAATGCCATCCTGATTCAAGGACACAGGAATGATCTGACGTGTCTTGCTCACAATCCCGATCGACAGTGAATCGCCAAGACCAAGCGGATTACCGATTGCGATTACGAATTCAGCAGGATGAAGCTTGGAGGAATCACCAATCTCCGCAACAGCCTCAATTCCTCCACCGCTCATTTCAAGCACTGCAAGATCCGAGATTTGATCACCGCCTACAATCTTAGCATCCCGCTTCTCGCCATTCAGAAGCACGATCTTCACCGCTTCAGCACCAGCAATAACATGATAGTTCGTAATGATGTAGGCCTTGCCGTCCTGCTTTTTGAAAATAACGCCCGAACCAACGCCAGCTTCCTGCAAGGAGCCGCCTTCTTCTGCAGCGTCTTTGCCTTCAGCCGCCTCTTTATCCTCTAGCATCGATCCAAGACCATAAGCCATCATTTGCTCATTAATGACACTAACGACAGCTGGTCTAACCTTAGCCGATGCCTGAATCGTTCGTTGCTCCATTGAATCTCCGCTTAAAGCCGCAGTTGCCACTTGCGCACTTTTGCCTCCACCGCCGTCTCCGCCTCCATTGAAGAAGAGTCCGAACAAGACTACAGCTGCAAGCGCACTTGTTAAAGAAGAGATAAATGCAATGCGGATATTAGACCAATTACGTCTGCCGCGTTTATTAGAAAAGGCTAGTTCATCCCTAGAGGAACGGGTACGCCTTGATACTTTCGTCGAATAGAAATCGTCATCGAATAAACCCATTATTATCGCTCCTCTCGATGCCCGCTTCCGGAATCCATCAAGACTATTTTTGTTTCTAGGAATGTTTTCGGAAGATTTGACTAAAATAATAATAGATTCGATCGATTGTCCTACAATATTTCCTTGCTGTTCATTATCTGACTGACTAAAGGAGTGTAATAACCTATGAAACCCAAAGTAACTACCGCATGGGAGAATGTACAACTGCTAGCCAAGCTTGCTGATTTAAAGGAAGAACATTACCGCACCGTACTTACACTTAGCGCTATGCTCGAGCTTCTCGTCGAGAAAGGGCTGTTGACGCATGATGAGCTGACAACGAGGTCTAACCAGATTGACGCCCAGCTTGAATCGCTTATATCTTCTGCTTCACTTCATCCCATGGCGTAGGTTTGTCATGGTAGGTCGCCCGCAGTGGGAATTCCTCTTTTTTATAAAAAATTCCGTTATCCTCTAGTATATTATTAACCGTAAGCATCGCTAAGTCCATTAAATTATGATCAAGGCTCAAATGGGCCAAATATACCCTTTTTGTACGGTCGGTGATGAGTTCACAGAGCGCTTCCCCGGCCGCCACATTGGATAAATGTCCGATGTCGCTTAGAATTCGCCGCTTGATGTTCCACGGATAACGACCCATCCGCAGCATCTCGGTATCATGATTGGATTCTAGCACTAGCACATCCGAATCTATGATTTGTCGCTTCACTTTATCGCTCATATAACCTAAGTCAGTTGCTAGACTAAGCTTCTCGCCATTGTCTTGGAACGTATAACCTACCGGCTCCGCCGCATCATGCGAGATGGGATAGGATTGTACCGACATCCCGCCGAAATGAATAACCTCTCCGGTTTCGAATACGATACGCTTGTCCTGCTCAATCTTGCCTACATGTCTTTCCATCGCACCCCATGTCGCTTCATTGGCATAGATAGGCAGCTCATGCTTGCGCGCGAATGCGCCTAATCCCTTAATATGATCGGAATGCTCATGCGTAACGAATAAAGCATCCAGCTGGTGACCAGCCATTCCCATCTCACGCATGAGCTCGTCCATCTTTTTCATGCTTAGTCCTGCATCCACCAATACCGTCTTATCGCCATTGTTCACTATCGTCGCATTGCCCGTAGAGCCGCTTGCCAGCACCGTGAATCGTAGTCCCATCTCGCCTCGTCCTATCCTTTCTCCCCTGCGTTAGAAGTGTAGTATTTCGTACTCGCTTTGCCGCGAGCGGTCACTCTTTCTTCTAACGAATCCCATCTTCCTCGTATTGCTTATTGCTTCGTTTCTTTGCTTTCCTTCGCTTGTGCGACTTCCCCGCTTATCGCATGGATATAATACTCGTTGCCCTCTTTGCCATCCTCCAGCAACACACGCCAATATGGCGCGGACACTTGCGTCTCCGTGTCGAACATTTGCCCATGATACCCAAGCTGAATATCGGTAATAACCGACCCCGATGGCAAATTCCGTTCAACGAATGGAGCGACGGCTTTCGCCGCCGGCAATACCGTCTGCTCCTTCGCCTCGCCTGGCCCCAGCACTTCCACCTGAACCTGCTTGAAGCCCGTAATCTTCTGATTCTGATTGTTATAGTACAGCTCCAGCTTCACGTCGAACATCGGCCGGTTATCAACCATTCGGTAGAGAACGAATACACGATCCGTACTCACCGCACGATCATAGCTGTATTGCCCCAGATCTGGGATTTGATCACCTAATGCCTTCACTAATTCCGTCTGGTTAAAAATAATTTTGCTATCAACTGGCGTCTTCAGCCTTATTTCCTTCTGCTTCTCCGAACTTCCGTTCTTCAGCAAATAAGTCAAATCCCGCAGCTTCGGTGTCTCAAGCGGCAGATTGGCGTTCAGTTCAATCCCCTTTTGCTTCATTACAGCGACTGTATCTGCTGGAAGCTCCGCCGTATTCTTATTCACATTCATCTGCTCCCGTATATCACCCCATACTTGATAACCGAGCAATATATTCAACAACAGAAAAGACATAATAAGCACGCTCTTTGCCCTGCCCCAATCCAACCTGCCTCACCTCCGCTCCCGCTGCGTCAACCGCAGCTCCATTAGAGAACCGATCTTCACCATACGAAGTCTAAGTCCTCATTAAGGAATAACCGCTAGCTTCTTAGTTAACGGAGACTCCGAATCATCACCATTATTACTGTTGCTTGTCGTCTGGACCGGAACATAACCAGCAGGATATGCCTGCAACAGGACCTCTTGTGTACCATCCTCCAGCAACACAGCCCATACCGGAACAAAATGAATTTCTTTATCCTCAAGCGGCTGAGCTTCTACCGCCGGATATAGACTCACCACTTCTGAACGACGATCATAGTGTGAGAGTGCATTTCGCAATTCATCTCCGCCTGGCAGCCATCTGCCCTCCCGAGACTTCGCTTTCTTCGCAAGTGTAATGAGCGAACGATTATATTCCGTCACAACACTCTGCTGCAGGGTAAGCTCAATACGGCCATAGCGGAAGTTTGGTGCTTCAATAACGGGATAATTCTCGACATATTGTTGGAATACAACTGATTTGCCGGTATTGCCATCCGTCTCGAGTCCCGGGTTGATGAATCGATGGATGCCATCCCAACCGCCATGCTCATTAATGAATTCAACCGCTGCGTACATGTTTTCACTAAGCAAGTTTTCTTCGCTTTGTGCAGCTGCTGGATCGGTATAAATGACCCACATCCCGTTCTGCTCTACCTGAAGGCCACGTTTACCATCGGTATAGATCTGTGAACCGCTTCGGTCCTTCAATGCTTTTGTCGTGCCCGGATCGAAGAATAAGTTGCGTTGCATCAAGTCCGGAGAATAGGTCTCATAAGGGAACACCATCTCCACCGCTTGGAACGGCTTAGTCGGAATATAAATGCCATCCGATGTCGCTTGATAGATCGTCTTAAATTCGCCAAAGCCTACATAATCCTGCACATCACGTACCGTCAGATCGGCCTGTGTCGATTCATAGACTTGTTTCCCATCCGCACTGAAGAAGAATGTCCTTACTTCCTCGGTATCGGTCGTCTTGAATATCCAGATCCGATCAATCATATCGTTAAGGAATACGAAATCCCCTTGTACCTTCAGCAGTTTCTTCAATAATTCCACAGGAATTCCGTGATGGAACCGCAGCTCAACGCCAATATCATTTTTCCGTACCTCATCCCAATTGAGCACATTCACCGGATTGCGTTGGAACCCTTTGAATTCTCGCCCTTGAATCCGATCCTTCAGAATCATGTCATAGAACGTTGTACCCGGGTACATCACCGTATGCTTATCGTCACCGAAGTGAATGATAAGCTCTTCTGGGAAAATAGTGCTTTCAGCATCCGCCTTTTTCCCTAGCGGCTCCGCATTAATATAGCTCTGCTCCGTCTTCACCGTCGCACCAAGACCCGGCATACTGTAGGCGAGAAAGTAGCTTTGGGCTAGACTAAGTGCGACCAGCATGACCAATATCATCGTCTTCGCTCTCTCTATCATGCCAGCTCACCTTCCCCTTGCATCGCCGGAAGGGTGAATGTAACCGTCGTGCCCTCATTTAATTCAGAGTCCAACGATATCGATCCGCCGTGGACTTTAACGATTTCCCGGGCAATAGACAGACCGAGGCCTGTCCCGCCCATATTGCGTGAGCGCGCCTTATCTACCCGGTAGAACCGATCGAATATGCGTTGCAGGTCCTTCTTCGGAATACCAATACCGGTATCCTTCACGCTGATCGCAATCGTTGCCGAATCCAGTTTCCGTGCACTTAGTTCAATCGTCCCGCCATCCAGCGTATATTTAATCGCATTCGACAATAAATTGTCGAGCACTTGGTCAATCTGATCACGATCAAGCCAAGCTGAGGTCAAGTTGCTGTCTACCCGAATGGTAGCCCGAATCGATTTCTGCCGCAATTGGAAGGAGAAGCGATCCGTAACCTCATCGAGCATATCGTGAATATTGGTCTGCCTGCGCCGCATCGGCGCCTGATTAGAATCTAGCCGAGAGAGATGAAGCAGATCGGTTACGAGCCGGATCATACGTTCCGTCTCGTTGCGAATAACGCCTACGAACCGCTCGGATAACTCACGTTCTTCAAGTGCGCCATCATTAAGCGCCTCTGCGTAGCTTTTAATCGTCGTTAACGGCGTCCGCAGCTCATGCGATACATTGGCAACGAATTGTCGACGTGATTGCTCGAGCTTTTCTTGCTCTGTTACATCCTGCAGCACCGCTATCGTACCGGTAAGTCCTTTGTCACGACGATGAATCGGTGTAAAGGTTACACGCATGACGCCTTCTGTCCCATCGACCTCTTCATCATCATCCATACCGCGTGACAATATGACCGTCTGCTGCCTGCCTTGCTTAAGCTCTTGAAGCTTCTGCTCCGTTAAGCCTAACAACACCGGCAAGCTGCTGCCTTCGCATGTTTTTACATCAAGCATTTCCAATGAGCGTCTATTCCAGACGATTACCTTGCCATGCTCATCGGCGGCAATAACGCCGTCGCTCATATTGGATAGAATAGAACCAAGCTTCTCATTCTCTTCCTCATTCACTGATAAAGCTTCCTTCAATCGGATCGTCATATCATTAAAGGCTAGGCTTAATCGTCCAATCTCATCATCACCGAGTACCGGGACTAATAAGTCGAACTTTCCTTCCGCCACTGCAGCTGCTTGACGAGTCAGCCCTTGAATTGGACTGGTTATCGTATGAGCCAGCAGGACGCCAAGCAATCCAGTCAATCCAAGTGCAATTAGCGTTCCTGAGAAGAAGATCTGATTGACCCGATTAACCGTGTCATACAAGCTATTCATCGAGGCAACCATATACACGGCTCCGATGACCCGATCATTATAGGTGACGGGCATCGCAATAATCTTCTTGCGTATGCCATTGTCATCGATGATCTCTTCTTCATTATCAATGACGCCTTGCAGCGCTCTGCTTACTGCCAATGAAGTGTTCTTCTTGCCGACATCGGATGCTTCAAGAGAGGTTGCCACTACTCGGCCATTCCCATCAAGCACCTGCACCTCAGTTCCACTAATGCTGAACAAGTTACGCACGACTAGACCTAGATATTCCATGTTCTCAGAATTCGTGTCACTATCGTTATTCGGTTTCATTGATAAATTACGGGCCGATAATTTGGACAGAATATCTGCCTGTTCCTTCAGATTAGTCGTGAAGTTATCCGTCAATGACGCCTTCACCGTACTGATGAAATAAACGCCAATTAGCTGCATCGCCACTAATATGAGCAACAAGTAGATAATGACGAGCTTCACCTGAATGGTGCGAAAAAAACGCCGCCCTTTCATGCTTAGCCGAACCCTCCCGACTTCGGATTGCGCATCATATAACCTAGTCCGCGCCGCGTCATAATGTATTCCGGTCTGCTTGGGTCGTCCTCAATCTTCTCCCGCAGCCGGCGAATCGTTACATCAACCGTACGGACATCTCCGAAATATTCGAAGCCCCATACCGCTTGAAGCAAATGCTCGCGCGTCATTACCTTGCCGCTGTTGCGTGCCATATAATAGACCAGCTCGTACTCACGATGAGTCAGATCAAGCGGCTCTTCATCTTTATAGACCACATACATATCTGTATCAATAAATAGATTGAACAGCTTCAATCCTTGTTTTTCTTCTTCGGCAGCAGTCGAATCTCCATTGGCGCTAGATGCAGCAGCTGCTTCCGTCGCTTTCTGTTGCCGTCTTAAATGAGCCTTCACCCTCGCTAGCAATTCACGAGTACTGAATGGCTTTGTCACATAGTCATCGGCTCCGAATTCTAATCCTAGAACCTTATCGATCTCACTATCTTTCGCCGTTAGCATAATGATTGGCATATGCAGCTTCGTACGCACCTCTCGGCATACGTCCATACCATCTTTCACCGGCAGCATGAGGTCTAGCAATATTAAATCAGGTTTTTCTTCGAACGCAAGGCGAACCGCTTCTCCGCCGTCAAAGGCACAAATAACCTGATGGCCTTCCTTTTCCAAATTAAACTTTAATATATCTGCAATTGGCTGTTCGTCGTCGACCACTAATATTTTTCCGTGCATCGTCCCACCGCCTGTCACTCGTCCTATTTATCCTTCTATATTACCATACGTACGCACTGTCTACCCAATTAAAGTTCCTTCATGCAACGCCAAATTCCTCTTATTTGGCAACATTTCCGTTAAAGAAAAAAAGGATACCGACTTCAGCTTTACTGAAGCGATACCCTTTGGTCTGTAGGAATGATTTATAAGTACTTTAATGGATTTTGAATGACGTCATCTTTATGAATTTCGAAATGAAGGTGAACGCCTGTTGATCTGCCTGTACTGCCCATAACTCCGATTTTATCGCCTTTTTCCACAATATCACCGACGCTTGCAGTTAAAGAGCTCATATGCCCATAGACTGTTTTGTAGCCATTCTTATGATTAATAATAATCGTCTTGCCATATCCGCTCTTCGTACCAGCAAACTCGATTACACCATCATCAGCAGCCATTATCGTTTTGTTGCCTGTTATGTCGATACCTTTATGTGTTCTGCCCCATCGTTTGCCATATTTACTGGAGAGCGACCAATTCGCAACCGGTACGGCGAATGTACCCGAGCCTTCGCCCAGAACAACCTTTGTCCCCTTCATAACTACTGAAGCTACCGCTTTAGTAATCACTTCGGTGTTAACTAGTTCTTCAGTGACCACATATCCATTCTGTTTCACAATACGGTATGTAACACGCTTCGAACCATTCTTGCCTTTACTAATTACTTTCGATTCTCCAACTCGCATGCTGTCATTCTTCTTCACTTCAATTGGTGCTTCGATCGCAACCGTCTCCGTCAGATCCTCTACCGTCTTAACTGTTAACTCTGGCTGAAGAACAGTTAGATCAAGCACGTCACCGGCTGTAAGCTTATCCTCTTCAATCCATCGGTTATTGTCATAGATGACTTGCGGGGAAATATCGAATTTCTGCGCAATACATCCGATGCAGTCTCCAACCTGGACCGTATATTTCGTTGGCTGCGCACTTCCTTGCACCAACTTCTTGTAGACATCATCTGCATTCATAATTTGATCAGGCTCTGTAGCTACGCCATCGGTCTTTACTTTCTCAACGAAAGCAACATCCTGAATGATGACGCCGTCCTTCACTGCCGAATCATCGGAGCTCGACTTAGAAGTACTGTTATAGGACAAAGTACTTACTTCTTTGGACTTCTTCTTCACCGCTAGCTGCGGTGCATATTTACTTTGTACTCGGGTTAGTATAGCATCTGCTGTTGCTTGGTCCTTCACAATACCGATTACTTTGCCATCCACTTCAACCTCTACGCCGGTGGCATGCGAAGTTAGCATACTCTCTAGCTTAACAAGTGTAGCATCGGTCTCCGGAACCGCTTTGAAAGCACTCTCGGGAGTATAAGTGATATCACCTGAATCGAGGACCATCGTAATATCGGGGTTTGCTTGCTGAACCTCTTCCGCTTCTTTCTTGAGAAGTTGTTCAACCTCTGCAGGGTTGCTAATCGAGCCTAGTGCTGTTCCGTTCATATATACATTATAGTAGTCAACTGTGTTTGCTTTCACATATTGGATACCGCCCAATCCGACGGTTACGAGGAGCACAAGCAGGGCTGCTGTAAACATAAGCGGCTTCTTACGCCACCATATTGTATCTGGCTGGCTATTTGCAGGCTCTTGCTGTTTCTTGCCTTTCGAGTCTTGCGGACGGACATGCCGAAAGAACTGAATGGTTTGATCCCATGCCTTTCGGATCCGATCCTTTGCCTCAATAACAGTCATGATCGTCTCCTTTTCGCGATAATGCAGCTATTTATTCTACAATCTGACATAAAAAAGAGCGAATAATCCTGTCGGATCACTCGCCTAATACTTTAACATAAGCTTAATAGAAGGGGCAACCTTTCCTACTAGTCTGAATAATTAATATTTTTTCAGAATTTCCATCATTTGTTCGTACTGCTCCTTATCCAGATGCTGTGCCATGATCTGTTGAACAGAGGTCAGCTCCTCATCGGTCAGCCCATTTTCCATAAAAGCTGAGATCGTTTGCCAAGATTCCTGTGGCAATTTACTCATAAGCAATCCGAATAACAGCTCCTTATCCGCATCGCTCATTTGCTCTTTCACTTCATTCAAATCATCTGTCGTAATCGCTGTTTCCGTACCATCAATTGCAGGGACTTGTCCTTCTTCTATTTGTGTATCCTCTTCGCCAGATTCGGCAATGGCGCCGCCATCTGCTTTAATCCCGCTCCCTACTCCAATATCCGTTAATGGAGGCTCTGCTTGCTCTTCGAAAGCATCTATCGCAACTGGGGGCTCCTCGGTCCCCTGCCCATTTGAACCGCTGTTTACTTCCTCCGCATTAGCCGGTTTTTTCACTTCTTCAGTAACTGCTTTAGCACCCCACAGCTTCCCCCACACACCTGATAGAGCCATCGGCTGCACTTCAATAGGGAGATTATATTGCTTTAATAATGTCTCTACATAGCTATTCACGATATAACCCGTCGTCCATATAGAGAGAAAACTTACTATAAGCCCTGCCGCTATCGTCTTACCCAGCCATCCGGTCATTTTCCACATCTCGTTCATCCTTTCACTCTTATGCTATTAACCTATTTATCCAGCAATGAAATCCGTTATCTACCATTATGGTCAACAATAAGAGTGAACATTCGCTTCTCTCGTTTATATCATTGGAATTGTCTGTATGTTTTGGAGTAATGCGGAGCAATCTATACAAAAAGGATGAGCGGAGGGAATAACCTTGGCAGAGGGGGATCAATCACAATCCAATGGGCAGTCTCAACCTACACTGGAGCAAGTACTGTCGAAGCAAAGAAAACTGCTGGATAGCGTGCTAAGCAAGAGCTTAGCGTCCAATATCAGCATTCTCAAGCAGCTTTATGCCAATGGGTCAGATGTCGTATTTTTCGAATTCACGCTGCTCGATAAGCTGGAAGCAGCCATCGTATACATAGACGGTATTTCCGACATTAAAGATATCGATCGTTATCTCTTGGCACCGCTGCGGCACATCGAGCGCAACGAAAATATGGGTTGGAATGATGTTCTGCCGAGAATCTCCATATCCATTACACAGACTGCGACAACGATTCAACAGGCGGTTGACCAAGTCTCAGCAGGCAATCCGGTCATGCTGTTAGATGGACAGGCTGCGGCATTCGCCTTTAATTTGCCTTCTTGGAATACGCGTACAATTGAGGAGCCTGAAGCTGAAACCGTTGTACGAGGCCCTCGCGAAGGCTTCATAGAGACGCTTCGCGTGAATACTTCCTTGTTGCGCCGCAGACTTCATTCTCCCGCTTTCAAGCTGAAACCTATCTCAATTGGTCGCTATACCAAGACCGAATGCGTCATCGCTTATATAGAAGGAATAGCAGATCCAACCTTAATAGCTGAGATGGAAAAACGGCTTCAAAGCATCGATATCGATGGTGTACTGGACAGCAGTTATGTAGAAGAGTTCATTGAAGATAACCCTTACTCTCCTTTCCCGCAGCTGCATACGACGGAGCGGCCTGATGTCGTATGCGCTAACTTGCTGGAAGGCAGGGTCGCCTTGCTCATTGATGGATCGCCATTTTCACTTATAGCACCATCAACCTTATTCACGATGATGCAATCACCCGAGGATTATTATCAGCGATCCATTCTCTCGACCTTTATTCGCTGGTTACGGCTCATGCTCAGCTTCGTGGCGGTATTCATGCCCTCCATCTATGTAGCGGTATTGTCCTTCCACCAGGAAATGATACCGACCACATTAATGCTATCGATCTCTCAATCACGCGAGCAGATTCCATTTCCCGCTTTAATAGAAGCTTTACTTATGGAAATAACCTTTGAGGCTTTGCGTGAAGCAGGAATTCGTCTACCCAAGCAGGTTGGTGCTGCAGTCAGTATCGTGGGTGCGCTCGTCATCGGTCAAGCCGCCATTGCGGCTGGCATCGTCTCATCACCGATGATTATGGTTGTTGCAGTCACTGCAGTCGCTTCTTTCCTCATACCTAACTACTCATTGGGATTTGCACTGCGGCTAATCCGTTTCCCAATCATGCTATGCGCCGGTTTCTTAGGACTCTATGGAATCGTCCTCGCTGGGTTATTCGTTCTTGTTCATCTCCTGTCACTACGCTCTTTCGGTGTTCCCTATTTATCGCCTATCGCACCGGTAAAGACTGCCGAGTTCAAGGATAGTTTAATTCGGGTTCCGCGCTGGGCAATGAACACGAGACCGCATTATACAGGTTCATTATGGAATAAGTTCCGTGTCCGGCCGACTAATTCAAGATTAAAAAAGGAATGATCCCCATTAGAAAATCATTGATCATCCGCCCGATGGTTATCGTACTCATCCTCGTCACATGCCTGCTTTCCTTAACTGGCTGCTGGGATCGAGTAGAGATTAATGATCTTGCCATCGTAACAGCTGCAGGATTTGACTTGACCGATGATAATAAAATCCGGCTAACGGTACAGCTTTTCACACCTACAACCTCCAGCAGCCAATCTGGATCTGGTGAAAGTTCGTCAGGCTCACAGCAGAATCAACCACTTGTAGAAAGTGCCGTTGGCATTAACGCTGCTGACGCTGCTTCTAAGCTGCAAGGACTATTGTCTCGTAAATTTTTTTGGGGGCAATCGGATATTTTCATATTTAGCAAAAAGTTGGCAAAGAATGGTTTGAACGAAACTTTCGACTACTTAGTTAGGCATCCGCTTCCGCGTGAACGCGCCAATCTGTATATTAGCCTAAGCGATACCACTCAAATTCTACAATGGAAACCTAACATTGAACGCAACAGCGCAGAGGTACTCCGCGAAATGTCCGCTCTTCAGACCGGACTCAGTATGACATTGCTCAAAGCTGTTGTTGAATTGTCTGATGAATCTCACACCGTTGTGATCCCCTGGGTCAAAATGAAGGGCAGCGGCAATAAAACAAGCCCCTATATTGGCGGTGCGGCATCCATTAAACATATGAAGATGAATCACTTATACGATGTTCAAAAAACTCGTGGGCTCCTCTGGGTGCGTGACGAGATCAATACCGCTCACTTAACTAATCAAATTCCGGGAGATGCAGGACAAGTTTCTCTTGAAATTATTAATAGTCGATCCAATCTAAAGCCCTACATCAAGGATGATCAATGGATCATTAAAGTTAATGTTAGAGCTGCCGGCAATTTGAATGAAAATACGACCGATATGGATACCAGCAATCCGAAATCGATTAAGGAGCTAGAGAAGCAATTCGCTGCAATAATCAGTGATCGAATTCAGAAAGCGGTAAATCATGCTCAAAAGACGAATACTGATATTCTCGGCTTTGCTGAGCAATTTCACCGTCATTACCCGAAGCAATGGAAAAAGCATGAACAGGAGTGGGATGAGCTATTTCCCCAAATTAAAGTGGAATATCATGTGACTGCTTCAATCTTGAGGACAGGCATGATTGGGAATAACAAAGCGATGATGGACACGCAAGGAGACTAATCATGAATGGATCAATTTTAAACTATGTGGGCGTAGCTATTATTGCGGTTATTATCGCATTAATTGATCTGCGAAAACTGACGCATGTACGTACGATTATTGTCTACATCATCTTCTATCTGGCGGGATTTACTTTAGCCATTATGATTATGTGGAATCGCAATCTGCCTGGACCTACACTGTGGCTTAGTTCGCTCATCGAGCCAATTAGCAACATCGTGTTTACGAAAGATTGATTGCTCAGCAATTAGAGAGGAGGCAATTAGCAATCATGTTGGATAAAGGTAAAATAACATCAGCACAACTCGCCTGCATGATGTTCCTCACATTGCTGGCTACGGGAATATTAACCTCTTCACATGGCGCTTATATTCAATCCAAATCTGATATGTGGATGACTCCAATTATCGGTTCTGTCTCTGGCTTTGCTATCGTATTCATTGTGGTGTATCTTCATAGGCTGTATCCAGGCAAAACATTAATTCAATATAGTGAAGATATTCTTGGGAAATTTACCGGAAAAATAGTTAGTCTTATTTTTCTGCTTTTCTCTTTACAGTTAAATGCCAATCTTTTACGCCAATTCAGTGAATTTTTGGCCTTAAGCTTTTTAAGACAAACACCGTTAATCGTGCTCATAAGCACTCTAATGATTTTATGTGTCTGTGCTGTACGCTCCGGTGTAGAAATTATCGGGAGAAGCGCCTTGCTTTTAACGCCATTAATTGTCTTAATCGTACTCATATTAATATTCCCCCTGCTTGGAGAAGTTGAGATTGATCGTATGCTCCCTGCTTTTGAGAATGGCTTCTTGCCCGTACTACGCGGAGTAGTGTTCGTGCAGGCTTGGTTTCCAACCTATGTCTATATGACTTTTTTCCTGCCATTCGTCAGTGATGTTCATAAAGCGCAGCGTTGGGGGTTCATATCGGTCCTATGGACAATAGCTATCTATACAGGGACCTTGCTTCTTGTATTAACGATACTTGGAGACGCCACCAAACTGTATCCATACCCCTTCATGCAGTTAACGCGATACGTAATTATCTTTGACTTTTTTCAGCATTTGGATGCTTTAATTATGCTGCTATGGGTACTTGACGTGTTTGTCCGTTCTATAACGACCTTTTACGCCGTCGTGCTTGGGTTCGCCCAATGGTTTCGTTTGCCAAACTATAAACCGCTTGTACTGCCAATCGGTGTATTGATTGTAGCATGGTCTTTTTGGTCGGTCCCTAACACGATGACCGTCAACGTAACATTGCAACGATACGTTGTATTTTATTATTTTTTCGCTCATATGATGATTCCCATTCTATTGCTTGTAGTAGCGCTTTTGCGAGGACGCAAACCTGTCCTCTTGAAACAACAAAAATAGGATGACCCTAGGGCCATCCTATTTGCTAATGATATTGGTATTTGGTAATACCAATATTATTTCTATTCATAAATTTTAACGACAGGATTCGTCTGCTCACGGTTGCGGCCTACGGAGAAGATCGCAATTGGAATGCCTGTTAATTCGGATACGCGTTTCACATAGTTGCGCGTATTCTCTGGCAAATCTTCAAGCGTCTTAGCACCTGTAATATCTTCAGACCAGCCTGGCATTTCTTCATACACAGCTTCGCATTCAGCGAGCATTTTTAAGCTTGCTGGATAATGCTCGATAACTTCACCGCGGTAATTGTAGCCTGTGCAGATTTTCACCGTTTCAAGACCGCTCAATACATCAAGCGAGTTGAGTGATAATCCAGTAATACCGCTGACGCGGCGAGCGTGGCGAACAACAACACTGTCGAACCAGCCAACACGACGCGGACGACCCGTAACAGTACCATATTCATGGCCTTTGTCACGAATAAGATCGCCAACTTCATTGATTTGTTCGGTTGGGAATGGTCCGTCACCTACACGAGTTGTATAAGCTTTAGCTACGCCAATGACTTGTTGAATCTTCGATGGACCTACGCCAGAACCAATACATACGCCGCCTGCAGAAGGATTAGAAGAGGTAACAAATGGATACGTACCTTGGTCGATATCAAGCATAACGCCTTGAGCGCCTTCGAATAGTACCTTTTTGTTAGCATCAATCGCATCGTTCAGCACAACGGAAGTATCTGTCACATATGGACGAAGTATTTCTGCAAAAGCCAAGTATTCCTTCACGATTGTATCTGCATCAAGCGGTTCTCCACCGTATACTTGAGCAATCGTTTGGTTCTTCTCAGCAATTAGTGCGCGAGCTTTCGAAGCGAACTCTTCAGCATCCATTAGATCCGCAATACGGATACCGCTGCGAGCTACCTTGTCCATGTAACAAGGACCAATACCTTTGCGTGTTGTACCAATTTTGTTATCGCCTTTGCGCTCTTCTTCAAGACCATCAAGCACCAAATGATAAGGCATAATAACATGCGCTCTATCACTGATTTTCAAATTATCTGAAGAGAAGCCATGTTCATGAATATAGTTAATTTCATCGATCAACGCCTCTGGGTTAATAACCATTCCGTTGCCGATTACGCATATTTTATTGTGATTGAAAATACCTGATGGAATCATCGTTAATTTATACTTTTTATTATCAATTAGAATAGTGTGTCCGGCATTGTTGCCACCTTGGTAACGAGCTACAACGTCAGCCCCATCTGCCAAATAATCGGTAATTTTGCCTTTCCCTTCGTCGCCCCACTGCGTGCCGACTACTACAACCGTAGACATATACATACCCCCGTCCGGTGTATATACACACCGAAATTTTCTGTCTTATACATAATACGGTTGATCCTCTTATTGAAAGAACAGCAGCCGTTTATCTTTAAAAGACAGCAATATTAGTGTAGCAGTCCATCCCAGAGAAGTCAAACGAAAAACGAACGATTGTAAGGTTACCCCTACAATCGTTCGGATATGATCATGAAACTCATGAAGCTTGTGAAGGATCCTCATGAGATCGGTCCAAGCTTACGAATTTATTGAAATTTTTCAAGAAGACAAGCTCAACGGTTCCTACTGGCCCATTCCGCTGCTTAGCGATAATGATTTCGATAATATTCTTTTTTTCCGATTCTTTATCATAATAATCATCCCGATACAGGAATGATACGATATCAGCATCTTGCTCGATCGAACCGGATTCCCGAAGATCAGACATCATCGGGCGTTTATCTTGACGTTGCTCAACACCCCGGCTGAGCTGAGATAGTGCGATAACCGGCACTTCGAGTTCACGGGCAATCTGTTTCAAGGTACGCGAGATCTCCGATACTTCCTGCTGACGATTCTCTCCGCCCTTGCCCCGACCTTGAATCAGCTGCAAATAGTCGATGAGAATCATGCCAAGACCACGTTCTTTCTTCAATCGTCGGCATTTGGCGCGAATCTCCGCTACCGTAATGCCTGGCGTGTCGTCGATGAAAATTTGTGCTTCGGAAAGGGCACCAATGGCCATCGTGAGCTTCTCCCAATCATCACCCTCTAGATAACCAGTCCGCATCCGTCCAGCATCGACATTCGCTTCGGCACAAATCATCCGCTGTACAAGCTGTGCAGCTGACATCTCTAGGCTGAAGATGGCGACTGTCTCGCGAGCGCGAACGCCAACATTTTGGGCAATATTAAGTGCAAATGCGGTCTTACCAACTGACGGACGGGCAGCTACGATAATCAGATCGCTTCGCTGGAAGCCTGATGTCATCTTATCAAGGTCAGTAAACCCCGAAGGGATACCGCTTGTCCCGCCCTTATTCATATAAAGATTCTCAACCTTTTCGAACACTTCCATTAACACGTCGCGAATCGAGATGAAGCCGGTGCTGGATCTGCGGTTGGAGATTTCCAATATCTTTTTCTCCGCGTCGCCCAGTAATACACCTACATCTTCGGAATTGGCATAGCCATCCGTTACGATATTCGTAGCTGTCCGGATTAGTCGACGCAGCATCGATTTCTCTTCAACGATCTGTGCATAGTACTCGACGTTTGCTGCAGTAGGTACCGAGTTAGCCAGTTTAGCCAAATACGATACGCCGCCAATTTCTTCAAGAAGCTGTTGATCTTGAAGATGGGCAGTCAACGTCACGAGATCAATCGGCTGACCGTCCTCACTAAGCTCGACCATTGCTTCAAAAATGCGTTGATGGGGAACGCTGTAGAAGTCTTCGCTGCGTATCCGCTCCATCGCTGTAATGAGCGCCTCTGCTTGTAAGAGGACGGCACCAATAACCGCCTGCTCCGCTTCTAAGTTTTGAGGCGGAACACGATCAAACATCAGCTCATTACTCATCATTGTTCCCTCCTGGTGGAGAGTTCAGCCCTCATGATGTGGTTGGGATGGTGTGGGGCACTGGGAATTCGCAAGGTCGGACGGGGTAGCTTCTTTCGGCCGCTCTAGTCCACCCTATGCCTTTAACTATTCCCAAATGTAGCATAGGGTGGACAAAGGCGGACGTAAACTCCTACAGAAGCTACCCCTTACCTCTCTTGCTCCCCCCAGCCAACCATAAACCCATACCACATACACGAGCGCTTCACTCTCTTGTATTTTTAAAATAAGCGTATACGATCACCCGTATACGCTTGAATTCTCTTTCAAGACCTCTTAACGATGTCACGCATCGTTAAGAGCAAGATAGTTGCTCCAGTTCAGACACTTTTGCGCGTACTTAGCTTACTTAGCGATGTGGTACATCGTTAAGCTCACCTCCGGAGCTTATTTACTGCCTCTTAACGATGTCACGCATCGTTAAAAGCAAGATAGCTGCTCCAGTTCAGACACATTTACGCGTACTTAGCTCCCTTAGCGATGTGGCACATCGTTAAGCGCAAGGCAGACTGACCAGGATAAGATAAGACAATAATAAGGGCTGTCTACTCTTCAGACACTTGGACGTTGAGTTTAGCTTTTACTTCAAGGTGGAGCTTGGCAGGAACTTGGGTTACACCAAGTGTGCGGATCGGCTCGTCGAGCTCGATTTTGCGTTTGTCGATTTTGACGCCTTTGGCAGCCAATGCTTCAGCAATTTGCTTGCTCGTGATGGCACCGAATAGACGGCCGCCTTCTCCGGATTTGGCTTTGATGACGATTGTCATCTCTTCCAATCGTGTTGCAAGTGCTTGAGCATCTGCTTTTTCCTGAGCTTTGCGTTTCTCTTCTGAAGCATTTTGCACCTCGAGTGTCTTTAGGTTGCCGTCCGATGCAAGCTTAGCAAGTCCTTGCGGCAACAAAAAGTTGCGTACATATCCTTCGGATAGATCCTTCACATCGCCTTTTTTCCCTTGTCCTTTAACATCCTTCAAGAAGATCACTTTCATTCAAATAACCCCTCTTCCGATTCTATTTCTTGTAGAGTCCGTTTTAATTTCTCTGCCACTTCTGCAACAGTTCCTTCAAGCTGAGCAGCAGCATTCGTTAGGTGCCCGCCCCCGCCCATCCGTTCCATAACAACTTGAACGTTAATGTCGCCGAGCGAGCGTGCGCTAATGCCGATTAAGCCATCCGGTCTTTCTCCAATAACGAAGGAGGCTAATATATCGGTCATATTGAGCAAGGTGTCGGCTGATTGCGCGATTAGCAGCTGTGCTACTTTGCGACCCGGCTCCGTTACCGCGATCGCAATATGCTCATAATGAACACTGGCATGCTTAATAATTTCTGCCTTACGGACGTATTCCTCAAGATCTTCCTTGAGCATTCGCTGAATCATCATGGAGTCCGCTCCATTACGGCGCAGGAATGATGCGGCCTCGAATGTCCGCGCTCCAGTTCGAAGGGAGAAGCTCTTCGTATCTACTGTAATACCCGCCAGTAAGGCGGTTGCTTCACGTACATCCAGAACGACACGATCGTGAATGTATTGCAACAGCTCCGTCACAAGCTCACAAGTTGATGAGGCGTAAGGCTCCATATAGATAAGAATAGCATTCGATATGAATTCCTCACTGCGACGGTGATGGTCGATAATGACGATTTTATTCGTCATGGTCAATATCTTAGGCTCTTTCACCATCGATGCCTTATGCGTGTCCACCACAACAGCCAATGTCTTACTATCAGTCAATCCCAGCGCCTGTTCCGGTGTAATAAACCGCTTTGTATATTTCTCTTCTTCCTTAAGAAGCGTCATCATTTTCTCAATTGCCGGGTTGATTCCTTCAAGAACTATATAGGCATCTTTGCCAGACAGCTGAGCTGCCTTTAGTACGCCAATGGCTGCACCAATCGCATCCATATCCGGCATCTTATGTCCCATAATGATGACGTTGCCGCTCTCGCGAATAAGATCCCGAAGCGCATGCGCGACTACTCGGGCACGCACACGGGTACGCTTCTCTACGGCATTCGTCTTGCCGCCGTAGAAGGATTGCCTTGACCCTACTTTAACGGAGGCTTGATCCCCGCCTCGACCTAGAGCAATATCAAGACTTGATTGCGCCCATTGGCCAAGCTCTGTAATGCTGCTAGCTCCAGTTGCAAAGCCGATACTGAGTGTAATCGGGATTTTCTGATCACCTGTCATCTCACGTACTTCATCAAGAAGGACAAAACGTGATTGCTCCAGCTGTCGCAGCGTTTTCTGATCGGTAATAAGCAAGAAACGATCCGACGTAAGCCGCTTTAGATAGACTTGATAGCGCTGAGCCCATTCCGTGATCTCCGTCGTAACCTTCGACTGAAGTGAACTTCGTTGATGATCATCCATTCCTTGCGTTACTTCCTCTAGACTGTCAATCATAACTACGCCAAGTGCAAGCTTTTCTTCGTCGTACTTTTTACCAAGCTGCCATAATTCGGTGATATCCTGAACATATAATAGCCGTTCCTTTTGCTTGAATAATAGTTGATAGACATGATTGCCAATAGTGGCTTCTACCATTCCATCGCGATCCTTCACCTGCTGCAGCGTCGGGAACAGCTCAATCAGCGGGCAGCCGATGACTGACTCTTGTTTCATCATTTCTGCAATAAAGGGATTATGCCATTCTACCGTTTTGTCCTCGTTATAGAGAATAATTCCGAACGGCAGCTCACTAATGACATCATTGCCTGCTTTCTTAACTCGATATGACATCGTCCCCAAATAGGACTTCAAATCTTTTCGGAAAGCGCGTTCTGCGAGAATGGTGTAGAATCCCGCTGCGGCAGTGAGCACCAGTGCGATTAGCCCAAGTATCCACTCGAACCAAGCAAGCGCCACCGTCATCATAAACATTAATACGAAAGCCCAGACCTGATGTAATCCGTGCCAACGCGTGACAAGAAACTTCGGCATTTCCTTTTCGCTCCTGTGCTATGGTTTCTTAAACGACTTTCGGATTGGAAAAGCAGCATCTAACACGCCAATTAAGCTAAGCGGCGGAAACAGAAGTACCGGTATAGCAATAAGAATAGGTACGACTTTATTCCAACTGCGTTGATGCGCGATAAAAAAGAAAAATCCGACAGCCTGAATCGCGAAAGCATATTGTAACAAAGGCAGCAAATTCATCACCGCAACGGAGAAGAAGGAATGGCTGCTCGCAGATACGAACAATCCCATCACATAAATAATCAAATAGTAAATAACGAGTACTCTAGGCAGTTTCCAATCCTTCGCCTCAGGTGCCCCCGGCAGCTCAAGACCGCCTGCGTTCAACACTCTGCGGGCAATATAATGCGTAATAACCGCATATAAGAAAGATACCATAATGAGCGTAAGCGGCAATGAATTCATAATCATCTGGATGACCGAGTCCGTATAATCCTTATCCCATGTTTCAGGCAGTAATTGTTGCTGCTGCACATTTTCCATCATCGCATAGACGGTAGTGCTCATTTCTTTCAGTAAGGATATGCCCAGTACCAGTTCCAATACGAGCAGTTCCAGCAAGAACAATGCAAGCAGAGCAATAATCGTCCGTACCAATACTATGGATGCTGGAAGCTTCTTTCGATACATCCTCCCCATCACGATAGCTGGAACAACGAAGAACACTGCGATTAAGAGCGCAGACGGTCCAATTATCACGGCGGCTATTATCCATACGGGTATAAGGTGCAAAAAAAACGCGCGCGTCGATAATGTGGTGTACAGAATGACATAAGGCACCATCATTAACATCATCGTTAATAAATTTATGCCAGGTACTGCTAGGGCCAATATGAGGAGCAATGCGACTCCGCTCCAAAGAATTGATTTCATTCCGGGTTTCAAACCGTTCACCTCTGCGTATATTCGTTAGTTAATTTTACAACTTTCCACACCCCATTATAACATAAATGCTCTACATATTACTCACATTACCTTACCCTTAGAAAAACCATTTCAAGGTAACCCGCTCATGCTTTATAGAATATCCTTTCTTAACTCCTTATAAAAATAAAGCAGCAGCGCAGGACCGATTACCCTCCCCTGCGCTGCCTTCTCATCTTAGTTTATCATCCACTCGTCGCCTTTATTCTCAACCTTGAAGCCAAGCTGCTTCAATAGCGGTATCGGAATAAAGTCCCGCTTCCCAATCGAAAGCAGAGAAGCCCTAACCCCATTTACATCTACTTGATAACCCCGCTCCAGCATAAGCTCACCCACAACTGGCACAGAGTCTTTCCCGTTTCTTGAGACCGATGCACCTTCGACCGCTGTATATACATGCATTGTCGGATCCCAACTTAAGCTGTATCCGTGCTCCATAAGTGAATTTATATCCATATAATGGACTCCGTTATAGATCACAGAAGCATGTTTTACTTGTCCCCATCTTATTTGCTCAACCTCATCCGTTATACGTATGAACTTACTGCGAATCGGCTGTCCGACACGTTGCTTCTTGTTCAGTTTGCCATTATCCATTACTGCTTTACCATTGATGAATACGTAACGAATTCCTCCTGACAGTCGCCCAGGACTATCAACGGTTGAACGATCGATTATCGTCGCCTCATCGAAGATGACAATATCCGCATCCATCCCTTTTGCAAGTCGTCCTTTCTGACGCAAGGCAGGAGCCTGCTTTTCCAAGCGCTGCGCAGGCAATAAGCTCATCTTCGCTATAGCATCCATTAAGGACATCACACGCTTCTCTCGTACATAGAGTCCCACCGTTCTCGCGAATGTCCCTGATGCTCTAGGATGATTATTCAAGCCTGGCTCTAGAATAGCATCGCTGCCAATCATCACATACGACGCTTTAAGCGCATCAACGACATCCTGCTCCGGTATGGCATAGGCAACCGCCAGCTTCCCTTCGGAACGATATCGAGTGAATGTCTGCTCGGTTAAGCGTTCCATCGTTCCCGCAATTTGCAAATCAGGGAATGAGATTCGGAAACGTGACTGCCACCCTGTATCGAACCGCGCTGAGTTGAGATAAGTTCCCCAATAGTCATAGGGATACACACAAGCCGTTAGATCAAGTCCTTTCTTGCGGGCCTCATCAATCAGAGCAAGAGATTGCTCCATAGAGAATGTGCCCCCCGTACTATTAATGTGATCGATATGTACGGCTGCACCTGTTTTCTCTGCGTAACCGATTAATTCATTAACGGCATCCAGATTCGTACCGGGCTCCTCCATATCGGAATAGCGAGCATGGAAATAGACCGGCACATTATATTCCTGAGCCAACTCCATTAACGGAATAATTTCTGCTGCTGATATGCCTGGAACATACTCAAGACTGAACGATATGCCTAATGCTCCTTCATTTAGCGCCCGCTCCGCATCCTGCACTAGCAGTCCAACCTGATCCGGCTGTGCACTGTCATAACGACCAAGACGGAACTGATTTCTAGCATGCGTATAAAAGAAAGAAGCACCAAAGTGGAGAGGTGTCTCATTTCTTTCGTAATAGCTATACCACTTCGCTGGTTCAGCCGTTCCGCCATGCATCGCAATATTAGTTGTCACACCGTCAGCAATCTTCTGCCATACGCCAAGTGGATTCGGATCATACGATAAATTATCGATAAATCCTGGCGCGACAACCAGCCCTGACGCATCAATGGTACGCTTTCCCTGCAAGGGCTTAGGCGTCACAATCGCGATTTTTCCTTCGCTAATTCCTACATTCCAACCCTTCTCATCAAGCTTCGTCTCTGGATTCATGACTCTGCCTCCGGCAATGACCGTATCATAGGTCTTCGTCAATTCGGCTTCTGACCATTGCTGCAAAGCCAATTGCGCCGGTTCACTGCCATGACTGCCCTTGTCACCATCTTCATTCCCGTTGCTGCGGTACCAGCCTGGGTAGAGTGCAATGATAATAACTGCAAATAAACCAAAAAGACGGAACCATTTACGATTACCGTCTTTTCGATGTTCTCCATATTTCATACAAACCCCTCCTGAAGTCTAACCTGACTGTATGGTAATATTTTCCCCGATTTGCCGGAAAATATGACAGCAGAATTAAACTTCAGGAATGACACTTGCGTCTAACCGCTAAACAAATCTCTTTTGCTAACCTCAGTATTACTAACCTTATATCTTACGCTTCTACAGCAGTAGCACTTTGCATAATAGTCTGGCAGTAATCAATAATTTCACTTCTTCGCACAATGCCGATAAACCGACTCATATCATCCACAACAGGAACAAAGTTCTGAACCTTTGCTAGTGTAATTAAATCTGCCATATTAGCATCGATCAGCACTGTCTTGTTATTTAAACGCAGCGGCACCTCTGATAACTTCACCTTGTTTGCTGATTCGAAGGTCAGATCTGGCCGATTCTTCATGAACCACAACAAGTCGCCTTCTGTTACTGTACCCGCATATCCGCCTTCCGCATCGATAATCGGAACGGCCGTGTAGCGGTGATGCTCCATCTTCTCGAGGGTTTGCCTGAGCGTTGCTTCTTGCGTTACCGTAACAACCTCCTGCTTAGGCAGCAGAAAAAACGCAATGTTCATCCGTCATTCAACTCCATTTCCTGTCTTTGCCTTACTCCGCGTACTAGCCTACTCTGTCTGATTGCCAGCTGATAATGATCCTACCGGCTTTGTCGTCTTGGATACATATTTGTCTGGAAGAATAAGTGCATTCTTGCTCGTTGCTGGATCCAGCCAGTTGTCTATCATCGCTTGCACCTTGGACAGGTCCTCTTCATCGGCAAAATAATACCAAGCACCGCCAGCCTTAAGTCTATGCCCATCACCTTTGAGTGTATGACTATAGATCATTCGGTTATCAGATTGCAGCATCACTTGAGCCAGCTTGATCATTTGATCCGGTCGCATATCTGTACTGAAGTTTTCACCCATAATGTCGACCAGATCGGGAATTTTGGTCCACTGTCCAACATCTGATGCCTTATTCAGCATCGCATTAAGAAACGTCTGATGTCTTTCGGTACGGTTCATGTCGCCGCCCGCATCTTCACGGTAGCGAACATAATTTAGTGCATCCGTGCCATTATATACATCCTGACCTGCTTTCACGACAAAATGTTCGTGATCGGGATCATCGTTTACTAAGTCTTCTTCAATGGGCAGTGAAATCCCTCCCATCGCGTCAATAACATTTCGGAATCCCTCAAAATTAATAGAGGCGTAATGAGTAATTGGCGCATCAAATAACTTCTCAACCGTATCAAGCGCCATCTTCGCTCCACCGAATGCATAGGCATGTGTTATTTTATCCTCTTTATCTTTACCCACAATTTCTGTATACGTATCTCGAGGAATCGATAACATCAATATTGAGCCGTCTTTAGGTCTGACAACGGTATAGATCATCGTATCCGATCGACCTGTTTCATTGCCTCGTTGATCCACTCCAAGCAACAGCATGGAGAATGGCTGCTTATCTGCCTCCATCGTTGTGCTGCTAGCTGGGACTGGTTCTCTTCCCTCAATAGGTTTGTACGTCTGCTCTAGTCTTGCTTCTACCGCATCAGATAAGAACCAATTAAATCCTAGCATGGCTAACGCACCTCTATTGAAATAACCTGCCGCACCGAGCACTAATACAATAGCCGATATCATATAAAACCATTTTCTTTTATTCATTTTTGTTTTCATTGAAGATGTTTCCCCTATCTACAATAGTCTTCTTCTACCTCGCAATGATTGCGCTTCTCTATTCTAAACGAACCGATGCTGACACAAGTTACAAAGTTTTTACAAGATTCGTCTTCCACTTGTGGAAAAATAGGGGTAACTGGCAGGAATATTACAGGTGAGCTGCGAATACAATCATTGCAGGAATATGAATGGAAAGGGTGACCCCCGTCTTATGACGACTCCACAATTGGAACCAGATGTATCCTCAACCGGTTTAGACCCGAAGGTAGCAGGTTTGCTATGTTATTTAGGAGTATTTATTACCGGTATTATATTTATTGCTATCGAAAAACAAAGCCGTTTCGTGAAGTTTCACGCCATGCAATCCATCATGACCTTTGCTGGTTTAGTCGTACTGAACATTCTGTTTGGATTGATTCCATTTATCGGATGGCTGCTAAGTCTTATCCTTGCGCCAGTCAGTTTTATCTTATGGATCGCGCTCATGCTGCTTGCACTCCAAGGTAGATCTTATAAACTGCCTTATATCGGAGATTGGGCTGAACAACAAGCCAATAAGTTCTAATGAAAAGGGGCAGTGCCGGATATTAGGCAACTGCCTCTATTTATTATCTAATAATTGTTGCCTTGCGGCCTTAGTAAGACCTGCCAGAATGAGATCATAAGAATGATCGATCATACTATGAAGCTCTTCAGCCGGCAAGCTTCCATCCATGTGTATCGTGTTCCAATGCTTTTTGTTCAAATGATAACCGGGAACAATCGCCGAATGTTGCTCTCTCAAGTTCTCTGCTATTCTAGGATCGCATTTGAGCGATATCGATTGGTCGCTAATCAAGGCAAACATCTTGCCCCCTGCCTTCATCACAAGCGGCTCAGGTCCGAATGGATAGTCTTTAAATGCGCCCTTCTTACTCTCACAATAGGCAACTAAATCTTCCATAACTATATTCATCTCCTATATCTACTCTTGGGTTAGGAATAGTGTCGCATTACAATATCGACGTGCTAAGGAGTGGAAATACGAGGTCTGAATCGATATGGCTGCGATGAATACTATATTTCGAAGTGCTTCTGTCTGCTCTGCCGTTAAATTCGGAAGCTCGGCTGTAAAGCGGTCTGCTGCCTCACGGATGGCATTCTCCGTTAATACATCTTGATTCCTAGCGCCTTTCACATGTCCGACGATATCCAGCATTTGATCATTATTCGCATCCAGCTCTTCGAACATCGCAGAGTAGGCAGCGTACAACTCTAAAGGACCAATCAAATCATCATGGTCATCATCAGGCTTATTGAAAAGAATATCGAATAAACGACGAATGGAGTCGAAATCCAAATTCGACTTTAAATCATCGATAACAAATAACATCGCCGCTTGATTAAGAGAATACTTCTTCCCCATTTTTGGACATACGAAATAAGCTTTAAAATCTCGTTTCACCCAATTTTGCATAGAGGTAATCGACAAATGTGAATATTCGATTAACTGACCTAAAGTGGATATCTCCTGTAGGGAAAATCCTCTCACTTCATTTCCTTTAATCATTTTTTCTAGAATCGGAGGCATCGCAGTTGATAAAAAAGCCGGTAAATGCGAACCAGCCTCATAAGCATTACGATGCGTTCTTTTCCAAGCCTGCTGCAGCACTTGCAGTGGTTTATCCCTATTACGGCCATGAAGCGCAAGTAGTAAATTGGCCATTTCTTTGCGAGTAAGCGTAAAGGATTCCATGTCGCTTTCCCCCTACATCTATATTTCAAGTTCAATTGAACCCATCATACGCTCATGTACATACGGTTGTAAAGTCGAGATATTTGCTAATAATCTCATCTATGGTCATGTTTCTCCGCTATATTGAATGCACATCGACCGCTAGAGCAGAATAACGAGATTGCTAGTTACCCAATAAGTTCGTTATATTAGTTCATAAGAACTCAAAAACTAAAAAACGAAGGATTGTGAAGAACTGAAATGGACAGTATAGGATTTAATCTGTTTATGATTGCTGTTTTAATTGTATTGACCGCTTTTTTTGTAGCTACGGAGTTTGCTATTATCCGGCTTCGTACCAGCCGTGTCGATCAATTGGTGCTCGAAGGTAAGAAAAATGCTCTTGCCGTGCAACGAGTAGTAAGCAATTTGGATGGTTATCTGTCGGCGTGTCAACTTGGTATTACCATTACTGCGCTCGGACTTGGTTGGCTGGGTGAACCGACAGTAGAGAAGATCCTTTTACCATTATTTGAAGGCTTAAACGTCAATGCTGATTTAAGCCATGTCTTATCCTTTATTATTGCGTTTGCAGCTGTTACCTTTATTCATGTCGTTGTCGGAGAGCTTGCACCAAAAACTTGGGCGATTCAGAAAGCTGAATTTATTAGCTTTACGGTTGCCAAACCAATTATCTACTTCTATAAAATAATGTATCCCTTCATCTGGGTGCTGAATGGTTCTGCCAACGCATTAGTTCGCCTATTCGGACTTAAGCCTGCCAAAGAGCATGAAGAAGCGCATAGCGAAGAAGAAATTCAAATTATTCTTAATGACAGCTACCAAAGCGGTAAAATCAACAATACAGAATATGGATACGTAAGTCGTATCTTTGCATTTGATGAAATGCTGGCTAAAGAAATTATGGTTCCGCGAACAGATATGATTTGCCTGTACGCGAACAATTCACTAATAGACAATATGAGTATTATTCGGAAAGAACAATATACACGTTTCCCTGTTGCAACAGGAAGCAAAGATAATATCATCGGCATGATCAATACGAAGCAATTATTTCTAGAGTACCAAGATAATAGAGAATTTGATTTCAAGAAACTGATTCACCCGGTACTGACTGTATCTGAAGTACTTCCAGTCAAAACCTTGCTGACACGCATGCAAGTTGAACGTGTTCATATCGCCATTCTAATGGATGAATACGGCGGAACTTCTGGTCTTATTACCATTGAGGATATTCTTGAAGTCATCGTCGGAGAAATTCGTGATGAGTTTGATGGAGACGAGCGCAAAGATATTGAGAAATTGGACGATAACTGTTACCTGCTAGACGGCAAAGTTTCCCTTGATGAGTTAAGCCATTTGACTGGCGTGGACCTAGAGCATGAAGAAGTAGACACGGTTGGCGGTTGGTTGTATAGCGAAATTCAAGATCCTAAACCAGGCAAGGAACTCCAGTATCGTAACATGAGGTTTATCGTTCGCGAAATTGGCAAACACCGGATAAAAAAAGTCGAGATGATTATTGCAGACGGCGTTGATAAAAATGAGCCAGAGGTTGAAACTGCGTAAGTCATTTCACGCAAATGACCTTGAAGCAATCCATATAAAAGAGACTGTGCCCTCACACTAGAAGGCACAGTCTCTTTTTGTATCCCTTAGGTAGCTTTTTCTGTATGCTTGGGTGAGAAGACAATCTTGAGCAGTGGCGGTGTAATAAGAGTCGTTAATATAACGACCATCACTACGGATGTAAAATACTGCTGCAGCAGCAAGCCGCTTTCCAGCCCTGCTGCAGCGATAATTAACGCTACCTCTCCCCTAGACACCATTCCAGCCCCGATCGCTATAGAAGAGTAATTATTGAACCCTGTGAGCCTAGCCCCCAGGCCTCCACCGAGCATTTTCGTGATTATAGCTACTAATGTTACAAGCACGATAAACAAGATTTGACTGCCTACTCCAACAAAGGTAATATTCAATCCGATGCTTACGAAGAATACAGGAACGAATAGTGTATAAGCAATCGGTTCAACCTTCGCTTCCACATTATGCTTGAATTTGGTTTGAGACACCGCAATCCCTGCAGCAAAAGCACCGATGATCCCAGCAATCCCCATCATTTCAGCAAAATAAGCAAATGCGAAACAAATAATAAGAGCCCCGCTCATCGCGGCCTCGGTCACTCGTAATTGAGCAAATTTTTTCATGAAATACGGTACGACGAACATGCTTAGAACAACAATCGCTATGAAGAATATTACCTTCTTGCCGATTAATAATCCGATTGATACGTCTTCGGCTGTTCCAAGGAAGCTCATCATGACAGCTAGAAGCACCACTACAATAACATCATCCACAACTGCCGCGCCAAGTATAGTCGTACCCTCTCTAGAATTCAACTGATTCATTTCCTTCAAGGTTTGTACTGAGATACTAACGGATGTTGCACATAGTAGAAGCCCTAAGAAAAGTGCCTCTGTCTGTGACCACCCTAGAGCAGCTGATACCGCATAACCTCCGATAAACGGCAAAATAATACCGCCTACCGCTACCGCAAAGGATGACTTCCAGTTCTTGCGAAGCTCCTCTAGATCGGTTTCCAACCCAGCGATAAACATAAGCATAAGAACACCAATTTCAGCAAAATGAGAAATGAAATCATCTGGCTGAATCCAACCAAGCACCGCTGGTCCTAATACGATACCTGCTAACAGCTTGCCTAGCACTGCTGGTTGCCCGAGTCTTACTGATAAGGCACCTGCCACTTTTGTTGATACGATAATTAGAGCCAAATAAAGAATAAATAACATCGCTAGTACACCTTCTTTCAGTCTGTTTAAGCATGACAAAAGGAGCCTGTAATTATACAGACTCCCCGGGTAAAGACAGAGAGAGCCCGTCAGTGACAGGCTCCTCCAAGTCGATGCTTATTCATTTGTTACTCTTATTGTACCTTATGATCATGCGATTCATCAACAGAAATATCCTTACCATCCTTGTACAGTGATGATTTGGCTGTTAAATAGTCGAATAGATTAGTGAACATTACCTTCAGTACTGCGTAGCCTGGAACCGCTAAGACAACACCTACGATACCGAATAAATTACCAGCCGTTAGAATAACAAATATGATTGTAATCGGGTGGATTTGCAACGTTTTGCCCATAATTTGCGGGGAAATGAACTTCCCTTCGATCAGCTGGACAATCGTCCAGATCACGATCATTTTCAGCAGCATAATGGGTGAAGTCACTAAGGCAACGACCAGAGCAGGTGTAATCGCAATTGCTGGCCCTAGATACGGAATGACCGCTGTACAAGCCGCAACAAGAGCGAGCACGAGTGAATACTTAAGCCCAATGATCAGATAACCGATATACAACAGTCCGCCTATACAAAAGCTAACGAAGATCTGCCCACGGATATAGCTGCTTATTTGACCATTCATCTCTCCCATTACACGAAGTGATGGCTGTCTCATTTGTGTTGGCAAGTAGCTAACGATCTTGGCAGGCAGCTTCTTGCCATCCTTCAGTAGATAGAACAGGATGAAGGGCAATGTAATAATCGCAAGCAATACTTCTTTGAGCGCCCCTACAAAGGAGCCGATGCTCGACCAAGTGCTGTCAAGCACCGCGGTTACCTTATTGGTAATATTACCTGTTATATCAGATGAATTGAAATCAAACCATTGCTGAACCTCACTCGATAATGTACTGCCCATGAAGAGATCAAATTGAATTCTTATCTCTTCTGCATAGTGAGGAACATCATTAATTAAACTTGTTACTTGATCAGAAATCAGTGGAATAACCGCAACAAGCAGAATCGTGATGAGACCTATTATGATAATGAATAAGACGAGTATGGAATAGATTCGTTTGACCCTTTTCCGTTCAAACCAATCCACAATTGGGTTTAATAAGTAGTAGAACACACCCGCCAATATAACAGGTAAAATAATGGTCTTCAGTAAAACGGTAAGCGGTGTGAAAATATAAGAAATTTTCGAATATACCATTATGGTCAATCCAGTTAACAAAAGTACCATTAAGAATAAGACGAATTTATTGTTTAGAATAAAACGTTTAAAGCGGCCAGTTGTACCGGTTTGTCTTGAGTCCATCTGATAATCCCCCTACTTTATCCATAACCAATCAGAAACCTATTATATCATTGATCCCATTATATTTGCGAACTGGCTTGCTGTATTCCAAGTACCTATAAATAACTATAACAAGAGCCCCCATCCGTATGGATGAGGGCTCTTGTTCAACTATTATTGAGTTAGTGTACCAAGGAGAACAGTCCGTTGACATGGCCTAAGTAACGAATGTTACTTGCTTCCTTCATCAAAGATGCAGGAACGCCTTTCAAACGAAGTTGGCTTGCACCGACAGTCCCGATACCATCTTTGCGGCCTAGGCTCGCCAATACACCGGAATTAACGAATTCGAATGATTTCATTGGAATTCCTTTGCCATAAGCATGCAGATTGTAGCCGATTGCTTCGCCCATTTGCCAAGCGATTTGTGCACTTGGTGGGTATGGACGGCCTTCAGGACCCATTACTACTGCATTGTCGCCTGCAAGGAATACGTCAGGATGTGTAGTCGATTGCAGGAATTCATTAACGGATGCACGACCGCGGTTCACTTCGATACCACAGTTTGCAACAACTGGATTACCTGTAACGCCGCCAGTCCATACGAATGTATTCGTTTCAATCGTGCTGCCGTCTTTCAGCATAACGGTATTTCCTTTAACTTCAGTAACAGCTACGCCCATGATCAAGTTAACGCCACGTTTTGTGAGGCTTTCTTTCGCACGGTCAACAAGCTCAACAGGGAAGCCAGCAAGGATTGATGGACCTGCTTCGATGTTGTACAGCAAGATTTCGCTGCGATCAACGCCTTTTTCATCACACCATTTTGGAAGCATATCAGCAATTTCACCAATAAGCTCGATACCAGTCAAGCCGCCGCCGCCGACAACAATTGTAGCGTCAGCTTTGTTTTTGGTTTTGCTGTATTTTTCAATACGGTCTTGAATTTGTGCGCTAACTTGTTTGGCTTCTTCAACGGATTTCAATGTCAGACTGTTTTCTTCCAGACCTGGAATGCCGAAGAATGCTGTTTCACCGCCAAGAGCGATTACCAATTGATCGTAAGTAGATGTAGTGCCGCTTGCTAAGCGAACTTGTTTTTTATCTGGATCGATGTTCTCAACTGTATCAATAACCAGATTGATTGATTTACCTTTGAGAAGTTTGTTCAAAGGCAATGCGACGTTAAGCTCATGAACGCCACCAACAGCCAGACGGTGCAATTCCGTTACAATCTGGTGATATGGGATACGGTTAACGACAGTGATTTTTGCTTCCTCAGCAGAAATATATTCCCGTGCAGTCAAAGCGCTCAACAAGCCGCCGTAGCCTCCACCTAAAATCATAATATGTTTAGACATACATATCCTCCGTTCTTCATTCTATTTCCGTTCCCGGTTAACTAATTCTTTTTTTGACGCTCGGACAGTACATCAAGAAATGATTGTGCAAAACGGAAAGTTTGTTGCACATTCGGATCTTTCAGCATCTTCAACAAACCAAACAAGCCGATTGTTGCTGTTGTCTCTTGTTGAGCACGATCATTGGCTTCGATTGCTGCAGAAGCAATACCTTTTGCTTTGTCTACAACAGGCATAACAAAGTCAGTAATTCCACCAACTGTGTCATTCATGAGCACTTTGTCGTTTACTACCGTTTGTGCTACATCATAAGTTTTCGTGAGAAGAGCAACCATTTCAGTCAGCTTAGGCAAATTAGCAACCAGTTCGTTCAGAGATTGTTGAATCTCCGGTTTTAACAATTGCTCAAGCACATCCAGCTCACGAGCCTTGTCTGTTACTGCTACATCAATTACTGTTTCGGACATACGAATAGCCTCCCTTGCGTTGATAGATTAATCTTTTGTTTCACTTACTTGTACTTCGATTACTTGCACAAGCCCAAATTCCGCAACTGCAATGATTTCACGTGAAAAAATTCACAATGCGGATAAATGAAATATTCCGGCCTGTTACTATCTATACGTTTATTGTATTCCTCTTACACAAAATGTTCAATTCCTTTTTTATGAAAGATTAATCTCCCTTTAATTGGGAATGAATGCTGTGCAATTGTGAATTTATATGATTTGTTTAATTTCAACAAAAAACCTGCCGAGAAATCTCAACAGGTTTTGAGCAGCAAATACTACTCAGTTGTGTATGGCAGCAATGCTACTGTACGCGAACGTTTGATCGCAACAGTCAGCAAGCGTTGGTATTTTGCACTTGTTCCAGTTACACGACGTGGCAAGATTTTGCCGCGTTCGCTGATAAACTTTTTGAGCAAGTCTGTATCTTTATAGTCAATATGAGTGATTTTGTTTACTGTGAAGAAACATACTTTACGACGCTTGTTGCGGCCGCCTTTACGGTTGCCGAATTTGCGTTCTGGACGTTCTCCATCTCCACCATCTCTTGGCTTAAAGCTCATTCGAATCCATCCTTTCAATTAAAATGGCAAATCATCTTCTGATATATCGATCGGTCGACCATCATCCGAAAACGGATCACGGTTGTCTTTACTCGAGTTATTACCGGATCGGCTTCCGCCGCCGCTACCGCTATTAGAAGCGTTACCGCCGCTGAAAGATCCGCCACCGCCGTTACCGCTGCTGCTATTACCACCAGAGCCGCCTGCATAAGCACCGCTACTTTCCTCACGCGTTCCTCCGCCATCACGGTTGGATTCCAAGAATCGAACGTTATCAGCGATAACTTCCGTCACGTAGACACGTTTGCCTTCGTTATTCTCGTAGTTACGCACTTGAATGCGTCCCTCAACCGCCGTTAAGCGTCCTTTGCGCAAGTAGTTGGCACATGTTTCAGCCAGCTGTCGCCAAGTTACGACCGGAATAAAATCCGCTTCGCGTTCACCTTGACCGCTCGTAAACGGTCTGTCAACTGCTATCGTAAATTGCGTTACTGCTACGCCTGCTGGCGTATAACGCAATTCGGGGTCTCTCGTTAATCTGCCAATCAATATTACACGGTTCAACATCGTTTCAGACCTCCCAATCGAACAATCCTAGCGTGGACTAAGCTACGTCTCTGACGATCAATGAACGGATAACTTCATCCGTAATCTTCATGATGCGGTCAAGTTCGTTAACAACCTCAGTCGTAGCGTTGAAATGAACCAGAACGTAATAACCATCACGAATCTTATTGATCTCATACGCAAGACGACGTTTTCCGATTACATCGGACTTAGTAACTTCCCCGCCGTTGTTGATGATGCCATTGAATTTGTCAACGATGGCTTGAACGTTTTCTTGTTCAACATCTGGACGAATGATGTACATCACTTCATATTTGCGCATATTTTTCACCTCCTTTTGGACTAGCGGCTCCATGAAATGGAGCAAGGAGCGAGCATCTTACTCGCATCTCTATACTATAGCAAATCGCCTACCGCTTGACAAGTCATGTTTCATTCCGTTTTCTTCCGTTCATTAATCAGATGCCATTGGACCATAATACGAATGGGTAATAGACGTATGCCTGTTTTTTATCTTTGCTGAATCACTTACTGTCTGAGGAGGTGAATGAATATGGGTGAATGGACATTATTTTCCCCTGGTGACCGAGCGCCTAATGACGGCACCTATATCGAGGATGGCGTGAACTCCTACCATATGGGCATTAATAACCCGAAGAAAGTAAATCTGCTCAGAGGTCAGAAATTCCCTGATACAACGAATCATGAACGCAAATGGAAACGAATGGGTCAAACGAAATAACGATTATTGGGTATGTATAATGCTGCTGGCTTCGGACATCATAATAATCGACGGCGCGAAGAGAGGTGTGGTTCCATTGAACCTTATGGTGCAAGAACTACAAGAGGAATTGATCCACTCAGTATAGAAGCGGAGGGTTGTGCCAAAGAGACACATCTGTAACACACGCGCATTCGAGCAAGCTCATATGCATGCTGTTATAAGCAGCTTCTTATGTAATTGACTCGATCGGTTTATCATGATGCCTTAATGGAATTAGGATACCGATTGAAGAATGTTTGCTCCAGGCTTTCTGTCCATTGTAGTGTGAATTCATAGACTCAACCAACATTAGCCGCCGTCATGAAGAAGGAGCTCGCGAGAGCTCCTTCTTTTTATGATTCAATTGTCATTTATCTGCTGCCAGCTTCATGCCAAGACCTCTTCGGACGATTATTGGGATAACCATTCTGAGATCTGTAGGCCTTCCGCTCCTCTGTGAAATCCCACCACTGCTTATCGCTCCCAGGATGATTCGCATGATAGACGGCCAACCGCATTACATCCTCTACACAAGGATCCATCCACACATCGTGCAGCCGTTCAAGCCTTTCGACTAACTCAGCTCCTTGCTCGTTCTTTAGTTCTTCAAGTGAATAATAGCCAAGCTCAATCAGATTGAGAGCTAGCTTCGGACCGATCGAAGGCACCTGTTGAAAAACAGCGGAAGCGATAAGCTCTCTCGCTCGCTCTATATTCACTTGTAAAGTTGTACTAAGCTGCTCCTTACTGTAGCTGGCAATTTCGCTAAGCTTTATTTTCAATTCTCTTAATCGTTTGCGTTCCTCTTCAGTTAGCGCTAGCTTGGGAGATTGGCTCATCTGGGATTCACTCCGTTTCTATAACTATCTATATCTTTAAATCGATTAACCTACAAGCCATCTAGAACTTTCTCATTTAACAACTTATTTAGTCTACAGACGTAAAAATCTACCAATAAGTTTCGTTAACTTGCTCGTAAATGAATTTGGATAAAACGGCAACATCAAAAATACGGAACAAGGTTCAAGGCCTTCTAATAATGTGTTGCCAATTCGGTGGTAGTTCATATGTCTTTAAATGTTCATATTTCACCAATTTCACTGTGTTGGGTACTGTCGGTGCCACTTGAAAAGTAAGGTTGTCCCTTCCTACTCTAATAGGTGGCCCCACAACTGGCGACACTTCAAGAGTAATCAAAAAATTAAATCCCCGAAATCGGTTCATTCTTGCCACTTTTATAACACTAACTTGATAAGGGTAAACATTAGGACTCCCTGTTAGTAACTTTGAATAATAATCGGATACCGCTTTATCTATATACGGTAAAAGAAAAAGCATCATCATATCTTGAAACTGGAGTTCTCTTGAATCTTCATGAGGTGAACTGTACATTGCTTCAGCATTTGAATGAATCGACAACATCATAGTCATTACAATAGTTAATGCAAATAATATAAGCATTTTTCGCATGATATTACCCGTACCTCTCTATGTGTAAGGTTCATATGATATATATGTTTCTTCATACATGGAAATTTGATTCACAATGGCTTTGTTTATGCCTATCAACTGAAAATAATAGCCATGTATGACTGCCGATCCGACGTATCAACAACAAAAACCTCCTACATAATTTCATGTAGAAGGTTGATTAGTTATAAATTATTTAATTAGTTAGTTTATGGCGGAGAGGGTGGGATTCGAACCCACGCACGCTTTGACACGCCTAACTGATTTCGAGTCAGCCCCCTTGGGCCTCTTGGGTACCTCTCCGCAAGTGTCAAGCAGAAGTTATCATACCATAATGCATGTCCCAACGCAAGATAATTTCTTTAAGAAATCCGGTTATTCTATCTCCTCAATCACTTGGTTTGAACGCAGTACTTTCTTCATGTTTTTTTCGAATTTCGCACGCGGAATAAGCACGCTATGCTTGCAGCCCACACATTTAATACGTATGTCCATCCCCATGCGTATAATCTCCATTTCATTGGAGCCACATGGATGCTGCTTCTTCATCTGAACGACATCGCCAAGCTCGAATTGTTTACGTTCCATCTTTTTCTCCGACCCTTTCATCGCGATTATACATCACCATGCGTGGATAAGGTGTATCAATACCATGTTCAACCAATGCTTTTTTAATAATCAAATTTAAATTCCGAGCAACTGGGGCATTTGTGAATGGTAAACACTCAGCAATTACTCGAATCACTACATCTGAACTACCGATCATCTGGACACCAAGAACTTCTGGTGTTTTTACTAAGTTACCATCCTCTAGTCGCTCAGCAGCATTTCGTATAACATTGGTAGCTTGATCAACATCTTCTTCATAACTAATCGCTACATCAACTACGGCAATTGAGTTTTTAATTGAGAAATTTGTTACTGCGTTAATCATGCCATTCGGAATAATATGAACCTCTCCAGTCCAGCTGTGAATCCGGGTTGTTCTGAGACCCACCATTTCCACTGTTCCTTTGAATTGCCCCGTCTCTATAACATCTCCGACTGCGAACTGATCTTCCAATATGATGAAAAAGCCTGCAATGATATCTTTAACCAAGCTTTGTGCACCAAAACCAATGGCTAACCCCACTACTCCTGCCCCTGCAAGCAAAGGAGCAAGCTCTATACCGAACTCTGACAAGATCACCATTAGTGTAATCAAAGCACCTGTATAGGAGAAGACATTTTTTATCAACTTGCCAACCGTCGTTACTCTTCGGCTTTGAGACGAAATATGTTTCACCGTTTTATTCAATATAATCCGATCAATCATCTTATTTGCAATCCAAATGACGAGGGGGGCAAGTACGAGAATGATAATGATCCGTATCGTCGATTCTCCAAAATTTGACCAAAGCTCCTTATCAGCCAACTCCGCTACTACTGTTTCGTACATGACAAACAAATTCAATGTCAATCACCTTCCTTACAGTGACACAGGCTCATATCCCGCCTCAACCTGTTTGAATATACCACGTATCTCTACCTTTTCCGAATCGATCACATGCTTTACTGTATCTAATTCTTCTCCAGGGAAATGGATGGATAATGCACATCCTGCGGTAATTTCTTTCGGTGTCGGACAGATGTCAATTTCAATTTCTGCGTACTCGAGCAGCATCTCTGCACGTAGCGCTTGCTGCGTTGAATCAAAGGCTATTAACATCATTGCCTCTCTCCCTCAGTAACAAAACCTAAAGTATTGCGTTCTTGACGTATAAAATGGTTGTCCTCTCCATATACTAGTATCATATTGGCATTTATGGAGGGGATTCTATGAAACTATCATTTTTGAAAGATGTACCGTTGAAAGTACCCTGCACGGAAACCAATGCTGTCGGACTGCTCGTTAATCGGTTATCTCTGATGCTTGATGAAATGTCTGCAGGTCGCCCCATCGTCATTGTCTGTGTAGGAACAGATCGCTCTACAGGTGATTCACTTGGACCTATTATCGGCACATCTCTCTCCAAATATCAAAGTCCCCACTTTTCTTTGTTCGGCACATTAGAGGAACCCGTTCATGCAATGAATTTAGAAGACACCTTACAACTCATCAATCGCACTCACCATAAACCTTTTGTTATCGGAATAGATGCCTGTCTGGGTCAAGTTTCTAGCATTGGATCTATTCATGTCGGTACCGGTCCCGTCCGTCCAGGCGCGGGCGTTAATAAAGAGCTTCCACCTGTAGGCGACATTCACATTACAGGCATCGTTAATGTTGGCGGCTTTATGGAGTATTTTGTCTTGCAAAACACTCGTCTGCATCTCGTTATGAAAATGGCCGATCTTATTTCATGCAGCCTATTCTCTGCTGTACTCAACAGCCGAGCCGTTATGTCCCATTCCAGAGAACAAGCTGCGACTCGCGAGAAAAATGTGATTGATCATTAACTGCATGATGCAATTGCAATGACTATTTCGCTTCAGCAATGGCTTTGCGTTCTTCTGGTGTCAACGGATGAGTGGACTCCCCTTTGTCGACAGGCTTAGCGTACACATAAGTATTTTCTCGACTGTGAATACCCGATAGTACAACACCGTCCTGTGTAGCGTTTACGATTGCAATGGAGAAGCTCAGATCGCTGCCCTGGTCTGCAAAAGCATTATATCGCAGAACGCCGACACGCCCCTTCTCCTGCATTTGAAGACGTTGTACTTCATCTAGCTGCACTCGCAGTCTTTGTGACTGCTCTTCTTGAATGTCAATCGTCTTTCTTAACTCAATAATAACTTCTTCTAGGTTAGACACCCCTGTGTTGCCCATCACTTCTACATACTGCTTTCTAAGCTTCTTTAACCTGCTGCCTACTACTGATAATCGTATAAATGCAATAATAATTAACAAAGTCAGTACTACTGTCACTAAGTTCATCGGGTTGTTTGTCCACTCATCCATCTGATAATTCCGCCCCCAGCAAGTTAAGTCACTATGAATAATGCTTTCTTATTTCTTTTACCGCATCGACAAGTGCATCTGTTTCATTTTCAGTTGTAAAACAACCCACACTCGCTCTTACTGCACCTGTTCCCATCGTTCCTGCAATAGTATGTGCAAGCGGGGTGCAATGGAAGCCTGCTCGAACAGCAATATTATAATGCTGATCGAGTATAAACGACATCTCCGAAGGATCGATGCCTTCTGCAACAAAAGATACGATCCCGGTTCTTTCTTCACCTAATCCCGGACCTAAGAGTCTCACTCCATCTACTTTCAAGAGTCCCTCTATCATCCGCTGTGTCAACGACCATTCCTTCTCATAAATCTTCTGTACGGTCTCCTGCAACACATATTCCACACCTGCCTTCAGCCCCGCTAGGCCAGGTGTATTTTGCGTTCCAGCCTCATATCGATCCGGTCGCACTTTAGGCTGCTCAGTCGCCTCAGATTGGCTTCCAGTCCCCCCATGCAACAACGGAAGCAGATCAAGCTCCGGATGGATGTACAGCCCTCCTGTGCCCTGTGGGCCAAGCAACCCTTTGTGACCTGGGAATGCCAGAAGATCTATCCCCATTGCCTCTACATTGATATCTAATATCCCCGCGCTTTGTGCTGCATCAACAAGCAGCTTAATTCCTTTATCTCTCGTTAATTGACCAATCTGCTCAATTGGAACAATAGTCCCCAGAAGATTGGAGCTATGGTTCACGATCACTAACGTTGTGCGCGAATTAATTGCTGCCGCTATCTGATCAATATTAAGATTGCCTTCTTCATCCGTATCCACATAAGTCACTTGTATACCCAATGACTGCTTCAAATACTCTAACGGTCGCCTAACCGAATTATGTTCGACCGAAGTAGCGATAACATGGTCTCCCTCTTTTACGATACCTTTTATCGCTGTATTCAACGCCATTGTTGTATTCATCATAAAAGCTATATCATTCGGGTTTTTCACTCGGAATAATTTGCTCAATTGTTTGCGTGTATCAAATAACACCCGACTTGCTCTTACAGCCATGCGATGACTGCCACGTCCTGGATTAGCAGCATCATGAATCATCGCATGTTGTACTGCTTCCATTACCGAACTTGGTTTGGGCCAAGAGGTCGCAGCGTGATCCAAGTATATAATGGCTTCCGAAGCTTCTTTCAATTCCTTCGCCCCCTCCTCGTTTTATCACCTTAACTTCATAGCAATAGCATACCTTAGTTTAATCTTTCAAATCAAAGATTTCAACTTTTGGTATGCTATCATTTGCCAATATTTAAGCCATATACTGGAGCAGTTCCAGCAGTCGTTCCAGATCCTGTTTGCTGTAGTATTGCAGTTCTATTTTCCCTTTTTCTTTCTGCTGTTTAATCTTTACGGTTGTTTTGAATCGATCCCGCAAGGACTCTTCTAAGCTTTCAATATAAGGGTCTCTTTTTTTCGTTTTCGCCTTACTCTTGCCATCATCCACTGATTCTTTGACTTCCAATCTCTGAATCGCTTCTTCTAGATTGCGCACACTCCAATCCTGAGTAACGATCAGATCTGCCAAATCCTTTTGGACAACCTCATCTTTAATACCAGCAAGTGCTCTTGCATGCCCCATTGAAATTGTTCCACGTGAAACATTATCTTTGATTTCAGAGGGCAATGCTAACAATCGTAAGAAGTTCGCAATGTGAGAGCGAGACTTGCCAACCTTCATGGAGAGTTCCTCTTGCGTTAGCTTGAACTTATCCATCAGTCCTTGATAAGCAATAGCCACTTCTATCGCATTAAGATCCTCACGCTGTAAGTTCTCGATTAAAGCAATCTCCATTACTTGTTGATCAGAGAACGATCTTACTACTGCTGGCACTGTTGCGTTCCCGCAGAATTGAGATGCACGGAAGCGACGTTCCCCTGCTATAATTTCATAACCTTTTAATACAGTTCTTACGATAATTGGTTGAATTACACCGTGTTGTTTAATCGACTCCGCTAGTTCACGAATTGAATCATCATCGAATGTCTTACGCGGTTGGTATGGATTCGGACGTAATTGCGATAAATTAATCTCAATTACCTTATCATCATCATTAACCGAAAGCGATGGAATAAGAGCATCAAGCCCTCTACCTAGCCGCTTGCTCATACGTAATCACTTCCTTCGCGAGTTCAAGATATACTTCGGCCCCTTTGGATCTAGGATCATACGTGATGATCGCTTGACCGTGAGAAGGCGCTTCACTTAAGCGAACATTGCGCGGGATAATCGTTTGATATACCTTTTGCTGGAAATACTTCTTAACTTCTTCAATAACTTGAATGCCAAGATTCGTTCTAGCATCAAGCATCGTTAGAAGGACACCTTCAATTTGCAAAGAAGTATTCAGATGCTTCTGAACAAGTCTTACCGTATTAAGCAACTGACTCAACCCTTCCAGAGCGTAGTACTCACACTGAATAGGAATGATTACCGAATCTGCCGCAGTCAAAGAGTTAATTGTCAGCAATCCAAGTGATGGCGGGCAATCAATTAGAATGTAATCGAATTGATCTTTTAGCATATGAAGGGATTGCTTCAGTCTCACCTCGCGTGATATCGTCTGCACGAGTTCTATTTCCGCGCCAGCAAGCTGAATAGTAGCTGGAATGATCTTAAGTCCAGGGATATTCGTCTCAGCCATTGCATCATTGGGATGCACATCATTGATTAGCACATCATAGATACAGTTTTCTACATCAGCTTTATTGATACCTATTCCACTAGTCGTATTCCCTTGCGGATCAATATCAACAAGCAAAACACGCCGTCCCAATGATGCAAGACAAGCGCCCAAATTAACAGATGTTGTCGTTTTACCGACACCACCCTTTTGATTCGCAATTGCTATTATTTTAGACAAAACTATTCACCTCTATCTGAGAAAACTATTTTCATATGAATAATAGATCTCTTGTTGTCTTTGCGTACAAATGGTTTCGCCGCCCTCAGTGAGGACGGCACTAGTTAAGCGTTAATTGGCTCATCTGCTATCGTTTAGGAATATGAATGACGATTTCATAATGATCATCATGATCGGTTTCATCGGTCTTGATTTGCAAACCAGAACCCGACACCATTTGGATCGATTGACGAATGGTATTGAGCGCTAAACGAACATCTTTCGTGAAAGAAATACGTTTCGCCTTTTTAATTTTAGATGATTCTTTCAGAAATGCAATGCGTACTTCCGTCTGTTTGACATTAAGTTCCTTGGTAATTATTTCTTCTAGCACTTGATGCCGTTGATCCTCAGACTCTAGTGATAGTAAAGCACGAGCATGCCGTTCCGTTATTTTACGTTCAATAAGCGCTGTTTTGATCGTATCACTCAACGCTAAGAGACGCAGTTTGTTCGCAATTGTTGATTGGCTTTTGCCAAGTCGTTGAGCCAAACTCTCTTGCGTAAGCTGATGCAGCTCAATTAAACGCTGATAAGCGACCGCTTCTTCAATAGAAGTTAAGTTCTCACGTTGCAAGTTCTCAATCAAAGCAATAGATGCTGTTTGAGAATCATTGAACTCACGGATAATAGCCGGAATTGTCTCATGACCAAGCTTTGTAACCGCTCGCCAACGACGCTCTCCAGCAATAATCTCATACCTGTTGTTTCGCATGCGAACAACGATTGGTTGAATGATACCATGTGTTCTAATGGTTTGACATAACTCTTCAATACGGTCATCATCAAATATCGTTCTAGGTTGAAAAGGACTCGTATCGATTTCATTAATGGGTATTTGTCTAACTTCTTCTTGACCACTACGTTGCTCGTTAAGACCAAATAAACGAGAAAGTTGTTCTTTCATTTTATCTACTACCACCCGACCAAGAAACCATTCTTCTACTGGAGAAGTTTGATCTCGAAGATGTGCTAACTAAGCATGAACCTACCTAATATATACCATAATGCATTAATACTACTATTGTACTCTTTACTAGTGTTAGCTAACAACTGTATACAGAAATAAAAACAGACAAAACAACAATTCATGGATACGAACTATCCTAATACCGAGTAATATAGTTTATCTCATAATTTCTACTTTTGTCTATCGCATTCCTGCTTGACAGCCCTAGTAAACATGATAAATAAATGAATTAATTTGGATGTTTATTCAGATACTCTTACACTTACTTTACCTTTGTTGAGTGACGAACAAAAGCTTCGTAACAAACACCTTACAATACCCTATATATGTATAAAAAGAGAGTCCAGATGTTTCACGTGAAACATCTGGACTCTCTTTAATTAGTACATCCACTTAATTAATTTATTTGTTCAGCAATAAAATGTATTTCTAATATTATCCTCTTTTATCCCGCTATCTCGGCATTATAGGCTCTTTAATAGGTGTGCCTGCTTTGCGAGGATATTTGCGAGGAGTTGCATCCAACTTTTCAATTAATACAATGTGACGCTCTGATTGTTCGAATGGCAGCTTGAAGGCATGTTCAGCTCTAACCTTCCCTTTCAGTTCACGCAAGCTTTCAGCAGCCTCCCGTACCTCTTCTACACTTTGAGAACCCTTCATCGCTGCAAAAGTTCCGTTCTTACGGACAAACGGCAAACAAAATTCATTTAATACATTCAGTCGAGCAACTGCTCTTGCAGTAACCAAATCATGTTGATCTCGATGCTCATTTAGTCTAGCCACATCCTCAGCTCGACCATGAACACAAGTTACATCTTGCATCCCCAGTTGCTCCACCAAATGATTCAAGAACTGAATTCGTTTATTTAAAGAGTCAACAATGACTACTTTCAAGTGAGGGAAACATATTTTCAATGGAATGCTTGGAAATCCTGCTCCCGAACCAATGTCAGCCATACTACGAACGCTCTTCATGTCAACGAAAAAGGAAAGTGATACAGAGTCGTAAAAATGCTTCTCGTATACGGCATCCTTTTCTGTAATTCCAGTGAGATTCATTCGTTCATTCCAATCCACTAGTACGCGATAATAGGTCTCGAACTGCTCCAACTGTGCGGCAGACAATTGTAGACCTTTCTCCGTCATTAAATTCTGAAACCAACTATTTGTCTCTTCCATATTCTATCCTCTCGCTGCAATGACACGATTATAATGCTCTAGGTACACAAGCAGGATGGATATGTCAGCAGGGGTTACTCCCGCTATCCTTGAAGCTTGACCAATAGATAGTGGACGAATATCAGTCAGCTTTTGTTTTGCTTCATTAGCAATACCGTGTACATCCATATAATCGATATCGTCAGGAATCTTTTTCTTCTCCATTTTGTTCAAACGTTCTACTTGAATTAATTGTTTTTCAATATAACCAGCATATTTGATTTGAATTTCGACTTGCTCCTTCATCTCATCTGTTAGTGGGAGATCAGATGGTGCAACAGATTCAATCAGCTTATAAGACAGCTCAGGACGTCTTAATAATGCCAGTGCATCAATACTATTGGTTATCGGTGTCGAGTTAGCACTCTCCAGCATAGCTTGTGCTACATCAGGCCGAATTTTCGTTGTACGCAGCCGCTCAATCTCTTGAGACACTAATTCCTTCTTATTCAAAAATGAAGCATAACGCTCTTCTGAAATCAGTCCTATTTCATGTCCAATTGGTGTTAAGCGTAGATCAGCATTGTCATGACGAAGCAACAATCGATATTCTGCCCGTGAAGTCAGCAAACGGTATGGATCACTAGTGCCTTTTGTTACCAAATCATCAATCATAACGCCGATATAGCCTTGTGCACGACCGATGATTACAGGCTCTTTCCCTTGCACTTTGCGCGCTGCATTAATACCTGCAATAACGCCTTGACCAGCCGCTTCTTCATAACCGGAAGTCCCATTGATTTGACCAGCAGTGAATAGCCCATCAACGACCTTCGTTTCAAGAGAAGGCCATAACTGCGTAGGAACTACTGCATCATACTCTATTGCATAACCGTTGCGCATCATTTCCACTTTTTCCAAACCTGGTATGGAACGCAAAATACTTAATTGAACATCTTCAGGCATACTTGTGGAAAGTCCTTGTACATAATATTCCGAAGTATCCTTGCCTTCCGGCTCAAGAAATATTTGATGCTTAGGTTTATCAGCAAATCGAACAATCTTATCTTCAATGGAAGGGCAGTATCGTGGACCTGTCCCTTCAATCGCGCCGGAGAACATTGGAGCACGATGCAGATTATCATTAATGATTTTATGTGTCTGTTCTGACGTGTAAGTTAACCAGCAAGGCAATTGTACATTATTAGAAGAAACGGTCTCATAGGAGAAGAATTTCGGATTATCATCACCAGGTTGTATTTCGGTTTTATCGAAATCAATCGTATCCTTATGAACACGAGGAGGCGTTCCGGTTTTGAATCTCACAAGATCAAATCCATGCTCCTTCAAGCTAGCGGATAAACGAATGGATGGCTGCTGGTTATTCGGACCGCTCTCATACATCAGTTCACCCATAATGATTTTGCCTCGCAAGTACGTACCTGTCGTAATAACGACAGCTTTCCCACGATAGATTGCACCTGTTTTTGTAACAATACCTGATATCTTGCCGTCTTCTACAATGATTTCCTCAGCCATACCTTGGCGAAGTGTCAATTGTTTGGTTTCTTCAATCGTCTTCTTCATCGTATGCTGGTAAGAGAATTTATCCGCTTGTGCGCGCAGTGCGTGTACAGCAGGTCCTTTCCCTGTATTCAGCATCCTCATTTGGATAAACGTCCGGTCAATATTACGACCCATCTCACCGCCGAGCGCATCAATCTCACGCACAACATGTCCTTTAGCTGGTCCACCGATCGATGGATTACATGGCATGAATGCTACCATATCCAGGTTGATCGTAAGCAACAGCGTTTCACAGCCCATCCGTGCTGCAGCAAGTGCCGATTCCACGCCCGCATGCCCAGCACCAACAACGATGACATCATATTGTCCTGCTTCGTAGTTCAATTTATTTCCCTCCCATTTACAACCATCATTTTCCTAAACAAAATTGTGAAAAAATCTGATCTATTAATGAATCGCCCACGGCGTCTCCTAGAATCTCACCTAATGACTCCCAAGCTGAACGGACATCAATCTGTATTAAATCGATCGGAATACCTGCATCTGAAGCTTCAATAGCGTCCACAAGCGACTGCTGAGCGCGCTTTAACAGAGAAATATGCCGAACATTGCTTACATATGTCAGATCTCCTGAATCAAGCTGCCCTTCAAAGAACAACTGACTAATCGCTTTCTCCAGCTCATCGAGTCCTTCTTCTTCTAACACTGACATGCGAACGATTGATTCAGCATCGAATAACTGTTCAATCTCCTCCATCTCAAGTGCTTGCGGCAAGTCCGTCTTATTAATTATAACGATAACTTGACGATTCGACATCTTTTTCAGCAGCTCACGATCATCATTATGAAGCGGTTCGTTGTAATTCAGAACGAATAAAATCAAATCGGCTTCTTCTAACGCATGATGAGAACGTTCCACACCAATCCGTTCTACCACATCATCTGTGTCTCGAATACCCGCCGTATCCAGCAATTTAAGCGGAATATTATTCAAAGTTACATATTCTTCAATCACATCACGGGTCGTTCCAGGGACATCCGTAACGATCGCTTTATTCTCTTGTGCCAGCACATTCAGCAGAGATGACTTACCAACATTTGGCCGACCTACGATGGCTGTCATTATGCCTTCTCTTAATATTTTGCCTTCATTTGCTGTTTTTAACAGCTTAGCAATTTCTACGAGCGCTTTACCGCTCTGTTCCCGGATATAGGCGCTTGTTAGATCCTCAACATCATGCTCTGGATAGTCAATGTTAACTTCAATATGGGCAAGCAGCTCAATGACTGTCTGCCTAAGAGCTTTAATTCTCCTCGACAAAATCCCCTCTGCCTGTTTGCGTGCAATGGAGAATGCACGATCTGACTTAGAACGAATGAGGTCGATTACGGCTTCCGCTTGCATCAAATCGATTCTGCCATTCAAGAAAGCTCGTTTCGTAAATTCTCCAGGTTCTGCGAGTCGCATGCCTTCTTGCATCAGAACAACATCCAATACCTTCTTCACCGCAACAACGCCGCCGTGGGCATTTATCTCTACAACATCCTCAGCTGTAAAAGAACGTGGTCCTCTCATAAGCGTTACAATGACTTCCTCAACCTGTTCATTCGTCTTAGGGTCTACAATATGCCCATAATGCAGCGTATGTGTAGACGCCTCGCGGAGATCGATACGTGAACGGAAGATTCGTGCAATTCCGTCTATAGCATCAGGACCACTCACTCTAATTATCGCTATGCCACCTTCACCAACTGCAGTCGAAATGGCAGCTATCGTATCTTGTATCAACACTGTCACACCTCTCAAATGGAAAAACAGCAATGACCCCTTGGGAGCCATTGCTGTAAATCAGTCACTTATACTTGTCTATCTTTCAGAGCAATGACAACACGCCGGTTAGGCTCATCGCCCTTACTGAACGTCTTCACTTTCGGATGATTCTGCAATTGTGAATGAATCACCTTTCGCTCATGCGGCGTCATCGGCTCCAGCACAACTTCTTTCCTTGTACGGATGACTCTTCCTGCTAAGCGTTCCGATAATTCTTCCAACGTCTTGCGGCGCCGCTCGCGAAAATCCTCTGCATCAAGCACGATTCGCAGATGGCTGTCTGAAAAGCGATTAGCCACAATGTTAACCAAGTACTGCAGTGCGTCGAGTGTTTGACCTCGACGTCCAATCAGCATGCCGAGATCCCCACTGCCTGAAATAGACAGATGAGTACCTTCTCTCGTTTGCTTCCGTTCGACAGATACATCCAATCCCATCGTACTTGCCACTTCAAGAAGAAATTGCTCTGCTTCACTTGTTGGATCAGGTATAAGCTCCAGTTCAACTTTCGCTTCTTTCACGCCAATCAGGCCGAGACCGAATAACCCTCTACCAGGTTGCTCCAATACCGTTACTTTGACGCGATCCTCGGTTACATTCCATTGTGTTAATCCACTTTTTACTGCCTCTTCGATCGTTTTTCCTGATGCTACGAGTTTTTTCATTTTGCGAGGGCCTCCTTACCCTTGTCAGATGAACGTACGTACAGGAAGTAGTTTTGAACAATTGTGTAGATGTTACTGTATACCCAATACAGCGGAAGTGCTGAAGGGAAGTTGATTGCCATTACGAAGATCAATACTGGGAAGATAGCCAGCATCATTCCCATTCCTGGCATCGCTTGTGTTTGTTGCTTTTGCATCATCTTAGACTGGATGAAAGTAGTCGCAGCTGCGATGATCGGCAATATATAATATGGATCCTTCGATCCAAGCTCCAACCATAGGAATGTATGGGTGCGCACTTCCGGATTCATATAGATCGCATTATACAGTGCGATGAAGACCGGCATCTGGACGATTAGCGGCAAGCAACCTGCCAACGGATTAACCTTGTGCTGCTGGAATAGCTTCATCGTCTCTTCCTGCTGCTTCTGCGGATTATCCTTATGCTTCTTCTTGATTTCAGCCATTTGCGGCTGAATAGCTTGCATCGCTTTCGAACTGCGATATTGCTTCAATGTTAATGGAAGAATCGCTGTTCTTACAATGATCGTAATCAATAGTATGGCTAGTCCAAATGAACCGCCAAACCAACCTGCAAAAGTATTAAGCGTTAATGCAAAATAATACACGACGTTACTCTGCCAAAATCCACCGTTCTGCATATCCTCCAGTGTTTTTGTCTGATCACTTGGCGCTCCACAACCAGCGAGCAATGCCATCATCAGTACCAAGCCAATTACAACTAGCCATTTGCGGTTAGCGTTCCGAAACAACATGAAATCTCCTCTCTAAGAGCCAATACATTTCAAAGCAAACAAAACGACTTCATCACCTAAATAGGAGATATCGTTTCACTGTGAAAGCTCAGTATCCTTCGAACGTAAGACCTATACTTTCATTTGGTATAAACTATACCATAATTTATAGGACAAAGAAACAACCTCATTCGCTTGTCCCTCTTCTATGTAACCGCTCTTCTTTTTTCAGTAAACCTGCCTTCTTCATCACATGCAAAATGCTCTTTTCCATCTCTTTCGACTTCATCGCTGCAGCCGGTTTCCTTACGATAAGAATAAAGTCGATATTCGGAATGATTTTCTCCGCATTTAATCGAACAATTTCCTTAATAACACGCCTCATCCGATTGCGGACAACTGCATTGCCAATCTTTTTACTTGCCGATACGCCGAGCCGAAACGGTTCCGCTACCGGCTGCTTCGACCAGTAGACGACAAATTGCCCATTAGCGAACGATTTGCCTCCCCGGTAAATCCGGTTGAAATCCGCACGGTTCCGCAGACGCAATTTTCTTTGCACGACTATCGTTCACCGTTCTTTCCTTATTTATATAAGAAGCTATATGTAAAAGGGTTGGCGAAGCCCGCAGGCTCGCCACACTTTTTCGCTAGTTTGATCAAGTATCGCCAGTAAGGCAAAAAAAAAGACCACCCGACGTGGTCTTCTACTTATGCACTAAGAACTTTTCTTCCTCTTTGACGACGCGCCGCCAAAACTTTACGTCCGTTTTTGGAGCTCATACGTTTGCGGAAGCCATGCACTTTAGCACGTTTGCTTACATTTGGTCTGAATGTAGGTCTCATTGATCTGCACCTCCAGTACTTCAAAAAGAAACGACACTTGCCGCCCTCTTTTATTTAAAAATACGCTTTTTTTATTAAACCATGCCAGGGGTAAAAAGTCAATTGAAAGACGGCTAACCAAATATTGTGGATAAATGAATGAAATTTTACACTTTGTCGGAAAACTAATAACATGTGCATAATTTTTTTGTCCACAAGACGAACTTTGTCGAAATGATAACAAGATATAAACAATATATAGTGTTGTCCATAACTTTTATACACAAGCTATTGAATATGTGGATAAAATCCCACAATTCGTTGAAATACAAGGCATCTTTTGCTATGATTATTATGTTTTCCGTGTGGATACACTTATTCTCTCCACAATCTTATCAACAGCCTGTGGATAAGATTGTGAACAAATCCATCCCCACTTTATAACTCATACATCTATAATTCTGCATATTGTGGATGTAATTCGTTGTAATGACCCTAATTTCGACAAGATATGGCTTAAATGCGCCTTTACGGCGATTTTGATAAGGAGTGACGTCTGTGGACAGCCATACTTATGATTTATGGCAGCAAGTGTTGTCAATCATCCAGACGAAGCTGAGTAAACCAAGTTTCGATACCTGGTTTAAAGCGACGAAAGCTTCATTCGTGGATGACTCACTGCTAGAAGTTACGGCACCGACAACATTTGCAGCTGAATGGCTGGAAGGCCGTTATACGAAATTAATCCGTACGACCTTATTTGAATTTTTGGGCAGGCAAGTGGATGTCCGCTTCTCTATTGAAGAGACTAAGGCACCTGAGCCTGTTTATTCTTTTCCACCCACTATGATAGATGCACCCGTCGTTCATGAGGAAACCCACTCTCATACCCTTAATCCGAAATATACATTCGATACTTTCGTTATTGGCGCGAATAATCGGTTTGCTCACGCAGCCTCACTAGCTGTAGCCGAAGCTCCGGCCAAAGCTTACAATCCCTTGTTTCTCTATGGTGGTGTAGGACTTGGCAAGACTCACTTAATGCATGCCATCGGCCATTACATTAAAGATCACAATCCCAACACGAAGATCATGTATATTTCTTCCGAGAAATTTACGAATGAGTTTATTAACGCTATTCGTGATAATCGAGGAGAAAGTTTCCGTAATAAATACCGTAGTATCGACGTTTTGCTCATTGATGATATTCAATTTCTCGCTGGTAAAGACGGTACGCAGGAAGAATTTTTCCATACGTTCAACGCACTTCACGAGGAACGCAAGCAAATCGTCATTTCAAGTGACCGTACGCCCAAAGAAATTCCAACGCTCGAAGAGCGACTTCGTTCACGCTTTGAATGGGGACTTATCACGGATATTCAGGCTCCCGATTTAGAGACCAGGATCGCTATTCTTCGGAAGAAGGCAAAAGCTGAGAATTTGGATATCCCTAATGAAGCCATGGTTTATATCGCAAGCCAAATTGATACGAATATTAGAGAGCTAGAAGGCGCCCTAATTAGGGTTGTTGCCTATTCCTCCTTGATCAATCAAGATATTTCATCTCATTTGGCAGCTGAAGCGCTTAAGGATATTATTCCATCGAGCCGGCCCAAAATGATTACGATGAGCGATATTCAGCAAAAGGTTGGCGAGTTCTACGGACTGCGGCTTGAAGAGTTCAAAGCGAGGAAACGTACGAAGGCAGTGGCTTATCCTCGTCAAATCGCGATGTATCTCTCACGAGAACTGACTGATTATTCTCTGCCCAAGATCGGTGAAGCATTCGGCGGTCGCGACCATACAACCGTTATTCATGCGCATGAAAAAATTACAAAGCAGCTCCAAGTCGATCAAGATTTGTACAAAATTTTGCAAAACTTGACCGAGAAAATAAAAAATCATACGTAACAAAGCAGAAACGGCTTCGACGTCCTTCGGAGAAGAAGCAACGTTTCGCGGTGAAATATAAGATATTTATAAGATAAAAATTTAAATCTTATATTTCAAGAAAAATGATCCGTGTGAGTCACAAAAGTTATCCACTTTTATAAGCAAAAACCGAACAAGCCTATGCACACTCTATACACATGTGGATAGGCTTGATTTATCGGCGTTTTTGGCAGTTATCCACATATTCAGGGTGCCTACTACTACTGCTACTATTTTTTAAATAAAAAAGAACATCAAAAGAGCGGCGCAAACGCCCTAATGGCTTCGCCAAAAAAATAATGTAAACCATCCATTCAAACATGGGTTTAGGAGTGAAAACATGAAATTAACGATTTCAAAACAAGAATTGAACGAAGCAATCCAACAAGTGGCCAAAGCAGCTTCTTCGCGTCCTACTATTCCGATACTTGGCGGTATCAAAATCGATGTCACCCATCAAGGCATTACCTTGACAGCTAGTGATACAGATATATCTATTCAAAGCTTTATCCCGGTAGAACGTGGTGATCTGTTAATTGCACAAGTGGAAAAACCCGGAAGTGTCGTACTTCCTGCTAAATTTTTTGTGGAAATCGTCAAAAAGCTTCCTTCCGACAATGTAGAAATAGAAGTAGGGGCTCACTTTCAAACCCTCATTCGTTCTGGCTCCACTGATATACAAATGGTCGGATTAGATCCCGAAGAATTCCCAATCCTTCCTTCCATCGAACAAAATGAACTATTCCAAATGCCAGGTGATCTTCTTAAAGCGATGATTCGCCAAACCGTTCTTGCCGCATCCGTCAACGAACAGACTCCTATTCTAACTGGAGTATTATGGACTCTTCAGGATAAGCAATTGAAATTCATTGCAACCGATCGTCATCGTTTAGCGAGTCGTACTGCTCAATCAGCGACCGATCCAGAATACGGATTCAGCAATGTCGTTATTGCTGCTAAGACGTTAGTTGAGCTAGCTAAGCTAGTTCCAGAACAAAATACACTCGTCGATATTGTGGTTACGGACAATCAAGTCCTATTCAAAATTGATAATGTGTTATTCTTTACACGTATGCTCGACGGTACTTATCCCGATACGTCTAAAATTATTCCGCAAGTGTACAAAACAGAACTTGTACTCGATACGAAAAATTTAACGGACGCAATCGATCGTGCGTATCTCATGTCGCGCGAAGAGAAAACCAATATTGTCCGCCTTGCAACGCTTGAAGACGGAACTATTGAAATTTCATCCAGCTCTACTGAGCTTGGACGAGTAAAAGAACAGCTAGATGCGAAGACATTCAACGGTGAACCGCTGCGTATTGCCTTCAACTCCAAATATATGCTTGATGTGCTGAAAGTAATTGATAGCGAGCAAATCTTTATCGGATTCACTGGTGCAATGAGCCCGATTGTCATTCGTCCAATTGATCATTCGTATAACATGTATGTCATCTTGCCTTACCGCACGACTGCTTAATAGACAGAGAAAGGAAGGTGAAGATTCTGATGGTAGAAATTGGAATTAAGACCGAATATATTACGCTAGGACAGTTTTTGAAGCTCGCTAATTGTTTATCCACAGGTGGACACGCGAAATTTTTTCTCCAGGAAAACGAAGTATTAATTAATGGGGCTGTGGATAACCGTCGAGGCAGAAAATTATATGTCGGGGATCGGGTAGAAGTTCAGGAACATGGCGTCTTTACGGTAACTAGGGCGTAATCGCACACGAGACCGGGAGGACGAGCACAAGTGTTTTTAAACAGCATCCAATTACAGAACTACCGTAATTATGATCAGCTTGAGCTGAAGACAGACAACCAGGTTAATTTATTTGTTGGTCCGAATGCGCAAGGCAAGACCAATTTGCTAGAAGCGATATTCGCACTAGGACTAACCAAATCGCATCGCACTTCCAAGGATAAGGAGCTAATTGGCTGGGAAGCTTATTCAGCTCGTATTTCTGGTGAAGTGGAGAAGCGCTATGGGAAGGTTAAGCTAGATCTCATGTTTTCTGGACAAGGAAAGAAAGCAAGGATAAACGGGTTGGAGCAGCGGAAGCTTAGTGATTTTGTCGGATCTTTGAATGTGGTGATGTTCGCGCCAGAGGATCTCGAAATTGTAAAAGGAACGCCGGGTGTGCGCAGACGGTTTCTCGATATGGAAATCGGTCAGGTGCAGCCCGGTTATTTACATACGTTGCAGCAATTCGGCAAAGTGCTGATGCAGCGCAACAATTTTTTGAAAACAGCCTCGCCTGGAACGTCCCAGCAGACCATGCTAGAGGTGTGGAATGCGCAGCTCGCCGAGCATAGTGTTAAAATTATGAAAAAAAGGAAACACTTCATTCATAAATTACAAAGATGGGCTGAAGGGATCCATTCCGGCATAACGGCTGGTGGAGAGCAACTGACTATTGAGTATCGTCCGTCCTTCGACGGCGGGGACGAAGAAGATGAAACTATTTTATTTGAGCAATTTATGATAAAGTTATCACAAGTGAAAGATCAGGAGATCCGCCGAGGAGTGTCGCTCGTCGGGCCTCATCGAGACGATCTGGCGTTCTTTATTAACGGGAAAGAAGCGTCCGTATACGGTTCACAGGGCCAGCAACGCACCACCGCCTTATCCCTTAAACTGGCCGAAATTGAGCTTATTTGCGAAGAAATCGGGGAATATCCGATATTGCTTCTCGATGATGTATTGTCAGAGTTGGATCAACATCGGCAGACACAATTGATCGAGACTTTTCAGAGCAAAGTGCAAACGTTTATAACGACCACTGGTCTCGAAAGCGTCAATATCGGCAAGCTTCAAGATGTCGGTATATACGATGTTCGGGAAGGCCGAGTGACGCGCTCATAAGCGCATATACGGGAGGCGGAGGACATGTACATTCATTTGGGCGGCGAGAAAATTATTAGGGCTGTCGAGTTGATAGCCATTTTTGATATATCAATAGAGCAATCCTCCAAGCTGTCCAAGCAATTTGTTGCGGGGGCCCGTAAACGTAAAGACGTTGAGACGATAGGCGAAGAAGAGCCAAAATCGATCGTCGTGACGAAGCAGAAAATTTATTATTCGCCGATATCATCTTCGACATTGAAAAAACGGGCCAATCATTTTGCGGCGAACGGCTGACAATCAGCCGAAGCGATTTAGGAAGAGCAGTTGAGAGGAGCAGTGAGCAGTAATGTCTTTGGATCAGCAGCAGCATAATTCGTATGACGAGAGTCAGATACAGGTACTGGAAGGTTTGGAAGCGGTACGTAAACGTCCAGGTATGTATATTGGCTCCACAAGCGGCAAAGGTCTTCACCATCTCGTATGGGAGGTCGTCGATAATAGTATTGACGAAGCACTTGCCGGTCATTGTAATAAAATAATGATTACCATTCATGAAGATAACAGCGTTACCGTTATTGACAACGGGCGCGGTATTCCTGTTGGGGAGAACGTGAAGCTCAAGAAATCTACGCTTGAAGTCGTCATGACTGTCCTGCATGCAGGCGGAAAATTCGGCGGAGAAGGATATAAAGTTTCGGGTGGTTTGCATGGCGTCGGCGTATCCGTCGTTAATGCATTGTCTGAACTTGTTACCGTTACGGTTAAACGCGATGGTCATATGTATCAACAAGAATATCGCCGCGGAGCACCGCAATATGATGTGAAAATTATCGGTGAATCAGATGAGACAGGTACAACGACACGATTCAAGCCGGATCCAGAGATTTTCAAGGAAACGACTATTTTCGAGTATGAAACCTTGCAAACTCGTGTACGTGAGCTTGCTTTTCTAAATAAAGGAATTGAGCTTGTTCTGTCAGATGATCGTACAGGCGTAAGTAATTCGTTCAAGTATGAGGGCGGTATTATTGAGTTTGTTAAATACTTGAACCGGAACAAAGAACCACTGCATGAAGCACCAATCTACGTAGAAGGATCGAAGGATCATATCCAAGTAGAGGTATCCTTGCAATACAATGATGGCTACAACGAGAATCTTCACTCATTCGCGAATAATATTAATACCCATGAGGGCGGTACTCATGAGTCAGGCTTTAAGAGTGCATTAACCCGTGTAATTAATGATTATGCTCGTAAGTCGAATTTGCTCAAAGAGAACGATAATAACTTCTCGGGCGATGATGTTCGTGAAGGGTTAACAGCGATTATTTCGGTTAAAATCCCGGAACCTCAATTCGAAGGACAGACGAAAACTAAACTCGGCAACAGTGAGGTTCGCGGTATTGTTGAATCTTTCTTAGCTGAGAAGCTTCAGGAGTTCCTCGAAGAGAATCCTGCTGTGTCACGGAAAATCGTTGAAAAAGGTTTACAAGCAACTAGAGCGCGGGAAGCTGCTCGTAAGGCTCGTGAATTGACGCGCCGTAAAAGTGCTCTTGAAGTTAGCGCCCTGCCAGGTAAGCTGGCTGACTGTTCATCCAAAGACGCATCCATTAGTGAATTGTATATCGTAGAAGGTGACTCTGCAGGCGGTTCGGCCAAGCAGGGACGTGACCGTCATTTCCAAGCGATATTGCCGTTGCGTGGTAAAATCTTGAACGTAGAGCGTGCTAGACTTGATCGAATTCTTGGCAATGCAGAGATCCGGATGATTATTACTGCATTAGGAACCGGCATTAGCGAAGACTTTGATATCAGTAAAGCACGTTACCATAAAGTTATTATTATGACCGATGCTGACGTCGATGGCGCTCATATTAGGACCTTAATGCTGACGTTCTTCTATCGCTATATGCGTAAGATCATCGAGGCTGGCTATATTTATATCGCACAGCCGCCGCTATTCAAAGTTGAGCGCAACAAAGTAATTCGTTACGCGCAATCTGAGAAGGAACGTGATGAAATTATCGCTGAATTCGGTGAAGGTGTTAAAGTTAACGTCCAACGCTATAAAGGTCTTGGCGAGATGAATGCTACTCAGCTTTGGGAGACAACAATGGATCCAGAGAGCCGTACGATGCTTCAGGTAACGATCGATGATGCGATTCAAGCGGATAGCATATTTGATACGCTCATGGGTGATAATGTTGAACCGCGTCGCGAGTTCATCCATCAATTTGCAAAGCATGTTAAAAACTTAGACATCTAAGATAAAAACGATAGCCGTCCGATATGGGCGGCTATTTTTTCTTGAATCTCCCGTAACCAACGGCATAGCGATATATTTTTCTGAACACTCGTTGATCTTTTAGCTTACGGAATATGAAGGGATCGGGACAGGTGTTTACCTCTAGTATCCAAGGATGCAGCATCGTATCAATCGCGATATCGACACCTATTTCTTTGATTCTAGGATATTTGACTTGGAGTTGATTAGCGATAGATAGGCATAGCGTATTCAACTTAATCTTATAAGCAGCTTGTTCCGAGCTGGACAGATGACTGGACATTAATCGTTCGAAGGACATGGGAGTTCCTCCGCTATGATAGTTGGTTACAATTTTCGATGGATGCGAGAGACGGCCAATAATACCAGTTGCTTCCCAAACATTCTGTTTATTCTTCTGCACCATGACTCGTATATCAAATCGCCTATTCTGATGACGCAAGAGATAGATTCCCTTTTGAACGAGATATCGTTTTCGTTTGATATAACGAATAAGGCTTTGAGATAACAATTCGAAGGTTGGAAAAGTGAAAACCCGCGTATTCAACTGATATTTATAACCTGTTGCGGGAGCAGCTAATCGTTCTACACGAATAACCCCATTACCATATGTGCCTCTATCAGGCTTCACATATACCATGCTGTGCTGCTCTAACATTTCATGAAGAACATCAGAATTGAATAGCTTCGTTGCAGGAATATAATCGTTCAAATAGTTAGAGAGAATAAGCGCATTTGTTTTCGCCCATTTGCTTGTAACGCGTTGAATAGACAATTTTTTTCTCCCTTCATAGAAGCCCCTGTAGGGTCAGTCGTTGGAAATCCAGCAGGAGACAGACTTTAGAATGAGTGGTATAATAAAAGTTGGGTCTGTTTATTTTATGGCAGCAAAGATGCAAGGAAAACGGTTAATCACCTATTTTTACAAGATTCCGCAAATAGATTTTTAGTTTTTATGACAAATCGTCGGATCTGAGGTTTAACTGTTCTTCATTTGTGAAAGTAATATAAAGGTTATCGTGATTTATAGGTATGTAGATAGATAACGTCAGGGAGGTAAAACATGGCGGAAGAACAACAAAACTCCAACATAAAAGACCGGGAAATTTCTACTGAGATGCGTGATTCTTTTATGGATTATGCGATGAGTATTATCGTTAGTCGTGCTCTACCAGATGTAAGGGATGGTCTGAAGCCAGTACATCGTCGTATTCTTTTTGCGATGTCGGAACTTGGTATGTATGCAGATAAACCTCATAAAAAGTCTGCGAGGATCGTAGGCGAGGTAATCGGTAAGTATCATCCGCATGGTGACTCTTCCGTATACGAAGCGATGGTTCGGATGGCACAAGATTTCTCTATGCGTTATATGCTCGTTGATGGGCATGGTAACTTTGGATCGGTCGATGGGGATATGGCTGCTGCAATGCGGTATACAGAAGCCCGTCTATCTAAAATCGCGATGGAGATGCTTCGTGACCTCAATAAGGAAACGGTCGATTTCATTCCCAATTACGATGGTGAAGAGAAAGAACCTGCCGTATTGCCTTCACGTTTTCCTAACTTGCTCGTTAATGGGGTTACAGGTATAGCTGTAGGTATGGCAACGAATATTCCACCGCATAATTTGAACGAAGTTATTGATGGTATTCAAGCCTTAATTAAGAACCCGGACATTACACCACTTGAGTTGATTGATTATGTAAAGGGTCCAGACTTCCCAACAGCAGGATTCGTCATGGGACGTCATGGTATTCGCCAAGCGTATTTAACAGGACGTGGTTCTGTTACGATGCGTGCTAGGGCAACTATTGAAGAGAACGGCAATAAAGCTCGTATAATTGTCTATGAGCTTCCATATCAAGTTAATAAAGCACGCTTGGTTGAGAAGATTGCTGAGCTTGTTCGTGAGAAAAAAATTGATGGCATAACCGATCTTCGTGATGAATCCGATCGTAATGGTATGCGTATCGTAATTGAGCTTCGTCGCGACGTAACACCAAGCGTAGTGCTCAATAATTTATATAAACAAACGCAAATGCAGTCCAACTTCGGAATTAATATGTTGGCGCTTGTGAATGGTGAACCAAAAACGCTCAATCTTCGTGATGCTTTGTATCATTATCTACAGCATCAAATCGAAGTGATCCGTCGTCGTACGGAATTCGAATTGAAGAAAGCGGAAGCACGTGCCCATATTCTTGAAGGGCTACGTATTGCACTGGATCATCTGGATGAAGTTATTAAATTGATCCGTGCTTCCCAGACGGCAGATGTTGCACGTGAAGGGCTAATCGAGCGATTCTCGCTCAGCTACGAGCAAGCGCAAGCTATTCTGGATATGCGTTTGCAACGTCTGACAGGATTGGAACGCGATAAGATTGAAGCTGAATATGCGGAATTGATGAAGAAAATCGCAGAATACAAAGCGATTCTTGCCGATGAGCAGCTCGTGCTTCAAATCATTAGCGAAGAGCTCGGTGAACTGAAAGAGAAGTTCGGTGATGAGCGTCGCACTGAGATTACGATGAGCGATGAAGAGATCATGGATGAAGATCTCATTCCTCGTGAGGATGTTATTATATCGGTTACTCACACCGGCTACATCAAGCGGTTGCCAGTAACGACTTATCGTAGTCAGAAGCGTGGAGGTAAAGGTGTCGTAGGTATGGGTACGAAGGATAACGACTTTGTCGAGCATCTATTTGTATCGAATACGCATCATTATTTACTCTTCTTCTCGGATAAAGGTAAAGTCTATAAGCTGAAGGCTTATGAGATTCCAGATCTAAGCCGGACTGCACGTGGAACACCAATCATCAACTTGATTCAGATTGAACAAGGTGAAACGATTAATGCGGTAATTCCGGTGCAAGAATTCGATTCAGAGCATTATTTATTCTTTGCTACCCGTCAAGGTGTTGTGAAGAAAACTCCGCTTGACGATTATATTAACATTCGCAAAGTAGGTTTGATTGCAATATCACTTCGCGAAGACGATGACTTGATCGGCGTTAAACTAACCGATGGCAACCAAGAGATCGTTATGGGAACCGCTCAAGGGATGTCTATCCGATTCTCAGAACAAGATGTTCGCTCCATGGGACGTTCTGCTACAGGGGTAAAAGGTATTCAACTTGATTCAGACGATGTTGTTATAGATATGGATGTTGTAGTACCGGACAACGATGTACTAATTGTAACATCCAAAGGTTATGGCAAACGGACGCCAATGAGCGAGTATCGTATCCAAAATCGTGGCGGTAAAGGGATCAAAACACTTAATGTTACAGATAAGAATGGTCCAATCGTAAGTTTGAAAGTTGTACTTAACGATGAAGACCTCATGATAATGACATCTTTCGGTACGATGATCCGGACAAGCATGGAAGGCATATCGACAATGGGGCGTAATACGCAGGGCGTTAAGCTGATTAATACGCGTGATGATGACACTGTTGCTACCGTTACTCGAGTTGCTCGCAGCGAAGAAGATAACGATGCCCTGGATGAAGACGGAGAAGAGCAAGATGGCATTGAAATGACAGATAGCGAAATGACAGATTCCGATAATAGCGAAGAATAGATATATTTAAGATGCAGGGGAGGGGACATTCGTGACAATGGTAGCTTTATCACAGGTGAAGTTAGGCGACAAGATTGGTGAAGATGTCCTCACCCCGCTCGGTGGAGTGTTATTGAATAAGGGCAAGATTATCACTCAGCGGGAAATAGAGATTATGCAAGCATTCCTTGTATCAACAGTCGTTACGGATTCAGGGACTGTATTCTCAGCTAAATCCAAAGAAGAAGAGCGAGTTGAACAGAAGCAGTCTGAACAGCAGCCTTTGGTTCAATCCCCTCTTAATGATGAGTATGACCAGATGATCGCCTTGCTCAAAAAAGTGTACAATGACTTTGCATCAGGGCAAGGAATGCCGGTTATGGACATTCGTGTACAGTTAGAGAAATTGTTAAAGCATATAAAGAGCTATAGTGTGCTGACATTTGCTCCACGGAATTTCCAAGAACGAGATTATTTGATTCATAATAGTGTGTCTTGTGCCTTAACGTCGTACTTAATCGCGCAGTGGGTAGGGCTTCCTCAGAAAGATTGGATGCAGGTCGCATTAGCTGGATTATTGCATGACGTAGGCAACACTAGACTTAACCGATCAATTCTGACTAAGCCGTCTGCCCTTACAGCGGAAGAATTAGAAGAGATGAAGCGTCATCCATCATTAGGCTATCAATTACTTAAGAATGTAGCTGCTCTTAATGAGGGAGTTAAGCTAGCTGCCCTTCAGCATCATGAGCGGGAGGATGGCAGCGGTTATCCAGTTGGCAGTGATGGATCGAAGATTCATCCGTATGCGAAGATTGTGGCCATTGCCGACATCTTTCATGCAATGACGATGGATAAGTCGTATCGTAAAGCTGCCTCACCTTATCTTGTATTGGAACAGATCCAAAGCGACGCCTTCGGTAAGCTGGAGCCTTCTTATGTACGTACATTCGTGGAGAAGGTAACCCAGTTCCATAATGGTACAATCGTTAAGCTTAACAATGAACGTGTTGGAGAGATTGTATTTACAGATCATAATCATCCAACAAGACCATGGGTGAACGTTGAAGGTGCAATCATTAATTTGACTGTAGAACGTAATCTATACATCGTTGAAGTGATTCGATAATAGAAGGAAAGACCGTCAGGAGCATTCTTCTGACGGTCTTTTTTTATACAAAATAACGCATTGAAATCATTAGGTTTAAAACAAACATAAAATACTTTGCAAAAACACTTGCAATTACCTAGGCACACGTGATATATTATATAAGTCGCCGCTGAGAAACACAGCACAGACAAACAAAACAAGTAAGATGTAATTGTTCTTTGAAAACTGAACAACGAGCGAAACTGCCCCATTTATTCTAACGAATAGTATGGAAAAGCAATATAAAGTAATGAGCAAGTCAAACACCTAAATGGAGAGTTTGATCCTGGCTCAGGACGAACGCTGGCG
>JBHGUX010000056.1:0-171094 GCA_048976605.1 Pristimantibacillus sp. | reverse complement strand
TCCATAAAGTCGCCGCCGAAGCCGCCATGAACATGAATATCAATAAACCCTGGCAACAACCAGCCGCCTTGTCCGTCGATGACGGTCAACTGTTCAGTAGCAGCAGGAACTGGTGAACCATTCTCAATAATTTGTTTAATTATTCCGTTCTCAATGATGACACTGCCTTCAGCAATACGATCCTCCAATACAATCTTAACCTGAGTAATAAGCGATTGATTGTGGTTCGAATTCATATTAATCTAACTTCCTTCCTGCTTCGCGGTCGAGGAGCACAATTACGTTGGCATGCGTCTGCAGCAGAGAGGCAGGAACGTCTGTTGTTATCGGACCTGTCAGTGCTTGTTTAACGATGTCTGCTTTATCGGCTCCACGAACTGCTAATAATATAGTTTTAGCTTTCAGAATGGATCCAACACCCATAGTAATGGCATATTCCGGCACTTCATCCATGGATGAGAAGAAGCGAGCATTTGCTTCACGAGTTTCTTCTTTTAATTTGACAACATGCGTGCTGCCGGATAAAGAATCATCAGGCTCGTTAAAGCCAATATGCCCGTTATGACCTAACCCAAGCAATTGGACATCAACTTGCTGAGCAAGCAGCATTCTGTCGTATTCCGCACATTCAGCTTCTAGATCAGTCGCCATACCGTTAGGCAGGAAAGTTTGACTAGCCGGAATATCAATATGGGAGAATAAATTTTGATTCATATAATAAGCGTAGCTTTGATCGTTATCCGGCGTTAAACCGACGTATTCGTCCAAATTATAAGAAGTAACCTCTTTAAAAGATACCTCTTTTTGATTGTACATGTCCACCATCTTTGCATAAATTCCCAATGGAGTTGATCCTGTTGCAAGTCCCAATACGGCATTGGATTTTTGTTGTACTGTGCTTACGATATAATTAGCCGCGAATGCGTCCAGTTCCTCAGTGCTTTCGAAAATTTTAATGTTCATTTTTATCCTCCTAAAGTTTTTGCGAAGCAAAAACTGCTTCGAAAGCATACGCTTAGTTTTTGCGAAGCAAAAACCAGTGTTTAATCTTCTAATTCTATTTTAAGACAGAATAATCTTTTTAACAATAAAAATGATTGAAAAAATCATATTAATGACTTTAAAAATCAATTCCTATTATTCCATATTCATGATGTTGAAAATTAACTACCTCAAAGGGTTATAAATGGCTCTAGTTCTTGCCCCTCGAACAATCACTGCGTTATGATGGACGAAACATAGTGAATACATGCGGAATTTTGCTGCTATTTAGCAATTTCTGAAAGCATATGCTTACGAATTCCAGTTTTTCTGATGAAAAAGTTTTAGGAGGAGCAATAATGACGACAGAGCAAACTATGGGGGTAAGCGGAGACGACTCCACGTCGAGAAGGAAAGGCGAGCATATTCGCATATGTCTGCAGGAAGATGTCAGCGGAACAGGCATACAAACGGGGTTGGAGCGACTCAGATTCAGGCACAACGCTTTGCCGGAAATATCCTTTAATGAAATCAATTTGGATACTATGCTGTTTGGTCGTAAATTACGAGCACCGCTGCTGGTCAGTTCGATGACGGGCGGGACGAATGAAGCGGGAGCTATTAACCGTAGACTAGCAGAAGCAGCTGAGCAGAGAGGATGGGCAATTGGCCTTGGATCGATGCGAGCAGCGATTGAACAGGATGAAATGGCAGCTTCCTTTTATATTCGAAAAGAAGCGCCTTCTGTACCTGTCATTGCTAATTTGGGAGCGGTACAGTTCAATTATGGCTTTGGTGTCGACGCTTGCCGAAAGGCGGTTGATCTCGCAGAAGCGGATGCACTTGTGCTTCACTTGAACAGTATGCAGGAGGTATTCCAACCTGAAGGCGATACTGATTTTAGAGGATTGTTATCTCAGATCGAGCAGGTATGCCTTTCACTTGATGTGCCGGTTGGGGTGAAAGAAGTCGGCTGGGGCATTGATGCGGATACGGCAGCATCGTTGGCATCAGCAGGCGTATCCTTTATTGATGTAGCGGGAGCAGGCGGTACTTCTTGGAGTCAAGTGGAAAAGTATAGACAAAATGATCCTCTTCGCAAGCTGGCAGCCGAAGCGTTCGCCGATTGGGGCATACCGACAACTGAAAGCGTTTGTGCGGTTAGAGATCAACTGCCTGATATGACAGTTATTGCGAGCGGTGGTTTGCGGAACGGGGTAGATGCTGCCAAAACAATCGCTCTTGGAGCGAATATAGCAGGTTATGGACGAGTATTGCTGGCACGAGCTGCGCAGCAGGAAAGTAATTTATCTGTGCAGCTGTTATTAGAGCAGTTTGAACGAATTGAATTTGAACTGCGTACAGCCATGTTTGGAATTGGCGCAGCAAACATAGAACAACTGAGAAATACAGACAGACTTGTAACGATAGACAGATCATAGATGTACATATAGGAATGGAGGAGAAGTTAGTATGGGAATTATAGTTGTAGCGGGCAGCATCAATATGGATCTGGTAAGTAAGGTGAAGCAATTCCCACAACCAGGAGAAACGATACATAGTATGGAAGTGGCTTATCACCCAGGCGGAAAAGGAGCTAATCAGGCGGTGGCTGCTGCAAGAACCGGAGCGTCAACGATGATGATTGGTGCGGTGGGTGATGATGCTTTTGGAGCTCCGTTAATTGATTCTTTAAGCGGGTATGGAGTTAACACTGAGGCGGTTTCTGTTGTAACTAGTACTTCGGGACTGGCATTCATAACGGTTGCTGAGAGTGGAGAGAATAATATCATCTTATCCCAAGGAGCCAATGGACAATTGCAATGGGATGAAATAGAGCGGTATTTGGATGGACTGTCAGATATTCAGGCAATATTATTGCAAAATGAAATTCCATGGGCGGTTAATCGCGCCATTATCGCTTATGCATCGAACAAAGGTATTTCTATCTTCTACAATCCAGCTCCAGCAGCAGCTGTTCCTGCAGACGCATTGCCTCATGTACATACGATGTTTCTGAATGAAACAGAGACCGAGACCGTAACAGGTATCGCTCCAGCAACGGTTTCACAACGAGAAGAGGCAGCGAATCAGCTTTTAAACCAAGGCGTGCAAGCGGTTATTATCACTCTAGGTTCAGACGGTTGCTATTATCATGATCAATCAGGAAAAAGCTTTGCGATGCCGGCTTTCCCGGTTAAGCCTGTTGATACGACTGCTGCTGGAGATACTTTTATCGGCGCATATGCATCGGCAGTTTGTTCAGGAGAAACTCCAGAGTCCAGTATTCAATTTGCGGCAGCAGCGGCAGCCATTGCGGTAACAAGAGACGGAGCACAGACCTCTGTGCCTGATAGAGATGAAGTTCTTGCATTTCTTAAGGGGAGGATCGGGTAATATAGATGGTCAATTGGTATGAACAAAGCTTTGGCGATGATTATATGGTCGTGTATAAGAATCGGGACTGGGACTGTGCCTATAAGGAAGTACAGCGAATGGCGGGGTGGCTCAATCTGCCTAGAGAGGCAAGTGTCCTTGATGTAGGGTGTGGAATGGGACGACATGCGCTGGCTTTGTCCGATCTTGGTTATAAAGTGACAGGAATCGATTTATCAGAATCTCTCTTGCAGGAAGCGAGAAAAAGAGATGATGAATCTCAAGTGGAATGGGTGCTTGGGGATATGCGACAACTGCCTTTTGACAAGAATCATTTCGATGCTGCCGTTAATTTATTTACGTCATTTGGCTATTTCAACCAAGACCAAGATAACATTCAAGTATTAAAGGAAATACGGAGAGTGCTGTGTCCGGGTGCCCCTTTTTTGATTGATTTTCTTAATCCGGCTTATGTGAAGGAACACTTAATTGCTCATTCGCAGCGTAATGATCCGGATAATGGATGGACGATCCATGAGAGTAGATCAATAACAGATGAATGGGTAAAGAAAACGATAGAAGTAATTGCTTCAGATGATCCCATTGAGATTAGACATTATTACGAGCAAGTAAGATTGTACTCCTTAACTTGGTTTGAAGAGCAGCTTGAAAGGGCTGGACTCATCCTGCATCAAGTATTTGGAAATTATGACGGAGCGCCTTATCAAGAGAGTACTTCGCCGCGTCTTATAATGACGGGAAGGGCTATAGAACAATGACAGAAAAGACAGTAGAGACAACGATTTGGAATGACGGATGGATTCAAGTGAAAATCCCGCTGCCTTTTTCATTAAAGTGGGTTAATAGTTACTTGTTGCCGGAGGAGAATGGATGTTATACGCTAATTGATCCGGGCTTGCGTACCGAGGAAGCAATTTCGGCATGGGACGAGGCACTCCGTAAGCATGGCATTGGAATGAAGCAAATTATTCGCATTATACTCACCCATCAGCATCCCGATCACTATGGATTGGCAGGTTATTTTCAAGAATTGACTGGAGCTCCAGTATACCTGTCTTCCCGTTCACATCAATATGCTTTGCGGAGTTGGGGGGAAGACAGCCATCTAGATGATGAGATTGCGGACTTATTCACTTTGCACGGCATGCCTTCAGCACTGGCTTTGGCCGTAAAAGAAAACTTCTCAGGTTTTGTTAACCATGTAACTCCCCATCCGACAGTAAGCTATATTGAAGCTGGTGGGAAGATGAAGTTTGGCGGGCTGGAATGGCAGCTTATAGATGCCCCCGGGCATGCAACAGGACAGCTCAGTTTCTATGAGCCTATTAATGGTTGGATGCTGTGCGGTGATCAGGTGCTGCCGAGAATTACGCCGAATGTGAGCATTGTGCCTGGTGAAGAAGCGGATCCGCTCCATTCCTTTTTGATGAGCTTGGAGAATTTAAGACAGTATGACGTTCGAATGGCTTTTCCAGGACATCGGGATCCGTTCGCAGAGTTCGCTCGAAGAATTGATGAGCTTCAACAGCATCATGCAAGGCGGCTTGATCAGATGTGTCAAATATTAGTTGAGCCATTATCTGCATTTGCATTATGCGAAATGACTTTCGGCAAACGGCTGCGAGATAATCCGCATAATTTGCGGTTCGGTATGGCTGAAATACTGGCTCATCTGTTTTATTTGGAACGACGGGGTAGAGTTATAAGAACAGGGACATCCGAGGTATATTTTCAAGCGACATAATTCGCTAAAAAATACGACTTTTGTCGCATTTTTTAGCGTCATTTTGTAACCTTTTTGTTGACGGGGGACTATATTCATAATAAAATCTATTTGAGTAATCGCCCAATAAATTACATAAAATTAATTGAACATGTATAATAGCAAACCATTCGAAAGAGTGGGACGCAAAGCCAGGAGTCTTCCGTACAATCAACTTGTACAATGACCGTCCGACTGCCATGAATTTATTCGGGCAGTCTTTTTTGTGTTTACAATGAGGGGTAGGGGGAGTTAATCAGGTGAAAAAGAGTCTGAAGTCTAGTTTTCTAGTATGTCTATCGTTTCTCGTTATTTTCGGAGCAGGTATAAATGTCATTGCTCAAGCATCAGCATCAAACGGTTCCTCTAATATTTTAGGTACAGCTGGAGAGTATAACTTATTTATATTAGGAAGCATGAACTTATCCAATACAGATGCAGAGGGACGAGTAGCTGTTGGCGGCAGTGCAACAGTTAGTAATTATACGGTTAACAGTGAGGAAGTCGCAGGAACGAATGCTTTTGTTGTGGGCGGAAGCCTGCAATATACGAATGGTGAAATACGTGGAGGGAACCTTGTCACTGGTGGAGCAATAGCAAGCTCAGGGATGACGCTTACGAATGGTTCAAAGCCACAGTTGGGCACTCCTATTGATTTCACAGCCGAAAGCTCTTATTTGCAAGGTGTGTCGGCTGATTTAGCTGCTCTGCCGAGCAATGGGACGACAACTGAGCAATATGGGACGATAACTTTGACAGGCACTGATCCTAATACGAACGTATTTACGATTGATCGAGATTTTGGTGAACTATTAATCAATGTTCCAGATAACTCCACCATTATTATTAATGTGTTAGGATCTCAACGTAATATTGGCACTGCCTCTATATTCTATAAAAGTAAAGGTAATGGAGCGTTGCACGAAGATACATTGCCTAATGTTGTGCGAAGTATACTATTTAATTTTCCTGATGCAGAGAAGATAGACATAGGGAGTTCTGGGCTGAGAGGCAGCTTGTTAGCTCCTAAGGCAGCGGTTTCTACTACCTATAGCAATATTGCTGGCAACATTATTACAGCTACACTAAGCGGGCATGTTGAAGGTCACTTTTTTCCTTTTAACGGAACGGTGACACCTCCAACTCAGCCAAGCCCGTCTCCAAGCCCGGAACCAACACCAACAGAGACGGAGCCACCGACGCCGAGCCCGACAACACCAACAGAGACGGAGCCACCGACGCCGAGTCCAACAACACCAACAGAGACGGAGCCACCGACGCCGAGCCCGACAACACCAACAGAGACGGAGCCACCAACGCCGAGCCCGACAACACCAACAGAGACGGAGCCACCGACGCCGAGCCCGACAACACCAACAGAGACGGAGCCACCGACGCCGAGCCCGACGGTACCAACAGAGACGGAGCCACCGACGCCGAGCCCGACAGTGCCAACAGAGACAACGAGTCCAATACCGGGGCCAGTAACAACGCCGCCGGGGACAACTATTCCAACACCAAGCCCTACATCAACGCCAGATGAAATCATTGAAATAACACCAGACCCGACTCCGTTGGGTCCTGTGGATGAAGAGTTGATTGATGAGACTATACCTACGGGTGCTACAGATGAAGAAACCAATGAAGTAGTTGAACCAACTCCATCACCTGTACCAACGGACGAAGAAATTGTTGTAGTGGATGAGACAATTCCATTAGGTACAGTAGAAGTAGATACTCTTCCAAAAACAGGAGAGAACAGCCATATGCCTTATTATATAGCTGGTCTATTGCTAGCTATAGCAGGATTTATGATTCAATTCAGACATCATAAGAACTAATGAAAAACGCAGCAGAGGGATAACTCCTCTGCTGCGTTTTATGTTGTATAAGAAATGCCCGTCACCTATATGACGGGCATTTCTTAATTAACTAATCTAAAGGAGGCGTAGTCACATTTTCTCGTTCCGCCTGTTTGCGGTGAGCAATGCGGCTTGCCGCGGAAGCAGCAATCGCTCCGACGATATCATCGAGAAACGTGTGCGTACCGTAGTTTTTATCATTAAGTTTTTTTAGAATACCCGGCTTTAGCTTATCAATATATCCAAAGTTGGTAAATCCAATGCTTCCATATACATTTACGATAGATAGAGCGAGTATTTCGTCACAGCCATATAGACCTTCATCATTTTTAACCATTTCTTGAAGAGGAGCCATTAGCTTTCCTTCTTCAGCAAGGATGTCCAGCTGTATACCTGTTAACACGGCATTCTGTACTTCGCGTTTGGAGAGTACTGCATTGACGTTCACAATACATTCATCCAGTGTGAGACTTGGGAAATAGTCCTTTTGCAAGAAATGGACAAGCTGACCGATTTGTGTAGTGGATACACCTCGTTTAGCGAGCCATTCATCTGTTGCTTCCGCTACTTTCTGGCTATTTAAACTATATGGGTTTGGTGTGGCCATTCAAAAATTACCCCCTTATGATTTTGTGGACAAAACTGGTCTAAAATTAGGAAGGGCTCGTATACATAGTACTACAAATAAACAAATGTACAAAGCCGCAAGGGCAATAATCGATTGGGGAGGAAAGGTTAATATGGTTCAAACAAGATGGATTCGTCGTGCAGCGATAGGCGGCGTACTAGTAATACCCCTCCTAACGGCAGGATGTGGATTGTTCTCGAAGGCGTCAAACGGGGCAATTGATCCGCCGCAGGTGGAAACGTCGGTTGATGGCACGAATACTGGACAGGCTGTTCTGCCTGGACAAGGTAATGAAACGCATATGACTGTATATTTGGAGGATCGCAACGGTTACTTGGCGCCAGTATCTTTGCAAACCACATTAGGATCGAATGAAGCTGCTGGTCAGAAGGCACTGGAAATTATGGTGGACGGAGGAACTTACGCCAGTCAACTTCCTGAAGATTTCCGTGCCGTTATTCCACAAGGGACACAAGTCAAATCATTCAAAATTGACAAGGACAAGAAGGTAGCGGTCGTTAATTTCTCTGCTCCATTCATTGATTACAATGCAACGGATGAGCGGACGATCATCGAATCCATTACTTGGACTCTGACAGCTATGCCAGATATTAAAGGGGTAGAAATATGGTATGAAGGCGAGAGACTTCAAGAAATGCCAGTCGACGGATTCCCGCTAGACGAGCCTCTAACTCGAGAAGTAGGCATCAATTTGGAAGCTGCAGAAGGTGTAAACTATGCGAACTCAACTCCAGTTACTCTTTACTTCTCTTCACAAACTGCCAATGAAGAACAATATTACGTACCAGTAACAAGACTTATCGCTCGCCCAGATTCAACAGCAAAAGCAGCATTGGAAGAGCTGATTGCTGGTCCGCTGAATACTAAACAGCTAACTGGAGTAATTACGAATGATGTAGTCGTTAAAGATATTGTACTAAAAGAAGATATGGTAACGGTCGATTTGGAAGATAGTGCATACGAAACAGGCCAACCGGCTCCTGCGGAAATGCTTCAAGCTGTAATTCTATCCATTACGGAGAATACAAAAGCTACTAAAGTGCAAATTCGTTTGAATGGGGAGACGAATGTAACGGATGAGAATAACACATCCTATAGCGAGCCAGTTGGACGTCCTAATTATGTGAATGCAATAAAGAGTTAAACGTAGAGTTCTGAATTAAATGAAGAGGGTAAGGGAGAGTTAATACTCCTTTACCTTCTTTTTCATTCACTTTCAAACAAATTGGGCCTAAGCAGATGCTTTTCGTAATTCTCTTTGGTAAAATAGGAAGGATTGAAAAACAGCATACAGTACACAGAAGACTCAGGAGGCTATACATGAGAACAGACGGCAGACAAAGTAACCAGCTTCGGCCGGTAACAATAACGACAGGTGTTAATAAACATGCAGAGGGTTCTGTACTCATAGAATTTGGCGACACAAAAGTGATCTGTACAGCGAGTGTGGAGGAACGCGTTCCCCCATTCATGAAAGGTCAAGGAAAAGGATGGATTAACGCGGAATATGCGATGTTGCCTCGTGCGACGCATAGCCGTAACATAAGAGAAGCAGCTAAAGGCAAGCTAACCGGACGTACAATGGAAATTCAAAGATTGATTGGACGTGCATTGCGGTCTATCGTTGACCTACAGGCTCTAGGGGAACGTACGATAACACTGGACTGTGATGTGATTCAAGCTGATGGAGGAACGCGGACTACATCCATTACAGGTGCTTTTATCGCACTATGTCTTGCGGTGAACAAGCTGTCAAAGACAGTTCAATTTGCCAAATACCCAATTACCGATTATCTCGCTTCAGTTAGCGTTGGTGTTATTCAAGAGAAAGCATTGCTCGACTTGAATTATGACGAAGACTCCAAAGCGAAGGTTGATATGAATGTTGTCATGACGGGCAGCGGTAAATTCGTTGAAGTTCAAGGAACCGGAGAGGAAGCACCATTCTCGCGTAATGAATTCAATCAATTGCTGGAGCTTGCTGAAGGCGGGATCGAAGAGTTGATTGAGAAGCAGCGTGAAGCATTAGGTGAGCAGGCTAGTCGAATTGGAGGATAGTCAATGGCGACTGTATTATCAAGTGAACAGCTTTTAATAGCTACGAAAAATGAAGGTAAAGTGAAGGAATTTGCACATGCCTTAAATAAGCTAGGCAAGAAGGTATCCAGCCTTAATGATTATCCAGCCTTTCCTGACATTGTAGAAGATGGAGATACATTTGCAGCGAATGCCCGAATTAAGGCAAAGACGGCAGGGGATGAGTTTCGAGTAGCTGTATTAGCCGATGACTCAGGGCTGCGCGTCGAGGCTTTGAATGGGGCGCCAGGCGTCTATTCCGCACGTTACGCAGGGGCTGGGGCATCAGATGCGGATAACAACGCTAAGCTGATCGAAGAGCTCAAGCGACTGGAGAGACCAGATGCTGGGGAACCGCTCGCAGATGGGACAAGACTGCTCAGCAGGGCTCAATTTGTTTGCACACTTGCGCTTTATGATCCTGCAACAGGACAATTTATTGAAGCTGAGGGAACAGTAGACGGCTTCATTGCGGAGCGTCCGCGTGGGAATGGCGGTTTTGGCTATGATCCTTACTTCTGGTTGCCTAATCTTGGTCAAGCCATGGCCGAGTTGTCAAAAGAAGAGAAGCAAGCCATTAGCCATCGCGGTCATGCTCTTGTTCAACTGATTAAGAAGTTAGAACTAGAGTAATTAATCACAGATCGTATATTAGACTGCTAATATCAATATAAACAAATAGCCCCGAAACGCAGGCTCATTAGAAGCTCATGCGAGTCGGGGCTATTTGATGTTTTTATTTGATAACAACACCGTATTCCTTGAGCCATACATTCACCTGATACAAATAAGCGAATAGCTGTGGACCTGACATCAATTGACCGAACCATGGAATATTAGACTTTGCGCTATCAGATTCGGCAAGCTCCCTAACCTTTTTCACATTGATTAGCGGGAGAAGAGGGGATGATGGGTTGTTCAGCACATCAAGCAAGAGTGATTTAACGGCTGACAAATAATTTGGATTATGTGTCTTCGGGTAAGGACTCTTTTTTCGAGTCAGTACATCATCGGGAAGAACACCTTTCAACGCTTTGCGAAGAATTCCTTTTTCACGATCGCCAGATGTTTTAATCTCCCATGGAATATTCCAAACATATTGCACGAGTCGATGATCGCAGAAGGGTACTCGAACTTCTAATCCGGCTGCCATGCTCATACGGTCTTTACGATCGAGCAAAGTAGGCATAAAGCGGGTAATGTTCAAATAGGACATTTGCCGCATTTTGCGAAGCTGCTCGGATTCACCATCCAGATGAGGAACCTCGGCGATAGCATCAGCATATCGATCACCGATATAGTCGAGCGGCCTAATCCATGAAGCAACATCGGGAGCTAACAGCTCCGAGCGCATGCTGGATGCAAGCGACCACGGGAAAGTAGAGGCGTTTAAGGCATCCTCACGATGGAACCAGGGATATCCGCCGAATATTTCATCAGCGGCTTCACCGGAGATGGCGACGGTAGCACCTTTCTTGATTTCACGGCAAAATAATAATAAGGATGCGTCAACATCGGCCATGCCAGGAAGATCACGAGCCAATGTAGCGTCTCTCAGCGCACTCACAAGCTCTGGTGTATCAAATTGCACAGGATGATGGATGGTACCGAGATGGGAAGTCATTCGATCGATCCAAGGGGCGTCACTGTTGGGCTGGAATGCATGTGCTTGGAAATTCTTGTCGTTGTCTGCATAATCCACCGAATACGTGTGTACGTTGCCTTGACCAGTCTGTTCGTAATATCGAACAGCGAGTGTAGTTAATGCACTTGAATCAAGTCCGCCCGATAATAGCGTACACACTGGCACGTCCGAAACAAGCTGGCGCTCTGTTGTATCTTTAAGCAGCTCGCGAACATGCTCTGCGGTTGCTTCAACATCTTCATCATGCGGAAAGCTTTCGAGGCTCCAATATTTCGTTGTACGAATACCGCCCCGATTCACCGTCATGCATTGGCCGGGCAGCACCTCGGTAATATGCTTGTAGACGCCTTCTCCAGGTGTTCGTGCTGGTCCTAGAATGAACACTTCTGCCAGACCTTCCGCTCCTACTTCAGCTTTGACAGCAGGATGTGCCAATATTGATTTCTGCTCAGAGCCAAATAGGAATAAACCTTCGGCAGTGCTATAAAACAACGGCTTAACGCCAAGCCGATCGCGAGCTAGAAATAATTCTTGCTCTGTGACATCCCAAATCGCAAAGGCAAAAATACCATTAAATCGTTCAATACATGCTTTTCCCCATTCGATATACGAAACAAGCAATACCTCAGTATCGCAGTGCGTGGAGAATGATCTGCCTCTGCTCTCCAGCTCCTTGCGCAATTCTAGTGCATTATATAGCTCACCATTATAGACGACGACATAAGTGTCATCCTCTGAGCGCCTGATCATCGGTTGTGCACCGTTCTCCGGGTCGATTACACTCAATCGGCGATGCCCGAGTGCGCAATGCGCTGAGATCCAAGTGCCCGAAGCGTCAGGGCCGCGCAACGAAAGGGTTTCCGTCATTCTTTCCAGACTGTTGCTGTCATGGGTTAAGTCGCGGGTCCAATCGATCCAGCCGGTTATTCCACACATAATCTCATTCCCTTCTTCTGCTGGACTCCAATAGCGTTAATATCCGTTATATGCTGAAAAAAGGGATAAAATGTCTGTCCGAAGGGGGAAGCTAATAGAGACGATGGCCTATGTTCCATTCGATGTTATGAAAAGGAGATGACTCTTCAACGATGTTCGATGATGAGAACGCAATCAATGAACGGAAAAAATATTATGTATCCGTACAAGCAGGGCAAGTACTAGAGGATCCGACAGTTGCTGCCTATGAGCTTGTTATAACCGCCAATGAAGAAGAAGTATCCAAATTACAGACGCTGCTTGCAGAGTTGTCTAGCATGGATGAAGCGCAAATGTTTCATTTCACAGCGACCTCTATTCAAATTGCTAAAGATAGCGAAGTGAATGCTGGTTACGATGACCTAATTCAACAAATCTATCGGCTGCTTCATGAATGCGGTACAGATGAGACGAAGAAATTTATCGATACGATGAATTTGTGGTAGCAGCCAGTAAGCAGTAGGGGCTGTCTAAAAGCATAAAGCTAGCAGAAGGAATAGCTTACTTTGAACGGAATATTAGGAATATGAAAATAGCAGTCCAGGAGAACTAATCCTGTACTGCTATTTCTCTATTCTAGTCTATACTTGCATGGGGACCCTCACCCCTGACCTCATCGCTGCCAGTGATGCACTCTCCCACAATGGGTGATTACACGAAGTCGTTACAAGAAAATCTTGATCATGAAAATGGGATTGAGTGAGTTGTGGTAGCTACTTATCTTAGCCAATCGAACAATCTGGCGGACAGAGAAACCGTTATTTTTAGGAATTAGCTATATAGGTTGAACCATGCGGACAGAGAATCCGTTATTTCCCCATAAGAGCCCTGAATTCACTCGATTAATAGGTAATAACGGATCTCCTGTCCGCCTAAACACTCAAATGACTAAAATTGGATAAATAGCGGAACGTCAGTCCTCGTACAAATAAATAGTGTGTTCTAAAGTTGGATAATGGAGCTCTCATCTCTCCATGATGGGATGTCCGAATCATGATCGAGGGCTTTCCAAAAAGGGTAAACCCGTAGGTCATTATCATGAAATACAAAAAAGTAAACTTCAATACCACGATAAAAGTGGAGCTGAAGCGAAGTCTCTGTTTATTCGACATAAATTGGACTATGAAATTAAGACTCTGATTCTATTCAGATGGTATGAGGAGTGGTACAATAACAATCGGTGTGATGAACGAAGAGCAAGTTAATTTCATTCGTCATTTTATTACATAACAGTTTTATACCAGTAACCTTATAACGGCCGGCTTCCGTTTATTCGGACACCGGCTGTTGCTATGATCAAGTTGAAATGAGGAGAAGAGATGTTTGGTAAGATCACATGGATTCATATTACTGCGGCGTTAGGAGGAGCATTAACGATTGCTTTGCTGTTGTTGATTGGCGATACCTTGTCCATGACGATGCTGATGCCGTCTTTTGGAGCTAGCTGCATGATCGCTTTTACGATGCCGAATGGTCCTTTTTCTAAATCGCGAAGCATTATTGGGGGGCATGTCATTAGTACGACTATTGGCCTAATTATTCATTCTACATTAGGATCTTCCATATGGGCTATTGCGCTTTCAATAGGATTGTCGATTATCATTATGCAACTTACGCACACCACCCACCCGCCAGCTTGTGGTGATCCATTAGTTGTTGCGCTAAGCAATGTTTCTTGGTCTTTCTTGTTGTCTCCTGTACTGGCAGGGGCGGTTCTGATTGCTATATTTTCGTATTTTTATCGTAGAATACACAATGCGGCAGTGGTATCGACTGTCAACAAGATCAGCTCAGAGAGCCGCAATAACGATAGCATTCAGCAAGAGCAAGCTAGTTAATGAAAGAACATTAGTGTGCCTGTAAATGATATCAGGTGCACTATTTTTTTGTTTATTATGTCTAGTGGTATATTGGAATACAAAAAAGCCATCCGGAAGGATGGCTTGTGTTTACGTAAATGGCGTCCCAGAAGGGATTCGAACCCCTGACCGACGCCTTAGAAGGGCGTTGCTCTATCCAGCTGAGCTACTGGGACATAAGAAAGATTATAGCATGAGTTTATGCAAATTGACAATAGGCTCATGAAAATAATTTTTGGAGCGGGTGAAAGGAATACACGAAATCCTGATATGAAGGGTTCCCGTTCGGGAACTTTTAATCGGAAGATTGCGACGTGCGTCCTACTTCGTTATTTCCATGAAGCTTATACGGACGATGAACCAACAAGGCTTCTCATCCCTTCCAAAGAAAGCAAATTCAATATGGAGCGGGTGAAGGGAATCGAACCCTCGCCTCAAGCTTGGGAAGCTGGCGTTCTGCCACTGAACTACACCCGCATTAATTTCGCTTGGATAATATAGCATATTCTAGCTTGTAAAATCAACCGTTCTCGTTTAGAAAAATAAATTTAAGGCGAAAATTACTATTGCGGAGCAGGACTAGGTTTAATGAGGAATGATATCCTAAAAAGGCAGGTTGCGTATCGGCCAAACGTTTGTTTTTATCTTTGCCGCTTCCGTGGTATAATCTTACGCAAGCAAAGAACAGACAAAGATAAGGTTTGACCGACAAGGTGGTGGTACCATTACAACTCCCAATGACTCACAAGGCGACAACAAAGACAACAAATTGTACTTGTTCCCAACGATGCTGGATCACTATCAGATCCAACTGACACGAATGCTGGAATCGGAACAGTACGGAGAAGCAAAAAATCTTCTGCGTTTCCTGCTGCAATGCAAAGGAGAAGAGGATCGGCACTATGAAGAATGGGGCAGTCTCCTTTCCTGGCTAGACATGGCGTTCCCTGAAGAGGGTGCAGGGGAAGATGGATTAGTCGCTGCTAAAAGTGATGAGGACGAGAATGAAACGGCGATTCGGGAACAGCTGCTCAATCCTCCAGATCAGGACGAAGCATATGTAAGGCAAGTGCTCTACATTATGGCTAATCATCCCATGATTGATCAGCAGATTCTTGCGCTCGAACGTGCTGCTTTCATCCGTGCGCCGGAAGTAGACGCGACAATTAGAGATTGGCTTACATCCCAGGAGGATATTCATCCTGTCGTTCAGTTCAAAGCACTGCAATGCTTGCGCAAACGGGAAGCTGCAGGATTAATTGAGCTGAAGAGAATGGGTGAGCTAGTGGAGCTCGACATTGAGGCGACTCCGCTATCAATGGATGAATTCCCACAACCTGTCAGCCGGATCTTGGAACGAGTGGAGAGTGTATCGGAATCAGATGATCCGACTCTGCCTCATTTTGCCAGAGAATTATGGAAAGAAAGCTTGCAGTTCCTGTACGGATCTTCTGCTTACTTGTGGATGCTAAGGGAAGATGATGACACGGTGGACTGCTATGCCGCAGCGTTGCATCTCACGCTATTGCTGACTGTGTATGGTTCAGCGAATGATGATGATATTAGGGATACATATGGAATTACGGAAGCACTTAGATTTCGCTATGAGCAAGCATGTCGAACACTTCGGCAGGTCGCTGTTCTTCAGCAAACCGACGAAGATGATCCGCAGTCTTGAAATGAGAGCGTATGTTGTTTATAATAGAATGGTTTATGAAACGTGATGACTATACCACGTATGCGTATTTTGGAGGGGAAAGCATAAAATGAAAGCAACTTGGGAAAAAATAGACAAGAACATCGTTTCCATTGATGTTGAAGTTGAAGCAGAAAAAGTAATAACAGCGCTTGATCAAGCGTTCAAGAAAGTCGTAGCAAACGTCAATGTTCCTGGTTTTCGTAAAGGTAAAGTACCACGGGGCATCTTCGAATCTCGTTTTGGCGTAGAAAGTCTTTATCAGGATGCAATCGACATTTTGCTTCCAGAGGCTTATACCGAAGCAGTGAAAGAGAACAACCTGCAGCCAGTTGACCGTCCAGAAATCGACGTTGAACAGTTCGCTAAAGGCCAAACGTTCAAATTCAAAGCTAAAGTAATTGTTAAGCCTGAAGTTCAGCTTGGCGAGTACAAAGGACTTGAAGTACCAGCTGCAGAAGTGCAAATTGGTGACGAAGAAGTTAATGCAGAGCTAGAGCGTCTTCAACAACGTCATGCGGAGCTTTCCGTAATTGACGAAGGTGCAGCTCAAAACGGCGACATTACAGTTATCGATTTCGATGGCTATGTTGACGAAGTGCCATTCGAAGGCGGCAAAAGCGAGAACTATTCGTTGGAGCTGGGTTCGAACTCGTTCATCCCAGGATTTGAAGATCAAGTAGTTGGCATGCAAATTGGTGACTTCAAGGATGTAGAAGTAACATTCCCTGAAACTTACCATGCAGAGAACCTTGCTGGCAAAGCTGCCATCTTCAAAGTGAAGCTTCATGAAATCAAACGCAAAAGCTTGCCAGCGCTTGATGATGAGTTCGCTAAAGACGTAAGTGAGTTCGATACTCTTGAAGAGTACAAGCAGGATCTAATTGTTAAGCTTAAAGAAAGCAAACAAAAAGAAGCTGAAGTAGCTCTTGAGAATGCTATTGTTGCAAAAGCAACTGAAGCTGCTGACGTTGAAATTCCAGAACCGATGGTCGTAACTGAAGTTGACTTCATGCTGCGTGATTTCGAAAACCGTCTTAGCATGCAAGGTATGAACATGGATCTGTACTACCAATTCTCTGGTCAAAACGAAGCTGTTCTTCGCGAACAAATGCGTTCGGACGCTGAGAAACGTGTTCGCAACAATCTTGTATTGAGTGCTATCGCGCAAGCGGAAAGCATCTCAGCATCTGATGAGGATATTGCTGAAGAGCTTGAGAATTTATCCAAACAGTACAACCGTCCAGCTGCTGAGCTTCGTGATATCTTCACGAAGAACGGCAATATCGACAGCTTGAAAGAAGATGTAGAGCTTCGTAAAACAATCAAATTCTTGCTCGACAACAGCAAAACAGTTACTGAAGCTGCACAAGCATAAGCTATTTAACTAAATATAAGTTATACCGAAGATAAGGCACGTCATTAGATACGTGCCTTATTTTCACCCTACATAGCAATTTGTGGTTGAACTGGAGGATTATCTCCGTACATAACGAGCGGTTCTTACCGTATACTGTAGTATCGGAAAAATGACATCGCTGATTTCACGTGTTACAATAGTTAAGATTAAAAGTCATAAACGAAAAGAGGTTGGTCGCATGAATCTGGTGCCTATAGTTGTTGAACAAACGAATCGCGGTGAACGGTCTTACGATATTTACTCGCGTCTGTTGAAGGACAGAATCATTTTTCTCGGGAGCGCTATCGATGATGATGTAGCAAACTCAATCATTGCACAGCTGCTTTTTTTGGCGGCCGACGATCCGGAGAAGGACATTCATCTGTATATTAATTCCCCGGGCGGTTCAGTAACCGCTGGCATGGGTATTTTTGATACGATGCAATATATCAAGCCAGAAGTCTCAACAATTTGCATGGGTATGGCTGCTAGCATGGGTTCTCTGTTACTCACTGCCGGCGCTAAAGGAAAGCGTTTTGCACTTCCTAACGCTGAAGTTATGATTCATCAGCCGCTTGGCGGCGTTCGGGGTCAAGCTTCGGATATTAAAATCCATGCGGATTGGATTCTCAAAACAAAGCAAAAGCTGAACCAAATTTATGTTGATCGTACCGGACAGCCTTATGAGAAAATCGACCGCGATACGGACCGCGATAACTTTATGAGCGCGGAAGAAGCCCTTAATTACGGTCTGATTGACAAGGTGATTACTGCGCCGGTATCGTAATGATTTAATCGAAGGGGTGATTACATGTTTAAATTCAATGACGAAAAAGGACAGCTGAAATGCTCATTCTGTGGCAAATCACAAGAGCAGGTTCGTAAGTTGGTTGCTGGTCCTGGCGTCTATATATGCGATGAGTGTATCGAGCTTTGCACTGAAATTGTCGAGGAAGAACTCGGCCATGAAGAAGAACTTGATATGAAGGATATTCCGAAGCCGAAAGAAATCCGTGCAATTCTGGATTCTTATGTTATCGGTCAGGAATTTGCTAAGAAATCTCTTTCTGTTGCCGTTTATAACCACTACAAACGTGTTAATTCAGGAAGCAAGATTGAAGATGTTGAGCTTCAAAAGAGTAACATTCTTCTTGTAGGTCCAACTGGATCTGGTAAGACATTGCTCGCGCAAACAATGGCCAAAATATTGAACGTACCATTCGCAATTGCGGATGCAACTTCACTTACGGAAGCCGGTTATGTTGGCGAAGACGTAGAAAATATTTTGCTTAAACTGATTCAAGCTGCAGATTACGATGTAGAGAAAGCTGAACGCGGCATTATCTATATCGATGAGATTGATAAAGTAGCACGTAAATCGGAGAATCCTTCGATCACGCGTGATGTTTCTGGCGAAGGCGTACAACAAGCATTGCTGAAAATCTTGGAAGGAACGGTTGCTTCGGTACCACCGCAAGGCGGTCGGAAACATCCTCACCAAGAATTTATCCAAATTGATACGACGAACATCTTGTTCATTTGCGGCGGTGCATTTGATGGTCTTGAATCATTGATTAAACGCCGGATCGGCAAGAAAGTTATCGGTTTCAATTCGAATGGCGAAATGACGAAAGATCTGAAGCCAGGCGAATATTTGTCGATGGTATTGCCGGAGGATCTATTGAAGTTCGGACTTATTCCGGAATTCGTCGGTCGTTTGCCAGTTATCTCGACTTTGGAGCCTCTTGATGAGGAAGCGCTAATGCGCATCTTGTCTGAGCCGAAGAACGCACTCGTTAAACAATACCAGAAGCTTCTGGAAATGGATAACGTGAAGCTGGACTTTGAACAGACTGCTCTAGAAGCGATTGCGAAGGAAGCGATCAAACGCAATACAGGAGCACGGGGCTTGCGGGCTATTATCGAGGGCATTATGTTGGAAGTTATGTATGAGGTGCCTTCGCGTGACGACGTGAACACTTGTCTCATTACAGAGAAATCTGTTCAAGACAAAATCATGCCGGAGCTTACAGCGAAAAAAGGCAAGAAGAAAGAAGAAAGCGCCTAACCGCATGTTCATTACCGTCATTGTTTCCACCCCGTTCAGCGGCTTGCCGCTAGTCATAGGGTGGACTTTGACGTTCATGGGAGAGATAACTTTATGTATAAACGTACTGACACGGTTCCGGTTAAGGTGGGTAACCTTACGATTGGCGGAAGCGACGAAGTTATTATTCAAAGTATGTGTACGACGAAGACAGCGGACGTTGAAGCGACAGTGGCGGAAATTTTACGTCTTGAGGAAGCAGGCTGTCAAGTTGTTCGTGTAACAGTTAACAACCAAGAAGCAGCTGCAGCTATTAAAGAAATCAAGAAACGCATTCATATTCCGCTCGTGGCGGATATTCATTTTGACTATCGTCTTGCACTTGCTGCAATCGAGAACGGCGTCGATAAAGTACGGATTAATCCGGGCAACATCGGCCGTCGCGAAAAGGTAGAGGCAGTTGTAAAAGCATGCAAGGAGCGCGGCATTCCGATTCGTATTGGAGTAAACGCAGGTTCGCTAGAGAATCATTTGCTGGAGAAGTATGGTTATCCAACTCCTGAGGCAATGGTCGAAAGCGCATTGTTCCACATCGGTATTCTAGAAGAGCTGGACTTCCATGATATTATCGTATCGTTGAAGGCTTCTGATGTGCCGATGGCCATTGCTGCTTACAGTATGGCTGCAGAGAAAATTAAGTATCCTCTTCATCTTGGCATTACAGAGGCTGGTACTCTTCATACAGGGACCATTAAGAGCTCAGCAGGTATTGGTGCGTTGTTAGCTTTGGGAATCGGTAATACAGTACGCATTAGCTTGAGTGCTGACCCGGTTGAAGAAGTGAAGGTAGCGCGCGAGCTGCTGAAGACATTTGGGCTGATTACGAATGCGGCAACTTTGGTATCTTGTCCTACCTGCGGTCGATTAGATATTGATCTATTCTCTATTGCCAACGAGGTAGAGGACTATATCTCCAAAATTAAAGTACCTATCAAAGTATCAGTGCTCGGATGTGCCGTTAATGGCCCGGGAGAGGCACGTGAAGCTGACATTGGTATTGCCGGTGCTCGTGGTGAGGGAATGCTGTTCCGTTATGGTGAGATGATCCGTAAAGTTCCGGAAGCGGAATTGCTCAATGAGCTGAAAAAAGAGATCGATGAGATTGTTCGTGTATTCGAAGCAACAGGTGAAATTCCTGGCCGTAAAAATCATATGCATGCCTAATCGATAATAAATCTTATAATAAATAGTTTAATGAGGCTTTTTGCAACGTCTATGACGACTGCAAAAAGCCTTTTTTGTATTTGTTCATCCATTTTTGTTATACATGAAAAATGAATATTTTCAAGTTAAGAGGGGCAACTTAGGAAACAGGTAATTTATGGAGAAGGGTGTGAAGGCATGGAGAAAATAAGTCATAGTCAGCTTGCTTCCACCTTCATGTTATTTATTATCGGTAGTTCCTCTTTATTTCTACTTGCAGGAGAGGTAGGAAAAGATGCTTGGCTGGCTGTGTTAGTGGGAATGGTAGGAGGACTGCTCTTATTAGTTCTAATCACATTGCCCATCTACCGAAAAGAACCACGCGCTCACTTGTTCGAACTGCTGTTAAAGAATTTTGGGAAGCCAATCGGATTCGTTCTTTCATTCGCCTATATCCTTTATTTTTGCTATAGTTCGATCCGCAATGTAAGAGAATTCGGTGATTTAACGGTTATGTATTTACTTCCTAATACGCCATTACCAGTTATCGTTTTTGTGATTTGTGCTTTATCTTGTTATGTCGTAAGCAAAGGAATTAACGTTTTTTTTCAGATGGCTGAAGTGATATTTCCGATTGTTATAGGTTTATACCTTCTTTTAATTCTTTTCATCGCTTTATCGGGACTTCTTCACTTCAACAATACGACTCCAGTGCTGGAGAATGGTCTGATGCCGATCCTTCATGCAGCGATACCGAAGCTTATCTCATTCCCTTTCGGGGAGGTTGTTCTATTCCTTATGTTCTGGAATTCCTCGGATCCCAAAGGTATATCGAAACTTACGGTAAAATGTTATTTGTTCTCTGGCTTATTTATTACTTTAACTAATTTGTTCATTATATTAGGAATGGGCAGGCTCGCTACGGTATCAAATATGCCCTTTATACAGATGGCCAATTTGATCCAAATTGGAAATTTCTTAGAACGAATAGATCCCGTAGTCGCTTTATTGTTGTTTACAGGTGTCTTTTTTAAATTAACTGCCTATTATTTTGGTGCTGTACTAGGGTTGTCTTATCTTTTTAATCTAAAGCATAAAACCGCAATATGGCCTATTGCTACCGTGTTATTCGCAGGTTCATTATTATTCAGAAGTTATATGCAGCAGGTGTGGGTTGGCTTCCAATACAATGTGGTTTTTCACTTTCCTCTATTTCAGGTTCTAATACCCATATTACTGCTTCTAGTGCTGTGGATTCGCCAGACTTGGAGCAAGAAGGTGCAAATAGGATGACAGATGAATTAACGATACAGCTGGAGTCGAATATTGAGAATATTACAGGGCAATTAGGCGGGGGGCCGGATATCATTACACGACGTATGCATGATGCCGGTAATCGTCCAATTGCTCTACTGTATATCTCTAGTATTGTTGATTCTAATGCGATTAACTTATTGGTCATGAGTATTGCTGTGGAAAAAGCGGAGGCGAGAGAAGCTGTAACTTCACAACAAGCTTTCCAACAGCTAATGGATGGCTCGCTTGCTGCAGGAAATATACGCAAGCTCAGTTCCACTCATGATGTACTGCTTGCGATACTGGAAGGCTGTACGGTTATTTTGATGGAAGGATGCGATCAAGCGCTCTCTGTGTCTACTTCAGGTGGAGATAGGCGAGCAGTTGAGGAGTCTTCCACACAAGCAGTAGTACGAGGACCCAAGGAAGGGTTTACTGAGAGTATAGTAACCAATACTTCCCTTATCCGAAAAAAAATTAAATCTATCCATCTTCGAATGGATTATAAGCTGATTGGCAAACAAACACGAACGACTGTTGCAGTTGTTTATATGCAGGGGATCGCTGAGGATAAGATTATTAAGGAAGTACACCGAAGGCTCGATGCCATCGATACGGACAGTATATTGGAAAGCGGCTATATCGAAGAATTTATTGAGGACAAGACGTTTACACCTTTTCCGCTATTGCAAAATACAGAAAGACCTGATGCAATCGCAGCGGGACTGCTTGAGGGGCAAATTGCCATTATAGTGGACGGTACACCTTTTGTGCTGCTTGCTCCGGTTACTTTTGTTAAGTTTTTTCAATCAAGTGAGGACTATTACCAACGGTTTGATATTGCGACCTTTTTACGGTTTATCCGATTTGTTTCCTTTTTGGTCTCGATGCTAGTTCCCTCCCTTTATATTGCGATAACCACTTTTCACCAAGAGATGTTGCCGACTCCGTTGCTGATTAGTCTTGCAGCACAGCGGGAAGGAGTTCCTTTTCCTGCTTTAATTGAAGCGATGTTGATGGAACTTACATTCGAAATATTACGGGAAGCAGGCGTTCGAATGCCTCGGATCATTGGTTCAGCAATGTCAATTGTAGGAGCGCTTGTGCTTGGTCAATCTGCTGTACAAGCAGGTCTTGTTTCTGCTTCGATGGTTATTGTCGTTTCATTCACGGCAATTTCCAGCTTCGTCATTCCATCGGTTAATATGGGAACGGCCGCAAGATTAATTCGGTTCCTCATGATGTTTTTGGCTGGGACTTTAGGGGTCTTTGGCATAATGACCGGCATGATGATCCTGCTAGCTCATTTGGCGGGGCTACGATCATTTGGAGTTCCTTATTTAACGCCATTATCACCGCTTGAACCAGGCAACTTGAAAGATGTATTCCTTCGAGTGCCATGGTGGATGATGAAAAGACGTCCGAAATATGTTGATTTTGGAGGCACGCAACGTCAAACCGCCAAGAATCAGCAGACTGCTAAAAAAAGCAAGCAAACACAGACAGATGGTGAAAACGAATCAGGCAGCAAATGACGGACCGAGAAGGAAAGGGAGCGAATATGAAACGTCGATTAATAGCTGTCATGATTTTATGGTTTGGCTGTATGATGCTGTCTGGTTGTTGGAGCCGAATTGAATTAAATGAGCTGGCTATTACATCGGCAACGTCGATTGACATAGCAGGAGATGACTATATTGTGTCGTATCAAGTAATTATTCCTTCAGCGATATCGTCGGGTCTAGGCATGGGAGGAGGAGGAAATAACTCACCTGTTGTCGCCTATTCTACAAAAGGACGAACGATTCGTGATGCAAATGCTAAAAGCTTCTCGGAAAGCCCGCGAAAGCTCTATTTTGCTCATAATGGGGTTATCATCCTTAGTGAAGAGACAGCAAGGCGTGGTCTGAATCCCATTTTGGACGTCTATTTCCGAAATCCTGATGCTCGCGAAACGGTCGATGTACTCATAACATCAGGAAAATCACGGAAAATAATAGAGCAAATGATGCAGATCCAAAAAATACCAGGAAGTGGCATTAGGGACATTAATAGATTGGAGTCCAAGTACACATCTGTGCTTCCAGAGGTAAATATATTTAAACTTGCAATGAATTTAGCCAGCGATTCCGGTAGTGCATTACTTCCAGAAGTACTCATATCTGGGGAAGAGGATACTTCCTCTCTGCAAGACTTTCAGAATACAACTTTGCCTTCGAAGATTAGAATGGGTAGGTTAGCCGTAATCAAGAATGATAAAATGATCGGCTGGTTGTCTCGTAAAGAGGCGCTTGGAGTTGCCTTCTTACGCAATGCTGTGAATCAAACGACAATTACGACGCGATGTCTGAATAATCAAAAGAATCGTAATACTTTTGTAATTACACAATCTGCCACAAAGCTACATCCTGTTAAGAACGAGAAGGGAATTGTCATGAATGTCAGTATCGATGCTACGGCCATGCTTACGGAGACGGAATGCAGTTCCCTCGAATTGTTTAAGCCGGAGGTTATTAGACAGATGGAGCAACAAGCTGAGAAGGAAGTTATTGCTTTGGTTGATACCAGTTGGAAGGCGTTGCAGTCAATGAATACCGACGCAGTTCAGTTTGCTGATTTGATTCATCGAAGCTATAGAAAAGACTGGAAGGCCATGAAGAAGGATTGGGATTCGGAATTCGCAAAGATAACGATCAAGCCTACCGTCAAATTAAAGATTGGCTACATGGGGTTAAGCAATCGCCCTATTAATGTACAGGAATTAAGGGAAAAGGAACAATGAAAATGATTGGCCTCGATAAATGATAAATAATGATGGAGTAACAGGAGGAAAATAAATGTACTAGCGGTTATTCCCTGGCCCATGGGGCAATACTACCAATTATGAGCTCTTATCTTGTGGCAGTTAATGTGCTTTGCCTTTGGAAATAGGAGATAGCTTCACATTTATTTGATGCTTATATTTCATTGTTGGAGGAGTGGATTACGGATGAGTTTAAGTGTGATATTGATGTTGATTCAAGTTTTTTTTGCTGTGGTCATCGGATTATACTTCTGGAATTTACTGCGCAATCAAAAAACGAACCGTTCGGCGGTCGATCGAGAGTCTCGCAAAGAAATGGATAAGCTTCGCAAGCTGCGCTCCATTTCGCTTACGAAGCCGCTAGCTGAGAAAACAAGACCGCAAGCGATGCAGGATATCGTCGGTCAAATAGATGGCTTACGTGCGTTAAAAGCGGCATTATGCAGCGCTAATCCACAACATGTCATTATCTACGGTCCTCCGGGTGTTGGTAAGACAGCCGCGGCACGCGTTGTGCTGGAGGAAGCGAAGAAGAACCCTTCATCACCTTTTCTGCCAGAGGCTAAGTTTACAGAGATTGATGCAACAACCGCAAGGTTTGACGAAAGAGGAATTGCCGATCCATTAATCGGTTCCGTTCATGACCCGATATATCAAGGTGCAGGAGCAATGGGGGTCGCTGGCATTCCGCAGCCCAAACCAGGTGCTGTAACGAAGGCGCATGGCGGTATTTTATTTATCGATGAAATCGGTGAATTGCATCCCGTTCAAATGAATAAGCTGTTAAAGGTGCTGGAAGATCGCAAAGTATTTCTAGAGAGCGCCTACTATAATTCAGAAGATGCGAATATACCGGTGTTTATTCATGATATATTCCAAAATGGCCTGCCTGCTGATTTCCGTCTGGTCGGAGCAACAACTCGTTCACCGCAGGATCTGCCGCCGGCTATTCGCTCGCGCTGCATGGAAATCTTTTTCCGTCCACTGCTTGCTTCTGAAGTTTCATTAATTGCCGAGAACGCGATTAAGAAAATTGGGTTTGGTCCATGTCCTGATGCTGTAGAAGTTGTGAAGAGGTATGCAACGAACGGACGGGAAGCTGTTAATGTCATTCAGCTCGCTGCTGGCGTCGCTTTGTCAGAGAAACGAGACAATATCACTGCTGCTGATATAGAATGGGTAGTGAACAGCAGTCAAATTCCTCCGCGCCCGGATCGCAAAGTGCCTCAAGAGCCGCAAATTGGTTTTGTAAATGGTCTTGCCGTATATGGACCTAATTTGGGGATGATGCTCGAAATTGAAGTAAGCGCGATTCCTGTTGCCACTGGAAAAGGTCAATATACCATTACTGGCGTTGTAGATGAAGAGGAACTGGGGGGCGGTTCCCGTACGTTGCGCCGTAAAAGTATGGCGAAGGGCTCTGTGGAGAATGTGCTGACGATGCTTCGTCGTTATGGATTGAATCCGCAGGATTATGACTTGCATATTAATTTTCCTGGAGGTACGCCTATCGACGGTCCATCTGCAGGTATTGCCATGGCAACCGCAATTGCTTCGGCAATTAAGGAGCTGCCAGTAGACAATAAACTGGCTATGACAGGCGAAGTAGGGATTCATGGCGACGTCAAGCCGGTTGGCGGTGTACTAGCGAAAGTGGAAGCTGCATTCCAAGCTGGTGCGGATACCGTCATTATTCCGCGTGAAAATTGGCAAGCCATATTTGCTAATCTAGAAGGGTTGAAGGTCATTCCGGTTGATCGGGTAGATGAAGTATTTAACCACGTATTCCCTATTGGAGATACGGCTATAGAAGAGGTAGAAGCACATGTTGGCACTGACCTTTATATTGCCTCCGGAGTTCCCTATTTGCAGGCGGATTCCGCAGAATGATAAAATAGGGTATACAGAACATTTGGAGGTGCTGGTATGGGACCCGCAAAAACGAAAAGTCGTCGAATTCCCTTGCTTCCGCTGAGGGGGTTGCTTGTATATCCCAGCATGGTTCTCCACCTAGATGTGGGTAGAGACAAATCGGTGCGAGCGTTGGAACGTGCGATGATTGATGATCATATGATCTTGCTTTGTTCACAATCCGAGGTGAACATCGAAGAGCCGACGGAAGAGGATATTTACCGAGTCGGTACAATTGCACGCGTACGACAAATGCTGAAGCTGCCAAACGGCACCATTCGTGTACTTGTTGAAGGAGTAGTGCGAGCAGAAATTGTGGACTACGTTCCTAACGAAGAGTTCTACGAGGTATCTATCAAGGAGCTCCCTGAGCAGGATACAGAGGATCCCGAAATAGATGCGCTTATGCGAACGGTGCTCAGTCAGTTCGAGCATTACATTTCCTTGTCTAAGAAGGTTACGCCTGAAACGCATGCAGCAGTCTCCGATATTGATGAGCCTGGTCGTCTAGCTGATGTCATCACGAGTCATCTCTCGCTTAAAATTAAGGATAAACAGGATATTCTCGAAACCGTGGATGTACGCGAACGGCTTGAGAAGCTGCTTGATATTCTGAATAATGAGCGAGAAGTGCTGGAGCTGGAGCGCAAAATAAACCAACGCGTGAAGAAACAGATGGAGAAGACGCAGAAGGAATATTATTTGCGTGAGCAGATGAAGGCGATTCAGAAGGAGCTTGGCGAGAAGGAAGGCCGTGCCGGCGAGGTTGAAGAGCTTCGGAGCCAGCTTGCTGAAGCTGGCGTTCCAGAGCAGGTAAAAGAGAAGATTGAGAAGGAAATCGATCGTCTTGAGAAAATGCCTGCAAGTTCCGCTGAGGGCGGCGTAATTCGCAATTATATCGATTGGCTATTAGCTCTTCCTTGGAACAAGCTGACAGAGGATGATCTTAGTCTTAGCAAAGCGGAAGATATTTTGAATGAAGATCATTATGGTTTGGAAAAACCAAAAGAACGAGTTCTAGAATATTTGGCCGTACAGCAGCTTGTTAAAAAAATGAAAGGCCCGATTCTCTGCTTAGTAGGGCCTCCAGGAGTCGGGAAAACCTCATTGGCTCGTTCAATAGCGAAGTCGCTAGGACGCAAGTTTGTCCGTATATCTCTAGGCGGTGTTCGGGATGAAGCGGAAATTCGAGGCCACAGGCGGACTTATGTTGGCGCTATGCCGGGACGAATCATTCAAGGCATGAAGACGGCTAGCTCGTCCAATCCGGTATTTTTACTGGATGAGATAGACAAGATGGCAATGGACTTCAGGGGCGATCCAGCTTCAGCATTGCTCGAGGTATTAGATCCCGAACAAAACAATACGTTCAGCGATCATTACGTTGAAGTACCGTTCGACTTATCCCATGTATTGTTTATAACGACGGCCAATGCCATGCACAATATTCCTCGGCCTTTGCTTGACCGGATGGAAGTGCTTTATATTCCTGGCTATACGGAATTGGAAAAGCTGCAAATTGCCGACCGGTATTTATTGCCGAAGCAGAAGCGGGAGCATGGTCTTGCAGTTGAGCAGCTTGTTGTCAACGAGACCGTACTGCTGCAGTTGATTCGTGAATACACACGTGAGTCTGGTGTTCGTAATTTAGAGCAGCAAATCGCTGCGCTTTGCCGGAAAGCGGCGAAGTATGTTGTAGATAGGGGAGCTAAGCTTCAGGAAAGCGACGTAGTAGCTGCGAAAGAACAATTAGAGGACCCGCTAGCCAATACGCTTGATGCCGCATTCGGCTCTACTGAGCAAGTGCAGCAATCAGTCGAGACATTGGAAGTAGATTCTGATTTGCTAAAAGAATGGCTCGGACCATCCAAGTTCCGTTATGGTATGGCGGAGAGCGAGGACCAGATTGGAGCGGTCACTGGTCTAGCTTGGACAGAGGTTGGCGGCGATACACTAGTCATTGAAGTGACAGTTATGCCGGGCAGCGGCAAGTTGACCTTGACAGGGCAGCTAGGCGATGTGATGAAAGAGTCAGCACAGGCTGCATTTAGTTATACCCGTTCAAAAGCGCTGGAGCTGGGAATCGATACAGGCTTCCACGAGAAGAACGACATTCATATTCATATACCCGAAGGTGCAATCCCTAAGGATGGACCATCGGCGGGAATTACGATCGCAACTGCGCTTATATCGGCGCTTACGAATCGTTTCGTATCTAAAGAGGTTGCTATGACCGGAGAGATCACGTTGCGAGGCAGAGTACTGCCAATTGGCGGCTTGAAGGAAAAATCGTTAGCGGCACATCGTGCAGGTATTAAGAAAATATTAATGCCGAAAGATAATGAGCGCGATCTTCATGATATTCCTGATAGCGTACGTGGTGAGCTAACATTCGTACCCGTAGGTCATATGGATGAAGTTCTTCATCATGCGTTACTGCCGGTTAATACGGAAGAGAAAGCAGGATCACCAATATCATGAAAATTACACAAGCAGAATTTATTATAAGCGCAGTACAGCCTCATCAATATCCGGAGGACGCCTTGCCAGAGATTGCTCTGGCAGGGCGTTCCAATGTCGGCAAATCTTCATTGATTAATAAGATGATTATGCGTAAAAACTTAGCAAGAACGAGTGCGAACCCCGGCAAAACCCAGCAACTCAATTATTATCGGATTAATGATATGGTCTATTTTGTCGATTTTCCTGGTTATGGCTATGCAAAGGTATCCAAAACACAGCGTGAACAGTTCGGTAAGATGATCGAGACTTATATTAAAGACCGCGAGCCCTTAATGCTGCAATTATTGCTTGTCGATATTAGACATGCACCAACAAAAGATGATCAGCTTATGTATCATTGGCTGAAGCATTACAACATTCCTACCTGCATCGTAGCCACTAAAGCAGATAAAATTCCTAAGAGCAAATGGGACAAGCATATTAAGATTATTAAGGAAACCTTGGAAGCTGACCCTCGTGATAAGGTCGTCCTATTCTCTTCCGAAAAAGGAATGGGCCGGGATGAATTGTGGGAAGTTATTACAGAGGCGATTAGCATATAACGGAGAAAGTACTGCGAATTCTTGCTAAATGGCGAGGATTCAGTGAAAAAGGTTAAGCGAATCGTAATTTTTTTCGGTTTTTTCAAAAATATGCGAGAATTTCGGGGCTGGACGGCAGGAATAAAATGTTCTGATCACGTATAATATACTTAAGCAAGTTTATTAAACAGATCAGAAGCGTGCAATTCAAAGAATTGAGGAGATTTTTATGGCTCAGCGGCTAGCCACAGAGTATGTATACGCCAAACTGCAATTAACGAATGATGAGATGTCTCAATTCGTCCGGTTTTTTGATGACCAGCAAGTTCACCTTCAGGTGATGGTACTCGAAAACGGCAATCAGGAGCTGGTTCTCGAAGACGTAGCAGGGAGGGAAGAGGTCACACTGACCTTTGAACATCAAGGAGACCGTTATGTATGCGAGCTATCCTGCCGCCTTGTACACCCTAAGTTGACTAATGCCATGCGCAAAGCCGTTTCGGCCTTCCATGGGGACGCAGTCGTAAATCGCATTTATAGTCATTATACGATGATCTACCACTATAATAAGGGTGCTGTTCGTAAGATTGAGGAGAGCACTGCATCAGAATTAAAAGTTGTATTCGAATACAAGGATACGGTCGGACAGTTGGAGCAAGTATTTCGCAGTCGCTTGATTGAAAGAGAAATCGAAATGGTTAACAATTCGATTAATGAACTATTGGATCTTCGTAATCAAACGAAAGACGCTTCCCAAATTAACGATATTGACGAGCGTCTAGCTGTACAAACTCAGAAACTGTTCATACTGGAAGCTTAATTAAGAAATTGATGGAGAAGGAACCGTCTATGCGGTTCCTTCTTTTTGTTTTCCGAACGGACCTTACAAACACTCTTTTCGACTGAAATTTATGGTTCCAGAAATCAACAGGAATGTTGATCACATTTCTATATAAAAGCTCGCAGGACGCGAGAAATTTAATGGCGAAATAACTTGCCGAAGTGGTACCGAAGCAGCTTGCCTATCATATTTTGTATACGGGGTCTATTGGAAACGTATGGATTAAATTTCTTTTGAAAAAAGGGTTGCATTTACACCGAATAGATGTTATTTTTAATCTCGTTGAATAAATGATTCATAACAAAATAGGAACCAGGATTCACTCAGGACATGGTTATGTTGCGAGAGATTAGACCCTCGAGAAGTGAATGACGTAGGTCCTAGCGGATGAAATTTTTTAAACATTTTATTCCTAGGAAGGGGGAACCGAAAGATGGAATACTCAACTTTCGGAAGACACGTTGCTGTTGATGCTTGGGGAGTAGATTTTGATCTGCTTAACAATGCTGAATTTTTGCAAGCCCAGATGGTGGAGGCTGCTGAAGCATGCGGTGCTACCGTAATGTCAGTGCAATCTAAACAATTTGAGCCTCAAGGAGCAACGGTGCTTGTGCTGCTGTCGGAGAGTCACCTCTCTATTCACACGTATCCTGAGAAAGGCTTCGCCGCGCTTGATTGTTACACTTGTGGTGAAACCGTGGATCCACAGCTTGCGATCGACTACATGATCGCTGCACTTAAGCCAACCAAGACACATGCTAAGAAGCTTGTGCGCGGAATGGGCGAGTTGCAAGTTGAAGACCCGATAATGAAACAAGTCGAGCTGGTTTAAGGGCTCTCACAATGAATATTGCAGAAATAACCATAGACTCCGGTCCATGGTTATTTCTTTGTATGAATAGGGAATAATAGTTAGGTGTATTTCAAATATTATTCATAAATGAAGCCTAAATGAACAATGAACTATGCTATAATTACTATGGACATTAAGTAATGTAACGATATTTTGTATAGAAAGGCAGGTGATCGCGCATGCACATTATCGTAGTCGGATTGAACTACCGAACAGCTCCAGTGGAAGTTAGAGAACGCTTTGCAATTGAAGATACAGATTTACCGGAAGCGCTAAGACAACTTATGAATACGAACAGTATTATGGAGTGTGTCATTGTGGCGACCTGCAACCGTACTGAGCTGTACGCTGTAGTAGACAGGCATCATTTATGTGGTCACTATATCCGTAGTTTCATGGAACAGTGGTTCAAACTGCCTAGACAAGAATTTACGAACCATCTATATATGTATGAAGACGACAAAGCGATCGAGCATTTATTCCGAGTGACAAGTGGTCTTGATTCCATGGTTATTGGCGAGACGCAAATTTTAGGTCAAGTGAAGGATGCTTTTGCTTTAGCACAGGAACAGAAGACGACTGGAACATTGTTTAATATGCTGTTCAAACAAGCTGTTACTATGGCGAAGCGTGCACATTCCGAAACAACAATCGGCGAATCTGCGGTGTCCGTGAGTTATGCTGCAGTTGAATTAGGTAAACGAATATTTGGGCAGTTCAACAAGAAGACAGTTATGATCATTGGTGCTGGCGAGACGAGCGAATTAACGGCGAAGCACTTGTATGCAAATGGTGCAGATCGCGTAATTGTTGTGAACCGTACTTATGAACGTGCTGCTCAATTGGCTGATAAGTTCAATGGTGTGGCTTGCTCCATGGAAGATGCTGTGACCAAACTTCCTGAAGTAGATATCGTGATTAGTTCGACAGGTGCGAAAGGGTATGTGCTTACTAGACAACTAGTAGCCGGAGCGATGCATCGTCGCAAATCCAAACCTCTGTTCATGATTGATATTGCCGTTCCTCGGGATCTGGATCCTGCGATTGCTGCTGTTGATAATGTTTTCTTATACGATATCGATGACTTGGAAGGTATCGTGGAAAGCAATCTAGAGCATCGTCGTAAGGAAGCGGCTAAGATCGAAACGATGATTAACGAAGAAATCGATTTGTTTGCACAATGGTACAAGACGTTGGGTGTTGTTCCGCTTATTAGAGCATTGCAGACGAAAGCAGCAGATATTCATGAAGAAACGATAAATAGCTTGACTAACAAGCTGCCAGATCTAGACGATCATGAGCTTAAAGTAATTCGCAAGTTGACGAAGAGCATTGTGAATCAAATGATGCAAGATCCTATATTGCGAATTAAAGAAATGGCCGGTGAGAAGCGTGCAGATGAAGCGATGAACATGTTTGTTAAGCTGTTCGCGCTTGAAGATCAGCTTGCGGAATCTAAGCAGGCTGAGCGTGATGCTGAGGCAGAGTCGATAGCTGGAGCAAAAAACAAAAACATGACAACACGTCCAGCTTCGGCAACGCTGGCGTCTATCACTCGGTAGAAGCTCTTTCTAGCTATAAGCAGAAAGGCAAAGTGGAGGCGCTGATGGTAACGCAAAATTGGATGTACGACGCGATACTTTATATTTACGCCCTGAGCCTGCTGTTTTATTTCTCCGATTTCATTGATGCGAACCGGAGAGCAAAACGTATTGGAACAGGGCTCCTTATTTTTGTATGGATCATGCAGACTGGTTTTTTAGTCGTACGAGCAATATCTCATTTTGAATTGACGACCATATCTGAGTTTGAATATTGGCTTGGATTTTCTTGGTTGCTAGTAACCATCTCACTCGTTATAAGTCGATTTTTCAAAATTGAGTTTTTTGTGTTTCTAGTCAATATAGTCGGATTCGCAGTTTTTGCGCTTAATTTGTATAGTCAGCCTGGAGACGGTGCACAACTCGCTATCTCAGCGACGATGCAAGAGCTGCTGTTCGTTCATATTAGCTTGATTTTATGTGCATACGCATCCTTGACGATAGGGACGATCCTTGCGGGCATGTATATTTTTCTGCACAATCAGCTTAAAGGAAAGCGTTGGTCTAAATATGTTAGAAGGTTCCCGAGCTTAGATACAATCGAACGGTATTCGGACCGAGCTGTCATCGTAGGTGTGCCGCTGCTTACCATGTCATTGTCTATAGCAGTCACTGTACTGCTCGTGGAAGGCAGACCGATGCTGCTGCTCGACTGGAAGGTATTAACTTCATTCGCAGCTTTGGCGATTTACGTCATCTATGTGATTCAGCGAGCCCTTCTCAAGCGATCTGGAACCCAGCTTGCAAGGCTTCATATCGTGGCGTTTGGGGTACTTATTCTTAATATATTATCGAACTTCTTGTCTACTTTTCATTAAACTAGGGGATGCTCATGAACGAATATTACCCGGTAATGCTTCAACTGCAAGGCGAAAAAATAACCGTTGTTGGCGGCGGTGCTGTTGCGGAACGCAAAATAAAGAGTCTTCTAGATGCAGGCGCTGATAATCTATTTCTAATCAGTCCGCAATTGACAACGAGATTGCAAGAATGGGCTAAGGCAGGAGCGTTTCATTATATCGAGCGTGGTTATTCAGCGGCCGACATTCAGGATGCACGATTAGTATTTGCTGCTACGAATGATTCGGAGCTGAACAAAAGAATCGCAGAAGAGGCTAGACAAGCAGGAGCATGGGTAAATGTTGTTGATGATTCGAGCTTCGGCAATATGGTGAATCCCTCCGTCGTCAGGCGCGGGGATTTACTTATAGCCGTGTCCGCTTCAGGAGCGAGTCCTGCACTATCCATCCGTATTAAGCAAGAATTGGAGCAACAGTATGGACTGGAGTACACAGATAGCGTTAAGCGTCTAAGAGAACTGCGGGAATTGATTTTGGTTACCATAGAGGACAAGCGTGAACGAGAGGCTCTGTTGCGAATGGCAGCGGCCGAGGTGCCTCTGTATGAAGAAGGAGACAAGGATATCGAGGCTTGGTTAACACGCCTTCGTAAGCTGATGACTGGAGGAATACATAATGGGATTATCAAGTAATGGACAACGCATCATAGTAGTAGGCACTCGGCAGAGCGCACTCGCTTTAACACAAACAGGACAAGTCATCGATGAACTTAAACGGATCAGTGAAATGCATGGATTCGGCTACGGATTTGAAATTCGTAAAATCGTCACCAAAGGTGATCGTATTCTTGATGTGACCCTATCCAAGGTTGGAGGGAAAGGCTTATTCGTCAAAGAGATTGAACAAGCTTTGCTTGATGGTGAAATCGACATGGCTGTTCATAGCATGAAGGATATGCCGTCTGTCCTGCCTGAAGGTTTAATGAATGGTGCAGTTCCTAAACGGGTTGACCCGCGTGATTGTTTAATTATGAAAGAGGGTGCCTCTTTTGCAGACTTGCCTGCAGGAGCTAAGGTAGGGACGAGCAGCCTTCGCCGCTCGAGCCAGCTCAAGAACGCTAGGGCAGACCTCTCGGTGGAATGGATTAGAGGGAATATCGACTCACGCATCAAGAAGCTGGAAACAGAAGGATTCGATGCCGTTGTTCTAGCAGCAGCTGGTTTGAATAGGATGGGCTGGCAAGATCGTATTTCTGCTTTTATCCCTGTTGATATTTCTGTTCCTGCTGTCGGACAAGGTGCACTTGGTATCGAATGTCGTGAAGAGGATGCCGGCGTCAGAGAGCTGCTTGCCCTATATAACGATGAGGAAACGTCACTTGCCGTTCGTGCGGAACGCAGTTTCTTGAAGGCATTGAATGGCGGCTGTCAGATTCCAATTGGTGCGTATGCAGTCGTGGAGAGGTCTGCTGACGGAAGTTTGGCAGATGCAGTCTTATCGCTTACTGGAATAGTAGGCTCGCCAGATGGATCAGTACTGCTTAAGGAATTCCGAACGGGGAGCGATCCTGAGCAGCTCGGGTTAGAAGTTGCCTCGGCATTGGTAGAGCGAGGTGCAGATCGCATTTTAGCGGAAATCGGGGATAACCATGGATAAAGGCGTTGTTTATTTAGTTGGTGCAGGTCCAGGTGATCCTAAGCTTATTACAATACGTGGTTTAGAATGTTTAAAAAGAAGTGATGTTATCGTTTATGACCGATTAGCGAGTCCAAGGCTGTTAAGGTATATGAAAGACGGCGCTCAAAAAATATATGTGGGCAAGCTTCCTGATCGCCATACGATGAAGCAAGAAGAAATTAATCAATTACTCGTTGATTTGGCGTTGCAAGGGAAGTCGGTTACCAGATTGAAGGGTGGAGATCCGACGATATTCGGGCGCGTCGGAGAAGAAGCTGAGCTTCTTCAAGAGCATGGTATTGAATTTGAGATTGTGCCAGGCATTACTTCGGCTATAGCAGTTCCAGCTTATGCAGGCATTCCTGTTACCCATCGTGATTTGGCCTCATCCCTTTCTATTATTACAGGACATGAAAGCCCAGAGAAGCTGGATCGTACAATCCATTGGGATAAAGTAACCAATGCTACCGGCACATTGATTTTTTTGATGGGAGTTGCGAAGATCGGGTACATCGCAGAGCAACTCATCAGGCATGGCAAGAGTTCTGATACACCAGTAGCACTCATTCGGTGGGGAACTCGTGTTGAACAGGAAACCGTAGTTGGCACCTTGGAATCGATTGAACGGATTGTGAAGGAAGCCAACTTCAAAGCGCCTGCTGTTATTGTAGTCGGCGAGGTCGTGCTCCAGCGTGAGAAGCTGCAATGGTATGAGAGAAAGCCATTGTTTGGCGTGCGAGTGCTTGTCACTCGGGCAAGAGCACAAGCTAGTGAGCTTGCGGATCGGATAGAAGAGCTTGGAGGAGAGCCATGCGAGTTTCCGGTTATCGAAACACGTGAGCCGCGTGATGAGCAAACGATAGCTGATCTTCGACAAGGGTTGGAAGAAGCAGAGCAATATCAATGGATCATGTTCACTAGTGTGAATGGTGTGGACTATTTCTTCCATTGGATCCGGAAATTCGGTATTGATATCCGGCGCTTCCATGCGGCGCGTATCGCCGCTGTTGGTCCTAAGACTGCAGAAGCGTTGCTAAGCCGGGGTCTGACGGTTGTCGAGTTGCCGATGAAGTATCAAGCAGAAGGTCTGCTGGAGCAGTTGGAGAATGAGTTCAAGCCCGGTGAGCGTGTGTTATTGCCGCGAGGCAATTTGGGGCGTGATGTGCTGCCTCGTGAGTTGCGAGCAAAAGGTCTTTTGCCAACAGATCTGGCTATTTATGAAACGGTTGTGGCAGATACACAGGATGAGCAAGCATTAGAATGGATTAAAGAGAAGAAAATTAATATCGTTACGTTCACCAGTTCTTCTACAGTTGTTAATCTTCTAGAATTGCTGAAGCGTAATGGAATTGACGATCCAGCTGAGTTATTCACTGATGTTGACATTGCGAGCATCGGTCCATTGACTTCGACAACGGCGGCAGAATCTAATCTAACGGTTACAATCGAGCCGGAAACCGCAACCATTGACGCGTTAGTTGAAGCGCTGATCCAGCATCAAGCTGCCAAGCGCGGGTTACTATAAATGAAGTCAGTTTTACTACTTGAACTTAATTCATGTTTACGTAGTCAGTTTTACTACGTAAAACTTTAGGAGGAATCAATTATGACGTTTCCAATAGTTAGACATCGCAGATTGCGTCAAACAGCTGCTATTCGCAGCTTAGTGAGAGAGACCGTCCTCAGCGTTAATGATTTTATATATCCGATCTTTGTTACATATGGCACTGACATTAAGGATGAGATTGTATCGATGCCTGGGGTATACCATTTTTCGATGGATCGCTTGGAGGAAGAAATTCAAGAAGTCACCGCTGCCGGTATTCAAGCGATTATGCTGTTCGGTGTTCCGGAACATAAGGATGCTGAAGGCACATCTGCTTTTGATCAACATGGAATCGTTCAAGAAGCGACTAGAGCTATTAAGAAATGGGCGCCGGATCTCGTTGTAATCGCCGATACCTGCTTATGCCAATTTACCGATCACGGTCATTGCGGCATTATCCATCATGATGAAGCAACGGGCAGAGCGGATATCGATAATGATGCTTCGTTAACTATGCTCGTTCGGACAGCTGTGTCGCAGGCGGAAGCAGGAGCAGATATGATTGCTCCGTCTAATATGATGGACGGATTTGTTGCAGCAATTCGTGAAGGCCTTGACGAGGCTGGTTTTAATCATATTCCAATTATGTCTTATTCCGTTAAATATGCATCTGCTTTCTACGGTCCATTCCGTGAAGCTGCTCACTCCGCACCACAATTCGGTGACCGTAAAACGTATCAAATGGACCCTGCTAATGTGCGTGAAGCTTTGCGTGAGGCTGAGTCAGATGTAGTTGAAGGTGCTGATATGCTTATGGTGAAGCCTGCACTTGCTTATCTGGATGTACTTCGTCAGTTGAAGGATCATTTTGACCTTCCTGTTGTCGCTTATAACGTGAGCGGCGAGTACTCGATGGTAAAAGCCGCTTCCGCTAATGGTTGGATTGATGAGCGTGCTGTGGTGCTCGAAACGTTAACAGGCATGAAACGTGCTGGAGCTGATTTGATTATTACTTACCATGCGAAGGATGCTTCGCGCTGGCTGAGAGGAGAACAATAATCCAATGAATGATCAACCGCGCAATAGAAAAGATGACCGATCAGTAGAGGCTTTTGCAAGAGCGAAAAAAGTGCTGCCGGGCGGTGTTAACAGTCCAGTTCGTGCATTCAAATCAGTGGGATTAAATCCAGTTTACATGGATCATGGAGCAGGCAGCCATGTGTATGATATTGATGGCAACAGCTATATTGATTACGTCTGCTCATGGGGTCCGCTTATTATGGGACATGCCCACCCTGAGGTGATCGAGGCGATTAAACGTACAGCGGAAAAGGGAACAAGCTTCGGAGCTCCGACTGAGTTAGAAACGCTAATGGCTGAGCTTGTTGTGGAACGTGTACCATCCGTGGATATCGTTCGTATGGTTAATTCCGGTACGGAGGCAACGATGAGCGCCCTTCGTCTTGCTCGTGGATATACGAAGCGTAATAAAATATTGAAATTTGAAGGCTCTTATCATGGCCATGCAGACAGCTTGCTGATTAAAGCAGGTTCTGGTGTAGCTACTCTTGGCTTGCCAGATAGTCCCGGTGTGCCGGATAGTGTAGCTACTCAGACGATAACCGTTCCTTATAACGATATCGAATCGGTCAAATTGGCTTTTGAGAAATATGGCGAAGAAATCGCTTGTGTCATTGTTGAGCCGATAGCCGGCAACATGGGTGTTGTACCGCCGCTTCCAGGATTTTTGCAAGGACTGCGGGATGTGACGACCCAATACGGCAGTTTGCTAATATTCGATGAAGTGATGACGGGCTTCCGAGTGAACTATCATTGCGCACAAGGACTGTACGGCGTAACGCCTGACTTAACTTGCTTCGGCAAAGTGATCGGCGGGGGATTGCCAGTTGGTGCTTATGGCGGCAAACGCGAAATTATGGAGATGATCGCTCCAAGCGGTCCTATCTATCAAGCGGGAACATTGTCAGGCAATCCACTGGCAATGGCAGCAGGTTATACGACATTGAAGCTGTTGACACCTGAAACCTACGAGCTCTTAGAACGTCAGGCTGTAAGGCTGCAGCGTGGATTCGAAGATAATGCTCGCAAGCATGGAATTGCAAGCACAATTAATCGAGTAGGCTCCATGGTCTGCCCATTCTTTACTGAAAATACGGTAATCAATTTTGATACAGCTAAAACATCAGATCTGGAACGATTCAAAACTTATTTTGCCGCAATGCTTGATCTTGGTGTAAGTATTGCACCTTCGCAATTCGAAGGAATGTTTGTATCTGCTGTTCATACGAACGAAGATATTGATGCTACTATTGAGGCTCACAGCATCGCTCTAAGCCGTTTATAAAAAGAGGTCGTTTCACCGCGACATTGGAGGTTTCGATTCATGCAGATGCGTCCATATAGGCGCGTAGGACAATGGCTGGAACTACATTTAGCAGACCTGCTAACAAGGTCAGCTTTCGAATCGGACACAAGGAAACAAATGGAAGACAGTCTTCCTGAGGCCGGCAGCCACCCGCATATCGTGCGGCAATGGCTGCTGGCCCATTCTTTGTTTCCGGTCAAATGGATTAACCGCCTTTTCTCCGTTGGTGGTATCAAGTGGGAAGGGGATGCTGTACGGCTTCTAGCTTTCCCTGCTGTTCATATCATCAATGATCCCCTTTATCGGATTGCACAATTAGGAGCCCATGCTGCAGTCCCGCAACCAACAGTATTGTACGATGATGATTTCTGTATGGTATGGAATAAATCAGCTGGAATGCCGGTTCACGAATCCTATAAAGGACAATCAGGCACATTGGACGAAGCGGCAGCACGCCACCAACTGCTTGCAGATGATCCATTACCAATCCGTCATATCCATCGTCTGGATGATGACACATCGGGTCCAGTATTATATGCGAAGAACGATTTGGCGCAATGGAGTCTTGATGAGGCAATGAGAAAGAAGGAAATTGATAGACGTTATATTGCTGTCGTGCATGGTCGTCTGGCTCTGCTGTCAGGTACGGTTAATGTTCCGATAGGCAAAGACAGACATCATTCCTCTCGTCGTCATGCGGGTGCAGGAGGGGATCAAGCGATAACGCATTATGAAACGGTGGAGACCTATAAACATGCATCAATAGTGAGGCTTAGGCTTGAAACAGGAAGGACCCATCAGATTCGCGTACATATGAGCTATTTAGGTCATCCGCTAATTGGTGATAGGTTATACGGTGGAGATGACAGCTTGCTGCCACATCAAGCACTGCATGGCGAACGTTTAACATTTGTACATCCTTGGAGTGGGGAATTAACTGAAGTGTATGCACCGGAACCCGATTGGCTGGCGAAACTTCTAACTAAGCTTTAATCCTATAAAAATTGATAGTCATGCTCCTCCCTTTGCTGCCATATAAATAATAGGGAATGTAACTTTAGCCCAAGCATTCACAATAGGGAGGGAGGACTTAGCGTGTCGGATGAAACGAAAGGACTGCGCTTTGATGTATATGAGCGTATTCATTTGCCTGATGAAGTTGCTGCTATCGATGAACTTGAAGAGATTGAACTTGTTCCCCGCATTCAAGTCATCGAGCAAGATGATCATGCTATCCTTAAAGGGCAATTGCTCTTAACTGGTGTCTATCGGGGTCAAAATGATCCAGCAGTGCTGCAAACGTTGGAGCATTGGATTCCAGTCGAAATTACGCTGCCATTAAATCGGATTTCCCGGTTGGACGAGATTTCAGTGGAAATTGACAACTTTGATGTAGATTTATTATCTTCGCGCACGCTTAATATTACTGGCGTATTATCGCTTCGCGGTATTCTCGTAGAACCGCTTCCGGAAGCGGAGGAAGCGTGGAGAGAAGAGCCAATTACGGTTGTTCATGAACGGGAAATCGCCAGTGAAGAAATTTATGATGCGTATGCACGGCAACCTTCAGCGGGTCAGCCTTTTTTTACTGGAGAAGGCGGTCAATTGCATACTCCCGTTGAAGAAGAGGACGAACCCATAGCTGAACTTATCGTGGAGGAAGATAGTGCAGAAGCAGCGGTGACGATTTCTGCATCTCCTCGTGATTCAGGGTGGTCGGCTGCACAGTGGTTCGAGTCGAGTCAAGTGAAGGAACCCTCCAAAGAGACACTTCAACAAGATGACCGCGAAATTACTTATGCTCCACATCAGGCTAATGAAAATGGTTGGTTATCCTCAGTACATCAGTATACGGTACCAGCAGCTCAGGATATAGTTGAGGTGAACAACGTATACGAGCTGGAAGCAGAGCGTGTGCAGGAGCAGGAGCAAGAGCAAGAGCATGTGTGGGAGCAAGAGCAAGAGCAAGAGCAAGAGCAAGAGCAGGAGCAGGAGCAGGAGCGTAAGCGGCAGGAGGAGCAATGGATTGCCCAGTCAGAAGCTCAGCAGGAAATAGAGAAGCAAGAGATTCGGATTGGCTTAAGCAGCAAACAGCCTGAGGCAGATCCAGCATCCGCAGCGAATGTCGGGCTATTGACCTTACTTCAGACAAGCAAGCGAGAACAGGCTGCTCGTCATGAAGCTGAACAGATCGCAGCTAAGCAGGCTGAAGAATTAACAAAATCACAAACTTCAGGTGATGAAATTGAATGGAAGAACTTGTTTCTAGGCAAACGCACGGATGACAATGAATTCCGCAAAATCCGTGTTTGTATCGTTCAAAGAGATGAAACATTAGAGAAAATTGCGGTCCGTTACAGTCTAAATCCACGAGAAATTTTGTTATATAATGGGTTGAATGAATCTGCTGTGGCCGAAGGGCAATTACTGTATATTCCTTAACTATACTAAAAATACCCCGCTTGTCCGTTGTAAACGGAGATCGGGGTATTTCGTTTGAGAATATAAGTATTTACATGGTTTTCACTTTGAATAAGGGTTTAATAAAGCTTTGACAGTAATAATCAGCGATCTGCGCTGATGTATAACCGAGGACCTCTCTAACATACATATACGATTCAGGTGGAAATCCAGTGATAAGTATATGTGCCGTAAAAGTGATATCAATGTCCACGATTTCATTGTTTTTAAGTGCTTCACTCAGTAAGGAATGGTATGTGGCAAATAAAAATTGATAGGGTGGCGAATTGAAAAAGGTTTGATCATTTGCTTCACATTGGCGACTTTGAAGATTGATAACGCTAATCCATTCAAACTCTTTATCAAGAAAGAGAATTAACCGCTGTGCGACAACAGTTAATCGATCCTGAACGGACATAGTGGACTTTGCATCAAGCTTATTCCGGACATCATTAGCGAACGCTTTAAAGTTTTCTTCCATTAGTTCCATGCATAAATCGGATTTATTGGCATATCTGCGATATAAAGTAGCTTGACCAATATGAGCGGCTTTTGCCACTTGATGCATACTGACAGCACCCACTCCATGTTCAGCAAATAAGCATTTGGCTGTATGCAGGATATGCTTACTCACTTCTTGTGAGTCTTTTCTTCTACCAATAGTTGACATGAGCGCATACTCCATTCTAAAAAAAATAGTCCAGGTTCATGTATTGACAGCCGGACAATTGTCCGGTAATATTCGTGAAGCGGACAATTGTCCGCAGATGAAAAAGTTTGATCTCAATGACCACATTGTATCGTTGTAAGAAAATGTGGTCAAGGTATTCTTTAAACAGAGAGGGCATTTGCTGCGTAAAACCAAGATCACATTTTTCTGTGGCTTGATTATGCCGCATATAGCCTACAAAAGGAGAGAAATCGATGTCTGCAACAAACGCAACTGCAAGCTCGGCCTCTATTAGGTCGATTATTGCGCCGCTTCTTGCCATTATTGTTGGTATGTTTATGGTCATACTTGACGGTACGGCAATGAATGTCGCAATACCCCAGTTGAGTGAAGATTTTGGAGGGGCTTCATTCACATTAATACAATGGACAGTCACAGGTTATGCACTGGCACAAGCTGCTGTTATTCCATTGGCTGGATGGCTGTCTGATCGATTCGGAGCCAAACAAATTTTCTTGATCTCTATTGTTTTGTTCACACTAGGTTCTGCACTTTGTGCACTTGCAACAACGGCGGAGCAACTTATCGTTTATCGTATTATTCAAGGTCTTGGTGGAGGTATGGTTGCACCAATCGCTATGGCTTTTACTTACCGATTAAGTCCTCCTGGCAAACAAGGCGCAGTAATGGGAATGATCGGTATTCCAATGCTTCTTGCGCCCGCACTTGGACCAGTTCTAGCTGGTTGGTTAGTTGATTATCATAGCTGGCATTGGATTTTTCTTATTAACTTGCCCATTGGTGTCATTGCCGTAATTATCGGTATTCGTACTTTGCCGGTCATTAAGCGTCAGTCGGTACCGCAGCTTGATATTCTTGGGATGATCTTCGCTCCGCTTGCATTCGCTGGTCTGGCTTATGGAGTCAGTGAAGGAAGTACGGATTGGGGTTCAGTCAAAACATTAACGGGTCTAATCGTTGGTGGGATCTCTTTAATTATATTTATTATTGTCGAGCTTAACCGGAGACAGCCGCTGCTTGAGCTGCGTGTATTCGCATCTTCGAACTTTACACGCGGCATTATTGTACAGTGGATTTCTCAGATTGCTTTATTCGGTACTTTATTCCTGTTCCCTGTGTTTTTACAGACCGTTAAGGGCTATACAGCATTGGAAACGGGTTTGATTTTGCTTCCTCAAGCGCTAGCTGCTGGTTTATTTATGCCGATTAGCGGTAAGCTATTTGACAAAATTGGTGCAAGACCACTTGTTATTGCAGGACTTGGTCTAGTTACAATCGGCGCTTTCCTGCTATCCAATATTTCCGCAAATGCGGGAATCGGATCTTATATGGTACCACTTATTCTTCTTGGGGCTGGCATGGGTCTTTCGATGATGCCGCTTAATACTCATATTATCCAATCTGCACCAATAGAGCTGGTTAGTCGTGTTACATCGTTAACCAGTGCGGCTCAACAAGTAATGACTTCGTTTGCGGTTGCAGGGTTGGCTACGATTCTTGCTCGCCGGGCAGAGCATTACGTTACCGCAGGTGTTAATCCTGCTGATATTGCATCTTCCTCCTACGGAGATGTATTCCTCGTATTGACTTGCATTGGCGTAGTCGGAACGCTTGTCGGATTCCTATTGACGAAGCCAAGACAGGTTGAAGGACAAGGGAAAACAGAAGCTCCGATTATGATGGGCGGACATTAATATCGATTAATGAATGGCTGGTACGAGTGACGCTTAGCGGCGTTCTTCATACCAGCCTTTTTTTATGCAAAAGTTGACTTTCATCGCTAACAGGATTAAAATATTTTATATCTGTCTTTACGTGTTTACGTTATGAATATCGACGTTGAAGGGGAAGAGTACGCAGCCAAGCCTTCAGAGAGCGGAACCGTTACGCTGAGAGGTCCCGCAGGAAGTTACTGCTACAAGTCACCCCGGAGTTGCTTGAATGAAGCGGGAAGATATTAATCCTGTTAACTTGAGCCGGCCACAGCCGTTATCTGTTTGAGTGCCGCGTTTTTTTTAGCGCGGAACAAAGGTGGTACCACGGAAGCTAACCTTTCGTCCTTTGCTATAAGGGCGGAAGGTTTTTTTGTATGTAATTATTGCTGAGTAGGATTTGCTTCGCAAAACCTAAGTTAATGCTTACGAAGTGGATTTGCTTCGCAAAACCAAAGTTAATGCTTACGAAGTGGATTTTGCTTCGCAAACCTTGAGGAGGAATGGAAACTATGTCTGATAACCAAACGACGCCTATGCCGACGACTTACGATCCGAAAACTGCCGAACAGAAATGGTATGATTTCTGGATGCAGGGGCAATTTTTCGAAGCAGGCAAACGTCCTGATGCGCCAACCTATACAATTGTTATTCCCCCTCCCAATGTAACGGGGATGTTGCATATCGGGCATGCGCTCGATTTCACATTGCAGGATATATTGGTACGTTTCAAAAGGATGCAAGGGTTTGATGCCCTTTGGCTGCCAGGTACGGACCATGCAGGAATAGCTACACAAACGAAAGTAGAACAGAAGCTGCGAGAACAGGGTATTTCCCGCTATGATCTCGGAAGAGAAGCTTTCCTTGAGAAGGTATGGGAATGGAAAGATCAATACGCAGATACCATTCGGGATCAATGGGCTAAAATGGGATTATCACTCGACTATTCCCGTGAACGGTTCACGCTTGATGATGGGTTATCTAAGGCTGTTCGCGAAGTATTCGTTCGCTTATACGAAAAAGGGTTAATCTATCGCGGCAAAAAGATCATTAACTGGGATCCGACAGCTCGCACAGCTTTGTCTGATATTGAGGTTGAGCATAAAGAGCTGAACGGTCATTTGTATCATTTGCAATATCCGCTTAAAGACGGAAGCGGCTTTATTACCGTTGCAACGACACGTCCTGAAACGATGCTGGGTGATTCTGCTGTTGCGGTTCATCCTGAGGATGATCGCTATAAGCATCTTATTGGTCATACAATCGTACTGCCAGTTATCGGACGAGAAATCCCGATTATTGCTGATGAGTATGTTGACAAGGAGTTTGGATCAGGGGCGGTTAAGATTACACCGGCTCATGACCCGAATGACTTTGAGGTTGGATTGCGTCATGATCTGCCGCAAATTATCGTTATGGACGAGACAGGCACGATGAATGATCAGGCAGGTCCTTATGAAGGGATGGATCGTGCTGATTGCCGTAAGCAGCTTGTGAAGGATTTGCAGGAGCAGGGTGTTTGTATCCGTATTGAGGATCATGTCCATCAGGTTGGTCATAGTGAGCGGAGCGGCGCAGTTGTTGAACCTTATTTGTCCACGCAATGGTTCGTAGCTATGCAGCCGCTTGCTGAGAGAGCAATTGATTCACAGAAATCGGGCGACGGCGTAAATTTTGTGCCTGATCGCTTTGAGAAAATATATCTTCACTGGATTGAGAATGTTCGTGACTGGTGTATCTCCCGTCAGCTGTGGTGGGGACATCGTATTCCTGCATGGTTCTGCGAATCTTGTGGTGAAATGCATGTTGCTCGTGAAGAGGTATCGAAATGTACGGCTTGTGGAAGTACATCGCTTCGTCAAGATAATGATGTGCTGGATACTTGGTTCAGCTCGGCATTGTGGCCGTTCTCAACTCTAGGTTGGCCAGAGCAAACGGAGGATTTGAAACGTTTCTACCCAACAGATGTACTCGTTACCGGGTATGACATTATTTATTTCTGGGTCGCTCGGATGATATTCACAGCTTATGAATTTACAGACCAAATTCCGTTCAAGGATGTTCTTATCCATGGTCTCGTTCGCGACTCAGAAGGTCGCAAAATGTCCAAGTCGTTAGGCAATGGCGTTGATCCGCTTGAAGTTATTGAGAAATACGGTGCGGATGCTATGCGTTATATGATCTCTACCAGCAGTACACCGGGTCAAGATCTTCGTTTCCGCTGGGAGAAAGTTGAGCAGGCTCGTAACTTTGCCAATAAAATTTGGAATGCATCTCGCTTTGCCTTGATGAATTTAGAAGGCTTTGCGGCAGCAGATATCGATATTAGCGGCAAACTCAGCACGGCAGATCGTTGGATTTTACACCGTTTGAATGAAACGGTTCGCGATGTAACTCGCTTGATCGATGGCTATGAGTTCGGAGAAACTGGCCGAGTATTGTATAATTTCATATGGGATGATCTCTGTGATTGGTATATTGAGTTCGCCAAATTGAATCTGTACGGAACTGATGAAGAATCGAAGCGTGCAACGCAATCGGTTATTGCTTATGTTCTTGACCGTACGCAACGCTTGATTCATCCGTTTATGCCGTATATCAGTGAAGAGATATGGCAACATCTTCCGCATGAAGGCGAGACTATCACACTTGCTTCATGGCCGACCTATGACGAGTCGCTTGAAGCTCCAGATGCTGTGAAGGAAATGGAACTTCTTATGGACATTATTCGCTCGGTACGGAACGTTCGTGCTGAAGTAAATGTGCCAATGAGCAAGAAGATTGAGTTGATCATCAAGCCTTCAGGTGAAGTGGAAGCTGCTATTCTTAGCCGTAATGAAGAATATGTTAGACGGTTCTGCGGAACTTCCATGTTGGAAACAGGACTTGAGTTGGGAGCGCCTGATAAAGCGATGACAGCAATCGTAACTGGTGCAGAGCTGTATTTGCCATTAGCTGGGCTCATCGATATTTCGCAAGAAATTGAGCGTCTGGAAAAAGAAGTTGTCACATTAACAAGTGAAGTTGAACGTGTAGAGAAGAAGCTTGGCAATGAAGGCTTCGTGGCAAAGGCACCTGCGAAAGTAATCGAAGAAGAGCGGGCGAAGATGAAAGACTATGCGGATAAACGCGAAAAAGTGCTGGCAAGAATCGCGGAATTACGCGGATAATGCTCAGGAAGAAGGAAATTCGTATATGAATGACAACAGTGTTGAGTTGGAACAGAGCGAGGAACTTCGCTCTTATCGTGAAGCGGTTGATTGGATTAATGGTCTGATTCCATTCGGAATTAGACCAGGTCTTGACCGTATCGAGAAGCTGCTGGAGTTGTTGAATAATCCGCAACGAAGGCTGAAGTTTATTCATATCGCTGGTACGAATGGCAAAGGCTCGACCTGCGCTTATTTGACCAGTGTACTCATTCAAAGCGGATATGATGTCGGGACGTTTACTTCACCTTATATCACGAAGTTTACTAATCGCTTTCAATACAATGGCAAAGATATTGAAGAAGAGACTTTATTGCGTTTAGCGAACATAATTAAACCACAAGTTGAAGCTATTGCTGCAACCGAACTGGGCTCACCGACAATGTTCGAGGTATCGACAGCGTTGGCTCTGCTATATTATGCAACGGTTACTTATCCCGATTATGTCGTGTGGGAGACAGGGCTTGGTGGACGTCTTGATGTAACCAATATCGTTACGCCGGTAATTTCCGTAATTACGAATGTCGGGCATGACCATATGGATCGCCTTGGCGATACACTATCCGCAGTTGCAATGGAGAAAGCTGGCATAATTAAAGCCGGTGTTCCTGTTGTAAGTGCAGTAACTCAGCCTGAAGTAATCGATGTTGTGAAACGTACCGCTAAAGATAAGAAAAGTACTCTATATTTATTAGGTGAACAATTTACTATAACGGAGCAATCTGTGAAAGAAAATGAGCAATCCTTCCGTTTCGAAGGTTTGTTCCGTGCGATTGATCCATTAACGATAACACTGAATGGGGCTCATCAGCGGATGAATGCCGCTGTTGCGGTCATGACGTTAGAGGTTCTTCGTCAATATTATGCTTTAATCGTAGAGGATGAAGCACTATTGGAAGGCCTTCGCCTGGCAGCATGGCCTGGCCGATTAGAGATGGTGACGGACTCACCGCGATTATTGCTTGACGGAGCTCATAATCCAGAAGGTGCAGAGTCACTTGCTGCTGCAATAAAATCTACTTACAAGTATGATCGATTACATCTTATGATGGGTATGCTGGAGAATAAGAATCATCAAGGTGTTATTAAGCATATACTACCAATAGTGGATACACTTATTGTGACCGAGCCTGATTTTCGAAATAAATTAGAGGCAGGTCTGTTAGCTGATTTGATTGGCAATGCGAAGTCTGAGGAGCAAACCTTTGAGCTTATCGTTGAACCAGATTGGCGAGAGGCCCTTCTTAAACTACAGCAAATTACCGGGGAAACAGACCTTGGGGTTGTGACTGGAACGCTTTATTTAATAGCTGACGTTCGCTCCCGCTTATTGTACAACTCGGATTCTGAAAAAGGTTGGTGAACCGTCTTTGAATACAGCAGAACACATTCATTTCATCGGAATAGGCGGTTACGGGATGAGTGCTATCGCCCGTGTCATGCTGGAAATGGGTTACACAGTAACCGGCTCCGATGTCGCCCGTCAAGAACTGACGGAAAAACTAGCAGCTAAAGGTGCAAAAATCTATATCGGTCATGAACCGGAGCATGTAACAGGTGCTGATCTTGTTGTTTATTCGACAGCGTTGTCTAAGGACAATGTGGAGCGGAAAGCAGCAGAGGCACTTAACATTCCGGTGCTTCATCGCGCACAAATGTTGGCAAGATTAATGAATGCCGGCAAAGGTGTTGCCGTAGCAGGAGCACATGGCAAGACAACGACCTCTTCCATGATTGCGCTTGTAATGGAAAATTGTGATGCCGATCCTACTTATATCATTGGCGGAGAAATTGTTAATGTAGGCACAAATGCCAAAGCAGGCAAAGGCGAATATGTTGTGGCCGAAGCGGATGAGAGTGATGGTTCATTCCTTCAATACCATCCGACTATAGCGATCGTCACAAATATCGAACCGGATCATCTTGAGAACTATGATGGTGATTTCGATAAGCTCAAGGCTGCCTATGTAACGTTCCTGTCGCAGGTGAAGCAGGATGGCAAAGCAATCGTCTGCGCTGATGATGAAACCATCACGGAGCTTATTCCGAAGTTGGATAGTGAAACCGTCAGTAAGCTAATTACTTACGGAATGGATAGTGAAGCAGAGTATCAAGCGATCAACATGCAATTGGGTGATCGCAAAGTGTCTTTCGACATGACGCATAACGGTAATTTGCTAGGTACGATTCAATTGTCTGTTCCAGGCAAGCATAATGCTTATAACGCGATGGCTACCGTAATTACTTGTTTGGAAGCTGGTTTGCCGTTTGACCAAATCGCACAAGCTATTCATGAGTTTATTGGAGCGAAACGACGTTTTCAAGTGCTTGGCGAGGTGAATGACATTCTCGTCATCGATGATTACGCTCATCATCCAACTGAAATTCAAGCGACGATCAGTGCAGCCAAAGCAACTGGTAAGCGCATTATTGCGGTATTCCAGCCGCAGCGTTATACGCGTACCTTCTTCTTGCTTGAGCAGTTCAGCAGAGCTTTCCCTGAGGCAGATGAGGTTATTATTACCGATATCTACTCACCAGCTGGCGAGCAACAGATTGAAGGCGTCCATTCACAGAAGCTTGTTGAAATGATACAGACGAATAGCAATGCCAACACGTTGTACATTCCGACAAAAGAAGAGGTTCTGCTTCGGTTGACTGAACGAGTTGTACCAGGTGACCTCGTTATTACGATGGGTGCTGGTGATATCTGGAAGGTAGCTGACTCTTTAGCGAAATCTTTAAAAGCAAAAAAATAGAAAAAGCATAAAGCCTTAGAAGGAGCATTCCTTCTAAGGCTTATTTTGTTCAAGCTAACGATTCATAGATTTCTTAAAATATAAGAATTTATATGTTCTGTTTAATAAATACGCTTCTATTTCACCGCGAAACGATGCTTCGCCTCCAAAGGACGGCGAAGCCGTTTCTGCTTGTTTGGTTTATAAAGCTATATCTGTAACTGTCCAAGCCATGTACTAGTTTCTATATTTGCTCACTGTTCATAATTCTCTTAAATGTCTCATAGAATGAGATTAGAAGAATGGGACAAGGAGAGAATGACATGAATTCAAAAAACCGTATCACCTACCGTTTTGATCGAACTGGACAAAATGTGAGCCAAGATAATAACAAGGAAGATGGACAGTTTGCTGCTAGTTCACAGCAAGGTCATGTCGACCTGCCTCAACCATCCAATAAGTCGGGTGCTTCTTCCAATGTGGTTCCTTTTTATAATCATAATAGTGATTCGCATCCTGTCAGCGAATTCAGCCCATGGAATAGTCCATTTCAAGAAGATGTTGGTGCGTTGGAGAAATTGATTCGCAATACGGATCAATCGCCGACAACGAAGCTGCCTTTTGTAAGCGACAGATTAGAAGGGAATAAGGCTCAAGATGTGCGTCATATGGAATCTATGCTCCATTCACATTCAATTTCAAATTCAAATTCAAATACAGATTCAGATGCAGTGGATACACTGAAGGAGAGCAGGCATGTATTCGTTGATACCGATGCTCCTCATCCTCGCCCGATTAAACGGTATTCTACACCTCCATCATGGATGAATGTTTTTTTATCAGTAGCGGGTGCGCTCGCCACGGGGGCATTATTCGGTTATTTGCTGCTGTCTTTATTTACAGGCAATGCTATTTGGTCGAATCAGGATGGGAATCAAGAGGGCACTCCGGTATCGGGAGTTATTAGTAACGGCAATAAAGATAAAGTTGATCCTAATCAAGATGTCAATGCTCCCGGGTTAACTGAAGACATAGGCAGTAGTGACAATAAAGAAACTTCTGCGCTAGCAATGGTGAACCTTACGATAAATCCGCAAACTTACCATATGGTGCAATATGGCGTATTCAGCCACACGGAGGGACAAGATGCAGCGATTGCTGAACTCGAAGCAAAAGGCTTGGCAGCAGCAGGCTTAAAAACAGAGCAGGATTACAGAGTTTATACAGGCATTGCTGGAGAGAGGAGCCGAGCGGTTGCGCTTAGTAAGCAAATGATTGATATGGAAGTATATGTGAAACAGGTTGATATCGAGGTGCCGCAGCGTTTTCCTTTCGCTGGAGAGGCTTCTAGTGCGGAGAAATTTTTCAACAGTACAAGTTCGTTAATAAGCATCCTAGATGATCTAACTTTGACACAGCTTGAACAGTCAACTTTATCACCGCTTAGTGCTGCAGCAGCCGAAGCTTGGAAGTCAGAACATCAGAAGTGGACTCAGAATGTTAAGGCGATGCAAAACGGAGTTACAGATGCGGCAGGAAAAGCATTTCTCATAAAATTAATCCAGTCCGTTAATTCAGCAGCCAAATCACTTGTTGAGTACGATAAAAGCCCGATACAGTCGCATTTATGGTCGGTTCAGAGTGCAATAATGGAGTCAGTAGTCACGCAAAAAGAATGGTTTGAGTCTATACGTGCATTGTAAAGAAAAACAAACCTAAGTATAATAGATTCAGGTGTCATTAAATGGCGAGAGGCGTTGAAAAATGAAGAAAAATGGTTGGATTCTTTTACTCTTTATCGTACTTGGTTTATTGGCAGGCGCGCTAGTGGCGCATTGGTTAGAGCCAGTTGCTGGAATATCCTTCTTGACCAAAGCGATTGAAGTGTCATGGTCCCCTGCCGTTGATCTGTACGTACTCAGCTTTGATCTATCGGTTCACCTGGCAATCAGTATGTGTAGTATCATTGGAGTTGTCATTGCTTTGTGGTTATACCGCAAAATATAAGTTGCGCATGAATAATCAAGCGCAGCACGCGAGTGAAGGAGCGTAAGCGGTCAATTGAGAAACATGGAATGTAATGATGGTAATACCCATCCGATTAGCCAGCTTGTATTGGCTTCGTCGTCACCGCGCCGGAAGGAACTGGTTGCATCTCTGGGCCTATCCTTGCCGGTTTATATTTTGTCCTCTGATGCAGATGAGACAGTTGAAGCGGGATGGTCGCCTCCACAAATTGTTGAAGAGCTAAGCTTACGCAAAGCGAACGCAACAATTGCTATGATGAGAGATCAACAAGCAGAAGCAACATCACTCGTTATCGGGGCAGATACAATTGTAGTAGTAGATGGAGAAGTGTTAGGAAAGCCCAAAGATCGCGATGATGCATTCTCCATGCTGCAGCGTCTTCAAGGACGTTCACATGAGGTATATACAGGAGTCGCTTGTGTACGGACAGAGAATGGACAGGCACTTGTTGCCCATCGGATGACCAAGGTACATATGAAACCTTTAAGCGATGAACGCATTAATCGTTATATTGCTACTGGAGAGCCGGATGACAAAGCAGGCTCATATGGGATACAAGGTTATGGTGCGACAATTGTTGATCGTATTGAAGGATGTTATTTCAATGTCGTTGGTTTGCCATTGTCTATGTTGTCAGACATGTTGGCAACTTATAGGATATTTGTGTGAAAATTAGAAAAAATTTCAAATATGATATATGTGAAAGTCATACCAATAGAATGATGAGATAGAGGGCAGGGATGGGCATGGAAAGTCAGCGTAATCTTATGCGATATGTCCCCCATGAAGAACGACCAAGAGAACGCATGATGCAATATGGGGCCGAAGCGCTTAGCCATACGGAATTGCTGGCTATTTTACTTCGCACTGGGACGAAGAATGAATCAGCTGTACATCTAGCTGGCTCTATATTAAAGGAATGCGGCAGTTTGCGTAACTTGGTTGATATGAGTATGACCGAGCTTACCTCGATTAGAGGGATTGGTCCTGCAAAAGCGACTCAATTACGTGCAGGTATTGAGCTTGGACGTAGAATTACACGCAGTAAGCAAGGTGAGGTTGTGACGGTTCGAAAGCCACAGGATGCAGCGAATTTTGTAATGGATGAGCTTCGTTATTTGAAGACAGAACATTTTGTTTGCTTATTTCTGAACACGAAAAATCACATTATTGCCCGGGAAACATTGTCGGCCGGTACATTAAACGCATCGCTTGTCCATCCTCGTGAAGTGTTTCGTGCGGCAATTAAATGCAGCAGCGCTTCTCTTATTTGCGTTCACAACCATCCTAGTGGGGACCCTATGCCTAGCCCTGAAGATATCACTCTAACGAAGCGGCTTGCGGAAGCGGGCGAGCTAGTCGGCATCGAAGTGCTGGATCATCTCATTATTGGAGATGGAAGGTTTATCAGTTTGAAGGAACAAGGACATATGTAATATAATAAGTAGGACTGTTGCAATTAGAAGGGAGCATTAAAATGTTTGGTGGTTTTTCAAAGGATTTGGGTATCGATTTAGGGACTGCGAATACGCTAGTCTTCGTTAAAGGAAAAGGGATTGTAGTAAGAGAACCTTCGGTAGTAGCTATTCGTACGGATACAAAAACAATTGAAGCGGTTGGTGAACAAGCGAAGAAAATGATCGGTAGAACGCCAGGTAATATTCGTGCTGTGCGTCCGATGAAAGATGGCGTAATTGCCGACTTCGAGACAACTGCGACAATGATTAAATATTTTATTCGCTCTGCTCAGAAACAAAAATCATTATTTCCACGTCATCCCAATGTGATGATCTGCGTTCCTTCAGGCATTACTGCTGTTGAGAAGCGTGCCGTTGAAGATGCTGCGAAACAAGCAGGAGCGCGGGAAGCCTACACGATCGAAGAGCCATTTGCAGCAGCAATTGGTGCTGACTTGCCAGTATGGGAACCGACAGGTAGTATGGTCGTTGATATTGGCGGAGGTACGACTGAGGTTGCTGTTATTTCGCTTGGCGGTATCGTAACGAGCCGTTCTATCCGTGTAGCAGGTGATGAGATGGATGAGGCTATTATCCAGTACATCAAACGGTTCTATAACTTGATGATCGGTGAGAGAACATCCGAACAGCTCAAGATGGAAATCGGAACAGCACTTCCGCTTGAAGTGTCAGAATCGATTGAAATTCGCGGCCGTGATCTGGTAACGGGTCTGCCGAAGACGTTGCCAATCACATCCGATGAAATTACGGAAGCGTTGATGGATACCGTCAATTCCATTGTTGATGCAGTGAAAGTAACACTTGAGAAATGTCCTCCAGAGCTGTCAGCGGATATTATGGATCGCGGTATTGTACTGACAGGCGGCGGAGCATTATTGCGTAATCTGGACAAACTGTTAGCTCGCGAAACAGGAATGCCGGTTATTGTAGCTGATAATCCACTCGATTGTGTAGCTATTGGTACAGGCCGTTCGTTAGATAACATTCATTTGTTCAAAACAAGAGGCAGTTCATCGCGCTCAAGACGATAATTCGTTTCTAAGCAGCGTAGTAATCGGAAATGGAACGGGCGGGTGATTGAACTGTTTAAGCTGTTAAGAAATAAGCGAATGTTTATGCTTATGATCGGGTTTATACTATTCATTGCGGTCATTGGGTTTTCACTCAGTGATCGTAAAGAACTAACATGGCCCGAGAAGTTCCTAGGCGACACAGTTGGATATGCGCAGCAATGGTTCTACAAGCCCGCTGGTTTAATAGCGGGCTTCTTTGAGGATATTCGGGATCTGCGTACTATTCGTGAAGAAAATGAACAATTAAAATTAACGGTTGCTGCTTATGCAAGGGATAAAATTAACTATAATTTTATTCAGAAGGAGAATGAGCGGTACGAGAAAGAATTGAAATTCACTGAGCGTCAGAAACAAATGTACAGCAATTATAATTATAGGATTGCGCAAGTTGTTGCTGTCAACAGCGATACTTATAACCCAACGATGGTCATTAACCTAGGTTCGAAAGATGGGATAAAGCCTAACATGGCGGTTACAACAGTAGATGGTTTAGTAGGGCTTGTCAGTGAAGTACGTCCTTTCACGTCAACTGTGATGCCGATTACCGGTATTGATGAGACATCCCCTACATCCAATTCGATTGCTGCGACCATTCTTGGCAGAGAAGATGAATCATTTGGTATTATAAGTGGTTATAATCAAGAAACGGATAGGCTCCTGATGACTAAAATTGATGAAGACGATAAAATGATCGTAGATGATGTCGTTATTACATCTGGTCTTGGCAATGTTTATCCACGCGGAATTGTGATCGGTACTGTGCAGAACAAACAGGTCGGTGATTTCGGTCTGACACTGACGGCATCAGTTAAGCTGGCAGCCAAATTTGATCATTTAACGGAAGTATTTGTCGTCCAAGTTCAGGAGACTGAGGAGTCCGGCGAATGAGCGGGATGAGTATTAATCGTATCATTCTGTTGATGCTGCTTTTATTCTTAATTGAAGGTACGGTCATGCCTTGGATTATTCCTAATGCATTTAGCGGAAGAATTGTTCCGCATTTTACATTCGTTTTCGTTATATATGCTGCATTATACAGTGGAAGACATAGAGCGCTGTTATTCGGATTTAGCTTCGGTTTGCTGCAGGATGTTGTCTTTTTTGGACATTTAATAGGTGTTCATGCTTTTGCAATGGGACTTATTGGTTATTATGCTGGTGTAATATTGGAACGTCGTCGCAGCACGTTGCTGACCGCTTTGTCAATTATTGGGCTTGGCTGCATTGTCTATGACACGATTGTATATTTCGTATATTCGGTATTTAGGTTTACTACTGAATCTTACGCATGGGCGCTGTTGGATCATATATTACCAAGCTTGTTTCTACAACTGGTGTTTGCACTTGCCTTATATGTGCCGGCAAGACGACTATTTGAAAGCCACTCAAAGCTGAGTCCAGATCAAGAAGAGGAATAATTTAAGCTTAAAAAGCAGGAAAATGGACCTCGTGAAAAGAATGGAATAAGTTGGGGAGGGACAGACGTGACCGAAAAGCAGCATATTATGATAAAAGGCGTTAAGGAAGGTCTCGTGTTCCTTCTCGACGATCAGTGCGAGTTCGCTGTCTTAATGGATGAACTGCAGTACAAGTTGGAGAAATCGCATCAGCAGTTGTTAACCGGTCCGCTCGTTCACGTTCATGTGAAGCTTGGAACGCGGCAGCTCGGCGATGATGATAAAGAACGGATTAGATCGGTTATCCGCTCGCAAGGCAATTTAATCGTACAATCGGTTGAAGCGGATAAGGATGCTAAGAATACAGCTGATTCAACTCCGTCTGGTCCACATGTTATAACAGGTATCGTTCGATCTGGTCAAACGATCGAGCATGACGGAGATCTGCTGCTCACCGGTGATGTGAATCCAGGCGGAACATTGATGTGCAGCGGTGACATTTATGTGCTTGGCGCTTTAAGAGGTGTTGCACATGCAGGCATTAACGGTCGTAAAGATGTTATCATTGCAGCTTCACTCATGCGCCCAACGCAGCTTCGGATAGCTGATGTGATCAGCAGACCGCCGGAAGAATGGATGTCAGGTGATGCAGCAATGGAGTTTGCTTACTTGAACGATGGAAATATGCAAATGGATAAAATCACACAATTGTACCGTTTACGCAATAATCCGATTAGGTTAAAAGGGGTGTAACGCATGGGAGAGGCAATTGTTGTAACATCCGGTAAGGGCGGAGTAGGTAAGACGACTACATCTGCTAATGTAGGGACGGCGCTTGCTTTGTTAGGTAAAAAGGTTTGTATGGTGGACACCGACATCGGACTGCGTAACTTGGACGTTGTGATGGGGTTGGAAAACCGAATCATCTACGATTTGATCGATGTGGCAGATGGAAGATGCCGGTTGAATCAGGCGCTTATCAAGGATAAGCGGTTCGATGAGCTTTATATGCTGCCAGCCGCACAAACCAAGGATAAGAATGATGTGTCTCCAGAGCAGGTTAGAGATATGGTGCTGGAACTGAAGAAGGATTTCGATTATGTCATTATCGATTGCCCAGCAGGAATTGAGCATGGCTTTCGCAATGCGATTGCTGGTGCAGATCGAGCAATAGTGGTCACTACTCCGGAAAATGCTGCGGTTCGTGATGCTGATCGGGTAATTGGCCTATTGGAGAAAGAGAAGATTGCTTCAAAAATTATCATTAACCGGATTCGTCATAATATGGTGAAAAGCGGGGAAATGCTTGATGTTGAGGAAATCTGTCAAGTATTGGCGGTAGATTTGATCGGAATTGTACCCGATGATGAGAAAGTAATTAAAGCGGCTAACTCTGGCGAGCCAACGGTAATGGACCCTTCTTCCCGTGCTGCTATCGCATACCGGAATATCGCTCGTCGAATTCTCGGTGACATGGTTCCACTTATGTTGCTCGATGAGAAGGCGGGCGCCTTCAAACGTTTCCGTAAGTTTCTTGGAATAGGATGATTGCCTTGTGCTTAACAAACTTAAAAAAATAGACTGGGGTATATTAGCGATCCTAGTCTGCTTAATGGTCATCAGCTTCGTTCTTATACGCAGTGCAATACATGACAACCCCAAATATCCTGATAATGATATCAAAACAATTCTCTATTATATTGTAGGATTTATTGTTGCAATTTTCGCGACGGTGTTTGATTATCGGATTCTGCTTAAGGGATGGTATATTTTATACGGGATTGGAATTACACTGTTAATTCTTGTCTTTTTCCTAGGAGCAGAAATTAACGGGGCATCCGGCTGGTTCAAGCTTCCGGGCGGATTCTCGTTTCAGCCCGCTGAGATAATGAAGATACTGCTAATAATAGGCATCGCTTATCTTATGGGCAGGAGGAAAGGTGAGAGGCTTACTTTTACAATGGATTTGTTGCCGATAGGGGCATTTGCCTTTGTACCTTTCGCACTTGTTATGATTCAGCCGGACCTTGGTAATGCGATCATTTATGTAGTTATTGCGCTTGGCATGCTGTGGATTGGCAATGTAAAGTATTCGCATGTTCTGATTGGTATTACGACTGTAATCGCTGGTTTCATATTATTCTTGACCTTGTTTAATACGTTTAATGCAGAAATTGAACAGTACTTGGATGATCATGATAAAATTCACTGGTTTCAGCGGATCAATACCTTCGTTAATCCTGAACAGGCATCTGCAGATGCTAAGCATCAATCTGAAAATGCGAAGATTGCGATTGGCTCAGGCGGTTTAAGTGGTGATGGCTACATGCAAGGTGATATGCTGAAAGGCGGATTCGTTCCCTATCCGTATTCGGATTCGATCTTCGTCGTCATCGGGGAGGAATTCGGATTCCAAGGATCGGCGATATTGCTGCTGCTGTATTTCTTGCTTATCTACCGAATGATTATAATAGCCTTCAAATGCTACGACCTGCGTGCATCATTCATCGTTATCGGAATTGCTTCCATGTATGTGTTCCAAATTTTCCAGAACATCGGTATGATGATCGGTCTGATGCCAATAACCGGTATTACCTTGCCTTTCGTGAGCTATGGCGGTACCTCATTATTGTTGAATATGATCTGTATCGGAATCATATTTAGTATTAAAGCACATCAAGAGAAATATGAGATGGCTGAATAGACATTGAAGCCTATGAAGCGTTTGTACCTCTAATGGGGATACAGACGCTTTTTACTATTTTCAGAGGAAGTGTCCGCATACTTGTCTCCTTTGTTTCATAGTTATGAGTAAAGGAACAAGCTCTCTTAAGCAACGGTTGGCACTATGTCCGTATGCTGGGGAGATGGAGGGATAGCGATGAATACAAAAGATGGCGTCCGCCAACGGCGGCAGGAGAAAATAAAGAAACTATTGGAACAGCAGGCTTCCAACCAATCGAGCTATCGGGAGGATTATAATCGGCCAGTTGAAGTGATTCATCCAGATACAGTGAAACCATACCGTCAAGAAGTAACGGACATAGAACTGGATCCTGAGAAGCAATGGAAGAATAGTCCCAATCCATGGTTAGGCTGGGAACAAGAGAATACACCTATTAAAAAAAGCAAATGGCCCTCCTATGAGGACCATCAAGACCGTTATACGAGTCATAAAAGTGGAGGAGGTAGATGGAAGTCTTTACGTAAAGAGCTGCTATTGAAAGCATTGGCGGCGTCTGTCTTATTCGCGGGTATATGGGGAATGTTCCAGTATGACAGTGAATGGACAGTAGAGGGGAGAGCGGTCGTAAAAGATGCGCTGACAGAAGAGATAGATTTCACGGCTGTTGCGGCTTGGTACAAGAATACTTTCTCAGGAGCTCCTTCGTTTATCCCGATTTTTGATAATAATGCCAATATAGCTGAATCTGCTAACGGATCAGTTAAGCTTCCAATCGTTACCCCGCTTGAAGGCGGAGCGATCGTCCGTACATTCGCGGAAATGTTGAATGGAATTGAATTGGCCGGCTCTTCTGAGCAAACGGTGTCAGCGGTTGAGACTGGACGTGTAATGTTAGTCACTGAGAAGAACGAAGCAGGGATTACGATCGTTGTTCAACATGCCGATCAGAGAACGACGGTGTACGGTATGTTAGGCGAAGCGACGGTAAAGGTGAATGATTGGGTTGACGCCGGCGACAAAATTGGAAGTTTACTTCAAGCGAAGGGGGCGGAGCCGAGCCTGCTCTATTTTGCTGTGAAGGATAACGATCGGCATGTTGACCCTGTGAGCGTGATACCGATTGATTAAATGGAAGGGCATAAGGTGGTCGGTGCATCCGCTGTTTGTGCTCGTTATGATCGGTTCGGTAGCAACAGGGTATTTTGCTGAATTAATTACTTTATTTCTAATTGTTCTTGTCCATGAAATTGGACATGTTGTCGTTGCCAGAAGCTTTGGTTGGCATGTGCGCGAAGTGAAGCTGCTTCCGTTTGGCGGTGTTGCTGAAATTGAAGAGGCAGGAAGTATGCCTGCTGGACAAGACGCGTTAGTGGCAATCGCGGGGCCGCTTCAGAACCTCTGGATGGGACTTGCTGCTTGGGGCTGCGGGCAACTCGGTTGGTGGGATCCGGTATGGGCGGAATATGTTTGGAAGGCAAATCTGATGATTGGCTTATTTAATTTACTTCCGATTTACCCGCTCGACGGGGGAAAGCTGCTGCAAGCGGCATTTAGCTACAGCTTCAACTATTTTACAATGATGAAATGGACGGCAAGGATCAGTCTCGTGCTAAGCTCAGCAATGATCGCTTTCTCTTTAGTTATTGCTTTTCGTTCGGATGCAGGCATTCAATTGAATCTACTCGTAGTTGGACTGTTTCTCTGGATGTCGAATTGGACGTACTATCGCAATATCCCTTATTTATTTGTTCGTTTTCTGATGCATCGTGATCGAGTCGCTGTGCGCCAGCTCTCACGTGGTTCGCTTGCCGATCCTATAATCGTGAGCAGTAAGGAGCCGATTATATCGGTTGTGCGCTTATTCTGGAGGGAAAAGTATCATCTTATCTATGTGATGGAACATGGCGGACGTATCGGGAAGGTCATACCGGAGGAGCATGTCGTGGAGAGCTACTTATCGGAGCGTAATCCTTATCGGCCTGTCATAGAGTTGTTTAGGTGAAAAGCACAAGAGGAAACGGTGTTGCCGGAGATTGTAAGAACCGGCAATGCCGTTTTTATTGTTGCAAATAGGTTAGTGTACGTTCAAGAAGATCAGAAATCATTTTAAGTAAAGCATGATGTGTTAAAATAATAAAAAAAGCGTATGGCGGTGATGTTCAGTTGAAGCGTATGTTGATGCATGTGCATGGTGAGATGTTGCAGACAGCAATAATGAAGGATGGACGGCTTATTGATTTTTTTATGGAGCGATCGGAAAATACGGGTCTAGTAGGCAATGTGTATAAAGGACGGGTGATCAATGTACTACCGGGCATGCAGGCCGCCTTCGTAGACATTGGACTGAGCAAGAATGCCTTTTTATATATTGATGATCTATTGCCTCCTCATTTGGATAAGCAGCCGGAAACAAAGCCAGTCATTAATGAATTGGTTCATCCTGGTCAGGAGCTAATCGTACAAGTAATGAAGGAGCCGTTAGGCGGCAAGGGAGCAAGAGTAACGACCCATTACACGTTGCCAGGACGCTGGCTTGTATTTATGCCTGAAGCAGGTTATGTTGGCGTGTCCAAAAAAATGAGCAGTGAAGGTGAGCGGTCAAGACTAAAGCTTATTGGAGAGAGGCTCAGACAGGGTGAGGAAGGACTTATTATTCGAACTGCTGCAGGCGGCGAAGCGGAGCAGTCGTTAGATGCCGATGTGACTCAAATGCGCCAACTGTGGGCGATTATCATGCAGCGGGCTGCGCTTGCACATGCGCCCCAAGAGCTTCATCGCGAGGCTGGTCTTATGCGACGTGTCGTTAGGGATACACTAGCTTCCGATATTGATGAGGTATGGATTGACGATGCATCCCGGTTCAGTGAAGCGGCGGCGCTTCTTAAGGAAATGACGCCATTGCTGGGCAATCGACTACATTTATATGATAAGCAGGAAACGCTCTCCTTATTTGATTCTTTTGATGTGACGAATCAGGCGAATACAGCACTGCAACCGCGAATTCGATTGGAAAGCGGTGGATCTCTAGTATGGGATGAGACGGAAGCACTAACCGTAATTGATGTGAACACGGGGAAGTTTACTGGAGACATCGATCTAGAGGACACGGTATTCAAGACGAATATGGAGGCAGCTGAAGAAATTGCCCGACTGTTGAAAATTCGTGATGTGGGCGGCATTATTATTATTGATTTCATCGACATGGAGAATGAGACAAACCGCGAGCAAGTGATGGCAAGGCTGACAGAAGCGGCAAGGATAGATCGTACGAAGTGTTCCATACTAGGTTGGACAAGGCTTGGTTTAATGGAGCTTACTCGTAAGAAAGCAAGGGAGAACGCGGTGCAGCAGTTGGCTGAACGCTGCGATACATGCCGCGGATCAGGTAAAAAAACGGCATATATCGGTTAATGCTGTCAATTAACCTTTTTTTGTACAGGCAGTAGTTGATCAATTGAGCAACATGTGATAGAATGTTGTGGTATGTCTGATTCGACTTTTTGAGTCATTGGGCATTCAGATACCGCTCCAATCGGGTAATAAGTGTATGTGACTAACGTTGCTGCCACCTGGATTAGGCGAGTCTTCGACAATAAGGAGGTGCACTATCTATGTTCGCAATCATTGAAACTGGCGGAAAGCAATACAAAGTTCAGGAAGGCGATGTACTCTACATCGAGAAACTGGACGTTAACGCAGGCGAGAACGTAACGTTTGACCGTGTTTTGGCTGTGTCCAAAGCAGAAGGTTTCGTAACTGGAACTCCTCTTCTTTCTGGCGCTACTGTATCTGCTAAAGTTGAAAAACAAGGCAGAGGCCAAAAGATCATCGTTTACAAATACAAAGCCAAAAAGAACTACCGTCGCAAACAAGGTCATCGTCAACCGTACACGAAAGTTACGATTGAGAAAATCCAAGCGTAAGAGGGATTTTTTATGATATCGATAACATTCGCTCGGAGAGCCGCTGACAGACGGATTGTATCATTTACTGTCGAAGGACATGCTAAATATGCAAAGGCTGGCAAAGATATTGTCTGCGCTGGCGTATCAGCCGTTTCGGTTGGTACCGTCAATGCTATTGAAGCATTAGCGAACTTGAAACTTCCATATTCCATGAAGAACGGCTGGTTATCTTCTGATATTCCAGTACAGTCTGACAAGGAAACGGATGATAAGGTACAGCTATTATTAGAATCGATGGCGGTTATGCTCAGCACTATCGCATTATCATATGGCAAATATGTCATAATTCACGAACAACTTCTTTAATGAAGGAGGGAATAACCATGTTGAAATTGAATCTTCAGCTTTTCGCATCGAAGAAAGGTGTAGGTTCCACAAAGAACGGACGTGACTCGCATTCGAAGCGCCTTGGCGCTAAACGTGCAGACGGTCAATTCGTATCTGGTGGAAGCATCTTGTTCCGCCAACGCGGAACAAAAATTCACCCAGGCAACAATGTGGGCATCGGTAAAGACGACACGCTGTACGCGAAAGTGGAAGGCGTTGTGAAGTTTGAACGTTGGGGACGCGATCGCAAAAAAGTGAGCGTGTATCCAGTGGATCAGGCTCCGGTAGCCGCAGCAGTAGAAGCCTAATAGCAGCAAGTGCCCCGGCCTGAATGATAGGCCGGGTTTTTTGCTTCCTAAGGACCTTTCAGCTATGAGCATTTGCATGCTATACTGGATTTGCTAGGAAACAAGCAGAAAGTGGGATCAATCGATGGATCGCATAAAAACGGCAAAACAGTCCGCAGCGGCTTCAATAGTGCTGCCGTGTGCTGCTGTGCTCATCTGGCCTTCTTCGGTATGGTTACTTGCATTATTTCTCGTTTGGTTGACGACAGCAGCGGCAGTATGGATATGGGCAGAACGTAGAGAGCATGCGGAACGGCTGGCACGTACAGTACATACGATGCAGGCGTCAGGGATACGGACACTGAATCATCATCGACATGACTGGATGAATGACTTGCAAGTTATATATGGCTATATTCGTATGAATAAGCCGGATAAAGCAGTGGAGTACGTGGACAAAATAAGAGAGCGCATGATAGCAGAAAGTCAAATTGCTAAGCTCGGAGTACCTTCATTAGTTAGTTATATTCAATCCTTCCGCACACTAACGAATTCTTTACAGCTTCATGTAAAGATTGCTCAAGATATAAATTTGAATGAATTGCCGATAGACAGTCTGAATGTTGCAGAAACGCTCATGCAGATTATTAATACTTATCGGTTTGCTGTAAAAACAGGCTATGGCGATCCCGCCTCTCTTACAATGGAGATGACGACGGATGGTCAGGTGTTATTTGCGGCATTTTATTATCAGGGCGAGTTGACTGATGAACAGCAATTAACGGACAAATTAAAACAGCAGTTGGAAGGCGCGCCCCTGCAGCCGGTCGATCTTGATCGTCCGCAGGAAACAATACTGCTGAAGTCGAAAATGCGCGTTTGAACGGGGGCACAACATGTTTGTCGATAAAGCGAAAATATTTGTAAAAGGCGGCGACGGAGGCAATGGTATCGTCTCTTATCGTCGTGAGAAATATGTGCCGGAAGGCGGACCTGCCGGCGGCGACGGCGGTAAAGGCGGAAGCATTATTTTCCGTGTAGATGAAGGCTTGCGTACCTTGATGGATTTCCGTTATCAGAAGCACTTCAAGGGTCCAGCTGGCGAACGTGGTAAAGTAAAAAATATGCATGGCGCTGGCGCTGAAGATATGATTGTTCGTATCCCGCCTGGTACGGTTGTTGTCGATGATGATACGCAAGAGATCATTGCTGACATGACACGCCATGGACAAGAAATTGTTATTGCACGCGGCGGACGCGGCGGACGCGGTAACTCGCGCTTCGCAACGCTCAACAATCCAGCTCCAGATATCGCAGAGAATGGTGAAGAAGGTCAAGAGCGCTGGATCGTTCTTGAGCTGAAGGTCATGGCCGATATCGGACTAGTGGGCTTCCCGAGCGTTGGAAAATCTACTCTGTTGTCAGTCGTTTCAGGTGCGAAGCCGAAAATAGGCGCGTATCATTTTACAACAATCACTCCTAATCTAGGTGTAGTTGATGTTGGAGACGGACGAAGCTTCGTAATGGCTGACTTGCCAGGGTTGATTGAAGGCGCTCATGAAGGTGTTGGTCTAGGTCATGAGTTTCTACGTCATGCCGAGCGTACTCGGGTCATTGTACATGTTGTAGACATGGCAGGCTCTGAAGGACGTGATCCTTTCGAGGATTGGCAAAAAATAAATGCTGAGCTTGTGCTCTATAATGATAAGTTAGCTGACCGTCCGCAAATTATCGCGGCTAACAAGATGGATATTCCAGAAGCGGCTGATAATCTTGAGTTGTTCAAGGAACAGCTTGAGGCCGTACGTGGAGAACATGAATATACAATCGTGCCAATCTCGTCATTGACCAAACAAGGGATTCAGGAGCTGCTGTACAAATCAGCTGATACACTGGATGCTATCCCAGAGGAATTGGTTATTGATGAGGTGAAAGACGTAACTGAGCGTAAAGTATATACGTACGAGAAGAAAGAAGATTATAACTCATTCACTATTCGCCGTGAAGATGAAATATACGTGGTCGAGGGTGCAAGCATTGAGAATTATCTGAAGCGTATGAATATGAATTCTTACGATGCAGTTATGCGATTTGCACAAATTATGCGTAAAATGGGTGTCGACGCAGCGCTTCGTAAAAAAGGCGCGAAAGATGGAGATACGGTCCAAATTGCCGATTTTACATTCGAGTTTTTCGAAGGCAGCGATTATATCGTATAGCCATTGCATGGGCAATAGGCTTGAAGACGGCGCAAGCCGTCTTTTTTTGTACCCATTTATAAGCTCGTTTTCCAATTCACCTATTGCCGCATCGTATAAATTCCGTTATAATGTCCGTTATAGATGAACAATTGTCTTCGCTGGGAGGACGGTTAATGGCGGAACGTTATTATGTCGTTCGGGAGGATTTGCTGCCGGAGGCGATTATAAAAACCATTCAAGTGAAAGAGCTGCTTGGACGTGGTGAGGCCGCGACGGTACATGAGGCTGCAGAAATGGCTGGATTAAGCCGTAGCGCCTTTTATAAGTACAAGGATGGCGTATATGCACTCCAAGAGCTGGAACGAGAACGTATCGTAACGATAGCGATGGATTTGGAGCACAGATCTGGCGTTTTATCGAAGGTACTCAGCTTGGTGGCAGATCTTGAAGGAAGTGTATTGACAATGAACCAAAGCATTCCGTTGCAAGGCTATGCGAATGTGGTCATCTCTGTTGATATTTCACAAATTACCGGAGAGCTGTCATCACTCATTGAAGTCATTCGTAGTCAAGAGGGTGTACGCAAAGCTTCAGTCATCGGACAAGGATAAATATAGGGTTGATGGAGGGAATTTATATGAAGCCAGTTAAAGTTGGACTGCTCGGGCTAGGTACTGTAGGGACTGGGGTCGTTCGTATTGTAGAAGGCCATCAAGAGGATTTGCAAAGCCAGGTAGGATCTCCGATTATTATTGAGAAGATTCTTGTACAAGATAAAACGAAGTCTCGCAATATTTCTATAGATTCATCCAAGCTGACAGAAGACCCGTGGGAAATTATTAATCATGCAGATATAGATGTTATTGTTGAAGTAATGGGTGGTATAACCCAAACTAAGGAATATATTATGGAAGCGCTGGCTCAGGGGAAACATATTGTGACAGCGAACAAAGATTTGATGGCTATGCATGGTCAAGAAATACTGGAGAAAGCACAAGCACATGGCTGTGATGTTCTCTATGAAGCAAGCGTAGCTGGGGGCATTCCAATTATTCGTACGCTTGTTGATGCTTTTTCATCTGATCGTATTACGAAGATCATGGGTATCGTGAACGGAACGACAAACTTCATATTGACCAAAATGAGTCAAGAAGGCGCATCATATGATGATGTCTTGAAAGAAGCGCAGGAACTGGGTTACGCAGAATCAGATCCAACTTCGGATGTAGAGGGTCTGGATGCAGCACGCAAAATGACGATTCTTGCAAGACTCGGCTTCCGTGCGAAAGTAGATCTTGAAGATGTATCTGTACATGGGATATCGAAGGTAAGTCGTGAAGATATTCTTTATGCGAAGCGTTTAGGTTATGAAGTGAAGCTTCTTGGGATCGCAGATCGCCAAGATGATGAATTCAGTATCAGCGTTCAACCGACTATGGTAAAGAAATCTCACCCAATTGCCTCGGTAAACGGTGTATTCAACGCGGTATACGTGCATGGCGAAGCAGTAGGCGAGACGATGTTTTATGGTGCTGGTGCAGGTGAGTTGCCAACAGCGACGTCTATCGTAGCGGATATTGTATCTGTCGTTAGAAACTTAAAGCTAGGTGTGAACGGCAAGCAAGGTATTCTTACTTATAAAGAAAAGAAGCTGAAGACAGACGAGCAAATTTCTTCGAAATATTTCTTATTGCTGCATGTCGACGATCGTGCAGGCGTGCTTGCTCGTATTACGCAAGTATTCGCTGAATATGAGGTGAGTCTAGAATCTGTACTTCAACAGCCTAATCCAGTTAATCCAGAAGCGGAAATTATCGTAATTACACATGATGCGAATAAAGCAGCTATCAATAAAGTGCTGCAAGCATTCGAGTCGCTTGATGTGATTCGCAAGGTGAAAAGCGTATATCGTGTAGAAGGATGATTTTCAATCCAACAAAAGCAGCATAAGAAGGAGCTTTACCTATTATGAATAACCGTCGTGTAATTGTGAAAGTGCCGGGCAGTACTGCGAATTTGGGTCCTGGTTTTGATACACTGGGTATGGCGTTGTCGATCTATGCTTGGATAGAGATGTCGGTTGCAGAAGAGACGTCATTTCGTCTCATCGGTGAACAGATGCAAGGTATTCCTACGGATAAATCCAACTTGATCTACAAAGTGGCTCAGCTCGTATTTAAAGAAGCAGGCGTTTCAGTACCTGAGTTGAATATTTCCATGTACAGTGAAATTCCTCTAACGAGAGGACTGGGAAGCAGTGCGTCTGCTATTGTTGGTGCACTGGTTGCCGCTAATGCTCTAATTGGCAGTCCATTGGAAAAGGATAAGCTATTTCAGCTGGCAACAGCTTTAGAAGGGCATCCAGACAATGTTGGCGCCTCTTTATTTGGCGGAATCGTTGTCTCTGCTTGGGATGGCGATCATGCCGATTATGTACAGCTTGATCCCCATGTGAAGCTGGAAGCATTAGTTGCGATTCCAGCGTTCCAGCTGTCGACGGAGAAAGCGCGTCATGCGCTGCCGTCGCAAGTCAGTATGGCAGACGCCGTATTCAACGTCGGCCGAAGTTCTTTGCTTGTAGCGGCTTTGGCGAGCGGTGAGCTTGGCCTAATCCGCCATGCCATGCGTGATCGGCTGCATCAGCCTTACCGTGCAGCGCTCATCCCCGGCATGACAACTATATTGGAGAGCGCCGCTGAATATGGCGCACTCGGAGCAGCGCTTAGCGGAGCAGGACCAACGCTAATTGCTTTCGTCGATGCGGACAGCTCGCGGAAGCAAGAGCTCGAGCAGTTTCTACTGAGTACGTTAAAGCAAGAAGGCATTAAAGCTCAGACTTTATGGTTGAAGCCATGCATTAAGGGACCGGAAATTACGGTGGAGGAAATAGCAGTTGATCAAGCAGCTCCAACGTTAATGGAACGGATTAAAGGAGAAGTAACGATATGAAGACGATCGGATTATTACCGGCCGGATCCGTGTCAGATGAAGCGGCCAAACAATTATTTGCCGGAGAAGAAGTGACCTGGGATCATCACCGTCTTATCGCTGATGTGTTTCTAGGCACAGTGAACGGCATCACTGATTATAGTGTTATACCTATTGAGAATACGATAGATGGATCGGTTAGTCTCCACATGGACTGGCTTGTGCATGAAGTGGACATCCCCATTCAAGCAGAGTGGGTCTATCCATCTATTCAAAACTTAATTGGTCGACGTGAAGAGCTGATTGGTGAAGACGGCGAGCTTGATTTTAGTAAAATCAAGAAGGTACATAGTCATCCTGTTGCCATCGCACAATGCTTGCAATTTCTGCGCAGTGAATTGCCTAATGCGGATACAGATCCGGTAGGCAGTACATCAGAAGGTGTTCGAATCGTACGAGATAATCCGAATTCAGGATTAGCAGCTATTGGAACAATGACGGCTGCTGTCAATTATCAATTAGATGTATTAAGCAGCGGGATAACGGATCATAACAACAACTTTACGCGTTTTCTACTGATCGGCAAGGAGCCATTCACGGCGCGGAAATCAGACCGTCAAAAGACGACTATTTTAATTACACTGCCAGAAGATTATCCAGGTGCATTGCATCAGGTGCTGTCTGCCTTTGCTTGGCGGCGAATCAATTTAATTAAAATTGAGTCCCGTCCAACAAAGAAGAAGCTGGGTACTTATTATTTTTATATTGATATTGATATGGCGTTAGATACGGTGCTGCTGCCAGCTGCAATTGCAGAAATTGAAGCGATTGGCTGTCAGGTTCGTATTCTAGGCAGTTATCCTAGTTTTTCTTATGAACAATTACTTAAGTAATTGTTCAGGAATTGAATCTTTTATTACCTTTAGGTGGGGCCAGTGACTTGAAAAGTTGCTCGGTCCCACTATTTTTTTTGCGAAGTTGGGGACACCTGCCTATGTTCTGCATAGGATGTAATGATTGATAGCAGGCATTACCAGCGCTTGTTATACAAAGAACGTGACAGGAGGTTTTCAGCGAGTGAAAATTTATGTTGTGAAGAAAGGCGATACATTGTATTTCATTAGTCAAAAACATAATGTATCGATTCAAGAAATTTTAGAGCTGAACCCGGGTATTACGAATCCGGATGTTCTGGATGTCGGAATGAAAATCAAAATTCCTTCCGGCGGATCGAGCACCGGTACGGGAGGGGTCGAGATTATGCATCAGCATGTCGTGAAACAAGGGGATACACTATGGAAATTGTCCAAAGCTTGGGGTGTACCTTTAGCAGACATGATTAAGGCAAATCCGCAGCTTAAAAATCCGAACGTGCTGTTAACAGGAGAAATTGTCAATATTCCAAAAACGAGTCATTCAAGCGCTGCTGTGCCAGCTGCTACAGGCGGGGGGATGCATCCGCTTCACCCAATGTCACTTATGCAAGGCGTTCAGGGCTGGGTAGGGAAGAAACCAACTGGGCAAATCCCAGGAAAAACACCAACAGCTCCAATTACAGCTACGCCTGCACCTACACCTACTCCAGCTCCGGTAACTCCCGCACCTACATTACCAACTAAAACACCAACAGCCCCTATAGCAAAAACACCAACAGCACCTATCGTGACACCAAATAAACCTGCACCAGAACCTGCACCTCAACCGGTTGCTGTAAAGCCGACTAAAAAACCATTGCCGATTGAAAAAGCTGCTGAGAAAAAAGTACATCCGAGCAATTCGGAATTTCTTAAGCCGAGTGTTGATTTATTCAAACAACACGGCATTCCAGCAACGGAGGCATCATCTCCAATTATGCAGAGCCCGGTATATAGCGGATATGGTTATGGCGGGTATGCCGCACCAGCTATATCCCCAGCGCAAACTGGTTACGGCGGTTGGGCGCAGCCGATGAACCATATGCCGAACATCGGGCCGTCGAACATCGGACCGTCGAACATCGGGCCATCGAACATCGGACCGTCTAATCTAGGTCCAGCAAACATGATGGGACCAAATGCAATGGCGCCGAATGTAATGGGGCAAAACACAATGATATGCCCACCAGGAATGATGCCAATATGGGAACCATATGGTTATGGTCACGGTGGAGTATTACCGGCTAACGTAGGCCCAGAAAATATGGGCTACGGATACGGCGGAGTATCGCCGGCTAACGTAGGTCCAGAAAATATGGGCTACGGATACGGTGGAGTGTCGCCGGCTAACGTAGGTCCAGAAAATATGGGCTACGGATACGGCGGATTATCTCCAGCAAACATAGGTCCAGAAAATATGGGCTTTGGATATGGGGGAGTATCGCCAGCAAATGTAGGACCGGAAAATATGGGCTACGGATACGGAGGAGTATCACCGGCGAACATAGGTCCAGAAAATATGGGCTTTGGATATGGCGGAGTATCACCGGCAAATATAGGTCCAGAAAATATGGGCTTTGGGTATGGCGGAATATCACCGGCTAACGTAAGCCCAGAGAATATGGGTTACGGTTATGCAGGTATATCACCAGCAAATGTAGGCCCAGAGAATGCGGGCTACGGCTATGGTTATCCAGCCTGGGGCTTCCCGCCATTCCCTCCGTACCCAACGACATGGCCTGAGCAAACAGCAGGTGTTGCGTCGGATAAGTCTTGCGGATGCAAAGGAAAGCGCGAAGAAGAGAGTCCTGAGCAGACTGCCTTGCTAGAAACCGTTAAGAGCGGGAAAGCAACGGTTCAACGTAAAGGAACGAAAAAAGCAGTTATCCGCTCAGTTGCACCTCGTACGAAGTCAGCCAAAGGCAGAGGCAATAGCCGACCATGGATTAAACGTTAATACGAAGTAAGCATGACTGAATAAAGCACTTCTTGCCAATGAGTGAAGGCGAGAAGTGTTTTTTCCTATTCGCTCTATTATAGTCATGCATATTTTGGATGAACTGGAGTTACACTATGGCAAAACGAATCAAAGGGGCCTTTATTATGTTGGAATTTAGTCTTTGGAAAGAATTGAAAAAACGGCTTCGTCGTCGTCGTTCTTTATTGACTTTGGGGTCCATTACGTTATTCCTGTTCTCTCTAGCGGCGATCCCTTCGCTTACTCATGCAGCGAATATCGATGAGGAAAACGCTAGGGCAAAGACACCCAGCGTAATAAGAATGCTCAAGGAGCATGATGGAATATTAACGGTCAAGATGCACCGCTTATATATTTGCGGAGAAGAAATGCAACCGCTTGGACGAATGGCTGCTGATCAAATTGTCCGAATGCTGGTTAATCATCCCGAATGGACTGCTGTTATGGCTAATGACGGAAAGACTGTGCTGCTAGAGCAGAATGTCGCCGATCTATCGGAGGAATGCCGGACAAATGCTTATATTGGGATGGACAAGAAGGGCAACTTATCCTTATTTGAAGGTGAGCCGAAAAAAGAAAAGGTGATGAGGACTTTTTTTCAACTTGATGTTCATTATATGGAAAGCAGCTTACCGCAAGAAAAAATGGATCAGCTTGCAAATGGGATTAAAATTTCCGACATCGATGAGTATAATAGCGTACTTTCCACCTTTAGCGATTTTGCTTTACAAGAAAATGAAAATGTGATGAAACCCACTTACTAGTTCATCACTCCATTCTATACAGCCCTCAACGATACAAGCTATCGTTAAGGGCTTTTTTTATCTTGCCGTTAATGGCGACAGGGTTCTAGTTCATTGCGACAATCGTCAAACGCGTGTTCTCATACGGACCAACTTTTGCTATAATGGACGGAGCGAAGTGGTTTTGTATCGCGAAACAGTAAGGAGTTGGCGTTTTGCGCATTCTTGGAATAGACCCAGGCATTGCGATCGTGGGTTTTGGATTCATTGATAAAAATGGTCATAAGCTTACGCCAGTCCAGTACGGCTGTATTCAGACGGAGGCTCATACTCCACCGCATGAACGGCTGCTGCAGGTTTACGATTCAACCGTAGCTTTGATCGATAAATATAAGCCGGATGCGGTTGCGATAGAAAAGCTGTTCTTCAATCGCAATGTAACGACAGCTTTCGACGTGAGCCAAGCTAGAGGCGTTATGATTTTAGCTGCAACACAAAAAGGGCTGCCTATTGGGGAATATACACCGTTGCAAGTTAAGCAAGCTGTGGTAGGCTACGGTAAAGCGGAGAAGCGTCAAGTGCAGGAAATGGTCAAAATGTTTCTTAAATTATCTGCTATACCAAAGCCTGATGATGTTGCTGATGCACTTGCAGTAGCGATCTGTCATGCTCACTCCGCCGTCATGGCGCAAAAAATAAATGAGGTGCGCCGATGATTGATTTTTTACGAGGAACAGTTGCTCATGTTGAAGCAGAATATGTCGTAATGGACGTAAGGGATATCGGTTATCGCGTGTATACGCCCAATCCATATGCCTTTCCTATTAGTGACGAAGTGATTATGGTCTACATACATCATCATGTACGTGAAGATGCCATTTTACTGTACGGCTTTGAAACGAGAGACGAACAGACGTTGTTCCGCAAGCTGCTCGAAGTATCTGGGATTGGACCGAGAGTCGCTCTTGGTATATTGGCAGGCGGCCGGCCGGATGCCGTTATTGCCGCGATTCAACAGGAGAATCTCGTGTTTCTCACTAAGCTACCGGGTATTGGCAAGAAGACAGCACAAAGAATGATTCTTGATTTGAAGGATAAGCTGTCCGGTTATTTGTCGGATGCTGGATTGCTTGCAGTTGCTGGTTTAGCACCTGCGCAAAGCAGTAGAGGATTAACCTCGCAAGGTACAGGTACCGTGTGGGAAGAAGCGCGTGAAGCACTCGAAGCGCTTGGTTATACAGCTGCGGAATTGGATAAAGCATGGGTTACCTTGCAACCGACTGTTACAGCAGAGGAAACGGTTGATTCTTTAGTGAAACGCGCATTACAGCAGTTGTTCAAAGGTTGACGGAAGGAGTGAGCATAATTGGATGACCGTATAATATCCGCCAATCTGATGATGGAAGAACAGGCGATGGAGCTAAGCTTGCGTCCACGCTATTTAGCTGAATACATTGGGCAATCCAAAGCAAAAGAAAACTTGAAAATTTATATTGATGCGGCGAAAATGCGGAGTGAAGCATTAGACCATGTACTGCTCTACGGTCCTCCAGGATTAGGGAAGACGACCCTTTCTAATATTATCGCTAATGAACTGGGTGTTAGTTTACGAACAACATCAGGACCCGCTATTGAAAGACCCGGTGATTTGGCCGCGCTACTGACGAATTTGCAGGAAGGCGATGTGTTGTTTATTGATGAAATTCATCGTCTTAACCGCACAGTCGAAGAAGTGCTATATCCCGCGATGGAAGACTATGCACTCGATATTATGATTGGCAAAGGACCGAGCGCTCGGTCGGTTAGACTTGATCTGCCGCCATTCACCTTAATTGGGGCAACAACGAGAGCTGGTTTATTGTCAGCTCCATTACGAGATCGATTCGGCGTAATAAGCCGGCTTGAATTCTATACGATTGATGAACTGGCGTATATCGTATCGCGTTCTTCAGAAATTATTGATATTTCAATTATCGGAGAAGCTGCCCAGGAAATTGCTATGCGCTCGAGGGGGACTCCGAGAATCGCCAACCGCCTGCTGAAACGAGTTCGTGACTATGCTCAAGTACGCGGCGACGGTATTATTACCCATGAAATTGCTAAAGCTGCCTTAGAGCTGCAGCAGGTCGATCCGGTTGGACTAGACAGTATCGATCATAAGATGCTGTTAGCTATGATGACGACTTTTGCAGGTAGACCAGTCGGTCTTGATACGATTGCTGCCTCGATTGGCGAAGAAAGCCAGACGATTGAGGATGTGTACGAGCCTTATTTAATGCAAATCGGTTTTCTACAAAGAACGCCTCGAGGTCGAATCGCTACTGATCAAGCTTACCGGCATTTAGGTATGCCAATTCCTGAGAGATGACGCTTATGGCACGCAACCGGAACAAAGAAAACCTGTTTGTTGTCTATGATGGGGAATGCAATCTTTGTCTTGCTACGACAGCTAAGCTTCGCGGGCTGCAGTCTAATGCAAATATTCATTTCATCTCTATACAATCGATTGAGCAAGGCACGCATCATGTGAAGGTTCCAGGCATTGAACAAGTGAGTTATTCTACCTTGTATGAGAAGATTCATGTTGCTGACGAGCAAGGGGTACTGTTTGCTGGCGCGGACGGTATTATCCGAATTATGCGTACACTTAAAGGGTTTTGGCCAATTGCTATCATTTATCGTATACCGGGCATGAAGATGCTTGGAGACAGACTTTATCGGTTTATTGCAAAGCGAAGGTATGACTGGTTCGGCAAGACGGAGTTGAGTTGCTCTGTGGACGGCTGTCAATTGCCTCAGCATAAGGGAGAGGAGAATGAATAAATGAAAATGAGCTTGTCTTTAAAGCGTATGTCATTGCTCACCATTGCGGGTATGCTGCTTATCTCTATTTGGGCAGTTAAACCATCACAAGGAGCAGTGCCGCAGCTTGATTCGATACGTGTCGCTATTTTTCTTCAATTTCCGGGGAAATATCAAGTAAATACTGCAGCAGCAACATTGTCTTCAGCGGGGGGCTTGTCTGTAGGGACAAGGCAGCCATCTGGTGTTGAAGAATGGTTTAAAGTTGGTGCAAATACACAAGCCAGATTTACGAAAGACGATTATAAAGTGAAAGTAGCTGAGACAGCAAGCTTTGATACCGCTTTGGCTGTGTACAAACGTCTGCAAGCCGCTTCTGGAATTGGATTTATTAGTTCATTATCTAAAGACGGCGGTACGGTCTACCAAGTAACAGAAGGTACATATAGCTCAGTTGCCGATGCGACGAAAGCGATGACCAAGTGGAGTGCTGACAGCGAAATAAAGAAATTGACAGGGAGCATGAAAGCTGAGCTTCAAGGTCCACTCCATCTTGAAAGCGGCAGTTATTCTACAGCAGCGGAGGCTAAGAAAGCTGCTGCAAGTTTTGGAGCATCAGGTGTTGATGCCTTTGTCGCTGTACGCAAAGGATCGTCTGATGTAAGCTATTCGGTAATGGTAGGTGCCGCGGCAGATACGGCTACTCTGGAGCTAATTAAGAAAAAGGCCGGCGCAGCAGGCGGCGGGTTGAAACAAGCTACTAGCGAGGCGTATATGCTGCTTAAGAATGACCATACATTAACTGCTAAAGCGGCTAATCCTCTTAGCTTGTATATGTTCCCGAGCAAATCAAAGGTATGGATAGCTCCAGCTTCCAAAGACACAATTAAATTAGCTGAAAGATACAGCAGGACTTATAGAGGCGAGTTTGAATTAAGTGAGTTTAATGGTAAGCTTGCAGTCGTTAATGAACTGCCATTCGAACAATATCTTTATTCTGTTGTTGGCGGTGAAATGAGCGCTTCTTGGCCGCAAGAGGCTCTGAAGGCACAAGCGGTAGCGGCACGCACATATGCTCTATATCAAGGCTCAGGTTATCAAATTGCTCATGTGGTAGACAGTGTGAATAGTCAAGTTTATGGCGGTACTGGTGCAGAGAAGCCTGCCACTATTCAAGCCGTCGATGCTACGGCGGGTGAAGTACTGCTCTATAACGGCAAATTAATAGAAGCACTTTTCTCATCAAGCGCTGGAGGAGCTTCGGCGGATGCTAAGGAAATATGGGGAAATGCTGTTCCTTATTTGCAAAGTGTAGCTAGCCCTGCCGATTCTGTCTCAGAGAAGGGTCTGCATAGCTGGTATCGCGTTGTTATTCCTAACGGCTCGACAGGCTATATCCGTCAGGATTTGCTCAGTGATACAGGCAAAACCAATGAAGCGGGACTTGCTATTATGCAGGTCAATACGGAAGGAACGAAAGTGCGGGAGCTTCCTGCTGCACAAGATACGATTGCTACAATTGGACAACTAAACAAAGGTGCGCAAGTTACCGTATTGGAAAAAACGATACAAAACAATGAGATGACTTGGGTAAGAGGTCCGTTTACCTCACAGGAGCTGCTTGCTTCGATGAAGGGACAGACAACAGCAACCGTTCAAGGCCCTATTACAAGACTTGAAGTAAGCAAACAAGGATCATCGGGCAGAGTTACTGAAATGCTGGTGAACGGAGGAGTGCTGCCGGTGAAATATCCGGTTACACTACGAGCAGCTTTAGGCGGTTTGCCGAGCACACTCTTCAAAGTCGATGAGACAGCAAGAGTATCTATGCTTGGGGCGAACAAAGAAACAAGGACGAAGACAAGCTCCTCACAGCAGATCCATATCATCAGTGCAGGCGGAACTGTGAAAGAGGCGGATTCGAACCTGTTTATACTAAGCGGCGATGGGTCTGTCAGAGCTGCAACGAAAGAGCCGTCATTCCGGATCATTGGAACAGGCAATGGGCATGGAGTTGGCTTGTCACAATACGGCGCGCTTGGTCTAGCACAGCAAGGGTATGACTACTCCTATATTTTGCAATACTACTATAAAGATGTAACTATCGATAAGGAATGATTGTGACTAATGAATGTAGATTGGTTTGATTTTGAACTGCCAGAACAATTGATTGCACAGACGCCTCTTGCAGAGCGGACGGCATCTAGACTACTTACACTAAATCGACATAATGGTGAGATCAATCACCGCAAGTTTACTGACTTGCTTGATTATGTACATGCCGGAGATGTGCTCGTCTTAAACGATACTAGAGTGATACCTGCAAGGCTAATGGGTGTCAAAAAGGATACCGGCGCGAAGGTTGAGCTTTTGCTGTTGAAGCAGCTTGAGGGTGATCGCTGGGAGGCTCTTGCCAAACCAGCTAAACGGATAAAAATGGGCACAGAGCTATGGTTCGGCGATAATGGAAATGGAGAACCGCTTCTTCGTGCCATAGTTGAAGGTGAAGGCGAGATGGGAGCACGCACCATCTGCTTCCATTATGAAGGCATCTTTCAAGAATTGCTGGACCGACTTGGCGAAATGCCTCTTCCTCCATATATTAGAGAGCGGCTTGAAGAGAGAGAACGATATCAGACCGTATATGCCAAGCATGAGGGTTCCGCGGCTGCGCCAACAGCAGGACTGCATTTTACGGAAAGCTTTCTTGAGCAAATAAAAGAAAAGGGCGTAAAGCTTGCTTATGTAACGCTGCATGTTGGTCTAGGTACCTTCCGCCCGATGTCGGTGGAGAAGATTGAAGATCATGACATGCATTCTGAATATTACGAGCTGGATGAGAACAATGCTTCCATTATCAATGAGGCGAAGATGCAAGGCTCGAGGATTATTGCGGTAGGCACAACGTCTTCTCGAACACTGGAAACGGTGGCAGGAAGATTCGAAGGTCGCCCAATTGAAGCTTGCAGCGGATGGACAGATATTTTTATTTATCCGGGTTATACCTTTAAGCTTGTGGATGCCTTGATTACCAATTTCCATTTACCGAAATCAACTCTCGTTATGCTCGTCAGCGCACTAGCAGGTCGTGATGCTGTCATGAAAGCTTACGGTGAGGCGATTGAACAACAATATCGATTTTTCAGCTTCGGCGATGCGATGTTTATTTATTAGAGCTAACTAGAAATTAATGAGACAGGAAGCGTGAAATTGTGGCTGTAAAATATGAATTAATTAAAGTATGTAAGCAATCAGGAGCACGTCTAGGACGCGTCCATACACCGCATGGTGTTATTGAAACACCTGCTTTTATGCCAGTAGGCACGCAAGCGACTGTAAAGACAATGAGCCCGGAAGAGCTCAAAACGATGGATGCTCATATTATTCTAAGTAATACGTATCATTTATTTCTTCGCCCAGGCCATGATCTAATCAAACGTGCCGGCGGGCTTCATAAATTTATGAACTGGGATCGTCCAATTCTGACCGATAGCGGCGGTTTTCAAGTATTCAGCTTAAGCGAAATGCGGAAAATTACGGAAGAAGGTGTTCACTTCCGCTCTCATCTGAACGGAGATAAGCTGTTCTTATCCCCTGAGAAGGCGATGGAGATCCAAAATGCTTTGGGCTCCGATATTATGATGGCCTTTGATGAATGTCCACCATACCCAGCTGAGTATGATTATGTGAAGAAATCACTAGAACGGACAACAAGATGGGCTGAACGTTGCCTGAATTCTCATGCTAGACCACATGATCAAGGACTCTTCGCAATCGTTCAAGGAGGCATGCATAAAGATTTACGTCTCCAAAGCGCGCGCGATTTGACTTCCATGGATTTCCCGGGGTATGCTATTGGTGGACTAAGTGTTGGAGAGCCTAAGCATTTAATGTATGATGTGCTTGACCATACCGTTCCTGAGCTTCCATCTGGAAAGCCAAGGTACCTAATGGGTGTTGGTTCACCTGATGCGTTAATTGAGGGCTCCATCCGCGGAATTGATATGTTTGACTGTGTGTTGCCTACACGAATTGCTCGTAATGGGACAACGATGACTAGTCAAGGACGTTTAGTTGTTCGTAATGCTAAGTATGCTGAGGATTTTGGTCCACTAGACCCTAATTGCTCATGTTACACTTGTACGAACTACTCCCGTGCCTATATCCGTCATTTATTGAAAGCGGATGAAACATTCGGTATGCGGTTAACGACTTATCACAATTTGCATTTTTTACTTCAGCTCATGCGGGACGTGCGCCAGGCAATATCAGAAGATCGGTTGCTTGATTTCCGAGATTCCTTCTTTACGGCCTACGGACTGTTTGATAATGACAAAGGTTTTTAGAAGGGGGGGATAACGATGTCGATGTTGTTAGCAGCAGAACCAGCAGCAGGTGGAAATATTTGGCAAATGATTTGGCCATTTATTCTTATGTTCGCCGTATTCTATTTCTTGTTAATACGTCCGCAACAGAAGAAACAAAAAGCGCGTAATGCATTGCTGAACCAACTGAAAAAAGGCGATAAAATCGCAACAGTAGGCGGCTTACACGGAACAATCGTTGAATTGACTGATGACACAGTTGTACTGCGTGTCAATGATACAATGAAGTTGACGTTTGAACGCAGCGCAATTAACACTGTACTAAACAGCGCTCCTGCAGCTACAGAGTAATTCTGGCTTGCAGTGACGTCGTACATATTTATTTGAAAGCCTATAATCTGAAGAGGAAACTCCTCAGGTTGCAGGCTTTCTTTTCGTATACATCAAATGCAAAAAACCTCCTACACGCATAGGAATCAAAGCTGTAACAGAAGCTTAGATTAGTATGCCGCTAAGAAGGTTTTTTTAAATAATAAAACAATTACTTTTTGACATTAACGCCAATCATGCCTCCGAGCGCACCAGCTAATAATGCTGTTCCAAGCAATAAAGCACTATGTAAGGAAAGGGAGGCGTTTGCTGCGAGAAAGCCGATGATGAGAATGGTAATACCATAGAGAAGACCGAGAAAGCCTCCGTAATACCAGCCTTTCATGCCGGAACGCTTGCCGGAAACAAAACCGCCAGCAAGAGCAGATATACCATGAACGAACATGGAGTACATTGGGAGACTGCTTTCTTTCAAGCTGCTGAATTGGAGCAACAACGATAGTACTAGCGCTCCTACTGCAAGCCAGATAATAGAGAACAACACGCCGGCAAGCATGGGAGAGCCGATATGAGGTGGTTTAACAACATTTTTGACCGAATTCATTGGAATCCTCCTTAATTTCAGCCTATTAGTTAACCATATGGCCAAGCAGGCAGGAATAGTACCGATAACATTAAAGACTGGAGATAATTATAATATTTTTGTATAATGTGATGTGCTAGAAGCGCGCTTGAGCAAATGCGTTAAATGGTGAAGAGAGGGTGTTACAACTGTGGAAGTAGAAGCAACAGGGCCAATATTCAATCCTGCTACTTGGCAAATCGTTACGGCGGTAATTGTGTTCTTGGTTACCTATGGGATTATTATTACGGACAAAATAAACAGGGCAGTCATAGCGATATTTGGTGCGGTGGTCATGATTGTGCTTGGAATATTAGATATGAAGCTTGCTTTCAGCGAGCATATTGAGTGGGGAACAATATTCCTTCTCATCGGAATGATGCTTCTGGTGGGGATTACGAACAAGACTGGGATTTTTCAATATGCAGCTATTAAAGCAGCCCAGACAGCTAAGGGCGATCCGATTAAAATATTAATTATTTTATCCGTGCTGACAGGCTTTGGTTCAGCTTTTCTAGATAATGTGACAACGGTATTGCTAATGGTGCCCATTACGTTTTCCATCACCCGTATCTTGAAGGTGAACCCGGTTCCGTATCTAATATCGGAAATTATAGCTTGTAATATCGGTGGAACGGCAACGTTAATCGGTGATCCCCCTAATATTATGATTGGCTCTGCTAATGAGCATTTGTCCTTCAATGATTTTCTGATAAACCTGGCACCAGTAATAATCGTTATTATGGCAGTTACGATTGCATTGCTGGTGTGGATATATCGCAAGCAGTTAATCGTTACGGCAGAAGAGAAGGCTGAATTAATGAAACTGTCTGCTGATGAATGCATCAAAGATCGGAAGCTAATGAAAAAGTCAGTCCTCATTTTATTGCTAACGATTATTGGATTTGCACTTCAGTCCGTTATTCATATCGATGCAGCAGCTGTCGCACTCGGTGGTGCAACCTTGCTAATGCTGATTGGTTTGAAGCGTGATGAGGCAGAGGCTGCTTTCGATTTGGTGGAATGGGAAACCATCTTTTTCTTCATCGGTTTATTTATGCTTGTTGGCGGATTGATTGAGACGAATATTATAAACAAGCTTGCTGCCTTTACTTTGCAAATTACATCAGGTGATATGACAAGTACATCTATGCTTATTTTATGGGTGTCAGGAATTGCCTCGGCAACGATTGATAATATTCCATTCGTCGCAACGATGATTCCATTGATTCAAGATTTAGGTGCGGAGATGAATATAACCAATCCAGAGCAGCTTAATCCATTATGGTGGTCGTTATCGCTTGGAGCATGCTTAGGCGGTAACGGAACATTGATCGGAGCTTCTGCGAATGTAGTTGTAGCTGGTTTAGCGATGCGCGAAGGAAAAGGATTTAGCTACATGGATTTTTTGAAAATTGGAGCACCTTTAACGCTGGTATCACTGGTCATTTCAACGATATATATTTATTATATTATTTTACCCTAAGTCCATTGGTTGTTAGCATTCCCATATATTCGTACCAAGCCGTTTCGTATGATGTGCTGGACCTGAGGTCAGAATAGCTGTACAGTCTGCTCAGACATCATCTGCGAGTGGACATGACCCAAGTCGAGGAGGCGGTTTCCTTTGGATTTTTGGGGTCTGTTAGTGCGGACCGTGATTATTTATTTTGTTGTATTTTTAATCATGCGATCTATGGGGAAGCGGGAAATAGGCAAGTTATCCGTATTCGACCTTGTTATATCGGTTATGATTGCAGAAATTGCTGTTATCGTAATTGAAGACTTGGATCGATCAATGTGGGAAGGTATTGTTCCAATGGTTATTTTGCTGCTTATCCAGGTGGGGATCGCTTTCGTTGCGTTGAAGAATCGGAAAATTCGATTGTTATTCGATGGTAAGCCAAGCGTCATTATCGCCAAGGGTAAGATAAACCGTGAGGTTATGCGCAAACAAAGGTATAATCTGGATGATCTAATGCAGCAATTGCGAGAGAATCGAGTTTCTTCTCTCGCCGATGTTGAATTTGCAATCCTTGAAACGACTGGTAAACTTTCGGTTGTTACGGATGATGATGATGTTGATGACATTAATGATGGTGATGAGGGTAAGAAAGGGTCTAGCGCTGCATCGATGGCTAATGGAGTAGATGGTGCCAGCAAGGTGTTTAGCGGTACAAAAGAAGATAGTCGAAACGAGCAGAATAATCAGAAGAGAGAGAATGATCAGAAGGTTATCCCTCCTCGTTATCGGTTCGAGATGCTGCCAATCCCTTTAATTATGGATGGTAAAGTTCAGGATCGTCATTTGGAAAAATTAGAAAAAACACGTTTCTGGCTTAAGAATGTGCTGCAAGAGGAAGGCGTTAATGACTTTAAAGATGTGTTCCTATGCACGATTGATCATAGAGGCAAGCTGTTTGTCGACTCAGACCGAAAACCGCGGAAGTAAACGGGACCTTTTGTCCATCGTTTATTTCCGCGGTTTTTCCTATTTGAACCATTGACCGAAAAGAGGAATTCGAGCGATATCATAACGATCAATAATTCGCATACATACCATAAGTATTAAATAAACGATAGCACTTATCATGCAGGCAAGAATTAAGTTAATCCATTCTAAAGATAATGGCTTTTGATTCATGATCCACTGTGCTGCTGCACCCATGATAACCATGGCTGCCCCTACCTTGATGAAATCAAGGAAATTCATACGGAAGCCGATAAATCGCAATACGCTTATGCCGTGAAGGATCGTAACAAGTACGATATTAACGTTAATTGCGATGAGGGCGCCGTATATTCCGAATTCAGGCTGTGACGCTAATTGAATAATTAAGCTGAGCTTTACGACAGCTCCTATGAAAGTGTTCATCAACGCTGTTCCTGGCTTGTCTAAAGCTTGAAGAGCAGCTTGGAGCGGAGCTTGCAAGTAAATGAATAGGCCGATTGGAGCCATTAATTGCAGCATAGGAGCGATTTCTGCATGATTGTACAGGATTCTACAGATTGGTTCAGCGAACAGCCCCATGACGACAACAAATGGTGCTCCAGCAACGAGAGCTAATCGCATCGATTGATGCATTCGCTTATGAATAGTGGCTTTGTCACCTCTAGCTGCCGCTTCGGATAAAGAGGGAACAAGTGATGCGGCAAGTGAGAAGGTTAGCGCAGTAGGCAACAGTACAAGTGGGATGATCATCCCCTGGAGTGCTCCATACTGAGCTGTTGCCGCTCCTGTGGCGATACCCGCAAGAGCTAAGCTGCGCGCAGTGAAGATGGATTCTAATAAGTAAGATAATGACCCGACCATACGACTAGCGGTTACAGGTATAGATAAGCCTAGAAGTCTTCTCAGCACAGGTATTCGTTGCCCAGGAGCTGCAGGTTCATGGACAGCTTCGGTTATTGAATCACTCCGTTTATGCCGCTCCTTGGCATATTTCCAGTACATTACGGCTAGCCCACCGATCTCACCGACAACTACACCAAGCATTGCGCCAGCTGCTGCCCACTCTAATCCTTTTGGGAGCAATAATGAAGCGAAGGTAAGCATACATACAATGCGTATGACCGTCTCTGTAATTTGGGAAACAGCAGTTGGTATCATATTTTGTTTTCCTTGAAAATAGCCGCGATATACGGAGGAAACCCCAATAATGAGCAATAGTGGAGACATGGATAAAAAGGTACGATAAACACGTGCGTCAGGCAGTACATGAGTTGTGATCCATGGCGCGAATAGGAGGAGAGCTGCCGTCATTATAATGGCAAGAACAATCGTAAGCCCCATTGCCCTTTGGAATATTTGCTTAACACGTGACGTATCACCCATCGACTCCGCTTCGGCAATCCATTTTGCGACAGCTAGCGGAATACCGCCAGTGATGACCGTTAGCATGACCGTAAGAAAAGGATAGCTTAGTTGGTAAAGTCCTACACCTTCGGCGCCTATAATTCGGGGAAGCGCAATACGCGGCACAAAGCCGAGCAAGCGGTTAATAATACCGGCTGCTAGTAGAATCATCGCTCCTTTAATAAATGTTTGTTTCGTCATCGTCGCCCCTCATCTCTCCTACTGAATCGCGTTACTCCCCTCTTAAATGGTAAAAAGAGGAGACAGGCTTGCAGTATCATCTTTATGCGCGGCATGTCCAATTCATGTATCATCCAAATTTATCAATTGTCAGAAACGGGCAGGAATATGAAGAATAGGTATCGAATAAGTAGGGTGAAGGTTATAAGAGCCGAGAGCTGGTGCTTAGAGCTTGAATAAGGATACACAGAGGAAAGAAGATGTTGCTTCGCAAAATGGAGGAGGACACAGCATGGGGGATGAGGAATTAAGCGAAGTGTTTGAGCAGCTGTGCTTGAGTAAAGCGGAGGAATTTCAACTCATTGGATACGAGCATGTTACAGGAAAAGAAGTATGGGAATGTGTGAATAGTAAATATATCAAGACCGGGCAGCCTGAGCTACATCAAGTCGTAAACGATATCTTGTCGCTGAAAGTGACGAAATTTATGAATTTTATGACGCTAAGTGCTTATCGGGGAAACCATTTCTGAGGAAAAGGTTTTCTTTTTTTTTTGACTCGTATTTTACCCGCAAGTATAATAGGAATATTGAGATCATAAGGAGGACTATGAACGTATGAATTGGAAGAGATTAGCGGCCTTCCTTGCGGTCGTTGTTATTATGTTTAGCGCTATCGCTTGGACAAGCCCAGACTTAGTCAAGAATATACGATTAGGGCTTGATTTAAAGGGCGGTTTCGAGGTGTTGTACGAAGCTACACCACTTGAAGGCGGAGCAGCTTTGACGACTCAGTCCATGAAGGACACTGTTAAAAGCTTGGAAGACAGGATCGATTCGAAAGGTATTACTGAACCTGAAATTACACGAGAAGGCACAAACCGGATTCGCGTTAAAATTCCAGGTGTAGAGAACGAAGAAGAGATCAAAGATATGCTGAAGAAGCCAGTTAACTTAACGTTCCGCGGTCCTGACGGCAAAATTGAGTTGAATGGTAATGACTTCGTGCAAAATGCGGCGAAAGTCGAACGTGATGACTTGGGCAAACCATTTGTTTCTATTGAACTAAGGGATGCTAAGAAATTCGAGGATGTTACGACAAGATTGACAGGTCAAACTCTATCGATCTATTTGGATGAGGAATTACTGTCAAGTCCAGAAGTAAATTATCCAATCAGCGGTGGATCAGCGCAAATCAGCGGTAACTATACGCTGGATGAAGCAAATGATCTGAAAGATACAATTAACCTTGGAGCTTTGCCGCTTAAATTGGAAGAAAAATATACGCAAAGCGTTGGCGCTAAGCTTGGTCAACAATCGCTAGAGGAGACAGTTACTGCTGGTATTATCGGCACCGTTATTGTCCTTCTATTTTTGGTGATTTTATTCCGTATTCCGGGGGTTGTGGCGGGTATTACCGTCGTTACTTATACATGGCTGTTGGTACTCGTATTTGAATTGATGAATGCGACGTTGACCCTTCCGGGTATAGCGGCGTTCGTGCTCGGGATAGGGATGGCAGTTGATGCCAACATCATTATGTACGAGCGGATTAAGGAAGAGATTCGAAGCGGAAAAAGTCTGCTGTCTTCTTTGAAAGCAGGATCGAAACACTCCTTCCGTACTATTATGGATGCTAACATTACGAATATTATCGCGAGCGTAGTGTTGTACTATATTGGCAATGGAGCAATTCGTGGCTTTGCGCTTACGATGATCTTCAGTATTCTAGTAAGTATCGTTACGAATATCTTCTTGGCACGGTTGCTTATCTCCTTGCTGATTCGAAGCAACCTGTTTACTAAACCTAGCTACTTCGGCGTGAAGGAGGCGGAAATCCGTGAACTTTAATACAAAAGTGCATTTCGACTTTATCAAACATAAGAACAAATTTTTTATCTTTTCTATTGCGTTGACGGTAGCTGGTATTCTGTCCCTCCTTATTTTTAACCTCAATCTTGGAGTAGACTTTAAGGCCGGCACGAACATGGATATTACGGTTGGCAAAAATATAACGCAAGCAGAGGCTAAGGATGTTCTTGAATCTGTAGGAATCACTAATATTACTCCTACGATTGGTGGAGCTAATAACCATCTTGTATCGGCTCGATTCGATGAAGTGCTTGAGCAAAACAAGATTAAAGAAGTACGCGATGCGTTCGTTGCGAAGTTCGGTGATCAGGTTTCGTACGAGGTGAACGTCGTATCACCAGATATGGCTCAGGAGCTCGGAATAAAGACAATCTGGGGTATTATTATAGCGAGCGTTGCGATCATGATTTACGTGATGATCCGCTTTGAGTGGCGTTTCGCACTTGCTGCCAACATTGCCATTCTGTACGATGCTTTCGTAGTAATTGCAATGTTCTCTATCTTCCGGCTGGAAGTGGATCTTCCGTTTATCGCGGCTGTACTCACAACAATCGGTTATTCTATCAATGATAAAATTGTTATCTTTGACCGGATTCGTGAAAATTTAAGATTCGGCAAATTTAAAACGACAGAGCAGCTTAGCGATATGGTTAATCAAAGCTTATGGCAGACGATGGAACGTAATATTTATACCGTATTAGCGGTATTGATTATCGCAACATGCTTGTTCATCTTCGGCAGTGAATCGATCAAATTGTTCGCTCTTGCCAAAATGATCGGACTAGCAAGCGGTGCATACTCTTCCATTTGTATTGCCAGCCCGCTATGGCTTCTTCTTAAAAGCAAACAAAAAAATCCTAAAGCCAAACAAACCGCTAAATCCGCTGTTTAATAAGCAACTTGTTTCTTTTGATTGCTTTGTATAGCACTTGTATTGGTCTCCGTTTTACTTGTCTTGCGTTTTAAATGATGTTAACTTGTTCATCTAGGTTCAACCAGTACGGAAGACAATATTGATCTGAAGTACAACAACTATTTAAAAAAGTGGAATGAAAGCAACTTTGGAGCCTTTTTCATATGGTCGGAAAGCGGTTTGTATTTCTGATGAATTGTTCTTAAAGTGAAGTGATTGCCACGCGAAGCAGTGCGGGATCATTCTGGAGAAGCGCAGCGTTCGCCTTTGTCCCAGAATTCTAACCCTATGAAGGGTTACTAATTCAAAGAATTCTGGGACAACAGCGATCGGAAGAATGACCCCGCACGCGCAGCGAGAGCAATCACTCATCTTTAACAATCAAAGAAATCAAATCCGACTTCGATCATAGAAGGAAAGCTCCACCACCAGCGAAACATTCCACGCTGGAGGCATTTATGTCAACCAAACAACGATATGCGAAAGCAGAGACAGCCAGTTGGGCAGATTTATGGGGAAATGCGGCGCTGGCGTTGTTTAAAGGCATAGTTGGCGGATTATCAGGCAGCAAAGCGTTGCTAGCAGACGCCTTCCGTTCGGCGGCAGATTCTGCCGCCGCTTTTGCTGCGCTATCACGTAATCGCTATAACCCAGGCCAACTGTCCCAATCGGATGAGGCTGTTAAGAGCCATTCGAAGAGAGAAGCAGTAACGAGTATTTTAGTATCAGTAGTGTTGCTTATTATTGGGTTGGAGATTGGTATTGCAGCCATCCGTGATATTACTGAAGGTGTAAGTGAGCCTCCTCATTGGAGTGCCCTTGCCGCAATCGTAGCCGGCATTATTGTGAAAGAGTTTTTTCTACCGTACAAAGATCGTAATTCGGGATTATATTCCTCGTTGGCAGCCTTAGTTGGTGCTGGCGGGGCGCTTGTCGGGCATGCTGTTGAATTGCCTGTACTCTATTATTTGGATCCAGCTGCTGCAGTTGTTATTGCTGTCATCGTTATGCTTCATGGGTATCGAATCATTACTGCGGTCATGAACAAAGAGGAGACAAATGTGGATCGCAATGAGGATGCAGATGAGCTGATGCAACTGATTCAAAGGGTGGATGGTGTGATCACGGTTGAATCATTGCAGGCGAAAGAACAAGGCCACTATGTAGTGGCTGAGGTCGTTATTAGTGTTAACCCGCGAATAACCGTATTGGAAGGCCAAGATATTGCCAAACGGGTGAAGCAATTGTTGCTTCTGCGCTTCAGTCATGTGACAGAAGTAACCATTTATGTAGAGCCCTACGATCCAGGCTATCCTTACAAATCCAATCATGATCCGAATCAGGAGCATGCGCCTACGTTGTTGCAATAACCATGTAATAGAAAGGGGTTGAACACGGCGTGATACATGCCAAAACACGCTGGAATTTGGCGCCTTGGAATAATGAAGTTGAGCAACAGGCGAAGCAATTGTCTGAAGCGCTTAGTATTTCACCTTTAGTGGCGAAGCTGCTTGTACAACGAGGATATCGGGATGTCGAGTCTGCAGAAACATTTCTCCGCGGAGGCACTGAACATATGCATGATCCCTATTTGTTGAAAGATATGGCAGCTGCAGTATCCCGTATTAAGGATGCTGCAGCGAATAACGACAAAATTCGGATTTATGGTGATTATGACGCGGATGGTGTATCGAGCACTTCACTGCTTGTCCATGTTTTTCGTGAATTGGGCTATTTATTCGATTATTATATTCCACATCGTGCGCTGGAGGGTTATGGCCTTAATCGGGGTGCGCTTGAATTGGCGGCATCAGATGGTGTCAAATTAATCGTCACAGTGGATACCGGAATAAGTGCGTGTGATGAGATCGAATACGCGAAGCAACTAGGTATTGACGTTGTAGTGACTGATCATCATGAGCCTCCAGAGTTAATTCCTGCAGCTTGTGCTGTCGTTAATCCGAAGCGTCATGATTGTTTGTATCCTTTCAAAGGACTTGCGGGAGTAGGAGTAGCATTCAAGCTCGCACATGCTTTAATGGATCGCCCTCCAATGGAGTGGACGGATATTGTTTGTCTGGGCACAATAGCGGATCTAATGCCGCTTGAGGGTGAGAATAGAATTCTCGTTCGCAGCGGATTAACACGATTGCGGAATACGAGCAATACAGGATTTAGAGCACTTGCAGAAGCAGGGGGCATTGAGCTGTCTGAAGTGAACGCAAGGGCAGTTGCCTTTGGTATGGCACCGCGCATTAATGCAGCGGGAAGGCTGGATCATGCTAAGCGTGCTGTTGAATTACTCACCAATGATAACTATGATGATGCGATATTGGCTGCTTCCTCGCTTGATGTGTTGAATAAGGAACGCCAACGAATCGTGGAGAGTATTGTGAAGGAAGCTGAACAGCAATGGTCAGCTAAGATAGAGGCTGCGGAGTCAGCTTCAATAGCAGCGCCTCCTGTCATCGTCTTGGCAGGAGAGGGCTGGAATGTTGGTGTAATCGGCATAGTGGCTTCGAAATTGCTAGAACGGCATTATAAGCCAGTTATTATTCTTGGTATTGATTCGGATAGCGGGATGTGTAAGGGCTCTGCTCGGTCTATAGAGGGTTACGACTTACATGCTGCTCTTACAGAGTGTGATGAATTACTTGACCATTATGGCGGTCACCAAGCGGCTGCAGGTATGAGTCTTCATCGCAGTCGTCTATCAGAATTTGAGAGTAAGCTTGGTGAGCTGGCTGCGGAATGGTTGTCCGAGCAAGATTGGATACCTAAGACAACGATCGATTTGGTCTGTACAGTTGAGGAAGCCAATGTGGATACCATTAGCCAGCTTGCACAGCTGGAGCCATTCGGTGCGGGTAATCCTTCGCCACGGCTGCTGTTTCAAGCTACAGAGCTTGCTGAACGCCGGACGATGGGGAAGGAATCAAAGCATTTAAAGCTGTCGCTCAGAAGTGGACATTCGCTGCTTGAAGCTGTAGGCTTCGGTATGGGGGAAATGGCTGAACGATTGCATAATGGCTTGCCTGTTGATTTAGTTGGCGAACTTTCCATTAATGAATGGAATGGCCAACGGAAGCCGCAGCTGCAAATTCAAGATATGTACTACGGTGGAGTATTTGCCAAATTTCCAGAGCGTGAAAATTTCGGTCAGGTTTATCAGCTCTTGCGACAAGCTAGACGTATAGAGCTAGAGGGATTGGCTGATCGATTGTCGCAAAAAAGCGGCTGGCCTGGAGAAATGATTGCAGTTATGCTTAATGTGTTTCGTGAGCTTGGATTCATTGAAGATGATGGTTCTTATGTCGTCGTTGTCGATGCACCGAAGAAGCAAGATTTAAGCATCTCCGAGCATTACAAGGAAGCGAAGCTGAAAGCAGAGCAATTGCAGTCTAGGAATGTAAATGATAGAAAAATGGCATAATTGATATGGTAAGCAAAGAGAGGATTGACGTTAATGAGCGAGGTACAATTTAATTTCAAAGACTATATTCGAGTTATTCCTGATTATCCAGTAGAGGGTATTCGGTTCAAAGATATTACGACACTATTGAAGGACGGACCAGCTTACCGTGCAGCGATTGAGGAAATGCGCAAAGCGGTAGAATATTTAAAGGTCGATGTGATTGCCGGTCCTGAAGCACGTGGTTTTGTTGTAGGTGCTCCTCTTGCGCTAGCACTTGGGGTTGGCTTTGTACCGATTCGCAAGAGCGGCAAGCTGCCTGGTGAAACGATTCAGGCCAGCTATGACTTGGAATACGGTAAAGATGTCCTTGCTATGCATAAGGATGCCATCTTGCCAGGGCAAAGAGTACTTATTGCTGACGACTTGTTAGCAACTGGCGGTACAATTGCAACATCGATTGACCTCGTTCGTCAGCTGGGCGGAGAAGTTGCAGGAGCAGCATTTCTTATTGAGCTTTCCTATCTGACAGGCCGCGAGAAGCTTGATGGTATTGATGTCTTCTCATTAATGACTTATTAAGGTATTTAATTCTGATCAATGATCAGCAGGCAGGGGGCAACTCCTGTCTGCTGATTTTTTATTTGTCCTTAATCATTTAAATAGCCGGGGAGGGAGATTAATGTCAGCTTTATTGGATTTCACTCATCCGTGTTGACGTATCATGTTAGTTGATAACGGATTCATTTCAGTTGGAGTTTTATGTAAACGGATACAAGTGTTCGTGTTGTACAATCATTTGATTATTAATGTCATAAATGTGATGATAATTAACATCTTTCGATTGAAAAGTATCATTTTTCGTTGGTCAGGCAAATAGAAAACCATTTTGAATCCCCTTAAAATAGCAAGTGAGGGGGAAACAAAATGGCAGAGATTACAGTAGGTACGGAAGTTCAACCATCGCCCCAAAAAAAATCGAAAATCATTCGTTTTATGAAGCAATGGGACTTGCAGCTAATGGTTATTCCCGCATTTTTACTTATTTTTGTATTTAGCTACTTGCCCATGTATGGTGTGTTGATGGCGTTCCAGGACTACAACATTTTCAAAGGCGTTTTTGATAGTCCCTGGGCAGGGTTCAAACACTTCGAGATGTTCTTTAATGCTCCTGAGTTTTACAAGGTTATGCGCAACACCATGGTGATTAGCTTACTGAAGCTAGTCGTCGGATTTCCGGCTCCAATTGTTTTAGCGCTAATGCTTAATGAAGTGAAAAATATGTACTTTAAGCGAGTTGTTCAAACGTTAAGCTATTTGCCGCATTTTCTATCTTGGGTTATCGTAGCAGGCTTTGCGATGTCGATACTATCGGTTGAGAATGGCAGTCTGAACATACTTCTGGAAAAGCTGCATCTGATCGATGAGCCTGTCGCCTTTTTAGCGATATCTGAATATTTCTGGACTATTATCGTATCAACGAATGTTTGGAAAGAAATTGGCTTCGGCTCGATTGTCTATTTGGCAGCTATTGCAGGAATTGATCCAAGCTTATACGAGGCCGCATCGATGGACGGAGCTAGTCGATTTAAACAAATATTTCTCATTACGATTCCTACAATAATGCCTGTTATTATCATTTTTATGATATTAGCAATCGGTAATTTGCTTACTGCTGGATTCGAAGACTTATTGCTGCTAGGTGTTAATCCGGTCCTTCGAGAAGTGTCAGATGTTCTGGACACGTATGTGTATCGAGTTGGTATACAGAGCCAGCGATTCTCCTATGCAACAGCAGTAGGGTTGTTCAAAGCAATCATAAGCGTTGGCCTATTAACAATCGCTAATCTCTTGGCTCGCAGATCAGGCAACAGCCTATGGTAGTAGCAATGAACAACAGGAGAATGAAAGAGGAGGCGTACCGATTGTGAGAATAAAAACAAGCTTTGGCAATCGGAGTTTGACTATATTCGTTTACGTAGCATTAGCTCTTATCGCATTTACGACCTTTTATCCATTCTGGAATGCAGCCGCTATCTCGTTAAATGAAGGCATGGATACTGCAAAGGGCGGCATAACCTTTTGGCCAAGATCGTTTACACTTGAAAACTACGAAATCGTATTCCAAGATAAACGGATTTTGAATGGTTTCTACATTTCAGTATCTAGGACAGTCATCGGTACCATCGCTTCTATTCTATGTACGGCGGTGTTCGCTTATGGGATGACGAAACGGGAATTGATGGGCCGCAAATTTTATATGATTGCATGTATTATTACGATGTATTTCAGCGGCGGATTAATTCCAAGCTTTCTCGTCATTCGCGGTCTTAACCTGATGGATTCGTTCTGGGTATTTATTATTCCCGGCCTAATCAGTGTATGGAATATGATTATCTTCCGGACGTTCTTTAGCGGACTTCCAACGGGGCTCGAAGAATCAGCGAAAATTGACGGCTGCGGCTATTGGTCGACCTTCTTCCGAATTGTCCTTCCGCTTTCGGGTCCTGTAATCGCAACTTTGGCTTTATTTACAGCGGTAGGTCATTGGAATGACTGGTTCTATCCGAGTATCTACATCAATGATGTGAAGCTTATTCCGATTCAGACAATGCTTCAGCAAATATTGAATTCTAATATTATGAGCGAGCAGATGTCTCAGCTTGATTCGGCTTCACAAGGTCGATTGGCTGCGATGAAGACCGTGACCAGCAAATCGCTTTCTATGGCTACGATGATGGTTGCGACGATTCCGATTATTCTCGTCTATCCTTTTGTGCAAAAATATTTTGTCAAAGGTGTGCTTGTTGGTTCTATGAAGGAGTAGTGGTTTCAGCGATACGGAGCTAAGATCCGTTGTTATTCGCTTAAACATAAATGAAGAGGAGAGGGGTTTGAAGCATGACAGGATGGAAAAAATCGTTGTTTCTTGTGTTAGCATTGATGTTAGTAGCCGTATCAGCATTAGCAGGGTGCGCGAAGAATGACGGGGGAAAGGCAAATGACGAGAAGCCCGCAGCAACTGGAACTGCAGCCCCAGAGGAGAATAAAGGGGATAAGGAAGCAGCGAATGCAGGCTGGGTTCTAGGCAGTGAGCCATTATCTTTCTCTCTTTATGGTCATTATGATTGGTATACAATGCCGCAATGGGGACAAGATGAGTCTTCAAAGTGGATTAAAGAAAACAAAAAAGTGGACATTACCGGTATTCAATCGGGCGGCAATGCTGCTCAGAAGCTGAATACAATGATTGCTTCCGGCGAGCTTCCAGATGTTCTATGGTTGGACCGCGGTGCGGATGTTGAACGTCTGCGTGCTGCAGATATGCTAGTTCCTTTCGACGATTATTTGGATAAATATCCGAACTTTAAGAAATGGGTCGGCGAAGAAACGATTAATATGCTTCGTTCAAGCGACGGTAAAATTTATCAATTCCCTAACTGGTATACAGCACAACCACTCGGAAATGCCGGGTATGTATTGAATAAGAAAATTTATGAAGAGCTTGGTTCACCAACAATCGAAACGACAGATGATTTCTATAACTACTTGAAAGCAGTTAAAGAGAAATTCCCTGATGTAACCCCATTCAATCCGGATATGGCAATTGACGGTCAAGGGTTAGACGTTCTCTATACGGCATTTGGAGAGGATTATGCATCTGCTTATGTAGGCAATCGGGCTGTGCCGAACGGCGACAAACTGACTTCGTTATTTATGGATCCGGTATTCCGTGAGTCCATGCAGTTCGCCAGCAAGCTGTTCCGCGAGAAACTGATGACTCAGGATGCGCTTACTCAAACCAAGGATCAAGTTAAAGAAGATGCCTATAACGGGACTGCAGCGGTATTCGCTGGTGCAAGTCCATTGGAATATGGTTCAAAAGGTGATGTTGAGCTGAAGAAAAAAGATCCAAATGCGGGCTATATTGCGATATGGCCAATTCATAAACCGGGTCTAGATAAAAACAAAATCTTCGCAGGCAGCTACACACAGCTTGGATGGAACGTAAGTGTAATTACGAAAAAAGCAAAAGATCCAGAGAAAATCTTCGCATTCTATGACTACTTAACTGGACCAGAAGGTACTCGTACATTGATGTGGGGACCAGAGGGCATCTACTGGGATGGTACTGATGAAGAAGGATCGCCACTCTTCACAGAGGCTTATACGAGCGACGTAGAAGGCTTGTCCAAAATGATGGATGCGACAGTAGATCTGCAATGGACAGGTAACGCAGTGTTCATGGATACTTCTAAAATGAAGTATGAGAAAACACTTCCGGTAGAGAAACAGAACTGGGAATCACGATGGCAAAGTGAGATCACTTGGAAAACAGCAAAAAATACAACAGAATTCATTAACATGGCACCTCCAGCAGATTCAGAGGAAGGCATCATAGCTTCCAGCTTCGAAGAAATATACAAAGAAGCAAGAGCTAAAGCGCTATATGCGAAAAGCGATGAAGAAGTGCTAGCGATCTTCGACAAAGCGGAGAAAGATGCACAAGCAATTGGTTATGATAAGCTGCTTGCGTACCAAACCATTAAATGGCAAGAAAATGTGAAAAAAATTCAAGGCAACTAAACATCCTGCCATTAGGCTGGGGTATAATAAGCTAAACGGTCGCCGTCCCTATAAGGACGGCGAATGCCGTTTATAGCGTATAAGGAATGAACTTTCCGATTTCAAATTCAATCCGGAGATGATTCTATGTACAAGGTATTGATTGCGGATGATGATGTACTCGATCTAGAAGGCATGAGAGCATTTATTCCTTGGATGGATCTTGGTCTGGAAGTCGTTGCTGCTGTCAATAACGGATATGCTGCTTACGATGTGTTGAAGGACAATAAGGTGGATATACTCGTTACAGACGTACATATGCCGATTATGACAGGACTGGAATTGGCACGAAAAGCATTAAATATGCCAGGCTGCGAAGATTTAAGTATTATTTTTGTAAGTGGATATCAGGATTTCAACTATGTGAAGCAAGCACTTGAACTGAAGGCATACAGCTACGTACTTAAACCGATGGATGATTCAGAACTAATTGATGCGTTGAATAAAATTACGAAAGAACTCAATCAGAAACGTGAACGCCATGAGGTGGAATCTGCTTTAAGAGAGTCCTACTTACAGGCATTGCAAGCAGCGGAGAATAATCATAAGGCTCCAGCTGTTGGTCCCAATACGATTGAACCGAAAAAGAATACAAAGCTCATTCAAGAGATGATTCAATATACGAAGCAACATATGAACCGTAACGTAACGCTGAAGGAAGTAGCCGATCATTTTAGTTTTTCTCCTAATTATTTAGGACTTATGTTCAAGGAAGAAATGGGCATTAATTTTAGTGAATACGTCATTGCCCTTCGAATGGAGAAGGCAGGCGAGCTGCTCCAAGACCCAAAGGTGAAGATTTATGAGGTAGCCGATCGTGTAGGCTATCGCTACATGCCTTACTTTAGCAGGCAGTTCAAAGAGACGTTTGGTATGACGCCAGTTGAATATCGGAGGAAACTGTGAAGCTGAACCCCCTGCACAAGCCAGAAGGTGCGAAGCGCAGCTTTATTCCTTTTGGCATAAAATTGTTCATTTCCTATATCGTCCTCATCATCGTTCCCATATTTATATTCGGTTATATAGCCAATTCCATTCTGGTTGATTCTATTCGGTCACAAACAACTAATACGATTAAAGGCACTTTAGAACAAATGAAAGATAATATGCTCTACAAAATCGAAGATACATACCGTATATCCGATTACCTCTATTTCGATGCTAACTTATCCAAAAAGCTCATGCATTTTGAAGAAGGCTGGATTAATTATGAGACAACAACAAAGGAATTGCTTCCGAAAATTCGTCAAACGGTAGACTCGACGAACAGGCAGGTTTGGTTAACGGTTTATTTGCGGAATGAATCTTTACCCGAAGTTTATTATGATAGCGGAAACAAAGACCCTTTGAAAATGAAGGGAGCTTTTTTTGATGTTCTGCATCTAAAGCGTATTACGAATAAATCATGGTATACATCCTTCCCGCAGGAGAAATACGGTGATACGCTGCAATGGAAGCAGATTGAGGATGACACCATCTATGAACGAATATCGCTGCTGAGACGTCTTGTCGATACGACAGACCCGACTTACTCCAATCAGATGAAAGAAATTGGCTTCATGCGAATTAGTGTTTATTTGAGTGATTTATTCCAGAGTGTGGATCACCAAAAAATCGGCAGCGGTACTACGTTGTTCATTACCAATAAGACGGAGAATATTATCTATGCTTCAGACGAGCAAAATCAGACAGATGCGCAAATCTGGAGAGATGCGAGAGGCGACAATCACCTTGTCATTGAACAAGAGCTTCCTGACCTAGGCTGGAGCCTTGTTGCGATGATACCAACAACGGTACTTGAAGAAGATGCAAAAAAGGTGAGTTTGCTCACTCTTATTATTTGCATACTTTGCTGTGTGGTCATTTCGATTGTTGCTTTTATGATGTCTCGTTTTTTCTCTAAGCGAATATTGAAGCTAATGTCCGTGCTGCAATCTTTCCGACAAGGAGACTTTCAGCGGCGTGTTCATTATAGCGGCAATGATGAATTTACAACAATTGCTTTGTCCCTGAATGAATTAGGCAAGAAGACGCAAAATTTAATTGAAGAAGTATATATGACCAATTTGAAGAAAAAAGAAGCAGAGCTCGAAATTTTACAAGCTCAAATCAATCCTCACTTTTTGTACAACACTTTATCTTCGATTAGCCGATTAGCGAAATTCGGCAAGGTCGAGCAGCAGCATCAAATGGTGATGAACTTGGCGAAGTTCTATCGCTTGTCGTTGAACGAAGGGCAGACGATTATCCCCATTTATAAAGAAATAGAACAGGTTCAAGCCTACATGGATATTCAACAAATTAGGTATGGGAATCGTGTTGATATCCACTATGATGTAGATCCGGCAATCATCAATTACTCGACCGTCAAGCTCATTCTACAGCCTTTCGTCGAGAATACGCTAGAGCATGCGTGGCGAGGTGATCACATCGATATTCGTATCGTTGGTTATCGGGTGGAGAACATGATTTGCTTTGAAATTATCGATGACGGAATAGGAATTTCACAAGAAATTATTCGTCATTTATTTGTAGGGGAAGATTTAGAGAAAATTGGATATGGCATACGGAATGTCCATGAAAGAATGATTCTTTATTATGGAAAAGAGTATGGCGTCACCATCGAGAGTGAGCTAGGCAAGGGAACCTGTGTCAGAATTACAATTCCTGTACAACGCCAAGATGGGGATCAAATGGCATAATTGATTAGGATCAAGTTGCGAATGGGTCGTTCCCAGTGGTAGTTATGCGAAAATTGACGAATTAGAACCGCCCACACAGTTGACGCAGTACCGCTCTTACAGGCATAATATTAAGAAAACTCGGAAAATGCGGGAATCGGAGTCGAATGGGCTCTTTTCGGAAAGGGACGACGTTTCATGGGCATTGAACAGTTACTTGAGAAGGCATTCGCCTATATGAAAGAGCAGGACTTAATACGCATTAGGGAAGCCTATGAATTTGCAGAACAAGCCCATCACGGACAGGTGCGTAAATCCGGAGAGCCATACATTTTGCATCCTATTGCGGTTGCGGATATTTTGGTTGATATGCAGATGGACGTATTATCAATCATTGCGGCCCTGCTGCATGATGTGGTCGAAGATACGACTGTAGATCTAGAAGCAGTGCGGGAGAAATTTGGCGAAACATGCGCTATGCTTGTCGACGGTTTAACGAAGCTGGAGAGAATTCGGTTCCGTTCAAAAGAGGAGCAGCAGAACGAGAACTACCGCAAAATGTTCTTGGCGATGGCCCAAGATATTCGTGTTATCCTCATAAAGCTGGCTGATCGGCTTCATAATATGCGTACGTTGAAATTTCAATCAGAGGAAGCGCAACGTCGCATTGCTTATGAAACGCTTGAGATTTTTTGTCCGATTGCACACAGACTCGGTATTTCCGCGATCAAGTGGGAGATGGAGGATATTGCACTTCGATATTTAAATCCTCAGCAATATTACCGAATCGCTAATTTGATGAAGAAGAAGCGGGCAGAACGTGAGCTGTTTATATCTGACGTCATTACCCGGATCAAGGAAAAGCTTGAAGAGATGGGCATCGAAGGCGATATTTCTGGTCGTCCGAAGCATATTTATAGCATTTACAAGAAAATGACCGACAAGAATAAACAATTTAATGAAATATACGATTTGATGGCTATCCGGATAATTGTTGATAATATTAAAGACTGCTATGCGACGCTCGGCATCATTCATACGTTGTGGAAGCCGATGCCGGGAAGATTCAAGGATTATATCGCTATGCCTAAGGCGAATATGTATCAGTCGCTTCATACGACTGTTATTGGGCCAACAGGCGAGCCTACTGAGGTGCAAATTCGTACTTGGGATATGCATCGCACTTCAGAATATGGTATTGCTGCGCATTGGGCGTATAAGGAAGGCTCGCTCATACCTAGCAATAATTTCGAAGATAAGATGACTTGGTTCCGTGAGATCCTGGAGCTTCAGAATGAGGCGGAGGATGCGTCAGAATTTGTAGAGTCGCTGAAAATGGACTTCTTTGCTGATCTCGTCTTCGTATTTACGCCAAGCGGGGAAGTCATCGAGCTTCCAGCAGGCTCGGTACCGCTTGATTTCGCTTATCGCATCCATACAGAGGTTGGCAACCGGACAATCGGCGCAAAGGTTAACGGAAGAATCGTCCCGCTTGATCATAAACTCAAGACAGGCGATATTATCGAAATATTAACCTCCAAGCATTCCTATGGACCAAGCCAAGATTGGGTGAAGATCGCTCAGTCCTCGCATGCTAGAACGAAGATCAGACAGTGGTTTAAGAAAGAGAAGCGGGAAGAGAATGTAATTAAAGGCCGTGAATTACTAGAGCGTGAACTTAAACGTCTGGGTCTAGAACCCTCTGCATGGCTAAGTGAAGACAAGCTGCAGGAAGTGGCTTCCAAGTTCTCCTTTAACGATATTGAAGATATGATGTCTGCCATCGGTTTTGGCGGCATAACTGCTGCTCAAATCTGTACGCGACTGACAGAGAAGCTGCGCAAAGAAGCTGAGAAGGCAAGTTTAATCGAGCTTACTAGCGAACCTAAGGAAATGAAGGCTCCGGGTCATCGCAAGAACCGGCCGACACATGGTGTTACAGTACGAGGGATAGATAATTTGCTCGTTCGTTTTGCTCGTTGCTGCAATCCCGTCCCAGGTGATGCGATCTGTGGTTATATTACTCGTGGACGCGGTGTATCTGTTCACCGAATGGACTGTCAGAACATTCCACTCGGCGTGGAGGGTGAAGAAGGAGATCGGGTCATTGAAGTAGAGTGGGAGGATTCGGTCGAAGCCAACTATAGCGTTGATATCGAAATTACCGGTCATGATCGGACGGGTCTGCTCAATGAGGTGCTTCAGGCTGTATCGGAGAGCAAGACGAATATATCTGCCGTCAGCGGTCGTTCTGTCAAAAACAAGATGGCGATGATTAATATGACCGTTCTTATTCGCAATATCGATCATTTGTCATCCGTAGTCGAGAAGATTAAGCGGGTTCAGGATATTTATTCTGTACAGCGGTTGATGAATAGCTAATTTAAGGTTGAAGAGAGGTTTACTGCTGTGAAGGTTGTTGTTCAACGGAGCAAGCGGGCTGAAGTAACGGTAGAAGGAGAAGTAACCGGTTCTATTGATTTCGGTCTCGTGCTGTTAGTCGGCATTACGCATGAGGATACAGAGGAGGATGTCCGCTGGATGGCGGACAAGGTGATTGGTTTACGTATCTTTGAAGATGAAGAGGGTAAAATGAATCATTCTGTTCTTGATATAGGCGGCGGACTATTGTCGGTGTCGCAGTTCACACTTTACGGTGATTGTCGTAAAGGAAGAAGGCCGAATTTCATGTCGGCTGCGCGTCCTGAGCAAGCGGAACCCTTGTATAATCGCTTTAATGAAGCGCTTCGCTCAAGCGGACTGCATGTTGGGACTGGGCGATTTGGTGAGATGATGGATGTTTCCCTTGTCAATTGGGGGCCGGTAACCCTTATCTTGGAAAGTAAACAATAGCTTGAAATACATATTCGTTGGTTGCTCTAATTAACGGTTAGAATATGGGATGCAGGTAACACTATGGATAAGCAAAGCGTTGAATTGGCATTCTTGCAGAGGCGAGGCTGATAACGCAGCGAATAATCTGTGGTGAAGGAGTCAAGGCCATGCATCAATCGCGTAAGGAGCAGGGGGTAGAGCGAACAGCCCGGAGATTGCTTCATTCCGAGCGAAGAGAATCTCTCATATGGGCCGGGCTAGAGGAGAATATTGAAGCTGCTGATGAGTGGGCGGGTTTTCCGAAGTCTGCGAGACGTGAGGGTACCGGCCATTCCTAGAGCAGTACGAACACAAGTACACCGTCCGGTAATTTCTCGGACGGTGTTGTTATATAAACCTAGTTAAACGCTTTCTTATTTGTAATATTACTGTAATCAATTTATAACGGTTTTTTAACATCGTTAACCTATAATAGAACTCGACCCCCTTTTTAAAAATATATTATACTTTGGACCTACAACCTCGGTTTGTAGGTTTTTTTCTGTTCTCTTATCCTACTAGCAATTACAAGATAAAGGATACGATCCAAGGTGTGACGCATAAAGTGGCGAATGCAGCTATTAGCATTGCGATGCCGGCGGCTGATCCGGTGACTGCACCATATTCAAGAGCTTTGCTAATGCCAGCCGAGTGGGCGCTTGTACCGAATAATACGCCGCGAGCAACAGGATTGCGGATACTGAACCATTTTACAATTAAAGGTCCTACGATCATGCCAAGTAATCCCGTAATTAAGGTAGCTACTGCAGTAATAGTCGGAAGTCCTCCGATCATTTGGGAGATCGACAATGCAATAGGCGTAGTTGCGGAACGCGGAGCAAGCGACTCCATCATTTGCATATCAAGTCCAAACAATCGAGCGAATCCAAGAGAAGTAATGACTGATGCAATCGCCCCGCAACAGACGCTGGAAGCGATAAGCAAGACATTCTTCTTGAGCACATCGAGATGTTTATACAGCATCACCGCAAGAGCGATCGTTGCAGGCTCGATCATATCGGTAAGAAAGCCTGCTCCTCGGTTATAGGTGGTGAAAGATATTTTGCTAAACTCGATTATGGTTATGATAATGACTGGCGTAACAAGCAATGGCGTCAGCCATAGCCGCGGGTAAATGCGATATAATCGTTTGGAGCTCCAATAGATGATGATCGTTATACATAGCCATAATAACCCGCTCAATGTTTACGCCTCCTTTTTCTCCGATCGTTTGGATATCCACTGTGCTATCGTTCCGGCACTTATCATAACGGCTAACGTGCTGAATACGATGGTGATTAATATACTTGGACCACTCGTAACAACTAAGCTTTTATAATCAATAATGCCGACGGTTGAAGGTATGAAGAATAAAAGCATCTCAGCGAGCAGCCAAGCTGCCCCCAGCTCAACCCATTCGATCCGAATGACATGTGATTTCAGAAGTGTAAATAGAAGTGCTATGCCTACAACGCTGCTAGGAAGCGGGATATGAAGCAAATGAACAGCTAATGAAGATAGTTTGGAGATGATAATGAAAAAAAGCACTTGTATTATCGTTCGAGTGACGGTTCGTAATGCTTTCATGATGTGTCTAGCCCCTTTCGCTAAATGTAGTGTACAGCACGAGCAATCATGAGTAAAATGAATTTACAGAATGATTTACATGCTATTTGTCTATGATAGCTGTGAAAGGTTGTATCGATGATGGAAATCAGGCACTTGCAATATATTAATGAAATTGTTCGTCGAAGCAGCTTTACGAAAGCGGCTGAAGCACTGCATATTACTCAACCAACAATAAGCAAAATGATTAAAAATGTGGAGAATGAACTTAATATTGAGTTATTTAACCGAGAGGGCAAACAAGTAAAGCTTACGGATGCAGGAGAAGCGATCTATCGTCATGCTGGTCCCATTCTGCAGCTATTCGATAATATGATGGCGGAGATGAATGATTTATCTTATTTGCATAAAGGGAATATCCGTATAGGACTGCCTCCTATGGCAGGCTCTAGTTTCTTCCCCATTGTAATGAAGAGGTTTCAAGAGCGTTATCCTGATATAACCGTTGAAATGGTCGAGAATGGGGCACTCAAGATTGAGGAGAGCGTGAGTGACGGCTCACTTGATGTTGGTGTCGTGTTGTCGCCGATTAATGAACAATTATTTCATTCCTATCCATTCGTCGATGAACGGTTGAACGTAATCATGCATCCTTCACATAGTCTGGCGCAGCAGAAGCAGGTGACGCTGTCGGAGTTGGCTGAGGATCAGTTCATTCTGTTCAGCAATGAATTTGCCTTGCATGATCGAATTATTGCGGAATGCAGACTTGCTGGATTCGAGCCGAATATCGTATACGAGAGTTCACAGTGGGATTTTATACGCGAGATGGTAGCAGCAGACTTGGGTGTTGCTATGCTGCCGGAAACCATTTGCCAGACGTTAGATCCGGATAAAGTCCGAGTAGTCACCTTAATTAATCCGATCATTCCTTGGCAGCTTGCTATGGTGTGGAGGCGTGAAAGTTATCTATCCCTAGCGGCGAAAGCGTGGATTGCCTTCACACAGGAGAGTTTTACAACGGATAAATTGAAATAGGCTATTGTACAACCTGGTTGTTCATCCTGTAGTTCTTGACTTTGTTGATTAGGAACGGTAAAATTAACACTCAGTATACAATTGATTCGTTGATGGAATAAAGTAATCTCGCACACATACCCAGAGAGGGGCGCCTTAGGCTGCAAGCGTCCTTATAGTGGCAGGATGAATAGACTTTCCGGAGAACAGATGGTGAACGGATGTTTGGTCAGATAGAAGGCCGACATGTTCAGTAGCCGGATGCGGGTAACGGGCGTTAACCGTTTAGAGCGGGCTGTCTTTAATGGGGGTCCGGAATTTGGGTGGCACCACGGGAGATATACTCTCGTCCCTGACGACGAAACAATTGTCGTTAGAGACGGGAGTTTTTTGCATTTTGGGGTCAGGAGGGAATAGACATGGCTTTTCAAAAATCACCAGGCACCCAGGATATATTGCCTGGCGTGGTCGAACGGTGGCAGTTCGTCGAGCAGAAAGCTCGCGATATCTGCAGTCGCTTTAATTTTCGCGAAATAAGAACGCCGATCTTCGAATCGACCGAGCTCTTCCAACGGGGTGTAGGCGAAACAACGGATATCGTAGAGAAAGAAATGTATACCTTCACCGACCGGGGCAATCGGAGTATTACGTTGCGACCGGAAGGAACCGCTGGCGTTGTCAGATCCTATGTTGAGAATAAGCTGTACGGCGACCCAGATGTATCAAAGCTGTATTATATCGGACCGATGTTCCGCTATGAGAGACAACAGGCTGGTCGTTACCGTCAGTTCCATCAATTTGGTATCGAAGCGCTTGGCGCAGTTGATCCTTCGCTTGATGCAGAAGTGATCGCACTCGGCTACACCTTTTATTCGGAAGTCGGGTTAAAAGGGGTTCGCGTTGAGATCAACTCTGTCGGAACACCGGAGGTTCGTGCCGCATTCCGTGAGCGTCTGCTAGGCTTCTTGGAGCCAAAGCGTGAGCTGCTATGCAAAGACTGTCAATCTCGGATGCAACGCAATCCGCTTCGTGTGCTGGACTGCAAAGTCGATCAAGCGCATTTTGAAGGAGCGCCATCCATTCTGGATAGTTTGGATGAGGAATGCACCATTCACTTTGAGAAGGTAAAGACCTATTTAACGGATATGAACATACCGTATGATATCAATCCACGGCTTGTACGCGGACTTGATTATTATACGCATACCGCTTTCGAGTATAAATGCGAAGGTATCGGAGCGATTGATACGATTGGCGGCGGTGGACGGTATAATGGACTAGTCGCGGAAGTGGGCGGTCCTGATCAACCAGGCGTTGGACTTGGTCTTGGTATTGAGCGGACCATTATGCTGCTTGAACAACAAGGCACTGAATTGCCGAATCTGCATCAAGTGGATGTCTACGTGATCAGCTTGGGTGAAGCAGCAGAACGGGAAACGACTAGACTTGTGTATGAGCTGCGTACATCAGGCATTCGTGCAGAGCGCGATTATACAGGCAGGAAGATGAAAGCGCAGATGAAGTCAGCGGATCGTCTACAGGCCCGCTTTACTGCCATTCTCGGCGACGATGAATTGGCAAGAGGCGAAATTGCTTTGAAACAAATGGCTACTGGTGAACAGCGTTTTGTTGCTCTTAATCAGCTGGCTGAAGAAATACAAAAATCTAACTAAAACGAGGAGCTAACTCTTATGTTGCTTAAAACTCATCAATGCGGCACTTTAACAAAAGCCGATATCGGCCAAACCGTTACACTGAACGGCTGGGTTCAACGTCGTCGTGACCTTGGCGGTGTATTGTTCATCGATTTGCGTGATCGCACAGGTATCGTTCAAACGGTATTTAACCCTGATTTCTCTGGCGATGCACTTGCAATTGCTGATCGTGCTCGTAACGAATACGTACTTGCAGTAACAGGTACAGTTGTAGAACGTGATGCTGAGACGGTTAATAGAAACCTGGCAACAGGTGAAATTGAAATTCGTGTTACGGCTATTGAAGTTATGAATGCGGCTAAAACACCTCCATTCCCAATTGAAGACGGAGTAGAAGTAGACGAATCCATTCGTTTGAAATATCGTTACCTTGACCTGCGTCGTCCGGAAATGCAAAAAACACTGTTGCTTCGTTCGAAAGCAGCGAAAATATTCCGTGATTACCTTGACGGAGAAGGCTTTATCGATGTAGAAACTCCTATTTTGACGAAAAGCACACCGGAAGGCGCACGTGATTATTTGGTGCCAAGCCGCGTACATGAAGGCGAATTCTTCGCATTGCCACAATCACCGCAAATCTTCAAGCAATTGCTAATGGTCGGCGGTATTGAGCGCTACTACCAAATCGCTCGTTGCTTCCGTGATGAAGATCTTCGTGCAGACCGTCAACCTGAATTCACACAAGTCGACATCGAGACTTCATTCTTGACACAGGATCAATTGCTGGGGATGATGGAGCAGCTAATGGCGAAATTGTTCCGTGAAACAGTAGGCGTAGAGCTCGGACTTCCATTCCAACGTATTACTTACGCAGATGCAATGAATAAATATGGTTCTGATAAACCAGATCTTCGTTTCGGTATGGAAATTGAAGATATTACAGATATCGTATCGACGAGTGATGTGAAGGTATTTGCTAGCGTTGCTGCAAGCGGCGGCGTAGTGAAGGCATTCAACGCTAAAGGCTGTGGACATTGGAGTCGCAAAGAGCTTGACGATCTGCAACCATTCGCAGCGCGTTACGGCGGTAAAGGCTTGGCATGGATTACGGTTAAAGAAGGCGAATGGAAAGGTCCAATCGTGAAATTCTTGAAACCAGAAGAAATTGCTGCCTTGACTGAACGCTTGCAAGTTGAAGATGGTGACCTGCTTACCTTCTCGGCAGACAAACAGAAAGTCGTCTGCGACGTGCTGGGCAACCTGCGTCTGAAAGTCGGCCGCGAGCTTGGTTTGATCGACGAGAAGAAATTCAAATTCGTATGGGTTGTAGACTTCCCATTGCTAGGCTGGGACGAGGATGCGAAACGTTATGTAGCTGAGCATCATCCGTTCACACGTCCGATTGAAGAGGATCTGCATTACTTCGACACAGATCCAGGTAAAATCCGTGCACAAGCTTATGACATCGTCTTGAACGGCTATGAAGTAGGCGGCGGCTCGATGCGGATCTACAAGCGTGAAGTACAAGAGCAAATGTTCAAAGCGCTTGGCTTCTCGAAGGAAGAAGCGCATGAGAAATTTGGTTTCTTGCTGGATGCATTTGATTACGGTACACCTCCGCATGGCGGTATTGCGTTCGGCTTCGACCGTCTGGTTATGTTGTTGACAGGACGTACGAACTTGCGTGAAACGATTGCATTCCCGAAAACAGCCAGCGCAACGGATCTTCTAAGTGATGCACCATCACCAGTAGAATTATCGCAATTGGAGCAATTGCATATCCGTACTGTATTGAAACCAAAACCAGAAGCACCAGCTGCTTCTGCTAACAGTACGCAAGCTTAATAGCAAAGGCAAAGGAGGCATCCATTAAAGATGCTGCATCAATTCTCACGCACTGAGCTTGCTATCGGGCCCGAAGGGCTTGAGTTGATGAAGGGTAGCACGGTTGCTGTGCTAGGTATAGGAGGCGTCGGCTCTATTGCAGCCGAGGCACTTGCTCGAACAGGCGTAGGCCGTTTGATCCTCATTGATAAAGATGTTGTAGATATTACTAATATTAATCGTCAGATTCATGCACTGACGACGACGGTAGGCGAGCCGAAAGCAGACCTAATGCGCGACCGGATTAAGTTGATTAATCCGGAATGCGACGTCATTTCCCTCCGTATGTTTTATACGGAGGAAACGTATGAGCAGCTTTTTGCCTATCCGCTTGATTATGTGGTTGACGCATCGGATACGATTTCGTATAAGATCCATTTAATTAAGCAATGCCTTGAACGGAAAATTCCGCTAATATCGAGCATGGGAGCTGCCAACAAGATGGACCCTACGAAGTTCTCTGTCGTGGACATCTCAAAGACGCATACAGACCCTATTGCCCGTGTAGTGAGAACAAAGCTGCGCAAGGATGGAATTAAGAAGGGTGTTAAGGTTGTATTCTCATCTGAACTGCCGAAGAAGCCTCGTGAGGATGTAACGGAGCGAATCGTGCCTGAGAATGCACCAGAAATTCGCAAAGCACAACAGCCGCCGGCTAGTAATGCTTTCGTGCCGCCAGTAGCGGGCCTTATCATGGTAAGCGTAGTGGTTAAAGATCTATTGGACAAGGCGGGTATCGAAGTATAAAGGCGGCGTTAATAGATAAAAGATAGCACAAAGAAGCTGTCCCATAAGTCAGCAAGCTTTAATTATCTAATCGCCTATGGGATCCCCTAGTTTTGTTTGTACGGGTTAACAGGGGATGGAGTAAGCGTTGTGGATCCGAACCCGAACCGCATCATAATAAGGGAACTAGCGTCCTCTATTTCTGTTTTATCATGAATGTCGTCAGCCATAGAGGAACGGAGTTCCGCTATATGACAACAATCAATAGCAACACGATCAATGGGAAAAGATAAAGGATCGTGCATCCGCTATTATAAGATAATCATGTGGTGCACGGATAATAGAGGAACAGAGTTCCTCTATTATCAAAGGGCTGTCTCAAAAGGTCAGAATTGACCTTAGAGCAGCCCTTTTTTTCTGTAAAAATGACAAGAATTACGCTTACTTGGACTTAATGTTGCTTGCTTAAGTAGATGATGGGCAAGTGAAAACACTCGACCTCAAGGCTTACCTTGGGCGAGCTAGTTTACTAAGGACGGAGTAAGCGATGATTCTGGAGAAGCGTCAGCGTTCGCCTTTGTATCCGGATTCCAACCTCAACCTTCATTCAAGGAATCCGGATACAACAGCGATCGTAAGAACATTCGCTTACGCAGTTTACCTATGTGAACAAGGAATGCTTTTCAGAAATGTTCCGATAGTGAACTGATTTCACCTTCTTGTTTATTTGTTCACAACGGTTTTCTGACGTTCGACAAGCTGTTGCAGCTCAGTGATCAGTAAATCTAACTGTGAAAAGCCTTCAACGAGATGACCGATTTTCAAATCCTGATTCTCCATGCTGGCGCAAACTTCTTCGACAGAAGCCATATTCTGTTCCGTCGTTGCAGCCATCGAGCTCATCTCCGCAGAGATAGCGGCATACTGTTCATACAGTTCGCGTGAAGACAACCCTACCGAATCCGATTGCTGTTTAACTTGTTCCGTATTCCCATTAATGCTGCTGATGATCGATTCAACTTGCTTTGTAGCGTTATAGCTTATAGCTGCGGCCTTCTCACCCAAATTAACTTGCTCACTGACTGCGGTTATTTGGTTATGGATGAGACTGAGTATGTCATTAATTTCGTTTGCAGCTCCTCTTGCATTATCTGCGAGCTTGCGGACTTCGCCGGCGACTACAGAGAAGCCTCTGCCATGCTCGCCTGCTCGAGCGGCTTCAATGGCTGCGTTTAATGCAAGCAGGTTAGTTTGCTCAGAGATATCGCTGATAGAGCCTACAATAGAGCCTACACGTTCGTTCTGCTCAATCAGTTGGTTCATCATTTCTACGGTTTGTGAAATGATCTTCCGAACACTGTCTACTTCCTTAGTTAATGTGCGAATCAGCTCATTGCCGTCAACGGTTAGAAGTGCTGTATCTGAAGAATATTGCTGTAATTGAGTAGCCCCGTCCAGCAGCAAGGTTACGGCTGCTTCAATGGTTTGTGTTGATGCGCTCACGTTGAGCACCATGCCAGTCTGTTTCTCGACCGAAGTGGATATTTCAGCAAATGTCGTCGTTACTTCACGAGAAATCTGTCCAGTTGAATGCGCCGTAATTTTTTGTTCGTTGCTGAATGAACCGAGTACAAGGATAGATGATTTCAGCTTGTCTACCATTTGTTCGGCAATTTCCTTGGATTCCAGTGCATCCTTGCGCTCAGCCAGTACTTCTTCTTGAAGCTTCTGACTGAATTTCGCAGAGAAGGCAAGACCGCCAGTGGCAAAGATTAAGTACATAAACAAGTATAGAAGGGAGTCATCCGGAAAGAGCTGCTGCTGCAGATCAGGGGTAATGAACAAGTATGTAGTGACTCCCATTCCTAGCAGTCCGGTGAAAATAATCGCTTTATAATCTGAATACAAGGTCATTAAAGCGATGTTGACATAGACGAGAAGGTACGTGCTTATGATCGGGTTAGGATCGGAGACGATAAGCAGTACGGTAAGAACCGTTATGATGGTTGGCACAAAATACATGATGTAAGATACTAGAATTTTTTTGTAGGTCATGAAGGTGGCAGCACTGACACAGATTATACCTACAATAGCTAGAAGTAAAATCATGTTCGTATCAAGCCCTGCTCCTATATCAGCAATGATAGCTAATGCAAGTATCCCCCACAAGATTTTTACGAACAGTTTATTTCGCTTATTGAGTACAACCTGATCATTAATCATAGTATCGCAACCTTCTTCGTTAGATTATGTTCCTGTATGGGTCATTCGTATTTGGTTCTGATTAGGCACTTGGTCATCATTAGACAACACAAGCCAGTGGTATTTCTCTTTGTTGGCATACACCTGTGACATATCAAATAGGACTGGAATGACATAATCACCTTTGTAAAAGGCTTTAGCTCCCAGCTTCTCTATTGGTAGATGAAAGCTAATGCGCAACGCTCTAAATAAAACGGGCTCTAGAAGCGAAACAAAGTATTGCAACTGATGTACTTCAGCACAGTGTACAATGGCGGATAACAAGTCGGATAGCGGTTGACCTCGATGTTCCTTCATAATGGCTAGCTTATCGATTACCCCGACTTTGGACGGATCTGCAGCGATTTTTGGGTGTGAACGCATAGGAGCAATAGCTTCAAGAGAGCTAGTGGCTGGCACATAAGGTGTAATTTCGGATGTCCCAACATAGCTGCCTTCAGGAGAAATAGCAACATATCGATCAATAACCTGTTCATTAAATTCTAATTCGTAATTTTTCTCCTTCCATACTGTGATCCAAATGTGATTGAACATCGTTAATTCCCAGTCGGTCTCTACTCGTTTAAACAATAAAAAAACTCCCTTATCCTCTCTCTTTTTCTATGCAGAATGGTCTAGTCTGTTTATTGTTCCCTCTCATAACAATGGAAAATAAGTCATTTGTTGTAGGACAAATATCCTATTGGAAATATATCGGTAAAAATAGTTCGATTTTTAATAGTAATGCCGATGAAGTAACTCGGCATTAATTAAGGTTTTGTAATAGCTGGAGCTGTTCGTATGCTGGCGAACAGATAAGTGATTATGCTATGATCGAGTTAACGTATGGAGAAGGTTGTGAATGCATAATGGATTTGTTCAGCTATCAAGAAGCGGAGAAGCCGCGAGCTAGGTTGCTTGCCGACCGGATGAGACCAGAGACGTTGGATGAATATATTGGACAAGAGCATATTGTCGGTCCAGGGAAAATTTTGCGAAGGGCAATAGAGGGTGATCAAGTATCATCGATTCTATTGTACGGTCCTCCTGGCTGTGGCAAAACAACGCTGGCCCATATTATATCGAAGCGAACGGAGGGTGATTTCGTTAAGCTAAATGCCGTCGACGCTTCTGTTAAAGATGTAAGGGATGTTATTGATAAGGCGCGGACAAATAAATCGATGTACGGTAAAAAAACAATTTTGTTTCTCGATGAAGTACATCGTTTCAATACGGCAAGGCAGGATGCATTGCTCCCCGCAGTAGAGCAGGGCATTATTATTTTTATCGGAGCGACAACAGAAAACCCGTTTCACCATGTGAATGGTGCATTATTATCCCGCTCAACGCTATTTCAATTAGAGCCGCTAAATGAGCAGCATGCATTAGAAGCGATGAAACGTGCTCTGGACAATAAAGAGCGTGGACTCGGTTTTATGAATTTGCATGCAGAAGAAGAGGCACTGCTTCATATTGCTGGTATGGCGGGCGGCGATATTCGCCGTGCGTTGAATGCTCTGGAACTTGCAGCTATAACGACGCCGTCTGAGCAAGATGGCTCTGTCCTTCTTACATTGGAGGTTGCTCAAGAGTCCATTCGCAATAAGGTAGCACGCGCGGATCAATCGACGCAATACGACGTTTTATCCGCATTCCACAAAAGTGTGCGTGGTTCAAGTGATGCAGCGCTGTTCTGGTTCCTGTATGCAGTAGAGAAGCTTGGCATGGACCCCATGACTTTCCTCCGCCGTCTAATTGTCGCATGCAGCGAGGATATCGGACTTGCGAATCCTCAAGCGATTCTGCAGGCGGTGACAGCAATGGATGCTTATCACAAGATTGGTTGGCCGGAGGCGAAATATAATATCTCTCAAGCGATATTATTTGCCGTGGAGAGCCCCAAATCGAACGCAGTCGCCATCGCGATTGGCAAAGCAACAGCAGCAGCGGAAGGCGCTGGAATTGTAGAGGTGCCGCATCATTTGCGAGATACTCATTACCGTGGAGCGCAGCAGCTCGGGCATGAAGGCTATAAATATCCGCATGATTACCCGGGTCATTACGTTGCGCAGCCTTATTTGCCGGATAATTTGACAGGTGCGACTTTCTATAAAGCGACGGAGCAAGGGATGGAGAACAAAATTCGTCAAAACCAAGAGCTGCGCAAGCGAAATAAATAAAGAACACGCATCTACCAATCAATTTTAAATGTAAACATTTCTTGAACAGGAGCGACAAGCCATTTTTTTGTGATATCTTAGTGCTAGATGAATTTAATGAGGTGAAATGGTGAAGAAGCTATTTTTGTTAGGACTAATTTCCATCCTATTTATTGTCTCGGCTTGCGGCAAGGAAGAAACAAACAATCATGACGATCATGCAGGGCATAGCGAAAGTGTTGACCTCCGGGAGCAGACTGCATCTGTCGATGTTTTACCCAAGTTCTTAGACAGTCAAAGTGAAGAAATGCGACTTGTTTACCAAGCTGCAGGAAAGGCTGCTGATATTCTGCAATGGATTCCTTGTTATTGTGGATGCGGGGAAAGTGTTGGTCACACAAGCAATAAGAATTGTTTTATCAATGAAATCAATGAGGATGGCTCTGTTATCTGGGATGACCATGGGACACGCTGCGGTGTATGTTTGAAAATTGCAGCCCAAACGGTGCAAATGAAACAAGAGGGCAAAACCAATCTAGAAATCCGTCAATTTATTGATGATACTTATAAAACGGGATTTGCAAAGCCAACGGATACGGATATGCCAGCTGCATAGACAAAATGAATAATGAATACAAAAAAGCAGACACGTCTATGGCGGGTCTGCTTTTGCGCGTTGTATACAATCTAATCCATTCAATTCAATCTATTTGGCTTGTTTCTGTCTGCCATGAGGAATGATCATCGGTGTACCGTACAATGGGTCGGCAATGACCTCGCATTTGAGACGAAATACTTCTTCAATCATTGTTGCTTTTACGATATCAGCAGGTGTTCCTTGTACGTGTATAGTTCCGTCTTTAACAGCAACGATATGATCGGCATATCTGCATGCTAAGTTAATATCATGCAGTACCATGACAATCGTGCGATTGTCATGCTCATTCATTTCATGCAACAAGTCCAATACTTCGATCTGATGGGTTAGGTCCAGGTAAGTAGTCGGTTCATCCAATAAGATAAGATCAGTCTGCTGCGCAAGTGTCATTGCAATCCATGCACGCTGGCGTTGACCGCCTGACAAGGAGTCAACTGACCGTTCGGCTAATTCTTCAATTCCAGTAGCGCGGAGCGCAGACTGTACGCTGGCCTCGTCCTCTTTGGACCATTGCTGCAGCCATGATTGATAAGGGTAACGTCCTTGCTTGACGAGTTGGAGAACAGTAAGGCCTTCTGGAGCAACGGGACCTTGTGGAAGCAGAGATAACTGCTTCGCTGCTGTTTTGGCAGGCATCTCTGCTAAGTCTTTACCATCTAAAGTTACGGTGCCTCTCGTAGGCTTGAGCAATCGGGATAGTGCGCGCAGCATAGTTGATTTCCCACAGCCGTTGCTGCCGATGAGGACGGTTATTTTACCTTCAGGTATTGTTATATTTAAGTCTTCAAATATGTACGTTCCTCCATAAGAGAGCGCCATATCTTTTGCTTCGAGTAAGCTCATTGTCGTAGTCCTCCTTAAACTTGATGTTATTGATTGCGATGGCGGTACAACATGTATAAGAAGAAGGGTGCGCCAATAACGGCTGTGAATACCCCCGCTGGTATGTCGAGCGGAGCGAATAACGTTCTAGCTGCCAAATCCGCAATCAAAACGATGAGTCCACCTAACAAGGCACTTACAGGAAGCAGTCCACCAAAGGAAGAGCCAACTAACTTGCGAGCCATATGCGGTGCCATCAAACCAACGAATGCAATTGCACCGCCGATGGCTACAGCCGCCCCAGCAAGAGAGACGCTTAATAGGAGCAAGAAAAGCTGTTGCAGCTTAACACGAGCACCAGCACTGCCTGCTACATCTTCACCGAGCGCTTGTACATTGATATGACGAGCCATCAACCACGTCAGCGGCAACAGAATGATCAACCATGGCAATAGGGTAAAAACATCTTTCTCCCATGAAGCGCCATACACACTGCCAGTCATGAACGTCAAAGATTTGCTGGCCAGAATAAGTGGTCCTGCCATTAGAAACATATAGGATATCGACTTAAAGGCAGCAGACAATCCCGTACCGATTAAGATCATTCGAAGCGGAGAAGCGCCGTTTTTCCAAGAAAGCACATAGAGCAGTAAAGTTACGATAAAGGCTCCAATAATAGATGCCAGCGGCAGCCAATGAATAGATAGGCGATCAGTTAGGAAGAACAGGAATAAGACCGTTCCAAGCGATGCACCTTCCGTAATGCCGGTAACATCGGGGGATGCTAGCGGGTTGCGAATGAGTCCTTGAAGCACAGCGCCTGATGCAGCGAGCGCTGCCCCAACCAAGAGGGCAATCAGTATGCGCGGCATGCGAAGCTTCCATACGATAACTTCTTGCATAGAAGTTCCTTTGCCGATAATCGTATTGATTACTTCCATTGGAGCGATATATTTGCTTCCGACCCCTATGCTTAAGATCGCACCAGTAATAACCAAGACTAGCAAGACCAAGATCGTCCACATTGTTTTTCTTTCTATAAGGTAGGATAGCTTCGGCTTGTTCCATCTTAGCGTGTTATACTTGCTCATTGTGTCTGCCGTCCCTTCCTAGCGATGTATACGAAAAACGGTACGCCGATTACCGCTGTCATAACGCCGACAGGTACTTCTCTCGGCATAGCGATATAACGTGAACCGATATCTGCGGAGACGAGAAGGATCGCGCCAAGCACCGCGCAATAAGGAATGACCCAGCGATAATCAGAGCCGATTAAGTAACGTACGATATGCGGGATAATAATGCCGATGAACGCAATAGGGCCGGCGATAGCAACAGATGCGCCAGCGAGTAAAATAACAGCCGCAGAAGCCGACCATTTAATAAGAGCAGTCCGTTGCCCTAGTGTCTTTGCGATATCATCACCCATGCCAAGCACGTTAAGATGACGTGACAGCAGCATAGCAATGATGAGGCCTACGCCCATATAGGGGAGGACGTTAATTAACATCGGCATGCTCCGACCTGCGACAGAACCGACAAGCCAGACGAGAACTTGATCGAACATTTTCCCGCTTGTAAGCATAAATCCTTGCGTAAGTGAAGCGAAAAAAGCACTAATCGACGCTCCAGCTAACGTGATTTTAAGTGGTGTCATGCCGTCACGTCCTACGCTTCCTAGTAGAAAGACGATTGCTCCACTTACCGATGCTCCGAGAAAGGCAAACAAAGCTAGCGGCTGCATAGCATTGATTCCGAACCAGCCTGAAGCAATAACGACCATAAAGGATGCACCGGAGTTAACACCAAATATACTTGGAGAAGCGATAGGATTGCGAGTTATAACTTGCATCAAAGCACCTGCTACAGCAAGACTTGCACCTACTGCTGCAGCGATGAGCGCGCGAGGAAGTCTCGTGGTTTGAATAATCAAATGTTGCTGTGAGGAGGGCTCATAGTTAACGAATGAATCTATAACGGCTGTAAGCGGAATATGGGTAATTCCGAATACGATACTGCATGCAATGGCTGCTACAAGAAATAGCAACGAGAAGAATAGCCCTGTTAATTTCATAGATGAATGCAGACCCCTTGCTATCATTAACATAATGTTCTATATGAATTTTAGAGGAAGCAGTTGTCCCTGTCAACGAGTTTGATAATCGTTCTCATTTTTTTATTGACTTCTGGTACCAAAATCTTTTATAGTGTTGCAAGTGAGAAAAATTATCATCAGGGGGAAATAACTGAAATGAAAACGATATTTAATGGGTACAAAGGACTGTTGCTCGCATTATGTGCAATCATGTTATCCGTCGTTGTTGCTGGTTGCGGAGCAAATACTACTAATAATGCGAATAACAGCGGAGCGGCGAACACAACAGAACCTGCTGCTGCTAATGATACACGCCTCATTAAACATGCTATGGGCGAAGAGGAAATTAAAGGAACACCGCAACGGATCGTGGTATTGACGAATGAAGGTACAGAAGCACTTCTTGCACTTGGCGTTAAGCCAGTGGGTGCGGTTAAATCTTGGACAGGCAATCCGTGGTATGCACATATCGCTGCTGAAATGGAAGGCGTTCAAGAATTGGGGGAAGAAGGTCAACCCAATTTAGAACTCATTGCAGGTTTAGAACCGGATCTAATTATTGGCAACAAAATGAGACATGAAGAGATCTACGAGCAACTGAAAGCAATTGCACCAACGATAGAGTCAGAGACACTTCGCGGTGATTGGAAAATCAACTTCAATCTCTATGCAGATGCTATTGGCAAAAAGGCTGAAGGCGAACAACTGATTGCTGATTTCGACAAACGTGTGGAAGAATTCAAAACCAAAGCAGGCGACAAGCTGAAAGAAACGGTATCCTTCGTTCGTTTCATGGGCGGCAAAACTCGTGTATACCACACGGACACATTCTCTGGTATTATTTTGAATCAAATTGGAATCGCTCGTAACGATATGACAGTGAATGCGAAAGATCAGTTCGTTGATGAAATTACGAAAGAGCGTCTTCCAGAAGTTGAGGCACACCGTTTGTTCTACTTCACTTATGATGTTGGCGACGGCAAAGGAACAGATCAAGAGACAGAATGGACGAATGATCCATTGTGGAAAGGTCTTAGCGCTGTAAAAGAAGGCCGTGTACACCGTGTTGACGATGCAGTCTGGAACACAGCAGGCGGCATCAAAGCAGCGAACCTTATGCTAGACGAGCTGGCAACTATCTACGAAATCGAGCTAACTAAATAATCTATTGCTATCAAAGGCTGTTCCGCTCAGGAACAGCCTTTCCTATTCTCTGACAACAACAAACAGCCGCCCCTTGAGAGGAGCGGCTGTTTGTTGTTTATGTTCTGTTGCCTGTTGTCTGTTGTAGTCTTTTCGGTGGGTAATGAAGCGAAGCGGGCGGATCATTCTGTAGAAGCGCAGCGCTCGCCTTTGTCCGAAGGACAACAGCGATCGAAAGAATGATCCACCCGCGCAGCGATATTATTCCACCAAATAACAAAAGTATTAAGACAACCCAAACATCAAACCAAAGTATCCGAACACGGCTGTCAGCATTCCCATTGCAAAAGCAGGCATTAACCGATTACTTCGGTACATCGCGATTAGACCAGCCATCATAACGGCTGCGGCTGCGAATAGCAGACTGCTTGCTAGATTCAGCGAGAAGTGCAAGCTGATATCAGGGCTAAAGCTGCCTTTATAGATGGAAGTGAATAGTGGCGAAGGTGAAACGGTCTGCAGTGTATCCTTGACGTTATGCGGTGGAGTCTGTTGTCCAAGGACGCCGGTGAGTATGAGCACGAATAACGCGATAATACTTTCGGCCTTCAGCCAAGGACGCGGTTGGAAGCTGCTGTTGCGGCTGAGCATGCGTTTGTAGCCAAAACCATTCGTATAAGCGAATAAAAGCATCGGAACAATGAGCAAGTGCTTCATGAGCAGCATTTGACCATACGGCAGCATCCATGAATTCACATATTCCGGTGTCGTAAAGGTCATGAGAGTTATACCCGCCGTTATTGTGATAAGCAAACAACAAATAGCGACTGGGGAGAACCAACTGAGGAAGCGATCCCAGTTGGCGTTATCCTTGGCGAACCAGCTTGTAACCAGTATCACTCCAACCCAGACTGTAATAGCCATGAAATGGGCAGAATGGACAACTAGTCCTTTAGTGCCGTATAGCGACGAAGCATGGCTTGCATAGCCAAGCCAAATGACCAATAAGCCCGTAATAAATAGGCCAACCTTAGGCATATGCTTGTCATTGCGGAATGATCGCAGACTGAGCAGAACAGCAAGACCAATGGATCCGATTGCCGTCCATATCCAAGCCTTGCCAGAATTAATATCAAGTAGAATGCTCTTGATCATTGTGCCATAAGGTGTTTCAAATTCTTTAACGAATAGCAGCGCTGATTGATGAATCGGAACGAAAGACAGCACGGGTATAGCTATGGTGCAAGCAAGCAGCAATCCATCAGGTACGACTATATGCGGTCGTAGATGTTCAGGTACTAGGCGCATAATGAAGGTTCCCATTAAGATGGCGAAGCAAACATAGAGAAGGGCCTCGCTGACATAAATCATGGCTTACGCCTCCGGGCGATCAATACGCCAGCAACAACAACAATAATGGCTCCAATAACGATAAGGGCTGTTGAGCTTGAATTGCTGGATGAGTCCGAGTCTGAATCTGTCTCAACAGCGGCTGGAGCTGTCTCTGTCGGTTGTGGCTGTTCGGTTGGAGCAACAGTAGCAGCTGGAGCTTCTGGAGCTTCTGTTGCTTCCGGTGATGCTGTTGCAGCAGGCACTGCGGCATCAACAATAAAGGAATAATTACCGTCAATCGTATGACCGTCATCGCCAATAATAGTCCACTTCACCGTGTACGTACCGTTAGCCAAATTTTCGGGCACATCTCCGCTCATTTTACTGCCATCAACAACGGCTTTACCTATATTTACTTGTTCTCCTGTTTCATTAAGAAGCTTGAAATTGCTAAGCTTCTCGATCGTTGTGTTAAAAGACAATTCAATAGTTGTTGGTGACATAGTCACCGTCTCGTCACTGCCGGGCGTTGAACTGTCTATTTTTGAATGAGCACTCGCGACTCCTGGTATTAGCCATAGAATAGTAAAACAGATTAGAAAAAAACGTTTCATTGCATAATCCTCCTAAAATTTTAATTGCCAAAGTTGATTGCATTATAACAGATATTTGGCTGGATAAAGGATGAAAAAGAGATTAATCATTGCGGATTTATGAACATTTTCAGATACAAGGAAAGGTATAGCCTTAAAATGCGAGTAATCGTCAGCAAACAACGCATAAAGTACATCCTACGGCGAATAAACTTAACTACCGTCCCCTTAAAGCCGAAACTGGAGATTGCCTCGTTTGACGGAATAGCTTGGTATCGTCTAATGTTATCTTTATACAGTATATTGTAAATTATTGTTTCCAAAAGGAGGTGCACCTGTCGTCGCGCAGAAGCTATACGAATGCGGCTGACAGGGAATCGTTGGGTGACCCCTTACCACTAGTGTTACAGTTGGCTATTATTGTGTTGTTGGTAGTGATGAACGGATTTTTTGTTGCAGCAGAGATTGCCATGGTGAAAGCCCGGGGAATCCGGATTGATACGCTTGCTTCCGAAGGACATTCACGAGCCCGCCTGGCCTCGCATTTGACTAATAATCTAGATATGTACTTATTTGCGTGCCAGCTCGGTATAACGCTTGCTTCGCTCGGACTTGGCTGGATTGGCGTACCTGTTATCAAAAATATAATCGAACCATGGCTTCTAGCGATTGGAACAGGCAACACGGTTCTCATTTATATCGTCTCATTCATAATCGCATTCCTATTTATTACAGTCTTGCACATTGTAATCGGGGTATTGGCGCCCAAAACGATCGCGATCCGCAAGGCGGAGACGGTTACGCTGTTGACTGCAAGACCACTTGTCTATTTTCACAAAATAATGATACCTTTTCTATGGATGTTGAATGGCATTTCTAACTGGCTGCTTAAGCGATTTGGCATTGAACCAACATCGGAGCATGATTCAGCTCATACGGAGCAGGAAATTCGTGACTTAATGCAAGAAAGCCATAAAAGCGGACATATCGATAATACAGAACTCACTCTTGTTGATAATATATTTGATTTCGCAGATACGAATGCCCATGAGATTATGATTCCTCGTACAGATATGATTTGTCTGTATGTGAACTTGTCTCTGGAAGAGAACAGAACAATCGCGCTGGAAGAAATGCGTACTCGTTATCCGGTATGTGACAATGATAAAGATAATATTCTTGGTTTCATTCACATTAAAGATTTGTTGAAGGATACGACGCAAAGCGTGACAGACATCACACAAATTATCCGACCGATTACGACGGTTCCGGAATCCATGCAAATAAGCAATTTATTGAAGCTGATGCAGAAGAAGAAGACGCAGATATCTATTCTTATTGATGAATACGGCGGCACTTCTGGACTGGTGACGATGGAAGATATAATGGAAGAAATCGTTGGTGAAATTCAGGATGAGTTTGACGAGGAACGTCCTGAAATTGAGAAGAAGGATGATTCTGCTTATTCCATCAGTGGATTGATGTTGATTGAGGAAGTAAACAGTTATTTTGGTCTTCAGATTGACACGGATGATTATGATACGATAGGCGGCTGGGTCTATTCTCAGTTTGAAACTCCGCCTAAGAATAATCAAAGGATTAATGTCAGTGATCATATCGCATTTATCATCGAGGAAACGGATCATCTTCGCATATCCCGAGTTATCGTACTTAAGCTGACTGTGGAAGAAGAAGGAAGCCTGCGCCGAGAGAAAGCGATCATGAATACGAGCAGCACAGCAATCGAAGGACTTGGATGAGAAAAAGGCTATCCTTAATGCGTCGGATGACGTGTTAAGGATAGCCTTTTGTATTATACTTCAGCTGTCATCGCAGCGTATACCGCTGGATCAATTTTATGAACAATATCAATCGTACCGCCGCCGAGGCAAAGATCGCCGTCATAGAGCACGACTGCTTGACCAGGTGTGATTGCCTTCTGTGGTTTGTCGAAGACAATCTTGGCTGTTCCATCTGAATGCAATTGGACAGTGACACCTTGATCAGGTTGCCGATAGCGGAATTTGGCTGTGCAACGCACGGAACCTTCAGGTAGTTTCGGGGAGATCCAATTGAAGCCTGAAGCGGTTAGACCGGTGGAGTACAGACTTGAATGATCTTCTCCTTGGATAACGTACAGGATGTTGCCTTCAAGATCCTTGTCTGCAACGAACCAAGGCTCTCCGTTGCCCGATCCACCAATGCCAAGACCTTGGCGTTGACCAAGCGTGTAGTACATCAAGCCATCATGACGTCCTTTGGATTCGCCGGTGCGAATATCAATCATTTCGCCTGGTTGCGCAGGCAAGTATCCGCCTAGAAACTCTTTGAAGTTGCGCTCGCCGATAAAGCAGACGCCGGTGCTGTCTTTCTTCTTCGCTGTATAGAGTCCAGCTTCCTCAGCGATACGACGAACCTCCGGTTTCGGCAAATGACCAATAGGGAACATGGCTTTCGCTAGTTGCCGTTGATCAAGCGCGCAAAGGAAGTAGGTTTGATCTTTATTGCTGTCAACGCCTCGCAATAGCCTAGTCTCACCATCAACGGTTCTCTCAACGCGAGCATAATGGCCAGTAGCCAAGTAATCGGCACCTAGCTCATTCGCTTTTTGCAAAAATTCGCCGAATTTGATTTCCCGATTGCACATCACATCAGGGTTAGGCGTCCGACCGCGCTTATATTCATCAAGGAAGTAAGTGAATACTTTCTCGAAATATTGCTTCTCAAAATTTACCGTATAGTAAGGAATACCGATTTGATCACATACCCGGCGAACATCCTCGGAGTCTTCCTCAGCAGTACAATGTCCGAATTCATCGGTATCATCCCAGTTTTTCATGAAAATACCGACAACGTCATAGCCTTGCTGCTTCAATAGAAGAGCGGTTACGGAGGAATCAACACCGCCGGACATGCCTACTATGACACGTGTTTCTTGTTTGGATTTTTCCAAGTCTTGCACCACCTTGTTCTACAACCATTATGTCCCATATTCTCGGACTTAGATGAAGTTTTTCACTATTGTATCATAGAAGAAAAACTTTTTCATGAAGATGATAACCTTTACTCGCTTGTTAGCATCACAGTATGTTAACATAGATGTGTTATGGGAATACCATGATTTAAAGATGAATGACAGATTAATATAGGTTGAACTAAATGAAAAGAGGTGCCGATTTGAAAATTTCAACTAAAGGCCGTTACGGTCTAACTATTATGATGGAGCTTGCAGCCAAATATGGCGAGGGTCCGATTTCACTTAAAAGTATTGCGGAACGCAATAATCTTTCGGAGCATTACTTGGAGCAGCTAGTTGCACCATTGCGTAATGCTGGTCTTGTTAAGAGTATTCGCGGCGCATATGGCGGCTATATTTTATTCAAAGAGCCTGAGACGATTACGGCTGGCGATGTTATTCGCATATTGGAAGGACCGATCTCACCGGTTGATTTCACAGAAGAAGATGATCCTGCCAAACGTGACCTGTGGCTCCGCATTCGTGACAGTATTGCGACTGTTTTGGATTCCACAACATTAGCAGACCTTATTAACTACCATGATGCCGGCAAAGCTGACAATTACATGTTCTACATTTAAGTGAGTGATTATGATGCGAAATTATTATTTTGACCACGCAGCTACCACGCCTCTACATCCTGAGGTCGCAAAGGTAATGTTAGATATCATGCAAGGTGCCGGAGGCAATCCGTCAAGCATGCACGCCTTCGGGCGTGCAGCGAAGCAGCAACTGAATCGTTCTCGTGATTACATCGCGGCAGCGATTGGCTGCAAGCCGTCTGAATTGATCTTCACTTCTGGCGGTACGGAAAGCGATAATATGGCGATTGCAGGAACGGCATTAGCGATGAAGCGACAAGGGAAGAATCATCTCATTACATCAGCGGCAGAGCATCATGCTGTTCTCCATACATTTGAATCTTTAAGCCATGAAGGCTTCACAGTAACTTTCTTGCCGGTTGACGCCACGGGACGTGTGTTGCCGGAGGATGTCGCATCAGCTATTACACCAGAAACTGCGCTCATTAGCATTATGCACGCTAATAATGAAGTGGGCACATTAAATCCGATCCAAGAGATTGGAGAAATCGCACATTCTCATGGCGTTCTTTTTCACGTGGATGCGGTACAGTCCTTCGGCTTGATGGAATATCGGTTAAATGAAATGCCAATTGATCTAATGAGTTTTTCAGCTCATAAAATAAATGGTCCACATGGCGTTGGTGCGTTATATATGGCAAACGGGACACCGTTTACACCGATTGTTCATGGGGGATCACAAGAACGAAAGCGGAGGGCAGGGACGGAGAATGTCGCTGGCATAGCCGGTTTCGCTAAATCTGTTGAAATATGTGTGAATAATCGCGAAGAAAAGCAACTTTTTCTGGACAAGCTTCGTAAGGAATGGATAGAGAGATTGCAAGCAGAATTACAGGGAACACAGCTAGTCATTAATGAAAATACAGAGCATCACCTTCCGAGTATCGTGAATATTAGCTTCATCGGTATTGATACCGAGACGATGCTGATGAATTTAGATATGGAAGGAATCGCTGCAGCCAGCGGATCGGCCTGTACATCAGGTGCACTTGAGAGATCTCATGTACTTCAGGCAATGGATATCTCTGATGAACGTTTGAATTCCGCTGTGAGATTTAGCTTCGGTTTGGGGAATACTATGGAGGATTTGGACAACGCTGCGCAGAAAATAGCAACTATTGTAAAGCGTATCCGTACTATCGCCTAGGAGGTCTCCGGAAGCAGCGTGATTAAACTTCAGCAACTAATCGGGCTCCCTGTTATCGTTATTCATTCTGGGAAACAAATGGGTAATGTGAAAGACGCTTGGTTTGATGAACATTGGAAGCTTTTGGGGCTTGTGCTCGAAAGCGCAAAATGGTTTACTTCTTCAGTGAAAGCGGTGCGGTGGTCCAATGTACTGACATGCGGTGAAGACGCAGTTATCATTTCAAGCGAAGAAGCCATATATCCAGTTAAACCAACGGATATTGGCAGATCTTTTTACACAGGAATCGTGAAATTGAAGGATTTGCCGGTCGTAACTGTACAAGGTTTACAACTTGGTCGTATATCAGATGTTTATTTTTACCCATTTGAGGGTACACAAATAGTAGGCTATGAGCTTACGGATGGTTTTATATCGGATCTGATGGAAGGGCGGAAGTGGCTGAGAGCCCCGGATGATCCAGCAGCCGTGCTGCTCGGGGAAGAAGCGATTATTGTTCCTGCTGTCAGTGAAGCGGAATTGGAGCCCGTCGCAGCTTCCGATTCAACGAATAGGGAGAAATGAAAGATGATGAGATGTCCTAATTGCAACTCAAAGGATATTGGAAAAATCGGTTCCCATCAATTTTATTGCTGGGGCTGCTTTATAGAACTGACTGTTAATGGTGAGAAAATGTCGGTCTATCAAGTAGAAGAGGACGGTACGTTAAGCTCTCTCGACGATCTGTTCTTTGAAGAGGAAATGGAATTACCGCAAATTCACGTCAACTGATAAGCGGTTATAAGATGAATAATTAACGTTCTCCTAATGGAGGACGTTTTTTTGTGTGCAGAGATTTAATTCAATATGGATGATTGTCTTTGCTTGTACATATACTGAATGGGATGGTGCTTGCTGCGCCTTTACACGAAAGCCTAATTGAGGGCGGGGGGTGCTGTAGTGGATCGTTTTACGAAAAACCGTCTGTTCGTCGCATTAATCTACACGATAATGGGGCTGCTTGTCCTTTATTTATTGTTGCTTGTAAAACCGATTATTGTAAACTGGTATGTATTTTTGAAGGCAGTGCTCGCACCGTTTCTAATCGCGATGATTATCTCCTATGTGCTTAACCCGATCGTCACTATGCTGCATGAACGCAAGGTACCTCGAACGATTGCGGTATTGCTGATTTACGTTTTATTTTTCACAGGACTTGCTGTCATATTAGTGAATGTCATTCCTATGTTTATGGAGCAGCTGCAGCAATTGAATGAGCATGTACCTGACCTTACGATGAGAGCGCAGAGCTTGGTGACGGACTTGAATAATACATCCTTCCTGCCTGAGAGCATCAGAGAAGGAGTCAACAAATCACTGATTCATATGGAGAAGAAGTTCACAGAATCAATTATGCATTTTGTCAACAATATCGGGTCGGTAGTGAACGCCATGTTTATTGCCTTCATTATTCCGTTTTTAGCCTTCTATATATTGAAGGATTTTGATTTATTTGAACGAGCGGTTATTACCTATGTACCTAAGTCACATCGGAAAAATACAGTCAGGCTGATGAAGGATATAGATGAGGCGCTTGGCAGTTACATACGTGGACAGTTCATAGTTTGTATAATCGTTGGTATTCTTGCTTATATCGGGTATATGATTATTGGCATACCCTATCCGCTGTTATTGGCTGGTATTGTGGCGATTACGAACATCATTCCGTATTTAGGACCATTCTTCGGGGCGGCACCTGCGATATTAGTAGCTTCGACCATTTCGCTTAAATTAGTTATACTAGTAGCGGTCGTAAATACCCTATGTCAAATTCTCGAGAGCAACGTCATATCTCCGCAAGTGGTCGGGAGGACGCTGCATATGCACCCGCTGGTCATTATTTTCGCCTTGTTGGTTGGAGGAGAGATTGCTGGTATTGTTGGAATGATTCTGGCAGTCCCGATATTCGCCGCTTTAAAGGTTATTGTTCAGCATATGTTTGCTTACTATGTGAGGCGAAAGATTATTTGACAGAGCGTGTCGCTGCCGATATACTTTACACAAGAATAGTAAAAAAATGAAAAACGATGATGAAATGAAGTAAACTATAGCCCGTCAATTAGAGAGAGAACTTCATCGCTATAATGCGATGGCTGGAATAGTTCTTATGGCGAAGAATAGTTGAAAGCTAATTTCGGAGTGTGAATGAACTTCACCGGCAGGAACCGTTAACGTCCAATTGAGGAGATTGTTGCTACTGTTTGCGTCATTCATGCAAACGGCGGGACAATAACCAGGGTGGTACCGCGATTATTAATTCGTCCCTGTCTATGACAGGGGCTTTTTTATGTTTTAAAAGTCGAATTTATGGAGGCGTATTAATTATGAAGGCTAGTGAAATTCGTTCTAAATGGTTGGCGTTTTTTGAAAGTAAAGGACATAAAATTGAACCGAGCGCATCGCTCGTTCCGCATAACGATCCATCGTTGCTCTGGATCAATGCAGGCATGGCACCGCTCAAGGCATATTTTGACGGACGAGTAATTCCTGATAATCCACGCATAACGAACTCGCAGAAATGTATTCGTACCAATGATATCGAGAATGTCGGCAAGACGCGTCGTCATCACACCTTTTTCGAAATGCTGGGCAACTTCTCCATTGGTGATTACTTTAAAGAGGAAGTTATTACTTGGGCATGGGAGTTTCTCACAAGCAAAGAGTGGATCGGCTTTGATCCAGAGCGTTTGTCGGTAACCGTCTATACAGAGGACGAAGAGGCATTGAATTTCTGGCATGAAAAAATCGGTGTTCCCTTAGAACGAATTTATAAGCTGGAAGAGAACTTCTGGGATATCGGCGAAGGTCCATGTGGTCCATGTACAGAAATTTTCTACGATCGCGGCGAGAAATATGGTGATTTGAGTGATCCAGAATGCTGGCCGGGCGGTGAGAATGAACGTTTCCTAGAAGTATGGAACCTCGTATTCTCACAATTCAACCATAATAAAGATGGCAGCTATACACCGCTTCCTAATAAAAATATTGATACGGGTGCTGGCTTGGAGCGTTTTGCTTCGATCCTGCAGGATGTGGATTCCAACTTTGATACAGATCTCTTTGTACCTATTATTGAACGCACTTGCGAAATTGCCGGCGTTAAATACAAAGTCAACGAAGAGACGGATGTGGCATTGAAAGTAATCGCTGACCATATTCGTACGGTTGCTTTCGCAGTAGGCGATGGCGTTATGCCTTCCAATGAAGGCCGCGGCTACATTATCCGTCGTCTGTTGCGTCGTGCAGTTCGTTACGGCAAAACGATCGGAATTGATCGTCCATTCTTATTCGAATTGACTGCTGTCGTTGGACAAGTGATGGGCGTCTACTATCCAGAGGTTGTCGATAAACGTGAATTCATCGAACGAGTTATTCGTACAGAAGAAGAACGTTTCCATGAAACATTATCTGATGGACTTACGATTCTGTCTGAGCTGGTTGACGGAGCTCGTCAAGCAGGCAATAAGGAGATCAGCGGCGAAGATGCATTCCGCTTGTATGATACGTATGGCTTCCCATTCGATCTTACCGAGGACTTTGCTTCTGAGAATGGAATGACGGTTGATCGTGAAGGCTTTGACGCTGCAATGGAAGCACAGCGTGAACGCGCTCGTGCAGCTCGTCAAGATACAGGCAGCATGAAAGTACAAGGCGGACCGCTTGGCGACTTTACGATTAAAAGTGAATTTGTTGGCTATAATGAACTGGTAACCGAAGCCCAAATTACGGCTATTGTATCAGGTGATGCTTTGGTCGATCTAGCAGGCGAAGGAAGCCAAATTCTTGTCATTCTTGACCGGACGCCATTCTATGCAGAAAGCGGCGGCCAAATTGGCGATCGCGGGACGATCACTGGCAAAGGCTTTACTTTGCAAGTAGAAGATGTAACCAAAGCGCCGCATGGTCAAAACGTGCATCACGCTGTTGTGACATCCGGTACGGTTCGTTCCGGAGAGCAAGTTGAGGCATCAGTATCACGCGCTGTGCGCGATGATGTTATTAAGAACCATACCGCAACACATTTGCTTCATAAAGCACTCAAAGAAGTACTCGGCGATCATGTCAATCAAGCAGGATCACTTGTTGAGCCAGATAGACTCCGCTTTGACTTCTCACACTTTGGCAGTATTACAGCTGAAGAATTGACTGAAATTGAGCGCCGCGTCAACGAGCAAATTTGGCTGGGTACAGCAGTTGCTATTGCAAGCAAATCGCTTGCTGAAGCGAAGGCAATGGGCGCAATGGCATTATTCGGTGAAAAATATGGCGACGTCGTCCGCGTTGTACAGGTTGGTTCGTACAGCTTAGAGCTATGTGGTGGTTGTCACGTACAGAATACATCGCAAATCGGTCTATTCAAGCTTCTTAGCGAGAGCGGAATCGGATCTGGCGTTCGTCGGATTGAAGCAGTAACAGGCCGACATGCATACAGCTATATGGAAGGTCAGCTGGAATTGCTGAACCAAGCATCCACATTATTGAAATCGAATAACGTGGACGTTCCTAAACGTATTGAAGCTTTGTTCGCACAAGTGAAAGAGCTTGGCCGTGATAATGAGTCCTTGCAAGCGAAGCTTAGCCGAATTGAAGCGGGTTCCCTAGAGGACAACGCGAAGACCGTTGGAGAAGTAACGGTATTAAGCGCGAAAGTAAATGCGCCTTCAATGGATGCATTGCGCGGTATTGCTGATGAGCTGAAGCTCAAGCTTCCATCTTCGGTTATCATTCTGGGTGCTGTGCAAGATGATAAAGTCAACCTGGTTGCAGCTGTTTCACCAGACATGGTGAAGAAAGGATATCACGCTGGTAAAATCGTCAAAGAAGCAGCTGCACACTGCGGCGGCGGAGGCGGTGGACGTCCTGATATGGCACAAGCAGGCGGCAAGGACGCTTCAAAGCTGGATGAAGCATTGAAACTTGCGGAAGAACTGGTTCTTAACCATACGAATGTGATATGATATACCTGTATATCTAATGTTAAATGCATTGATCTGCGGTTGGAAAGGGAGGTGCTGGCGATGAGTTCCATGGACAATACGATGAAATTTAATGTGAAGGCAGAAGGATTGGAGACCTCCTCACAAGACATTTTACTGACGGTGCATGAAGCGCTCCTGGAGAAGGAGTATAATCCGATCAATCAGATTGTAGGGTACTTGCTGTCCGGAGATCCTGCTTACATTCCACGGCACAACAACGCCAGAAGCTTGATTCGTAAAAAAGAACGCGATGAACTCATTGAAGAGCTAGTCCGGTTTTATTTGAACAATAAGAAATCATGATTGGTTGGGAGCCGGACAAGAAATGCGAACAATGGGTTTGGATTATGGCGACCGCAACATCGGTGTTGCGGTAAGCGACGCCTTCGGCTGGACCGCCCAGGGGACGGGAGTCGTCAAAAAGCGGCGGGACGGCAGCGAAGTGGATCAGATAGCCGAGCTGGTTAAAGAACATGAAGTAACTGAAATTGTGGTCGGGCTGCCGAAGAATATGAATAATACAATCGGTCCGCGCGGCGAAATAAGTATTGCATTCGCAGAGCTGTTGCAGCAGAAATTAAACTTGCCTGTTCACCTTTGGGATGAACGGCTGACAACCGTTGCCGCTGAACGCACGTTAATCGAAGCGGATGTTAGTCGGAAGAAGCGAAAGTTAGTAGTGGACAAAATGGCGGCAACGCTCATTTTGCAAAATTATCTCGATTCTAAAACGAAAAGGTGAGGGTTACGATGACAAAGGATGACATGCAGTTCGAAGAACCGGAAATTATTTATATTCCGGATGAGGACGGTAATGAAGAGGAGTTCGAAGTCATCATGAAGTTTGAAGTTGACGGCTCTGATCAGAAATATATGATGGTTGTTCCTCTGTCCAGCGAAGGCGATAGCGAGAGCGATGAGGAAGAAGAAGTATATGCCTTCCGTTATGAAGAAGAAGGCGATGATTTGAAGCTATATACGATTGAAGACGAAGAAGAATGGAACATTGTTGAGGAGACGTTCAATACGCTTCTTGGCGAGATGGAGGAAGAGAACTAATGGAATCGAACGAACGTCTCGTTCCTGTACCGCTTAAGCGGCTGCGGGAAGTGTTCGGCAATGAGATCGAATTAGTCGCTGAAGACGGCGGGATGGAGACATTCGATATTATGGCTGAGTATCAGCTTGGTCCATATGTGTATGCCTCACTGCAATCTCCTGCAATGCGCAAGGAGGACGAAGTGGAAATATTCCGCGTCGTACTGTCTGACAGCGGTGAACCACAGTTGGAAACGATTGAAGATGATGAAGAGTGGGAGCTCGCGGCTGAAGCTTATGATGATCTTCTATTTGCAAACGATGAAATGCCTTAAGCTAAACATAACTGGATAGGTCAGAGAGCAAAGAGCGGCTTACACCGCTCTTTTTCTCGGCGTATAGGCAAGTCAAAAGTGCTAAATTACATTGTAGGAGGAAGCGAAGCTTGGATAACTCAATTGAGCACTCATCAGAAGCTAAACCGACCCGCATAGGAATGTGGGTTGTACTTATTCTACTTGGTCTTATTGTTGTAGCAATTGGAAGTGCATGGCTATATGTTTGGAATGGACTTAAACCCACAGCTGCGGGTGAACCGAAGCGAATTGAAATCGCAAAAGGCTCGTCAGCTTTTCAAGTGTCGGATCAATTGGAAGAAGAGGGCATTATTAAAAACTCCTTTATTTTTAAATATTACTTGAAGGTAAAAAATCAAGGCTCCCGCTTTCAAGCTGGTGTCTATGAAATAAGCCCGGGGACAGATAAAGATGCGGTCATCTCGATGCTTAATAGTGGTGAGACTGTAGCAGCAGAGATGATGAGATTCACCATTCCAGAAGGATTTACACTGTTGCAAATTGCTGATAAGTTAGCTGAAGAAGGTCTAATTGACCGTGCTAAATTCCTTGAGCTTGCAGAATCGACGTCGGATTGGGGAGACGCTGAAGCGATTCGTTCCATTCCAACTGAAGGAAAGCTTCACCATCGGTTAGAAGGATACCTATTTCCAGAGACCTATGAGTTGAAGAAAGAGAGTACGGAAGAAGACATCTTGAAGCGCATGATGTTGGAGCTTGATAACAAGCTTGGACAGCTTCCTGAGGACTGGCAGGATGTGATGGAAGAGCGAAAGCTAACTTTACACCAATTGTTGACGATTGCATCTTTAGTTGAACGAGAAGTAGTTGTAGATGAGGAACGGGCGATGGTATCAGGAGTAATAGCTAATCGAATTGCTGATGGCATGAGATTGCAGATCGATGCGACCGTTCAGTACGCGCTTGATAAACCGAAGGAAAGACTGATGGAGAAGGATCTTCTTGTGGACAGTCCTTATAATACCTATAAGGTGGATGGGCTGCCGCCAGGACCGATCGCTAGCCCAAGTTTGGCCTCGATTGAAGCGGCCTTGTATCCTGAAAAGTCCGATTTCCTATTCTATGTGACTAAAAAAGATGGTACGCAGAGCCATTTATTCGCTCGCACCTATAAGGAACATTTGAGTAATATCGAGAAAAGCAATCAAACCGCGAAACAATAAGTGAAATTCTATTATAAAAAGAAGGCGAGCAAGATGCCTTCTTTTTCTTTTTCTCCTATTTTCGACAAAATTTTATTAAAACATAGGCAATTCAAACATGTTCAAACAAATTATGGGGTTTTTCTGTTTGACATTTGTTGCCTGATGTCAAATAATAGACAATAGACATACATAATTAAGTAATTGGTCTGATACCGCAATCGCAGTTAATTTATCTGCAAAGAAAAATCACATAATAGGACAAGGCGGTGCACTCCATGAAGAATGGATTTAAAGAAAAGTTTAATCTGAAAGCGCAATCAAAAGCGCAGTCAAATTCAGATAAAAACGTAACAAAGGCGATGGTTAATGCAGTGAAAGAGATGAAGCTATCTAATCCTGTTAAGTCGGTAGGAATGAAGCTTTTTCTTATTATATTTGTAAGTATTCTCACTTGCGTGTTTGTCGTAGGACAAATAGCCTATTCCAAAACGAAGGAAATTGTAGAACGTAAAGTATCTGAAGCGAGTCTGCAAACGATTAATCAAGCAGCAGATAATTTAGATATTATATTACAAAACTATGATGATCTTTCCATGCAAATGTTGATTGACAAGGATTTTCATAGATACGTTAGTAAAATTAAAGATAGTTCAGATGATTTCACCAAGTTTGAAGGGCAAAGAGAATTAGAAGAAAAGATGCAAAATTATGTTATGGGCAATAACTCTATTCTGGGTGTTTATTTACTGCCTATTAATGATAAGCTGAAAGCTGTAGCTACTGGCGGTGCTTCAGTTGTATCCACCGATAAGATGATGGAGAGTGACTGGTTCAAAGAAGTAGTTGAACGGAAAGGGAAAATTCTTTGGATCAATACTCAGCCAAAAGGATTTAGTGGATCAGGACAATCGGCCACTATCGGTATAAGTAGACTATTGAACGATAGTATGACTAACTCAGCGGCTTATGTATTAGTTCTAGAGATCGATCTACAATCGATACAGACTCAATATGCAGATATCAAACTAGGCTCTGGCAGTGAAATATCGATTGTAGACAATAATAATAATTATATCTCAGTGGCGGATGCAAGTTTAATCGGTGCAGCACAATCCGTTACCCTTCCTACTGAAGGGGAGGCTGCGGCTAATGCCTCGAAGAAAGTGAAAACGACCTCTGGCAAAGATGTTCTGGCCGCTTATAAGCAATTAGATACGACACAATGGAAGCTTGTAGGTACAATTCCTGTTGATGAGCTAGTGAAAGATGCGGCAGTCATCAATAAAATGACTTGGATTATTGCAGGATTTGCTGTGCTAATCGCAATTGGTATTGGCTTATTAGTCATTCGGACAATTGCAATGCCGCTTACGAGCTTGCGGAATTTAATGAATGAAGGCGAACGCGGCAACTTAACAGTTAGATCCAACATGAATAAACGTCAGGATGAGATTGGACAATTAAGTGAAAGCTTCAATAAAATGATGATCCAAATTACTGAATTAGCACAGCAAACGACAAGATCAGCTGCTGATGTGCTGCTAACAGCGGGTGAATTATCTGATGCTTCTAAGAAGACATCTATTTCCGCTCGGGAGATATCAGTAGCTACAGAGGAAATCGCGAATGGTGCTTCCAGCCTTGCGGTAGAAGCTGAGAAAGGCAGCGATTTGACGAATAACATTAATGCACAGATGCAATCAGTTATGGAAGCGAATGAACAAATGGTTGAATCTGCTGGTGCTGTAGAGAAAGCAAGTCAACAAGGAACGGCATATATGGGTGTGCTGATAGAAAAGACTGGTATGACCGAACAAATGACTCGTTCAATGGTCGAGAAGGTTGATAGCTTGAAAGAGAGCACGGGTTCCATCGTAAAAATTCTCGATGTGCTGAATAGTTTAACGAAGCAGACGAATATTTTGTCTCTGAATGCTACGATTGAAGCAGCAAGAGCAGGAGCAGCAGGGAAAGGCTTTATGGTAGTAGCGGATGAAATTCGAAAACTAGCGGATCAATCTCGACAATCTATTGATGTAGTAGCGAGAATTACAGAAACGATTCAGAACGAAATAGAAGAGACGGTGAAGGTTCTCTCTAATGCATATCCATTATTCCAAGAGCAGATCGGCTCAGTTAAAGAAGCTAATCAAATTTTCTTAACGGTACAGAACCAAATGGGTCAATTTGCAGATAAACTTGACTCAGTTACTGGCTCTATTGGTTTGCTTGATCAATCACAAAATGTTTTGGCGGATGCAATGAGTAATGTGAGTGCAGTAGCAGAGGAGTCATCAGCGACTTCTGAAGAGGTTGCTTCGCTTAGCTCTGAACAGCTAAGTATTAGTAATAATCTTGTTATATTGTCAGAGAAACTCGACACGGTCTCTCGTGAATTGAAAGAGTCATTAGCACGTTTCCAAATAGAATAATATTTTCTAAAACCGTTAGTCCGGAATATGTTCTGGGTTAACGGTTTTTTTCTGTTTTCTTGAGGCGATACTGGTTGTATAAGCAGTTCGTGCTTGAGGAAGGAGAAGGGCAATGATACGACGGTTGGCTGCTATTGCTATAATACTCACCTTATTAATGACAGGATGTATGGGAAGGCTTGCTTGGTTGCAACTACTGCCAAGCTATTCCCACTCTACATTCGCAAACCGCGGCGGATGGAAGCGAATGTCGGTTATTCAGCGACAAAGAAGTCTAGTACTGGATACAGGTAGGGGAGACTTTATCGATCGGTATGGGAGGCCTATTACGGGCGAAACGTATTATACGCTTGCTTTATTTCCGGTTAATGCGGAGTCTCGGGGAGAAGAAGCTGACATTAAGAAACTGGCAGCATTGCTAGGTGTGTCAGAGTCTGAGCTAGTGAAGAAATGGGATGAAATCCGTGAACCTGGGTTTTGGCATAAAGAAGGAGAAGAATTGCCTTATCGACTTACAGAGAGTCAGTTAAAGCTGCTGGCGGAACTTCGTTTAAACGGTATTCGAGAACTGCCCTACCGTAATCGTTATACGAAGCAATTTAAAGCGAAGCAAGCAATTGGGTATACAAGCCAGCATCCGGAATGGTTGCAATCGGTATATGCGAAGGAAGTTGTGAAGGGCAAGCGTAAGCTGACTGATCAGGTAGGTGGATCAGGTTTAGAGAAATCGTTAGACAAGCTGCTCCATGGTATTGGAGAGACTTCTGTTTCTTATTTTGTTGACGGCAATTATAAGCCTCTTCATGGGCTTGATATGCGCATTACACAACCAAGGAATGAATATTATCCTCTTCAGGTTATGACAACGTTAGATGTTGAGCTGCAGAATAAAGTTGAAGCCTATGCAGACTCACAAGGATTAAAAGAAGGAGCGATTGTCGTCCTTGATGTCAATAATGGAGATGTTGTTGCTATGGTATCGAGTCCTGCAATGAATACGGAGAATTTGGAAGAGGGCGACTGTAAAGCATGGGCTAATCATGCATTAAAAGCAGTACCTCCCGGATCAGTATTTAAGCTGGTTACTGAAGCGGCAGCTTTGGAAGCGGGTGTAACTAGTGAGAAAGAGCAATTCACCTGCAACGGAGAATACGGGAAATACGGCTTGTCCTGCTGGAAAGAAGGCGGACATGGAACTCTAACTCTTCGTGAAGGATTAGCGCAATCTTGTAATATTGCATTTGCTACTATAGCGGAGAGGTTGACTGGGGCTCAGCTGAAACAAACAGCTGAAGCGCTTGGTATTGGTCATCAGGTTGGTTGGCACGCAACGCGGCCATTTGGACCATTTCATGAGCCATTGCGTCTGCTTGGCGAGGAAGAGGCAGGTCAATTATTTGTTAAGCCTGCAGCAGACTCAACAACAGAAGAGGAATTCTTAGAGCAAGTGGACGGTGGAGTAATGGTGCAAAGTGGTATTGGTCAGCGTGACGTTCTAATGACGCCGCTGCAGGCGGCTAACTTAGTCGTCACGCTATTAAACGGGGGGCGCGTATTTGAGCCGCGCCTTGTGAGTGAAATCCGCTATGCGAATGGTCAGCGGATGGTTAAGCTGGACGCGAAGCGCGCTCAAAAAAACAGTGGCCGAGTTAGTCCGGCCACTGCGCATAAGCTGCTTCGCGGTATGGAGGCGGTCGTCGACCATGGAACAGGTCGATCGATTCGCCAAGGGATTTGGACGGTTGCCGGGAAATCCGGCACCGCTGATGTGAAGCGGGCCGGCGCCCGTAAAGTTCACCAGTGGTTCACTGGCTACGGCCCAGTTCAAGCACCGCGATATGCCGTCGCGGTGCTATCAAAGTATCGGACGCCTGAAAGCAGCAATCAGGCGACGAAGCTTTTTCGAGGTGTAATGGATATTATCGCAGATTCAGAAGAACCGGAGGTCCGTTAGGACTTTAAGGGCTCATCCTCGGATACAATAGCTGGATCGAATTCGCCTTGGGGTGTTCGGATCCAACGGTGGAAGAAACCTTGGTCGTAGAGTGCTTTAAGCAAGATGATTAGAATTGGTGACAAGATAACACCTGCGAAACCAAACACTTTAAGTGAAATAATCATGAACGCCAACATCGTGAAGGCCGATACGCCAAGTGTATCACCTGTAATTTTAGGTTCTAGAATTTGACGTGTAAGTACGACAAATAGGAATAGAACAGATAACCAAATGGCAAGTGTTGTCTGACCGACAAGGAATAGATAGATAATCCAAGGAATGAAGACCGCTCCGACGCCTAATAATGGAATGATATCGAAGAATGCGGCTAATAAAGAGATACCAAAGGCATTATTTACACCAAGCAACAGCAAAGAGATAAATATAACGATAAACGTAATACTAATCAATTTAGCCTGCGATTTTATGTATGCTCCAATTCCTTTGAATACATTTTCACGAAGGAAGAAAAATGCCTTTTTGAATGTATTTGGTGTTTTTTCGTTCGCCGTTTTTTTCCAAACATTAATTTCAATGCTTAGGAAATAAGCTAAGATTACACCAATTGCCAAGTTGAATAAGAAGTTGGAGAAGGAGGATACATATCCTAATGATAAATCAAAGACAGCGTTGGCCCATTTGGGTATATTATCAGTAGCACCGTTGATGAAAGATGTGATTTTCTCAACCCATTCAGGAGGTAAAGTTTGCATTTTATTTTGTAACGTACTTGAATTGTTCTCGATTTGTTCTTTTAGAAAGTCTTGGTACTGTGGCAATTTGTTTTTAATAAAATCTTTCCCTTGTCCCATTAGAAGGTAAGCTGATCCAGCAAATGCTCCTACTACAACAATGGAGAACAATAATACGGAAATTCCAGATGCAATTGTCTTTTTTAGTCCCCACCGGTTCAGACGTCTTGCTAATGGCTCTATGCATAAGTAGATGAAAAAAGAGAAAAAGACAGGCGTTGCGATTTTGTACAAATAGCTGAACACTAACATGGTAAGATAAACAGTTAATGCGATTAGTGCAATGTCAAATGCGGTACGCCAATACTTTTTATAAAATGGCAACATACGCTGAGTCCCTCCGTGAAAATTAGATTCATATATCATTAATGATTGTACTATAATTATTAATTGGATGCCTATTTTCTATCTCAATATGATACAATTATAGTTATCGTTGTGTTTAACCGTACTTTCATGTTATGACAAAAATTATAAAACGGTGGGGAAACAAAATGGAGAACTTGCTTCTATGGGCACTTTACTTCTGGTCGTTTTATGCCTTTATCCCCGCATTTGTGAGTCGTACCTTTGGGTTTCGAGTATTCAAAAAGGGTCAAGTTGATAAGGAAATAGCTCTCACTTTTGATGATGGCCCGGATCCTGACTACACGCCTAGGTTACTCGACCTCCTTGCGCGGTACGATGCTAAGGCGACTTTTTTTGTTGTCGGCTCCCATGCGGAGGGACAACCAGAATTGCTTCGCCAAATGCATGAGGAAGGACATATTATCGGCATTCATAATTATGTTCATAAATCAAACTGGCTTATGCGTCCTCGTACAGTACGTCAACAAATTACACGTACCTGCGACGTTATACGAGAAGCGACGGGGAAACGTTCCGTTTATTATCGACCGCCTTGGGGAATTGTTAATGTATTCGATTTTGCGAAAATCGGCCATTATCAAATTGTGCTTTGGTCCGCAATGTTTGGAGATTGGAACTTAAAGCTCGGGGCTGAACGATTAGCCAAACGTATGATGAAAAAACTCCGGCCAGGAGAAGTAGTATTGCTGCATGATTGTGGACGAACTCCGGGTGCTGATACAAATGCTCCAGCGAATATGCTCATTGCACTTGAAGCATACCTAAAGGAGGGGACAAAACGTGGATATCGGTTTGTCGGTATTTCAGAAATGATCAAGTTGACTGAGACGGCCAAGCAACAGAAACAATCGGTATGGAAGAAAGCAATGATATCCATTTGGCTTATGTATGAACGTGCCTTTCATTTCGTCTTCCAATTGAAGCAGGTTGGTACGAGTGCACCTGCATTTCATTATCGAGTAACTAAGTATAGTGGGAGACCAGTCGAACTGGAGAATAATGATCGATTGGAAAAAGGGGACAAAATCGTCGAATTGCATTTCGACAATAAAATGCTCTCTACTATTGCTGCACAGTCAAGATCACCTGTTGCAACCGGAATTAAGATGCTAAGAGAAGTTGAACATGCATTGCCGATACTTGCAGATCAGTTGGTCGATGATCCAGCTGCCAGAGATATACGTGCGGTTTACGGTGTTACGATGATACATCGAGGCGCTGATCGCTTAGGATTTCAAGTATTTAAGCTGCCAGATGGTTTGTTTGCTAGATCCACACGTATTTATTTGCGAATCCTTATGAGAGTGTTAACAAAAAAACAACAGAATGCTAGAGGGCGTGAAAGAAGAAACGCCATTGATCCGCATATGCTGCTTATGCCAGTAACCACAATTATGTCATACGCAACAATTAGCACCTCGTTCATTCAGGATAGTGCATTACGCTTATCGGACACAGTTGATCAATCCATCCATGGTGCAGCAGAAGATGCTTCCCATATAGGCAATAGTACATCCATCATTTAGATACTGAATAGAACACCCAATAAACCTCCTGTCCGCTTAATTAAGCGTGCAGGAGGTTTATTTTTTTTTTGGACCTATCATCTCAATTCCGCTTAATATCATAGCATCATACCAAGTCACAAGACAATTAATTTCATTGCAACTATCGAAGCTTTGGATTACCTGGTTTAATTCCGCCGGCTTCACTGTGGATTTATAGAGACATTAGGTATACACCAGTTTCTATGAGATGAATAAAGTTAGGAGTGGTCTTTTATTCTCCTTTTATGCGACTATCCCATCTACTCATATGAGACAGAATTAATTTTTTTTATATTTATATTTATATTTATATTTATCAATGTTTGACATAGGAACAAATGTTCTGTATCATAGTGAGTGAGAACAAATGTTCCTGTGATTTTCGGGGGGGGGTGTGATATGGGTATCTGCATAAAAGCATCCGTATTGAATCAATTCGATCAACTTTTTCCAACGGAAGACGCCTGTTATTCATTTCTATTTGCATTGAAGTGGCCTAATGGTTATCATTGCCCCAGATGTGCGCATACAGCTGTATACACGATTAAATCACGCAATGCTCCCTTGTATGAATGTTGTAATTGCCATCACCAAACAACTATCATAGCCGGCACAATAATGGAGAAGAGCCGTACGCCTTTGCGCAAATGGCTATTAACTATGTTTCTTGTCTCCCAACCAGAGTGTAGTGTTAACGCAGTTTGGCTAAGTGAACATCTAATGGTTACCTACAAGACAGCTTGGGCTATGTTACATAAGGTTCGTCGAGCAATTAGTCAATATGACGCAGGTCATTTGCTTGAAGGGCTAATGAAATCTGGGCTTCAAAGCTACGGATACCACAACAATAATAATAACCGTAACAGCAATCACGACATCAATAACAACAATATTAAATACAACAACAACCACAGCCACAAGCACAACCACGACCACGTCAACAACCACATCAACAACCACGACGACAATAATAAATACAACAACTACCATGATAATAGCAACAATGACAATAACAATAACAATGACAACAACAATAACAATGACAACAACAACAACAACAACAACAATAACAACAACAACAATAACAATAACAATAACAATGACAACAACAATAACAATGACAACAACAACAACAACAACAACAACAACAATAACAATGACAACAACAATAACAAGTATAACAACGATAACAAATACAACAACAATAACAAGTACAACAACAACCATAGAAATAACCATAACAACAACCACAATCGAATAACTCCCTCGAAAAGTCCGCGGAAACAAGCCGTTTTGGTAATTAGATCTAATTATTACTTTGCAGCATCATATTATAAGTTTAAAGTGATCCCTCATGAATATATGAATGGGAAAATAATTACAAATTACGGAGAAGCAATGTTAGAAAGAGAGCATGTATCGAGCCGAAACGTGAACCAATTTAAGATAGGCCATTTGCATCGACGTGGCGATACTGGAACTATTCTCGATTTGTTTAACAAAGCAAAGGCATGGCTGAACAAAACCTTTCATGGGATAGGCAGTAAATATTTACAAGCTTATTTTGATGAATATTGTTTTCGTCTCAACCATACCTCTATTAATGTATTTGAATTGTTAACGGGTCTTTGTCTGGAGCCATATAATGAATCGCGTTCTACGACTAAGGGCTTAGCTGAATTTGTTGCCTAATGAGAAGTGTTTATTTGGAGATCCTAGAAAAGAAGATTTCATTTTATTTAGGCTTATCATTTTGGCAGCACGTGGTATACTTTGTGTTTATAATTTGAGACTTAAATATTAGGTATTGATGATATAAAGGTACAGCCAACATTATGCGACCAAGCAAGGCGCATCTAAGGGTTCGTATACATGTATACTGAACTATAATTAAATTAGGTGCGATATGCATGTTATTAATACTTTACTTAAGTAAGGAGAATGTGGAGAGTTTAAGTTCACAGTTGATTATGAGTAAGTGAGTGGAAGAGCAAAGTGAGCAATGAATAGAAATGAAGAGCAATGAAGAGAAATGAAGAGAAATGAAGAGCAATGAAGAGCAATAAAGAGCAATAAAGAAAATTTGGACGTATTTATATTCTGAACTTAGGGGATAGTACAGTTAAACATTAAACATTAAACATTAAACATTAAGCATTAAGCATTAAACATTAAACATAAAGCTCCAGCTTCTTAGCTGAACCGATCATAATCTTCTTCTTATCCATGCGACCTGTTCTTGGTCAATCTATCAAAATTGATCAGATTCGAGATTTTGCAGCGTGAGCTTGCTTACCGAGGCAGCGCTCTAAACCAGCCGGCTAAGTTACCGGGTAGCAGTAAGCATTAAAAAGTATATTAATATACCAATTAAATTAAAGAGTTAAGCTGAGCTAAGGGGATAGTCGAGCAAAAGGAGCTAGGAAGGTGAATGTGTAGTTGCATTGTAGATGAAGAAGCAAGAAAAAGGGCGACCTCTTCTCAGTTGGTGCAACTGAGGGGAGATCGCCCGTCGTATGATTTGTAAAGAGCTATTACATTTTCATGACGCCACCCATGCTGGCATTTGTAACCAGGTGGGCATAGCGAGCAAGATAACCTCTTTTGATTTTTAGTTCGAAACCAGGCCATGCTGCACGGCGTTTTTCGAACTCTTCATCGCTGATTAGAACATTCATGGAGCGATTGTTCATGTCCAGCTCAACGATATCACCGTCTTCAACGAATGCGATAGGGCCGCCTTCAGCTGCTTCTGGTGATACGTGACCGATACTGATACCACGGGATGCACCGGAGAAGCGTCCGTCAGTTACAAGACCAACTTTAGCGCCAAGACCCATACCTACGATTTGCGAAGTAGGAGCTAGCATTTCTGGCATGCCAGGTCCGCCTCTTGGTCCTTCGTAACGGATAATGACTACGTGACCCTCTTTAACCTTGCCGTTAGCGATGCCTGCAAGAGCTTCGTCTTGTGAATCGAAGCAGATAGCAGGTCCTTTGTGGTAGCCGCCAACTGATTTATCAACTGCACCAACTTTGATAATAGCGCCTTCTGGAGCGAGATTACCGAAGAGGACAGCTAGTCCACCGCGTTCACTATGCGGATTGTCTAACGTATGAAGAACTTCTGTATCTTGTATTTCATGACCAAGCACGTTTTCTCTAAGCGTTTTGCCGGTTACGGTCATAACGTCACCATGCAGAGCGCCTTCTTTTTTGAATAATTCATTAAGAACTGCGCTTACTCCGCCTGCATTATGCACATCTTCGATGTGGAAATCGGAAGCAGGTGCAATTTTTGCTAAATGCGGTACACGGTTTGCCACTTCATTAATACGGGAGATTGGATACTCAAAGCCCGCTTCATGAGCTAGTGCAAGTGTATGAAGAACTGTGTTAGTCGATCCGCCCAAAGCCATGTCGAGCGCAAATGCGTTATCAATTGCTTCGATTGTAACGATATCACGAGGACGAATGTCTTTTTCGATCAGGCTCATCAATTGACGAGCAGATTTTTTGACGAATTCTTTACGTTCAGGTGATACAGCAAGAATTGTGCCGTTACCTGGAAGTGCAAGGCCAAGGCCTTCAGCAAGACAGTTCATGGAGTTCGCAGTAAACATACCGGAACATGAGCCACATGTTGGACAGCCAAATTGTTCTAATTCTAACAATGTTTTATCATCGATTTTGCCGGCCATATGAGCGCCAACGCCTTCGAATACGGAAGTCAATGAAATTGCGCGGCCATCGCTTGTCCGGCCTGCTTTCATCGGTCCACCACTTACCATGATAGTAGGGATGTTAACGCGAAGTGCGCCCATCATCATACCTGGTGTGATTTTATCACAGTTAGGAATACATACCATTCCATCAAACCAGTGAGCATTAACGACTGTTTCAACTGAGTCAGCAATAATCTCACGACTTGCTAATGAGTAACGCATACCGATATGACCCATTGCGATTCCATCGTCGACGCCAATGGTATTGAATTCGAATGGAACACCGCCAGCTTCACGAATAGCTTCTTTGACGAGCGTGCCGAACTCCTGTAAATGCATATGTCCAGGAATAATATCAATATAAGAGTTGCATACCGCGATAAAAGGTTTGTCAAAATCTTCTTCTTTAACTCCTGCAGCACGCAGAAGACTGCGATGAGGAGCACGGTCAAATCCTTTTTTAATCATGTCAGAACGCATTTTTTTTGCCGCCATGTAAGACCCTCCCATGTGAATGTCGATACCCTTGAGTTTATCACATTGGACAACGGTTGGCTAGGATGAAGAACGGGAGTAAAGCGCATTAAATCCGATTAAAACTGAAGAAATGATGCGAAAAGACTAAAACATTCGGTAATTTATCCAGTATGAAGAGCAATAGGGAATGACATCCTGTTTCGTGATGATACCGGCAACAATTAAGATATATTTAAGATAATATTATGATTTTGTTACATTCCCTTTAAACTGCCACTCTTACAATGAGGAGAGTAAACCTTGAGAGGGGATTTTTTTTATGAGACAAAATATAAAATACAGAAGCAATGATAGATCAATTGGTATGAAACTGTTGCTGCTTCTCGTCATTGTCATTCTAATAGGGGGAGTTGTTGTCTCTATATTTAATAGGAATGTAATAGATGAGTTGCCTGATTTAGCGGTAGCAGCGGCTATTATGATAGATGCGGAAACGGGGGAAGTGTTGTATGAGAGAAACAGCAGTCAGGCTCTTCCGCCAGCAAGCATGTCCAAAATGATGACTGAATTGTTAGTTCTGGACCATGTTAACAATGGTTCTCTTAATTGGAATGATCCCGTAATAACTAGTGCTTATGCTTCAGATGTTATGGGAGCACAGATTGGATTTGGTCCAGATGAGCAATGGACGGTGAGAGAGCTTTTTGATGCTATGACTGTTCATTCTGCCAACGATGCTGCTGTTGCGTTAGCTGAGCATATAGGAAAATCAGAGAAGGGATTCGTTAGTCTGATGAACAAGCGAGCGAAGGAGATAGGATTATCTGATAGATCGGTATTTGGCAACTCCTCAGGATTAAGCCAAGTAGATCTGTCTAGATTTTCAGCAGCTTCATCAGAGCGTGATACGTTGCTGACATCGAAGGATACGGCAATTCTAGCCCGTTATCTGATTAAAAAATATCCGCAAATTTTAGAGGTGACGGCACGTGCGAGTATTCTGTTGCCTAGTGTGAAGACCAAACTACAGACAACGAATTTGATGCTCCCTGGCAAAACCTATGCTTATCCAGGAAATGATGGATTGAAAACTGGCTATACGGAACAAGCGGGTTATTGTTTTACTAGTACTGCGAAACAGGGAGATAGACGACTTATTACGGTCGTTATGGGAACGAGTACGGCAGAATCTCGATTTCTTGAGACTCAGAAGCTGCTTCATTTTGGTTTTCAAACGAGTATATTGGATATGTGGCTAGCGGATATGGGCGCAAAGTTCGGATTAGTAGTTACAGCTTTCCGCAATTAATCATGTCAACTACGTGTTAGATAAGTGAAAATGTACGTGAGAATTTAATTTCATTAACAATTATGTTACATAATCTAACACAAAATCATTTACTTCCTTTTATTGGGTGATTATAATGAAGCTATTACAGATAGAAGTAGGTGTGATTATGCAGTTGACGGAAAGGGAAAAAGAGAAACTGCTCATTACGATTGCGGGTGACTTGGCCAAACGACGTCTTATGCGGGGAGTGAAGCTGAACTATCCTGAGAGCGTTGCATTAATTACCTCTGAAATATTGGAAGGCGCGCGGGACGGAATGACAGTGGCTGAGTTGATGACATTCGGGACGAAGATTTTAAGTCGTGAGCAAGTGATGCTCGGTATCCCCGAAATGATTCACGAAGTTCAGGTAGAAGCCACTTTCCCTGACGGAACCAAGCTTGTAACGATTCATAATCCAATCTCCATCTGATTAGCAGTTGCAAACTAAGGGGGAAGTCCATGATTCCAGGACAATATCGAACGCAGTCTGGCACTATTGAGTTGAATGCTGGACGAACAACAATAGATTGTTTGGTCGTTAATACAGGAGATCGTCCAGTTCAGGTAGGCTCTCATTTTCATTTTTTTGAAGTGAATCGTTCTTTGAAGTTTGATCGAGCAATTGCATTCGGAATGCGTCTACACATTCCTGCGGGGACGGCAGTTCGTTTCGAACCTGGTGAAGAAAAGCCAATTACGTTAGTAGAGCTGGGCGGCTCCAAGTTAAGTTATGGATTAAATGGCTTGTCCCAAGGAAGGGCAGAACGGGGTTCTTTGCCAGATGAAGTTCTTATTCGTCTCTCAGAGTGGGAAGGTGCACAATCATGAGCAATATGGACAGGCAGAGCTATGCAGCGATGTATGGACCGACTGTAGGAGATGCAGTTCGGCTTGCAGATACGGAGCTTTGGGCGGAAATTGAGTATGACTACACTGTTTACGGTGATGAGTGCAAATTCGGCGGCGGTAAAGTAATTCGGGATGGAATGGGTCAATCGAGTGGTGCCGTTCGGGATGATGGCGTGCTTGATACACTTATTACGAATGCAGTAATTATAGATCATTGGGGTATTGTGAAGGCAGATATTGGGTTGAAAGACGGGTTTATCGTCGGGATAGGCAAAGCCGGCAATCCAGATATCATGGATGGCGTGTCACCCAATATGATTGTAGGCGCTAGTACGGAAATCATTGCGGGTGAAGGGAAAATTGTGACTGCAGGCGGAGTAGATTCTCATATTCATTTTATATGTCCGCAACAAATCGAGACGGCTTTGTCATCCGGCGTTACAACAATGATTGGCGGTGGCACCGGACCTGCTACGGGGACGAATGCAACGACAGTTACTCCTGGAGCTTGGCATATGCGAAGAATGCTTGAAGCGGCTGAACAGTTTCCGATGAATATTGGTTTTACAGGTAAAGGAAATTCCTCATTCCTTGCACCGCTTATAGAGCAGATTGAAGCTGGAGCTATTGGGCTGAAGCTGCATGAGGATTGGGGTACCACCCCAGCGGCAATTGATGCTTGCTTGCAGGCTGCGGATCAATATGATGTGCAGGTCGCTATCCATTCCGATACGTTGAACGAAGCAGGTTTTATTGAGGATACACTCGGTGCAATTGATGGACGCACTATACATACCTATCATACTGAAGGAGCAGGAGGAGGCCACGCTCCGGACATTATTGTGGCTGCTGGTGAGCTTAATGTGCTGCCTTCCTCAACAAATCCAACACGTCCTTTTACAATCAATACGATTGAAGAACATCTCGATATGCTTATGGTATGCCATCACTTGGATAGTCGTATTCCAGAAGATGTCGCTTTCGCTGATTCTAGAATTAGGCCAGAGACGATAGCTGCCGAAGATGTGCTGCATGATATGGGCGTATTCAGTATGATCAGCTCGGATTCCCAAGCGATGGGGCGTGTAGGGGAAGTCATTATTAGAACGTGGCAGACCGCCGATAAAATGAAAAAACAACGAGGGCCGCTCGCCCCTGATGGAGAGAACAGCGATAACTTCCGTATTAAACGTTATATTGCAAAATATACGATTAACCCAGCGATCACGCATGGTGTTTCACATCTAGTTGGCTCTCTCGAAGCTGGTAAATTCGCTGACTTGGTTATTTGGACCCCTATGTTCTTCGGAGTGAAGCCGGATCTGGTACTGAAAGGCGGAAGCATTGCTTATGCTCAAATGGGTGATCCCAACGCATCGATTCCAACGCCACAGCCCGTATTCGGTCGACCGATGTTTGCAGCATTCGGCAAATCAGTTTTTAGCAGCTCGATTACATTCGTATCGCAGGCTGCTTATGACTTAGGTATTGCTGATAAGCTCGGTCTGCAAAAAAGAATCGAGCCGATACGAGGCTGCCGATCAGTAACGAAGAAAGATATGATTCATAATGATGCAACCCCAAAGCTTGAGGTTGATCCAGAAACCTATAAAGTTATGGCGGATGGCGTACATGTTACTTGCGAGCCAGCAGAAGTGCTGCCGATGGCACAACGTTATTTCTTGTTCTAGAAGGGAAAGAGCATGATGAATCATACGATACCTTGGCTTGCGATGCAACAATTGCTCGACTCGGCGTTGCCAATTGGGGGCTTCTCTCATTCATTCGGTTTAGAAACGCTAGTACAAGAGGGGCGACTGCAGACAACACAGCAGCTGTATGCTTATGCTGCAGCTATGCTGATGCAAAGCTGGGCTACAGCAGATGCGTTGATTATTAGAGCCGTTTACCGAGATGCTCCTGTTCAGCAATGGCAAAGATTATGGGCGGTTGAGCGGTTGGTACATACGCAACGAGTAGCTTCAGAGACGAGGAGCGGCGTTGAGAAGATGGGACGCAGGCTGCTGCAACTAGCTGGGGCTATTCATCCACAACTTGATTGGACACCGCTATCAGAAGCTATGCGTCATGGAGCTTGCATGGCGACACATCCGCTTGTACATGGTTACACGTGCTGGCAATTGGGAGTGACCGAGGAACAAGCTATTCAAGGTTATTTGTATTCCTGTGTTGTAACTTGTGTGAATAGTGCGTTACGGCTCATATCGATGGGTCAGACCGAAGGGCAATTTCTAATTGCCAGGTTAGCCATGTTAACGACAGAGGCGGCGGCCATGGCCTCTAAGCTGGAACCAGAAGAGGCTTACTCTAATATGCCGATGGCCGAGCTTGCGATGATAAGACATGAACGACTCTACTCAAGATTATTTATGTCATAAACATATCCTCTCCACGGAGAGAACGGGGGAAAGACGATGTGCCAAGGTCAAGGACATACGCATCAAGAATGGGAAAAGCCTGAAATTGATAATTCACGTCCAATAAGAATTGGTATTGGAGGTCCAGTAGGCTCAGGGAAAACAGCATTAGTAGAACGCTTATCAAGAGAACTGAGTGACAAATACAGTATTGCTGTTATTACGAATGATATTTATACGAAGGAAGATGCTCGTATATTAGTGAATACTGGCGTACTTCCAGAAGAACGGATAATCGGCGTTGAGACGGGTGGTTGTCCGCATACGGCAGTTCGTGAGGACGCATCGATGAACTTCGAGGCAATTGAGGAGCTGGAACGTCGTTTTGAGAAGCTTGACCTCATATTTATTGAAAGCGGCGGTGATAATTTAGCTGCTGCCTTCAGTCCTGAACTTGCAGATCGCTTCATCTATATTATCGACGTAGCACAGGGTGAAAAAATTCCGCGTAAAGGCGGCCCTGGTATTATGCGATCGGATTTGCTTATCATTAATAAAATAGATTTGGCGCCATATGTTGGAGCTAGCTTGGAAGTAATGGAGGCAGATTCCAAACGAATGCGCGGTAATCGTCCATTTGTTTTCTCGAATATGTTCGGCGGCGAAGGTGTTCAAGAAATCGTAGACTGGCTGGAGCATGAGTTGGCGCATGCACGAGGTGAGAGCCATACTCATATTGTTCAGCTAGATACCATTCCGCATAATCATTAAACTATGGAACTGATGAATAACAATGGAAGCGGGACACGGACCTCTGTTCTCCGTGCTGTCTTTGTGAATACGGGAATGGGAACTGTGCTTGCAGACAAATATCACACCTCACCGATCAAAATCGCCAAGTCCTTCCCGCTGTCAGATCAGTTAGCGATTATTATAATGGATGTTTCACCAGGACTGCTGAATGGAGATCGATATGAGCTGGAATGGTTTGCAGGGAAAGAAACGTATTCCTTCATTACCAATCAGTCTTATACTAAGGTGCACCCATCGTTGCTAGACGGCAAATCTTCCATGCTTCAGTCATTCACACTTGAGGAGAAGGCTATTATCGAGCATATGCCGGAGCCAATCATGTTATTTAAAGATGCTCAGTTTCATAATGATACAACTGTTCAATTAGCAGCTGGTGCAGTGTGGATGCAAGCGGATGTATTATGTCCAGGAAGAACGTTCCGGGATGAAGTTTTTGAATACCGTGAGTTCCGCAATTCATTATCTATTTATTACGAGGATGAACTTATATTTACACAACGGCAAAGAATAGTTCCAGCTACACAGAGCATGACAGCTCCGGGCTGTTGGGATGATATGACACATTGGGCTTCCTTTTATGTGTTCTCTGACCGAGTGACCAGTGCTCTTCTTGAGACAGTAAAGCTGCTGCTTGATGAACTGCCGGAATTTCAGCATCATCAGGTTGAAGCAGGAGCTTCTCTTACGCATCGATATGGAATTGTGGTATCTGCAGCTTCTACCGCAGCTTGGCCGCTCCAACAAACGATGCGGCTCGTATGGGGATGCATCCGAGAAGCCTTATTTGGCAAGCCTCCGCTATTATTTTTGAAACAATAATGGTGTTAAATGGAAGCCGCTCTGCCTATTTACTCAAAATGAGTGGGCCAGAGCGGTTTTTACTTGGCTCTATGTTTAAAAAAATGTATATTAGTAAGTAAGACATTGTATTGTGGGGTAAACCAATGGATATGGAAATGCAAGAAAATCTCAGTAAGATGAGAGAAATGGATGAAGCATTCCGCCTACTCAGGAGACTTATTAATGCGGAATACAATCGGTTTAATGTTCACGGCATAGGAATGACTGAGGGTAAGATGGTATTGCTGCTGGCCGAATTAGGACCGCAAAAGGCTACTGTGATGGCTGATTTGCTTCGAATTACGAGCGGTGCGGTAACCGGTATTGCAGATCGCCTAATTGAACATGGTTTTATTAATCGTGCTAGAAGTGACCTCGATCGCCGAATTGTGCTGCTGGAAATAACAGATGAAGGCAGGAAGCTCGTTGGTTATGTTCTTGAAATGCGTGAACGAATTATGCGCAAGTTGTATAGAGGGTTCAAACCTGATGAGATGGATATCGCCACAGATATGTTCAAGCGAATGGCGTACAATTTGGAGTTGAAGCCAGAAGGCTAACAAAAAACCTGATCTGCCCAGTAAGCGGATGATCAGGTTTTTTGTTTGTATTTTTTTAGAGAGATTCACCATTAAGGTAATTGAAGAAAGGTTTGTCGACCCAGAATTTATAAGATTCAATCTTGAGGCTAGGGTTTAGCTTGGTGAAGCCTTCGACTATAGCCGCTGCGTCCTTGTTCAGAGAGAAAGATTGCGCATAGTAATGATCCGAACCAACAATTACATTGTTGGTTATTTGTTCATATTCTTTAAGCTCGGTTAAAGAATAGTAAAGAGGCTGCCACCAAGAGCTGGCGATGAGTCCGGTTTGGTCTTCACTATTTTTCTTGGCATATTGCAGGATAATAGGTTGAAAACGAGTTTTATCTGCAGCGTTGTTGAATTCGAATTTGATATCGTATTCCTTCGCATAAGCGATGTAATTTCCGTTGTCAATTTGAACCACCTTGTAATCATTCGTCTCGACAGGCTCGCCCCATTCTTTCAAATAAATAAAGGCGGATGTTTTCGGTTCTAGCTGAACTTTGGCGTTCAGACCCTCGCTTCGAAGAAGTCCAATTAGTTGGATAGCGTGCTTGAGATTATCATGCCCGTAAGTAAGAGTTAGAGAATCGACAAAGTTGGCGTCATAGCGTGCATCCTTTAAGTTATAACCAGTAACAAGAGCTTGCTTCAGGGCTGAATCTACGACCTGCTGCAATTCTGGTGCCTGAATAAGGTTGGAAGTATGATAAGCATCTGTTAGCTTGCTGAATATTTGATCGTCAGAGGTATACCCTATGTAATGTTTATATTGTCCTTTGAACGATAATATGTTGACGAGCAATGCTTCCGATAGTGCTGCTGATGCATTTCTGCCTTTAATTTCTTGATACAGAGAAGTTGGCAATAGTCCTGTGTCTACGGCTGTTGCTAATTCTTGAGCAGCGGATGTGGGAATGCCTTTAGCTGATAGATTCAGCTTCTTTAGAGCTGCTTCTGTTTTTTCCTTCGAATAGGTAGAGGCAAGTTCTTTCAACTCAGCTGCTTTAACCGCAATATAAAGAGAGGCTGCTGCTGTGAGCGGCTGATCTACTTGAACAGTTGAGGAAGTTAGAATGCCATGCTCATAGAGTGCCGCAGCTGCGGAATAATAAGGACTAGTCTCATTTAAGTCGGCGAAAACAGGACTCGATGAGGGTTTGCCAAGATCAAGAATGGCTGCAACTGCTACAAGGAACTGTCCTTTCGAGATGGCGGCAGATTGGAATGATATTCCGTATTTCTCTTGGAGGAACAGTTGGTTCTCCTTTGCCGCTTGGGTGAGCGGAGCAGTAAGGGATGCTTGCGATGCAGCGGTCGGTGCAGCTGCAGCGTGAATGGGCAAAGCACCAGAGAGTGCAATGGATAAAGCAAGTGCAGTAGACAATAGCGGTTTCTTTAATGAAGACGGATAATTGAAAGTCATAATAATTCCCTCCATACTGGTTATTTTTAATACATACTATTCTAGTAGGAATAATTAGGTAATGGTAGCATTGTTACAAATTCGTGTCAATCAATGAATTAGGTTTCAGATTCGCATTAAAATAATGTAGAATAAGAAAGAATAATGTCGAATAAATAGGATTGACAAATTCCGATAAAAACACTAGGATAAGATGGAATAGTACATTTTAACTAGGAATAAAGGGGAGAACGTAGAGATGAAAAAGACAGTATCTTTAATGTTAACGCTTATGGTTATCGTAGCAATGCTTGCTGCATGTGGTGCAAAGAACGATAACGCAGCCAATAATGATAGCGCAGCTAAAAATGATGATGGCGGCAAGAAAAAACGTATTGCATTAGTACTGCCTGAAAAAATTGGCGTCAACCCGTTTTTTGTATCGATGGAAGAAGGCTTTAATAAAGCAGCCAAAGAATTTAATGTTGATGTCAATACAATCGAAGCTACTGACTCTGCCGCGTTCGAGCAAAATCTGCGGGCAACTGTTGCTGAGAACTATGACTTGATTATTACAGCTACTTTCCAAGCGGAAGATGCCTTGTTGAAAGTTGCTCAAGAAAATCCAGAAAAAGCATTCGCAATTATTGATACAACAGTTGATTTGCCCAATGTACGCAGTGTAGTATTCCGCGAGCAAGAAGCGGCTTACCTGCTTGGTGCGGCGGCAGGACTTTCTACAAAAACGAATGTTGTAGGCGCAGTCGTAGCCATGGACACACCACTATTGAAGAAATACACTTCAGGATTTGAGCAAGGTCTTAAGAAAACGAACCCTGATGCTAAATTCCTAATTAACTATGTTGGTAACTTCGAGGATTCAACAAAAGGTAAAGAGCTTGCTCTAACTCAATATTCACAAAATGCAGATTTCGTAGCAGGGATGTCAGCAGTAGGTGATCTTGGTGTATTCGATGCAGCTAAGGAGAAAGGCTTGTATGCTTCAGGTCAAGACGTTGACCGTACAGAAATGGATCCTGAGCATATCGTATTGTCCCAGTTGAAAGGTACAGACGCAGTTGCTTATGAAACGGTTAAAGCTTTTGTTAATGATACATTTGAATTTACAGCAGCGGATTATGGCTTGAAAGAGAGCGGTGTTGGCTTGACGTTCGTTACTCATGAAAGCAAATCACCGCTTAGCCCATTCATTGGACAAGAAACAGTTGATAAAGTGAAGGCTATCGCTGAAGATATCATTAGCGGTAAAATCGTAGTAGAAACACCTTAATCCAATCAGAAATTAAATAGTAATTCAAACCGGCTGCTGCCCGCAGCCGGTTTCCTTGTGAAGAGCTGAAAAAGGAGGGGCGGCAAATGTTGTTGCAGTTGGACAAAATAACAAAGTCATATGGTGCAGTTAAGGCCAATCAAGAAGTCGATTTCTCATTACGTGAAGGGGAGATTCATGCGCTTGTCGGAGAGAATGGTGCTGGCAAAACAACCTTGATGCGTATTTTATATGGGATGGAAAGTCCGACGTCTGGTTCCATTGTGATTAAGGGGAAGGAATTGTCGTTCACTAGCCCCTCTGATGCGATAAGCAGCAAAATTGGCATGGTGCATCAGCACTTCATGCTTTTTCCTTCGTTTACAGTTGCCGAAAATATTGTGATCGGTCGTGAACCTAGCAAGGCGATCGGTTTCAATCGTAAAGAAGCTGCAGCTCAGACGCAAGAGCTAGCCCTCAAATATGGAATGCCTGTAGACCCTTGGCAGAAAGTAGAAGAATGCTCCCTAGGCATGCAGCAAAGGGTTGAAATATTAAAAGTGCTTCATCAAGGCGCTGAAATCATTATTTTAGATGAGCCGACAGCGGTATTGACACCTATTGAAGTGAAAGAGCTGCTCATTGCGATCAAAGGTTTGGCTCGTCAAGGAAAAAGCTTCATACTAATCAGCCATAAGCTGCAAGAGATTATGGAGGTTGCTGATCGAATTACGGTGCTACGTGACGGCCGTGTCACAGGGACAGTTGAAGCTGGTCATACTGATGTAGAAGAGTTGACTCGATTGATGGTAGGGAGAGATCTTGCGAATGTGGTAAAAGACGTTCCGAATCCCGGCAAATCTGTGCTTGAAGTGAAAAATGTGAATGTAAGCGGCAATAAAGTAAAGCCTCTTCTCGATGGAATTAATTTGCGAGTGCAAGAAGGAGAAATTGTCGGCATAGCGGGAATTTCCGGCAACGGACAATCTGAATTGCTGCAAGTCATTTCTGGATTGATGAAGCCGGATTCGGGTGAGGTTCGATTGCTTGACAACAATATTGCAGGCCTAACTGTACAAGCTATTCGTAATGGCGGACTTGCTCATATTCCTGAGGATCGCTATCAATGGGGAGTCGCAAAGGGAGCGACAGTTGAAGAGAACGGCCTGATGGGGCATGCTCAGAAGTATCAGCGATATGGTGTACTGCGAGGATCTCAAATCCGCAAGCTGGTTAGAGGTTGGGTTGATCATTTTGGCATCAAGACCGGTTCGATTCATACCAAGGCACAAAACCTGTCTGGCGGCAACTTGCAAAAGCTTATTGTTGCACGAGAGATTGCACAAGAAACGCCATTCCTCATCGCAGCAGAACCTACACGCGGCGTTGACGTTGGAGCAATGGAGATTATACATGGGGAACTGCTGAAGAGACGGTCGCAGCGCACGGGAATACTTCTCGTTTCATCAGAGTTGACTGAAATTTTGAAATTATCGGATCGAATCGTTGTGATGTATGAGGGCCGTATAGTCGGTGAACTGCCAGCAGAGACAGCAACAGAGCAACAGATTAGTCTATTGATGGCAGGAGGGAAAGCGGTTGGATAAGCTAAAGGATACAGGACGTGCGCTCTTGCAGCCGCTTCTCGCCATTGTTGTTGGCTTGATTATCGGTGCAATCGCTATCGTTATTGTTGGAGGATCAGTATTTGATACGTATGCCGAATTGTGGAAGGGTGCATTCGGCAGCAGTTATTTCTTCACGAATACATTAAGTCGCGCTACTCCGATTATTTTGATCGGTTTAGGGGTGGCACTGGCATTTCGAGCTGGATTTTTCAATATGGGCTCGGAAGGACAAATGGTTCTTGGCGGCTTGAGCGCTGCGCTTACGGCTATCTATCTGCCTGGTCCAGGCTGGCTTAAGCTTATAGCTGCACTGTTGGCAGGTATTGTTGCAGGCGGGTTATGGTCTGCTTTTGCCGGATGGCTGGATGCGAAGTTTAGAATGAACCTGTTGATCACAACACTGCTTCTTAATTATATAGCTGCCTTGTTCGCAGGATATATGGTCTCTTATCCGTTTATGGATCGGTCAGGATCAGCAGCACTCGCACAAACGGTTATGATTGAAAAGCTTGCATGGCTTCCAAAGCTGCTGCCTGGAATGAGCTTGCATGCCGGGTTCCTCATAGCGGTATTCGGTACGATTCTGCTTGCGTGGTACATGAGGTACACTGTAGGCGGTTATGAAATTCGCATGCTCGGCGGTAATCCATTGTTCGCAGCCTATGGCGGTGTTAAGCGTGGACGGCTTATGCTGTACAGTATGTTCGCAAGCGGCGGTTTCGCTGGACTAGCTGGTGCTGGTGAAGTGCTAGGCACGCAATATCGCTTTTTGGACGGCGGATTAACGGATCCAAGCTATGCTTGGTCTGGTATTATGGCGACCTTGTTGGCAGGCTCGAATCCGCTGGGCACAGCGCTAGCTGCCATTCTACTCGCGGCCCTTCAGACAGGCGGTATGGGTGTAGAACGCAACACCGATGTTCCACTCGAGGTTTCAAGTATTATTCAAGCGGTTCTTATTTTATTTATTTCAGCTAAGTTTACTTATTCATTCATTAAAAAGAAGAAAGCGGGGGCTTCTAATGGAACAGATATTTGATGCATCGTTGTTTGCTTCCACGCTCCGCATGGTCACGCCGATTTTACTCGCTGCACTAGGCGGTGCATTATGCTCCCGTGTCGGTTTGTTTAACGTAGGTCTTGAAGGACTCATTCTCATTGGCGCCTTCTCCGCAATTGTGGGTAATCATTTGACCGGCAATGTATGGCTGGCAGTGCTTTTTGCTATTCTGTGCACAGTCGTTTTTTCATCCATTCTTGCTTATATGAGTATAAACTTGAAGGCAAATGTAATAGTCGTTGGTATATCGCTGAATTTCTTAGCCTTAGGGTTAACAACCTTCTCACTACGTGCCATATTTGATGTAAAAGGTGCTTATTATGATAAAAATATGGTCGGACTGCCCAAATGGGATATTCCACTAATTAAAGATATACCCTGGATCGGCGATGTTGTGTCGGGCCATTCTCCACTTGTTTATTTATCAATATTGCTCGTGATTGCCTTGCAATTCTTCTTATTCAAAACAGTATCAGGCTTCCGCTTGCTCGCTGCAGGTGAGAATGCGACTGCTGCTCGCAGTTTGGGCATTAAAGTGACAAGAATTCAATATGGCGCCATTCTAATGTGCGGTGTATTATGCGGATTAGCGGGAGCACAGCTGTCACTTGGTCAAGTGACGATGTTTACGGAAGGCATGACAGCAGGTCGCGGGTTTATTGCACTTGTTGCAACGATGCTCGGTCAATCGAATCCGTTTGGCGTTATGGGTTCAAGTATTTTATTCGGGTTTATGGACGCACTCAGCACAAGGCTGCAGGGCTTTGCAATCCCGGTTCATTTTACAATGATGCTGCCTTATGTGGTAACGATTGTGGCTATGTTCTTCTTTAAAGACAAAAGCTATATGCAAGAAGCTCGCAAAGCGAATGAAAGTTCGCGGTAATTTATCTTTAGGAGGTCCTGACATCATGAATAAGAAGGCTGAACGACTAAAGAAAGCGCCAGTTCGAGAAATAGAGGTTGCGCCTGAATTGGCTCATCGACTTCCGCCAGGTCAGACGTTTACCGAACGATTCCCGATTCTTCATGAAGGGGAAGTGCCTGAGTATGACCTCTCCACGTGGTCATTGCGTATATTTGGGGAAGTGGAGAAGGAGCTTGTATTCAATTATGAGCAGCTAATGGCGCTTCCGCAAAGCAAGCAAATGAATGATATTCATTGCGTAACACGTTGGTCCAAGCTTGATACAGAATGGGAAGGCATTCGATTTATTGATCTCTTGCCGCTGCTTGGTGCAAATGCGGATGCGAAGTACGTAATGATTCACGCCGATCAAGATTATGATACGAACTTGCCGCTGGAGGATCTTCTGCATGACAATGTCATGCTGGCGCATTCCTTCGATGGAGAGCCGCTCACGAACAAGCATGGCTGGCCATTACGGCTTGTTGTGCCGCATCTCTATTTCTGGAAGAGTGCCAAGTGGATTCGCGGCATTGAATTTATGAAGGAAGACCGCCCAGGTTTCTGGGAACGCAATGGTTTTCACAATTACGCAGATCCATTCCGTGAACAAAGGTTCTCTGGTGAAGATTTACCAATTCCAGAAGATGAATGGGTTCATAAGGAGTTTGATTAATAATGTTATTGCCAATCTTACAAGTTCAGTCCGAAGATCTGCCAAGCTATGCTATCGTCTGTGGTGATCCAGCTCGTGCTGCAAGAATAGCGGAAAAGCTATCCGGTGCACGCGAACTGGCTTTCAGTCGTGAGTACCGAACATTTGTAGGTGATTACAAGGGGGTTAAGCTTGCTGTTGTCAGTCATGGTGTTGGATCGCCAGGAGCGGCGGTTTGCTTCGAAGAACTCATACGCGGCGGAGTAAACACTTTGATTAGAGTTGGAACAGCAGGTTCCTATTCTGCGGATCACCCTGCCGGCAGTTTAATTGTCAGTACGGCTGCAGTTAGAACGGATGGGCTGACGCGTCAGCTTGTACCGGACGGCTTCCCTGCCGTAGCAGATTCTGCTGTTACTGAAGCTTTATATGAAGCAGCGCAGCAAGCAGGCGGTATTGTTAGTAAAGGAATAACCGTGACGCTAGATGTGTTCTTTAACGGTGTAGTAGAAGTTCCTCATAAGCAATACAAGGCTGCTGGTGCACTTGCCGTAGAGATGGAAATTGCAGCACTGTATATCGTTTCTACGTTACGCGGAGCTCGCGCAGGCGCCATTGTAGCGCTTGACGGGTATGCAGACTCAGATCTCGCAGCAGATTATGATCCTCATACAGATGTTGTTGCGAATGCTGTTGAGCGCGAGATGCAAGCAGCATTGAATGCAATCGTGAAGCTGGCAGAGCTGCCACAATAACCTATCGTATAAGAAAGCAGATCAAGGTTAATCCTGGGTCTGCTTTTTTGTATTCTATTGCAATTATTAGATGGATAATCGCCTGTCTGGTATTCCTTGACTTTGTTTGATCATTCTACTTATGCTATAGTACGTTAGGTAAAACCTAATAAATGCTGAAGCCAGCCAATAGGCTGCGTTCAGGAGAGGTTCGCGAACTCCCTCTATAAAAAACTAAGAAGGAAACAGACTCTTCTTAGAGTCTGTTTTTTTCTATTTTATGGGTAACAAGAGTTGTTCGAAGAATCTCTCTCTCACACGGGAGGAGATCGAAAAATGAAGAAGAATAAAGCCGTCGTTGTGTTCAGCGGCGGGCAAGACAGTACAACCTGCTTATTCTGGGCGATGAAGAAGTATGACGAGGTGGAGGCCGTAACGTTTAATTATGGACAGCGGCATGCACAAGAGCTGGTATGTGCGGAAGAAATTGCGAAGGAGCTGGGCATTCGGCATCATGTACTGGATATGTCGCTGTTGAACCAGCTTGCTCCGAATGCTTTGACTAGATCTGATATTGCGATTGAAGAGCAGGAGGCTGGACCGCCATCAACTGCTGTTGATGGACGCAATTTACTGTTTATGTCGTTTGCCGCTGTATTAGCTAAACAAATTGGGGCGAACACCATTGTAACTGGTGTATGCGAGACAGATTTCAGCGGCTATCCGGATTGCCGCGATATTTTCATCAAATCATTGAATGTGACGTTGAATCTGTCTATGGACTATCCCTTTGTTATTGAAACTCCGCTCATGTGGCTAGACAAGGCTCAGACTTGGGAGCTTGCCGATCAGCTTGGCGCATTTGAATTTGTAAGACAACGTACGCTGACCTGTTATAACGGTGTGATAGCCGATGGTTGCGGTGAATGTCCGGCGTGCAAGCTTCGGATTCAGGGGTTGAACCGCTATCTCGCCATTAAGGAAGCAGGAGGCGAGAAGCGATGATTCAGCAGACGTATCCTACAACTCCCCATTCTTATTGCTATGAATTAAACAAAGATATGCAATTTGCCGCTGCGCATTCCATTCCTACAGAAGAAGCGGGGAAATGCGCTCGTGTTCATGGGCATACGTACTACGCTAATGTTACGATTGCCGGTGATGAACTCGATTCATCTGGTTTTCTAGTTAATTTCGGACTTATAAAACGGTTGATTCATGACCGCTTTGACCATACGTATTTGAATGATCATACTGAATTATTCGGAATCAATGATCCAGAGCGATTTCCTACAACGGAAGTGTTGGCGAGAACCATGTATGAAATCATTCAGGATTTTTTAGATCAGACGCCTAATAAAGCGCAGTGCATCCAAATTTATTTGCGAGAAACACCAACTAGTTATTGTGTGTATCGTCCGAAGCGGGTTTTACTCAATGGCTGAGAAACGAATACCTGTGATGGAAATATTCGGGCCAACCGTACAAGGAGAAGGGATGGTTATCGGCCAGAAGACGATGTTCGTCCGTACAGCAGGCTGTGACTATTCATGCTCTTGGTGCGATTCAGCTTTTACCTGGGATGGGACTGGCGCCGATGAGATTCAGATGATGTCGGCTGAGCAAATACTAACGGAGTTACGGACGATTGGCGGAAAAACCTTTTCTCATGTCACTCTATCCGGCGGGAACCCTGCGTTGTTGAAGAATCTTGATGATCTAGTTAGAGAGTTGCATCGGAATGACATCCGCATAGCGGTAGAGACACAAGGTAGCCGATGGCAGGACTGGCTGCTTGATATTGATGAACTAACACTTTCGCCAAAGCCGCCTAGCTCAGGAATGATGACCAATTGGTCTGTATTAGATGACATTATTAATAAGCTGATGATAGGCGGGAGCATGTTCAGCTTGAAAGTCGTTATTTTCGACGAGGAAGATTTGGCTTATGCTGTACGGGTTCATCGTCGCTATCCGAATGTACCTTTCTTCATACAGGCTGGTAATGATAATTTAACCGAACAGAATAATGAAATTATGCTGACCAAGCTCGTTACTCGCTATGAATGGCTTATAGAACAGGTGATGGTTCGCGAGGATTTGACGAATGTCAGAATTCTGCCGCAGCTGCATGCATGGGTGTGGGGCAACAAACGAGGCGTTTAATTGAAGGGAGAGACAGATATGTCTGGAAGAAATAATGAAGAACTGCAGGGTATCAGCTTGTTAGGAAACCAAGGAACAACCTATACATTTGAGTATTCACCATCTATATTAGAGACCTTTGATAATAAGCATCCTTATAGAGATTATTTTGTTAAGTTTAACTGTCCAGAGTTCACAAGTCTGTGTCCGATGACGGGCCAACCAGATTTCGCGACGATCTATATTTCTTATATAGCAGATGTGAAAATGGTGGAGAGTAAGTCTCTCAAGCTGTACTTATTCAGCTTCCGCAATCACGGTGACTTTCATGAGGATTGCGTTAACATTATCATGAATGATTTGATAGAGTTGATGCAGCCTCGTTATATAGAGGTATGGGGTAAATTCACACCTCGCGGAGGCATATCTATTGACCCGTATTGCAATTACGGAAAGCCGGGCACAAAATACGAGCAAATGGCGGATTTTAGATTAAGCAATCATGACCTGTAACCGGAAACTATAGATAACCGCTAGTGAGGTACAAGTATCTCGGAAGGCTTTAACACAAGCAAAAAAGCTCTCCTTCTCGTATATTATAATAGACCAAGAGGGAAGGAGTTGCCTTATATGTCTTGTAATCCTTGCGATCCGTTTTGCCCAACTGTCAGAGTTTATGACCCGCCAGTAACTGTTATAAACGATGTTTTTCATACACAAATCGTAGAGGTCGTACATCGTGTCAACGTTGTGACGCGTCATCATTGCGTCCCTTGTGAGAAGCATTTATATGAATATTGCTTTCAAGATGAAGATGCTAGGGATCAAAGTCCTTCTAATGATCGTGGCAGCAATAATCGCAGTCGCAGTAGTCGTAGTAACCGCAGTAACCGAAGTAATCGCAGCAATCGCAGCAATCGTAACCGCAGCAGAAATGGGAGATCTCAAATTTCTAAAGTGAAAACGAAACAACTAGCGAAAAAAGCGAAATAATAGATTCCTAAACGAACGGGTAAAGAAACTGCCGTCACTCTTCTAGAGTGTGCGGCGGTTTCTTTTTTTTGGCAATCATGTTGTTGTCGTTAATGATGTGCTATCGCTAGTGATTGTTTCCGGATGCATTGCCTTTTTTGTCGGATGATTTCGTCTGTGTATTTTTGTTTGCATGACCTTGCTGCTTCGCCATTTGATTCACCGCCTTCCTTTCATCAACTATATCCCTAGCCTATTTTGTGTTGTAGAAGTGCAATTTAGTCATAAAAAAGCCGCAGCTTCACAACTCGCGGTGTACGCGGTAAGAAACTGCGGCTAAGCATTTGAATTTGTTTATTATACTTTGCGAATGGCAACGACGCCGCTTCCTGCTATTGCAGCAAACAGCGTGCCTTCAGGACCGAATGCAGGAGCGGAGAGCGCTCCTTTCACTGGAGCTATGGCAAACGGATCGGATTTCGCAAATGACTCGCCTGAGGCGGTCAATGCATATAAACCATTATTGCCGAAAGCTGCATATGCACCGCTGTTCAAACGTTCTGACGGAATACGGGATGCAAGCCAAAGTCGGCCAGCTGAATCGAAAGCAGCTCCGTCTGGAGAGCTGAAGCCGGCTTGTCGTCCTCCGGCAAGGGTCAAATCCGATTCGAAAACATCAGCACTAGCATCATGACCAGATTCGACCAACCGGAGTATGCTGCCAAAGCTATTGCCTGAATCCGCGTTGCCGGATTGGGCGATAAATAGCGTACCGTCAGCCGGATGAATCGCTAGACCGATAGGACGATCAAGCGGTGTTGCTCCGATAACAAGTGCAGTTTCTTGCGCATAGGCGAGAACGTCAGCTTCGCTTTGAAGCATCTTCAGCAAATCTTCACGCAATAGATCAACGCCGTTTGGCATACGAAAAGCAGGATTCGACAGCTTGGCGCGAACGGATTTGACGGTCAGCTCAAGCCAGCGGCCGCTGCCGAAGTCGGCAGCATAAAGTTGTCCCTCTTCCAGCAAAGCTGAGTTTGCTTTTCCAAGCAGCGGATCGTATTTGCCTGCGCTAATGAACTTGAACAATGCGCGGTCGCTGCCCAAATAGACGGCGATTTTGCGATCGCGTGTCAGAACGGCTGTCGCATCGCCATGTGCAAAGCGACCGAGCGCCGTATGCTTTCTTGCGGCAAAGCCGGCATCAGTCGGATCGGCTTCTATCATCCAACCGACAGATAAGGGGTCGACACCCGCTTTTGAAGCGCTGGAATCCAGCGGCTGTTCTCCGGCAAACACGGTGCCCCATGGGGTGCGTCCGCCAGAGCCGTTGCTCCAGAGACCTTGTGTGACTTTTGCATTATGTAGTGCTTTCGAACCTTTGGCGGGACCGGTGAACGCAATCCGAGCTTGAGAGCTAATATGCCTAGTCTCCGATACGGACCATTTACTTTTGCTGTCGATTCGCGTGATGTTGTAGATCGATGCGCCTCTTGCTTGGGATGAAGCGTCATCCCCTTCATGGGCTACCCATAGCGTGCCTTCATTATCCGTTTGGCCAGGCCAGAAACCAATATAGCGGCCGCCGGAAGCGGAGCTTGATGTAAGCCAATCCGCCTGATATCCGTTTGCGACGGTCAACTGATTTGCTGACGTAATCTGCAATGCGGGGAAAGGTAACGCCGAAGGCATCCCAAGCTTGGCAGCGGCTGCTTCCGCAGTGCCTATCAGCGGATCAAGTCCTGTTGCGGATACTGCGAGTGCGGCTGCCCCGCTTCCGAGGAAGGCAAGGAACGAGCGACGTGACACTTCTTTGTCATATTTCATAATTAACCTCCGATATTTGCCGATTCATAGCGAAAAACTCTCTAGCAATAAGATAGCATATTTATGCGTTTCTATGAACATTTATTGTGAAAAACGATGCAAATCTGATAGGTTCGAGGTACTATATATATAGCGAAAGAACTCGATTTAACAGTTTTTGTGTCATATTACATATTGAAGGATGTCTTGCGCCACATAAGTATACTTTAAGGAGGCCAATCATGCATATGCGTCCGGCGGGTCCGGAGGATGAGTTGTTCCGGTATGAGACTTTTGCTGCTAGTAAACACAAGGAGATTGCTGCTTGGGGCTTCGGTGAGAACGAGGCGAAGCAGTTTATACGTATGCAATTCTACGCTCGCGAGTCCTCCTATTCAGCAACCTATCCGAATGCATCCAATATGATCCTTTGTTCAGGAGAAGAGCGGACCGGCGTATTACGCATCCACTATGGTGAAGAGGCGACAACGATTGTAGATATTGCAATGTTGCCGGACGTGCAGGGCAAAGGGATAGGCACGCAGGTCATGCTTTATCTCCAAGGGGAAGCAGACACTACAGGCCAACCTTTGAGGCTGCATGTGGACAATAACAATACGGGTGCACTTAGGCTATATGAACGTCTTGGATTTAAGGCGGATCAGGTTGGAGATATTTATACAGCAATGACGTGGATGCCTTCTGAGAACAATCTATAGTTAGTTGAATTGAGGTTTGCATGAAAGGTTGGATTAACGCATGGCAGAACCATCTTTACAGTTTTATAAGGAAGCGATCGGTCGTACCTTTCAAGTTCTCGGAACGGAGACTGTGCTTGAGCTAGAGCTGCTGGAAGTGGAAGACAGAGGCATAACGGCAGGCTACGAGCAGTTTTTGCTAGTTTTTCGTGGTCCATTGCAGTCCTTTATACCCCAACAGACCTTAATGTTGAGAACGAATGGCATTGACGAGGTTGCTATATTCGTCGTACCGATCGCTCAGAATTCAGAAGGCTACCGGTATGAAGCGGCATTTAGCCGGCTGACACAGGATTAATCTATTTTAAGAGGAGGATTCGTATGCCATATGTTGGTGAAATTCGCATCTTTGCGGGTAACTTTGCTCCTGTAGGCTGGATGTTTTGCGAGGGGCAAGCAATGCCGATTTCAGAAAATAGTACGCTGTTTAATTTAATTGGCACTACCTACGGGGGGGATGGCCAAAGCACCTTCAATCTTCCTGATTTGCGAGGACGTGTTCCGATTCATCAAGGGACAGGACCAGGCCAAAGCATTACCCATACGATGGGAGAAGCGGCAGGTACAGAAAGCGTGACACTGACCGTGCAACAAATTCCGCCGCATAACCATGCATTAATGGCACGCAGCGAGCAGGGCAACACGAGCAACCCCGCAAATGCTGTACTTGCGATGTCTTCATTGACACCATATGCACCAGCGGGGGGAGCGCCAAGCAATAATATGCATGCGTCATCGATGTTGCCGTCCGGGGGTAATCAGCCGCATAACAATTTGCAGCCGTATCTTTGTGTTCATTTTATTATTTCATTGTTTGGTGTCTATCCTAGCCAGATTTAAGATGAGAGGAGGAGAATCATGGGTGAATCTTTTTTGGGCGAAATAAGACTTTTTTCATGCAGCTTTCCGCCGAAGGGCTGGGCTGAATGCAATGGGAATTTGCTGCCAGTCAATCAAAATCAACCGCTATTTTCTATTCTTGGGACGACCTATGGAGGAGATGGCGTAACAACGTTAGCGCTTCCTGATCTGCGAGGAAGGGTGCCGATCCATTTTGGGGCTGGCATTGCACAGGGACAAGCGGGAGGCAAAGAAAGCCATAATTTAACGGGGGGGGAGCTTCCGATACATAATCATCTCTTACAAGCGGTAACAACGGCGGCAACAACCAGTTCGCCACAAAACGCGGTTTGGGCAGCACCGGCGATTAGCGCCTATCATTCAGGCGGGACTGGCATCAATACATCGTTGAGTACTGCTGCAACAGACAATAGCGGTGGCAATCAGCCGCATAGTAACATGCAGCCTTATTTAACCTTGAACTTTTGTATTTGCATTGCAGGTATATTCCCGTCACGAAATCAAAATTAAAGGAGGCCCGGTTCTCAAATGTCTGATCAATTTTTAGCAGAAATTCGTATTTTTGCAGGTGATTTCCCTCCTACCGGCTGGGAATTTTGTAACGGGCAACTGTTGCCGATTAGCAAGAATACCGCCTTGTTTTCCTTGCTGGGCACAACTTACGGCGGGGATGGACAGTCGACCTTCGCACTCCCCAATTTGCAAGGCATGGCGCCTATGCATCCGGGTCAAGGGTATGGACTAATGAATCATGTCCTTGGCGAAACGAGCGGGGAACAAGCTGTGACTCTCTTGCCTAGTGAACTGCCCTCACATAGCCACAATGTTAAATACGCTGATTCTTTAGAGCCCCAAAGTGATCCAACGGGAGGACTGCCAAACGCTACACGCGGACGGCGAAGCGGAATGGTGTATGGAAATGGGCCAAGTACTACAAGCATGCATCCGATGGAAGTTAACGTTAGCGGCGGAGGTCAGCCGCATAATAATATGCAGCCCTATCTGGCTCTTAATTTCATTATTGCGACGCAAGGTAATTTTCCAGATAGACAGTAGTTTTTGTAGTTTATTGTTGATGCTTACGAAGTAAAGTTTTGCTTCGCAAAACTTTTAGGAGGAGCCATATGATCACAAAATGGGCAGGACTGCCGAGGCGGTTCAAGCAAGTCTCGAGCGCATTAGTTATCGCCGTGTTAATCGCTTTAATCGGCTTTGGGCTGTCACATACCATTTCTGCCGCAGGCGGAACTGCGACGGTTAACGATGCGGCTTCGCTTAGAAACGCATTAGCTAGTCCGGATAATTATCAAATTATAAAACTTGAGCCCGGAGACTATAATCTTGGGAATATCCCCTTATCAATCGAAAAGGGCGTCACATTGAAAGGTGACGGAGGCAACTCAAACGGGGATCCCACCACAACGAAGATTATTGCGTCAGGTGATCGAGCAATCATCATCAATAATAATCAGAACGCTGCGTTTGACGATGTGACGTTTGAAGCGCTGACCATAACAGGCGGACAAGCACCGAACGGTTTTTATGGCGGCGGAGGAATTAATGCCGACACAGGAACTTCGACTTTGTCTTTGTACAACGTTGTTGTTACGAATAACAGGTCGGGTGCAACGCTTGGTGATGGCGGCGGGATGTATGTCTCCGGCTTGGATGGCGGGAAACTCGTTCTTGACAGGGTTGTTATCTCCAATAACATGGCTGCTGACGGCGGAGCGGGGTTGTACGTTGAAGGCGATGTTGAAGTTAATATAGCAAGATCAACGTTCGAGAACAACGTAGCTGGCAAAAAGCCTGGTGGCGCTATAGATGTTTTGCCAACTTCACCTATGGGAGCAGGGCCGCTGCTTATTTCGGATAGCTCCTTTATTAGTAACAAAGCTACCGGCAGTTATGCAGGCGCATTGTCGGTCAATGTTGCGAATACGGTTGTAGAAAACAGTACGTTCAGCGGCAATGAGGCGAAATACGGAAGCGCGATCGTCACTTCAGTTGAAGCTGCCCAAGCTGTACAGCCTACATTCAAACATGTGACCATCTCTGCAAATACAAGTACGGAAAAAGGCGGTGCGCTCTATATCACCGGTGGAGCACCTAAGCTTCTTAGCTCTGTAGTATCGGGCAATACAGCAATTCAAGCGTCAGACAATGCGGATATTACTCTTGCTGACGCTGGAACAAATCTTTCCCAACAAGAAAGCACTTATAACGTTGTTAATAAAGCAAAGAATGTATTCACTGGTACGGTATCCAGCAATGGAAACCTGCTGAATACTGATGCGGGCTTAGAGCCGCTTGCCGATAACGGCGGGTTTACCAAGACGCATGCATTAAAAGCCGACAGTCCTGCGAGAAGTGCAGGTAGTGCATCTGGCTCGAAGTATGACCAGCGCGGCTTCCCAAGACTTGTTGCAAGCAAGACAGCTGCAGGCGCTTTTGAAGGCCAGCGTGCATCAATTCGTTTTGGTACAACGGTTACGCAGCCGTTAGATTTTCAAGCGGATACTTCAGCGATTGCAATGGCACTCACGAAGCAAACGTCCTCTGTAATCGATAGCTATGATTTAAGTGGTAACGGACAGCAGCGTACGCTAACCGTTGTGCCGAAAGCTAATACGGCGGGAGATGCGACATTTACGTTTACAGTCAATCGAACGATTGCCGGCGTTGCTCAGACGTTAACCGGGACGGTGGAATTGAAGTTTTACATTGCTCCCGACCTGCAGGTAGAGATGACGCATAGCGGCGATTTCTATCAAGGTCAAAAGGATGCGAAATACACTATAAGAGTAGAAAATATCGGCCTCATGCCTTCAACAGGCATGATCACATTGACTAGCCAGCTTCGCACTGGAGTAACGGCCACAGCGGGAGCGGGCACGGGCTGGAATTGTTCGGCCGGAGGCTTGTCATGTACCTATAGCGCCTCGTTGGCGCCTGGACAATCTGCCGTTCTGACGTTAACGGGCGAAGTTGCAAACAATGCCAGCCTAGGCTCAGCTGATAGCGAAGTTACTATTTCTGGCGGTGGTGAAGAAGCCGATGATCTGGCGAACAATAAAGCGGTTGACGCTACGATCGTTCAACCGGTACCGAAAGTAATGACCGTACAGGTGCCGGCAAACGACATCTATAAAGCAGGCGACACATTATCCTTTACGGTAAGCTTTGACCTGCCGGTTCAGGTTACAGGAACGCCTCAATTGCCGATTACCATTGGCAGTACGGCTGCAAAAGCCTCCTATCGAAGCGGTTCGGGAACTGCACATCTAGTATTCCAATATACAGTAGCGGGCGGAATGTCTGATCTAGACGGCATCGCAATTGGCAATGAGCTTGAGATGAACGGCGGAGCAATTGCCAGCATTAAGAATGCGCCTGCGGTCAGAACACTGAACGGTGTTGGTTCGACCAGCGGCATATTGATTGATGCGGTTGCGCCTACGATATCAGGAATACAACTACCTGCGAATAGCATTTATCTGAAAGATCAGGAGCTGACATTTACTGTTAAATTCAATGAGCCGGTAAACGTTGCCGGAAATCCGATGCTCCCAATCCAGATTGGCACTGATTCCGTGAATGCTGTTTATACAACAGCAGCATCAGCAACGGATCTGGTATTTGTACTGGCAATCGAAGAAGGATACAACGACGATGATGGCATTACCTTGGGTTCAGCTTTGACTCTCAACGGAGGCTCGATTAACGATCTTGTCGGCAACTCTGCTGTGCTTGGCTTCCCGGCAGGTATTGATACATCGGGGATCAAGGTTGATACCATAGCTCCTGAATGGTTGAAACTGAACGTTCCTGAGCCTGGCTACTATAAAGAAGGCGGCCAACTTGTATTCCATGCTGAGTATAGCGAGATGGTAACTGTTACAGGAACTCCTCGCATCGCGTTCGACATGAACGGCGATGTTGAATATGCCAATTACAGTTCAGGCTCAGGCACCAATAAGCTGCAATTTACTTATATGGTGCAAGCAGGAGATAACGATACCGACGGTTTGTCGTTCTCTTCCCCTGCAGCTATGGATTTGAATGGCGGCACAATCAAGGATCAGGCTGCCCATGACTCAGCTTTAACACTTGTCGTTCAGCCGGTTATGGATGGTATTATCATAGACACGACAGATCCGCTCATACAATCCGTGTATGCGGCGCCTGGAACGTATACCTATGGCAGTTCGATACCGATTGAGCTTCGTCTAAGCGAACCGGTTACGGTATCTTCAATTGGCTCTTTACAACTGACCATAAACGTTGCTGGACAGATGTTGTCCATGGATTACGAAGGAGCTAGCGTAACGGATAAGCTGGTATTTAATTATAATCCAGGGATTAATATTCGAGATTTGGATGGGATAGAGCTAAAAGCCTTAACCGTCCAAGGTGCCATAACTATTGCCGATTCGGCTGGTAATCGCCTTTCATTGGTACTTCCAAGCTCGAATGTCCTTACGGACGTTAAGATTGATACGATCGTTCCTGAGATCGTTAGCATTTCAGCTGCGAGTGGTAACTACAAAGAGGGTGATACCCTTTCATTTACAGTTGAATTTAATGATAATGCCCTAGTCAATACGACAGCTGGTACGCCTTATTTGGCTTTTGAACTAGGTACACAACCTTTCCGTGCCAGCTATGTTTCGGGCAGCGGAACAAAGCAACTGACTTTTCATTATCTGCCGGCAAGCGGAGAGGCGAACGGTGAATCGGTCAAAGTTCCGGCTGGAGCGGCTATTCAAGCAAACGGCGGATCGATAACAGGCGATAACGGCAATTCCGTACAGCTTGCGATCCCTGTTCCCTACGATTTGGCGGGAGTAAAAGTGGATTCAACCGCGCCTAAGTTCACGGGATTAACAGCCAGCGCTTCGGGAACCTATGGGGTAGGCGATGAGCTGACATTCATTCTTCCAACGAGCGAAGCTGTTACGATAAATACGGCGCAAGGCAATCCAGAACTAGAGCTGCTCATAGGCGGTACAACAAGAACGGCTCTGTATGATGCAGCGAACTCCAATGCGAATCAGATGGCATTTCGGTATACGGTAGTAGGGGGCGATTATGATACTGATGGGATTGGGCTCCAACAGTTCAAGTTGAACCAAGCAATGGTTACCGATATTATGGGCAACACACTTAACTGGATGCTTCCTGTCTTGACGGAAGTCATTAAGTTGGATGCCATGATTCCTGTCATTCAATCTGTAGAGACACCTGAAGCCGGAGTGTATCGCGAAGGCCAGGAGCTGGCGTTTGCCCTGCTTTTGAATAAGCAGGCTACCGTCAATACTTCTGGGGGTTCACCAACCCTGGCGTTGACGATTGGCAACAGGACGGCCTACGCTACGTTTACGAACGCGACGGGTGACAAATTAAACTTCACTTATACAGTAGCCGCAGGAGATACAGACAACGACGGAATTGCTCTTGGAACTCTCAATATGAATGGAGCTGTTATTAAGGACAGCTCGGGCAACAGCTTGGATCCGTTATTGCCTGCTGTCCAGCTGCCTAACATTAAGATTGACACAACAATCCCTGATGCTCCTCAATTCGAGGCAGTAAATGGTACAAAGCTTAGCTTCGATGCTATTTCCTTTAATGGAACGGCTGAAGCGGGAAGTACAATTCATGTGACGGTTGATGGAAGTACAGCCTTGGGAACAGATATCGCTGATGCTGACGGTAAGTGGTCTGTGCAGCTTCCGGGACTTGTGGAAGGGGATTATACGCTGAAAGCCATAGCGGATGATGTGGCAGGCAATAGAAGTACAGCTGCCCCATTATCATTCACTATTGTTCCTCGCATAGCATTCAGTCCGGTCAGCTATAGCATAATGGTCGGACAAGCGACGGTCATTAAGCTGGAAGCGACATATTCTGACGGCAGCAAGAAAGATATCACAGCGGAAGCGGCTTTCCAAATGGATAAACCTGAAATTTCCGTTGTGAATGGAACTAGCTTGAAAGGAATTAGCTCAGGAAGTGCTGTATTGACGGCACAATGGTCAGGATTATCGGCCACTGCGCCAGTAACCGTACTCACTCCAAGTAGCGGAGGCGGCGGATCTGCCGGAACCGAGAATGATTTCTTCGATCTCTCGATCAAAGTGAATGGCCAAAATATGTTTAAACCGATTTCTATTAAAGAAGTGGAATCTGGTCATGTTACATTGTCGTTTAGCGATCAGGAATCAGTAGTATTCACAATTTCTATTGCCGATCTTAATAAGCTGCTTCGCATGAACGAGAAGCTCGTTATTGAAGTGCTTACACAGTCAGGCTCTGTTGAGATTTCTGTGAAAGACCGGACTCAGCAAGCGATCAGGGAGCTTGGAAGCAAGGGTGCGGTAGCTGCCCTTATGATTCAAATAGCAACTGCTGCAAACACTGAATCAGTTGTCATTAAAGAAAAACTTACAGGTCTCGCAGCTGCAATGCTGGCTGAACCGCTAGCTGTTAAAATGGGTTATATTGACGGCAAAGGAAATCAGCAGTTGTTCACGGCATTTGATGAATATGTCGGTCGCATGATTTCGCTGGGAGCTTCCAAACCAGCTTATGGATCCGCGGTATTGCGCTTCGATGCTGAAAGCGGAGAGTTCCGCTACGTGCCTGCGAAATTTATTGTTAAAGACGGCGAGTGGTTCGCTGAATCGAGAGATCGAGTTATGGGGACGTACATCGTCGTTAAACGGACAGTTCAGTTCCAGGATACGATCGGGCATTGGGGAGAAAAAGATATTACACTCCTTTCATCGATGTTTGTTGTACAAGGCAAAGATAGAGGTATATTCGATCCTGAAGGGTCAATTACCCGAGCTGAATTTGCTGTCTTGCTCTCGAGAGTGTTAGGGCTGAATAGCAGCAACAGCACTGAAAGCTCTTCATTCCGAGACGTGCAAGACGGCTGGTATGCCGAGGCAATTAGCGCTGCAGCGGCAGCATCTATTATTAATGGATATAATGATGGAACATTCCGTCCTAATGCGACCGTTTCTCGTGAGGAAATGGCCATTATGATGGTTAGAGCCCTCCGTTATGCGGGAATTGAGCCTGCTGATAACGGTACGGTGGCTGGATTTAAAGATAAACAGTCTATCTCTGACTGGGCTGTAGAAGCCGTTGGGCAAGCGTCGAAGCTTGGCCTTGTCAAAGGAGACTCGGCAGGCAGCTTCCGTCCGGCAGACAAAGCGACAAGAGCCGAAGCGGCAACAATGCTGTTCCGTCTCATGAAGCAAGCGGATTTATCGCCTTGGGAATAAGCTCTACTAGAAAAGCGCTTGGAACGTCAATATGACGATCCAGGCGCTTTTTATATAGAAAAAGTCATTTTCGACAAAATTCGATTTTATTTTACAAAAAGACTTGCAATCTCCTATCTATCCGTGGTATATTCTAAGTCCGGCCGAGAGATACACGGTTGGCGAGGCAAGCAGGACAAGCCAAGTGGAGAGCGGAATTGCTCGAAACGAGCTGATAAATTAAGCTTGCATCGAGAGAACGGACATGGTAAGATACACTCCGTTGTCGAAAGTAATTGTTCTTTGAAAACTGAACAACGAGCGAAACTGCCCCATTTGTTCTAACGAATATAATGGAAAAGCAATAAAAAGTAATGAGCAAGTCAAACACCTTTTCACCGGGATTTTCCGATCAGCCTATGGCTGGTTGACGAAAACCCCTTAAATGGAGAGTTTGATCCTGGCTCAGGACGAACGCTGGCGGCGTGCCTAATACATGCAAGTCGAGCGGAGTTAATTGAAAGCTTGCTTTCAATTAACTTAGCGGCGGACGGGTGAGTAACACGTGGGTAACCTGCCCCTTAGACTGGGATAACATTCGGAAACGGATGCTAATACCGGATACACAACTTGGTCGCATGGCCGAGTTGGGAAAGACGGAGCAATCTGTCACTAAG